>JAWKMH010000009.1:0-247407 GCA_041392315.1 Spirosomataceae bacterium | reverse complement strand
ATGTTTGCAGTAAATATTCTATGCTTTTTTGAGCAAAACCATTGCGAATCATTAAACATAAAATGGTAGTAAAAAATAACTTCATTGGTAATGATTTTAGTGGTTGTCGCTACAATTTAATAGCAAGGCAGACAAAATGATAACTCTAAACTGAAAATACCGAAAAATGAGGGATTACTTTATCATCTTCAACCATTTTAAAGTTTCTTCTGCAATTTTGATATTGAAATTACCCTTAGTATATGCTTGATTTTTAAAATGTTCATAAGCTTCAGTCCAATCATTACTACGCATCATAAAATGGTCTATATCAGGGATTGTAATCCAAGTGGCGGTCTTTGGATGTTTTTCGTTGATAGTTTCTTTTATCATGAACGGTTCTACCAGAGAACATTGTTCATAATCGGCCCCCCCATGCAGTATCAATACAGGGCAGTCGACTTGTTGCCAGCTTTCGGCCAGGTTGAGAGAATCCAATTGTTGCCAGAATTTCCAATGCCTACCCCACATATTACTACTTCCTTCTTTGTAACCTAATTCGCTTTCAACCAATGGCCTGTAAGCAGGGTTTTCAAAGAGCTGTTGTGGGCTTTTTTTGCTATTAAAAAACTCGTGGTAAATAGGCTGAATACCTCTCACAAATTTTTCGGTTTGTAGGTAATTCATTCCTTCCATAAGCGGTTTTTGGACCCGGTGCATTTCTAATAAGAACTCATTCCAAGGTCTGAAAACACAGGCAAACACCATAACTCCTCTTGGTGAATGTTTTTGAGCAACTTTTGGGGCTATAGTACCACCCATGCTATGTCCCCAAATAAAAAGACGCGTTTTGTCCACATAAGATAGTTGTTCCATGTAAGCATATCCAGCATCAAAACTCTCAATGTCTGTCACTAAGTCCACTTCGTTGCAAGAGGCACAGCCTTGGCCGTCGCCTATTCCCGATTTTTCGATTGTGACGACCGCAAAACCATTTTTGAGCCACTCATTGATAAGTTTGCCATTATAGCTTACCGTGTAGTTTTCGATAGAGCCACAACCATAGCCAGGAATAAGTAAAATAGCTGGAAGATTAGTTTGGCCTTTGGGTTGGTAAGTGATTGCACGCAGATAACCATTTTTAAACTTTACCCAGTCATAGTGCAGGTCAGCTATTGAGGAGGTTTCATAAGGTTTCATGACTGCCTTTGTACTAACGGTAGCTTCCTTATTTTCTCGAATATATTTGATTTTAACTTCATCATCAGTACGTAATGTAGAAGCTATCATATTATATGTACTAAGTTTGGTCGTCAAAACGTCGTTGATGGCTGTAATTCTATCTCCTTTGCGAATACCTGCATTATCGAATGTAGTATGCTCAAAAACCGTGTCTATTAAAATCCCATCCGACAATTCTCTACCCATCATTCCCATTATAGCTTTACGTTTTGGGAGTTGAGCAAAGGTGCAAATACACAATAGCAAAAGTGTAGATGAAATGAGTGCTTTTTCTGCATATTTTTTGATTTATAATTGATTAGCTATTGCCTGCGCGTTGTTTTAAGTCTTCTACTCCCGTGTTTATGACGGGCTTCTGGACTACTTTGTTGTTTCCAAATCGATACGAAACCGATAGTGTTGCTACCCGTGTATCACGGTTTACACGAAACACTTCTACATAATCTTTAAATGTAATCAAAGTAGCGCGACCAATACTGGTGTAGAGCAACCAGTAGCATTCAGTTTAGTGTACCCTTTGCGTTGCCAAAATGTTTTCTGAATACTCCATAGAAAGTCAGTCTAAATGGGTAAAACGTCCATGTAGCCATAAACTTCTCGCGCCCTATACACCACATTCAACTCTGCCACATAACCCTTTTTACCAAGTGTAAAACTATTGTTGCTGTTAATATTGATATTGAAATTGCCATTTTGTAGCGGCGTGTTGGCTGTAAATCCCTTGTATTGACTATAATAGGTATTGATATTGTTGACACTATTCCACCATTTCGTGATTTGAAGTGGAGCTGAAATATTAATACCCCAAAATTCAAATTCTGTCAAATTACGATTGGTTTGTACAGTAATTTTGTCTTGACCTTCAAGCGGCACAATTACCTCAGTAATATTATTGGAGGTTTTACTATATGAAAGAGTCGTAGTAATTTGATCTTTGTAGGTATGTGATAACTCAAATGAATACGTAAACTGTGGCTGTAGGTACGGATTTCCTTCGCTGTAAGTACTGTTGTTGATGAAAAATTTAAATGGATTGAGTTGTCTATAACTTGGGCGATCTATACGGCGGCTGACCGAAATACCCCATTGGTGTATCTTTGAGTATTTGTAATTGATAAAAGCACTTGGAAATAGACGTGTGTAAGAAGTATCAAATGCTGTTTGAGTGGCCAATTGATTTCCTTTGAGATTGGTTTGCTCGGTGCGGAGTCCCAACTGAAAGTTTATCTTTTTGAACTCTTTGGCGTAATTGATGTAAGCCGCGTTGATATTTTCGTCATAAATGAAGTGGTTGCTTTGACGAGGGTCAAATACAGGGTTTTCTTCGCTGGCATCATAATATTTAAGGTCGTTGTCGGCACGAACCAAACTACTTTTTAGCCCAACTTCTATCTTAGCTTTTTCTTTTAATGGATGTACATAATCAGCCTTGATAGATTTGATGTCGAGTTGTCCTGCCACGTTGCCTGTAAGTATATAGGTAGGTATTACCTGCTGATTCGTGGCATTTAAAAAGTCAGTATTAAAACGCTGATTGGAAGTATTTTGGTAGTGTACATAATCAGCATCGATATTAAGTTCATGGCCTTTGGTGTCGAAGTTGTGTTTGAAATTAAGATTGGTTGAATAATTTTGCCAATGGTCTTTAGAGTTATTAATATTAAGATCTTTACGAGTAAATAGACGCTGGTCGTTGAGTACACGGGTATGGGTAACTCCTTGGCTGCCAAAGCGATTATCGAGTACTGTAATGAGTACACCCAACACGGCTTTTTTGTTTAAATTGTAATCCATACCCAAGCGGGCAGTGTGTGTATTAAATGGAAACTTAATAAAATTGTCTTGGTCAAAAATACCTTCTAATGACCCATTATTATAGAACTGTCTATCTAACCTCAAATGACTAAAACCTTTGCGATAAGAGTAATTATAATTGCCGAAAATATTGATTCTTTTGTTGCGATGATTTAGTATCAATCCTTCTGAGGTTTTGGCATAGACCCCTTGCCCATAACTTAAATTGATAGTCCCATTAGTACCCATATTTTGATCCTTTTTCATTACCAGATTCAATATACCTGCATTGCCTGCTGCATCGTATTTGGCCGAAGGGTTCGTGATGATTTCTATTTTTTCGAGGGTATTAGCAGGAAGCCCGCGTAGATAGTTGGCCAAATCTTGATTAGATATGACCGAGGGTTTGCCGTTAATCATGACCGTCACTCCTTGTTTGCCTTTAAGACTTATATTATCATTCTGACTTACGACCACGCCTGGGGAGCGTTCGAGGACTTCGAGCGCATTGCTACCTGCACTTACAATGCTGTTTTCGACATTTACAATTGTTTTGTCTAACTGTCGCTCAATAAATGGCTTGATGGTTATTACTGTGATTTCATCGAGATTTTTGACGGCTTGTACTAATTGAATACTACGAAGATTCACTGCGGAATTTTCGGTATTCAATACAAAAATAGGACTTACAAAATGCTCATAGCCCATTTGTGTCACTCGTATAAAATAGTGTCCTTCTTTGAGGTTATCAAAGCCAAATTGGCCCTGATTGTCGGTAATTTCACCTTTGATGAAAAGAGAATCTTTTGCTTGGTGCAGTGTAATATTAGCAAATTCAATGGCGTTGCCTCTATCATCGCTGATACGACCAGCGATTGTTTGTGCAATAGTCTTTGAAGAGGTAAGTAGAAGTTGAGTAATGATTAAAACAATAGAAATGTGTAATCTTATCATGGCTTAGGACAGTCTGAAGTAGCATTTTTAACAATGCTTCAAAATTACATACTAAGCCACTTGTTGCCTTCACCCAAAGGGGTGATTTAGCTAAACAAACTACCCTTCGTCCCACTAATCAAGCTTTTCTGTTTCTTGGCATTGGCAGCTTGAATGAGTCGGTACATCACTGTCAGGTTGATTTGGCGGGCACGCATCCCAAAAGTACCTTCGGTATAGAAATTAACTCCCTCTGTAATAGTCCGCATATAGCGCGAATTAAATAAATCTATCACATTGAAAGTCATCGTGCCTTTGCCTTTGAGGATTTCTTTACTAAAGGCCAAATCCACAAATGTCCTTGATTTACGCCTTCCTTGGGGCAATTGTTGGGGGGCTTCGTAGTTGGCTCTAAGTTGCAGGTCGGTCTTGGGAGCGAGGGTAAAACGTGAAGTCAGCCGTGTAAACCAGCTATAAGTATCGGCTTGGAAATTAGCATCTAAGTTTTTGCCGTCCGTAATAGCGCGGAAAAAGTTAAAGTTGAAGTCGGTTTTCCACCACTTAGCAGGCGAGTAAGTACTTGTAAACTCTGCCCCGAAGGCGTCTTCGGTAGCCAAGTTTTCGGGGCGCGTTGTAGAAAATCCTTGCGCATCTACCCGCCTGATACGTAATACTTTACCACTGGTGTGGCGATAATAAAGGGCGGAGGTGAAAGAACCCTTTTCAAAATAATTGACATGCCCCAAATCAAACGAATTAGTAAACTCTGGATTGAGGTCGGGGTTGCCCGAAAAGAAATTGCGCTGATCTGAAAATGTGACGTAGGGACTCAAATCATTGTAGGTGGGTCGCCGCACGCGCCTGCTGTAGCTTATTTGTAAAGCATTTTCTTTATTGAGATTATAGGAGAGATGCGCACTTGGAAAGAGGTTGGTGTACTGGCGTGGATTAGATTGATTGGTTTCGCGCAGGATGGTGGTGATGTCTGTCATTTCGGCACGGAGTCCTGCTTGGTAGCTCACTTTGTTGGTTTTATTACCTAAAATTCCATAAATACCATGAATATTTTCTTTGTAAATGAAATAGTTAACCAACCCAGGAAGAGGTAGGAATACACCTTCGTCATTACGCTGAGTAACAATGTAGTCGTTGACCATGTCCCTAAAACTACTCCGAAAGCCTGTTTCAAACTTCCCTTCTTTGCCAATGGGCTGTACATAGTCTAACTGGAGTAGTAGTTGGTTTTCGTACTCATCATTGAGTGATTTTTGGAGGAGATTCCCTTTGGTATTAGGTAAGCCATTGGCAAAAACACTACTTTGAGAGAATGTCTGGTCAGAGCGTTCCCAGTAAGTTAGGTACCGCACATCAGCGGTCAATTCTTGGTTTTTTTTGTTGTAAGTTTTTTTATACGTGAGGGCATACTCTGAATAGGGTTCGGCTTCTGTTTCATCTTGTTGACGCTCGGTAATGGCCTTGGGAGTATTGAGGTTATTGATGTAGTCGCGATAAGTGTTGTAGGTGAGTCGATGCGCATCCGTACGTCGAAACTGATAAGAGGCTGTCAGTATATTTTTTTCATCGAAAAAATAATCTAATCCGCCACGAATCGTATTGGCCAGTGTACGTACCTCACCGTTGGTTGTTTGTTGTAAAATGGCCGTTGTATCTTTGCCATATACTTCTTGATAAAGCCGCCCTGCACTGATAGGTACACGGTAAGCGATGCCATAATTAAGAAAAAAATTGAGTTTATTTTTGCGGTAGTTGATATTGGCAGCTACACCAAAATTGGGTCGAAAGCCTGTTACGACCTCAAAAGAACCATTGACCCCTTGCTTTCGCTCTTTTTTTAGCACAATATTGATAATACCCGACATGCCTTCAGCCTCATAGCGAGCCGAAGGGTTGGTAATGACTTCAATCTTTTCGATCTGATTGCCCTGCAACTGCTGTAAGCCTGCCCCTCCTTTGAAACTCACCAAGCCAGAAGGTTTGCCATCAATCAAAATCCGAACATTATCGCTTCCGCGTAGCTTCACATTGCCTTCTGTGTCCACTGACACAGAAGGGACATTGCCTAAAATATCAACGGCTGTTCCTCCCGCATTAGACAAATCTTTACCTACATTAAATACTTTTTTGTCTAAAGCCAACTCCATCGAACTTTTTTCTGCCTGTACTACGACCTCGTCTAACAACTGAGAAGAAACAGCTACTTTAAGGATGCCTAGATCGTGGGAAGGCTGTTCTTTCGATAGTGTAAAAGGAGGTGTTTTGAAGGGTTTATAACCAATAAATTCAACAATAGCATATAATTGCCCATAGGTAGCCTCTATAGAAAAATCGCCTTTTTCATCTGAAATCGCTCCGGACACCAAGGTACTATCCATGTTTTTTAGAATACGGATAGTGGCATAACCTAATGGGGCGTTGCTTTGAGCATCTATAATTTTTCCCTTGATATTCCCTTTTTTAGTGCTTTGTGCGGTGGCTTGTAGTAATGAGAAAAGGAAAATACTTAAAAATCCTATTAATTTTAAAAAGTTGTGTTTTTGTGGAACAATTATTAACATAATAGCAAAAAAATGGTGGATAGGCTTTGATTATTACTACTAAAAACTCAAATGAGGCTTTATTTACTTGGTGGTGGGCCTTGTGGACGGCGCATAATTAGGCTATCGGCAGGATATTGGGCTTTGAGAGAATCCATATTTGTTTGCGCCCAATTAATCAGAGCTTGTTGCTCCTCCTCGGTCAATTTTGCCCCTGAATGAAGCCCTAAATAAGTATAAGAAGGTAGTGGCATTTCGCCTTCTTTTATCATCTCGATAGTTTCTTCAAATTTATGATTTTGATAAGCAATTGGGCGAGAAGTAAAATTAGAAAAATTCAAATGCCTCTTCCCATCGGTTATATGGCGATCTAAAAACCATGCGATAGGCTGTATGTTGGCATACCAAGGGTATTCTGTTTTATTGGTGTGGCAATCATTGCAGGCTACTTGTAAAATGCCCTTTATATTGTCTGGAATGGCATATTTAGTAGAGACGTGATAGGTATTATCGTCGGAGAGATTTTTTTTAGGACGGATAAATTGGATGATGACCAATACAAGACCTAAGGCAATTAAAACTTTCTTTACCATGATTGTCAAATTTAAGATACAAAAAATATAACTCTACAAAGATAATATTCCCAATTTCTTAGAAAAATGACTTTTACAATCAATCGGCCTATTGAACGTTTTCACCGATAGATTGGCTGAGTTTCATTTTTTTTCTTATCTCATGCAACATCCTATTGAGTATCTTTGTCATTACCATGAAAATACAGCCGATTGGAGCCTAAACAATACATAGATAAGCACGTCGAACTCGTAGAGCGTTGTAAACAAGGAGAACGAAAAGCCCAGTACGAACTGTACAAGCTTTATTCTAAGTCCATGTTGAACGTCTGTATGCGGGTGGTCAATCACATAGGAGAGGCCGAAGACATACTGCAAGAAGCATTTTTGGATGCTTTTTGCAATTTACATACGTTCAGGGGGCAGTCCACGTTTGGGGCGTGGCTGAAGCAAGTAGTGGTCAATAAAGCCATCAACCACCTCCGACAGCGTAAAATGCAACTTGTGGATATTGAGGGCTATGGTAGCGACGACGACGATATTGCGGATGAAGAACCCTTTGATGAGGAAGCCGTAGAAATGGACGTAGCGCGCGTTCGTCATGCCTTGGCTACCTTGCCAGAAGGCTATCGAGTGGTATTGTCGCTGTATTTGTTTGAAGGATACGATCACGAAGAGATAGGTGAAATCCTTGGTATTAGCGAAAGTACCTCTCGTACGCAATATATGAGAGGGAAGAAAAAATTGTTAGAGCGTTTGATTCTAAATTGATTGTGAGCAGTAGATTAATTGCGAAAAGTTGAGTATTAAAAGTAATTAGCCAATGGCCAAAAGCCAAAATAAAATGAAAGATAAATTACAACGATTTGTAAGAGATAACCGCGAGGCATTTGATGTGCATGAGCCATCCGATGCGCTTTGGGAAAAGTTAAGCCAAAAACTACCCAACGAGATCGCTTCTCAACAAATTGATTTTAAAATAGAAAGGCAAAGAAAACAGTGGAATTGGCGTATTGCCGCCTCTATCACCTTGTTGATAGGCATTGGTTGGGTAGGATATAGCGTGTATCAAAACTACGGAGTTGCTACCTCGCCTGAATTCGCTCTTACAAACCCCACGTATGCAAAGCAAGTTAGTCAATATACGCAGCTAATTGACGCTAAGAGGATAGAGTTGAGTGAAATGACTAAGAATAATCCAGCGCTTTACGAAGAATTTGCGGGAGAATTAGAACAGCTCGAACGTTCCTATCAAAACCTGAAAATCGACCTTCCCAAGAACCCCAATCAGGAAATCGTGATTCAGGCTATGATTCAGAATCTGCAATGGCAGATAGATCTACTAAACAAACAGTTGGATATTATCCAGCGAATTAAAAACAAAAATAATCATGCAAACGATAAAATTGCTTAATAGAATCAATACTTGGGGGCTTTTGGTTTGTCTATTGATAACCGCCGCATCATATGCCAAAGTAAATGGAAACATCGAAAAAAGAAAGTCCGTTATCAAGATTTATGATGTGTCTTCCAAAGACAATTTGTTGATTGACAATCAATTTGGACAAGTGAAAGTCAGTCTGTGGGATAAAAATGAAATTAGGATTGATATAAGTATCAAAGCCAATTCAAGCAGCGATAACCGTGCTCAACAGTTTTTGGATGCCGTAGAAATTGAGGATAAAAAATCAGGCAATCAGATTAGTCTCCGAACAATTATCAACAAAAATGGCGATTCCAATTGGAGTTGGAATAAAAACAATGGTAAGGGGAACTATGTCCAGATTGATTACCACGTATCAATGCCTAAAAATACCCCAATGACCATCAAAAACCGATTTGGCGATACTGATATTCCTGTTTTTATGGCACCTCTGAATATCGTTTCTAAATACGGTACTTTTTCAGCGAATGACTTAGGGACAAAAAACGATATTGATGTTTCATATGGCAAGGCCGAGATTCAAAAAATGTCCAACGGAAATCTTGACATCGCTTATTCAACCCTTGAACTTGACAAAGCCAACAATGTGATTTTGAACAATAAATTTGGGAAAATGAAAATAGGCGAAGTCGAAACTTTAGATGGGCAGTTTAGTTACTCGGGGGGGCGTATAGGTACTATCAAAGGGTCGAGTAAAATCAAATTGAGTTTTTCTGGGGGTTTTCGTATTGACCAACTCAATCCTACCGCCGACAATGTGGATATTGAAGCCAGTTATTCCTCTATTGTCATGCCCATCGAAAACAACGACTGCCATTTCGATGTAACGGTCAGCTATGGAGGTTTTAAGTATCCTAACGACCGCCAAGTGTCTTTTAGTCATAATGACGACGAAAGAAAAGATGACAACCGTGGCCATCGTACTACCAAGCAATATGTAGGAAAAATGGGTAAAGGAAATGGCAGCAAAATAAAAATCGTATCGAAATACGGCGAAGTGAGCTTGAAATAAGTCTTCTGTTTTTATATTCCTAAAATTTCTTGATAAGAAATCAGATAAATCGCTAAAATGGCCAAAGCAAGCCCCAGCTTGTTGAGTGGTTGGAGTGTTTCTCTAAATAGTATCCACGCCATTAATGAAGAAGCCAGCATACTTAAAATATTATAAATTGGGAATACGAAAGCAGCACTATTGCCAAAATCTTGCAAGGCTTTGAGAAGAAAATAAAAAGAAGAAAAATTGGGAATACCCAACAAAAGCCCTCCCAAAACGCTTCGCCAAGTGATGGTTTCTTTGGTAGCAATAATTCTAAACACCAAAAATAAAGTACCCGCCAAGATAGCACCTGTGCAAGCAATGGCCGTAAACAAAGCCGACTCATTGGACTGATAAAACGTTGCACTGACATAATTAATAAGGGTATTGTTGGTGCCACTTCCCAAAAACAGCAAGACAGGCAAAAACAATACCCAACCTACTTTGGGGGCATCTTCGCCCCCTTTTTCTTTTTTGATGGTACTCAAGGCCAAAGCTACTAAAGCCATGACTAAACCCAAGTAGTTGAGAAACGTGAAATCCTTGTTGTTGTTTTTAAAAATAAAAAGCCCAAACAACACAGGAATCACCAATGACATATTACCTGCCAAAGAGGCCACTGTTACACCCACTTTAGTAGTAGTTTGGCCAATGAGTACAAATACAATCACAAACATAATTCCTAAAGCCAATGTCAAAATAGTAGCATTAGTGGTCCAATCTCTATTGAAATAGGCATTAGCATTAGGTATTAACAGTAGCCCCATAGCCACGCAAGTGTAATAATTGAAAACTACAGCGTGAAGCGTGTTTACATGATATTTTGGAAAAGCGCACATCATCAAATACAATGATACTGTAAAGACTACTGCCAGAATAAAATGAACCATGAGTTGGCTTAATTAATGCTTGATAAATAAATCTAATGTTGATGCGATTTAAAGAAAAACGTTTTTCTAACCAAAACAGTCGCTAATTTTGGTGTTTCAAATTTACGATATGTCTTTAGATAGAACCATTGCCCCCGACTTTCGCACCATTCAGACAGTTCATTTTCCAACGCCTCAGTTGGTTACACTTAACAACGGCCAGCCGCTTTATGTCATCAATGTGGGTCATCAGGCAGTTGTGCGATTAGAAGTATTGTTTGAGGCGGGTAGTTGGCATGAAGAGACCGAGGGTGCTTCTTTTTTTACAGTCAAAATGCTGACAGAAGGTACACTGAAACATACTTCAGCCCAGCTTAGTAATCATTTCGACCAAATTGGTGCCTTTGTTGAATTGAGCCATACGCCTGATCGGGCTAATGTGGTTGTTTATGGTTTGACTAAATATCTTTCTACGATTTTAGAAATGGTTTCAGAATTGATAAGTGAAGCCACTTTTCCTGAAAAAGAATTTGGAGATTTAAGAAATATTACTCGCCAAAATCTACAAATCAACCTCGAAAAAAATGCGTACGTGGCCAGTAATCGCTTAAAAGAACAACTTTTTGGCACACATCACCCCTACGGGCGTAGTCAGCAAGAGCGTACAATCAATGCCCTGAAGACCGAAGATTTACACAATTTTTATGAACAACGCATCAAAAACCGCCCTTTTCGCGTATTCTTATCGGGACAGGTAGGAGAGATAGAAAAAAACCTTGTAAATCAGTTTTTGGGCCAAATCACTATCAAAGAATCAGACCAAAGCCTACCTGAATATGAGGTAAAAACGCAAGCTGCCCCTTATATTTTAGAAAAAATGGAAGCCATGCAGTCGTCTATCCGAGTAGGAAGACGGTTGTTCAACCGGCAACATCCCGATTTTTATCGGATGATTGTCGCCAATGAAGTGTTAGGGGGGTATTTTGGGTCGCGCTTGATGCGCAATATCCGAGAAGATAAAGGATTTACATACGGCATTTCATCCAACCTCGCTTTGATGCGCCGCGAAGGCTATTGGGTGATTGGCACAGACGTAAAAAAAGAATTTAGAGAGGCTACATTGGTCGAAATTCAAAAAGAGATGACTGTCTTACAGACAGAACTGGTAGGTGAAAATGAATTAGAAACGGTTAAAAATTATATGGCGGGAGAGTTTGCGGGGTCGCTCAATACGCCTTTTGAAATAGCCGATCGGGTGCGTTTGATGGTACTGGAAAATTTAGAAGAAGATTTTTTTCCAACTATATTCAACGATTACGCGTCGTAACGGCAGAAGACATTCGAAAAATAGCGAATCAATATTGGAAATGGGAGGATTTACAACAAGTAATAGTAGGATAGATTAAACCACATAATAAAGATGAAATATTGGATTTTAGTAACATTAGTAGCTTTGGGCTTGAGTTCTTGCCTCAAGGATGTACAAAGCGAAGCAGAGAAAAAGTACGCTGAAAATGAAATAGAGATTCAAAACTATATTAGTCAAAGTAAGTTACCATTTGAAAAAAGTGCTTCAGGGCTTTATTATTATTTTTCAACCAAAAATCCGAATGGGGCCAAACCCAATGTAGGAGATGAAATTTCTATTCATTACAAACTCTTCAAGATGTCAGGCGGTGTTTTTGATAGCACCGACCGGAGTAAAATATCCCTTTTTCATATGGTTATGCAGTCAATTCTCTCATTTTGGGTATGGACGAAGGTATTGCCAATATGAAAGTAGGAGAGAGAGCGGTGTTTTTGATGAATCATTATTTGGCTTTTGGTAGTCAATCCGACGACCTCTTACCAGCCTATTCTGCTGTGGGGGCCGATGTAGAGGTAGTGAGGGTACGTAATGAAGAGCAGCAAATAGAGGATTATATCGCGGATAAAAAATTGACGGTTACTGAAAAAACATCTACAGGTTTGCGTTTTATACAGACCTTAACTACGACCAATGCACAAGTAATGTCGGGCAATACAGTTTCGGTAAAATATACAGGGAAACTTCTCAATGACAAGGAGTTTGATAGTGGTGAACTCGCCGTAAAAGTGGGTACAAATGGCGTTATCAAGGGTTTTGAGGAAGGCATCAGCAAAATGCGTATTGGCGAGAAAGCCATTCTCATTTTCCCCTCAGCATTAGGCTATGGCACCAAAGGTGCAGGTACGAGTATTCGACCTTATGCCCCTCTGCTTTTTGAGGTAGAGATTACAAAGTAGAGCAGTAAACATAGCAATACATACATGCAGACGCAACCTATTGCGCCTCTATGTATTATTAAAACCGTTTCAACGCCAATTGTGCCACCGTTTGCCCAATTGAAAGCGAAGAAGTCGCTGCTGGCGAAGGCGCATTGCAGACATTGATGGCATGGGGGCGTTCGATAATGCTAAAATCATCCAGCAATCCTCCATCGCGGTCGCAGGCTTGGGCTCGTACGCCTGCCCCACCAGGTACCAAATCATTTTCTTGGATTTCGGGAATTAACTCTTGCAAGGCTTTGGTAAAAGCGGCTTTGGAGAAAGACCGATACATTTCTCCCAAGCCTGTTTGCCAGTATTTGGCTGCTACTTTCTGAAACCCTGGCCAAGTGAGGGTTTCCCATAACTCTTTGGCGTTGATGTCTAATTTTTTATACCCTTCTCTCCTAAAAGCCAAAACGGCATTGGGGCCAGCCTCTACACCACCGCCAATCATGCGCGTAAAATGCACGCCCAAAAAAGGGAAATTTGGGTCGGGAACGGGGTAGATGAGGTTTTTAACTAAATGCTGCTTTTGAGGTTTGATTTCAAAATATTCGCCTCTAAATGGCACAATTCGTAAGTGTATCGGTTCTTTTTGAGTAAACTGTGCTACCTTGTCCGAATACAGTCCAGCACAATTAATAACCAGTTTGGTATCATAAAAACTTTGTTCAGTGATGACAGTAGAGAGGTGTTCTTGCTGTCTAATTTCAATCACCTTTTGGCCAAATACAATCTCACCATCCAGTTGGCGTACTTTTTGGGCATACTTTTCACACTACTTTATAATTGATGATACCCGTCTGTGGAACAAAAAAACCCTTGATTCCTTGCACGTGTGGCTCATATTCACGTATTCCTTCTCTATCGAGCATTTTAAAGCCTGTCAAGCCATTTTGCTGACCACGCTCATACAAACCTTCAAGATAGGGACTTGTTCGGGGCGTGTAGCTACGACAATCTTACTATAAATCGTAAGGAATCCCTTCTTTTTGGGCAAAATCTACCAGCATTTTATAGCCATTGATGCAGTTAATGGCTTTCAAACTGCCTGGTTTATAGTACAGCCCTGAGTGAATCACTCCGCTGTTATGGCCTGTCTGATGGGTAGCTACTTCGTTTTCTTTCTCAATTACCAGCAGCCGAAGGGCTGGGCGTTGCTCCTTCAATTTTAGTGCGGTGGCAAGACCCACTATACCACCACCAATCACTACGACATCGTATTTGTTGTTCAATGTATCATTGTATTTAATGAGTGTGCAAAGTTAGGTGAAAGTCGCTAATTTTGGCGCATGAAGAAAATCCTTATTGAGTTTCTTAGTGCTTCTTTGGCTTTCCGAGATTACTTGTTTCGCGAAGTGGTCATATGTCCTTTTTATGCGGTTAGGCGTTTTTTTATTCAGCATACCATCAAGAAATTAGGAAAAAAGGGGTTCATTATGGCAAAAGTAGAATTTCGCCATGGCAAAAATATCGAAATTGGTGATTGCTGTTTTATCAATAAATACACACTTTTGGATGGACGCGGTGGGCGCTTAATCATTGGTAATAACGTGGACATAGCCCAAAGTAAATATTTGGACACTCTCATACGACCCTCACGACGATTTTCATGGGGTTTGGGGCAAAGATGTCATCATTGAAGACTATGTATGGATAGCTTCGCGTGCTACCATCCTGCCTGGTGTACGCATAGGGCGTGGGGCGGTGGTGGCGGCGGAAGCGTCGTTACCAAAGACGTGCCCGCCAAGGCCATTGTGGCGGGTATCCCAGCACAAATAGTAGGAGAACGTAAGAGCGGTTTAAAATACCAACTCACTTGGCAGCCGTGGTTTAAATGAACTTTCTTTGAATAGTTACTCGAATTACCCTAAAAATTCGATTCCAACGTACTTTGTTGAAAATTGATTTGGGATTTGGGTCGAATAGACATCCATGTAAAAATAGCTTTTCCTACTACATGGTCTTCTGGTACAAACCCCCAAAAGCGTGAGTCAGCAGATTCATAGCGGTTGTCGCCATCATAAAATAGTAGTTTTGCTTAACGATATGATTCGTTATTTCTTGCCCATTTATTCTAATTTTCCCATTGGTGACCACTACCTTTTCAGGATCATTGTGGTGAAATATTTAATAGTGTGGGCGTATTTGGCAATATTGGCCGAATCTAGCAGGATCGTCCAATCTTTTGGAGTACTTGAAGTGGCCCAAAACTCTTGATTTTGCTTAACAGTAGCAGGAAAGAGCCCGTTTTCAGTAGTTGATGAAGTATAAATAGGCATCTGGGTAATACTCCCGACAAAATCATACTGTTTTAAATTTTTCACAATGTTTGGAGTTGCTCGAATCTGATATAAATGTATATTAGGTTTGAGACTATCAGCGGGGTATGCTGTATAGTCTTGGATATTTTCTTTTTCAAAAAATCGATCTTCCAATATATCTGTTGATGCTAACTGATAGAAGAATTGGGCATTGGACGGAAGATTTGCTTCCTTGCCATTGATATAGACTACTGCTTTTTTGACTTCTATTATATCTCCACTTATACCGATACAGCGTTTGATAAAATTGTTGCGTAAATCAACAGGAAAATGCTTATAACCGCCATTTCCAATAGATACATCCTCAAAAGGTTCATCAGGATCGCCTGGGTAATTGAACACCACGACATCATTGCGTTTTATTTTCGAAAAACCAGGTAGCCGATACATTGGGAGCTGGATTAAAGTTGAAAAAGACGGAATTTTTGTCCCCCAAATAGTTTGATGAGTAAGAGGCACTTGTAAGGGAGTTACAGGAGTCCGTGCCCCATAATGAAGGTTACTGACAAAAAGAAAATCACCAATGAGTAGTGTTTTTTCCATCGATCCTGTAGGAATCACAAAAGGTGTAAAAAAAAACCATCGGATGCATGTAGCCACCACTACGGCAAATACAATCGAATCTGCCCATTCCCTCAAAGCCGATTTTTTTGGCTTTGAGGGCTTTGTGGAAGGTTGTTTCAGTCCTATCATCTCTTTAGAATTAGTTATTTCACAGCTTCTTGATTTATCCTTTATAAAAAATCCACTTCGACAACTCCTTGTAATTTACTTTTTTGCCATACATCAAAATACCAACACGATAGATACGTGCAGCCAGCCAAGTAGTGCCTACAAAACCCAATACCAACAAGGCCATCGAAAGGGCTATCTCCCAAGCAGGTACACCAAAAGGAATCCGCGCCATCATGACAATAGGTGAAGTAAAGGGAATCATGGAAGTCCAAAAAGCCAAAGAACCGTCGGGTTGATTGATGGCCAATTGGGCAAAGAAAATGGCCGAAATAATGGGAAGCATGACTGGGAAAGTAAACTGCCCCGCTTCCTGCTGATTTTCTACCGAAGCACCAATGGCGGCATAAAGCGAGCTATAAAGCAAATAGCCGCCCAAGAAATAGAAAATAAAACAGAGAAAAATCTGTGTTAATGGCAACGATTCTGCCGATTCTTTGAAATTTTGAATGACCTTTAGTGTACCATTTTGTTGCTTTTCCATTTCTTTTTTTAGTTCTGGGTCATCTTGCTCCATTTGCTTGTTCATTACTTCTTGCGTAGCTGTAAACCGATTGAAACCAAAAATGGCTTGTGTGGCCGTAGTTACACCAAAAGATAATATGGCCCAAAGTAAAAACTGAGTCAAGCCAACTGCCGCTACACCCATGATTTTGCCCAACATTAAATGAAAAGGTTTTACAGACGAAATAATGACCTCAATAATCCGATTGGATTTCTCCTCCATTACACCTTGCATCACCCCTGCGCCGTATATCAAGATGAAAATATATAATAAAAAAGCAGCCGCATAGCCTGCTACATAAGCCGCTATTGTACTGCTCGACTGCGATTTGCCTTCGTCATCGAGACTGTAGGTTTGTGCGTTAACATTTTGGTTGGCATCTTCGATTACTTCTTGGGTAATACCTGCTTTAGAGAGTTTGATGTTGCGTAACTCTTTTTGAATGATTTTTTCAATTCGACTTTGTACCATCGGGCCAATGGTTTTTTCAGCATAAATTTTCAACCCTTTGGGCTCATTTAGAATATCGGCAGGAATATAAACTAACAAATCACCTTCTTTTCCTTTTAGCTTTTTTTGAGCCGTAGCCACAGGCTCATCCGTAAATTGAAATGTCGTGTTTTTGTCGTTTTTGAATTGGTTTTTAAAAAGCCCACTTTGATCAATTACCTGAATGGTTTTATGGTCATTGTTAAAGGAGCCTACTGCCGCCCAAACTACAATGCCATAAAAAGCAGCTATTAAAAGCGGAGTCAAGATGGTCATCACAATAAACGACTTCTTACGGACTCGCACCAAGTATTCACGTTTGAGAACAAGGAAAATATTTTTCATGAGAACAAGTTGTTAAAGGGTTTCAACGGGCATTTTATCACCCACCGCTTTGATAAAGATTTGGTTAAAGGAAGGGATATTTTCATGGAAAGCTACCAACTCTACTTGGTTGATAAGATTATCGACCAGTTGATTGACAGAAGCTTGGCCCACGATACGGATATTGGCCTGATTGATACCTTCTTCGCCATTTTTTTGAGAAATAAGCTCAAAATCGGGATTGAAATCGGACAAAACACCTCGAAAATTGACTGTATAGCTATTCTCTTTAAACTGGTCTTTGACTTCTTTTTTACTTCCGTTAAGAATCACTTTTGATTGATGCACCAAGGCGATGTGATCACAGAGCTCTTCGACTGATTCCATGCGGTGGGTAGAGAAAATAATGGTAGATCCCTTACTACGCAATTCTAAAATCTCATCTTTGATTAAATTGGCATTAATGGGGTCAAAACCAGAAAAAGGCTCATCTAAGATAATCAATTTAGGCTCGTGCATGACCGTAGCGACAAACTGGATTTTTTGCTGCATACCCTTCGATAAGTCTTCGATGCTTTTGGTCCACCAAGTTTTGATATCAAATTTCTTGAACCAAATCTTGAGTTTATCCATTGCTTCGCGTTCCGAAAGTCCCTTGAGTTGAGCCAAATACAGTAGTTGTTCCCCCACTTTCATTTTTTTATACAAACCGCGTTCTTCGGGCAAATAGCCTATTTGCTGGATGTGTTGCGTACGAAGGCATTCGCCATCAAGTAAGATATACCCTTCGTCGGGGGCAGTGATTTGCGTAATAATCCGAATCAGTGACGTTTTACCCGCACCATTAGGGCCGAGTAAGCCAAAAATACTTCCTTTGGGAACATTGACGCTAACGTCGTCGAGGGCGCGATGCGTAGCATACTGCTTGACAATGTTGTGTGCTTCGAGAATGTAGGACATAGAGAAGGCTATTAGGATGGTTAAGATAGCATGAAAGTTACGCCTTACGCTTAAAAATTTTCAAGCGATTGGGGATAATAGGAGTATAAAGGGGATAAGCGGTAAAAAAATAGAACGCTTTTGTACTGAGGTAAAGCCTAAAAACATAAAGGTTTATTATTTTGATAGAGAAATCCTATTTTTACGCATAGATTGCTTTAATGAATGATAATATGCTTTCAAAAACTTTTGGTAGTGCGGTATATGGGGTCAATGCTACCATGATAACCATCGAGGTTACGGTAGGGCAGGGGATGCGTTTTTTTATGGTGGGCTTGCCCGACAGTGCCGTCAAGGAAAGTGAGCAGCGGGTGGAAGCATCGCTCAAATATTTCAACTACCGAATGCCACGCCAAAAAGTGGTTGTTAATCTTGCTCCTGCTGATATTCGGAAGGAAGGCTCTGCTTACGACCTACCTATTGCTTTGTGTGTTTTGCAAGCCTCAGAACAGTTATCTCCTAAGAAAAACTTGGAAGAATATATCATTATGGGTGAGCTCTCGCTGGATGGTAAGTTGCGGCCCATCAAGGGGGTTTTGCCCATTGCCATTGAAGCGCGGCGGTTGGGTTATAAAGGTTTTGTACTTCCTGCGGCCAATGCCCATGAAGCGGCGATTGTCAATAGCTTGGACATTATTGCTGTAGAAACACTCGAAGAGGCGATTGGCTTTTTTGAAGAAACCAAAGAAATCATTCCTCTGAAGGTGGATACCCGCGATATTTTCTTGAATACCCTGAACGATTATGATGCAGATTTTGAACATGTTCAAGGTCAGGAAAATATCAAACGTGCCTTAGAAATTGCCGCTTCGGGAGGCCACAATGTGATTATGATTGGGCCGCCAGGGGCGGGCAAGACCATGTTGGCCAAACGCTTACCGTCTATTTTACCACCACTAACGCTGCATGAATCGCTTGAAACCACCAAAATTCATTCTGTGGCAGGGAAGTTAGGAACGAAATCTACGCTTATTTCTCGCCGCCCGTTTCGGGCACCGCATCATACCATTAGCGATGCAGCCTTGGTAGGAGGAGGAACGTTTCCACAACCTGGCGAAATTTCTCTGGCGCATAATGGGGTATTGTTTTTGGATGAATTACCCGAATTTAAACGTACTGTGCTGGAGGTAATGCGGCAACCCCTCGAAGAACGTCGTGTTACGATTTCCCGTACAAAATGGGCCATTGAATTTCCCGCCAATTTTATGCTCATTGCCAGTATGAACCCCTGCCCATGTGGCTACTATAACCATCCCGAAAAAGCAATGTGTATGTCCTCCTGGTACGGTGCAACGCTACTTCTTAAACAAAATCAGTGGTCCACTCCTTGACCGTATCGACTTACATGTAGAAGTAACACCCGTGTCATTCGACCAGATTGCCTCACCCGTAAATCCGAAAAAATAGCAGTGATATTCGGGAGCGGGTTATCGTGGGCAAGGGAGATTCAGACTGAACGTTTTAAAGATAAAACAGGCATTTACTGCAATGCCATGATGCCCTCTCCGATGGTTAAGGAGATTTGCGAAATCAACCCTGCAGGAAAAGCTCACTTAAAACAGCTATGGAACGCCCGGGCTTTCGGCGCGCGCCTATGACCGTATTTTGAAAGTAGCACGCACTATTGCCGATTTGCTGCTCTCGACATTAAGATTGGAACACTTCTGGCCGAAGCCATCCAATATCGGAGCTTAGACCGTGAAAGCTGGGCAGGATGAAAGCCTTGTTAGGCCATTGTTTCTATCCTAACAGGCACCCCTCCAAACACTGCATTGCCTGTGAGATTGTCCAAAAGCAAATCGTCAGTGAGGTCATTGACACTTACACCTGGGTGTGCCTGCGCAATGGGCATTTGTATGTCCGCGGTGGTGGCCGTAGCCGTGTGGAAGACATACTACACCAGGCATCATTTTGTCGGTCAGTTCTACAGCTACTTGTAATTCTCCCACGCGCGACATGATTTTGATGGTTTGTCTGTCGTCAATACCACGTTTTTGAGCATCTTCGGGGTGTATCAATAACGTGCAACGATTGCGCCCTTTCACTAACCTTAGTGAATTATATCCAAGAATTATTATCGCGTACATGGCGGCGATTGATGAGTATTAAATCAAAATCTGTGTCTAATTGTGTACTTTGAAATTTGCTATGAATACGTTCAATATCTTTGGTCAAAAGTGTTGGGGCAAGATGAATTTTTTGTCTATTGTTTGTAAGCGCAAGGCCAAGCAGCTTGAGCGGCCCTAAGTCAATGCCATGTGATTGGGCTTTTACTTCTTCCAAACTCAACTTATACGCTCCAAAACGCAATCCCATATCAACCTTTAAATGAGGATCTTGTGGTTTGAAGTCGAGAGTAAGTTCTCCTGCAAGTCAGCCGTAAGCTCCTGAAAAATCTCCCAGTCGTACTTTGTATCTTCTCCTTTATCAAAAAGCGGTTCAGAAAAACGAGCTACATTTCTGATAGCTATATTGAAAGTGAGGTCATAGTGTGCTATTTCTAAACCTGTAGCAGGGGGTAAAATAATATCGGCGTTGGTAGTTTCGTTGATATAAATATCAATACATACCCATAAAATCGAGTTTTTCAAAGGCTGAACTCAAGTTGTTTTCCGTTGGGGGTTGATAAACGGGTTGCCACAGCTCGTAATCAGCGCTTTGATTTGTCCTGCGCCTTCGTTGTAAATTTTTCTGGCCAATACCGCTACGGGCAGCTCTCCCATAAATTCGGGCATTCCCACGCACACGACTCTGGTAACGAGATTGTATTTGTTAAGTACAGACCTTTTTTAGAAGCGGCTAAAATGTCCATGGCAGGTTGGGTAAACATCGCGCCACCAATTTTGTCGATATTGCCCGTTAGCTACATTGAAGGCATTGAGTAGCCACCGACAGGCTCCACCAAAAGCCTGGGTAGAAAGACCCACGCGCCCATAAGCCACCGCAGCATTAGCCTGTGAGAAATCTCTTACCAATTGCCTAATAACATGAGCTTCAATACCTGTTTGCGCGGCTACTTTTTCGGGTGGATAATCTGCTACGATATTTTTCAATGTTTCCAAGCCTGTTACATATTCAGGTGTTTTGTCTAAGTTTTCTTCAAAACCACCTGAAGCATAGCCAATAGCAGAAAAACGTCGGTGCCAGGACGAATGAAATGATGTGAGTCGGCTTTGGCGGCTGTTTCAGTAAAATGGATCAACCACCACTACCTTACCTCCCCGTTCTTGAATGGTTTAAGACGATTGGCTACATCAGTGGCCATGATACTTCCCATTGGAAGCAATGGGGTTGCCGCCTGATCAACCAAAATCGGTTCGGTCAATATCGGAACAGGTAGTAGAAAAGGATGCCCAAACATTTGCCAAGCTGCAAAATGATGCGGTAGTTGGTCGGTGGAGGTAGCCGAAAAAATATGCTGCGTTTTGAGGGTCACATCAAACCAGTACCCGACAAATACGTGCCTGAGTTATGCACTGAGGGGTTGCCCGCATACATGGCTATGGCATTGTGGCCGTGCTGTACTTGAATTTGCTTTAGTTTGTGTGCAATTTCGTCAAAGGCTGTTTGCCAACTGATTTTTTCCCAGCCACTGCTTGTACGCCTAATAGGTACTTTAAGACGGTTGGGGTCTTCGTAAATGTCTTTTAAAGCTACTGCTTTAGGGCAGATGTGGCCTCGGCCACAAAGGGCCCGCTTTGTCGCCCGTGATAGAGATTACCCGATTGTCTATGTATTTACGATTTCGAGACTCGCAAATGGCTTCACATAAGTTGCAGGCGCGGTAGTAATGGATTGTCATATTTTTAGTTTGTTGGATGCAATTTAAAGTTTTTGCGAACTATACTTTTTTGATTTTCAAAGCATGTATCTTTGCGTCCTGCTTTAAAAAGCATTAGAACATCACATAGAATTTATAAAAAAATGAAAAAAGGCATCCATCCAGATTACAGAGAAATCGTGTATTTGGGACTTGAGCAAACTTGACGATAAGTTGAACGTGCTCTTGCGCTCCCACTAAAGAAACCATTGAGTTTGAAGGTAAAACGTACCCTGTTTACAAGGCAGAGGTTACTTCATAGTCGCACCCTTTTTATACAGGTAAAAATACCTTGCTTGATACGGCAGGACGTGTTGATAAATTCCTTAAATACGGAAAGAGATAATGGGCGTTTGAAAACTCAATCATCCTATAAAAAAACGGTGATTTGCGCGCGCAAATCACCGTTTTTTGTTTTAGCCAGATTTAAACAAATAACCAACTCCTTTGAGTGTCAGGATTTCGAGGGATGGGTCTTCGCGGATATATTCGCGGAGGCGCGTAATGTAAACATCTAAATTGCGGGAATTAAAGAAAGAGTCATCTCCCCACACACGCTGTAAGAATGTCATGACATTGGACAGTAAAGTTGAGATTTTCCACCAAAATAGCCAATAGTTCGGTTTCGCGATGCGATAGTTTACGTAGCTGATTGTCGCTTTTAATTCATACCGATGCGGATAAAAGGTAAATTTGCCCAAAGCCATTGCCTTGTTTGGAGGCGTTGCTTTACTGGCTTTGGCTTGTGTGAGCTGGTAAATTCTGCACCCTCACAATGAGTTCTTCCATACTAAAGGTTTTACGGATATAGTCGTTGCCACCCACTTCAAAGCCTTTGATTACATCAGTGGTTTGTGTTTTGGCTGTCAAAAATAAAATAGGGATTTGGGCATCCAATTGCCGAATGTCCTGCGCCAGTGCGTAGCCGTCGCGTTGGGGTAGCATCACGTCTAATAGGCATACTGAAGGCTCAAACTGCGCGAAAGCGAGGCAGCTTTCTCACGCCCATCTGCAATCATACAAACCTCAAAACCACGGCTTTCGGGGAAAACTTTCTTTGACTATTTTTCCCAAAGAAGGCTCATCTTCTACATAAAGAATCTTCGTCATTTTATCGAATGTTTTACCAACAATGGTATTTATTCTCTTGCTAAGTTGATGATATGGTTTTTTAAAGAAGGACTTATATAAATCTTATTCTTTACTTTTTCGGCAAATTTACCACAAAAGTACTCCCATTTCCGACTTCGCTCTCCAAAGTGATATGCCCGCCATGCTGCTTAATCACACTGTTTACATAGCTTAGACCAGTCCGTAGCCTTTCACATTGTGTATCGCCTGTGGGTACACGAAAAAACTTGTCAAATACTTTGGGTTGGTGTTCGGGCGAGGATACCAATGCCTTCATCTTGGATTGAAAAATGAACTTTTGTATCTGTTTCCCATAACTTAATATGTATTTGAGGAGGACCTTCGCTGTATTTGAGGGCATTGTCTAATAAATTATAAACTACATTGGTCAAATGAGTTTTATCCACCCAAACGACGATTTCTTGGAGAGAAGGAGTAAAGTGAATGTGGGCTTGGTATTTTTCAAATTGAATCTTCATGGAATTGACCACCTGTCGTATTAGCTCGTTTAGCTCTACCGATTCTATATTCAAATCCAATCCTTTTTGCTCAAAAGTCGCCATTTTTAGGATTTTGTCCACCAACAAGGCCAGCCGATTGAGTTCGTTTTTTGAGATGTCGAGGTATTCTTGGGTTTGTTGGGGGTTTTGGGCTACACCAAAATTTTGCAAGGCTTCTATGGCTACGCTGACGGTAGCAATAGGCGTTTTGAGTTCGTGTGTAACATTGCTGATAAAATCGTTTTTAAGCTCGGTCAAGCGGCGTTGCCGTTGTAAATGCTGGTAAACAACCCCAAACGCCAAGCCTGTAACAACCAATAAAAACAACGAAAATAGCCCTTGCGGAATGATTTTTTTGAATAAATAAACCTGATAATGAGGAAATACGGCATTGTAGCTACTTCCAATAGGCATTGTGCTCGAAAAAGAAGAAGTGGACATACCTTCCGAAGTAGTTGCGCTTTGTGAAGACTTTTTTCGTCGAATCACGTCAAACATCAAATCAATGTTGGCTTTTTGGAGCTTTTGCTTGTATAAATCGGCAATATCGCTCGTTTTGAGAGAATCTTTCTCCGAGATATTGATTACTAATTGGTTGGTAAAGGGAGCGGCTTCCTTTATTTTATCTTGGTTTGATTTTCCATTTTTTTGGTTGATAGTAACCGACAATTTGATCTCTTCGGCTTTGCCATTCCACCTAATACTATCTTTATTAGGATGACGAAGCATGACTACTCGTGCCACTTTGCCAAACAACTGACGAAGGCTGTCGGGGGGCAGAAAGGATTTCACAAAAAAGAGGTCTTTTTTGCCTGTTGGAGAAGTATCTGCCATCGTGAGCGTAGTTATGTTCATATTGCCAACTACATCGGTTTTTACTTTTTGGACATCTTCTGGCTTTAGCTTTTCTAAAAGATTAAAAAATTTATCTTTGGAATGAGAGGTAGTGGAATCTATTTTCAAAGCCTGTACATAACGTGCTGTTTCTTTGAAAATAAACGTTTCATCACCTTGAAAAGTAACCCTATTTTTTTTGTCCGACTTTGCCGCAATAATGGTGTCTTTGAAAGAAACAGAAGGCTTTTCTGCTTCTTTGATGATTTGTTTTTTAGGGTGCTGCTTTAGGGGTATATCGCTTTTTGAAGTTTTCTCTTTTGAAAGGGTTGGCACAGGCACTACAAACTTTTTTTGTAATACCGAATCTTCGAGTGCTTGGAGGGTATTTCGGAACAAAATATCGGCTTCTTTTTGAAGAATATTCTTTTGTTCATTATACTCTTTTTGGAGCCAAAAAACCTGAAAAGCCAATAGCAGCAGCATACAAAAAGTAACCAACGCGCCCAACCGTAGTGTGGCAGTAGGCTGAAGAGAGAGGTGCTGTGTGCTATTTTTTTGCTTTTTCATCTATTGGCTTCTATAAACATCTGACCCCGACGGGGTCAAACAGAATAATGCAAACTAAATATACACAAGTACTTATAGATTTTAAGTAGCCATAAATCAGTGCGAGAGAAACAATAAAATCCATAAAAACCTTTAAAGCAAGGTATTTAGTTTCTGATAATCCGAATAGCGCCGCCGCTGCCGCCATTTTGAATACCCATTTCTTTCATCCATGCTTCGCGCTGTTTGGTAAACTCGGCTTCGGTTACTTTTTTGCCGCCTGAAGGCTTCCGAAAATCTTCTTTATTGAGTTGTTTAAATTCTATTTTTTTGGCAGTGAAAATCGTTTCTCCCTCATTGATGTTGACTTCCAACACCAGACCCGGCAAACCGCCAAACAGCGAAGGGCCATGGGGTGCAGGAATAGCTTCTGTAAACCAAACGCTTGTTTGTTGTTTGTTGGTAGGATTGGTCATGGTGGCTTGCATACAGTCGTAGCCATTTACTTTTTTAGACTCTCCAGTGAGTTTCCAGGGGGTGCGCTTGAGGGTATCTATCACCAGGAATGTCTGCCCAGCCAATTCCCGTAGTTCTATTTTTTCTTGGGTATAGTAGTTGCGATATACTTCGTTTTTTGGGGTTTTTATGACCATTCTTATTTGTGCACCATTGCCGTCATTGCTGTTTATTTCGCTGTCATCTTCTTCTTTCGGTACAGGCAAGTACAGGGATTCTCCTGCGCGGAAATTGAGTTGCATCTCTACTGTACGAAACTCTGGCACCATGGCTTTCATGGCATCGTCGGTGATGCGCTTGTGCATGTTGATTTTTTGCTCGAAGATGATTTTGCCTTCGGTGTTGTTTTGGGCCTGGCTTTGGTAAAAAAACAAGGTGCAGAAGGCCATTATGCTAATAATTTTGATGGTTTTCATTGTTTTTGGTTTATAGTGAAAATAGATTTTATGGTTTTTATCCTCGTTGAATGACCCTGATTCCTCCACTTGGTGCGCCGCCAAAACCTTTGAGGTTATAAGTGAATGTCAGCAAAAAATACCTACCCAACGACCGAATGCGCTCATCTTGTACAAAATTATTAATGGCATATCGATTGATGACCACATTACGATTCAGCAAATCTACTGCCGATAGTTTCAGCTCGCCACGGTTGTTTTTCAGGAAAGATTGAGCAATGGAGGTGTTCCAAATCGGGATTTTTTGGCTGAAAGCCGAGCCAGAAAAATTGTAAATGGCGTAGTCGAGGGTGGAATTGAAGCGAAGTGTTTTGATAATTTTCCAATCGGCTTCTACTTCATAGTTTTGGTTGATATACGTTTGATTTTGGGTAGTATTGATGGAATAGCTGGTTTGGTTGTAGGTGACATTGGCACTACTGGAAAGGGTAAATGATTCTTTGAAATTATATTCCCATCTGATTGTGTTACGACTTTCAAAGCGTCGGGTGCGATTTTCGATGTCATTGATCATGGCCAAGCCCCGATTGAATGTCAGACCCGTATTAAGGTTTAAGCGGCTTTTGAGGGCTTTGATACGGAATCCCTTGGAGATATTGCCAAACAGATTGTAATCGTCGCGGACATTGACGGGGCGGTAAGTTCGTACAAGGTTGTCGGCTACCCACTGCGCCATCGTGATTTTATTGGTGGTATAATTGAAATTGAGTGAGGCAAAAAAACTACTGAAGGTCAGCGCATTTAAATTATTGAACTGGGCATTGAGGCGGTGATTATATTCGGGGCGTAAGTTTGGGTTTCCCTGCATGATATTGAGCGGGTCGGTATTATCAATAATCGGAGATAGCTGCTGAATATCAGGGGCTTGAATGTCGGTGTCGTAATTGAGATTGAAACTCTTTAAGTTGGCAAAGTTGTGGGAATAGCGCAGCAGGGGTAGTAAGTTCGTAAAATCACGTTTGATATGTAAGCCCGCTAAAATCAAATCACCTTCCAAGCGCGAACGTTGTAGGGCTGCTCCTGCTGTGAGGTTGTCGGTTTTGCCAGCATAGCGGTAGTTAAGGCCCGCCTTGTGGAATACAAAATTGGTTTTGAACTGATTGCTAAGTGGTGCATTGAAACGCGGTACACGGCCTTCGCCAATATCGAACACTTGACGATTAACGTCTGTTTGTGCCCATTGAAAACTATAATTGGTTTCTACATACCGCCTTTTGGCAACGGGTTCTGTAAAAGACAACGTAATGCCATAGTTGGTACGCTCGTTGTGTTGGGTATTGGTTTGGTTTAAAGTATCAATGCGCGTTGGCGTAAAAAACCGATTGGTGGCGCGAAGCGAGCCGCTGCGGTTGCTTTCGTTATAGCCTAAAGTGGCGATAGTTGAAAAATTACGCCCTTTTTTGGCAAAACGATGTCGCCACAACAATTCTGAATTGAGGCGCGTATTGGTGCCTTTTGAAAGTGTAACGCGCTCATTGGCACTTTGAATACCTGCGCCATCTAAGAAATTTTGGGTGGTACTACCGATATTGGAAGAGGTATTGCCAAAACTAAATTGGTTGGTTATACGAAGCGTATTGGCAGAGTCGAGTTTGTGGTCAAAAGTAAGATTGATGCGGTGGCTATCGTTCAAATTATTTTGAGCCATGTTTTGGACACTTCTAAAAGTGCTGTTGGGTAAAAAGTTTTCGCGGTTTACCTCTTTTTCTACCAACTGCTCACTACGGCTATAGAAATAATTGCTCTGGATATCTGTTTTTTTGCTGAGTTTGTCGTTGTAGTTGGCTCCTGCCGCCCAAGTACTTTGAAAACCCGTGGTACGTCCGCCAAAATTGAGTGGAATACCCGCGTCGTCGCTGCTATTGAAAGAAAGTCGCATACTGCCTCCCGACATCATAGAGCGCGCTGCTCCCGAAAAATTCATGTAGTCTTCAATCGAAAACCCTTGTTGATTGATATTGTTGGCCATACCCAATACCGATAACTGACGTGTTTTATTGAATTTATTGATATTGACCCGTGAAGTATAGCGGCTATCGGGTCCTGCCCCTCCCATGACATTCCCAAAAGCTATTTTCTTTTTTTCTTCCTTTATTTTGAGGTCAATGGTTTTTTCGCGTTGGCCATCGTCTATGCCCGTAAAACTCGCTTGATCCGACTGGCGGTCAAAAACGCGCACTTTGTCCACTGCATCGGCAGGGAGGTTGCGAGTCGCTACTTTGGGGTCGCGGCCAAAAAACTCCTTGCCGTCCACCGTAACGCGCTTTACCTGTTGGCCTTGGGCAGTAATGGTACCATCGCGGCTGACTTCTACACCCGGCAGTCGTTTGAGCAAATCTTCGACCACGGCATTGGGCTGCACTTTGAATGAGCCTGCATTATATTGAATCGTATCGCCCACAATTTCTACAGGATTTCTATCACCTCTGATAATTACCTCACTTAAATCTTTGGGAATAGCTTCCATTTTAATTTCGCCCAAGTCATTATCGGAGGGAGCTACCAAACGGCTATAAGGGCGAAGCCCCATGTAAGTAATTTTTAGCAAATAGGGCTGATTATCAAGGTTTTTTAGCTCAAAGTTTCCAGTGGTTTGGGTGCGGCCAAAGGTTACTAACGACGAGTCTTTAGGTTCCATCAATAGCACCGTTGCCCCTTCCAGCGGGCGATTGGCCGTATCACGGACCGTACCCTTAAAGTTGATTTTTTGGGCAAAAACAGGAGAGAGATAAGCGGTAATTAGTAGGCAGTAAACCGTAAGTTTTAACATGGCTGTATAGGCATTTTTGATACTACCACAAAACTACATGCCTCATTCTCAGTAATGGGTTAAAAAGCGTTGAAATAATGTTAATTAAGGTTAATGTCAAATTTCCTAACTTTGTGTTCATTCATCTAATCCTAAAAACCATGCACTGCTACCTAAACGGTGAAATCCTGCCTGTCGAACAAGCTTCTTTACAAATTAACGATTTATCCCTGCTGCGTGGATACGGTTTGTTTGATTACTTCCGTACTTATAATAGTGTGCCTTTTCAGTGGGATTGGTATTGGCAGCGGTTTACCCAATCGGCAGAAGTTATGCGACTGCCCATCGCCATGACCCAGACCCAAACGGCTGAAATTTTGGCTGAATTGTATAGCTTGGCCAATCAGCCTGATATAGCTTATCGTTTTGTATTGACGGGGGGCTACTCGCCCGATAGCGTGAGTGTCATTAAACCCAATTTTTTGATTATTGCCGAAAATCTGCCCAAGGACAATCCCGAAGGTCGTCATAGAGGCATCAAAGTATTACCGTTTGAGTTTGTGCGTGATTTGCCCGCACTTAAAAGCACCAACTACCTCCATATGATACGCTTGGCTGCTGAGATGAAATCACAGGGGAGCAGCGGATTTGCTATCACAAAGAAGGGTAGTAAGTGAACTGACACATAACAATTTTTATTTTCAAGGAGATACACTTGTTACACCCGATCAAACATCTTGCATGGTATCACACGGCATCGTGGTTTTAGAAATGGCCGAAAAGATTTTAAGATTGAAATCCGCCCATTGCTTGTAGGAGAATTGGCCGAGGCTGATGAAGCTTTCCACGACCAGCACCACCAAATGGGTAATGCCTGTGGTACAGATAGGTCGGCAAGTGGTGGGAGAAGGTATGCCAGGAAGCGTACATTGCGCTTATTAGCACAGTTTGAGGAATTGGTAGAAAATTATGGAATGGTAGAAAAATGAAATCAGCCGCTTATTGGGTAGAAAATACCAAATGCAACCACCCTGAAGGAGGGTACTTTGTAGAAACATACAGATCCAGCGAAACCATTGCTCATCATGCGCTTCTACTCGTTTTCAGGTCATCGGAATTTTGGGACAGGCATTTATTTTTTGTTAGAAAATCATCACTTCTCAGCCTTTCACCGTATCCAACCGACGAAATGTGGCATTTCTACACAGGTGAGCCGCTCGATGTTTATGTGATTCATTTGGACGAAACCTCGAAGTAATCCGATTGGGTGCCAATCCTGATGAAGGAGAGGTATTTCAGACGGTTGTTCCCTCAGGTACTTGGTTTGGCTCAAAGCCTGCTCCGCAAGTGCTTATTCCTTTGCAGTAGGCTGTACCGTGGCACCCGAGGTTTGATTTTGCCGATTTTGAAATGGCCAATCGGAACGACTTATTAACAACTTATCCACAATATGAAGAAGTTATTCTCCTTTTGACCCATTAAACTGCCGTGCAAAGACGTAACTTTCTAAAATCGACTACTCGGGTAGGACTGGGAGTAGGTATTTCTCTTCCCCCAGACTCTCCCTGACCCCAGACCCAAAAAGGCACTTGCTTTTTGTTTCAGGGCGATTCGATTGCGATGGAAACCGAGGCCGTTCTCTCGATCCTAATCATATTATGGGGCATGGGTATGCCTATTCGGTGGCGAGCCGTATTGGTGCAGATTTCCCCGAAGCGGGCTTGTATTTTACAACAGAGGTATTAGCGGCAACAAAATCACGGACTTACAAAAACGCTGGGAAACAGACGCTCAATCTCAAACCCGATGTATTGAGTATTTTGGTTGAAGTATCAATATTACAGGTGCTACTATTAACAAACCCGCTGAAGCCTCCACCGTCGAAGAATTTGAAAATATCTACCTGCAGGTTGTTGCTCGACTCGTTCAAGCTAATCCCGATATTTTATTTGTATTGGGTCTTCCCTTCGTCTATCCCGTTGGCAAACGCATCGAAAATTGGGAACAATGGCGTGATGATACTGCCAATCGCCAAGTAGTAGTGCAGAAATTAGCCAGTGAATTTGAAGCCGTTTTGATAGACTATCCAGCCGTTTTGATAAAGCAGTGAAAAAAGCCTCTATTGAATATTGATTTGGGACGGCGTTCATCCCACCGTTTTCGCTCTCATGAACTTATGGCAAGGGAGTGGATAAAACAGGTAGGTAAACGGTTGCGGTTTTTGAGGTAAGATAAATTTTAAAAAAGTATTTTTGCCGCCAGGATGATGATTTTAGTTGGGATCAGCTATATGGGATGTATTGCAATTCCCCCATTTTGGGGGAAAGAAAAATCACGTTCATTAAGCTACTTTTGTAGTAAATATGAAAAAAAGGGCTGTTTATCGGTTTGTGGATTATCTATGCCGCTGCTGTAAAGGCGGCACCAATTGGATTTGATTTCTGGAATCACCTTGATGCCAATGAGGGTCTCAGTCAAAATGAAGTACATTGTATTTTGCAGGATCATCGAGGGTTAATGTGGTTTGGTACACAAGATGGTCTCAATTGCTATGATGGCATCGAATGGCAGGTGTATCGTCAAATTCCATTCGATTCTACCCTTGTCTGACGATTTTATCACGCTATTTATGAAGATTCGCAGCAGCGATTGTGTGGTACGGCCAATGGTTTGAATTGCTTCAATCGATAACAAGACTTTCCACGAGTAAATACTATCACGATTGCTGTTACAGCGATTAGAGAAGATCGAATCAGGTTATTTGGATAAATACAGCAATAGGATGGTGGACGCTGAAACCAATGAAAATGATGCCTAAATCATCAAAAATCGTTTTCAATGAAGGAAGAAACACTCTTATGAGTGAATTACTGCCTTTATTTCCGTCCAAACGGCTATTTCAGCCTTACTAACCGATCACGTTGGTATCATTTGGGTGGGTACGCGGGGTAAAGGTATCTTTCGATTTCGGCTTGATGAACAAAAACATAAATATGTACTTTTAGATGTGTTAGAGGAAGATTTCTGGGGAAAACGGACTTAAAAGTGGCTATATCACTTGTATTTATGAAGGCCATGAACCTAATGAAGATGTGGTATGGGTAGGAACAAGAGAAGTTGAGTACAAATGTACAGTCGTTCCCTAAAAATAATTTCAAACATTGGGAGCGACTTTTTGAAAAAGAATCAGCCAGCGATAAAACCTTTTTTGAATCACTACTGACAAAAAAGGGTTTTTGTGGGCAGGTACTTATGCACATTTGTACCGTATTAATCGTCAAACTGAAATTCATCCTTATACCGTTGCTCCCAATACAGTCATAGAAACGACCTAGAAGATAGTTATGGTCGGTTTTGGGCAGGGGGCAACACGGGTCTTTATCAATATGATGATGCTAAAGCGCATTTTAAACGATTTGCTTTGCCATTGCATCAAGGACATTCTCCTTGGGTTTTTAAGGTTTATGAAGACCTTCAAAAAGATTTGTGGATAGGTACCCAGAGTTATTTAGCTCAAATTTCTTCTATAGGTAAAACGCAGATATGCAAGTGAGAATTACCAACAGCAAAAAATGCGGCTATCCCATTGCAAAACGTAGGAGCTATCCAACGAGATGGGCGAGGTGCTTTGTGGATTGAATGAGAGAGGGCTTGGTATATTGGTCTATGAGTGATAAAGCGGTTCAGTTATTCAAAAACAACCCCAGAGATAATAAATCATTGATTAGCAATACGGTATTAGACATCCATATTGATCCTAAACAACGCGTTTGGATTTGTACGACTAAAGGGCTAAGTCAAGTTAAATCTAACAATGGAACGATTGAATTTGAGCATTTTACCGAAAAAGAAGGATTACCAAATTCCTTTATTTATGGAGCATTAAGCGACGATGAGGGTCATATTTGGCTCACAACCAATGGTGGGCTTGTTTGTTTTAATCCCGAAAAACGGCTATTTCGTACTTATAATGCTCAAGATGGCTTAGGTGGTGTAGAGTTTAATTCGGGAGGATTCTCACCGCAGTCAAGATGGAGAGCTTATTTCTTGGAGGAAATAGCATGTTGTTGAGCTTGTACCCTAATCAGTTAGCTACCAATCTGCATTTACCTAAAATAGCACTTACTTCTTTTAAAAAATTTGAAAAATCCGTGCTTGACATAGATAGCTTATTGGCTAAAAATCAACCCATTGAACTGGATTACAACCAAAATTTCTTCTCGTTTGAGTGGGCAGCACTTGACTATACCAACCCATCTCATAATCAATTTGCCTATCGTTTAGAAGGCTTTGACAAAAATTGGATTTATATTGGAACGCGTCGGTTTATAGATTTTACTAACCTGAATCCAGGTCGTTATACTTTGTGGATTAAAGCAGCCAACAACGAGGGTCTTTGGAATGAAAAAGGAATTTTTCGCCTTTCTCTTATTATTCATCCACCCTTCTGGCAAACTTGGTGGTTTTATGTGTTGTTAGCACTGATTATAATGACACTTACTAAGTTACTGTATGATTATCGAGTACGCCATTTACTGGCTGTAGAACGAGCCACACTCGAAGAAAATGAACGTGTACGAAAATTGGCAGCTCAAGATTTACACGATGAATTTGGCAATACTTTGACGCGTATTTCTCTATTGACTGAACTTATCAGAAATCGTATGAATGGCCAAGCGACGACCGAAACGGGTGAATTGTTGACCAAAATCAGCGATAATGCCAACCGAATGTATCAAGGAACAAAGGATTTTATTTGGGCGATTAATCCCGAACACGACAGGCTCTATGAAATAGCAGTACGTCTCAAAGATTTTGGTGACGATATATTTGATAAAACGGGGACGAAATTTAGTGTAGAAGGTCTGACAGAGCAGTTACGAGCTGTGACATTGCTTACAGGGCAAAGTCGTCATCTGGTATTATTGTTTAAAGAAGCTATGAGCAACACCCTCAAACATGCCCAAGCTACTGAGTCAAAATTGTCTTTTGGCTTAGAAGGATATGATTTATGTATCCGATGGCAAGATAATGGCAAAGGGTTTAATCCACACCAAAATAAACAGGGAAATGGCCTTGCCAATATTCAAACCCGTGCCGAAAAAATTGGAGGAGATATTTTTTTCCAATATCAAGACGGGACAGGAATGGAAGTCATATTTAAAAAAACATTTTATTCATCAGTTATTATCTCAACCCATAGCCGCCCATGAAAACCCGACTCTGTCTCGTCGAAGATGACTATCTCATCCGCGAAGGTTTTGCTGCATTGCTGGGCCAAGCACCAGATTTTGATATAGTTGGTATGTATTCCAATTGTGAAGAATATCTCCGAAACCTCTCTAACGATCGTCCTGATGTTGTACTAATGGACTTAGAACTTCCGCGTATGGGAGGGGTAGAAGGCATAGAACGTACAAAAAAACTGCGACCTCAAACTCAGCTTATCGTAGTAACAGTATATGAAAACGATGGCTTGGTTTTCAAGGCATTGTGTGCAGGGGCGGGGGGATACCTCACTAAAAATATGCCTCCCAGCCGACTCATCGAGGCGATTCGGGAGATTCGCCAAGGTGGTGCGCCTATGAGCACCAACATTGCAAGAATGGTAGTTAGCTCATTCCAAAGAAACCACCACTCACCTCTTACTCCCCGAGAAACGGAAGTGTTGGAGCGCATTGCCCAAGGGAAAAGCTACACCAGTATTGCCGATGAGCTTTTTGTTGACAAAGAAACCATCCGTACCCACATCAAAAATATCTACTGGAAACTTGAGGTCCATTCCAAAGCCGAAGCTATTGAGAAGGCAAGGAAAGAGAAGTTAATTTGAATAATGGTTATCTAAAATTTGGTTTTATGGCATGAACTATTTCTTACTCACAGTTTTTGCTTTCACACCTATACCCAATTCAATCTCTTTTTTGACCTTAGTAGCATCGGTATTTACCAAACGTACATCTTCCGAACGGCTCCCCATCACTTTTAAGAGCACGTCTTTGTCGGTACCATACTGGATGCCATCAAGTACTATATTTTTACTGTTCTGAATCTGCATCACCGTTTTGTCGTTGGTCAATAGCATGATGTTTTTGAGGTTAATATGCTCTGCTTCCACACATACCATCCCTTTGTTAGATTCAATCATGGCATTTTCAATATTGATATTTTTGATACTCATTTCGGGAAGCCCTCTGATGAGAATAGCGGTTTCGGCTCCTTTACATACAATGTTTTTGATATAGAAGTCTTTAAACTGAGGTGTTCCTTCGTTGAGAGGTTCAGCTTTAATAGTAGGTAGTTCTATCGATTCTCCTTCTTGCGGAACTGGGTCTTTGGCGGCATAGTACATATCAAAAAGGATAGCTTCGCCTGGAATTTCGGTCATATTGATGTCGGTAACATAGATATTTTCTACCACGCCGCCACGACCGCGGGTTGTTTTGAAACGTAGCCCCACATCCGATCCCATGAAAGTACAGTTGGAAACAAACAGATTACGTACCCCGCCTGACATTTCTGAACCAATCACAAAGCCACCATGGGAATGATACACCTTGCAATCGCGGATGATGAAGTTTTCGGTCGGAATACCACGCTTACGACCTTGTTCATCTCGCCCCGATTTGATGGTAATGCCATCGTCGCCAGTGTCGAAAGTGCATCCTTCCAAAATACCATTACGGCAAGATTCGAGGTCGATGGCATCGCTGTTTTGAGCAAACCAATGATTCTTCACCGTCACATTTCGCACGCTAATATGATTGCACAACAGCGGGTGCATGGTCCAGGCAGGTGAATTCTGGAAAGTTACGCCTTCAATCAATACGTTGTTGCAGCGGGTGAGGCTTATCATGTTGGGACGTAGAAAAATCTTGTAGGAAGCCAACTCGGCTTGGGTTGGACGAACACTATTCAAAATACGTCCTGGGGCATTGGGGGTATTATTGCCTTTTTGGGATTGTTGGGAAGGATACCACACGTTTTTCTCGCTTACTACCCTCCCGACCTGATGAGTGCTGCCCATTGTGTATTGGTTTGTTTGTCGCGTTTGATGGCACGCCACACATCGCCACCTCCATCCAAAACACCCTCTCCCGTAATACCTATATTAGTCAAATCAACCTCAAATAGTGCTTGACAGCGGTACGAATCTTGGCCTTCCCAAGTAGTGATTACAATCGGATAATCGTCGTGATTACGACTAAACTGCAATAAAGCATTTTTGGCTATGTGATTGGACATTGTTTTTGAGGACAATCGGCCCCGATACCCACAAACCTGCGGGTATCAGGACTGTGCCGCCGCCCGCGTTATGACATGCTTCAATGGCTTGGTTGATGGCTTTGGTATTGACCGGGTGTAAGCCCATCGGCTTTGCATTATAATTAACGATATTGAAGGTATCTTTTCGAAAACGGGTGTGTAATAATTAGGTAACTCGTAGGTATATTTGTGGGCAAATTCTGATTTTTTGACGAAACTTTTCAAATCAATGGGTAGTTCCATGATACCTTCTACTACCAAACTGGCCATAACCGCTGCACCGTAACGAGAAAAATGGGTATTGTCTTCAATGCCTTTCGGAAATTTGGGGAAAATACCACCACCATAGTGCATAAAAAGTACTTTGGAACCTTCCACGCCATGCTTCTCAATTACTTTCTGGCTTTTGGCATGTAGGTCAATGATGGGTACTTTTAGTTCTTCTTTTTCTTTTTTTTTAGCTATTTCCTTACTACTTGAGGGTACTCTCCGTGTTGGTCTATAAATGTGCCATTTTCATCGAATTTGCGCCGCATCACGGGGCTAATCAGCAATGGATTTCCACCTTAGCACGGGTTTCATTGACAAACCGAATTAAATTTTGACGATACAAGGTTTGAGCATATAAGCCGAACGTGTGGTGTCGGCTGTCTTTTGATCGTTGTGTCCAAATTGAATAAATACCCAGTCTCTTTTTTGACCTGTGAAACTACTTTTTGCCAACGCCCTTCAGTAATAAACTCTTTGGTGCTACGCCCATTGACAGCGTGGTTCTGAATATTTACTGCATCGGTATTAAAATATCTGAAGCACCATTCCCAACCTGTTTCGGGGTTGTCGGCAGGGAGTTTATCTGCGAGTGTAGAGCCTCCCACAGAGAAAATAGTTAGTTTGTTTTCTGTAGGGCGAAAAGCTGTAAGTGTGATTAAAAAGAGGGTCTTGAGAAAAGTTTTCAGCATGATATATTGAGAAATTATACACGAGATTAGCCCTTATATTGTAATAAAACAATTCATTTATTGTATTTTTTTATGCAATCGTTATCGGTAACGTTGCCAATACGAAAGTTAAAAGGGATTAAGATGGAAGTAGGGACAACCATAAAACGGGTCTTTAAAAAGATATTTCTAATGCTTTTATCAAGAAAATAGATATGGCTGTTAAAACTGAATTTCAAAGTGATTTGGTTGTTAATCAAATAGATAAGTTTTTTAAAGCTTTATATATAGTATCATCTGGTGGATTTGGTTAGTGGCTTTCTTAGTGGGTTTCGTTAGTATATGGTTTTGGCTCAAACAAGCCTAAAAACAATAGAAGAAACAGTCTTAGGCTTGTTGGCACAAATACCTCATCCTCATAGAAATAGCTGCTGTTTTGGGCACTTATGCCCCTTTTGGTTTGGCATAGTAGGAGAAATACTATCCTGGATGGTAAAATCGTTCGAAAATATGTACTATATCCAAAAACAAATTTTTTACTGAAAAACCAACAGTACCACCTTAAAAAAGAGCGTATCGTACATCGGAGGAGCAAAGCAAGTGAGGGTCGTTTTCGTATTATTTCATCGTCAAACATCCTATTTCCAACGACCTCGTCAGGGTTGAAGTAGATACAGCTGACACCTTTGAAAAGATAAAAGAAGCAGACATGGTACGATTAAGACACCTACCAGCAGCTACCAATATTGTGTATATGTGTAGCAGATTAGTGGTTTACTCTACATATAATTTCCCAAAGGCATCGGGTCGGTGAAAACGCGGTGTAGCACCACTCATGGAAGAACTCCAACAGGTAAAATCGCAATCTTCGGGGGAGCATTTCCAATCAGGATGGGTATGAGGTAAGCGAAACAATGCGGTAAAAATTGAGCCGATAGGTATTTTTCTTTCCTCCCAATAACGCCCAAGGAATTTGCATTTGACCCGACCACTGATTTTCAAGGGTCTTTACTTCGTGTTTAATCTTCGCTTCTTTATATGGTACAAAGGTCAATTTTTGAGGGGCTTCTTTGGTCGGATTGTCTATCCAGCCTACAAAAAGGGCATTGTTAGGATTAATTTCTAGCTCTAAATAGTGGATAGGTGTATCTTCTCCCGGCGGCAATAAACAATTCAAATACTTCCGATTCCACATTTCGCTATTGTGTTCTTTGTAGGAGTTTTGGTTCCAATAGGGGTTTTGCTGGCACTCAAAATCAATGTACAAATAGTCATCGTCTGCTTTGAGTTTTACCAAAGTAGATTGAGGTGCTTCTTGGCCGTTGGTGGCGTAGCGAAAATGGGTTTGAGATAGTGAAATCCATTGGTTTTTAGGTAGGATGATTTCAGGAAGCGGAGATAGCATAAAAGAAAAAAATAGATAAATAAACGACATAGTGATTAATATTTGACCGCTCCATCTTTTTTGAAGGGCTTTCCAGACCATGCCTTTTGCTGTGTCCACTCGGCATCCGGAGCATTCCAGAAAAGGTCGGCACTGGGTAATCCAAGCGGTAAGAAACCCAACGTGGTCAGATACATACTTCCGGCATTGGAATAATAATCGGCAATACTGGGCTGATGGCCTGCAAAGCCAAGTGTAAGCCAGCCGTCCTTGTCAAAAACACCTTCTTGGGCAAACATCCGTTTCATAACGGCTGTCAAAGCACAGCGCACTTGGGCAGGACTGACACCCTCGGGCAACTCATGAATCAGGGCTGCATGTGTCAATGACTGAAATGCACCCAGACGATAGGTTACACTGCGCCCAAAAGCAGGAAAAGAGCCTTCAGGAGAAATCAGGCGTTCCAAAAAATCGGCATGTCGATGCATCCGTTTTACAGCGAGGGTATAGCGTTCTTGTAATGCCTGATGGTTGCCGTTGGGCGATTGCCGTTTGCTCGCTTCCAACCATACTTGTAATACATCTACCAACATAGGTTGGATAACATACGAGTTGTAATAGTCGGTATGAAACACCTCCCCATCTTTAAACCAGCCATCGCCTACATACCAATCTTCGATTTTACGCACGCCAAATTCGATTCGGTAGCGGTCGGCCTCTTCTCCAATAGACAATAAAAATGCTTCTACCATAGCGGCAAATAACACCCAATTGTTGTTGGGGGGAACTACACGACGCATCAGTTTGAACTCTTCGATGACTCGTTTCTGGGTAGTGCTATCCAGTGGTTTCCATAAGGCGAGAGGTGCTTTGAGTAAGGCTTGTGCCAAAAACGCTGCATCAACCAATGTTTGCCCTTCTTTTCGCCAAAGCATATAGTCGGGGTGGGACGGATTGACACTATTTTCGATGCTTTTAAGGGCATAACCTCGCAGTTTTTTGCGAAGTTTTCCTTCTTCTGTTTCGTCATCTGCCAAGGTAAGCCAAGGAGCTACGCCCACCATAGTACGCGCAAAACCTTCCAGATAGGCTACTTTTTTGTTGCGATTATCCCAAGCAGGGCTATATTCTACTTTCCAATTTTCGACGAGCGTACCTTCTGCGAGGTTTTTTAGCATGGGCTCTGCGATTTTGTAAAGGAGCTTTGCCCAATAGAGGCGCTGGTCTGTCTCAGTTGGTGCAGCCACTGTGGTTTGATGAGGAATAACACTCGCAAGACCTAAGGCAGTATTTTGTTGGATAAAACTTCTACGGTTCATGTAAAATTATTTCTTCATTTTAATCACTTCTGAGCCTGCCAGTAAGTACGCGCCCGCCCCATACACTTCCCAGCTTTCGGCATTGAAGTTGCGGCGAGGGTCGGCTCCGATGGGCTGTACCCAGCCTACTTTCCCTTCGGGTGTGAGCAATGTATGGAGTCCTGCCCATGCTTTTTTAACTGCGGGCGTGTAGGTATCGCGGTTCAAAATGCCATTATTAACGCCCCAAGCCATGGCGTAGCAGTCGAAACCTGTGCCGCTACCTTCGCCACCAGGAAATGAATCGGGGTCGAGCAAACTCGACCGCCAGAGCCCATCGGGTTGCTGAAGCGACAAGAGCCGCTCGCCCATTTGTTTGAAGATGGTTTCATAAAACTCCCGTTTGGGGTGATTTTGGGGAAGTTCTTTTAATAGCCTCACCAAACCGCCCATGACCCAGCCATTGCCTCGGCTCCAAAAGACCTTCTTGCCGTTAGCCTCCCGTTTGCCTTCCCCTTTTGCATTGACCAAATAAGTAGCATCTCGGGCAAAAAGATCTTCTTCTTGGTTATAAAGTAGGTCATAACATTCTTTAAAAAGGCGGTCATTTAGATCAAAATATTGAGGGTCATTGAGTATTTTACCCAACATAGCCAGCGTAGGTGGCCCCATAAAGAGGGCATCGCACCACCACCAAGTGATACCATGCTTTTTGATTTCATTACCAGGTACTTTGCTCATTTTAAGTACGCTATCTATGGTAGCCTGAATCATCCGACGGTCTTTCTTAAGCCGATAAAGCTGAAGGTAGGTTTGACTAATGGCAATATCATCAGCATGATCATAGCGAGGGCCGGTATTCCATTGGTTACGTTCGCCCATGGCCATCATCGAATCCAATATCCATTGGGCTTTGGTGGTTTCATAAGCCGCAAACACGCCCGCATAAAAAGCACCATTGGTCCAATCCCATCCTTTATGTTTGGGGTTTTTGAGTTGCCATTCGGTTACTTTCAACATATTTTGCTTGATAGTTCGAGCTTTAAAAATAGCCGTATTTTGAGCAACAGCACCCATCACTACACCGAAGAGCAGGCAGAAAGTAAGTAGCTTTTTCATAGTTTTTATAGTTGATGTATTTGTCAGTTTAATTTAACACATTCAAGCAAACAGGCATCGAAACCTTGATTTCGCGGCCTGTGGGGGTGAGTTTGCCCGTTTTCATATCACGACTAAAAATCACTACATTATCGCTGTCTTGGTTGGCCACAAGTACCCATTTACCCGTAGGGTCAATCATAAAGTTACGGGGTGTTTTTCCCAATACAGTTTGATGACCTACAAGGGTAAGTTCGCCCGTTTTTGGATGAATACTGTAAATGGCCAAACTCTCATGGGCGCGATTGGAGCCGTATAAAAATTGACCATCGGGCGAAATGTGAATGTCGGCACACCACTTGTTGCCTGTATAATCATCGGGTAAGGTCTTTACTGTTTGGAAAGCCGCTAACTTTCCTTTTTTGTAATGAAACCCTGTAATGGTTGCATCTAATTCTTGAATTACATAGCCCCACTTACCGTTGGGATGAAAGGTAAAATGCCGAGGCCCTGCGCCAGGCGTAGCTGCCCAAAAAGGGGGTATTCCTGCCAAAAGCTGCCCCGATTTTGTGTCTAATTGATAGGTCATTATCTTGTCTGTTCCCAGATCAGGCACAAATATATCATGGTTGTTGGGGGCTATATTGATAGAATGTACATGAGGTTTTTCTTGCCGTTGCACATTCACACTTTTTCCTTCATGTTGAATCGTTTGTATGGCTTTACCCAACGAGCCGTCGGGTTGCACGGGTAGTATGCTCAAACTTCCTCCGCCATAATTGCCCACCAATACCCATTTGCCTGTTTTGTCCACGGCTACATGACATGGCCCATTTCCCCCTGACGACTGGGTATTGAGGGGTGTGAGTTCGCCCGAGTTTTTATCTATACTAAAGGCACTTACGGCTCCTCCGTTCATTTCGGCTACCGAATAAAGAAAGCGGTGATTGGGAGAAATGGCTTGAAAAGAAGGGTTTTTGATACCCTTTGCTACCGTTATTGGGGTGGCTTCGCCTGTTTGGGTATTGAACCGATAAACATAAATACCCTCACTGGTTTTGGAAGTATAAGTTCCAATAAAAAGGACTAAATCGGCAGTTTGAGCCATTGAAAAACAATGGATTAGAAATAAAAAAATAATAAAAAGTTGTGTTATTTTTTTCATTATCAATATCGTTGAAAAAATAAAAAAGGCAGATTGAAAGCATAGACTTCAATCTGCCTCTGAAAGTGATTTCAATCAAAGTTTTACTCTATTGCTACTAATAAGTAAGATGAGCCTAAGCTATATCTTGACTTTAACTATACCCAGGTTTTTGGCATGAAATATTTCTTTGCCATCAACCCAAATACGCATACCTTTTCCTTTACGGTAATGTTTTCCTGTTTTGTCCCAAAGAATAGTAATACTTTTTCCGTGATACACTACTTTGTCTAAACAAAACCACTCCCATTGATTTGGAGGTACTAAAGGTTGAACTTCTAAAATATCGTCAGCGCGGGGTTTTAGACCAACTAAATCGCTGATAATTAAATCGGCAAACCCAGAATGGTTATAGAATTTACTGCGAGGATTGTCGCCTTTGAGCCATTCGCCATTTTTTTCATCTTGGTATTCACCCAAGTAAAGCTTGCCATTCATTTGGTGCGACTGTGCATATTTATACAATTCATCATAAAAAATCTTTGGTGTCATGTTGCCTTGATTTTTATAATGGGTCAATAAATTAGATAATGCTTTGAGGGTTTGGGTAGTGGCAAAAGGCCAAAGAGGGCCATCCCATTCGCAACCATGTCCCGAACCGTGTGTTCTAAACAAAGGATGTCTTCTTTCGGCAGTAGTTATTCCCCATGCCGCATTAAAACCCGTCGTATCCCTAAGTTGATTCCACTGATGAGCGTATTTGGGTAAGTCGGCAGGAAGGTTGAAATACCAAGGAATAAACCCAATGGCTTCGCGGGCGTTGGCAAAAGTCCCATTTTCGTGCTTTACTTTAAAAAAGTAGCTGATTCGTCCCAAAGATTGTTGTGGGTGAGTTGCCTCAATAAAACCGCTTTTTGTTGGTATTTGGAGTGTAATGTATCATTGCCTATCAAGGCAGCCATCTGTGCCAATGCTACGGCATTGCCATACATATAGCTATTGATAGTGGGCCGTATATTTTTCTCTTTGCGTGAGCCGCTGATAGAACTCTTCCATAGCATCTTTGACATCAAACTGCCAAAAAAGCTGACTGGGTAATTGTCTTTCTTGCTCCCATTGGCGGTAGTCGGCTTCCAGCGTTAGTAAGTTTTTTTGAATAAAGGGCTTGTCAAGATTGACCAAATAACGCTGATAGATGGCATCATCTACCCAGCTACTAAATGCGTGAAAACGTGGTGCAGTATGTTTAGGGTCAACATATAGCCAAAATGAAATGTAGTCGTTGATATACTGAGAGTTATGCAAACCAACGGCCTTCATAAATATGGTGGCCTAAAGCACTACTGATGGCATTATACTTTCCTGCATGGTTGACTTTGGTGATAAATTCTGTAAAAATAAACCCTTCTGGCGTTTGTTTGAGATGCTTTCGAAAAGACCACCAACGGTAATTATAAATCGTTCTGATGACAGAGTCTGGACAATCGAATAGCGGAATGTTTTGCGAAAGCCATTCGAAGGACTGATTATTAGGAATATAGTTTATGATGGCTTCCTCGTCTATTGAATTAAAATAAGCAATATCTTTCTTTAGTTGATTTGTTGTTAATACGACGGCTTTTTGACCGCTACAAAAGGCCAATTGCCCAAAGTAAAAAAGGCTAAAAGAAGTTTTTGAGAAGGTATAAATTGCATGGAAAACGGTGTTGTTTATTCAAATAACCAGTCGATATTTTTCTTATTGCCTGCCAAGCCTGCATCAAAAATAGGGATAACCTGATTTTCCTTTACAAAGCCTAAAATCAAACAAATACCTTTACCTAAGTTCAGGGTATGTGTTCCAGCCTTGAAAGAATAAGTGTGGATATTGACAGTTGGAAATCCATTTACCAACAAGGCATTTGATATTTTGATTTCGGCCTGACCGTAATCATTGGCACTGGCATCAGTTTCGAGCTCGGGAGCGGATAAGTAGTTGGGATTTTTTTCATTGAAAAACCCAATAAGTAGTTTGAGGGGTTCTTGAGTACTAAATGTGAGGGAAGTACGTGCAATCTGCTGTTGGGATTTTGAAAGCTTTAGCCCTTTTAATGCCATCAACTCAGGAGCTACTCTATCAATCACTACGGACGTATCTGCAAATACCTGTTGGCCTTTTTCTATAAAAAAACTATCTGCCAGTGGATTTTGAAGAGTGACGTTGGCAGGTTGCAAAACCACTAATTTCTTGGCCTCTTGGTTGGTATGAATTTTTAGAGAATCTATTTTTCGGACAAAAGTATTGAGTTCTTTTTCAAAAATAGGTAGCATTTCTTCCCAGGTTTTATAGGTGCTATTCACACCTCGCATGGGTATTTTGCGCTGTTGGGTTTGCATACTATTGGCATACAGATAGGTATCTTTGGTTAAGTTGACGAGCGTTACATAATGGCTTACGCTTTCTTTTAAATGAGGTAAGGCTTTTTCTAAGTCTTTGACATCGTTAGAATACTTAAAACGTAATACATTCAATGCGGCTTTGGCTTTTTCAGCATAAAAATGAGCCATGGCATTTTGAGCATAGACATCGTTTTTCAGTCTTGCAAATTCCTCTTTATTTTGAGTGACACCCTGAGCTGCTCGATTGATTGCCTCTACTGCTTTTTTTCCATGTGCTATTACTTCATTGGCCACCAAAACGGGTGTTTCTCCGATATGGCTTTGATTATTCCATTCTTTTTCTGCATATTCGATAAGCATCTCGCCTTCAGGCGCTTCCGACTCATACATGAGTGTAAAAAGTCCATATCGGAAAGGGTTGATGAGTTGCGTCATCAACATTCCTAAAGTTAGGGTTTGGCGATTGCCATCGGTAATGCCATAGCGTCTCAACAGCTTGGGTGAGATTTCGCCTGTTTGCTCATAAGCTTCCAGTATATCTTTGCCTTTATCAAGGGGTAAACCATATTTTTCGGCCAGCTTCCTCCCCCAATAATTGATTTCCTGAGGGCGTTTTCTTTGAGAATTCCATGCATAACGTGCCCATGTTTTATACCAAATCCAGTCGCGATCCAGTTGTAAGAGGCGTTTTTCTGATTTATCGGCTGTATAAGGCCAATCCCAATAAGAAGCTTGAGGGTAAAGATGTAAAGCATTGGCTTCATAAACATTGTGCATAGCTTGTACCGATTTTTGTATGAAGTCAGCCGATCCATAGCGGAATGGCTCTAAATTGGCCAAAATGTGGACATTTTCTACATGAACTGTTCCAAGCCTACTCAAGTTGCGGTGCAAATCCGCCCACTGGCCGCGTGGTGTATAGTGGTAAGGGCTTCGCCATTGTACTTTGCCATGGTATATAGGTTTTTGTAGAGTGGCAATGCTGCCCGCATTACTCGCGGGGCATCGGTATCGTGGGCACGTAATACAATAGGCGGTTCTTTGGTTTGTTTGAGGGCTTTTAGCCCTTATCTTGTACACCAGGAATAATGGTTTTGGTGAACCAATCCACATCATCTTGCCCTTGCCCCTCCATGGCTTCGCCAAGGGTAATGAGCAAACCTACATTGGGATATTTTTCAACGAAGGCTGCAATGGATTTTCGTGTGTAATCAGCAATAAGTGGTGTTATCGGACGATTGCGGTCTTGGGTTTTGATTCCATGTTTTTCGGCAAATGGCTTAGATACAATGATATTATAAAACATCTGAATTACCCAAATGCCGCGTTTATCGGCTTCGGCTGTCAAAAACCGAAATATTTCTTCATTTTTCTTAAATGTAGCATCATCCACTTCTACCGCGTAGGGATATTCTTTGAGTTTAATCAATGAAGCAAAAGGATGGCCATTCCATAAGTACAAAGAATTGTACCGATTTTCAACCATCATATCTAAGTACTTAGTCCAGAGGTCTTTGTCGTATAACCAAGGGAAAGTTTCTGGCGTGTAGGGGTATTCATACACATCGCGCTCAGGTAAATAGATAGGTTTTTGAATACCGATACAGGTCCCTCTCAACACCATTTCTGGTTGGTCTTTGAGTGTAATTTGTGGGGGTAAAATACCTTTGTTTTTGACCAGTTCTGCGACTTCCAAACACCCGTACAATGTTCCAGAGGCATCAGCTCCTGCAATAAAAAAAGGAGTTTGATTTTTTTTGATTAACTCAAAACCTTCATTAGATTCTTTTTTCGCTAATGTAAGCTGGTGTTTCACAGCGTGTTGTTTAAGTACATTGTCAGAAGATAAACCTACTATCATTTGTAATGCATCTCCTGTTGTGGCTTTACTTATTGAAACCTTATAACCTGCCTCTGTTAAAGCTATTTTGAGTTTTTCTATACCAAATAGAACTCGAACGTGATTGTTTGTCACTAATATATTGACAGTTTGTCTATTGGGTTTTTGGGCACGAGCAAAACCAACAAAGATCAGCGCGATGAATAAAAAGTAGTAGTTGATTAATTTCATCTTTCCTATTCGACTCCATTGGGGTCATTACGTTTATAGAAATATGCTAAGTACTATACCTATCTGACCCCGACAGAGGCCAAACATTTATTTAATGGGTGCTTGTCTTCAATGACTTTATCACAAATACTGCTTCAGGGTCTAACTCCTCCGCATTAGGTAGGTCATAATTTTGGTCGGTGGGCGTATCTGCATCAGGAAATCGACGTACTTCACCTGTCCTAAAAACCACACGTGTAAAGAAGCAACAGGCGAAAAATAGATTTTTGCTCCTTTACTTTGGCCATTCACGAAGAGATTGAAAGTACGCTTACTTTGATCTAATTCGAGCCGTATGTCATAGGTTTTACCCGCTTCATACTTCATAATTCCTGAGTTTCGATAGCCTACTTTGACTTTCAATTCACCGTCGGTGTCAAAAATCAATCGAGTTGCTGCCGAGCCTTTGGCATCTTGCAATTCAATATGTAAACGCCCTTTGTCAGCTTGCTGGGCAATGACCGTAAGAGAAACCGTCACCTTTTTTTGAATCAGGGAAAATGCGCTCAGCTTTGGCATAATCAAATTTATCTCTGTCGCGCAGTACTAAATTTCTGGTTCCGTCGGTGCTTTTTTCAATTTTTACCGAGGCTAAAAGAGGACTATAAATATTCCAAAACAATAGTTCTTGGTTTTCAGGGAGGTCGTTGAACACGTCGCCGACATGGGTTTTGACTTCATTGGTGACAGGTACGGGTACTTTAGAAATCCAAATATCTTCTTTATTCATGCTGTAAGTTACCCACAGATTCTTGTCGGATGGAGTACCGTTTCCTTCCACAATACCTCGCACATACTGTGGGCCATAAGATTTGTAATTGCCACCATAGCGCATAGCCGTGATTTCCCCATTGATTAACCATAAGTTGGTGTAATTTAGCCCATCGCTACTCGTCGAAATAGCCAAAGGCCACCGAAATTCGGCAGGGTTGTACACAGTAGCATAGTTGCCATCACTCATTTTCTGACCCCAATTTTGGCATTGCTATTTACAAAACCAGGGGCTCTAAGAGGATTGTATTGCCAAGTTTTTCCGTTGTCTTTGCTGATAGAAGTGAGCGCATGTTTCCATAAACCTACTACATTGCCGTTGGGCAAGTGATAATAACTAAAAGCTTTGAGCTCTTGTTTTAGCGGAATCAGAGGATCGTCGCGGTCGGCTTCTTCGAGCCATTGTTGCATCATGAGTGGATTGGCCAATAGCTCGTTGCAGGCTTCTACAAATGCTGCATTATCAGAACGAGTATAGAGCGGATACGTTGATGGGGCTTTGTTCCAAGTAGTATTTTTTCTAATAAAAAAGATGTCGCCCAACTTTCCATCAGGGTAAATTTCACGTACTACTCGACCAATGCCTTTACCGTCGTTGGGGTCGTCTTTAGCATCAAGTGCAATGCCATAATAACCCAGTGCCAATAATCGATTTTTTTTTGATACAAAAAAGCCCATGCGCTGGTGCATGACGGCAAACAAATCTTTGGCAACGCCTGGATAACCCATTTTTGTCCAACCATCAGGAATTTTGAAAGGGGGAAAAATCACCATGGGGGAGGTCCACTGATAGCCGTCTTTAGAAGAGGTAATCAAGGTTGCTCCAGGAGGAACATGCTCTCCCACAGGATTGCTGAGGTAATGAAGATAAAACGTATTGTTCCAATAAGCCAACATAGGCGCATGATTGTAAGTCCAATTGAGAGCCATTCCTTGTTTATTTTCGCGATTCGCCCTGAAGACTTGGATATTATGAACGCCCACGACAGGGCTTAATTGCCCATGGTGATAGTCCACATTGGAAAGGGTTTTTCCTATGTAGCGAATGGTGTCTTGGGCGTGGACAAACGGTATGAGAAACCAAGCTAAGATGAAGATATAGCACGCTTTAGAATTCATAGTGATGAATGTTCGGCTTGATTAGATTTATTTCAATAATTTCTTCAAAATCGAGTTCTTTACCTTAAAAATAGTGCCGTGTTTATGGCCTTCTGGCACGGTGGTTTGAGAAGATACACGGGTAAAATTTTTAAAATCACTGGTTTTAACTGCATCATAGCGTTTGTCTTGATAGGTATCAAAATAGATAAGCCATTCTTTCCCAATTTTTGTTACTGAGGGACCTTCCGTAAATTTTGGGGTAAAAGGAGCGGATACATTTTGATACGGGCCGATAGGGCTTTTTCCAAAAGCTACCTTGATGTTACGTTCTGGGCGGGTGTTGTCTTTCAAGACCAATACATAATCATTTTTTTGACGCTTCACGATGACAGCATCAATTACACTAAAGCCAGGGTCTAAGAAAATTTGAGTGGGGGAAAATGTGTTGAAATCCTTGGTAGTGGTGTAATACATCCGATGATTATTGTTTTCCTCTTCTATGCCGCGCGGAAACCGAAAAGGAATAGTAGAGGCCCAAATAATAATAAATTGGTCGGCTTCGTCATCATAAAAAAGCTCGGGTGCCCATACATTGACGGTTGTAGGCTCATGAGCCATCACAGGCAAAAGACGCTGCTCCGACCAGTGAATTAGGTCTTTGGAGCTGGCATAACCAAAACCTGCATCGTTTTTCCAGCTGCTGGTCCAGACCAAATGGAACTTGCCGTCTTTACTCTGTGCAATGGAGGGTCTGCCATGACTTTTTGATTGCCCACTTCAGGCTTTAAAAATGTCTTGTTTAAATCCTTCCAAGCGTAACCGTCGTAGCTATACAGCAGTCGTAAACCTTCTTGGGCGGGTTCATGGAAAGAGCTAAACATCCAGACCTCTTTTTTACAAGCACCGAAAGCCAATGAAATAAGTGAAAGATAAAGAAAGCGTTTCATAACTGGTAATTATTATTTCTGGTTTTTTTTCAACCAAATTAGGGTTGGTTAGGCAGAGGGAAGTGTTAGTTGAGTTGTTGTACCTCCATTGATAGGTTCTCCCAAGAGTGTCATTTCTCCCGTTTTTGGATTAATAAAGTGAACAGTCAATAAGCCATAGTACTTGGCTAAGTTCAGTTGTATAGTGGTAGAAGAAGCGTTGTAAATCACAAGCCCTACCTTTTCGTTTTCCAAAACCCAAGGATAAAGCGACGACGGTGGAGCGGGTTTCATCAGAGAGAGGTCTTTTAAAAACTGTTCATTTTCTACTGCGGGAATGTTGGCCATAGATCCACCTGCCATCAAAACTGCCCAACCATTGGTATCGTAACTATCGGCGGAATAAGTTACTGCTTTGTCGGGGTATTTTTGTTTGTATTCGTACACGGCTTTATGTACTGATTCAAACGAGCTTTTCTTGGGATTGAGTAGCCGCGCATGTTGGCGAGGAGCAAGATTTTGACCGCCTGCTGGAGCATAAGTAGTGCCATTGGCTTGAAAATGCCAGTAGCGTATATCTATTAGATCAACCACTGAGTGGCGTTTGGGGTCGGTCAAAATGGCATCTTGAACATCTTTGGTGGTACTTAGCCCAACTATCACCTTTTTGTGTTTTTCTATTTCCCATTCTTTGATGACATCTATCCAGAATTGAACAAAATGTAAGGGCCCAGTATATTCTGCCCCTATCAACTGAATGACTCCCGAATTATCCGCAAAATTATCCAAGCATTGGCGGATGTAAGCCCGATGCAACTGCCTGCGTACAGGGTGAGAAATATCATAAAACTGTTCGGCCAAGAAGATTCGCTTGTCGCCTGCATAGGGTACAGGCTCAGGAAAACCCGTGCGATTGAGGTTGTTGGTAGGTCGCCAAGGAAAATCGCTGTAATGTGCACCCGCCTCGATAATGTTATGCTGAAAATAGTTTTGATGAATCAACACCAATCCTTTTTGGTCGGCAAGGTTGGCAAACTGCTTGAGTCGAAGCCAATACCATTGGTTATATTTTGTTAAATCATATTTACTTAATCCATCCCAAGCTGTTTCTTTACCACTCCTTGCAAAGGGTAATTCGTAAAAAGGTCCCCAAACTTCTCCATCCATGCGTCGAACCCGTTCGTGGTCGTCGCGGCGGCGGTCGTACCAAAGCCCATAGTTGTGCTCTAAAGCTACGACATGATTGGCTGCCATCCATTGAGCTAATTCATGTAAGTCGTCGGTAAGGCCATGGCCCACCATTCTTGGCACAAAACGTGTGAGGTGTGGTTTGGCATTCACCAAGCCATAAGGGCGAGTGCTGCCATTCCACCAAGGTACTTCTTGTCTTTTGCCAACCATAACTGTATTGCCTCGTACCAGCCAACCATTTTGAAGCCGCATAGGAGGCATAGACGTTGCCTTGGGAGGTGTTTGGACACCAATTTCATCAATTGTCCTAACGGTTGAGAATATAGGGATCAACTGCCTTTCAGGTGCTTTTGCAATAAATTCGGAGAGTGTTTGGGAGGGCTGTTGCGCCAATTGTGTCAAAGCCATAGCTACCTCTACTTGGGGCTGCTGGATGCCTCCGAATCTACTGGTAACAGTATTGTGCGGCTATCGACTGAATTACCCAATCGCTCTTTCAGTTGCGCATAGTACAAACTTCGCGGCTGAATGTGTTCGTTTGACATGCCCCAATAACCATTTCCAGAAAACTGCGCCCAGGTACCAAAGGCCCAGTTTGAGCAGTAGGGGGTTGAAAACAAACCACTTTTGAGGCTGTGCATTGCCAAAAGACACTATTGGCGGCTGTCCAACCTGCTCCTTGTCCGTCTTGCCCCCGATTGGCAAAACTGAGAGCATTTCCATCCACCTTTTACAATATCAAATAAAATGCCTGATGCCCAACTGTCGATAGCGCCACTAAAGCTAAATGGCAGATGAGACTCGCATTGCACAAAGGCATTAGGGCCAGCTGCGCAGTAGCCCACAGAAAAATCGTGGTATCCGTATTCGGCATAGAGCCTTTGAAAAAGGGTTTGTTGCCCCTTGGTAAAAAAGTATAACGACGCTCTCCTCCTATTTCAGAAACAGGTGCTAATGCCTGGCAGTCTTCTACGGTTATGCGTTGGGCGGTTTCGAGTGAGCTGACTGCCGAGCCAGCAAAATGCTTAAAAACTACTTGTCGCACCCAAGCATCCTGTATGTTTTCAAGCGAAATCCTACCCATCGGTGGTCTTCATCTTTGGGATTGGTTTTGTCGAAAGAAGAAATCAATTGTAAGTTTTCAATCCCTACTTGTCTAATACGCCCTGGCCATTGGTAGGTCGAGAGATACCCTCCTCCAAAAGTTGAATCTAAGGCTGTGGTAAGGGGAGCATCTATCGTAATTTCATTTTCAGTAAGGGCAACAATTACCCTATCCCAAAAAATATCACGCTGGCCAGGTTTCCAGCCTAAGGTAGTAATACCTCCACCAAAGTCTTCATTACCAATGGTTTGAATCCACTCTTTGGAAGAGGGACGGTGAATTTGCAATCTATCGCCTACCTTTAGGCTTTCCGAGTTAGCTACATGCAGTTTAGTAGCATTGACAGGTACATAAGGGTCATTTATACGCCTTTTATTTTCTATTTTTCGGTCATTTTTTCCTGCAACAGTGATTAAGTTTTCGCGAGAAACCCCCGTTCCGATGACTATCGTTCCATTTTCGCCCATATCACTCCCGCGCAAAACAACCCCCGATACATTGATGAAAAGACCTCCCATTATTTCAAATGTACCTTTTCCCAATAAGACGGTTCCTCTAAATCCTTCTTTATCAAGAGGCAAAGACGCTACATAATCAATAGCTGATTGAATACGGAGCGTTGCATCTCCTTTTAAAGCAGGTACTACGATTCGAACTGGTACATTGGGAATGGTTTGATTGCCTGCCTGATAGCCACAATAGGAAAAATCAGGAATACGATTACCAAGTGAATCTGGCGTATAAGCTAATCGTCCTTGCTCATTTTGATAAAGAGGTGGTTGTTTTTTCGGTGGTTTATTGGTTTGTGCTTTATTTTCAAGGCTCAAACCAATAGTCACCAAGGTGAGAAAGAGGGCTCTATAGAAATTTAGTAGCAGCAAATTATAGGGCAGTTTTAATACTTTTTTCCTAATCATTAAGAACTTAGATAACCACAAAACGTATTAAGAAACTTTTTTGATAATGGAACTTTTGAGTCGTCCTACGCTTTGTGGTTACTCAATATCATGGCTTCACTTACTTTGTAGGTACTATACTATTGAGATAATCTTCAATATTGGTATAGCCGTCTTTATTTTTGTCTAAACTTGCGTCAGAGGAATCGCGAGGGTTGAGGCCATTCTTTATTTCCCATGCATCAGGCATCCCATCATTGTCAGAATCTACATAGGGTGTGCCTTTGTATTCGGGATAGCCCCCTACTTGATTAATATCTGTAATGATGCCCTGCTTATAAGAGTCAAGCGGCAATCGCCGATGTTTAAATTGTGTTTCAGGCAACTGGACATTCTCTTTATAGGCTATTTTTCCCGTTCTTACTTGTTCCACTACCCGAGTATCTACGGGGTCTCTTTTGGGCAAAGTAGCTCCAGCATTGTCTAATACATAATCGTAGGCTTTTGGGTAGGCAAAATAATTAATGAGGGCATGGGCAATGCTTTGTTGGTTTTGATATCAGCAGCATATTTATCTGCATTTTTGAAGTTTTCGACTTGTACACCTCCGTTCCAGTTGTCTTTGGTAACCAGCTCATTACCTTCCATAATATTGCCGTTTACATAAGCTCGTCCAAAAGTCAAATAGCCCAATTTACTTCTTCCTGATTCGGGTTTTAAAATACGGTATCCTATCGGTGAATCTTTAGGGGTAAGTGGCCCAGGCTTGAAGTAATTGTTTACGATATTGTACATGGCGCGATAGTCGCCACCATCCACAGAACGGTGCACCCAGTTAAAAACTACATTATTGATAAAATTAAATACCCCAAACCAGCCAATAGACGGGTTTCGGCCTGCATTATCTGCCCATAGATTACGCATAAAAGTGCAGTTTTCCCCCCCCAAAGTACTGCCAAAGGCATGGTTCCAAGTATCTAATGCTTCAGAAAAAATAGAATTTTGGATGGTGATATTGACCGTCAGGAAGTTTTTGCTCAGTAGCACCTGTACTATCGTTATACATATGACGATACATAGACATATTTTCGTCTAACCCCCAACTGGCCGACACGTGGTCAATCAGGATATTACCAATGGGATTTCCTCCAATGGAATCATCACGACGACCGACGAAGGTTTCACCTCTCCGAAAGCGCATATAGCGGATCACCACATCGTGGGTATTTATCCAGACAGACTCACCTGCTACACACACACCATCGCCAGGGGCGGTTTGTCCTGCGATGGTAATGTAGGGAGCACGAATAATCAAAGGGGTTTTCAGGCGAATAATGCCTGCCACATTGAAAACGATAGTGCGTGCGCCTCCTTGCTCGCAGGCTTCGCGGAGCGTTCCAGGGCCATTGTCGGCTAAACTGGTCACTACATAGACTTTACCCCCTCGACCGCCAAAAGTATAAGCGCCACCTCCCTCTGCCCCTGGGAAAGCCACAATATCGGCTTGAGGGAGATCAACAGGTCGAGCAGCCCAAGGAATATAGGGTTTCCCTTCGCGTGCCTCCTTCTGAATAATAGGCCATGCTTTTTGCCAAGCGATATTAGATTGTTTGATAGCGGCATCGAGCATTTCGTCGCTGGCCTTTTGAACCTCCGGTGGAATTTGTGGATATTGTGCTACAACGACTTGTTTTGTAACGAATAAAACAATGACTGTTAAAAGTGGTGTGAGAAGATTCTTTTTCATTGGTTTCATTTTTGTTTCATCCCCTCCCAAATACCTTTAGCGAGTGTTTAGGAGGGGGTTATGTTTACTGCAATGGATCGAAGCCGCCTCCCCAACTAATGTTCTGAATCAGTTTAGGGTTGTTATCAATGGCGGATTGGGGAATGGCAAAGAAATAATATTCGGGTTTCCAATTGATGGCATATTTAGTGTCTAATTGTTTACTGACGATAGTAAAATAATTGGTATAAGCCAAATCCAAACTTACATTGTCGCGGTTTGTAGCAAAATCGGCAGGGACACCCGTGGTTTTTAAGTTGATAGTCACACCTGTTCTGCGTTTGCCATTGAGGGTTTTCTCGATGAGTTTCCAGCGTCTCAAATCCCAAAATCTTTTACCTTCAAAAGCAAATTCTATCTGACGCTCGTATAAGATAGCCTCAAACATCTCAGCGCGGGTCATGTTGGCTTTCAGACCATATAAGCCGTCTGTCCCAGCTTCTATACCTGCTCTTTTACGAATGGCTTTGAGTTGAGTATAAGCGTCGGCAACATTATTGATACCACAAGCACTTTCGGCCAGATTGAGCAATACTTCAGCAAAACGAATCTCTATCCAGTCGGTACCCGAATATTGAACATCGCTGATTCCGACGGTAGGATGAATAGCTTTGCGGGTATAAAAGCCTGTGTTGCTTGCCTTGGCTTCTACGGTTTTATTGTTCACAAAATAAGTCCAAACTTTATAAGCGGTGTTTCCGTTCAGTGGCCAAGTAGCTCCATTGTAAGCGATAGTTTTATCAAAACGAGGGTCACGATTTTTATAGAACAATTGATCTGAATAGGTGTATTTGGTTGATTCCCCTGCTTTTTTACCATCTATCATTGGAAAAGCCTTGACCAATTCCCAAGAAGGCTGATTAGAACCACCACCTGTACCTGTATAAGACGGGCGAGTACTGTTGTCGTAGCCATTGTTCTTTTTGGTTTGATCGCCTGTGGAAGTGTTAAAGCCTGTTAGAAAGACAGCTTCTGGATTGTTGGCTTCTTGAAACCACAGTTGATCAAAAGAGGCATGTAAGCCATAACCAGCTGCTACAAGCAAATCGTAGGCTTGCTTATTGGTAGCATAGGCGGCTTGCCATTTGGTGGTAGCATCTGTTGGGTTGAATTGTGGACTTGCTGCAAACAATAAAGCCCTTCCTTTTAGAGCAACAGCAGCACCTTTGGTAATACGGCCCCAATCAGAGCTTCCCCATTTGGAAGGAAGGAATTGGATAGCCGAATCAAGATCGCTTACAATTTGGTTGTAACATTCAGTGGTGGTATTACGCGGTAGAAAGCAAGGTCACGTGCTTCTACGCCCACTGCTTGGAGAGGCTTTAGTACCAACGGTACACCGCCATACAATCTTACTAAATCGAAATAACGCCATGCTCTGAAAAAATAAGCTTGGGCGTTGAGGCGATTTTGGTGGCTGAGCAATAGTCCCCGCATTAACATCATTGATAAACATGTTGATAACCTGATTTTTCCATAGTTGTTAGAGGGACTTAAAGCCGTTCCAAAATCGGTTACATCATTGACCACCAAAGTACCTTCGAAGAATTTGCTTTCGCCATAGGATTCGTCTGAAAGGTCTCCTCTTAATCCCCAGGTTCCTCCCCATGTAGGGAGATTTTGGTCGTAAATATAGTCCAGATTCATACGGGCAAGTGTAGAATCTTTGAAAATCAAACTTCCGTTGACCGAGCCCAAATCAGTTTTGTCAAGTACCTTATCACAACTTGCCAACCCAAGTAATGCCAGTACGCATAAGGTTAAAATAGGTAATAGTTTCATTTTTATCTTGTTTAAGAAATGAGTCAATTTATAGTCCGACATTGAGTCCCAAAGAGAAAGAACGCATGGTGGGATAAGCGTCATAGCTTCCTGAGTAAGTTTTATAACTGTATGGGTTATAAAAGTTGAACGGATTGATAGCTACCAAATATACTTTTAAGCTATTTAGTCCTACGCTTTTGGCTAATCTGCCAGGTAGGCTATACGAAATGTTGAAGTTTCGCATACCGAGTGAAAGTGAATTGGCAAACCAAAACTCAGATACAACACCATAGGTATCTTTATAGTAAGGGCTTGGATAAGCAGCAGAGGTGTTTTCTGGTGTCCAGTGGTCGGCCCAGAATTGGGGGCGATTGGCAGTCAGCGTAGCTTGAGCACGTGCTGTAGACTCAATCACTGATTGCCCACCAAAGGAAGCTCCCATCACCATAGAGATAGACAGGTTTTTATAAGTGGAGCTTACATTAAAGCCAAGCCCATAGTGATTGCTTAGCTTTTTTGGTGAGATAGGTTTGGTCGTCTGGTAATTTTTCCATCGGGAGCAGTGTATTGTCCTGAGGCATCTTTAGGACCACGAATGTCTTGATAGTAAAGCATCCCTGGTTTGGGTGCTGCCCCAAAAATGGTGTAGCCAGGATTTTTCTCCAACCAACTGTCCACCTCTTGCTGGGTTCTAAACATTCCTGCATATTGATAACCTTGCACACCTCTGTCGGTAGATTGACCAATAGGGTCTTCGTAAGTACCAATTTTGCCTTTGTCCACATCCACTTTGAGCTGTTTGTTGTCGCTCCAAGATAAAGGTATTGACGCGATAAGACCAGTCGTTGGTGATTTTATCAGCCCAACCAAAAGAAAATTCATACCCAAAGCCATCTACAGAAGCGTAGTTTTCGGAAGGTAGGGTAGCTCCAACCAGCAACGGGACGGAAGAAGTGAGTGCTGTGAGCATGTTATAACGGTGGTCGTAGAAGGCATCCAGTCCCAAAGACAGTCGATTTTTTAAGAATTGGGCATCAATACCAAGATTGTATTTGGTATTGTTATCCCAACGGGCATTGCGGTTGGCCATCGCGTTGTTGGGAGAGACAATCAAAGGGCGATCGGCGTTACCTCCAAATACAGCCCCTTTGCCTGTTTGGATAGAATAACTCGTCAACCAGTTGTAGGCTTTGGTAGCATCTCCACCCATAAATCCTAACGAACCGCGTAGCTTTAAGAAATCAACGAAAGTCACATTGTTTTTAAAGAAAGACTCATCAGAGATGACCCAGCCTGCCGAAACAGAGGGAAAAAAGCCCCAACGGTATTCGGGCGCAAAGTTGGTAGAAGCATCATAGCGAGCGGCCACTTCCAGCAAGTACTTGTTTCCGTAGTTGTAATTGACACGACCTGCATAAGAAAGATTGCCTGCTTCTGATTGTGTTTCAGAGGCAGTTTGTGTTCCCGTAGCATAGCGCATGTTATCCAATCCTCCAATAATGACTCCTTCCGCCATGGCAGCTACGTTGTCGAAATTGGTTTCTGATTGCTCAAAGAAGGCAATTGCCGACACATGGTGTTTGCCAAATTGACGGTCGTAGTTCAAATAGCCATTTAATTGATAGGTGTCAGTATAGCTTGGGTTGATGCGTACGCGGTCGCCGTTGTTGAGTGAAACCGTTTTCAATATATCCCCTCCATAAATGTGCTTGTTTTGACCTAACATCGTGAAACTATACACATTGTATTTAGTACCATATTGCTTACCAAAACTATTATCCAACGTTTTGCTGAAAAGTACCCGTGCTTTTAATCCTTTGATAAAAGGGATTTCATAATCAATATTAGCTGTGATATTTAGGCCTGTATTGCGAGTACGGGTATAGTTATTTGAATTTTGAACCTCAAAAAAATGAAAAGCATCTACAGTGTTTACATTGCTGGCATTAGAAAGCAACACAGGTAGGCCATTGACATAAGGCGGATTAAACTGAGGTGTATAAAGCAATGATTTCATGTCGTTTTCGGCATTTTCACCGCCTTGTTTGAGGTAATACATCCGCTTGTCGTACAAGTCGCCGCTCAACGATAAGCTCGTTTTCAGTCCTTTAGTGACATTGATATCCGCACTTGCACGGAATGTCCATTTGTTGGCATTGATATTGTCAAAATTGGCATTTTGGGCATTGTAGGTAATCCCTGCAAAATAGGTCGCTCTTTCTGAACCGCCGCTTACATTGAGTGCATGACGCATCACGCTTGCTGGTTGCCATGCCATCTTCAACCAATTGTAATTGTTTTGCTTAAAGTAATCTAATTCATCTTGGGTATAAATGAGGGGGTCGGTTAGTGCTTTTCCTCCCGCAATATTCAAATCGTTGAGATAAGTAGCATGCTGAAAACCATTCATCATATTGGGCAGCATAGGTGCATCAGAGATTCCTACAGAGCCGTTGTAGCTAAATTTTGGTGCTCCCATTTTTCCTCTTTTGGTGGTTAATACCACGACTCCTTGGTTGGAACGAGCCCCGTAAATAGCTGCGGCGGCATCCTTCAGAACAGAGATAGCTTCTACTTCCGAAACATCCAATAAATTAAAGTCTTCCTCTGTGCGCACCACGTTATCAATCACATATAATGGGCGAAGGGTACCCCCATCTTTAGACAAAATAATAGGGTTGCGAACCGTGATTTGGGCATTTTCGCCAGGACGGCTTGTGCCTCCCGATACACTTACTCCGGGCATTTGTCCTTGTAATGCCGCAGATAAGCTACCTACAGGAAGCTCTTGAATCGTTTTCATGTCTACGGCGGCTACTGCACCTGTCAGGCTCACTTTTTTCTGTGTACCGTACCCAACCACTACCACTTCACTGAGCGAAGCCGCATCATCTGCCAATGTGATATTGAGTACCGTTTGTCCATTGACCTGTACTTCATTGGATTTGTAACCTACCGAGCTGATGACCAAGGTCTCATTTCCATTAGGTAAGTCAATCTTGAAATTTCCCTCACCGTTAGTCACGTTCCCACTTTTGTACCTTTGATAATTACATTGGCGCCAGGTAGGGGTTCGCCAGCAGCATCTTTTACGTTACCAGTGACGGTAATGGCCACTATACTGCCTTTGGCTTTATTATACTTTTCGGCATAAGCCGATCCTCCTAATAGTAATACCATTACCAAAGGCGGAATCGCTTTGATTAATTTCCTACAAAGCGATAGGTTTGTTTGTAAAAAGAACTTCATAGCATTTTATTGGATTGGTAATAAATTGGGTTTAAAAAATAGTTGTCAGTTAAAAGTTATTTTTTGGCTGCTTGTGCTTCTTTGATACGTTTTTCCCAGTCTTGTCCTGCTTTTTTCATATCAATTCCCTGCGCTGAAAGGTAATTGTTGATTTTGCCTTTGTATTTACCAAACCACGCGTGTTTTTTCTCAGAAGATTCTGCATCCATGGCATGTTCGCGGGCTTCGGTCAAGTAAGCCAGTATTTGTGCTTTTTGGACTTCGGTTAAATCAGGCATCATCTCTTGGTAAGCGCGATAAGTATTGGGTAGTACGCCATAGGTCATACCATCTTTGATTTTCTCTATTTGTGTGGCCGACAACTCTGTGGATAAATGACTAATATATTGCGCATGTAGCTGGCCAAGTTGGGTATTTGCTTCACTTTCTAATTGCTTTAATTCTTCTTCTGAAGGGCTTGGTTGGGCTTTTGTAGCGGTTTTTAAACTTTCATGAACCGTGTTAAGGTCGCGGTATTGTTTAGCAATCATCCCACAAACACGCTTAAATTGCAATGAATCACTCAGTTGTAATGAGGCCGTAATCTTATAGGCTCTTTGGGCAACGACTTGAGTATAAGCTATTTCCTTATCTGTAGTTTGTGATAAGCTACTCGTGCTAAAAATCAAGATGGCCAATGCTATTTTCAGAATATAGTTCATTTTTTATACTTTTGTTTTGGATTATATTTTCTGTAATGTTTCATCAAATAGATAAACACCTCCTTTTTTTGTTGGGAATGAAATAGCTTTACCACTGTATCTTATCTCACAAGGTTTGCCTGCATTAGAGGTAATTTTGAGGTTTTTTAATCGACCTTCTTGCCAGCTAAAATCCAATTCAAATCCACCTCGTGCTTTGATTCCGCGAATGTTTCCGTTGGGTAAATGTTGGGGTAAAGCAGGTAACACTTCAATAAAAGAAGCGTGGCTTTGCAACAGCATTTCGGCTATACCTGCCGAACCCCCAAAATTGCCATCAATCTGAAATGGGGGATGTGCATCCAACAAGTTAGGATAAGACCCCCCTGCTCCAGAAGCAGGTCGCAACAAAAGTTTGACCATTTTTAGAGCATGTTCTCCCTCTTTAAAACGTGCCCAAAAGTTAATTTTCCAGGCTAAGCTCCAACCTGTGCCTTCGTCGCCCCGGTAAAGGAGTGACCGACGAGCGGCTTTGGCCAAATCGGGGGTTTGTTCGGCATTGATTTCATTACCAGGATATAGCCCCCATAAATGAGATACATGCCGGTGCTTGTTGGTGGTATCGTCTTTGTCTTCGAGCCACTCCTGTAGCTGCCCCCACTTTCCTATTTGATTTGGGGCAATTTGTGTATATTTGGCTTGGAGAGCTTTTCTAAATTCAACATCAGTTTTCAGTAATTTGGAAGCCGAAATACAATTTTTGAATAGCGATCGTATGATTTGATGATCCATGGTTGGTCCTGCTACCAAACCGCCATTTTCGGGGGAGTTAGAGGGGGTGCTAATCAACCAACCTGTTTTGGAATCTTTTATCAAGAAGTCCACAAAAAACAATGCTGCCTCTTTCATGATAGGATAGGCTGTCTCTTTCAAAAAAATAAGGTCTTGGTTGAAAGAATAATGCTCCCATAAGTGCCAACTTAACCAAGCCGCCCCTGTAACCCAAATACCATGATTAGACGCATTGATGGGGGTCGTGTTTCGCCATAAATCTGTGTTGTGATGTAGTACCCACCCACGGGCATTATAATAAGTTTTAGCTGTTTCTTTACCTACCACCGAAAGCTCCTTTATCATTTGGAACAAAGGAGCATGAAGGGGTGAAAGATTGAGTAATTCAGCCCCCCAATAGTTCATTTCAGCATTGATGTTGGTTGTATATTTACTACCCCAAGGCGGTACAAGCAGGTCATTCCAGATACCTTGTAGGTTGGCAGGGCGAGTATGTGGTCGTGAGCTTGCAATCAATAAATAACGCCCATATTGTACGTACAAGGCTATAAAAGATGGATCGAGGGTTGGGTCAAACTGACTGAGACGTTGATTTGTCGGCAGGTTTTCATAGGAAGAGTTGCCCAAATCAATCGAAAAAGTTGTATAGTATTGTTGGTATTCTTTGATGTGTGTTCTATGTATGTGTGTGTAGGAAGGGGTTTTGATAGCCGCCATTGTTTTTTCGCACAAGGCAGCAGGATTGGCGGCGGTATTTTGATAATCAATGTAGTTGGTATGGGTTGCAAGATAAAAAGTGACTTCATCGGCCTTTTCTATCATAATCCTGTCATTCTGGGTCGTTATCTTGCCATTTTTGGCTTGAATTTGTAAATGACTTTCTCCTTTTAAAATACCATTTTTTACATTTACTGACAGTGCCAATGTATGGTCATTGATGCGCCGTGTTACAAAGTTTTTGTGTGGACTATTCAGTAGGGCATCTAAACTAATGCTTGCTTTTTGATTAGCTTCCAGTCGTACCACCATCACCTGTTGTGGTTGGCTTACAAAATAAGTACGGGTATAATATACGTCATTGGCAGTAAATGTAGTTTGACAAGTGGCATCGGCTAAGTGGAGTTCTCGACGATAATCACTTGCGGTACCCAAATCTTTAAAATGTAGCCATAAATCACCAAAGGGCTGGTAGTCTGCCTGATAACGCGGTGTTTGGGGAGGGGTGTCGTCTTGGATTTTATATTTCCAAGGCTTGCTTAATGAAATAATTAATTTGTTTTGCCCTAATGGGAAAATGCCAATCGAGCGAGTGGTATCCTTATATCCTGCAATGCCCCCTTTGTCGAAAAAATTGATGACTTGAATAGCAATCACATTTTGACCAACTTTGATTAAATCAGCAGGGATATGGTACTTTCTTGGTTCAAGACTCTGAGTTGTTCCTACCAACTGCCCATTTACATAAGTCAAGTCATAATCGCGAATACGATTAAGATCTAAAATAAGTTCTTTGCCTTGCCAATCGGCAGGTATGTCCACGGTTGTTCTGAACCAAACAGCACCGTCTAATCCTTCAAAGCCTACCGTTTCCCAACCTTCATAAGAAGGTACAGGCATGGTTTCCCAGCGGCTATCGTCATAAACTGGAGAGGCTGGATGGCCCAGAATACCTTTTAAAGCTAATGTATTGGCAAGCCATTCCTCTTTTTTACCTTCTTGGGTTTTAAGTCCCATAAAATGCTCTTCAGCAAGCTGTTCGGCTTCCTTTTGCTTGCCTTCGCCCAACAGCTTCCTGATTGCTGCCAAATGATTGGCTGCCCCTAAACGGTTGGGGTTACGAGGTTCGCCTGTCCAAAGGGTTTCTTCATTAAATTGAATGTGATCTTGCTCTACACCTCCAAATACCATTCCGCCCATTCTTCCATTGCCAATTGGTAACGCCTCCGTCCATTTTTCGGCGGGCGTGGTGTACCACAACTTATATTCTTGCGAATAAGCCCCAAAAGGAAGAAATAGGATAAGGAGAAGGGATCTTTTCATGGGTTAAGATGGCTGAAAAATGGATTTTAGGTAATTGGTATTTGCACCAAAATTCTTTTTCACATTGTGGGGATCTTTGGCATCGCGCGAACGCTCTATGACAAGCCACCCACACCATTCCATCTCATCAAGGGCCTTTTTTACTTTTTTGAGGTCAAGGCGTGTGTTTTTTTCAAGCCATACACCATCTTCGTCGGTACAGTGAATTTGGCAGATGTGCTTTTTGCCTAAAATTCTTAATTCTTCCAACAAATCGCGCCCTTCTTTGAGCGGGTTAGAGAAATTGAAATAAATTTGAATATTCTTCGACCCGATTTCTCGGAGTAATGCGACCTCTCCTTTGGCATCTAATGAGGTTTCGATACCTATGACTATGCCTGCTTTTTTTGCCATTTTGCCTACTATTTTAAGGCGTTCTACAATAACAGGTCGTAGTTCTGGGTTTTTAACCAAATCTCCTTGCACACCCAAAGGCAAAAATGCGACTTTTACATTCATGGCTTTCATCGTATCTATACAGTCCTGAATCATGCGCTGATAAGTGGGGCGGGTAGCAAAAGACTGGGCATAAAAACCCGACATGGCCAATGAACAAATGGTGAGATTTAAAGCTTTGGCTTTTTCTAAAAACTGCTGCCTGATTTCAGGATTACTGAGTTGATTATCAAAAGTTTCTCTATTCCCTAATCCGCCCATATCGACTTCTAAGCCGTCGGCACCGATATCTTTAGTGAGCTGAAATGCTCCTAATTTTTGGCGTTTCAAAATCATTAAATCCACAACTGCAATTTTGTAAGACGATTTTTGAGCTGCCCATCCCCAATGATTCAACAGTCCCCAACTCGTTGTTAGCAAGAGGCTTTGTTGAATAAACCGCCGACGATTGGATAATATTTTCATTTTGACGTTGGTTAGAAAACATTCTAAATTTTGAAGATTGGGACAGTCTAAGGGTTAGTCTTTAGTGATTTCGGTTGCAAGCGGTGCTTTATATCCATCTATTTCAGGCCATTTCCCATTATTGATAGGATGTGTTTTCCATTTGTGGGGATTAATGACAGCATGTTTGATTTTTTGTCGCCGCCATGTATAAATCACATGAACCATTCCGTCGGAAGTTTGAATTACTGAAGGGTAGGAATATTGACTGATGGGGGAGTCTTCTAAAATCACTGCTGCTGACCAGTTTTTGCCGTCTTTTGACACCGACATATTTAACGGTGTACGCGGCCCTTTTGCCAAGTCTCCAGGCGGCAATACGTGGTTATAAACCAACACATGTTGGCCATTGGTAAGCGATACAGCATCAGTACCAGAATTGTTGTTGGGCAGTGTAGATTTAGCCAATGCCGACCAAGTTTCTCCATTGTCAACTGACCAAGATTCTACCAAAGCACGATCTCGGCTACGTGCCAAAATCTGTAATTTTCCTTTACCATGATCCAAAATGCTGGGCTGTATAGCATTGAGCGTCTTACCATCATTGAGTGGTCCTATCTTCCGCCATGTTTTGCCAAAATCGGCAGTTACTTCGAAATGAATTTTCCAACCATCTCCTTCGGTACTGGTAGGACAAAAAAGTTGACCATTTGATAACAAAACGGGTTTGTTTTTTACAGGGCCCAAAAAACCTTCCGGCAGAGCCTTGGCCGAGGACCAAGTAATACCCCCATCAGATGAGGTTTTCAACCAGCCTTTCCACTTGGCTGGACTGGGGCCAATTTTATAAAAAAGCATTAAATCGCCTTTTGGAATTTGGTACAAAACAGGATTCCAACAGGCATAGCGAAGAGAGTCATGAAGGATACCATTGGCTACATTTTGGGGAGGAGTCCAGTGTCCGTTTACTTGTCGACTTACCCAAATACATACGTCTGGGTTGCGTTCTTTTGTGCCTCCAAACCACGCGGCTACCAGCCCTTTAGGAGTCTCTGCAATGGTGGCTGCATGGCTTTCGGGAAAAGGAGCTGTTTCAAAAATAAATTCATCTATTACTACACCAGACTGCCATTGAGCCAGTTGTCCAAAAGATACTTTGACGAATGTCAAGCAGATGAAAAAATAAATAAAATATGATTTTGATGCCATTTTTTTGAAAAACAAAAAAAAAATAATAATAAAAACAAAAACAAATGAAAATAAAACGAGTGAATATTCCCTAAAAACAATTGTTTTTCAATCTTAGTCACCCATGGTTTAGTGTTTGATAGGTTAGCTTCTCTTAAAAAAACCACTTTTTGCGCCATTTAAAGAGGTTTTTGTGATTTTTCAAGAAATTAACTATCGAAAGGGTATGACAAGTATAATTGTTTCTATGGAAGTAACTCTCCTGAACTGTCTGCTTATATAGAATTATAGCAGTATTTATTAGTAGCAAAAACAGAGCAAATACTGGAAGTATTTGAAGATTTTGGTTTTTGAATTAACGAAAAGTTTACTTTGTTTTCGTTTTAAAAACTTTGTTTAAAAAAAGCGTTATCTGATTGAGGACAGGCTCAAACCAAGGGTGGAATAAAACGAAGGTGTGAGGTGCTTCGGGGAAGGAGTGCAGCTCGGAGTAAATGGATAGGGTGTCGAGTTGCTTTCGCATGTCGTCGCGCCCAGCGTGCATACGAGCTACGCCACTATTGATAAAAAGAATAGGAGGCATATTCTTATTGACATGATTCAGAGGGCTTGCATCGTTCCAAAGTTCGGGTTTTTGGGTTTTGTTATACCCAAACCAATAGGTAGCTGCTGAGATGCCCTTGCTGTCGTCGCCTTCGCCAGACTCGGGATGAATAAACGCCAGCGTACCGTCCAAATCTACAATGGCATTGATGGTACTCGAAAAGGATGAATAACCAAGTGTACCTTCAAATGTGGGGTTTCCATTGGTTGTACCCAACAAAGCTGCCAACTGCCCACCTGCCGAAAAACCCAAGGCCGCGATTTTTCGAGTAGCAATGTTGTATTTTTGGGCATGAGCGCGTATCCATCTGATGGCCGCCTTTAAGTCATACACAGCAGCAGGGTAGAGGGCTTCGGTAGAAAGTCGGTATTCGACTGTGATGGCGACAAAACCTCTTTGAGCCAATTGCTGCGCCAAGGGAATATGCTGTGAACGGTTGCCCGAACGCCACCCGCCACCGTGAATAATCAGTACTGCTGGAAGTGGCGTTGTCGCTTTGGTTTTTGGAGAAAACACATCCAAGTACAAGTCGCGTGTGCCTGTGTGGCAGTAAGCAATGTTGCGTTGTTCGACAATAGATGTAGGCTGTTGAGCCACAACAACCGAAGCCTTCGGAAATTGTTTTGGATTTGGATAAAAGCCCGTTGTGTGTTAAATGAGGTGTCTTTGACTCCGTTGGCAAGGTTAGGTAAAGGGGGCTTCAGGGGTTCCATTGATCTTTCCTCTAACACATTTTGTAGGGTGTATTTCGATGCCTCGCTTTGAGTTAGTTGTTTTGCCCAAGCTACTCTTGTGGCAGGATTAGCCCCGCTCCTTTGGATTGGTATTCGGCATAAAAAGCGGTTTTCGGCATGGGTTTTGCTCCAATTGTGCCAGCCCTCGGGGCTTCACTACTTTCGACATTTGGCAGTTAATAAAAACCGTTTGGGCATAATCGCGCCAGGGCCGCCCCAAGTACATACTTGCTACTGGCGATTCACCGTCGAGTTCGCATTGATTGAAAACATAACATAAGCTTGCCCCTGTGGCGTAGAGGCTGCCGTAAAATACCACTCCGTGTGCTTCGAATAGATTTTGCAGCCTTGAAAATAAGCGGTAGCCCAGCCAAAAATAAAATCAACTGTACCTTCAATGTGGCAATCTTTGTATTGGCGTGTACCTTCTCTTTTTGGATAAAGGGTATCTTGAAAGCCCAGAAAACGACAGTTGATAAATCGGGCCTTGTCGCCATCTACCAACATGGCCACCGCTTGGCCTACAGGGCCAGCGGAATTGGCAAAAGTGATATTAATGGCCGTAAAATCATCGGCGACGATACGCGTGGAAGTAGAAGTGGTTGTTCCGATTTTGACACCCTCAGGGGTGATTTTCCCAGAATAATCATCATATGTAAGGATGGTTTTTGCGGCCTCATCACCCATGATAGTAACATGGTTTTTGGTGTGGAGTCCCAAGATCAGTTTTTCTTTGTAAGTTCCTTCTTTGATACGAATAAGGATTGATTTGGTATTGTTGAGCGAAACAGCATCAAATGCCGCTTGTACAGTCCGAAAGTCGCCCGAACCATCTTGGGCTACTGTGAATAAGGTCTTAGGAGATACCTGTGCCACCAAAGGAGCAGCCCAAAAACCACTTAATATTACCAAAATGCATGGGTTTTAGAAAGCATACTTATGCGCTATTCTTTATTTTCCCCATTTTTCGCCATTTGGGGTATTCTACTGACAGCAATTTGGCAGGCCATGCCATGTAGTAGGCATATCCTACACGGCGTCTATTTTCAATTTCTGCCAACGAAGCCTTTGGTATGCTATTTCGTCCTGTAAAAAAAGGTTCGTTAGTTTCGAGGTTATAAAAGCGTGCCCAGAGCGTTGAATTACATCAGCTACTACAATCCGATCGCGGCCTTTGGGCTGGTTGGCATCTACAATATCTTGGTTTTTATGCCTTTAATTTTTACTGATTCTAACCAATCTACGCCAGCAAGAATGGCTTTTTTAATGTCTGAAGATGGGTGCTCAATACTCATCAAAAACCGTAAAATTCCTACACTTTCATTACCACTCAAAGAGGCAAGTTCAAAAGCACGGCTTCTTTAAAGTATATAGAGGGTATAGTCATGCCAGTACCACCAAGCGGTGAGTTTGCCGTTTTGGACAAATTGCTTTCAGCATGCAGCCTATTCCCCTTGTCATTGCGGCTTTGGCTGGGGGAATTAGGGCTTCGTTGATGGTTTCAAAATTAGATGTACCTTCACTGATATATTTCATAATCCAAAGGACATCTATCATGGCATTGTCGTTGTAGGTAATGTGTTTGTGATAGCCGCTTGTATCGGGATAAAACTGTCCCCAACCTCCTACGGCATTTTGGGCATTCAGTAAGTATTTGATTCCATTTTCAGCCGCTCTCAAATAAGCCATATTGCCTGTTTGTTTGTAAATAGCCACCAATGCTTTGATTTCTCTTTGTGGTGGCTTGGTCAATGATGGTGGCATCTAACTTATTTTTTTCAGCTATCAGAGAAGCCCTTTTCAAAGACTCCGATAAGATTTAAATTGATTGTAATTGATGGGATTGCCGCCAGGTTGTGGCCAACCGCCATTGTTGCGTTGATAGAGCAACATACGTTCGGCGATAGAATCTTTTACAACTTCTTGATTTGTAGGAGTATTTAAAGTGGTAGGAGCAATAGATTTACAACTTACTTCTCCCCCAAGAAGAACTAAAAAAAAGAAAAAAATAACGGTGCTTAAAACGAAATTATTTTTCATATAAACTCTTCATTGGGGGTGTGATAAAATAGTAATAATAATGAATGAGTAATAAATATTGCGCGGCAAACCTGCCGCGCAACGTCGTGTTTAATAACCTGGATTTTGTTTTAGCTTACCTTGATACGCATCTACTGTGGCTTGGTCAAAGGGGAAAAGCTCACTTTTGCCTGTAACAAAAAAACGAGCGATGCCTGCATGTAGCTGAACACCATCAATGAGGTTGGTGGTCAGGTGTTGCCTCCAATCCAATCTTGTCCAACCTGTGGGTGCAGTCGTAAGTGCCGTGGGCTGGTAAAACGAGTTCATCCACTGAATTTCTTCGCCATTGTTTTTCCAGAAAATATATCGTGGGATATTGGCATAAACGCCTTTTGCATCTCTTATGTCTTGGATTTTTTGACGGGTTTCTTCTATTTTTTGCGCCAGTAAGTTCCACCGAATCAAGTCAAATTTGCGGATGCCCTCACTGCCAAACTCTAAGTAGCGTTCGTTTACGATGGCATTAAAAAAGCCCGCTTTGTCGGTAGGAGTTTTGCCAATCTTGCTTTCATTGCCCTTGTAGGCTCTCTTTCTTACTTCTTCAAAAGCCGAGATAGCGGTGGCGGTGGGGCCGTTAAGTTCGTTTTCCGCCTCGGCAAACATGAGCAATACATCGGCAAAACGAATCAAAGGCCAATTGTAGCCAGGGTTGAGGGCGGTACCTGGTAGCAAAGGTACGCGCCAGTCTTTTCTAAATTTACCATCAGTAATTTCTCCCAAACGTCGTGGCGATTTGATATTGGTAGCAGCTACCGCATAGAGGGTAGTCGTTACATCGCGGCGTGTGTCGGTAGAGTCAAAGGCATAAAAATAATTGGGTAGCACCAACAAGCCGCCGCCACCTGTTCCGTATCTTGAAGCAGCATTGACCGACGGCCCATTGTAGTTACCCATGCGGCTGTCGGAGTTAGAATTAGAGCCTCCTGCTCCTACTTCAAAAATGATTTCACCAAATGGGTCGTATGTAAATGAAGTAACCTTACGCCAAATATCTTCAAAGCTTGGATTGAGGGTGTGCTGTGTGCGATTGGCCATGAGGTCGGCACACTCATCACGCGCAATTTTGATATAGGTTTGATAGTCGGCATTGCGTTCTAATTTACCACTACTACGTAGCGAATAACCACCTCTGAATAGAGCCATTTTGGCCCGAAGGGCTTTGATAGCTCCTTTAGTAACGCGCTCGTTGCGAACGGGGATTTCGGTACGCCAAGGGACTAAGTCGGTAGCGATTTTTAAATCTTCTATGAGCTTAGCGTATGTTGCATCGCGGTCAGATTGGGGAATAAATAAATCGGCTTGCTTATAGGAGGGAATGAAAGGAGCGGGTACATCGCCCCAGTTGCGGAGAAGCTCAAACATAAACTGTGCCCTCAAGGTGAGCACTTCACCATGCAAACGTTTCAATTCTTTCTTTTCGGCATCGCTACCATTGGTATAGAGCGCCATCAGAGGAATTTGCTCAATACACAAGTTGGCTTTTTCAATACCACGATACAACTGTAAAAATGGATTACGAAGTTCTGCATTGGTCAATAATAGCTGGTAACGGCCAATGCCACGGCGACCATTGTCAATATTGCCCGACACAATCATTTCGTCGGAATCATATGGATAATACATATTGATACGAATTCCATAACCGTTGTCGCCCATCAATTCGTCATAAACTCCAATGACGGCGTTGGTGGCATTGGCCACATTTCCAAAAGCATCGGCAATACTAATTTGTGATTTGGGTTGTACTTCTAAGTATTCTTTACATCCACTTACCATCAGCAGAGTGACGCAGAAAGGGATGCTAAGGAGTATTGTTTTTTTAAATATATTTTTCATTGTAATTCAAGATTAAATATTGTATTGAAGCTATTTTTCTGTTAAACAGATAGTTAGAAGGTTAGGTTTACACCAAGCACCCAAGTCTTGGCTCTTGGATATCCTGCAAAGTCCACTCCTTGCGTAAGTGGGTCGGAGCGGCGTGTGTTCACTTCTGGGTCATAGCCCGTGTATTTTGTGAGTGTGGCCAAGTTGTTGACAGTAGCGAATGCTCTAAACCTTGAAATTTTGATTTTTTTCAACAAATCATTAGGCAATGAATAGCCCAAGGTGAGGTTGTTGACCCGTAGGAAAGAACCATCTTCTACCGCCCATGAGTGTAGCCAGTAACGCTGCACGCGCACAGGAGTCCAGATTTTTGCATTGGCATTCATCTCAGCCAAGGCAGTGGGGTCGGTTACTACTTGCCCTTGGTCATTGATATTTGTCCAACGGTCTTTCATAAATTCCAGCATATTCAGACTCGGGAAAGCACCGTCCGTCATTTCTATTTTGTTGGCGTTGTAAATGTCATTGCCCACTACCCAGTTCATAAACACACTCAAATCGAAGTTTTTGTAGGCAAATTGGTTATTCCAGCCACCTATGAATTTAGGATTGGCATTGCCAATGACTGTCCGGTCTTTATCGGCAGTTACCAAACCATCGCCGTCAATGTCTTTCCATTTCAACATGCCAGGCTGTGGTGTACCATAGACAGAGTTGAAAGGAATCCCAGGCTTGATAGTGTAAGTATTGGTGGTGGAATTGAAGGTAAAATCATCTACTTTGTAGAACCCATCGGTTACAAACCCGTACATCAAGCCTACTGGTTCGCCTACTTTTACCAAATAGTCGTCGGTACCGTCAGAGCCTTGCCAACCCGAATTGCGAGTGAGTTGAGCGACTGTTCCCAAACTTGTTACGGTATTTTTATTGTTCGAGATATTAAAGTTTGAATTCCAACTAAAATTCTTTTTTTGGATAATGTAGGCACTCAACTGCAGTTCTATGCCTTTGTTAGTAGTAGAACCCAGATTCTTGATTTGGGAAGAATAGCCCGAAGTAGGAGGAATAGCCACTGCCAAGAGTAAATTTTGGCCGCTGTTCTTATAGGCATCAATCGAAAGTTGAAAACGATTGTTCAGAAATGACAAGTCTAAACCAATGTTTTGAGATACGTTTGACTCCCACTTTAGGTCTTCATTGGCCAAGGCAATGGGGGCATATCCTGGCAAAACACTATGATTAAGGGCATATTCGCCTGTTACACCATACAACTGCTGATAGAGCAAATCACCAATACGGTTGTTGCCTGCCACCCCGTATCCTAAGCGGAGTTTTCCATCGGTTAAAAATTGATTGTTTTTTAAGAAATCCTCTTTGCTAAAACGCCATGCCACTGTTCCAGAGGGGAATACCAATGCCCCATTGGCATATTTGAATTTGGAGGAGCGGTCCGACCGTAAAGAAACCGTAGCCAAATACTTATCGTTATAGCCATAACTAACCCTTCCGAACAATGAAAAAAGGCGGTTAGGTGGGGTTTCATTTGAGCTTGGGCGGGGTTGTGTAGCACCACTTGGAGGAGAGCCAAGCCCCATATTTGCTAAGGCTTGATCTGCCGAAATGTCGGTAGGGAAATAGCGTGTTTCGATGGTCGTGCTTTTGCTGGCATTTTGATAAATTTCTTGCCCGACGATCACATTTACATCGTGCTTATTATTCAATTTTTTGCTGTACTGAAGCGTGTTAGAATTATTGATAGTAACAGCCCCTTGTTGAAAGATAGAGGCCACAGGCTGCGAGGCATAGTTGCGTGCTGTACCTGTTATTTTGCTCCAAAACGAATTGTTTTGAGTGTCGTTATTGTCTATCCCGACGGTAGTTTTAAAAGTAAGGTTTTTCAGAATGTTATAACTGGCATAACCGCTTAGATTGATGGCTTTGGTATAAGCCTTGCGGTATTCTGCTTGGGTCATCAAAATAGGATTGACGAGGTTGCCAGAAGAAATGTAGAGGTTTTCGTCAAAATCATCTACTTCAGGAGTAGCCGCGATAATCAAAGGTCGGTATTGTACCGAGTGTCGAAGGCGATTAGTGGACTTAGTGCCGCTGGTGGTTGTACCTGCACCACTAACAGTTTGATTGAGATAACGCACATTAAATCCAATGCGAAGTTTATCGGTGGCTTTATGGTCAAGCTTGAAAGTAGCCAAATAGCGTTCAAAACCTGATTCAAGAAGCACTCCATCTTCTTTGTTGGCCGTTAAGCTAAGATTGTAGTTGGTACTGGCATTGCCACCATTGACAATCAAATTGTGGTTTTGGTACTTGGCCTGCCGCCCAAATACTTCTTCTTGCCAGTCAATAGGCGTAACGGTTTTGTACTGATTGATATTTTCCCAAGTGCCATATTGGTCGGCAAAACTTTTTTCGCCATTCACGTCACCGCGACTACGCTCATACTGCCAGCGCACAAAATCGTAAGGACTCATCACAGGAAGTTTTTTGAAAATTTCTCGTACCCCCATTGAGCCATTGTAGCTGACGGTTGTTTTGCCTCCTTTACCCGATTTGGTGGTGATAATAACAACCCCATTGGCACCGCGCGCCCCATAAATAGCAGTAGTAGAGGCATCTTTCAAGACATCAATCGTCTCAATATCTTGTGGCGAAAGAAAAGAGAGTGCGTTTTCGACTTGAATTCCATCTACAATATAAATGGGCGAGTTGTCTTGTGTAATAGAACCACCTCCACGAATTCTGATTTGAATATCCGCGCCAGGTGCTCCTTCGGAGGTAGTTACACGAACCCCTGCCAAACGGCCCGTAAGTGCCTCAGCAGCATTGGTAAGAGGTATGTCCTTGAGTTGTTTAGCTCCTACCGAAGATACAGAACCCGTTAAGTCGCGACGATTGATGGCATCACCATAACCAATCACTACGACCTCTTCCAACATTTTTTGATCAGGGTTGAGCGAAAGATTGATTTCACTGCGGTTGCCAACCATCACGGTCTCAGAAAGATAGCCTACAAAACTAAAAATAAGTGCAGCGTCCTTTTTGTCGGAAATGTTGATAGAAAACTTCCCATCATTAGTGGTAGTAGTTCCAGTAGTAGTGCCTCTAACAAGAATACTTACCCCTGGCAAGGCTTCACCAGAGTTGGCATCAATTACTGTACCCGTCACTCTTTGGCCTTGCGACCACCCAAAGGTTATGCAGCTGAGAAACAGCAACAAAGTAAAAATTCGTTTTTTCATGTAGATTAGTTGATAATAGATTTGGTGAAATTTTGTGATTAATGGTGTTTCTTCTCTTAGAAGAATATTTTCATTTTTTAAAGAGATATTTTCTAAAGTTCAGGTACGTACAAATGAGTACCTTTCTTATTTATCAAGCAAGTTTAAGCTACATTTTTGGGACTTTGCAAAGGATTTCTTGCCTTTTTTTATGCAATCGTTGTCGGCAACGATGCCAAAACACAATGAGGACATTTTATATTTGCTATATTTGAACTATCTAACGTATATAAGAGTCTTTGTCTTCGATAAAAGTCATCAAAGATTAGAGAATATAAATTGTACAAAACCAATACCGAGGGAGTGGAAATTATTACAATAAAAGATATAGCCAAGGCACTTAACCTTTCAACCTCAACGGTTTCGAGGGCGTTGCGAGGTAGTTATGAAATCAATGCCGAAACCAAACGATTGGTGGTTGAATATGCAGAACGCATGAATTATCGCCCTAATCCTATCGCTTTGAGTTTGAAAGAAAGCCGTAGTCGTTCAGTTGGGGTAATTGTTCCTGAAATCGCTAACAATTTTTTCTCTCAAGCTATTAATGGAGTAGAATCTATTGCCTCCATTCGAGGGTATCAAGTAATCATTTCTCAAAACAACGAATCGTGTGAACGTGAACGGATTAGTGTTCAATATTTAGCCCAACGGAGAGTGGATGGGCTGCTGGTGTCGCTCTCGGGCGAGAACAATGATTTAGTGCATTTTAAAGAATTACAAGCTAAGGGCTTGCCTATTGTATTTTTTGATCGAGTGCCTCAAAATTTCGATACACACAAAGTAACCGCCGACAATTTTGTAGGAGCATATCAAGCTACCGAGCACCTTATAAAGCAGGGGTACCGCCAGATTGCCCATTTGACAAGCCCTTCTTGGCTTTCTATTACACATGAACGCTTGGCAGGCTACAAACAAGCATTACAAAAATTATAATATTCCAATAAAAGACAGCTATATAAGGTACTGTAGTCATGGGGGAATGATTACAGAGGAAGTTGAAAAAGCTGTGTTAGAACTCATTCATCATCCTATCCGCCCTGATGCAATTTTTGCTGGAGGGATCGCCTTACCACTACTTGTATGTCTTTGGTGCGAAAAGAAGGACTCCGAATCCCTGATGATATTGCTATCGTAGGCTTTACTAATCTTGTTACATCACACTTACTTAATCCTGCTTTAAGTGCGGTACTTCAACCCGCTTTTGAAATGGGGCAATTGGCAACAGAATTTTTGATTAATCTCATTGAACAGCCTTCTACAACCACTCATTTTGAAACCAAAAAATTAGAAACGCATTTAGTCGTCAGGGATTCTTCTATCAAGAAGTTATAGTCTTTTTTAGTATCTTATTTTTCTTCATTTTACCGTAGAATAAGTTTACAGGCAGGTTTTAGACAAAATACTTGGAAAGAGCCAATAGACTTCTTAATTTCCTTGATAACTTCCAAGGAAAATGCTTATGAAATCGTTTTACTGTCTATTGGTTGGAGGTACAATAACCTTATTTTCTCAAAAAGCAGTCTTAGCACAACAACCTCTTCTTTTTGACAATACCCCGAGTTATGCTATCAAATTTTCAGGTTATTTTCTCATCGAAGGAGGCATTACACTAAGTGCAGGTATCGGCTATTGGAAACGTTTTAGTTGGTGCCAACCAGGTACTAATTTGTCTTTTAATTATGTGTTTGGGAAAAAAAATTTAGGAAATAGAGAACAAAAAGGGACTAAATGGCAACTCAATACTGTAGTGTCACCGATGCTTACCTTCAATTTGTCAGGTAATCGGATGGCTGTTTATGAAGAAATCAATCCCTTTTATCTTGGAAATTCTGGCGCTGTTTATGCCAACTACCGTTCTTCGGCTACGATTGGCAGTAGTTTTGTAGTTACTCCCAAAGGGCTTGGCAAAAATATCGGAACTGCACGCAACCGCTCCCAGCAATTGGTTTTTGTGCAAATACGTGCAGGGTGGAATCAGATTAATAGCGCTACACTCAGCCTGTATGAAGATTTTTTATTTACTGATAATGGAGCCTTTCAAGGCTGGGCCGACAACTGGGATCGGTTTTATACAGGTGGTGGCAACTTGCAAGTGCGTGTCAGTGAGCAAGTTAAGCTCAAACTTTACTCTGAAATTTATACAGGCTTTGCCTATCGCGATGTATTCGATTATCCCGACCTCATCGAATACTCCGACGACGACACCACTAAGCGATATAGATATGCTTATCAAGATCCTGGCCAACAAAAATATAATGTAGGGCGTACATTGTTTGCCATAGACTACACGCCAAGTCAGCCATTTTTTGGGGGTATAGAGACCCCTAATGATATTTTTCACCGTTTGAATACCTATCAGTTATACATTGGGCGACAAGGAGGCGATGATATGTGGTCGCAGAATGCCATCCACTCACTTTCAAAAATCAATGTTATTCGGGAAGATAGAAACCCAAAGGGATTTCATGTTGGCTGTAAAGACTGCGAACACCTCCATTTTTTCAAACCAGACCATTCGCGAAAAAACAATAAAATCATTGGAGGAATTGGTACCGAATTTAACTTCCAATAAATCAATAGGCTGCCATGAAACGACTCACGTTTTCTTTACTGGTTATCTCTTTAGCCACAAATATTGGCATAGAAGCGTTATCACAAGGTACTACCATTGTAGCTGGCGAAGGGGGAAATTTGGAGGTGATTACAAAAAAGTTAGCCGCTGGTGTTTTTGTACGAAATATGCCCCAATATGACCCAGAAAAATTAGAAACAAAAGATACTTCACAAAAACAACCACTCTATCTTTCTAATACCTATTATTTTTTTAGGTTTGATAGCATTTTTGCTGCCGATGCTACCAAGCAACTATATCTTGCTAAATTGTTTGTGAGTGAAAGGGTGTTTGAGAGCACCTACCAAAGACGATATAAAAGCCCCACAGATTATAAAAGCGAAACACGTGGATTGTATATCATGGCAAAGATATACCAAGAGAATAAAGACAAAATTCGCATTAAAGTATATCCAACCTACACTACCAACATCGTTTCCAAGAAGATGTACCGCGATGCGGCAAAGACAAAAGATTACACAACCCACTTAAATCGCTTAGTTGAAGAAGTAAAAGACACCAATCTCGATTCTTTGTTCTTCAAGGAAATCAAATGCTTTGACCTCGAAATGAGAAAAGATACCATCGAAGGGCTTCGATTGGCTTTTACAAAATACTCACACAGTGATGATGAGATTACTAATACGTCTTATTTCCTAAAATTTAGCACCTACCAGCGTCTTTTGCGCGTATCTAATCTAACCATCGTCCAGCAGTTTCAGGAAGAACGCAATGACCCTGCCGACCAAGTAGTAGCGCAACATTCTGTACTTAAAGCAGAAAACAATACCCAACCATTGGTGATTGTTGGCGCACAAAATGGTATAAAAAGCGATACCTTAGTTTCGCTTCAATCGCTGAAACCAGTCAATGCCGTTTGGGTATATGCGGGTATGAGAAAAGAGGCTATTTGGAAAACGCAATACGTGCAATTGGACGACGAAAAACAAACCTCAAACAGTAAAATAGCAACAGCACTCTATCGGTTACAACTTAGAGAAGAAGCCCCCAGAAAAGAAGCCAATACTTGGCAAAAAGGCAAAATCATTTATGTTTGTGAAAAAGGCCAGAAAATGGAAATACTGGATAGATTATACATCTCCTACATCAAAGACAGCACCGAATTGCTCTGGCTAAAAGTAAAATTATTGTGAGGTTTTGATACATTTGGCTTTTAATCCAAACAACCCATCATGCGCCCTTGCTTTGCTGTTGTATTTTTGTTTACTGCTCATTTTATCTTAGCTCAAAATCCTCTCCAAATCATCAATTTTCCACAAGATTCGGTGGTTTATGTACGAACCCAAGGGCCAATGGCTTATCTCAACTATGGCTTAGGTGAAGACCGCCTCGGAGGAGCTAAAATAGGGTACGTAGATTCGTTGGTGCTGCTGAAAGTAACAGGAAAATACAAAGATCAACTGCACGTTAGACTCACCGACGCGCTGTCTGCTTGGATACCTCAAAACTTGACTAAAAAAGACACCAATGTCAAAATTCCTATTCAGTATTTGACCACCTCTTGGCGGGCGTGGGGCGATGAACGCGCTGATTATGTGTCTATTCCACTGCCCGAAAGGCTGCCGTACCGAAGCTGGCAAGAAGTCAATCCTTCAAAAATCGTGGTTGATATTTTTGGTGCAACGGCTAATACCAACTGGATTACGCAGCTAACAACCGCCAAGGAAATAAAATACCTTGATTATGAACAAGTAGCCGATGGGCAATTTCGCATAACAATCCAACTCCAACACGCCCAACATTGGGGCTATGCCATTGGCTACGAAGGGCGTAGATTAGTGATAAGAATCAAACAACAGCCCCCATCGCTCAAGCTCAAAGCCCTCACGGTGGCTATTGATGCAGGGCATGGAGGTAGCAACATAGGCGCGGTGGGTGTACGCTCCAAAACCACAGAAAAAGAGTTGAATTTAAGTATTGCTTTGCATCTTAAAAACAAACTTGAACGCAAAGGAGCGACCGTCATCATGACCCGTAGCATTGACACACTTTTTAATAATTCGGACCGAATTTTACATTTTAGAAAACAACAACCCGATTTGCTTATCAGTATCCATAACAACGCCGCAGGCGACACCACCAAAACCCGTGGCACAAGCACTTACTATAAACATTTGGGCTATCGGCCTTTGAGTCAGGCCATTTTGAAACGACTCTTTGAGTTGGGGCTGAACGAATATGGCAATGTAGGCCGCTTTAACTTTGCCCTCAACAGCCCCACTGAATACCCCAACGTATTGGTAGAAGGCGCATTTATGAGCCATCCCGCCGATGAAGCATTGCTTTTGCAAGACGGTTTCCGTCAAAAAATGGCAAAACAAATAGCCAAAGGCGTAGAGGATTGGCTCAAAGCCATCAGAAAAAACGACGACGATTAGAGCACGGGATGGCGTTTAAACTCCTTGGTACGGTCAAATAAATAGCGATAGGTAGCGTGCGTTTTGTGGGGTGTTCCACCTAATAACTCACAGAAACGAATCATTTTAGGGTTGAAATCGCCAATCCAGTTGAACTCCAACTCGGTATATTGGTAGTTAGGTCGCCAAGCTACTTTGGAAGAAGCCAAAGCTATGGCCGACTCCACGCCCCTTCCTTGAAACTCGGGCACTACACCAAAAATAACCCCAAATGCCTTGTGGTTGGTTTTGAGGAGTTTGTGGTAAAGAAACTTTATTTTCCCCCATAAATCAAGCTTTCCACCCACATACTTAAAGATTTGGTTCAACTCAGGAAGCATAATAAAAAAACGCAATAGGCTCGCCTTGATGATAGCCAAACCACATTAGTTCTTCGTCCATGATAGGCTTCATCCTGTCCATGAGCGCGCGGGCTTTTTCGGGCGTAATATCTTCTGTCCCTAAGTTTTTGGCCCAAGCTTTGTTGTAAATCTGCCGAAAATCTTCGGCATACTTAGCCAAGTATTTTTTCTCAATATGCTTGAATTCGTACGTAGGCATAGACAAAATTCGCTCAGCACGGTCAAAAAACACCTTATTGACACGCTCCATGAACTTGTCTTGAGCCATATATAAAAAAAGGTAAGTTGATTGAAATAGATTTCAAACCCGTATTTCTCAAAGAAATCTTGGTAATAGACAAAATGATAACCCATGCCATAGAGAGGTTCTTTGTCGAAGCCTTCAGTCAATAACCCCCAAAATCGATCGCGGTCGCCAAAGTTAATCGGGCCGTCCATGGCTTCCATGCCCTGCTCACTCAGCCAGTTTTTGCAAGTATCAAATAGCGCAAAAGCGACGGTTTCATCTTCTATACACTCAAAAAAACCCATTCCGCCTGTGGGCTGGTCGTTGCCTTTTGATACCGTATTTTGGTTGATAAAAGCTGCTATACGTCCCACGGTTTGGCCAGTGTCATCAACAGCTATCCAGCGCATAGCTTCCCCATTTTTGAAACTCTTGTTTTTTTCGGGATTAAAAGTGTCTTCTACGTCTTTATCAAGGGGCCGAATCCAATAGGGATTGCCTTGGTAGAGCCGCACGGGTAACATCAAAATTGGCGCTGGTAGTGGGGGTTGTGGCCTACTTCTATGATTTGCATGGACTTTTATTTACTTAGATTTGGAACACTTTGAGTATAACACCAAAGTATGAAATAGCACAAAAATAGAGAAAAACGAGTCAAAACACCTACTTGGAAAATCTTTAAGATTTTTTCAAGTCCAATCTAAAGAACTAACTTCGCATTTCTAATTCTGTCAATTGATGTCTAATGACCAAAAAACGTATTGCTATTTTTGCTTCTGGGTCGGGGTCTAATGCCGAAAAAATCGCTGCCTATTTTAGTGATGCTACTGAAGTTGAAGTTTCTCTTATTTTATCTAATAATCCTCAAGCAGGCGTGATAGCACGAGCGCGGAAGTTTCAAATCCCAGTAGTATTGTTTGATAAAAAGACCTTTTACGAAACCAATAAAATAATACAACTTCTTCAAAACCAACATATTGATTTGGTCGTTTTAGCGGGCTTTATGATGCTTATTCCCGAAAAAATGGTGGAGGTATTTCCTGACAAAATCGTGAATATTCACCCTGCTTTGTTACCCAAATATGGAGGCAAGGGCATGTACGGGCATTTTGTACATGAGGCCGTCGTGGCGGCTCAAGAAACCCAATCAGGCATCACGATACACTATGTCAATGCGCATTACGACGAAGGAGCCATTATTTTTCAAGCCATTTGCCCTGTCTTGCCCTCAGATACTCCCGAAGAGGTAGCCCAAAAAGTACAGGTGTTGGAGCATCAACATTATCCAGAGGTGGTGGAGACACTGTTAATTAAGTTGTAATAACAGAAACCCAATAATGGTCTAAAACCATCAGTTGTTGGGTTTCTATCAAATGAGTTGATTCTAACTTTGCTATTTCAAGGAAGTGTTTTTTCACTAAAAGTTCATTTTTGCTCCAACCTTCTTGAGTAATCCAGAGATTGATTTCATTATACCAATGCTCGAACGTGTGTTCAAATACATAGCCTACTATCCCATTTCTTCCAAGTGGATTTCCTTGGTTGTCAATTCCATGTAAAGCAGATTTGAACCTTTGAATTCCGCCATAATTACCCAACACATATTCCTTTTCTCGTTCTTTTTGTCCTGTGGGTAATTTTTTAGCCTCAATACAATAAATCAACTCCATATCATTGTCAACAGTATTTAATTTTACACCAAAGTCCACTCGCCTTTTATGACCTTTTTTTGCTTTTCTTTGGCTTTTTTCGATTTGGAACTCGAATGGGTATTCTATCTGCTCTAAATTAAACCTACGCTGACGCTGTAAATAATTGTACAGTTTTTCACTTATATCTTCTTCACTTTCATCTTTTTTAATTTGTTTCTGTTTTGGAAACAAGGGGAGATATTGTTCCAAGAAAAATATCAATTTCTCTACATAACCTTCCGTAGAAGAATTACGATCAACATTTTGGTAAGGAATTTCACCTGAATATGGGATATTTTCTATCATAGATGCTTAAAATCCCGCACGTTTAAGATCAGAGAAGGTTTCATCGGCATCTCGTAGCGCTACAGATTTAAGCCAATAACGAAGTTTATTCGGTTTTATCAGCACCAAAACGTCGTAGCCATCTTCATGTAAGTAGGCTTTCAATACCCGATTCATACGAACATGGCGTCGTTTTTTGTCATATATCATTCGTTCTAATTTCTCAATTGCATCATTGTCCCATGTATCTTTTTCATAATGAAATAAAGGAGAATATTTGCCAAAATAAAATTTAGAAATTATCATTCCACCAACTTCTGCATACTTGGCAGTAAACCATTGATTATCTCCTTTTTGATAAATTGGGTTTAAAGTGTTGCAAAAAACTGTCCCAAATTCTTCCAAATCAGTATCCGAAACCACTTCATTTAAAGGAGACAATTTACTGCTTTGTCCCGATTTAATAAAGTAATTTAAAACATCATCGCGTACTATTTTTTCACTATTGCTAAGTTCTAAATCAGTATCATCCTCTGGGTAAGGCAAATTAAAAATATCTTTCTTTAACAGTACAGAGCTGGACATAGTAATACCAGCCTGACCACTGGTAGTTATGGTAAAAAATCTATTAGTCTTACCATTCGCTGATAAAACAGTATATATTTTTTTTAAACTTTCTGCATCGTTTGGAGAGTGAATACCAATTATCTTATCCTTAAAACATAAATATTCATCTGAAAAAAGCATTGGAATCTGCTCTTGCCCTAAATTTTCTTTAATCAGGAGATGAGGAGGTGAAAAAATATTTTTATTTTCTTCGGATGCTCTATAAAAAAAACGTTCCAACTCATTATAAGTAGTAATTGTACCGTTTTCTTTAAAACTTTTAGTAATTATTGATGTTTTGCCCGTTATCCAAGGAGCTTTTCTATAACCAAGAGCTTCAAGTTCATTTTCACTTTTTGTACCATCATGCCTGATGATATAACCTTCACCAAACTCCCAGCCCTCATTTTCTTTTTTTTCGTCTAAATACTCACCTAAAGAACGTAGGTTCTGAAGTCTATTGATTAATCGAGATATTCGGCCGCCACCTAAGAGATTTGCTTTCCAAACGTATGGATTTTGAGTGGCAGCAGAATAAGACACAGTATGAAAATCGTAGTGGTCAATCTCAAAAAATTGTCGCTGTTCAGCTACTAACGTCCTTTTTATAACTGCATGGAGAATAGAGCTTTTAGGAGTAGGTAAGTTATTGGATGCGATAGCCGCACAAACGGCCACGTTAGCCGAGCCATGAAACAGTACTTCACTTAAATTAGTAAAATCAATAATAGTGCACCAGTTGGTAGGCTTTCAAAAAAGCTTATTCGGTATTCGTAAGAATTGTTATAAAGCCAAGCACCGGAAGGTAAAATGAGACAGCAGTTCCGACCGGGTTTGCATAGCATAATAGCTTTATCCCAAAAAATAACAGCTAAGTTGGCGTCATGAATTGGGTATATTGGCTGAATATTATATTCTTTTGATAAAAATTGAGCGTATTGTTTATTGTTTCCTATTCTTGGATTAAAAGGAGGGTTGCCAATGACTAAATCAAAAGACTGCTTTGACGTTTTGTTGAAAAAATTAAAAAAATTGTCTTCAACAATATTGGTTTCACTAAGATTATCAAAACGTAAATTATCCCAAATCTCCATTGGGGAAAGTTTATCGCATAAAGCAATACAGAGACTAAAAACGGTAATTAATGTAGCTTCCTGCTCAGTATCAACACCAAAAATATTATTCCGAATGATTGCTCTGACAACGTCAGCATCAGGATAAGTAATCTGTCCTGTCTTTTTATAATGCACTATGGCTGCCCACTGAATCATTCGTTTTAGGGCACTTACCAGACAAATTCCCGAACCACACGCAGGGTCAAGTACTTTGAAATTGTAGTCTTGGAATAACTCTTCCGCTTTTTCAAGCGGCATACATTCATCAATCAGAAAATTAACCAAGTAGGGCGGTGTATATACTATATCTTTTGGCTTAACTCCTTCTTTGCTTAAAAACGCTTCATAAATTCCGCTAATAAGTTCAATGGGAAGATGATTAAAGGAGTAAAGCTCCCATAGCACATATTGATTGCCGTCAATGTTTGCATCGAATATGGCAGCTACATATTCTAAGTTTGCATTTTTTAACTCTATCTTTTCATCATTGGTTAACTCAAATACTTTTCCGTTGAACTTACTTGATAGTTTCTCAAAAAACGGAACGCAAAGCCCTTTTCTTAAAATATCCGTAAATTCGGCAGCATATTGAAACTGACCGTAAAAGTCTCGGTATATCTCAAGCAACTTTGTGCCGTTATGGTCTTGCTTTTCTTCTAAATATTTTACCAAAACACACATTATCAACAACTTACTGATAGTTTTGTTGTTTGTAAGCTGAGTAAGCTGCTTCTTTTGCTCTAAATATTTTTTAGCATTCAGAAGCCCTTCAAGCAGTTTTTGGTAAGGTCCCTGTTTGTAGTCTAAAAGCGATTCATCTTTTTCCCAAAATGTTCCGTTATCGAATAATCGAGCGGAGTACTTTTCGTAGTTGTATTTTTCTATGGCATCTGACAAAAAAGGAATTTCATCAACCAAAGGCAATTCATATCTTTTTTGTTTCTTTCAGAACTTTTACACAGGAGAAAATTTTAATTTGACTTCTTGTGATAACATAGAATAGAGGCACAGCGCCACTGCTCCATAGCTTACGATGAATATCAGTTAATTTTCATCTGAAAAGTCTCATCATAAATATAAATTTGAGGCATAGACATACCTCTCTCTCTTCAAACCGACGAGAGTAAACGGCTTTAGCTTCAAATTGTGCGGCTTGATGCAGTGCAAGGATTTCGCTGTTATTGGCAGCATCTTCAAGACGGTCAGTAAACACGAGACCGCTCCCAACAATCATATCAAAGCGCTTTAGTATGTCTTTGATAGCAGTCCAATTTTTAGGTTGGTATTAGTTTTGCGCAAAACTACATTTTTGTTATGACAATTAAAGTTTACTTGATAATTTCTTTACTTATTCTATTTCTGTGGAACATTACGCTTTCTAATAAAAAAGCCGCTTGCCAATTGGAAAGCGGCCTGATAAATTATTTGGTTCTTAGATTGTTGTACGTAATTGTTTTAAAAAATATATTTTCGGCAATCATTGCCTCGGCGCTATGCGGCGGCGGGCATTTTTGGTGTTCCTCGGTTCAATTTCGTAAAACGCTTTAAACCCATAAGCATCACGCGAAGTTCGTCGCCTTCGGCAAATCCCATAATCGCAGCTTTTCCTGCACTATTTATTTTTTCTACGGCTTCCTGCAAGTAGCACATCGCCAGATCGGTTTGTAGTTCACAAGCGGCCTCTCCTTTGATGCTAATCAGTTTTTCGGTGCGGAGCAAAGCCGACTCAGCCGCATAAATTTCAATGGCCATATCGGCTACATTCATCAAAATTTCTTGTTCTTCTGAGAGTTTCATCATCAATTTCTGTACTGCCGCGCCAGCTACCATCAGCGCCGCTTTTTTGAGGTTTTTAATGACTTTTTTCTCGGAAGAAAAAAAGGCCCCATCTTCATCGCTGCTAAAATCAGGAATAGACATAATTTCTTTGGAAACAGCCATGGCAGGCCCCATCAAATCTATCTCGCCTTTCATGGCACGTTTGAGGAGCATATCGACTGTGAGCATACGATTGATTTCGTTGGTACCCTCAAAAATACGGTTGATGCGCGAGTCGCGATAAGCGCGATCCATGGGGGCATCAGCCGAATAACCCATACCACCATATACTTGTACGCCTTCATCTACTACATAATCAAGCACTTCAGAGCCATGTACTTTCATCATAGCACACTCAATGGCAAATTGTTCCAAGGCTTTGAGTTTGGCATCGGCATCACTCATGCCATTGACTTTTAGGTCTTCGATGGCATCGTCAATGTTTTGCCCTGCACGATAAGATGCTGATTCTGAAGCATATAGCTTTATTGCCATTTCACCCAATTTATGCTTTATAGCGCCAAAGCTACTGATAGGTGTACCAAATTGCTTGCGCTCATTGGCATATTCTATGGCTTTGGTGGCCACTTGTTTTGCACCTCCCAAAGTAGCTGCGGCCAGTTTGATACGTCCAATGTTAAGGATATTCACCGCAATCTTAAAACCGTTACCACGATCAGACAACATGTTTTCTATAGGTACGCGGCAATCATTAAAGAAAATCTGACGTGTATCTGATCCTTTGATACCCATTTTGGGTTCAGGCTCGTTCATCGTGATACCACCCATTGTTTTTTCGACGATAAAAGCCGTTAAGTTTTTATCGGTTTTACCATTTTCGTCAATTTTGGCAAATACAATGAATAAATCGGCAAAGCCACCGTTGGTTATCCACATTTTTTGACCATTGATGACATAACTCTTGCCATCAGCACTCAAAACGGCTTTACTTTTGGCCGCATTGGCATCCGAACCTGAATCGGGTTCTGTCAAACAATAAGCAGCTTTCCATTCGCCCGAGGCGAGTTTGGGTAAGTATTGCTTTTTTTGTGCCTCGTTGCCATAGTATAAAATAGGCAATGTGCCAATGCCAGTATGAGCCGACAATGCCACTGAAAACGAATTGCCTGCCCCTGTGGCTTCTGCTACCAGCATCGAAGTGTTGAAATTCATGCCAAAGCCGCCATATTCTTCAGGAACGGCTGTACCTAAAAGACCCAAAGCCCCTGCTTTGTCCATCAAAGAAGACATTAATTCGGGCGATTTGGCTTGGTCAATTTCTTCTATACGTGGCCAAATTTCTGTGGCTAAGAAGTCGCGACAGGATTGTGCAATCATCTGTTGTTCCTCGGTAAAATCCTCTGGAATAAATACTTGATGGGCTTCTGTTTCTTTGATTAAAAACTCCCCTCCTTTAATACTGCTACGATTTTCGACGGCTATCATGGTTTTATATTAGGAATAGTTTAAATATTGTTATGCTTGCATACAAAATTAAGAGAAACAAAAATAGTATGCAAGCATACTATTGGAAAAAATTTAGAAACAATAACTACTTTTGTGGTATCAATAGATTTTTGTTCCATAAAGTATGACCGAAGCACGTTATCTCTCTCCCGAAACCCTTGCCCAGTACGAAATTGTCATAGGCTTAGAAGTCCATTGTCAGTTGCAGACACAATCCAAAATCTTTGCTGCCGATGCCAATCAATTTGGGAGCGAACCCAATACCAATATCAGCGTCATTACTTTGGCACACCCTGGCACTTTGCCAAAATTGAATAAAAAAGCAGTGGAATACGCCATAAGAATGGGCTTGGCTTGTAATTGTGACATTACAAGACGTACGATTTTTGACCGTAAAAATTATTTTTATCCCGATTTGCCCAAAGGGTATCAGTTATCGCAAGACAAAGCACCAATTTGTGTAGGTGGCGAAATTCCGGTGTCTTTTAAAGATAAATTGGGGAATGTGCAGCAAAAAGCGGTGAAGATTCACCATATCCATTTAGAAGAAGATGCTGGCAAATCTGTTCACGATGGGGCTACTACCGATACCCTTTTAGACTACAATCGGGCAGGAACACCCCTAATTGAGATGGTTACGGAGCCTTGTATTGGCTCTGCCGAAGAAGCAGGGGCATTTCTGACAGCCGTGCGGCAATTGGTGCGTTTTATTGAAATTTGTGATGGCAACATGGAAGAAGGCTCCCTGCGCTGCGATTTGAATATTTCGGTGCGCCCCAAAGGAACACTCCCTTTCGGCACCAAAGTAGAAGTCAAAAACATGAACTCGATTCGTAATGTGATGAAGGCTGTTGAAACTGAGTATCGCCGTCAAGTAGCAATGGTAGAAAATGGAGAGATTATCCTACAAGAAACACGTATGTTTGACCCCGAAACGGGTGAAACCTCGGGCATGAGGCTCAAAGAAACCATGAACGACTACCGCTATTTTCCTGAGCCTGATTTAGTGCCAGTATTTATTTCAGAACAGTGGTTGGGACAGATTCGCAGCGAAATGCCCCCTTTACCACGCCAACTTTATATCAAATTTACCACTCAATACGGGCTATCGGCAAGCCATGCTACGACATTGACCGATACTAAAGAAGTAGCCATCTATTTTGAGGAGTTAGGAAAAGCCATAGGCTACTATCAAGCTGCTGCCAATTGGGTATTGGGCCCTGTAAAAACTTATCTCAACGAACACCCACATATCACAGCTTTGGAGTTTCCTCTGTCAACTTCGCAGCTTGCCGAGGTCATCAGATTGGTGGAAACCCATCAAGTAAGCCACAGTACCGCTGTTCAGAAGCTATTGCCCTTATTGATTGAAAACCCACATTTGAACCCTTTGGAAGTGGCCCAACAAAATGATTGGCTACAAAACAGCAATGTGGATGCCTTGGAAGGTATTGTAGATGGTGTTTTGGCAGCCATGCCCGATAAAGTGCAGGCTTTTAAAAAAGGGAAAACAGGCTTGATGGGCTTATTTGTGGGCGAAGTAATGAAAAAATCAAAAGGCAGTGCTGATCCAAAAGTGGTGAATGGGTTATTGGTGAAGAAACTTTCCTAAAAACAATCTAAAATGGCAGAAAGAATCAACATTTCTACTGGTGCGCCTTGGGAGTCTATTGTAGGGTATTCGCGCGCTGTCCGTATCGGAAACATCATTGAAGTAACAGGTACAGTCGCAGTAGATGGAGATACGCCTGTAGGCATAGGCGATGCCTATACACAGACAAAGTTCATCATTCAGAAAATAGAAAAGGTACTACAAGAAGCAGGGGCAGCACTTACGGATGTAGTCAGAACGAGGATGTTTGTGACAGACATCAGCCAATGGGAGGCTTTTGGACGTGCCCATGGAGAATTTTTTGGTGAAATTCGACCTTGCACAACCATGGTGGAGGTTGCCAAACTTATTTCATCCGATTATTTGATTGAAATAGAAGCTACCGCGATTCTATCATAAGGTTTAAATATAATCCTAAACAAACTGATTTCCTAACTCTTTGGCATCGGCTACAAAGTCACGCACACGCTGTTCGTCTTCTATTTTACAAATCATTAATACACCATCGTTTTCTGCAATGATATAGCCCTCAAGCCCCTGTACAACAACCAGCTTGTCCTTTTGTGTCTTTATGATGCAGCCCTTCGTATCGTACAAAATATGTAGCCCTTCTGCCACATTTTGCTGGGAATCTTTTTCAGAGATGTCGTATAATGATTTCCATGTACCCAAGTCTGACCAGCCTAAATCGCTCAATACAACATATACGTTGTCAGCTTTTTCCATGATGCCTACGTCAATAGAAACGTTTTTGCAAAGCATATAGGCTTTTTCTATGAAATCTGGTTCTTGAACAGTGTAGTAGTCGTCTTGGCCTGCTTCAAAGAGTTCGGCTACTTCGGGAAGGTAAGTAGAAAACGCTTTTTTGATGGTTTGTACATTCCAAACAAAAATACCTGCGTTCCATACAAAATCACCGCTTTCTAAAAATTTGATGGCAATCTCTAATTGAGGCTTTTCAGTAAAAGTTTTTACTTTTTTTACTTCCCCCTCGCTGGTTAAGTATTGAATATAACCATAGCCTGTATCAGGGCGAGTAGGTTCAATACCGAGGGTGAGAAGTATATCATTGTTTTTAACTGCTTCGATTGCCACACCAATTTTTGTACGGAAATTATCCTCTTTTAAAATAATATGGTCAGAGGGGGCTACAATGACATTGGCTTGAGGGTCACGGCTCGCAATTTTATAACAAGCATACGCAATACAAGGCGCGGTATTGCGGCGATTGGGTTCAAGTAAGATTTGATGGTCTGTAAGATAAGGCAATTGCTGTTTTACCAAATCGTAGTACTCGGTGCTGGTAACTATGTAAATATTTTCGAGTGGACAAATGCCTTCAAAACGATGGGCTGTTTGTTGAAGAAGTGATTGACCGCTATTGAGCACATCATGAAATTGCTTGGGGTTATTCTGACGGCTGAAAGGCCAAAATCGTGTGCCTGCTCCGCCCGCCATGATGATAATATAGGTATGTTGATTCATTGATTTTTGAGGAAGTTTTCGACTCGCAAAGCTACGTTATCTCTAATGCTTTGCCAAAAAAGGTTGATATCGGCACCATGCCAGACCTTAGTTTTCAAGAAAGCACGACCAACAATATATGGTTTATGAATCCATAACAAGCCTTGGTGTACTTGTGCATTGGCCAAGTGTTTTTTGTAGGTATATTTAAGAGCTACTCCACCTTTGTTGAGTGTTTTGGGAGCATAGTCTTCGTCTAATTTCCAAGTGAGTGGATTGGTACACACCGCCGTTTTAAAATGATATTCTTCATATTTGTCTGGAAAGAAATCGCGTGCGTAGGTATGCCATGAGGCAAAACCACCCACCTCTTCGGGGCTTTGCGTAGGTTTAATGTGCGCAAACTCATCAGGCTGTGCAGGAGGACCTGCTATGTCGCCTACCAAATAGGCAAAAACCAGCTGTTTTTGTAGGGGTTTCCCATCAAAAAACTCTTTTAAAAGTCGTTTGGCGTGAAGTGTCCCTTGGCTATGAGAAGCGATAACAATAGGACGGTCTTCATTATAATTTTTTAAGTAATATTCAAAAGCTGCTTGAATATCTGTATAAGCTAAATCAAGTGCCTTTTCTCTATCGACCTTATTCTTGGTGATAAAAGAATAATAGTGAGCTTGTCGATAACGAGGAGCATATACCTTGCAAGATCCATTGAAAACCGAAGCTTGATTAAGAATGGTGGACTCATCTACCTTTTGATTAAGGACTTGGTCGTTTACATCTGCGTTCCACTCGAAAGTTCCTTCCTTAGGATGTTCAGTATAGATAGTAGGATGTATAAAAAATACATCAGCCTTTGCTGTTGCTTGCTTATTTTTTAATCCTCTTGCTTTTCGAGGAAGGCTGTCTGCTACATCTTTTTTGGTAGGTAATGCGGCCCAGTAGGTTGGATTAGCATAGTTTGGAGCAGTGGGGGGTATCCCAAAATCGAACGATTTTCCCAAAATTATTTGTGTGTTACCAGTAGTAGAGCTACTCAATGATACCCCCAATAGTAGTACGAATCTAAGTTTTGATTTGTTCATATTTGGATTTTTCAAATAATTATGCGTACTATGCTTATTTTTTTTAGCACTATATGGGCTTTTTATTGTAAAATATCTTTAATTGTGCGAATATTGTATCGCATAAACACCAACAATAAGAAATACAACTAACCAAAAAACAATGAAAGTACTACACAAAGCCGTTTTTATTTAACGGTATGGCTGGTAAGCGCAAGGGGCTGTGCTGGCGCAAACAAAAGTGGCACAGAATATCACCGATGCAACTACCCGTGAGGGCTTGGTAGGGATAAGTATTCAGGTACAAGGGAAAGTATTGGGACAATCACAGACTCAAAAGGAGATTTTTCCTTGACTACCAATACTCCCACTCCATTTACGAATTGTTATCACTTCGATAGGCTATGAAACCCAAGAGATTCAGGTGAAAGACAATGCTACAATTTAAAGAATTGTTATGAAAGAACAAGCGCTGTTGGGGCAGGAAGTAGTGGTATCAACTACGGGTTGAGGAGGGGAGTACTTCCAGTCGCCAGTAACGGTTGAAAAATTAGATATCCGTGCTATTCGGGAAGCTCCTGCCGCCTCTTTCTACGATGCCTTGGCCAATTTGAAAGGCATAGACATGGCCACCCAAAGTTTGCTATTCAAATCCATCAATATGCGTGGTTTTGGCTCTACTGGAAATCCACGTACTGTACAGTTGATTGATGGCATGGACAACTCTGCGCCAGGCTTGAATTTTCCGATTGATAATATCGTAGGGATGCCTGAATTGGATGTGGAAAGCGTTGAAATCTTGCCAGGGGCAGCTTCAGCTCTTTATGGCCCTAATGCCTTGAACGGCTTGGTATTGATGAATAGTAAGAGTCCATTTTTATACCAAGGCTTGAGCGCGGCTGTGAAGACGGGCGTGATGTCGGCCAGTAATCGTACCCAAGTTACCACGCCTTTCGGCGATGTATCTATTCGATATGCCAAAGCCTTCAACAACAAATTTGCCTTTAAAATCAACTTGGGCTATATCCAAGCCAAAGACTGGCAATCAACCAATTATACCAACTTAAACGTAGGCGGCAATGCCGATCCATTGAGAGGTTCAGGTACTGACCTTGATTTTGATGGTACGAATATCTACGGAGATGAAGTGCAAGCCAATATGCAAACCGTAGCCAATGGGCTCATAGCAGCTAAATTATTGCCTTCGGCGGCGTTGGCATTAGTGCCTAACGTCAATGTGAGCCGTACAGGTCTTACAGAAAATAGCTTGATAGACAATACGGTGAAGAGTTTTAAATTCAACGGCGCATTGCACTATCGGCTTTCTGAGAAAGTAGAGGCTGTGGGCCAGGTAAACTATGGCTATGGTACTACCCTTTATACAGGTACAGGCAAATACTCGCTTCGCGACTTTAATTTGACTCAGGCTAAATTGGAACTCCGTGGCGATAATTTTACGCTTCGGGCTTATACGACACAAGAGCGCTCTGGCAATTCGTTTATGGCAGGTTTAACGGCTGTTTCGATGTTGAATGAAATCAAGCCTCGTGCTACTTGGTTTGGGGAATATGTAGGTGCTTATGTAGCGGCTCGTAGCGCAGGGCAAGCCGATGCCCAAGCGCAATTGGTGGCACGCCAAACTGCTGATAAAGGGATGCCTGCAGCAGGTTCAGCACAATTCAATACACTCTTGGATAAATGGAGCAGCGCACCTATTTCCAAAGGAGGAGGAGCATTTTTAGACAAAACCAACTTGTACCATGCAGAGGGAGTTTATAATTTCAAAAATCAAATCAAATTCATGGATTTATTGGTGGGTGCTAATATCCGTCAATACCAACTCCGCTCTGAGGGAACACTCTTTGCTGATCAAAAAGATGGTAGAAATGGCACGATTCCTATCAATGAATATGGAGCGTTTGCTCAAGCAGCCAAGTCGTTGTTTAGTAATCATTTAAAACTATCGGCTTCGATTCGCTACGACAAAAACCAAAACTTTGAAGGCCAATTTTCTCCACGTTTGTCGGCAGTAACCACTTTTGGAGATCAAAATATACGTCTATCTTATCAAACGGGCTTCCGTATTCCTACTACCCAAAACCAATACATAGACCTACAAACTCCAGCCGCTACTTTGATAGGGGGCTTGCCTGAGTTTGATAGTCGCTATAAATTAGCATCAGGCGTATTGCGCGAGACACTGGTAGATTTTTCTCTCAATCCGACCAAGTACATCACGCCACAAGTGCTTGCCCAAGCACAAGCGTATGCCACTGCGGCCGTCAATGCGCAATTGCCTGCCATTCAAGCGGGTGTAACGGCTGCTGTACAAGCACAAGTGACTGCGGGCGTAACCGCATCAGTGAATGCCGCTGTGGCTGCGGGACAAATTCCTGCCTCTCAAGCCCAAGCGGCCATTGCTGCTGGCGTAACTGCCCAAATGGCATTACCAGCTACCCAAGCAGCGATAGCTTCCAATGTGCAAGCCGAAGTAGTAAAACAAGTAACTGCCGTAACCACGCAAGTAGCCCCTGCATACGGTTTGGCGACATTGCCCAAATACCAAGCCAAAGCGCTACGCCCAGAGCGTGTGAAATCAGTTGAAATAGGCTATAAAGGTTTGTTGGGCAAGAAATTGCTCGTAGATGCCTCGTATTACCACAGCACCTACCAAAACTTTATCGGAGGGGTGGTAGTGCTTGTACCTACGGCAGCTGCAGCCCCTGGCTTGCCGATTGAATCGGGTTTGGCCAGTGGTAGTACGCGCGCGGCCTACTCGCGCCCAGCTAATAGTGATAAAGACATCGTCGTAACAGGTTTTTCGATTGCCTTGAACTATTCGCTTCCTAAAAACTTCTTTGTGGGTGGTAACTTTGCCAATAACGTCTTGAAAGAGTTTACGCCAACTCCTGAGTTGCAGTATTCTGGCTTTAATACACCTGCCAACCGCTACAACATTAATTTTGGTAAGCGTATTGCGCCAGGTAATAAAGTTGGATTTAATATTGCGTTGAAGCAACAAGACGGCTTCTTGTGGGAATCGAGCTTCGTAGTACCAACTACGGCGGGTGTACCTCTTTATTCTAATACCAATGTGCCCGCTATCACCAACTTAGATGCGCAAGTAAGCTACAAAATGGCGAGTTTGAAATCTATCCTGAAAGTAGGTGGTACCAACTTGTTTGGCAAGCCCTACTACCAAGCCTATGGTAGCCCAGCTATTGGATCAATGTACTACGTATCATTGACTTTTGATGAGCTGTTGAATAAATAGTTTTTACTGTATGTTCTAAAAAAAACGAGGCTACCTTTAGGGCAGCCTCGTTTTTAATTTCCGCCCGTTCCTTTTGTTCCTATTATCGTGCCAATAGGCGGAATAATCAAAGAAGTACCGTTGTTAAACTGATCTGCACCAATATCTATTTTTGAACTCCTTGCTCCTCCGTCATAATCTTTTTCTACCAGACCTCCCAATGCTTTTCCTATGCTTATACAAGGGCTATTGGAAGTGAGATGCTGTTGCGTATCTAATTTAGGATCTGCATTGGTGCTGCTGGCATCGAGTTTTGACTGTATTTTCCAGTTACTAAACCCTTCAAAAGTCGTGTAATCATCTTCTGTTTTGTCTATACGAAACAGTAAAGTGTTGGGTTTGTAGTAAAAATTATTGCTTAAATCGTTGGTCCCTTCAGGCATACCTCTCAAACGGGCCATCTGGCCTTTGGCAGCGGTAGTTTGTACAAAGATATTGTTTGCCACTTTGAGGTCTTTACATTGGGGGTATTTGTTGCCCGAGGGTGTACCATAAATCTCCCCTCTCGAAATCATCAAAGCACTACTCCCCTCGTCGTTGGCTACATTGACGAAGGTATTGTTATAAACCTGTGCACCCATGGCTGCATACAAGCCAATGCCCTCGCGCTTGGCGTTCACAACAATATTGTTACGAATAATAATGTTGATACTTTCATAATAGCTTGGATTGGTGGTGGTATTAAACCATTCACTGTCGGTGTCGAGATAACCCGCTACCAAACCACCTTCACCCATATTTATCAAAAGGTTTTGTTCAAAAATACAGTCTTTTGCGCCACCTTTGGCATAGAGTCCGTTGGTAGAGATGTCGTGGAAATAACAGTTTCTGACAATCATTCTATCAGCATTGACGTTGTCAATTCCTTCGGCATTTTGGGCGGTTACATTGGCTGGCCCTACCCCTGAGCGATAAATTTCGCAGTTTGAGATTTCTATGTCTTTGCAACCTGGCGCAATTTTGATACAGTCGCGACCTGTATCGTGGATTTTGCAGTTTAGAATTTTAACTTTAGAAATTCCTTTTTTCTTATCAAAAGGCACTTTGCGGTCGTCGTCCCAATCGCTTTCAAACTTAATGCCGTAATAATAGCCCCCTACAATTTCGAGATCTTGAAGAACGATGTTCTCTGTGCCAGGCTCACGAAACCAAAGGCAATTGGTGATGTCCTCTATATTTGTAACAGCCTTAATAATAGCCCATTCCCCTGGATAGGAGCGCAAGATAAGATTGGAGGTACGAAATTTGATTTCTTTGCTTTCGTAAGTTCCACCACGCAAAATGATTTCGATGCTCTTGGTAGGGTCGGCTTCGTCTGCCGCCTTTTGAATGGTCTTGAAGGGCTTCGCTTCGCTACCATCGTTGACATCATTTCCTGTGGGCGACACATACACTTTGCCACTCAGACTTCCCACAGCACCGCTACAACTGGGCGGTTCTTGAGGGCAGCCGCAAGCGGTAGGGTCGGCATCACATTCATCGGTTTCGACGGATGCTTTTTTGCAACCTTCTAAAACAAAAAAGAGAATGAAAAAGGTGAAAAATAGGTGGTTTTTCATGGCGTTTGTCGAATAAGTATGGTGGGCGACTGTTTGCTGTGGCGGGGGTTGGCACTGCTCCAAAAACTACTGCCGTCGGCCTTATGATAAGCAAAGGTGAGTAATAGCTGCAGTTGGTCATTTTGCCAACTCCCTTCTTTGGCTTCTAATAGCGTAAAATTGGGTAAGATTCGTTTTTTTTCATCTTGAGGGCGAAAATTGAAATGTAGCTGGTGATGATTTTCTTTTTTGACCGCACCATAAATTTCATATACTTCTTCGCCCAGTCGGCTGCTAACTGTGGCCATTCCATCGAAACTTCGCGTATCAGCCGCAACGTGTCGTTTGCGTCTGCGGCGGCTTGCTTTTGTACGGCGTTCTTCATCGGTAGTAGGCACAAAAATCTCTACATCAATTTGTTTTTTTATGCCATTGGGATCGATAAAACTACCCTGCCATTTACCTACCAAGAGTGGCGTATTGGTATCTCGACTGTATGCCCAAGGGCGTTGGTAGGTATCGAGCCAATAGTCGCCATAGTACTTACACTCATAAACACCCCAACTAAGAGCGGCCAGTCCGATTAGGGCTAAAATGAGTTTTCTCATAGTTTCTTAAACTCTTGGATAAGTGTCATTTCTTTGTAAACTGATATTTTTGTTACATCAACCACCAAGAATATTTGAGTGGGGGTAGTGATCATTTGCATGGTCAAATCGCCTGTTTGACCAATGATTTGCGCCAGTTCTTTCTGTTCTTTGCCAATCTGAATCAACTCACCGTCTAAAATTCCCTTATCATCACCTTTGCGAATATTTACTTTCCATCTGATTTCCTCCGTTGTATTCTTAACGAGATCTTTTGTAACCAATCGGCCATCGTCAAAAAACTCAAAGACAATGTTAATGCCCCTTGGCTCGGTGTCGTAGGTATCGTTCACCTTGGTACCATCAGATTTGGTAAAATAATACCCCGTTTTGGTCAGTTTCCATTTGCCTATAATGCCTAGAATTGTTTCAGGTTGAGGCGAGTCATTGTTTGATCCACCACAGCCAGCGGCCATATTCAATAGGCTAAAACTGGCAAAGACAAGAATAGTGAGTAGTTTTTTCATTTTAATTTTGATTTTAAAAATAAAGGGGAGCACTGGCACTATAGAGTATTGGCCAGGCAAGTACTTTGATAGGGTAGGCCTTCACGGTGGCTCTGCTTGCTGCTGCAAGTTTTCGGCAGAATTCTGGAGAATTGGCCAAATCGCAGCAATACATATCAATCACTTTTACTTTGCCTTTCAATACTCTCCCGATTTCTTCTACATTCCAAGGGTTAATACCTGGGGCACCTATTTGTAAATAAGGGCCTTGGGCATGACAAACGATATACAATTTTTCTAAACCTCCCACGCTCAGAGCATAATTGGAGGCCCAATGTATTACGCTCATTATGTTGCCTTTGGGATTGGGACTTGAGGGTAAAACACCATAACTAAAGCCTATTTCTGTACCGTTCAAACTCGTGAGTGGCTCGGAAGGCACAAAGTCAGCCGCGTATAAGCACAATATCTTCGGGTTTCTCTTCTGCATCTGTTTCAAACGTTTGAGTGATATTTTAACATAAAATCGCGGTCAAAAAGGCTATTTACCTGCATTGTAAATACTCATTAAAAATGCCTTACTGATGCGTGTTGCTTCTTTTTCGCAGAGGTGGCCTTGGCCTTCGGGCGCATCTATGCCTTGGCTCTTGCTGGGGCAATTGGCCTTGGAGCGGTATTTGTCGCAAATCGTCCATACATTTCCTAATTTGCAAGCCCCATTGTCCGATTCTATTTCTTGTAAATCATAGATTACGTCTTTGTCTTTGAAGGTGTCTTTCATCCACTGTGCCACCTTCATTTTGGCAGCATTGCCGTCGTCTTTGGTTACAATGTAGATAAGTGGGGGTGTAATGTGTACGAAGCGTAAATCTGTGATTTGAGTACGCAAATCATCAATAAGTGCTTTATAGGCTACCTTTACTTGCTCCACATTGTTATCGTTAATATCGGCATAGCCAAACTTGAAAATAGCAATTTTGATGAGCGATTTGTGGGCGAGTGCATTTTTCTTAAACTCGGCTATTTTACCCATTGGGTCGCCGTTTGAGACACTAAACACATTGCCACTCAAACCTTTGTTGGGTTTTTCGTTGAGGTCGAAGTATTCAAACTTAAAGCCATTGGCATTGGCACCATCTTCCAAATCGCCTCCTACCGACTGGTGCATAAAAATGGTATTCCAACCTTTGATGCGCTCACGCTCGCTGGAGGCAAGTTTGTCCCAAGTATCTATACCCGCAATCCCTACTGCACCTGGCTGCCCTTTGCCGAGTGCGCTGCTTCCTGTGGGGTTGGGAGGGGTTGTAGTAGAACCATTGGGGTCGGGTTCTTCCATAGATTGATTGCAGGAAATAAAACCGAACAAGAGTAAAACAAACAAAAGGATTTTCATGACTTATTGATTTTCAATCTATTTTAGATTATTTTAATCCATATTTTTTGACAATGGCTTGGCGTTCGGCACCAGAATCAGCCGCCGCCATAAGGCCATATTGCTCGTGTAGCCGTTTGATTTCTTTCCCCTTGGCCTCTGAACCACTGGCATAGCCGTTTTCGGCAGTGAGTTCATGAAATACCCGTTCGAGATAGTTCTCAAAAGGTTGATTGAAGTACATATCAATGAATCGCAGAGGTTTTTCACTGGCATTGAAGAAGGTGTGTTTGATCATCCGTGGCCGCAAGTGCCAGCCACCCGCTTCTACCTGCACTACTTCATCGCCTACCAACACACTGGCAGTTCCTTCAAGTACAAGCATCAGCTCATCGAGTTCTTTGTGCCAATGAGGTGCGGTCCCATGGTTTTATGTGCTACGGCACATTCTACACTCGAAAATAACCCTTTGGTCATCGAACTACGCATCCATACCCGTATGTCCATGCCCCCTTTATGATCCAGCGGTGGAAGTGCATTAAGTAGTACTGGCTTAATCGCATCTCCTAAAGGTAATGGAGTCTCTTTTTCGAATGTATGTTGGGCTACTCCAGTAAACGTAGTCATAAGTGCAGATGCCATTAAGAAATCTCTTCTTTCCATTTTTTTTGTATAGTTTGATAAGTGGCTTAATGGTTCAAAGCTATCTATTGTTAGAGTAGCTATCAATGGCCAATCGACTAACGACATTTTAACTCGACCGATAACTAATTTTTGAATAAATTCATCTTTATTTACGCCTAAATCCATGTATCTTTGGTATCAATATGAGGGAATATGATTACAAATTCCAGCTATAATTGTATCATTATTGACGACAACGAGATAGATCGCTTGACGGCCTCGATGTATGCCAAAAAATATGCTTTTTGAACGTTATAGGCGTTTTCTCATCAGCTATAGAAGCTTTAGAAACGTTAAAAAATCAAAAGATAGATGTGGTTCTATCAGATATTGATATGCCCAACATGACGGGCTTGGCTTTGCGAAGCCAAATGATGCACATACCTGCTTGTATTTTTATTACAGCTTATCCAGATTATGCCGCAGAAGGATTTGAAGTGGAAGCCTTTGATTTTTTGGTTAAACCCATCAAAGCAGCGCGTTTTGAGCATAGTATGCAGCGACTCCAGCATTTTTTTGAGTTAAAACAAAAGGCAGCATTGTTTGAATACAGTTTGGGAGGAAATACAGTGTTTATCAAGGAGGGGCATGAGCAGGTAAAAATAAACCTCCATGATATTGTTTATTTAGAGGCACTGAAAGACTATACACGCATTGTGACAGCTGCGAAGAAATACAGCGTTTTGGCCTCTATCGGACTTTTATTGCAAGACCCTGCTTTTCAGTCTTTTATTAGGATTCATCGTAGTTATGCCGTGCAGCGACATTTTATTGAGAAAGTAACGGCACAACAGGTGAGTGTGCGCGAACATACATTACCCATCGGACGTAGTTACAAAGATAGTTTACATCAGTTTAGATGAAAAAGTCGAGTCAGCAGGCCAATAAGCAGCGTATATCATGGTTGATGACCGTGATGATTGCTTTGCTTTTTGTCACTACCACCCATGCTCAAAAACAAGGCCAAGCCCTGATAGATTCGCTCGTCAAAGAACTCCCCAAGATTCAGAATGATACGCTCAAAGCTCGTACTTATAAACGTATCGAAGAAGAATATTTTTTTATAGATACAGACAAAGCACTTTATTACAGCTTATTGGGATTGAAACATGCTACCAAAATGCTTTGGAAGCGGGGAATAGCAGTTTTTAATTCAGCCCTGGGGCGTGGATATAGCGATAAAGGGCAGTATGATTCCTGCATGTATTTTTATAAAAAAGCATTGGCTATACAGAAAGAAATAGGTGATAAATGGAATATCGCTTCGACACTCAACAACATGGGGGCTGCCGAACAAAACATTATTTCCAATTTTCTTAAGGCTACATACTATTATTTTGAAGGGCTAAAATGGGCCGAAGCCGTCAATGACCACTATCTAATTGGAGTTTGCTATGATAACATTTCTAATGTTTATTTGGCTCAAAAGATCCACCAGAAGGCATTGAAATATGCTTTTGAGGGGTTATAGTCTCGTCAAAAAGGGTCAAAAGAAGCTAATACTTCACGAGAAATAGGGCAGTCTTTATCGAGTATCGCCGCTATTTATACCGATATGAAGGCTACAAAGAAAGCGTTGGCATATCATCAACAGGCGCTGTCGATGCACCAAAAAGTAGGCAATAAAGAGGGAGAAGCAAAATCGTATAGTAATATGGCCACCTTGCGGGGCAATGATTTTTTGAACAAAATAAATGATGGGCTCAAAGCTAAAAAACTGTGGGATGAACTCAATCCAATGCACCCAGAAGCCATTATTAATGTTGGCAACTTGGGGCTGGCTTACTTTAACATGGCAAGAAGCAGTAATCCATCAAATTTGTTAAAAGAGGAGCAACTTCATCTTGCTAAAAAGTATTTAGAAGAAGCTATTCAACGAAGTAAAGAAAAAGAAAATGCCGACAACCAAGCCTACTTTTCAGGGGTTTTGGCCGAAGTCCAAGCATTTGTAGGAGACTACAAGAATGCCTACTTGAATTTTAGGCAATTCTACAAAGTACAAGATTCGATTTACTCACAAGAAATGAAAAATAAAATAGCCAATTTAGAAGGACAACGCGAGATTAGACTAAGAGATAAACAGCTGCAAATCAACCGTTTAGAGTTAGATACTCAACGCAAACAACGGGCTGGGTTGTTGATTGGGTTGGGTTTATTATTGGTGATTGGGGGTTGCTGCTTTGGCAAAACCAAACCCGTAAACGTACCAATACAACTCTCCTTCATCTCAATACCGAGCTTGACGAAGCGAATAAAGTAAAGGCTAAATTTTTTGCTATTTTAAGCCATGATTTGCGGAGTCCTGTAGCTAACTTGATTAGTTTTTTAAACCTCCAAAAACAAGCCCCCGAACTCCTCACACCTGCTTTGGCAGAGGCGCATCAACAACGCATTACAGAGTCGGCGGAGGCTTTATTAGAAACCATGGAAGCTATGTTGCTTTGGAGTAAAGGGCAAATGCAACACTTCAAACCCCAAGCTAAAAACATTGAAGTAGCCGACTTATTTGCTTATATCCAAAGGTTCTTTGCAGGAACTCAAGGGGTAAGCTTTAGCTTTAAAAATGAGGAATTATTGCAGGTAGTTACAGATGAAGATTATCTCAAGACTATTATGCAAAACCTCACCAATAATGCCATTAAAGCCCTTAAAAACACGTCGAATGCCAAAATTGAGTGGATAGCTCGTCAAGAGCAGGGTAAAATAGTATTGGCTATCATAGACAATGGCCCGGGTGTATCTGCCCAACAACTCAATGCTCTTTATTCAGAAGAAGCTTCGATGGGTATCAAAACAGGCTTAGGTTTACATTTGATTCGCGATTTAGCCAAAGCCATTGCCTGCCAAATTTCGGTGGAATCGACCCCTCATATAGGTACTGCCTTTCAATTGGCTTTTGTATCGTGATAGACACAAGCGATAAAACTCGACGAGTAATTGTATCCTTTGGGTAGAATTAATACTTTTACCCTCTTTAACTCAGAAGTGTGGGTGAATATACTGCTTGGAATTTATTAGTTAGCCAATTTAATTCTATTTCCTGCGTTTTTTATGGACAAACAAAATGATTAACCATGAAAATAATTTTTAATATTGTTCTGATCTTTGTCTTTTTAATTGCGTTTGTTCCCTCTTTTCGGCGATTTATGTTTTGGCTTTTAGTGGGAAGGCAATTGGTGAAGGAACAAAAAAAAGCCAACCGCCAAACTCGTCGGCCAGAAGGCGAAATAAAAGTTGAAACACCAAACTCTCAAGGAAGTCAGTCGAGATTCAAAGGAGGTGATTATGTGGACTATGAAGAAGTAAAAGATTGATTTAATAATCAGAATCTATGTGGGATTGGATTTCTTCTGAATGGTTTACGCTTGTTAAGTTGCGTGATTTTTCTTGGGTACACTCGTATTATTTATATGGTATTCTAATTATTCCTATCGCTTTTTGGCTTCGTACTATTTTTCACGCAGGAGCCTTTCAACGTCTTGGTATTACTTTCATCCATTCTGATACCGCGAAAGGCTGGTCTTCTTGGCTTCGTTTTCTATATCCTTTAGCAGGTTTTTTGTCTTTAAGTAGTTTATTGATTGCCTTAGCTCGCCCTCAGTTAATCAATACTATTACAGAACGTGATGCGGAAGTAATAGATATTATGATGGCGTTAGATATTTCAGATTCGATGCTCGAAAAAGATTTGCTTCCTAATCGCCTAATTTCGGCTAAATCGGTAGCTAAATCTTTTATTAGTGGGCGGTTGCAAGACAGAATCGGATTAGTTTTATTTGCAGGGGAGGCATTTACACTGTGCCCTTTGACCAACGATTATGAACTGTTGTATGGCTTTTTAGAAGAAATAAACCATCGGATGATTTCAGTAGCTGGTACAGCAGTAGGAAGCTCTTTGGCGGTGTGTATCAATCGCTTGCGTGAAAGTACGGCGAAGTCTAAAGTAGTTATTTTATTAAGCGATGGAGAGAATACAGCGGGTAATTTAGATCCTATTACGGCCGCAAAGTTGGCCAAAGCCTTTAGTGTGAGGGTTTATACCATTGCCATAGGTAGGGAGAATATTGGCAAAGTAGTAAAGGATTCTCTCAACATTCTACCAAATGCTCCTGATGAAGGAACACTTCAAAAAATTGCAAGAGCTACCAATGGAAAGTTTTATAGAGCTACTGATAATGCCGTTTTAACCGATATTTTTCGTCAAATAGACCGCTTAGAAAGAGTCAATGTTAAGAATCGCCGCTATCAAGAAGTAAAAGACTATTACCGAATTTATCTCAATTGGGCTATTACTTTTTTTCTTTTAATGCTTTTTTTAAAAGTAGTATTTGTAGCGAATGTGCTGGAAGACTAAAACTTTGTCAAAGACTGGCCGTCGGTCGTTCAAAACTTTGACAAAGTTTTAGTCTTCAATTATTTCTTATCCTTTGCCGCCATTTTTTCGTTGTATTCTTTATTGAGCCCCTCTACCATCTTCTTGGTTACATCTAAATTGGCATCGGCAAAGAGAATGCCACCCCCTTTGCTATAACCAAGTACAAATTCATACCCATTTTCTTTATTATATTTTTTGATGTAGTCGAAGATATTGCCATAAAACTCTTCTGTTTTTTTCATACGCTCCTCATCGAGTTTACGTAATTGATCATCTCGGTATTTGGTGATTTCTTGTTCTTCCTTACCCAACTGTGCCTGAGCCGATTGCGCTTGGTCTTGCGACAAAGCACCCTGCTGGGCACGTTGTTGAAAAAATGCCACCTTATTTTGAAAAGAACGACCTTTATTGGCCAAGTCATTTTCTAACTGAAATCCTTTGCTCTCGAATTCTTTCTGAAAATCTTTGTAGTATTCATAGTTTTTCAATAGAGAATCTGCTTGAACATATACGATTTTTTTTCCTTTAGAAGCTTCTGCCATGCTACTATCAGCACTATCAGAAGAATGATGTTTGAAATGTTGAAATCCTAAAAAAGCCACTGCTAGTGTTAAAATGGCATTCCAAATAAGTAGTCCGTTTTTCACTTTAAAATTGTTTAAGTATGTAAAAGTTGAATAGTTGGGCGTAAAGTTAGGAATAATCTATTACCTTAAAAAAACTTTCGCTCACCAAAGGTTTTTAGCCTATTAGTGAGCGAAATAAGTATTTTAATAGACCTATTATTTCTTCCAAGCCAAAGCATTTACATTTTTCCCAACGGTACTTCCCTCTACAAGGCCACTCTCATTGGCGCGGCGAATATGGATACCACCATACAGCCGCGAAACAGCCGCTTCTTCAGCGGCTTGCTTGAAGGAAGTAAAACTACGTTCTTTTTGCCCAAAAGCCGTATTGGTATTGTCAGTGAAAGCAAAATTCTCGCCAAACATCGCCTCTAAGACAACATACGAAGCCCCCGATTGGCTGGAATGTCCAGAAGTGTGCTCAGGAAATGGAGGAGTAGCTACGAGAGGTGACCAAGTGGGGTTGATAGTAGTACGAATGTATGTGATAGGTCGTAGCGTATTAAAAAGATATTTGCACCTCCAACAATTGATAAATGCCTCAGCTACTGCTACACCTACCCGAGCGTATGTTTCAGCAGCCTTGTCGAGTTTAGCACTGGTTTTTTTCAAAGCAATGGTAGCTATATTGTAGGAATGGCCTGGAGGTGTAAATGTACCACCTCCGTCAGCCCAAAAGGTAGCAATGGCTTTTTGGTCAGTGGTAAGATTTTGACTTACAGTATAAACTTCATAGTTCTGCTTAAATTGCTCAGAAGAGGTTAAGGTAGAGTAAGGGATAGGTTGGGGAGGCGTTAGATTTTTATTGATGGCAATAAAATTACGATTTTTACCCCAATAAGGTAACAAAGGTACTTTGTTGGCACCAGTAGTAACCCATTTGCCTGGCCCTGTGGGTACTACATAATCTGATGGAAAGTTTTGGGCATATCCCTCTGCTCCGCCGTCCATCTTAGACCATTCAAAAATTGCTTTGGCAATGGCTTCGCCTAAGGCTTCAGAGCGTTGTATTACTTCGTTTGACTGGTTGGCAATGAGTGTAGCACGGATAGCTGCGCCCAAAGAATCTACTGTTTTTTTTGCAGCATCATTGGCAGAAGGCCACAGATTTTTTGCCATAAATAGTTGCCCAGCGTTGGCACTAATCGCCCAGTTGTATTCTTTACCATCTTCAGGTTTTGGAAGAGAGACTAAGCCATTGAGCTGCCCTGCCAAAGACTTATTATCTTTCATTCCTGCCACTACCGATTCGTACAGGGTTAGACCTGTGTAGCCTAAAGCACGAGAGGCAACAGGCGGAGCAAAGCCCGAACTTGCGCGTATTAGCTTTAAATTCATATCGGCCCATTGATAAGCAAAAGAAGCATCGTAGGTTTCTACGCCTTTAGATACCACGCCAGGTTCTACAGGTTCATTGCTGGATGTGCGACAGCTATAAATGCCCAAAGCCAAAATGGCTACAAGGACTGTTGTCGAAGACTTTTTATAACATAAATAAAATAAAGGCTTTTTCATACCTAACTTCATGGTTAAATTCTTAGTAAAGAGGAAAATAAACATGAGAGGGTAGGACAAAGATTGTGCCAAAAAATTTGATTTAATTAATGAGCTCTTTAATGTCAGAGATAATTTTTTGGGCTAAATGATTAGCAGTAGCTTCGGTTTCGGATTCAGAATAAATACGAATAATAGGTTCGGTGTTAGATTTACGGAGATGAACCCATTCTTTGTTAAATTCAATTTTTACCCCATCAATGGCATTAATTGGGTTTTTAGCGTATTTTTTCTTTATTTTTTCGAGTACATCATCTACGTCAATGTCAGGAGTAAGTTCGATTTTATTTTTAGAAATATGGTAGTTGGGATACGTTTTTCTCAAAACTGATATCGACTTGTTGAAATTGGCCAAATGGGTTAAAAATAAGGCAATACCTACAAGCGAATCGCGACCATGATGAAGGGCTGGATAAATGATACCACCATTTCCTTCTCCGCCAATTACAGCCTCATAACGTTTCATCATTTCCACTACATTTACTTCTCCAACCGCTGATGCAAAATAAGACGCACCTGCCTTTTGAGTAATATCTCTTAGTGCACCCGTAGAAGAAAGATTAGAAACTGTATTGCCTAAGGTATGTTTCAGTACATAGTCGGCCACGGCTACAAGTGTGTATTCCTCCCCAAAGGGAACCATCCTCACAAATTAAGGCTAATCTATCTACGTCTGGATCTACGACGATTCCCAAATCAAAATCGCCACGCTCTAACTCACGAACAATTTCCAGTAAGTTTTCGGGCAATGGTTCAGGATTATGCGCAAAATTTCCTGTAGGTTCGCAGTTAATCAATTTGATATTTTCACGCTTTACGCCCAAGGCCTCCAAAAGCATTGGTACAGCTATACCCCCTGTCGAATTAACAGCATCCACCGCTATTTTAAAATTTTTGGCTGCAATGGCCTTTTTATCTACCAAAGGAAGCGCTAAAATAAGTTCAATGTGTTTTTGAAGATAAGTATCGTTGGTGGTGTAAGTACCCAATTTGCGTACTTCAACAAAATCGAAGTCTTCACTGTCTGCTAATGCTAACACTTCAGCACCATCTTGCGCAGAGATAAACTCTCCGTCGTTATTGAGAAGTTTGAGGGCGTTCCATTGAATAGGATTATGGCTCGCTGTCAAGATAATTCCACCTGATGCCTCCTCTAAAGGCACGGCTACTTCGACTGTGGGCGTAGTCGAAAGCCCTAAATCAATTACTTCAAAACCAATGCTTTGCAATGTGGAAGCAACAAGCTTTGAAACCATTTCGCCCGATAGGCGCGCATCGCGGCCAATAATAATTCGATTATTATCATTTTTTTTTCGCCTGAGCCAGGTGCCAAAGGCTGCCGAAAATTTAACCACATCAATCGGTGTGAGCGCATCGCCTGTCTTACCCCTATTGTTCCACGAATACCCGAAATAGATTTTATTAAAGCCACTTGATCTATTTTTTACTGTTTGAAATGGTTTCAAAAGTAGTAATTTTTAAGGACAAACGGCTGATTCTTGCAAAATCCATCTACTTTTACGATGTTCGCCTTTGTTTAGCATATAAACAATAAAATAATTGATAGTACACAACATTTATAGGATTTGGTAACACCATCTTATTTTGTCAACCCTCTAAATCAAAAATAGTATGCGTAAATGGATTTTTCTTGTCATTTTTCTGCTCATAGTAGGCGGTATTTTGTATTACATCACCTTTGGTTATTATAGTGATGGCACACGGGTGGGTCTTTGGTAAAACTGAGTCGCAAGGGCTATGTTTTAAAACGTATGAAGGACAATTGATGGTAGGAGGAATGTCTGACGGAACAGGTACTTTTAACTCTACTACTTGGGACTTCTCAGTAGATGATGATAATAAGTCGGTTGTTGAAGCTTTGGAACGCTCGCAAAAAACGGGGCAGCGCGTATCGCTACACTACGAAGAAAAATTTTTCCAGTTGCCTTGGAATGGCGATGCTAAATATTTTGTGGTGTCGGTAGAGTTGATTCCAGTTCAACTCATTCCGCGTCCTGTTGTACCTATTACTCCTGAACCGCAGCCAGTTCCCGTAGATACCTCTAAAGCAATATAACATCCTATGCCATTTCTATTTGGCAAGGTGATTTTAGCGTATGCGTCTTCATTGGTTTGGAATTGTTATTTTATTGGTAGCAGGATGGGTATTGGTGCACGACCTTACTGCCTGGAAGGATGTAGAATTTGGCGATGAAACTACTTATTTAGGTTCGGGGTTATCTTTCTCGATTCCTTTCAAAGGAGGCGCTCAATGGGGACCTTTGTATGCGGCTTGGTATGCTTTTTGGCATTTGTTTATTCCTAATACATTAGACTTGTATTATTTTAATTGGGCTATTTTAAGTGTTTTAGCAGGAGTAGCTGTATTTTTATTTTTACGTTCACAGCAGGTTTCTTTTGGGGTGAGTGTATGGTTGGCGGTATTATTCTTGTTTTCTAATCAAAACCTGCCCCTCAATCCCAAAATCTCAATCGCACCTTTTAGTTTGATTTTAGCTGTATTGACCGTTTTCTACTTTTATCAGTGGGCATATTGGAAGCGATTTTTGTTGGTAGCCTTCACGGGGTTAGTTTGCGCCTATTTTCGGCCTGAATTCTATATTTCCTTTCTTTTGGGGTGTGTATTGGCTATAGGATGGGCGTGGAAAGAAAAAATAGGGTACAAACAAAAAAATGGCTTAATCATTGGCATTTTTATAGGGGCTATAGTGATGCTACATTTGCTGTTTGATAATCCTCTTTTTAGTGGTGACAGTAGCCGTAGTGCGGTAGCCTTTCAACAACATTTTGTGATTAATTATTGTGCTTGGACGCATCTCCCAGAGCCTATTACTATTGAAACACAGCTACAATTGTTTCATCAAGTATTAGGAAAAGAAGTCGAAACATTTACAGATGCGCTCAAAATGCAGCCGTCTTGGGCTTTGAAACATATCTTTACAAACCTTACTCATACCCTCACGGCCAATTTCGATAATGTATTTGATACCTTTTACCAGACGTTATTTCGGGGTTGGTACTCACGTTGGCGTATGGTTGTAGTTATGGTACTATGCCTCGGTTTATTGAGTTGGATTGACTATCGAACTACATGGCGTAATATTCGCCAAAAACAAATAGACTGGTGGGGAGGAATTGCATTGATTGTGTTACTATTTCCAACACTCATTGCTACTATCCTGATTTATCCTCGTACGCATTACCTTATCTTTCACCTTATTTTGATACTTTGGTTAGTAGCTTTTGTAGTGAATCGGCTCTCATTTAAGAAATGGCCTTTTTTCATAGCGGTCGCCTTACCGTATCTTGTAAGTATTTCTGTATTGTTATTTATCCTTATCCGATTTTCTGACTATCATCTCTCTGCTCCAACCCCTGCTGCTGACAATATTCGGTTTATCACAAAGCTAAATCCTAAAGAGAGACTACGAATACTGGAACGCCATTGGCACTGTTTTTCTCAAAAAACCCTCTGAATGGATTCATGTAGAAGCCTATACCAATAGAAATTTCGCTCAGTTTGTTCGAAAAGAAAACATTAACTTTATCTTGATGACCCAAGATATGCAGGCTTACTTTATAGGAGATAAAGGGTTTAATGATTTTTTACAGAATCTTGAAAAAGAGGGTTTTAGTAAATTAAAAACCAATGAATCGGGAGATTATTTACTCATCAAACAAAACTTGATCGAATGAGAACTAAACTATTGATTTTGTCCTTGCTAATCATTCACGCATTACAAGCGCAAACCGACTGGGTAAAAGAAAATTACGATAAGGCAGTCTATGACATCGTAATGCGTGATGGGATTAAACTACATACAATTGTTTATACACCCAAAGATGCTTCAGTCACCAATCTCTACCCATTTTTGATGCAGCGCACTTGTTATAGCATTGCGCCCTACGGTACAAGCCAAATGGCTGGGCAGCTGGGGCCCAACAGCTTTTTGATGTACGACAAATATATTTTTGTTTATCAGGACGTACGAGGTCGCTATATGAGTGAAGGTACTTGGACTAACATGACCCCACAAATTGCCAATAAAACAAAACCAACAGAGGTAGATGAATCTTCAGATACTTATGATACTATTGATTGGTTGGTCAAGAATATTCCTAACAACAATGGTAAAGTAGGGCAGTGGGGTATTAGCTATCCTGGTTTTTATACCGTAGCGGGTGCACTAAGTCAGCATCCAGCTTTGAAGGCATCATCACCTCAGGCACCTGTTTCTGACTTTTTTTTCGACGATTTTCATCATAATGGGGCGTTTACGCAGGGTTATTTCCTTACATTCCCTGTGTTTGGTATTCAACATGAAAAACCGACCACAGCCAACTGGTGGCTACCAGGACTGATACAAGCCAAAACCAAGGATGGCTACCAATTTAATTTGGATTTAGGCCCTCTCAAAAACTTTGACAAGTACTACCAAGATAATTTTTTTTGGCAAGAACATAAGCAACATCCCAACTACGACGATTTTTGGAAAAAAAGGAGTATTGTGCCACACCTAAAAAATGTAAAACATGCTGTAATGACCGTAGGTGGTTGGTTTGATGCAGAAGATTTGTATGGGCCTCTAACAGTTTATAAAACCCTCGAAAAAAATAACCCTACTACTTACAATACTCTTGTTATGGGGCCATTTGGACACGGTCGTTGGTCACAGGAAACGGGGCATACGCTACACAGTAACGTTTATTTTGGGGATAGTGTGGCTACTTTTTATCAGCGTGAAATCGAAACAAAGTTTTTTCACCACTTTTTGAAAGGCAATGGAGATGGCAAAACAGGCTTACCAGATGCGTATTTGTTTGATACAGGCAAAAAATCATGGCAAACTTTTGATCAGTGGCCCGCGGCAAGTGCCACCAAAAGAACGCTTTACTTCCATGCTAATGGAAAACTATCATTTGATGCCCCCAAAGAAACAAAAGCCCTGAGCGAATATATCAGCGACCCACTGAAACCTGTGCCTTATATTGAAAATAATACTCAAACGATGGGCTTTACGCCTTTTGATTATATGTCGGACGACCAGCGTTTTGCTGCCCGCCGATCTGATGTGTTGGTATTCCAGACCGAGCCTCTTACAGAAAATATCACCTTGGGTGGTGAAATAATGGCTAAATTGAAAATTAGTACCACAGGAAGCGATGCAGATTTTTTTGTGAAGTTAGTGGATGTGTACCCTGAAGATGAACCCAATCACGCCTATATGCCCTACAAAAATGTGATTTTGAGCAATTATCACCAAATGGTAAGAAGTGAAATCATGCGGGCACGTTTCCGAGATTCTTTTGAGAAACCCACACCACTTATACCCAATAAATTAACCGACCTTCACTTTCGTTTGCAAGACGTGTTGCATACATTTAAAAAGGGGCATCGTATCCAGATTCAGGTACAAAGTACGGCCTTCCCGCTTTTTGACCGTAATCCGCAGAAATACGTCCCTAATATTTACTTAGCCGACGACAAAGATTTCATCAAAGCTACTCACCGTGTTTATCATCAGGCAGATGCTCCCAGTGGCTTGGAAATACAAGTACTGAAATAAAAATTTACTATTACATTGAACCCTAAAATAGCCCATTTCGCTCACAAACAGGTAGTAACCATAGGATATAAATATTCCTTTTTTTAACATATTACAAGACTGCTAATTCCTTATATCAGATGCAAAGTTCCCTTCCACAAGGTTTTATACCTGTTATGCTTACTCCTTTCCACGACGATGGGAGCGTAGATTATGATGGACTTACCCAATTGACTGAGTTTTATTTGAAAGCAGGGGCTGCGGGTCTTTTTGCCAATTGCCTTTCGTCCGAAATGTATGAGTTGAGCGAGGAAGAGCGTTTGGCCATAACACAGCATGTCGTAAAAGTAGCCAATGGCCGTGTACCTGTAGTAGCTACGGGTACATTTGGGGAGCATTGCTTCTCAAGCCGAATTCTCTAAAAAACCTTCGCTACGGGTATTCAGGCTGTGATTGTGATTACCAGTTTAATCGCCGATGTCGCCGAGTCAGACGAGGTATTTATGCAACGAATGAAAGAGCTTCTTGACTTAACGCCTGGTGTAACTTTTGGGTTGTACGAGTGCCCTATTCCTTACAAAAGGCTCATCAGTGCCGAAAACTTGGGCACATTGGCTGCTACGGGGCGTGTCATTTATCACAAAGATACCTCGCTCGATATAGAGAATGTAAAAGCCAAAATAGCCGCTACTCAACATGCAATTTTTGGCGTATATGATGCCTACATGGAGCACGCGGTTGCGTCGCTGAAGGCCGGTTCGGCAGGGTTGTCGTGCATCCAAGGGAATTTTTTCCCTGAATTGATTGTGTGGCTGTGCCAAAACTACAACAACCCCGTCCAGCAGGCAGGGGTAGCAAAAATTCAAGCATTATTGATTCAGACTATGCCTGTTATCCATTATGCGTATCCTACCGTAGCCAAATACTACCTTCAAAAGCGCGGTTTCCCCATCTCACTTTATACTCGTCGTAAAGTAGAAACTTGTACTGAAGAGGTAAAAGCAAAAGTGGATGAATTATTTGAAATGGTAAAAGTGGTGAGCAAAGAATTGGGTATTGCTTAATAGCAATTTTTCTACCAATATTAAAAAACGACCAGTTGATACTTTCTATTGGTAGAAAAACAATATCCTATGAAATCATTGTATCTCTTCATTATCACATTCCTTTTTCTGACCATTAGCTCACAAGCCCAACGTCAAATTTCTCCTATTAATTTTCTCAAGTTACGGTCAAAGATTTCTTTTGGAAACCTCGTATTGAAAAGGTTCACTCGGCTACACTGCCAGTGTGCATGACTTACACGGAAGATTCTACGGCACGTATTCGTAATTTTGAAAAAGCAGCCTTGCGCGGTGGTGAGCACAAAGGCATCTATTTCGACGATTCGGATGTGTATAAAGTCATTGAGGGCATTGCTTATACGCTCAAAACCACCCCCGACAAAGCCCTCGAAGCTAAAACTGATGAATGGATTGACAAAATTGCCGCCGCACAGCTTCCTGATGGCTATCTCAACACCTATTACACCCTCAAGGGACTCGATAAACGCTGGACCGACATGGAAAAGCACGAGGATTATTGCTTGGGCCATTTAATAGAAGGAGCGGTGGCCTATTTTGATGCTACCCAAAAACGTAAACTGCTGGATGTTTCCATTCGTTTTGCCAACCATTTTGATTCTACCTTTCGCCTCCAAAATCGCCCGTGGGTTACGGGGCACCAAGAATTAGAACTGGCCTTGGTCAAACTTTATCATACAACTACCAATGAACGCTACCTTAAGCTGGCCGATTGGCTTATCGAGCAGCGCGGGCATGCCACGGGCGCGGGCAAATTTGGACAGATAAGCATTTCGATGGCGCACGCTACTGCCAAGACGACGTACCTGTGCGCGACATGACCGACATCAAAGGCCATGCCGTGCGGGCCATGTATCTCTACACAGGCATGGCCGACGTGGCCGCCGAAACAGGCGAGCGTGGCTATACCCAAGCCTTAGAGCGTGTGTGGGCTGATGTGGTAGAACGCAATATGTATATCACAGGGGGAATTGGCTCTTCTACCAAAAATGAGGGCTTTACCGAAGATTTTGATTTGCCCAATGAGTCGGCTTATTGCGAAACGTGCGCTTCGGTAGGTATGGTATTTTGGAACCAACGCATGAATCTCTATTCGGGAGAATCAAATATGTGGATGTACTCGAACGCTCGCTTTACAACGGGGCGTTGGCAGGCGTTCAACTAACAGGTAATTTGTTTTTTTATGTAAACCCATTGGCTTCGATGGGACTGCATCATCGCCGCCCGTGGTATGGCACAGCCTGCTGCCCCAGCAATGTATCACGGCTGTTACCTTCGGTAGGTGGCTACATCTACAACACGTCCAAAGAAGCCCTTTGGGTGAACCTCTATGTAGGAAGTGAAACAGCAACGAAGTTGGGCGAGCATAAGGTGAAGTTTATCCAGAAAACCAACTACCCTTGGTCGGGTGAGGTAGAACTCAAAGTGGTTCCTGATAGTAGTAAGGCCGATTTTTCTGTAAAACTCCGTATTCCTGCTTGGTGCGATAAATACAGTATCGAGCTAAACGGGAAAGTTCTCCCAAACCTAACTCCCGAAAAGGGTTACGTGACCATTGCCCGAACATGGGCAAAAAATGATTTACTCAAACTCCGAATGGATATGCCCGTGAAAGTCATAGCCGCCGATCCGCGTGAAGGCCAATATAGGCAAGCGTGCTATTCAGCGCGGGCCATTGGTGTATTGTATTGAGGAACAAGACAACCGTCATTTAGATTACGATACGATGGTGCTATCAAAAAAAACAAAATTTAGCACTACATTCGAGCCGTCTCTATTAGGAGGCGTTACGACCATCAAAGCCCAAAATGGTAACGACAATTTTACGCTCATTCCCTATTACGGTTGGGACAACCGCCAAGCAGGCCGCATGAAAGTGTGGTTGGATTGGAAGTGATGATTGGTCGGTCGGTTTTGAACCGACTGACCACTGACCAACTTTGAACAAACCTAAACCCTCAAAATAATGGAAACCAAAGGTTTTAAACCCTACATCTCAGATGGCCAAAACATGGCCGAATTTACCGTCAAATCAGTCATCGTTGGTGCGCTTTTTGGCGTACTATTTGGGGCAGCTACGGTGTATTTATCGCTCAAAGCAGGGTTGTCGGTATCAGCTTCTATCCCGATTGCCGTTTTGGCTATTTCATTGGGTCGAAAATTCTTGGGTACGACTATTCTTGAAAACAACATCATTCAAACCACAGGCTCGGCAGGGGAGTCTATTGCCTCGGGCGTGGTGTTTACGTTACCAGGTTTTTTGTTTTTGTCCACCACCGAAGTAGGCAAAAGCATTGGCGTAGATTTTTTCAATTACTGGACTATTCTCACACTGGCTATTTTAGGCGGTTTTTTGGGTACATTGATGATGATTCCTCTACGCCGCTCGCTGATTGTGGAGGAACATGGTAAGCTGCCATATCCCGAAGGTACCGCCTGCGGCTCGGTACTGATAGCGGTGAAAAAGGCGGTGATTTGGCCAAAACCGCTTATCAAGGCTTGGGAGTGGCGATGCTGTATGCCTTCTTTCAAAAAATTCTCCATGTCATTGCCGAAGTACCCAAATTGGCTTCTGAACAGGCCAATAAAATTTTTCCATCGGCGGTGGTCAGTGGCGAGATTACCCCCGAATACCTCGGTGTGGGTTATATCATCGGTTTTCGTATTTCGGCAGTATTAGTAGGTGGGGGTTTGTTGGCGTGGTTGGGTTTGATACCCCTCTTGGCTACACTCGTACCCGCTGATACCATTGCCGAGCAGCTTATCAAGCTCGGTTACCTTAAAGACTTGGCCACAGCAGGTGGCCCTGGGGGCTGGCAGCCTGATACACACAGCTTTACAGATACAGCCGCGGCCATTTATCGGGCCTATATTCGCCAAATCGGTGCGGGGGCTGTGGCAGCAGGAGGTTTCATGGCTTTGATGAAAAGTATTCCAACGATTGTTTCTTCGTTCAAGCAAAGCCTTTCTTCGATGAAAACAGGTACGGAAGGCGCACGCCTCCGCACTGAGCAAGATTTGTCGTTTAAGATAGTGATTTGGGGATGTTTGGCTTTGGTAGTCTTAATGGTGGTTTTACCTCAAATTCCAGGCGATGGGCTGCTTACTAAATTTTTGATTGCGATTTTGGTGGTAATTTTCGGGTTTTTCTTCGTAACAGTAGCGAGCCGCATTGTAGGTATCATAGGGTCGAGTTCGTCGCCTGTATCGGGTATGACCATCGCTACCATCATGGCTACTTCGCTGGTATTCATTGGCTTTGGGCTAACGGGCAAACTGTATGAGCCTGCCGTTTTGGTGATTGGTGGCATGATTTGCATTGCTGCTGCCAATGCGGGCAATACCTCACAAGACTTAAAAACGGGTTATTTGGTGGGAGCAACGCCGCGCTATCAGCAGTTGGCCTTGTTTATTGGAGTTATTGTGTCGTCGTTGGTCATTGGGGCTACCGTTAAACTCCTCGATACACCCACCCCCGACTTGGTAGCGCAGGGTATCGAACACGCCATTGGTACAGATAAATTCCCCGCGCCTCAAGGCACGCTGATGGCCACACTTATTAAGGGTTTATTGTCTTTCAATTTGGATTGGCAGTTTGTATTGGTAGGCGTATTTATTGCTTTTACCATCGAGATCATGGGCATCAACGCGCTCTCTTTTGCCGTAGGGTTGTACTTGCCATTGGCCACCACATTGCCCATTTTTGCAGGTGGGTGTGTCAAAGAATTGGTTAATTGGAACGCCAAACGCAAAGGCATAGAAGAAGAAGATGCCGATTTGGGCAAAAGGTAGCCTCTTCTCCACAGGATTGGTAGCGGGTGGTGCGTTGGCGGGGGTTGTGGTGGCCTTGCTATCGGTCAATGATGGTATTTTCAACGCATTGACTAAAATCAATCTTGAGCCTACCTTAGCGAGCGTATTAGGCGAAGGAGGCTATCAAGTGTTGGGTACAGTGGCGTTTGGGCTCATGGCGGCGGTGCTGTATCGTGTGGCTATGAAGCGGTAAGCAGTAAAGCCCGAGATGGAAAACAATATTTATAGCACCGAATTTGTCAAAGAACTCTTCAATAAAATGAGCAGTTCCTACGAACGCATGAATTATATTACCTCTTTCGGCTTTTCAATTCGCTGGAGAACTCAATTTTTAGAGAAGTTCAAGGCAACTAACGAGAAAGTTCAGGTAATTGATTTGCTGTCGGGAATGGGGGAAACATGGGGAGGAATCAAAAATAAATTTCCCATGCAGCATTGACAGCATTAGATTTCTCAGAAAAAATGTTAGAATACGCTGAGCGAAAAAATAGAGACAAATTCAAATGGTGAAGTAAACATTTTAGAACAAGATATTTTGGAGAATAAACTTCCAAGTAGCTACTTTGATTTTGTGATATGTGCTTTTGGACTCAAAACTTTTAACGAAGAGCAGCTTCAAAGAACTTACTATTGAAACCAAGCGGATACTAAAAATAGGTGGGTACTTCTCGTTTGTGGAAGTCTCTGAACCTGAAAATATCATTCTAAAAACGCTCTATGGTTTCTACCTTGGCCAAAATTATACCTATTTTAGGTAGAATTTTTCTTGCCAACCCAACAGATTATAGGATGCTATGGAAATACACAAGTAAGTTTAAAACTCCAAAAATATAATAGGATTATTTTCCCAAGCAGGACTAAAAGTAGAAGCAACCTCCTATTTCTATGGCTGCCACTGGCTTTTGGACAAAAATTTGATTGAGTATTAGCGTTGATTTTTAAAAAATTAAAAATATGAAATGGAGAGCATGCCACTTGTATAGAATAGTAAGTGGATTAGTCTTGACCTTCGTATTTTGGAGCTGCCAAAAGTCTAATGATCACCCTGCTCCGGCAGCAGGCATAGCGCTCTCCTTTGATGACCGCTATGTGGCCGAGTGGACACAATTGCGCCCCTTTGCTCAAAAAGTACAACGCACGTGCTACTTTCTATGTAACTCAATTTGATAGCCTCACTCCCCACGAGTGGCACAGTTGTATGAACTTCAACGCGACGGCCACGAGATTGGTGCACATGGCGCAGCCCATATTAGGGTATTGGACTGGCTTCGGGGTGGAGGTAGCTTAGATAGCTTTTTTGAGCAGGAAATAGAAGCCGAGCTGATTTCGATGCGAAAGGCAGGTTTCAAGCCTGTTACGTTTGCGCATGTGGGTGGTCAGCAAACCTGGTGGACTGACCGCCGCTTGCTACGCGACTATTTTAGACTCTTACGCGATGTGTCTATGACCGAGCGAAGATTTTCTTGCTTGGTATATCGCCGCCCTATTTTTGGAATGGATGAGATTTATTGCCATTTCGACGGTAATCGTACCGTACACGCCCTACTCATAGACCAATATACGAACCTCACCAATACTCCAGCTTCGCGATGGTCTCATTCGCGCCAAAAATACCCAATCGGTACTGATGCTACTGGGACATCGCCCTTTGTTTGAAGCCTCCGATGAACCATATGCCTTCTCGGTAGCATTACTTGAGCAACTCTAAAAGATACCCAGCAGATGGGACTGAGAACCTATACTATGTCAGAACTGGTATCGATACAGCGCTGATGCCAATCAATGCTTACTAAAACGATTCTTAAAATTTAGGAATGGTCGTTCAAAATAGTGATACGATAAAGCCGATACGCCTACTGTCAGTATGGTAGCCAAAGGATATAGAAGAAGGTTGAAAGTAAGTTCGGATAAATTTTCCCCAAATGTCCATTGAATAAGATGAACACTCGCTACTACAAAAGCCGTTTGGTAAATATAAATGCCGTATGAAATCTTACCAAGATAGGAAATCCAGCGATATTCGAGATAGACAATGGAATTTGGATTGCTGGAGAGATTGAGGATAAAAAACCAAAAAATAGCCCATAAAACTCCAAATTGAGGTTGTTGATATGAAATCCGAAGGCAAGGCAGAGTAATAAAATACTATATACAATACACTGTATATCACGGCGAAACAATATATTTAACACCTGCTCTTTTTTGAAATAAACCAATGCAGCACAAGTACCCCCAGTCATTAATGTAATGATACGGAACTGACTAAAGAAAAAACTGATGATTCTTGGTACGTTGTTTGCATAATAAGTACCACCTAACCCAGTGGTAATAGATAAAAAAAACGGTAAAAGTACCTAAACAAAAAATAGTAAGTGTCAATAATAGGCGTTTCCAAGTGAAGTGTTGAATAATCCAAGGCCATAAATAATAAAACTGCTCTTCTACACCAATAGACCATGTTTGAGCTGCCAAATACGGTGAATTATAAAGAATAAACCCAATATTGGGCAATACCAATAGGAAGAGCGATAGCCGACGATAAAAATGATGGGCCATGAACGAGATTTCGTTGTTGGGAGCCACAAAAAGAGGAATATGAGGAAAGACAAAGAAGGCCAATAAGACAATTAAAAAATAAAGCGGCCATATTCGCAAAATGCGTCTAATGTAGAAATCACGCGTATTGATATGGCCAAAACGACCTTTTTCATACAATAAAAGGTAAGTAATGAGAAACCCACTCAAGACAAAAAATAAATCAACCCCCAATTTTCCCATGTTTTTTATGAGGTGATTGTCATAAAAATTCGGAACTTTGAAAACTTCTTTTACTTGTTCGATGTGGTGAATCAATACTGAAAAGGCCGCAATAAAGCGAACGCCGTTGAGGTTGGGGAAATAAAGAGTGTTGGAAGGCTTACGCAAGTGAATAAGGTATTAATTGGACTATTTATGAGGGCAAAATTAGCTTAATTTGCCCAAGTGATAACTAACGCTATGCAATTTAGAATTTATACGTTTCTGCTTATCGGCTGTTTGTATCAGCAAATCACCGTTGCACAATCGCAGTTTGCCCCACTCAACGACGATTATTATCATCTGATAGATCGCTATGAGATTCGACGCAATCGGCTTTCAGATGACTTTCATATCGGAGTAAAGCCCTTTCAACGGGCAGCAGTCATTGGCCTTTTAGATAGCATCAAGGCCGATCGTACTATGCCACTCAACGATACCGACTTTTTTAATTTAGAGTATCTCCGCCAAGATAGCTGGGAATGGTCTGCTGACAAAAAACTCCTATGAGTCAAAACCTTTTCTACAACGATTTTATAAGAACCCATCTGACTTTTATTATATCCAAAACAAAAACTTTGATTTGCACCTTAGCCCAATCACTCATTTAATATTGGGCAGTGAAAACAATTCTAAAGACAACCTCTGGCTTACTGCCCGAGGAGTAGAGTTTAGAGGAACAGTAGGTAGGAAATTGGGGTTTTATAGCTATGTCACTGATACACAGGGAATGTTTGGTCAGTACGTCCGTAATTATACCCTCAATGTAAGAGAAATTTATTTAAACTATCCATTGTATGTAGTACCAAGCGAAGGTTTAGTAAAGAGCCTTCGTACCAATGCCACAGATTTCATTTCGGCTCGAGGGTATATTACGTTTAACCCCATTAAAGAAATTAATATTCAGTTTGGACACGATAGAAATTTCATAGGTAGTGGTTATCGTTCTATGCTGCTTTCTGATTTTAGTTCCCCCTATCTATTCCTCAAAATGACCACACAGTTGGGGCGATTTCAGTACACCAATTTATGGTGTAATATGCTTTATAATCAAGACACAAGAAAACCCGAAGAACCAATTAACAAAAAGTACGCAGCCATTCATCAGCTTAGTATTAATTTAACCAAAAATATAAGCTTGGGAATTTTTGAAGCTGAAATGTACGGACGTACAAATGGAAAATTAGATGCTAACTATTTCAATCCTATTATCTTTTATCGTTTTGTAGAAAGCTATCTTGGAAGTGCCGATAATGCTATGCTGGGATTTGACTTTCGTTGGAATTTTCTCAAACAGTTCGGGTTTTACAGCCAGTTTATGTTAGATGAGTTTAAAACTTCCGAATATTTTGGCAAAAAAGGTTCTTGGGGAAAAAAATTCGGCTTTCAAGCTGGGCTTAAATACATAGACGCTTTTAATGTTGGAAATTTAGACTTACAAACCGAAGTCAATTTGGCACGCCCCTACACCTATTCACACACCTCTGGTTTTACAAATTATGTGCATTTTGATCAGCCATTGGCTCACCCATTAGGTGCTAATTTTTGGGAAGTAATAGGGATTGTACGCTATCAGCCTCGACGACGTGTTACTCTCTACGGTACTTTTACCCGTTCCAAGCATGGCATAGATATTGACGGGCGCAATTGGGGGGGGAATATTTACCGAAGCTATAAAGATAGCCGCCCAAGAGAAACGGGAAACTTTATAGGGCAAGGTACATCCGTAAATGTGGCTCTTGCTGACATACGCCTATCTTATATGCTCAAACATAATTTCTTCATTGATGGGCGTTTGTTGATGCGTAGCCAGCGTAGCACTTTTGAACCTCAAAACCTCAAAACTACCTCCGCTACCTTAGGATTTAGACTGAATATTCCTTACCGGCAGCAAATATTTTAATTTTTCGCTACTTTTGCTCTCATGTATAAGTGGCTGATTCTTCCGATTTTGTTTCGCTTTGATGCCGAGCAAGTGCATCATTTCGCCTGCAATACCCTTCAATGGTTGTTTAAAATTCCTGGCATTTCGTTTGTATTCAGGCAATTGTTCAGTTATGATCACCCTGATTTGGAGCGAGAAGTATTTGGATTGAAATTCAAAAATCCTATTGGCTTGGCAGCAGGGTTTGACAAAAACGCTGAATTAGTGGAAGAAATGGCTTGTTTGGGTTTTGGTTTTGTAGAGATTGGAACCGTTACCCCTTTGCCCCAAGCAGGCAATGACAAGCCACGCCTGTTCCGTCTCAAGCCCGACCGTGCGCTTATTAATCGTATGGGTTTCAACAACTATGGGGCTGCTGCTGCTGCTGCTCGATTACGCCAAAGTAAAACTTCCATCCTGATAGGAGGCAATATCGGCAAAAACAAATTGACTCCGAATGAAAATGCCTTGGATGATTACCTCAAGAGTTTTGAAATCCTCTATGATGTGGTAGATTATTTCGTGGTCAATGTAAGCTCCCTAATACGCCTGGTCTGCGTGATTTGCAAGAAAAAGAACCCTTAATGAGAATTTTGGGCGCTTTACAAAAAAGGAGAAAGAAATGGCTTCAAAATCCAAGCCCATTCTATTAAAGATAGCGCCCGACCTGACAGACAGCCAACTGGATGATATTATTGAGATAGTTACCACCACCCAAATAGCAGGAGTCATTGCTACTAATACCACTATAAATCGTGATGGTTTAGTGACAGATACACGAAAAATCAAAGAAATTGGGGCTGGGGGATTAAGTGGAAGCCCACTTACACATCGTTCAACCGAAGTTATTCGTTATCTTTGCATGAAATCTAATTGTGCATTTCCTGTCATTGGGGTAGGAGGTATCGCCTCACCTGAAGACGCAAAGGCAAAGTTAGAGGCAGGTGCCAGTTTGATACAAATTTACACAGGCTTTATTTATGAAGGACCGTCGCTTGTCAAACGTATCTGTCAATCCTTAGTTTAACGCTTCTTTACCCCATCAGTGCTGCTGCACGTTTATATCGTGAAGGTCTTTGTTTCAAAGCTATTTTTGAGACAGGCAGTTTTCTTTTGCAGAGTTGCAAAATGTTACCTATCTACTCTGTTAGATACAGTTACACATATCTGCAATATATTAAGTACAACCACGATGAATACCCCTTCGTTAGGTTTTTAAAATGTCTAAGTCCAACAGTTATTAACGACCCAGATGGCTAAAAACGTTATTCCACCCACTAATTCGCCTAAGCGCGAGCGTAAAACTACCTCAGCAAGTGGAGATAGTAAACAAACATCTATTCCTTTTAAGAAAAGAACTTCTGACCCCCGCAATACACAGTTCTTAGGATGGATTTTTGTATTTTTATCGATTTATATGCTCTGTGCATTTGTATGGTATTTATTTACTGGTGCTTCAGATCAAAGTGTAGTAGATTCTGCTTTTACAACTAAAATGCGGGTGTCAGAGCAAGAGACTAAAAATATCATGGGTTTTTTTGGGTTGGTCATTGCCCACTACTTTATCTTCCGCTGGTTTGGTATTGCTGCGTTCGGTTTACCTTTTTTGTTGTTTTTGTTTGGGTTTAAAATCGCCCGTAAACGAGAACTGCTGCCACTCAATCGTACTACCCAACTCACATTGGCTTATATGATTTGGTTAAGCATATTTTTTGGTTTTTTTGTATTACAGACAAGCATGGCCAATAACCTAAGCATACTTTGTGGAGGTATCGGATATGAAATTAATCTCCTACTCGATCACTACATTGGATGGGGGGCATTACTCATCATATTTGGTCTTCTAAGTGTTATTTTAGTTTATTTTCATGGTATTTCTTCTCTCGATGAAGTTGCTGATTTAGTAGAAAAACCATTTAAGAAACGTGCTGTTCCCGTTGATTTTGAAGTGATTTTGGAAGAAGAAAAACCACTGGAACAAGAAGTAGAAGAAGCACCTGAAAGTAGTATAGCTTCTGCCTACGAAAAGGCAGATTCACAAAGTGGAATTGAGAAGGGGCAGCCTATTGACCTTACTGGAAGTAATTCTAATGGTAAAGCACCAGCCAGACCGATAGGAAATTTAACTCTTATTGTAGAAAATGCTGATGAAATCGTAAAAAACCCTCAGAAGAAGAATTAGAAGTACCCATTATTTCGGGTATCACCACAAAAATTCCAGTGGTACCTTTTAATGGTACAGATTTAATAACAGACGATTTAGAGGCTTTACATGGCCCCTTTGACCCAACCCTTGAATTGGCAAGCTATCAGTTTCCGACCCTCGATTTGCTGCATAATCGGGGAGAAGGAGCTTCTAAAGTAACCGCCGAAGAATTGGAGGCTAACAAAGATCGAATTGTTGAAACTTTGGGTAACTACGGCATTAGCATAGCCAGTATCAAGGCCACCATCGGGCCTACGGTCACTTTATATGAAATTATTCCAGAAGCAGGCGTACGTATTTCTAAAATTAAAAGCCTGGAAGATGATATTGCACTCAGTTTGGCTGCTTTAGGAATTCGTATCATTGCTCCCATGCCAGGGAAAGGGACTATTGGAATCGAAGTACCTAATAAAAACCGCGAGATGGTTTCGATTAGGTCGGTACTGGCCAGCAAGAAATTCCAAGAGTCATCCTTTGATTTGCCTGTGGCATTGGGTAAAACTATTTCTAATGAGTTTTTTATCACTGATCTCGCCAAAATGCCGCATTTGCTGATGGCAGGGGCAACAGGCCAAGGAAAATCTGTGGGATTGAATGTATTACTGGCCTCTCTGATTTACAAAAAACACCCAGCCTTGCTCAAATTTGTATTGGTAGATCCCAAAAAGGTGGAATTGACGTTGTTCAACAAGATAGAACGGCATTTTTTGGCCAAACTCCCCAACAGCGAAGAGGCCATTATTACGGATACCAAAAAAGTGGTTTATACCCTCAATTCGCTTTGTATCGAAATGGACAACCGCTACGATTTGCTCAAAGAAGGGGGTGTAAGGAATGTCAAAGAGTACAATGCCAAGTTTATCCAACGCCAGCTAAATCCAGAAAAAGGCCACCGATTCTTGCCTTATATTGTATTGGTTATTGATGAGTTGGCCGACTTGATGATGACTGCAGGTAAAGAAGTAGAGCAACCCATCGCTCGGTTGGCACAGTTGGCGCGTGCCATCGGCATACACTTGGTAGTAGCTACGCAGCGACCTTCTGTCAATGTCATCACGGGACTCATCAAAGCCAACTTTCCAGCAAGGCTTTCTTTTAGAGTTACTTCTAAAATAGATTCACGTACCATTTTAGATACGGGTGGTGCCGAGCAACTTGTGGGAATGGGCGATATGTTACTTTCGACAGGCTCCGACATGATTCGTTTGCAGTGTGCTTTTGCTGACACCGACGAAATAGACGAAGTCTGCGATTTTATTGGCAATCAGCGCGGCTACCCATCGGCCTATCATCTGCCTGAATTTAGTGGAGATGACGACGACAACGGCAAAGAAGCCGTGGATTTGGCCGACCGCGACCCTATGTTTGACGACGCAGCTCGGGTCATTGTTGTGAGCCAGCAGGGTAGTACTTCTATGATTCAGCGAAAACTCAAATTGGGTTATAATCGCGCTGGACGTATTATGGATCAACTCGAAGCAGCAGGTATTGTAGGGCCATTTGAAGGAAGTAAAGCCCGCGAAGTCTTGATTACAGATATGGCAACCTTAGAGCAATTACTCAAAAATATGAGCAAATAAGAAGCTATTCTGGTAGATGATTATACCTGTTCTATCTATTCTCTTTCTACTCAATATACAAAACTTTGTAACTTTACGCTTTCAAAAATCGTTATATGAGCGGATAAGTTTTTAAACCTTAGGGGCTAAAAACCATCTAAAAATCAATAATTGTTTATTCAAACCTAAGAAAATGAGAAAAATAATGATAGCACTGGCCTTGATAATAAGCCAGTTTAGTTATGCCCAAAATGATAAAAGAGCTTCTGCTATTTTAGATGCTATGAGCAATAAGTACAAAACCATGACCTCTTTTAAGGTAGGTTTTACTTACACCTCAGAAGGACAAGGTGCAAAAGAAAGCCTTAAAGGTGACGCCACAGTGAAAGGCACAAAGTTTCGCTTGAAAATGGCAGGTCAAGAAATTTTTAATGATGGAAAACTTATGACTACTTATATCAAAGAGAGCAATGAAGCCACTGTGAACAACTATGATCCCAAAGATTCAGGAGATATTGATCCTACAAAAATTTATACGATTTATAAAAAAGGATATAAGTATGTGTTTATAGAAGAGGTCACAGAGAGTGGCCGGGTATATGAAGTAGTGGAACTTTCGCCTGAGAAAAAAGATAGTAAAGTGGCCAAAGTACAGATTAAGGTAGATAAAAAAGATAAATCAGTAAAAAGTTGGAAAGTAACACAGCGAGGGGGGCAGCGACTGACCTTTAAAGTAGATAAGTTTACTCCCAATGTGAAGGTAGATGATAAGTTTTTTTGCCTTTGATGCGTCCCAATACAAGGGAGTAGAGGTGATAGACTTACGCTAATTAAATACTTTTTTAAATTCATACTTTGCCGAAATCTATGGATTTCGGCTTTTTTTGTCTGTAAGCGCCAAAACACGTAGAAATACCTATTGCAAAGAGGTACTAACACCTTATAAAAATCTTGATAAAAGAATGAATTTTGTACCTTATAATCTTCAAATCACAAATACTACTCAAACCTAAATAATAAGATGATAAAGAAAACCATTACTCAGATTTTTGTTTGCCTTTGTTTAACTTATACAGGCTTTGGGCAATCTACCCAACCAACCCCCAGTATGCAAGAGCAGTATGATAAACTGCATGGTGTAAAACCTAAGACACCACCTACCCAATCTAAGCCTAAACCAGCCAAAGAAGCCCCCGCTCCTAAGCCAGAAGTAGCCAAACAACCAAAAACGCCTTCAAATGACGAGGGTGGCTTTAAATTTAAAATAGGGGTAAGGGGAGGTGCAAATTATACTACATTTTCTACGCCTTCTGTTACTCCCAATTCACAAATAGACCCTATTATAGGCTATCACGGAGGTCTAATTCTGAGTTTTAGAGGCGAGAAATTTTCTGTACAGCCAGAGGTATTATACTCGCAGTTGGGAGGTAAGTCAAACATTACTTTTGGATGACTTCGGCAGAAGCAAAAACAGTTATAAATACAGTAACAGTGCCCGTATTGCTGAAATTAGCCCTGGTGGCGAGACATTCAAGTTTTTTGTTAATGGCGGAGGATATGGAAGCTATGCTCTCAATGGGAAATCAACCAGCACAATCAATGGCACAAAGTCATCGGTTGATATTAAATATACAAAAGATGATCCCCGCCTTGAATATGGAGCAGTAGGGGGGGCAGGGATTTCTTTTGGCTTAGGAGGAGCACATATTGCTTATTGAAGGTCGTTATTACTATGGTCTTGGAAATAACAGCGATGTAGGGAAAGACAACAAATCTTTTGTTCGCAATATTCAGGGCTCTATTGGGCTTTTATTTCCATTGGGTGGAAAATGAAAGAGCTATAATGACCCCGACTTTATAAAAGCTTCAAGTGCATTGAGGTGGTCTGTAAAAGCTTTCCGTCCATCGTCGGTGGCAGTATAGGTAGTATTGGGTTTACGGCCTACAAACTGTTTTTGAACACATAGGTAACCTTGCTCTTCAAGCGAACGCAAATGCGTAGCAAGGTTACCATCAGTAAGTTGAAGTAGTTCTTTGAGTGCATTGAAACTCAATGCTTCATTAACCATCAACACCGACATAATTCCCAGCCGTGCTTTACTTTCAAAGGCTTTGTTAAAATGTTCAAGCATTTCTATCATACTTAAGATACATGAGGGTGCCGTACACAATGTGTAATACACCAAATCCAAGGGCCCATATTAAAAGATTATAACCCGTCAAAAATAAAGAAATCAAGCCCAATGTCACTTCTAAAAGACCCAAATATTCCAAATCTCGTACTGTATATTTGCTGGCATTAAGTAAAGCAAGACCATAAAAAATTAAAGTAGCAGGAAAACTTACCCACAGGATACCTCTATAAAACATAGCCAAGCAGAAGATACCCCCTGTGACGAGTGGGATTAGTAAACTTTTTAAGAGCCGTTTAGAAGTATCATTCCAAATCGCTTGGCCTGCCTTCTTAGCTTTTCGTATTGTAAAAAATGCCCCTAAACTCAACGCAAGAATCAACACAATGGTACCATCAATTAGCACAAATTCCATCATTTCGCGACGTGTTAGGTCAGTGAGATTACTTACATTTTCGTAATTTAATGTGTCTGTTTTGAGTCTTAGATAAGCCACAGTAGCTCCCATAAGTGCTACAATACCTGCCGATATGCCTGATAACCCACTCAAAGATAGAAACTTAGATGATTGATTCATTAAGTCACGAATCTCGGTCAGTGTTTGTAGAGGTTGGTTGGAAGAATCCATTTTAGTGTTTCAGGTTAACTCGTTAATTTTTGTCCAAATATAATCACCCCAACTACAACAGCAACTATTGCTATTAGAAGTACGCCTGCCGCAGCTAAGTCTTTAATTGCTTTTACCTGAGGATGATATGCAGGAGATACCAAATCGCACAACTTTTCCAAAGCAGTGTTGAAAGCTTCAGCAGCCCATACATTCCCAATTGCTAAGACAATAAATACCCATTCTGTAGTATTTAATCTAAACCAAATACTCATCAACACAACAATAATAGCCGCCACTAAATGAAAACGGGCATTATTTTCAGAGCGAAATAAAGCCCGAAGGCCATCTATTGCATAGCCAAAACTACGAAGCATTTTGCGAAAATTGATCATTATCTGTATTTCTATGATTATAAAGCCAAAATGCACCATAAATAACAATCATAGCAAAAGAAAAAGATAGTGTAAGTTGAAGTGCTAATGGATTTTGTAAGCCCCGAATGCTATACTTTATTAAAGAAAAAGGGTGATGTAAAATATCCCAACTGTTCCAACGGCCAAATCTACCTAAATATACACCATAACTTGACAAAATCAGTGTTCCTAATACTATGAGCCAAGCAAAGGGCTTGTTGCCTATTTTTTCTATCAAACGATGTACTTTGAATAAAGAGTAAAGCCCAGTTATCAGACCTGCTAAAGCGAAAACAAAATCCATGAGTGCATCAAACCAGATTAGATGATCTGGGGAACCCTTCAAATGAATTAAGTCGGTAATTAGATAGGGGGAGTTGGGAAAAAATAACAGCCACAATGCCAAACAAATCAAACTAGCCCATTTCCCCAAAAACTTTTGCTGCCAAAGGGTTTCTACTAAATAAGACAAGCCTAATGGAATCCAGGCTAAAAATAAATTCCATATCAAAAAAATACCACTCAGGTCTTGAACCATGATAATCCGGCCAAAAAATCATAATAATTGCAACGGCGGATAATAATCCTAATAATTGTAGTTTGTTTTTCATTTTTATCGAAAAAGAACTTTGTTTTACAAAGTAACTAATAAAAATAATACTAAGTCAAGTAAATTGGCTATAATATTTTGGAAAGAAATAAAGAATGGTATTTGCAGTAACGTAATTTCAGCCTACTATTATTACTATAAAACGAACCTGTATTGATTTTTAAAACAAGGCAAAACATACATTAGCATAATAGGATAGATTTTATGAAATCTGCAAAAAATTGAAAAATTTTCTATAAAAAGGGGTTTTATCAAAATATTATATGGCTAAAAAGATGACCTTGATAGCATTCTTATTAGGTTTTGTACCCAAATTCTTACACTTTGTCGCAACCTGTTTTTAGTACAATAAGAAAGTATCTACATTTGGCGCAGTTTCTTAATCTAAACTAAAAACGTACGAATGAAAAAAGGTTTACACTACTGACCACGGTAGCTATGCTATTTTGTGGTCTCTCGTTATTTGCCCAAGACCGCACCATTACGGGCAAAGTAACAGCTGACGACGGATCAACGCTTCCAGGCGTGAACGTCACATTGCGTGGGTCTTCCCGCGGAACCACTACCGAAGCTGATGGTAGTTACAAAATAACTGTTGCAGCCAATGCTAAATTACTGTTTAGTTTCATTGGATTTGTTTCTCAAGAGGTTGCCGTAGGTTCGACAGATGTAATCAATGTAAAATTGGTTGCAGATGCTTCCCAACTACAAGAGGTAGTAGTGACTGCCCAAGGTATTCGTAAGAGCCAAAGAGAGATTGGTTATGCTTATACCAAGGTAACTACCGATGATGTAACCGTAGGACGCTCGCCACAATTGGCACAAGCACTTTCGGGAAAAGTAACGGGATTGGCTGTTTACAATGTTAATAATAGTGTAGATCCTGCCGTTAAGATTGTATTACGTGGATTTCGCTCTCTAACAGGAAATAACGAGGCACTCGTTGTATTGGATGGTATGCAAACAACTTCCACCGTTTTGGCTTTAATTAACCCCAACGACATTGAGAGTGTTTCTATCTTAAAAGGTGGACAGGCTGCTACGCTTTATGGATCGGCGGGTATCAATGGCGCGATTGTAATTACGACTAAAAAGGGTGTAAAAGGTAAAATGAAGGTATCTTATTCAAATAGTACCAACTTTGAACAAATTAGCTTTTTACCAAGCTTTCAGGACAAATATGGTTCTGGTTCCCATTATTATCAATCTTTCGGTACAGCAGGCTACAGCAATGACTATAAGGTCCGTATGGCAGCTAACTGGAGACCTTACGAAAATCAACAATACGGAGATGCTTTTGATGGCTCTACACGTATTCAAGGCCGAGTAACAGAAACAGGCGATAAACTGGTAATACCGTATTCACCTATTGATGGTATTAGAAGAAAGACCTTTGACACAGGTATCTCTATGAACAATCAAGCAAGTTTCCAAGGTGGTGACGATAAAAGTTCTTTTTACTTATCCGTAGAAAATCAAAAAATCAAAGGTATTGTACCAGGCGATAAAAGCGAAAGAACTGGTGTGCGACTATCGGCAACCAGAGAGTACAATAAATTAACTACCAGCTTTAATGCTAGCTATACGCAAGCAGCCTACGATAGAACAGGGGCAGATTTTTACAGTGAGGTATTGAATCAGCCCGCCAACATTCCTTTGAATGAACTAAGAGATTAGCGTACTAACCCATTGGCAAGCCCCAATGGCTATTATAATGACTATTTAAACAACCCTTACTTTGTTTCTGGTAACAATCGTAACAACTATAAGGATGCCAACTTATCAGGGAACTTCTCATTAGTTCACAAAACAACTGACTGGTTGCAGTTTACTAATCGCTTAGGTGTGATGAACAACTCCCGTACAGGAAAGAATACTATAGGTAAATTTTTGTATTCAGATTGGGCCAAAAATAAAGCCTATATTCCAGAGCCTTGGACACACGATGACGATTATGATGGTATTTACCGTGCTATTACTGATATCTTAGGCTCAGTAAGTGACTATTCAAGTACAGAAAATGTCATCAACAATGAATTTCAAATTCAGTTTACAAAGGATATAGGCGCTTTCAAAAACAGGTTGATTGTAGGTAACAGTGTTTATCAAAGATATACAAAGGCTATCTCTGTAGGATCAAGCTCTATTGTTGTCCCCGATGTATATAATGTTTCTAATCGTCAAGGAGAGCTTTCAGGTGGTGAATCTAATACTTTGGAGAGAAGAGTAGGCTATTATGCTGACTTAACAACTAATTATAAAAACTGGTTGATTTTGAACGGAACTTTTCGTTATGATCAGACCTCACGCTTTTACAAGCCTACTCGTGCCAAGAATCTTTATTCTTACCCTTATTATGGAGTAGCACTTTCATTTGTTGCAACCGATGCAATTCCTTCATTAAAAGGGAATATTTTGAACTTTGCTAAGTTACGTAAACTACAATAAAAATGCTAACGATAATGTGCCTTTGTATGGTTTAGATTTGGCTTACGGTAATGGTTCTAACTTCCCTTATGGTAATACTGTAGGTCTTACAGTAGGCAATACATCTTCCTGATGCCAATTTGAAGCCTGAGCAAGTATTCTCATCTGAAATTGGAGGTGAGTTTCAAATGTTTAATAACCGCGTTAATATTGATCTTTCCGCTTATACACAAAGGTCTAAAGGTCAAGTAATTACTGTAAGAGTGCCTAATACTACAGGATTTAGTAACTTATTAATCAATGTAGGAGAAACTAAGAACTGGGGTTATGAAGCAGAATTTAAGTATTTGATTTTGAGGGGGAATAAGGCCAATTGGGATTTCTCACTACGCTATTCTTATAACGATAATAAAGTAGTGGATTTGTACCCAGGTATTAATGAGTTTCAATATGGCGGGTATTCTTATGCCAACACTAATGTAATTAAAGGTGAGCGTTTTCCTATGTTGAAAACCGATGGCTATCAGTACGCCCCAGATGGTAGTGGATATGTATTAGTGAATCCTACTACGGGATATCCTTTGCGTCAAACTACACTTTCCACAAGAGGCGGAACGCTGCCACGTCATATTGCGGGCTTGGGCTCTAAATTTACTTACGGTGATTTTGGCTTGACTTTCAACTTTGAGTATCGTGGGGGTAATGTAATGTTTAGTGATTTAGGTCGCCAGATGACCTTTACTGGGGCAGGTGGCTGGACTTCTAATAGAGAGCCACAAGTATTCCCTAATTCGGCCATTTTGAATGCCGATGGTGTGACCGTAACGCCTAATACTTCTCTACAAGTGCGGGAAGCAGAATATGCGCTTTGGGTGGATAACTATCGTTTGATTTCTGAAAATTTTGTAAACAGCGCGTGGTTTATCAAATTGAGAGACATTAACTTATCCTATACGATTCCTTCTAACTTAATTACAAAGACTAAGATTTTTTCTGGTGCCAGTATTAGCCTCTATGGTAGAAATTTACTGACCATTGTGGATAAGAAAAATTTCTATACTGACCCTGAGTATAGTTTTACAACAGGTAATGGTTTAGGTATTAATAATACAGGTCAAACACCTCCAGTACGTCAGTATGGTGTCAACATCAATCTGATTTTTTAAGTAAAACATCAAAATTGACTTAACATGAAATTAAAATCAATCATAGTTGCCACTATTGTGGCCTTAGTGGGGGCTTCTTGTTCAGAGTCATTCTTGGACATCAATACGAATCCCAATACACTCCCAACGGCATCGCCTAACTATATTTTTACCAACGCTCTAAATACTTCAGCAGCCAATATGGTTAGTCCTAATGAAATAGGCTCTTACTGGTCTGGTCAGTGGACACAGTCAAATGGCTATATCATTAGTACCACTACATTTGCTTATAATTTCACCAATGGTGATTTTAACTATTGGGATGGATATTATGATAATTTGCAAGATTATCAGTTTGTAATTGAAAATGCAGATACATATAACCAAAAATTTTTGAAAGGACCTGCTAAAGTAATGAAGGCCTTGTTAGCCCAGCAGTTGGTAGATATGTATGGTAATATCCCGCTTTCAGATGCGCTTAAAGGTGTTGCTTCATTGGCACCAAAGTTTGATGAACAGAAAGCGGTATATGAGTCGTTAATTACTTTATTAGACGAAGCTATTGTAGATATTAAAGCCAATGCATTTGCGAGTGCTTTTACCAGTGCTGATATCGTATTTAAAGGTAATACCTCAAAATGGACTAAGTTTGCTAATTCTCTAAAAATGAGGATATTGATGCGTCAGGCAAGAGTTGCTGGACGTGATGCATACATCAAAGGTGAAATCAATAAAATTGTTTCGGAAGGCTCAGGGTTTATTACTGGAGAAGATATAGGCTCAGGTGGTAATGGCTTTTATTTAGCTACTGCTGGTAAGCTAAATCCCGTGTATGACCGTTGGGGGTATGATGCCAACGGAGCCAAACGGGCTTTGAACAATTACCCACGATTGACGCAATACCTGGTAAATAGCCTGAAAGCATCGAAAGATACTTTACGCTTGAAGCGCCTTGGATATGCTACTGGAGGAGAAAGCGCAACGCCTGGTGTAAGCACAAAGGCAGAACTTGCAGTGAACTATATTGGTGTACCCTTTGGTGCAAGTTCGGGTTATTTGCCAGCAGGAGCAAGCGCTTTGGGGCCAAGCTTATTAGTAAAAGGAGAGTTTAACCGTCCTTATATACTAATGACTGCAGCTGAAATTCAATTTCATTTAGCAGAAGCCAAGCAAAGATATAGCGACGTAACGCTTTCAGGAACAGCAAAATCTTATTTTGAAGAAGGTATGAAGCAGTCTTTCCGTGTATTGGGTGCAAACACTGCTGGAGCCGATGCATTCAAAGCAAGTAAGATTGATAACTACGATTGGGATGCCTCTACGGACAAACTCAGTGCTATAGCCATCCAAAAGTGGATTGCTTTGTGTAACTTCAATGGTTTAGATGCGTGGTCAGAATATCGTAAAACAGGCCTCCCTGTAACACCACAAAGTATTCAAGTACCTGATGCCAAAAGACCTATCCGATTCTTCTATCCAAATACTGAATCTGGATCAAATGGAGACAATGTGAAAGCACAAGGTACCATTGATGTCTTTGCTACCAGGCTGTTTTGGGATGTGGACTAAAATAGTCATTTAAGAATAACAAAAAGGGGCTGTTTTACTAAAACAGCCCCTTTTTGTTGAGGTACTGTTTACATATTGATTTATTCTGCATGCAGAATAAATGACGAAAATCCTTGTCTTAACAATTGATTTTTATTAACTTTGCTTTAGAAGTGTTTTTAATTTAAACTAAATCGTTAATTATGAAAAGTAAATTTACACTGCTGGCTGCAGTAGCTATGCTATTTTCTGGCCTGTCATTGTTTGCCCAAGATCGCACCATTACGGGCAAAGTAACTGCTGACGACGGCTCTGTCCTTCCAGGCGTAAGTGTTACGGTACGAGGTACCACACGAGGCTCAACCACTGATGGAGAAGGTAATTATAAAGTTTCTGCACCTAATGGTTCTCAGCTTGTTTTTAGCTTTATTGGTTTCTCAAATCAAGAAGTAGCTATTGGAAATCAAAGTGTTATTAATGTTAAGATGTTACCTGATGTATCACAACTTCAAGAGGTTGTGGTAACTGCCTTAGGTATCTCTCGCGACAAACGTGCTATCAATACCTCCGTCCAAGAAATCAAATCCGATAAGTTAACCGCTGCACGCGATGCTAATGTAGGTAATGCTTTGGCTGGTAAAATTGCGGGGGTACAAGTCTTAGGACAATCTGGTGCTAAATTTGGTACACCCAATATCCGTGTCCGTGGCGTAAATAGCCTTACTGGCGGCGACCCACTCTATATCGTAGATGGAACGCCAACTGACATCAATGCGGTGAACATGGATGATGTTGAAAGTCTTTCAGTATTGAAAGGACCCTCTGCTACCGCCCTTTATGGAAACCGCGCTTCTGGTGGTGTTATTATGATTACTACCAAGAGAGCTAAATCAGGCGAAGGTCGTTTAGATATTAACCATAGCACAACTTTTGATATGGTTGGAATTCTTCCTAAATACCAAAATGAATATGCAGGCGGTTATTCGCAAGATTGGGAGATATTCAACTATAATCCTGCTATTCATCCAGCTTCTTGGGCATCGTTCAATGGTCAAAAGATGTTAGACTACTCCGCTGATGAAAGCTGGGGGCCAAAAATTGATGGTTCACTCCACCGCTCGGCGTGGTCGTGGCAGCCTGGTCCAGAATTTGGACAATTGACACCCATCACTGCCAACCCCAACAACGTGCGTGATTTCTTTGAGAAACCTATTAGTCATAACTCTAATATTGCTTTTTCAAAAGGAGGAGAGAACTACCAAACACGTATCTCTTACACACACATTATCAACAACGGTATTATACCCAATAGTAACCAAACACGAGATTTTATTAGTGCCAAAAACTCTTTGAATATTTTCAAAGGTTTAACCGCCGACTTGAATATCAATTATACGGCTACCAAAGGAAAAAATGTACCTGCTGACCAGTATGGGTCGTCAGGAAGTCTGTTGGGTGGTTTTAACCAAACGATAGGTTCTTTCAACCAGTGGTTTCAGCGGCAATTGAGTATTGATGATTTAAAAAACTATAAAAACGAAGATGGTACTTTCCGTAGTTGGAATATTGGTGGACCATTAGACCCCAAGCCTAAATATTGGGATAGCCCTTACACCCAAATGTATGAAAACACTAACAGTCGCACCGATACTCGTCTTTTTGGTGACTTTGGTTTGAATTATAAGTTTACGGACTATCTAAAATTAGCTGTAGTCGCACGTCGTGATCAACGTCAATATTTCCAAGAGGGCCGTATAGCTGCAGGTACTTTGAATGAAGGAGGTAAAGGGGGCTATGCGAACTATGTACAGAATTCTCGTGAAAACAACTATGAGTTTTTACTAAGTTTCAATAAAAATTATGGTAACCTTTCTGTGGTAGCTAATGGTGGTGGAAATATCCGTTATAATCTGACTGAAGTTTTCTCACAGGCCACGGTAGGGGGACTAACAACTCCTGGCTTTTATAATATTGCAGCCTCCAAAGATCGTCCCAATGTAACCAGTCAAAAATTTGAACGAAGAGTTAATAGTTTGTATGGAAACGTAAGCTTGGGTTATAATAACATTTTCTTCTTAGAAGGGTCTGTTCGTAATGACTGGTCTTCTACTTTGCCAGTTAACAATAATTCCTATCTGTATCCCTCAGTTTCTGCGAGTGTTGTTTTCTCTGATTTATTGCCTAACAGTGGTTTCTTATCATATGGTAAGCTACGTGGGGGGTATGCTCAGGTAGGTACTGATATAGGTCCTTACAATACTTCTTTGACCTTCGGTACGGGTAATCCATTCGGTTCTAATCCGACCATGTACCTGCCTACTACTTTGCCCAACCAATCATTGAAGCCAGGTCTTTCTTCGTCTTATGAAGGGGGAGTGGATTTGAAATTCTTCCGTAATCGTGTAGGGATAGAATTTACTATGTATCAGAACAACAACAAAGACCAAATTATTCCTTTAGCAGTGGCTCCTACCAGTGGTTACAATAATGCGATTATTAATGCTGGTTTAATTCAAACCAAAGGTTGGGAAGTACACATTAATGCAACGCCAGTAAAAACCACTAAATTTCAATGGGAAACAGACCTAAACTTTGACCGTAGTCGCTCAAAAGTAGTAGAATTGGCGCCGGGTTTAACCAACTATCAGCTGGGTTCTACTTGGCGTGGATTGACCATCAATGCCCGGAAAGGCGAAGATTGGGGCTTATTTGTGGGTCGAAAAATTATACGTAACGATGCAGGGCAGCCTATTTTAGATGCTGATGGTTTGTATCAGTATGATCTCAACCAAAACTTAGGTTCGGTATTGCCTAAGTTTAAGGGTGGTTTTTTGAATAGCTTTACATATGGAAATTGGAATATGCGTATCAACACGGACTTTATTGTTGGTGGGAAATTCTTCTCCGTAACGAAGATGTTCAATGCTTATGCAGGTTTGGCTGCTGAAACTGCGGGCCTCAACGAACTCGGTAAACCTAAGCGTGATCCTGTGGCTGATGGTGGTGGTATTCTTCTTGAAGGTGTAGGCCCTGATGGCAAAACCCCTAATACCGTACGTGCCGAAACGCAAGCACTATACGAAGACCGCCTTTTTGCATTCCACGAATATTGGATGTACGATCAAACTTTCGTAAAACTCCGCGAAGTTTCGATTGGTTATAATTTCCCCAAAGCCATGTTGGGTAAAACCTTTAAAACAGCCAATGTTTCTTTCATTGCGCGCAATCCACTATTGATTTATAGTGCAGTAGGTGGTGGTATTGACATCTCAGAAGCAGAAAGCTACTGGACAGAAGGTGGGCAATTGCCTCCTGTACGATCATTTGGTATTAACGTACGCCTTGGCTTCTAAATCAATCACTTATTAAAAGAAATTAAAAAATGAAAAATACATTCTTAAAAACTATTCTTGGAGTGAGCCTGCTGTTTGCAGCTACTTCTTGCGATGATTTTGGGGACATGAATGTCAATCCTAACAGTCCTTCAAATCCAAACACGGCCAGTTTATTGACAGGTGTTAGTCGTAACATTGGGGCTGCTGTCACCAATGTAGTACCAGGTCTTTATACCCAACAATTGGGTGATGTAACCTATATTGAAGAATCTCGCTATAAAACCATCCAATTTAGTTACAATGGTTGGTACACAGGCCCTCTCAACAATTTACAGTATATCATTCAACTTAATACTGATGCTGCTACCAAAAATACTGCAGCAGCTAATGGCTCTAATGCCAACCAAATAGCGGTGGCAAGAATTATGAAAGCCTATTTTACACAGTATATTACAGATATGTGGGGTGATGTTCCATATACGCAAGCTTTGAAGGGGGCTGATAATTTTAGTCCTGGCTTTGATACACAGCAAGCTATTTATAATGAGATTTTCAAGGAATTGAAAGAAGCACAAGGGCAGTTTGATAGTGGTAAAGCAGTAGTAGGCGATATTCTTTTAGGAGGTAATGCTACTAAGTGGAAGAAATTTGCGAACTCTCTTCGTTTGATTGCCGCACTGCGTTTGTCAAAAATTGATCCAGCCAAAGGAAAGACCGAGTTTGCTGCTGCATTGGCTGATGGGGTGCTCACTTCTAATGCTGATAATATCAAATATACCTATCTTACAGAAGCCAATAACGAACACCCGCTCTACAATAACTACATTACAACAAATCGGAAAGACTATGCCGTAAGTAGCACCTTTGTGGATTACTTAGTGAAATTAAAAGACCCACGCCTCCCAGCGATGGCCGATAAAAACCTAAATGGAGAATATCGTGGTGTTCCATATGGGGTGTTTCCAGTCACTTGGAAAGCCCAAGATGTGTCTTTAGTCGCTCCTGCCTTGCGTCAGCAAAATTCTTCGGTCAATGTGATTACTTATGCACAAGTATTACTGGCACAAGCAGAAGCTGCTGCACTGGGTTGGACTTCGGCCAATGCCAAAGATTTGTATGAAGCGGGTATCAAGGCTTCTATGGAGCAGTATGGTGTTTATACTGCAGATGATTTCAAAACATACATCGCACAGGCAGATGTAGCGTATAGCGCGGCTAAAGCGATTGAACTCATTGGAAATCAAAGATGGATAGCTCTCTTCTATCAAGGAAGTGAGGCTTGGGCAGAATGGCGGCGTACAGGTTTTCCTGTGTTGAAACCAGCAGAGAAGCCACTCAATGGCGGTACAGCTATCCCACGTCGTTTTGCCTACCCTACTACTGAGGCAACACTCAATAAAACCAACTATGAGGCGGTCGTAGCCAAACAAGGTAAAGATGATCAATATACCCGTGTTTGGTGGGATAAGTAAATTCTGAGATAAACAAACAAAAGGTGGGGCCATGACATGACTCCACCTTTTGTTTGTTTAAGGAGTTACCACCATTTTCCCCATAGTTCTTCTTTCAAGCATATCATAGAGTGCTTGTGGGGCTTCTTCCAACGAAAAGCGTTTTTGAATATAAGGTTTCATTTGCCCTTTTTGATAAAATTGAAGCAATTCCATGACATTCTGAAAATTAGTTTTGGGATCTCTTTCAGCAAATGCCCCCCAAAATACACCCGTAATGGCGCAGCCCTTGAGCAAGGCCAAATTGAGCGGTATAGTTGGTATGTGCCCTGCGGCAAAGCCCACCACCAAATAGCGGCCTTTCCAGTTCATAGAACGAAGGGCTGGCTCAGTATAATCGCCTCCGACAGGATCATAAATTACATCTACCCCCCCACCTGTGAGGTTTTTGAGGCTTTCTCTAAGATCATCTTTGGTATAATTAATGAGTCCATCTGCTCCATATGCTTTACATAAAGCAAGTTTCTCATCAGTTGAGGCAGCAGCGATGACTTTTGCTCCCATGATTTTCCCTAAATTGACAGCAGCTAAGCCTACACCACCCGCTGCCCCCAATACTAAAAGGGTTTCTCCTTCTTTGAGTTGGGCGCGGTCTTTGAGTGCATGATACGAGGTGCCGTAGGTGTACATCAGCGAGGCGGCTACTTCATAGTCCATTTGAGGAGGCATTAAAAAGGCTTTGCTGGCGGGCGTTAAGACCTCCTCGGCAAAACCGCCCCACCCCGTAAGGGCAAAGACGTTGTCGCCTACCTTTAGATGTGTTACACCTTCTCCTACTTCTTTCACAACGCCGGCTACTTCGCCCCCAGGTGCAAAAGGAAAAGGAGGTTTAAATTGATATTTCCCTTCAATAATAAGCGTATCAGGAAAATTGACACCGCAGGCTTTGACTGTGATAACTACTTGGCCTTTTGATGCCTTTAGAGGGGAGATTTCTTCTACTGTTAAACTTTCTGGTGGACCATATTGACGGCAGAGAAGTGCTTTCATGTTTTTAAGTTGTTAGTTGTCGAAAATAAAACCTCGAATTCTAATTTTCTAATCATTTCGTCTGAACAAACTACGCCGATGATGTTTAAAGTAGGATATTGAAGGAAAGATGGAAAGTTCATCTTAGAAAAAATATAAAATTGTCAATATGACAATTAATGTTTTACTTTGTATCAGTAAGAATTAATTTTTTACTCCTTATAGTAGCATAATTTCTTTTGCATAAACATAAACTAACTTATTGTATGTCTGTTACACTCGGAAACACCGAATATTTTAAAGGTATCTCCAAAATTCAGTTTGAAGGCCGCGATTCTGACAATCCGCTGGCATTTAAGTGGTATGACGAAAATCGGGTGGTTGGTGATAAAACCATGAAAGAGCATCTGCGCTTTGCAGTGGCTTATTGGCACACTTTCTGTGGAACAGGTGCCGACCCCTTTGGCCCTGGTACTAAGGTTTTTCCTTGGGATGCCAAAGCTGACGCCGTAGCGCGTGCCCAAGACAAAATGGATGCTGCTTTTGAGTTTATCACCAAATTAGGTGTGCCGTATTATTGCTTCCATGATATTGATTTAGTAGATGAAGGACCCAATATGAGTGAGTATGAGCGTAGGATGCAAGCCATTGTCGATTATGCCAAATCGAAGCAGACGGCAAGCGGTGTTAAATTGCTATGGGGTACGGCCAATGTGTTCTCTAATCCACGCTATATGAATGGTGCTTCTACCAATCCTGATTTTAACGTTTTAGCCCATGCAGGGGTGCAAGTAAAGAATGCCATTGATGCAACTATTGCTCTTGACGGCGCCAACTATGTATTTTGGGGAGGACGTGAGGGCTATATGAGTTTGCTCAATACCAACATGAAGCGTGAGTTGGATCACCTTGGGCAGTTTTTAACCGTAGCTCGTGATTATGCACGTAAAAATGGATTCAAAGGCACATTTTTTATTGAACCCAAACCTTGTGAGCCAACCAAACACCAATATGACTATGATTCGGCCACGGTGATTGGATTCTTACGCCAGTATGGTCTGGATAAGGATTTTCAATTGAATATCGAAGTAAACCATGCTACTTTGGCAGGACACACTTTCCAACACGAATTGCAAGTAGCTGCCGATGCGGGTATGTTGGGTAGCATTGATGCCAACCGGGGCGATTACCAAAACGGTTGGGACACCGACCAGTTTCCTATCAACTTGAGCGAATTAACAGAAGCCATGCTTGTTATTTTAGAAGCAGGGGGCATCACACCAGGAGGAATCAACTTCGATGCCAAAACGCGCCGCAATTCTACAGATTTGGACGATATTTTCATTGCACATATTGGAGGTATGGATGCCTTTGCACGCGCCCTTGTGATTGCCAACGACATCCTGACAAAATCAGCCTATACAAAGCTACGCACTGAGCGTTATGCTTCGTTTGACAGCGGTGTGGGTAAGGATTTCGAAAATGGAAAACTTACTTTGGAAGGTCTTCGTGATTATGCTTTTGCGAATGGAGAACCTAAACAGACAAGCGGTAAGCAAGAACTATTTGAAAATATTTTGAATCAGTATATTTAATAAAATAAAAAAAATTACCTCAGAAATACAAAAAGTGAAGATAATTCATTTAAGGTAAAAAGCCCGAATAATCCAATTTTTGACGTTTTCTAAAAAAAAAGTACGCGATTCTTTGCAGGATTCGCGTATTTTTTTTTACCTTGAAAAAAATTCCACACTTGTATTAGTTTTGTACAATTATTAGATTTGTACAAATTTTCATCAAAAGCTGTTTTTTAACTATTTAACCAAAGAAGATATAAACCATTCTAAAATGGAAGATTATAATAAAATTATTGAATCATTGGGTGTCAAGTTTATCAAGGCACGCCATATAAGGATGCTCCAAACTATTACCATTAAGAATTTCTATGATGTAGAAAATTCATTAATGATTCTTTATGACGGGGAAGTCATATTTGGCAGCGAAAAAAATAGAGGTAGGCGATATGCTTTTTATCCCTGGTGGCAAGCATGCCACCGTTACTTACAGTAGTGGCGATAATATCCAGCCCAAGGTGGTGAGCAATGAAGAGTTTTTGACCCGTCGCGAGCTGTACTTCGATAGCCTTCGCGACGCGCCCCAAGTAGGAAAAATACCTCACTCTTTTGGTCTAATAGCTTTTGATGCTAAGGTATTTGACTCGGTAAATTTTTTACTTCGCTCGACATCCCGCCATTTATTATCAAGAATAATGCTTATATGGCTCGGTTGCTTGGCGAAATTCTCCAAGAAGATTTCAATGATACACCTGGTCGTGGGCGGGTTATCAAAATCAAAACTGAAGAGCTGGCTATTGAGGTAATACGATATATTCTGAAAAACAAGCTGTTTGTAGAACAGCTGGTTACCAACAGTACCTATTTTAAAGACCCACGCCTGATTGATATTTTTGCCTATATCAAAGACAATTTAGGGGGTGATTTATCCAATAAAGTACTGGCTAATGTAGCCAATGTATCAGAGGACTACGTGGGGCAGTATTTCAAAATGCTAACGCAAATCAACCCTCAAGACTATATAGAGTACCAGCGCATGGAAGAGGCCGTAACGCTCTTGCGTACTACCAAAAAGAGTATCCGGGCCATTGGGGCCGAAGTAGGATATAAGGACACGGCTTATTTTTGCCGCCGTTTCAAAATGATGTTTGGGATTCCAGCGGGCAAAATGCGCCGTCGCGAATCCCTAATGAACGTTTAAAAGGTGAAAAATTGATTGATTCGTAAAGCAACTTACAGATGTGAGTTGCTTTATTGTTTTTGAGGGGTTTTGGTTTAAATTTGCTCAAAAAACAAAACCAGTGGAAACGATGAAAAAACTACGCTATTTGTTCGGAACGATTGTGTTTATCCTAACGGCTGCTGTGGCTGCCTTTGCGCAAATGAAAGGTGCTTGGAAACAAACAACCCCAGATGGAAAAACCACAGTTATGATTTGTTCGGATAACTATCTGATGATAACCCGCTACAAAGAAAAAGAGTTTTTATATACCGAAGGTGGAACCTATTCATTCCATGAAGGCATGCTTGCCTATATAAGTGAGTTTAATTCGGCAGATACCTCCAAAGTAGGAAAAACCATGCATATTAAAACTACTATTTCGGGCAGTAAACTACTGACCGAGGGGTTGGGCGAATGGCAGCAAATAGATAATGCCAGTTCTGCTGCCGCAGCCAATTATCGCATTACAGGCCGCATGGGTGAAAATGGTAGTATTACACAAATGCAAAGAGGTGCACGCAAAACCCTTAAACTGCTGACAGACACCCATTTTCAGTGGGCTGCTATCAATCCTCAAACAAAACAGTTTTCTGGTACAGGGGCGGTACTTACACCATCAAAGATGGAAAATATACCGAAAAAATTGAGTTTTTCAGCAGGGACAATAACCGTGTGGGAGCTTCTTTGACTTTCGATTATGAACTCAAAGACGGAAAAGACTGGCACCATAGTGGCCTTAGTAGTACAGGAGCTAAGATTTATGAGGTGTGGAGCAAAGAGAAATAAAGTTTTAAATATGACGATTCAAACATTATATCATCATTTCAAAACATGCACAGGCGTTTCAACGGATACGCGACAGATTACCAAAGATTGCCTTTTTGTAGCCTTGCGTGGGGATAAATTTGACGGTAATCAATATGCCAAAGAGGCCCTGGAAAAAGGAGCAAAATATGTGATTGTGGATAACGCTGAATTTGCTGTGGATAACCAGTATTTGTTGGTGGATAATAGCTTAGAAGCACTACAACAGCTTGCTGCTTTTCATCGAAAACAATTAAATATCCCAATTGTTGGCCTTACAGGGTCGAATGGAAAAACGACTACAAAAGAACTGATAGCGGTAGTTTTAGCCAAAAAATTTAAAACCTATGCCACCAAGGGTAATTTGAACAACCACATCGGAGTTCCACTGACTTTATTGGCCATTGATGATAGCTATGAAATCGCTGTGGTAGAAATGGGCGCAAACCACCAACAAGAAATAGCATTACTGAGCAGTATCGCCGAACCTACACACGGACTCATCACCAATATCGGCAAAGCGCATTTAGAGGGATTTGGTGGGCTTGCTGGCGTACGCAAAGGCAAAGGGGAACTCTATGATTGGCTGGCAGCTTCGGGAGGAACGGTCTTCGTAAACCAAGCCAATGCTACGCTGCAAGAAATGGCTAATGAACGGGTTTTCGGCGAAAAAATTATGTATTTATCCGAAAGTTCTGCCCCCCAACTAATAGAAGATTCGCCCCTGATTATTTATGAAGATAGCCATAAAAATAAGATTCATACTCATCTGACTGGAAGATACAACTTTGAAAATATTGCCGCAGCGTTGGCTATCGGACAGTATTTTGGTGTGAACGAAAACGAAGCAAATCAAGCCGTAGCCGACTATAATCCCACTAATAATCGTTCGCAAATCAATCAAAAGGGCACTAATACCCTCATTATGGATGCTTACAATGCCAATCCTTCTTCTATGGCTGTGGCTGTGGAAAACTTTGGGAAACTCCACGCCAAGCGTAAAATGGTGATTTTGGGCGATATGTTGGAATTAGGCGAAGATGCGTCAGCCGAACACTTGGCTTTAGGTAAACTCATAGCCCAGCAAAAATTTGACCTTGTGGTTTTGGCAGGAAAACTGATACAAGACGCACTTCCCGCTTTGCCACAGGCTTATTATTTCCCTGATAAATTTTCATTGCATAATTGGATAGTAGATCATCCTCAACAAAATACGCATGTCCTTATCAAAGGGTCAAGAGGCATGGGACTCGAAACGGTTGTTCCTTACCTATAAAACAAATACCATAGAAACTGCTGTATTATATAGGAATATGCCTCCAATACTGTTTTAGGATAGGTTTTTAAACTTTTTTAAAATTTAACGCAGTCTTTGGAATTGGATTCCTTAACTTTGTGTTAATAAACCGTCACACTTCATACGATCTAATGAGCGACGTTATCAAGCACGAATGTGGGATCGCCCTTATTCGCCTCCGAAAGCCGTTTCAATATTACATTGACAAATACGGCACGCCTCTATACGCAGTCCATAAGTTACATACATTGATGGAAAAGCAGGTCAATCGCGGCCAGGATGGCGCGGGCGTGGCCAACATCAAATTGGAGGTTCCGCCTGGTAGCCGCTATATTAGCCGTTATCGGTCAGTAGATCCTCAGCCAGTAGCAGAGATTTTTCAGAAGATACACAAGAAGTTTAAAAAGGCAGTTAAAGATTTAAGTCCCTCCGAAAAAGACCTCCGTTTTGATGCCAAATGGCTGCAAGAAAATGTGGCGTTTACGGGCGAGATTTGGCTGGGTCATTTGCGCTATGGGACGCACGGTGCCAACGAAATCGAAAACTGCCACCCCATGTTGCGCCAAAACAACTGGCGAAGCCGGAATTTGGTGGTAGCAGGAAATTTCAACATGACCAATGTGGATTCGCTTTTCGATAAGCTGGTTTCATTAGGACAGCATCCCAAAGACCGCGTAGATACCGTGACAGTGATGGAAAAGATTGGACACTTTTTAGACGAAGAAAACCAACGGGTATTTGATCGTTTCAAGGGAATTTACGAAAACCCTGATCTCTCTGATGTTATCGAAGATAATATGGACATGGTGCGGGTATTGCACCGCTCGTGCCGTGATTTCGACGGGGGCTTTGCCATGTGCGGCATGACAGGCTCAGGGCAGGCTTTTGTGGTTCGCGACCCCGCGGGCATTCGTCCAGCCTATTATTATGCCGACGATGAGGTTGTGGTAGTAGCCTCTGAAAAACCAGCCATCAAATCGGCTTTTAATGCCAACTATGAAGACATCAAAGAAATAAACCCTGGTCATGCACTCATCATTGACAAATACGGTGAATATGACCAACATCAAATCTTAAAGCCGCTCGAAAAACGCTCATGTAGCTTCGAACGCATTTATTTTTCACGCGCTTCTGACCCTGATATTTATAACGAGCGTAAGCAATTGGGTAAGCTACTCGTACCACAAATACTGGAAGAAATAGATTACGATCTCGAAAATACAGTGTTTTCTTATATTCCCAATACTGCTGAAACTGCGTTTTTTGGGCTGGTAGAAGGATTGGAAGAGTACTTGACCAAGCAACGCAAGAAGGCCATTGTGGATGGTAAATTATCGCCCGACCAATTAGATAAAATTTTATCGTTTCGCGCACGTATCGAGAAATTAGTGTCTAAAGATGTAAAACAACGTACCTTTATTGCCAGCGACGAGTCGCGCGACGAAATGGTGTCGCATGTCTATGACATGACCTACGAGGTAGTAAAAAAAGGTGTGGACACCATTGTGATTGTGGATGATTCGATTGTACGGGGCACCACTTTAGAGAAAAGTATTTTACGGCTTTTGGACCGATTGGGCCCAAAGAAAATTGTGATTGTATCTTCTGCTCCTCAAATTCGTTTCCCCGATTGCTATGGCATAGATATGTCGAAAGTAAAAGACTTTGTGGCCTTTCGGGCAGCACTCATGTTATTGAAAGAACGCGGCTTAGACAATGTACGCGATGAGATATATGCCCAATGCGTAGTAGCACTCGAAACAGGAAATGCGTACCACGAAAACTTTGTAAACGCTATTTTTGAGCGATTTACCCCCGAAGAAATCTCGCGTAAGGTAGCCGATATTGTACGCCCTAAAGATTTAAAGGCCGATTTATCCATCATCTTCCAAACGGTAGAGAATCTCCACATAGCTTGCCCCAATCACAGTGGCGATTGGTATTTTACGGGCAACTACCCCACTCCAGGTGGAAATCGTGTAGTCAACAAGGCGTATGTCAATTTTTATGAAGGTCGTGGTGTAGTGCGGGCGTATTGATTTGATTGACTAAAGTTAAGGTACTCATACTACAACCTCATCAGCGTTTTAAACGCTGATGAGGTTATTTTTTGAAATTAGCGTGAAAATCAACGCCTTTTTAGTGCAGTGATGAAAAGTCAATCCTGAGGTATTAAGCGGCCTTGATAAGTAAGGCCAGTTAGCCAGAGTTAGTAAAATGACCTCCTTTCTAAAAAATTATTCAATGATGAGGCGAATTGAATCCTTTTCTTTTTCCTTCCTTCTTGAATTAATTACATGGACATAGTAAACACCGCGAGGCAAATCTTTTACATCAAACTCTAATCTATTGCCATTTACGAAACCCTTTCTTTCGTGTACTTCTTGGATATTTATTGAGCGTACAGGGTTAGTAGATTTTTCACTTAGCAATTCTACACGCTCAGGGAGTGAAGACAGATTATCGGTTTGGTCAAATTCCAAATAAAAATAATTTTTTGCAGGGTTAGGGTAAACCCTGTAAGAGTAAAAGCAATCTTCTACACAGATAGTTACACCATCTTGCGTATTACCACAAGCATTTGTAGCTGTTACATTCAAACCATAACAATCATTATTGTAGCTATTGAAGTAAGCCATTCCATTTCCATAATCTGTCAGATAAGCATTACAACAACTCACACTCCAAGAGGCACTTGTAGCTTGAGTAGCATTAACCTGCACATTTAAACCCGATCCATTACACATATCAGTAGAATTTGTTGGCTGGTTATAATTATTGTAAACAGTAATGTTATTAATAGCTGGTGGACCTGTCCAAAACTGAGTACAATACGTTTGCCCATTATCTACCTGAACACACAATGTGGCATTACCGCTACCTGTAGGTGTAACCGTTACTGAATTTCCGCTACCCGAAATAGACAAATTGCTAGTGGGGCTACTCCAAGTGTAAGAAGAAGATGAATACAAACTTTGAAATGAACTACCACTACTACAAACCAAGCCATTAGTCCCAGAGGTTTGAGTAATGCCTGAAATTTCCGTAACCTCTACATCATCAATAACTAAATGGACACTATTATTTGCTGAACTTAACTCTGGATAAAACCAGATTTGATTGTAATTACTTGTAGGGAAAAAATAAGTGGTGTATTGTGTCAAAGAGGTATTAAGACTTGTCCCGTTATAAATTGTTGTACTTGTAGCGGGATTGGGAATACTCTGACCATCAAAGCCTACATAGGCTGACAGCCCGGTTGTGGCTTTAATAAAGTAGCTTGTAGAACCGCCACCATTACTACTTGCGGCTTTAAAGGTTACTTTATACACTTTCCCACTGGTAAAAGTTATGGATTGAAAGATTCCCTCACTATAAGGAGTTCCTAAACCAAAAGCCGCACAAACCATAACTGCACTAAAATTTCCGTTGCGAGGCTCAAACCCTCCACAACCAGTTGAAACATCTGCACTTAGATGTGGCGTACCATGAGTAGAGTACCAATGTAAAGACTGACCCTCAAATGACTTTTCACAGTTTGTAGAATTAAAAGGTAGCGCTGTAACACTTTCAAATCCTGAGTTTTGAATTAAATTTTGAGAATTTACTCTATAGGTATAAATGGATAATGAAAACAAAAATAAGAATGATAATGATTTTTTCATGATTTTAAGGAGTTTTAATGAAATAGGATATTCCGAAGTTCAACTGCAATGCGTTAGAACTAGAAGAAATTCTTGAATTAGCATAAGGATCCATATTGGGCTTTAATTCGCCAACTCTTTTTTCTGATTGATAAGCGGCAAGCACCTCTATAGAAAACTTTTTAGTCACAAAGTAGTTTCCACCTATTCCAAAAGAAAGAGTAGATAAGGTGCCTCTTTGGATCTCCTCAGCGTTATACCCACTTATATCACTATGCTTTCCCATCAAATATTTTACTTCTGTAAAAAGACCTACTTTTTTATTAATGATGTAAAATCGCCCAAAAGGTCCCCAAGTAAATGTATGATAGTTACGGTCAGTTAACAAGTCAGTTGACCCAAATTCTTCTTTTCTGAAATTGTAATTGAATGTTCCACCAAAAATGAGCCTCTCAAAAAGAGAATAGCCTACTCCTAACGAAGAGTTGAGTTGAGCCTGATTTCGGGTTAAGTCATAGATATCATTATTAGGTTTTTTGTGAACAATAACCGTGCTATTGTTATCTTTAAATGAGAAGTTTCCTTGTAGGAAAATAGTCTTGGAGGAAACCTGTGCCATTGTATTTTGAATACTACAAATACAAATGAGCGCAATTACTTGTAGGAAGTTTTGAGATAGATATTTCATAGCCATATTTGGAGTGTTTGCTGATGCAATGTTAAAAACCTTCAGTGCAACCAACTTGCATTGAATTAAATTTCTTAAAGTTTTCATGTTGTTTTTTTGTTAGGAAAAGAATATGTCTCGGTTAAATTCTTGATAATTAATGGCTTTATCTATTCAATGCTACTGTTTCTCAAACTACGAGGGGGATGAGAGAGTAGGTGAGAAAACAGCATAGTTAAATCAGGCGGGGAAGCTTCATAATAGTAAGTCTGCCTACTACGGCTATAAGCTATCGGGAAAGCTAAATCTTCAATAAGTTCATCGCGGAGGTAGTGCCAAGCCCGCAGAGAGAGGCCAAGTTTAGCTGCCATTTGAGGAGGGCTTCCTGTGGCTTTTTGCCTAATGAGCAAATCAACCCTTTCTACCAATGCTAAGTATCGTTTTATGGCCATGATACATTTAAATTAGGTGTGTATTATGTTCGCAACGATTCAAGGTGGGATTTGTTGTAAAAAAGTTATTGAACGGAAGAATTGGTTATTCTTTTTGTCATGCTAATAGTTGTAGTTTATAAATGTCTATTTCTCTCATTCGACTACATTATAAAAAGCTGACTCTATGCTTGTATAGCAAAATCCAAAACCATACTTGATGAAACCCCTCTCTCGTCGCCGTTTTATTCAAACCTCAAGTCTTTTGACAGGGGCTGCGCTACTGCCCCAGTTTAGGTCTGCTCAGAAGCATTTGCGCTTGGGTGGACCTATTTTTTTAAAAACCGATGACCCCGTAGAATTAGCAAGAGAGCACCGTCGGTTGGGCTACAGTGCCGCATATATACCCAAAGTAGCGCTAAAAGATTCGGTGCGTATTGCCGCACTTCGCCAAGCTTTTGCCCAAGAAAATGTCATTATTGCTGAAGTAGGAGCATGGGTAAATATGCTCGACCAAGATGTCGAAAAGCATACTAAGAATATCAGCTACGTGACAGAGCGCCTTGCCTTGGCTGACGAAATAGGGGCATTATGTTGTGTTGATATTGCAGGTTCTTTTAATCCCAAACATTGGGATGGCCCCGATGCCAGAAATATCACCAAAGCGTTTTTTGATGCTACAGTTGAAAACTGTCGGAAAGTAATTGATGCCGTGAAGCCCAAAACCGCCAAATTTGCGCTCGAAATGATGGGATGGAGTTTGCCCAATGATGCTGACTCTTGCCTCAAGTTTATCAAGGCCATTGACCGTCCTGCTTTTGCGGCCCACGTAGATATCGCCAATATTATTAACTCCCCTGAGCGATTTTATCAGAATACAGCCCTCATCAATGATACTTTTCGTAAACTGGGCCGCTGGATTGTTTCTTGCCATGCCAAAGATGTAGTAGGAAGAGATGTTCATTTTGCCGAAACCATGCCTGGACGTGGTGGAATGGATTACGCCACCTACCTCCGAAATGTAACGGCACTTCCTCGCGAAGTACCCATGATGCTCGAACATTTGCGTACACCCGAAGAATACGACGAGGCGCGGCTTTTTGTAATGAAGATAGCCAAGGAAACGGGGATTACTTTGGCATAGGAGAGTGAGATTGACTCAGCCCTATCACTATAATTTCATCCCATTTTTGAGCGGTTTCACCACAAGTTTTACCAAAAGGTATGTTTTGTAAGTAGTTTTGAAATGTCTAACCGATTAACAGCCATTTTCTTAACCACTTACTATTATGACTACCAACCGTTTCCGCTTGATTGAATTTTGGGTCATCACTACCCTCGTTTTTTTAATGTTATCGTTTTTTCTTGCCTACGATTACCTTCATTTTTTACGTATTTGGTCTTCTATTGATACTTTTGAGCAGCAACGTATACAGTTGGAATACCACTGGGTACTCAATGGTTTATGGCCTATTACAAGCCTTTTTTTGACTCTTTATGGTTGTTGGTATGTACTCAATCGGATTATTTTGCCACGTTATTGGCCAAAAAGCCTTAACAGACTGCTGATAGGGTGGGGGTTGATTGCGCTTGTTCTCCTGACAGGTGTTTGGAGCTTTTTATATTTTTGGAAAGTACTCGATTTTCGATATGATAGTTTCTCTCGTATCATAGGAGCTAAAACAATGTTACTTTTTCGATTGAGGAATGTAGCTTTACTTAGTGCAGGTCTGTTTTCCCTTTTATCGTGCTATGCCATTCTGTCTCAAGCCTATCAATGGGCTATACAGCAACCAGAAAATGAAACAAATCCTACAATTATTAAAGAAGGTGGTCGCTTGGCACTCATTGGTTTTGTCATCCTTATTACTATTCAATTATTAGATCGAAATACTTTTTTCATTCCCTCTTTTATTTGGGTACAAGGTGCTTTTATTCATGCCTATTTGTACCATCATTCTCTTATAAAACTCAAAAATATTACTTTTTGGAAAAGGACATATAACAAAGATTTTCCCCAGAAAATGCTCAATGCCTTGTTAGCGAGCTTAGGCACAAGTATTGTGTTTTGTGTCATTTTTGAGGCTACTAAGCTTCGTGACTATTACCGTTTTGGCTTCTTAGACCTAAACGAAATACTTGTTTTTTGGGTTATTTCGTGGTTGGGAGCGATTGCCGTAACATTTGTGCGGCAACTGATGGTCAAGCCTTTGGAAATTAATCTTAATCATAACCAAGCCGAGCTCTCGGCTCTCCGTGCCCAAATCAATCCGCATTTTATGTTCAATGCCATGAATACGCTCTATGCAACGGCCATTGAAGAAAAAGCCGAAAAAACATCGCAGGGCATTCAGCAGTTGTCAGATATGATGCGTTTTATGATGCACGAAAACAACCAAGACCAAATTGATGTGCAACAGGAAGTAAATTATCTGCGAAATTATATTGATTTACAGCGTCTTAGGATTACAGAATCAGATAAATTGGAATTAAAAATTGACCTTGACGATTCACTATGTTTACGTAATATTGCCCCAATGCTGCTGATTCCTTTTGTCGAAAATGCTTTTAAACATGGTATTAGCCTCCGCCAACCTTCTTGGATTTATATAAAGTTGTATTGCCAACAAGAAAAATTACAATTTTCGGTCTTCAATAGTCTTCATGCTCGCCATGAAGACGACCCCGAAAAACATTCGTCGGGTATTGGATTAGTCAATGTGCAGAAACGACTGGAGCTGCTTTACCCAAAAAATCACCAACTCAAATTGCACCGTACCGAAAAAGAGTTTTCAGTACATTTGGAGATTGATTTTGCAAAAAAACGCACACCATCAAAACTCAATGCCATAATGGCCACATACGATGAACTCTGATAGGTACCACAAATAGTAACACAGTATAAAACGTACCACTGACCGATAAAATTAGCTGACTTACCTAATTCAATTGGCTGTCCCAAAATAACGCATCAATTTTGAGGTATCACCAAAATCTATTGGCAGCCATGTATAGTATTGAAGTAGCAGCATTATCTCACCGCTTTCCCAACGGCGATTGGGCCTTAGAAAACGTCCATCTTAAAGTCAGAGAAAGGAGTATTTACGGTTTTTTGGGGCCTAATGGCGCAGGAAAAACCACTACATTGCGACTTTTGTTGGGGCTTCTCCAAAAGCAAAAAGGAGAAATATTACTCTTTGGGCAATCGTTTGAAAAATCACGACTGGAGATTTTACGCCATGTTGGCTCGCTTATCGAAAGCCCTTCTATTTACGGTCATCTAACGGCTGTCGAAAATTTGACTATCTGGCAGAAAATTTATCAATGTCCCAAAAATAGAATTCCAGAAGTACTAAAATTAGTAGGATTGGCCCACACAGGCCACAAAAAAGCGGGACAGTTTTCATTGGGAATGAAACAAAGGTTGGGGCTTGCTGTTGCGCTACTTCACAATCCTGCCCTTTTGATTTTGGATGAACCTACCAATGGCCTCGATCCAAGCGGTATTATTGAAATGCGGGCATTGCTCAAAAATCTTAATCAGAATGAAGGTATTACAATTGTGATTTCGAGTCATTTATTACCCGAAATTGAAAAATTAGTAACCGATATAGGCATTATTAACAAAGGAAAAATGCTTTTTGAAGGTTCATTAAATGAACTGATGCAACGGCAGCAGCAAGCCTCTTTTCTTGCTTTTGAAACCAATAACAATGCGACGGCTCTTCAACTGATGCACAATCATCAATTGGAAGCACATATCAAAGAGGGAAAAATCTTATTACCACACTTGCCCCAACCTGCGATTGCACAGCTTAATCTAAACTTAGTTAATCAGGGGATTGAAGTTTATGGCATTGCTGCTGTGACAAATGACTTAGAAAGTATTTTTATGAATTTAACGGATCACTGAAATGGTTACATTTTTTTATAGTTTTCAGAGCGAATGGCTCAAAACAAAACGTAGTTTAGCAGCTTGGTTGGTAGTGATTGGCGGTTTTTTTATCCCGTCAATCATGTTGGCGCGGCACTTGCTATACCCTAATCAAATACGCACCGAAAGCCAAACTCCTCGTTTTTGGGAAACGCTCATGAGTCAGAGTTGGCAGTTTATGTCTATTTTTCTACTGCCTATGGGAGTGATATTGGCTACGAGTTTGATTGCTCAGATTGAATTTAGAAACAATACTTGGAAACAACTACACACTACACCGCAAGGGTTTAGTGTCATTTTTTGGAGTAAATTGAGCATTATTTTATTGATGATGTTTCAATTTTTCATTTTGTTCAATATTGGTATTTATCTCTCGGGTGTGGTACCTTCCTTTATCATTAAAGACATGGATTATCCCCAAGAACCATTTCCTGTGGGCTATTTTTTACGAACAAGTTGCTATTTTTTCATAGACTGTTTACCCATCGTTGCCTTGCAGTACCTTGTTAGTATTCAGTTTCGTAACTTTTTTGTGCCACTTGGGGTTGGTATTGGCACATTGTTGGCAGCACTGTTTGCCATTCAGTGGGAGTATGGCTTTCTTGTTCCTTATACATACTGCTCTTACAATTTTTTTATTTTGCGAGGAGCAAAGATGGAGATGATGCAAACGGTGAATATCCACGGCTTGGCGTTGGGCTATTTTGCTACATTTACGGTGATGGGGTATGTGTTTTATCTCCTTAAAAAGGAAAAAGGTTGATGATTGTTTATGAAAAAAATCGTTATAGTTTCTTTGCATGTATGCTATTGGTTGCTTTATCTACTGTTATTGCTGCTTATTTTAGCATGTCTTCATATAGGCTCTAACTTGAAGCACCAACCCTTTTTTACTGATTTCCGCTTTGAGATTTTTTTTACTGCTTTTGCTATTTTTCCCGCTGTTTTGGGTTTCTATCTATTTTATACCCTTCTTTTTGATCAATTTCTCATTCGCCGTAAAATAATGCTCTTGTTTGTGATGGGTACTTTGACGGCCATTGGCAGTAGTCTTATGAGTGCAGTGGCCATAGATTTACTTCATTCGCTGCATATTGGCCCAGGTATTTTTAATGATGGGCTTCCTTCATCCATACAAGTACTTACAGTTATTGCTATTATTGCTTTGTTAAACGGCGCTATTGGCTTGATAATGAAAGGGTTTGTAAGGTGGTACTCGGAACTTAAACTAAAAGAAGAATTAACTCAAAAGAATTTTGAAATGGAGTTGGCTTTGGTCAAATCACAGATTAGCCCCCATTTCTTGTTCAATACCCTCAACAATATTGACGTGTTGATTACAAAAAATGTTGCGAACGCTTCATCTTATCTCAACCAGTTGTCTGATATTATGCGGTTTATGTTGTACGAAACCAAAACCGAGAAAATATTGCTCAGTAAAGAATTGGCTTATATCGAAAAATACATTGAATTGTATAGAATCAGGACCTCCAACCCTGACTTTGTCTGTTTTCAAAGCATTGGAGAGGTTACTGATTTAGTGATTGCACCTATGATTTTGATTCCATTTGTAGAAAATGCGTTCAAACATGCAGCACCAATTAAACAGGGTAATGTGATTCACATAAAAGTAAGCATAAGTAAAGACGAAATCAGTTTTGAGTGCGAAAACAAATACCAACCTACTACTGTAAAGTCAGAGCATGGGGGATTAGGAAATGAATTGATAAGACGGAGATTGGCTTTGTTATATCCCCATAATCATACATTAGATATTCGTAAAAATGAAATGACGTATCAGGTTAAATTAGTTCTATCACTATGAAAATTAGCTGTGTGATTGTAGAAGATGAGCCACTTGCACTTGACAAGGTTAAAGATTATGTTCAAAGACTACCCTTTTTGAAGCTATTGGCGACTTTTGATAGTGCCATAGAAGCCATGGAATACATACAAGCTAACCAAATAGATATATTATTTTTAGACATTCATTTAGGTGATTTTTCGGGAATTCAATTATTACAGACAAGCACAATAAAGTGCCAAGTAATCCTTACAACGGCTTATCATGAATACGCACTGCAAGGATTTGATTTGAAGGTAGCCGATTATTTACTCAAACCCTATACATTTGAGCGTTTTGTACAAGCTGTGGATAGAGTACAGGCGTTGTTACCCAAATCTGAAGCCGCGCTTCCCAAAACATATATTTTTGTCAAAACAGAATACCGCTTAGAGAAAATAGTGTTAGATGAAATCTTGTTTATTGAAGGAATGGGCGATTATCGGCGTATTCATACTTTGCACAAAAAAATTATGACACTCCAAACTTTTAATGAATTTGAGCAACAGCTCTTGCCGAGTATGATGTGTCGTGTGCATAAATCTTACATGGTAGCAGTGTCAAAAATAGATTCAATCGAAAAAGATCGTATTCGTATTAAAGACACCCTCATTCCTATTTCAGAAAGCTATAAACACGCCTTTTTTTCATTGATACAAACTCATTAAAGATGAATACCATTGCCATAGACGACGAGCCCAAAGCCCTTGATATTGTTCGAGTTTTTGCCGAAAAAGCCCCTTTTCTACACTTCAAAGGTACTTTTCAAGATGCCTTTGAAGCATTGGATTATATGCAGAAAGAACCAGTTGATTTACTGTTTTTGGACATTAAAATGCCAGATATATCGGGCTTAGAATTGCTTAAAATTGTGTCCACTCCTCCTTTAGTGATTTTTACGACGGCTTATTCAGAACACGCTGTACAAAGCTATGACTTCGACGCAGTGGACTACCTACTCAAACCTTTTGCCCTTTCTCGATTTTTGAAGGCTTGTACCAAAGCACACGATACTTTTAAACTACGACAAACAAACGTAATTGGCTCATCCAACACGGAAAGTATTTTTGTCAAAAATGGATATGAGCAAGTACGAGTACAATTAGACGATATCTTGTATTTGGAAGCAGGTGGCAATTATGTGGTCTTTGTTACAAAAACACAGAAAATAGCGTCGCGTATGACCATGAGCGAGGCCGTAAAAACATTGCCCCCAGAGCGTTTTGTTCGCGTTCATCGTTCCTACATTGTAGCCAAAGACAAAGTAGAACGATTTGACCGCTATGAAGTATCCGTCAATGGGCATCTTATTCCGATGGGTGCCAACTATACAAGTGCTAAACTACTGCCTTGGCAATAACACCGTTTTACCTGTTTTGGCTGATTTCACCGCTGCGTCCAATATTTCTACGACAATTTGATTGATTTCGAGCGATGAGAGGTCTTTATCTATTTTGATTTTGCCACGCACCACTGCGGCAAAATAAGAAAAAGGGTCATCGTTGGGAGAGGAGAGTGCAGCTATGGGTCGAGTTTCTTCTTTGGGATCTCTCGATTCTCCTTGTCGAACGCGTATTTGGAGTGTTTTATCACAAAATACAGTTCCTTTTTGTCCATAGATTTCCAGATCTTTGCGATCAAAAGGCCAATTCCAAGAAGCTTGGATAATAGCCTGGGCATGAGGATAGGTCAGAATGATAGTGGCTTCGTCATCTACTTTGGGATAAATAGCAGGTTTTATTTGTTGTGTTACAGCGGTTACGCTCAGGGGGCGTTCGCCTTTCATGAACCATGTCATTAGATTTGCCCCATAGCAACCAAAGTCAATGATAGCACCGCCACCATTCATGAGGGGGTCAGTAAGCCACGATAAAAATTCTTGGGAGCAGCCGATTTCTTTGGGGCCTTTATGGCCATCGTGTACTACTACTTTTCGGATTTCCCCCAACGCATTTTTTTCATGAATCAATTCAAAAGCTGCCTTATGGCTGGCATACCAAGTAGTTTCAAAGTTGGTGAGAAGATGAATTTTATGTTTTTGAGCTAGCTTAACCATCGCTTCGGCATGGGCATTGCTGACAGCGAGCGGTTTTTCTACCATCACGTGGATTCCTTTGGGTGCACAAATATCAACTACCTTCTTATGCTCAAAAATGCTATTGAAGGCGCATACTGCTTCGGGTTTTGTGGCGGTAATCATATCACTGAGGCTGGCATACCAAAGGCTTTCTGGTAAGTTGTAGCGTTTGAGATAACGCATAGCCAATTCCCGATTAGGCTCGGCGATGCCCACGATTTCTATATCGCCTTGGGCGGGTCGGCGTAAAATCTGATGGACGTGATCGTGGGTAAGGCCTGCAACGCCTAAACGGAGCGATTGAGCAACCAAAGAAGTGGCAGAACAAAAGAGTCCTAAGACTACAGTAAACAGCATTGTTTTCATAGGTTATTGCGCTTTTAAAACTAAAGCATTGAGTAGCGTCAAAATCCTCATACGAACGCAATAAAAAAGCGGGTACTCTGCTGAGAGATACCCGCGTTCAAGAAAGATATCAAAGTTAATTAGGCCATTTCGACCAAGGCTGCACGATAAACACCCGCGTCCAATTTTTGGCGCATGGTATCGAAAGCAATGAGTGTTCGCTCCACATCTTCTAAAGTGTGAATTGCCGTAGGAATCAAACGTAAAATAATTTGGCCTTTTGGGATAACGGGGTAAACCACGATAGAGCAGAAAATACCCATATTTTCACGTAGGTCGCGCACCATGTTGGTGACTTCGGGTAGCCCCCCTTCTAAGCCTTGCATAAATACGGGTGTAACAGGCGAGGTAGTTTCGCCAATATCAAATCCACGCGCACGAAGACCACTTTGGAGCGCATCAACAATTTTCCAAAGATTATGGCGTAGCTCAGGATGTTTTTTGATTAATTCTAAACGCTTGCGGCCTGCTACTACATATGGCATGGGTAAGGCTTTGGCATAGGTTTGCGATCTCATATTATACTTGAGATACATGATAATATCGGGGTCGTCGGCAGCAATGAAACCACCAATAGCAGCCATTGACTTGGCAAAAGTGCCAAAATAAAGGTCAATATCCTTCGATACACCAAATAGCTCGCCAACACCACCGCCATTGTCGCCCATGGTACCAAAGCCGTGGGCATCGTCCACTAAAAGGCGGAAATTATATTTTTGCTTAAGCTCGACTACTTTATCCAAACTGCCCACTTTACCCGACATGCCAAATACGCCTTCGGTAATGACCAACACGCCTCCGCCTTTTTCATTGGCGAGCTTGGTAGCCCGAATCAGGTTTTTTTCAAGGCTGGCCATGTCGTTGTGATTGAACTTGTAGTATTGGCCCATTTTGGCTTTGTGCAAGCGAATACCGTCAATCAAACAAGCATGAGATTCGGCATCATAGACAATCACATCGCGATGATCGCACACACATTCAATGACCGACATCACGCCTTGGTAGCCATAATTGAGCAAGAAGGCATCTTTTTTACCGACAAACTCGGCCAGTTCTTTTTCAAAAATTTCGTGTAAATCTGAATTGCCCGACATCATACGCGCACCCATCGGATAGGCAAGTCCCCATTGTGCAGAGGCTTCGGCATCTACCTGACGTACTTCTGGGTGATTGGCCAGTCCCAAGTAATTATTGAGGCTCCAATTCAATACATCCATTCCTTTGAATTTCATATGGGGGCCTATCTCGCCCTCTAATTTTGGAAATGAAAAATAATGATGGCTATTGAGTGCTTTGGCGGCTGCTCCAATAGGCCCCCAGTTGCTGCGTAGTTTCTCGAAAATATCCACTATATTGTGCTATTTATTAGGTTAGATATAGATTTTGTACAAAAATAGAAATTCCTGACCCAAAATCAAAATGAGAACATAAAGCCCATTGGCCGTCAGAAGGTTAGGGAATCTCTACAAAGATACATTTTATACGAAAATTAAAAATGCCTAATTCTTCCCTAACCCAACTTTTATTCATCTAAATTTGTATTTCATCTTTATTTTATACTTTAAATCAAACTACAAAATTATGGAAGAGCAATTGAAAAATGCGGCCGAACAAGCCAAAGCCAAGGCACAAGAAATGGCTGCAGAAGCCAAGGAAGCCTTTGACGATATAAAAGAAAATATCACTGAAAAATTACAAAGCGTAGATGTGGAAGGGCTCAAGGCACAGGCTGCTGCCAAAGCCAATGAAATGAAAGAGGAGGCAGAAGAAGCCTTTGCCGAAGCAAAAGTAAAAGCAGGTGAATTGGCACATGAAGCTCAAGAAAAATTAGAAGACCTCAAGGAAGATGCTGAAGAGGCTATCGAAAAAGCAACGGGCTTTATCAAAGGACTTTTTGGAAGCGATACGAAGTAAAAAAGAGCGGGTAGCCTGCCATAAGGGTTTGGCTACCCGCTCTATACCTTCCTAAATTGTAGCGATGATACATGAATGTAATAAAACAAAATAGTCATCCACGGAAAAAATAAAAACTGACCTGCATTAAGGTTTGATTCAAAATAAGGAACAAGAAGGAGCATGGGAAAGACACAAAATGCTGGCTGTCAAACTAAGGTATTTCCATAGCGCATTGCCTGCGAAAAAAACCATAAAGAATAGGAAAGCCAAAACACCACTCGAAAAAAATATTTCTAAGTACGAGTTGTGCGGCGCTAAATCTGTTTTTACACCTGCATAGTATTTTAACCTTTTTGAAAGCTATCAAATCCAAATCCTGTGAAGTAGCAACAAAGGGATTATCTAAAAAAGTATTCGTGGCTGTTTCGGCCAGTTTGAATCTAATTTCTCCTCGCTGTTGGCGAATTTCGGCATAACTGGCCCGTAGATTAACCACCGAATCGGCACTATTGACAATATAGTAGGCAAACCCCAATATACAGAGACCTGCGGCTATTTTCAAGCCTTTAGATACTCGATTACTTCTAAGCACCAATACCATAGCACCCAGAGCTAAACTGGCATAACTACTACGAGAGCCTGTGAGGACAACGCCCCATAAAGAAAAAATAACGGTAATTAAAAACAATAGACGTAACCATTTTGGAATTGGGTAATTGGCGTATAGGTCAAATCCCGTCAATATAAAAAATGCACAAGCCCAACCCAATACATTGGTGCGGTAAGAGCCAATAGTCAGCCCATAGATATTCTCCGTTTGAAACATAATACCGTATGCAAACATCAAAGCAACGGGATAAAAATACGACAAACAAAACACTTGTAAGAGTTTTAGTTTTGCTTCATCTTTGGTATAGCGTGTAAAAAGATAGACCACAAAATAATTAGTGTAAATCACAAACGGCACCCAAGCGGCTATTCTCCCTATGCTACGGGTAACGTCTATACTGAACGGCAAAACGATGATATTAAGTAGCAGAAGCCATAAACTACCCAATTTTTCTGTTTATCAAACTTGAAAATCCTTGAGACAGTGCTAAAGAAGACCTACCAACGACGCAGATACTACGCAATTCGAACCATTTTGACTGCCTGAAGGTTTGGTCGCGTAGCCCATAGCCATACACAATCAAAAATACGTTGAGGAAATACAAAAACAGATGCCAATCCCAACGATTTTGATTATTTCGGTTCAAAAAAATACTAAACAATCTCATTGGCTGTATTCAACATTTCTACAAAGTTGCGCAACATTTCGTCTTTGGAAAACTTTTGAATAAAACTTCTGCCTCTTTCGGCTTTTTGAAGGCGTAGTTTAGGGTTTTCAATACATTCTTTGATAGCTGCTGCAAGTGCTTCTACTTGACCCGACTCAACAAGCCAGCCGTTGTTGCCATGGTCTAAGACTTCGGGAATACCGCCCACACGTGTGCTTATTACCGAAATTCCATGTGCCAAGGCTTCGATATTGGCCACGCCAAAGGCTTCTGTATAAGAAGGAACACAAAAAATATCATGGCTACGCAAATAAGCATATACTTCCGATTGGGGTTGTGGGCCTGTATAGTTGAGCGTAATATTGGGTGTATCTCGAAAAAAGCGTGCAAGTGTGGTTCAAACCAAGGTTCGGCCCTACCACAGTCAGATAGAATTGATAATTACTCAATTTTTTCAAAGAAGCAGCGACCAAAGGCAATTGCCCCACCAAATAGTCGGCCTTGACAAATAGCACTTTAATTGGAGTGTCAAACGCCCGATCGGGGTTAAAAACAATGGTATCTAATGGGATGGACTTGTAGAGTTTTTGTACTCTCTGCACAGGCAATTTGTACGTGTTTTGGATTCTTTGCCGCAAAAATTCTGAATTGGCAATCACTAAACGATGCTTATGTGCCGATAATTTCTCAAATTGCTGAAAAGTGAATCGTTTGATCCACAGCAATTTTAGTTCAAAATTTTGCCAAGTTGCGAGCATATTTTTCTCGTCATTAATCATACCCACCGTGGGTTTTTTAGACATCAAACTTGCCCAAGTACCATTGAATGAATTGATGAAAACCAGCACATCAAAATCAAACGTTTTTCGATTTGCTTGATGTGCCGCCAATAAATAAACCAACGTAGATTTGTCCCAAGGGCTTGAGCAAGCGAGGAATGTTTAGCTTTACTTTATGAACATACTTCAACACTGCCAAACGCTCCTCAGATACATCTTCTGTAAGAATGTGAAGTTCGTGATTGGGGTACAAAGCATTGATTTCCAAAATAATATTAGCAAACCGCACTGGGCCATTGGTAACATGCTCGAAAGCATTGGTGCAAAACAATATTTTCATGCTTTCTTTTGGGCAATATAGACCTTCTCTTTTGGCGAAATACCGTATTTTTTGTGATCAATCTGTTGGGCATATATATCATTTCTACCTCAAAACCCTGCGCTCGCAACCTATCGGCATAATCGGCCCCATAATACCAGCGTTGGTCGTGGCCATGATAAAGGCTTTGCTTTTCGGCTGGGGCCAATGTAGCATCTGAGAATGAGTAAGTGAGTTCTAAATTGATAGGGTCATGGAAAACCGCATAGCCCCCAGGTTTTAATACCCGCAGTACTTCGCGCATGGCCTTAGTATCTTCAGGCACCATCACCAAAATGCCGATAGCGATGACTACATTGAAGCTATTGTCGTCAAACTGAATGTCGTCAATAGACATCACATAGTCGGGTTGTACGGTAATACTACTTGTAAAAGAAGTCATATAGTCGGCTGTAACATACTCAATATGAGGATTTTGCTTGATGCTTGGTATTAAGCAAATATCAGGAGCAAAATGCAGTACTTTTTTGCAAGGGGGTGCGTAAAACCCCAAACGATCGCGCAGGGTAAGATAAATATAGCGGTGGCGTTCGAGCGACTTGCAGGTAGGGCAATAGGCGTTTTTGCGGTACCGAAAAGGCATGAAGGCTTTGTAGGTTGTTTCGCAAATAGGACAAACAACCCCCTTTCCCAAACGATACGGAATACTTTTGATTTGTAAACGCAAAGCCCCCAACCTATAAAGGGTATCAGGCCCTATTATTTTTTTTAAGATTTGTTTCATATCCGAAATAATTGCAAAATATCTTGGTAATTCGTACTATCTGCTTTTTTAAAATTTTGATACCCAATGGCTTTTTTATCAATGGTTTTAGCATTTTTCAAACATTATTCCAACTGCGCCGGTGTATCGAAAAGTAAGCATGACTGATGGGCCAAAAGCTGAGAGGTGGCTGCTGTGTTGAGGGTAATAATGGGTTTGCCAAATGACATGGCCAAGTCAATCGAACCCGAATGGTCAATACGAACGAAAGGAAGCACCACTACATCGGCGGCATTAAAAAAAAGCTGTACTTCGCTGTCTTCAATGAAACGATGATGAAAAATAATACTCGGTACTGGATTAGCTAATGTTTGAAGCGATGCAAAATAATCGGAATCGTAACTTTTACCAGCGATGACCAAGCAGTCGTTGGGCTGGGCTATATGGGCATAAGCCTCCAGCAAATCATGTAGCCCTTTATAGGGTTTTAGTTCTCCAAAAAACAAATAAACAAACTGATTACTGTCTAAATTCAGCTTTTTACGGCTTTCTTCGGGAGTGTATTTATTTTCGTAATACCAGTGATAGGGCAAATCTTGAATGATTTTTAAGTCATCTTCTTTCAAGCCAAAACGCGCCATTGCAGCGGCCTTAGTGGCTTCATTATAGACCCGAATCTGGTGGCATTGACGCAGGAAAAAACCGTAAATAATACGCTCTAAACCCAACCAAATACCTGCATGATTTTGGAGGTTGTGTAGGGTATGAATGATTTTGACATGTCGAATGTATTTGGTACAAATGATTTCTAATACAAAAACAAGCGACTTCACGCTGCTCCATAACAGCGATTTGCCCAAGATAAAACTATGCACCCAATCGTAGTAGAGGATGCTGGGTTTATGCTTGAGCAAGGCGCGGAAAGTACTACCCAAAGTGTATTTTTGGCCTATCACTACGTCCATTCCATTTTTTTGTAAATACTTGACCAGCTCATATTGAAATGGATTCTCTTTGCCAGCATCAGGCAACACAACAACTTTGGGTAGTTTCAAGGACAATTTGTAGCTATTTTTATCATGTTTAAGAAGCAAAAATACAAATTGTGCTTAGAAAAGAATCCATCGAGGCTTTAGCTTATGATAAGACTATTTTTATGGAAACAGAATTTGTTCAAACTATCCCTGTCATTCCATCTGCTGATATTGCCAGAGATGTAGCTTGGTATCAGAAAAATACAGGCTTTGAGGTATATTTTGCCGATAAGATGTACGCAGTTATTTACCGAGAAAATCTGTGTATTCATTTGCAATGGCACGCCGACACACCCGAAGACCCGCTGCTTGGTGGCTCGGTTGTTAGAATTGCTGTACGCAATATCCAGCCTATTTTTGAGGAGTTCGTACAGCGTGGCGTAGTAACTCAAGCGTCCTTTAAGGCCAATACTCCTTGGAATACCCATGAATTTGGCTTCTTTGACCTCAACCAAAACCTTATTTTTGTGATGGAAGATATTTTGTAAAATAACCTGTTATGAGCAAGCACTAACACTGAAATTTTTAAATCAATCAATTCCCCAATTAGCCTCTTTCTCCAATGAAAAAACAACTCTCTTTTTTACTTTTTCTTTTTTCTTTTTCGGTGGTTATAGCGCAGCCCGTCGAAAAACTGTATAAAGTAGTGGTAGCACCTGACCACTTTGACTGGACCTACAAAACGGGCGAAAATGTAAAGTTCACGATTTCGGTGCTACAAAACGGCAATTTGGTCAAAAACACCCGTATCCGCTATGAAATAGGCCCTGAAAAAATGGAACCCATCAAAAAAGAAACCGTTACATTGACTAATGGGATGATTACCATTGATGGAGGAACTATGAAAACAGGCGGGTTTCTGCGCTGTGTGGCCGTAGCCGAAATAGACGGGAAAGAGTACCGAAACCTCGGCACGGCAGGTTTTGACCCGCTCAACATTCAGCCCACGGTCGATAACCCAGCAGATTTTGATACTTTTTGGCAAACAGCCAAGGCAGATTTAGCAAAAATACCTTTGGATGCTAAGATGACACTTTTGCCAGAACGCTGCACCGAAAATGTGAACGTCTATCATGTCAATATACAAAATTTTAGGGTAGGAGCACGGCTATACGGTATTTTGTGTGTTCCCAAGAAAGAAGGTAAATACCCTGCATTATTGCATGTACCAGGCGCAGGAGTTCGGCCTTATTATGGCGATGTAGCCAATGCCGAAAAAGGTATTATCACGCTTCAAATAGGTATTCATGGCATCCCCGTCAATATGGATCCACAGGTTTATTTGGATTTGGGCGCAGGCATCTTGAATGGGTACAATACCTATAATTTAGATAACCGCGATCGCTTTTTCTACAAACGAGTCTATTTGGGTTGTGTGCGTGCCAATGATTTTTTGACCCAACTGCCCCAGTACGACGGTACTCATTTGGCTGTTACGGGTGGCAGCCAAGGAGGGGCGTTGTCTATCATTACAGCGGCATTAGATAGTAGAGTAAAATGGCTGGGAGCGTTTTATCCGGCTTTATCGGATGTAACAGGCTATCTGAAAGGTCGCGCGGGAGGCTGGCCACATTATTTTGATAAAAACAGCGTAGCTGTCAATAACATTCCCGAAAAATTAGCGACTGTGGGCTATTATGACGTAGTCAATTTTGCCCGCCGACTCCAAGTGCCGGGCTATTATTCGTGGGGCTTTAATGACGAAACTTGTCCCCCAACCTCTATGTATGCAGCCTACAATACCATTACTGCACCCAAAGAACTTTACCTCGCCCTCGAAACAGGCCATTGGACTTACCCCGAACAAGGCGTAAAAATGACCAATTGGCTGGTGGACAAACTAAAAAACTAATTCACAAAAAACCCCGAAGTTATTCGGGGTTTTTTGTGTTAGATGATTTGGACTTCAGTACCATTATCGTTTTGACGTGTGCCTTTGGGCATAATGGTCCACATCACGATATACAAAATAACAATAGGTACGTGGATAAAAGCAAAAAAGGAAACTACCCACAAAATACGCATTAGAGTAGTGTCTATGCCAAAGTAGTCGGCCATACCAGCGGCTACGCCACCGATTCTGCTTTCTGAAGGAATTCTCTGCAATCTTTTCGTTGTCATGGTTGTATGAATTTTGAGTTTTTAATGAATTTGATTGTTTATGGCTGTTATTGTTGATTCAAAGGTACTATGCAATACCCAGTAATAAAAAACAATCTTTACCAATGGTTTTAGAGAGAGGGTAAGCGGCTTTTTTTAGGGAAGAAATACCATGATTTTATATTTTTCGGACATTGATTGTGAATGCCTCAAAAGGATTATGCACAAGTAATTGCTCAAAATCATTTTCAGTAAAACCTTTTTGCTGGAGAAGGGAAGAGTTTTCAAAAATGGCAGTAAACCCCACAAATTTGCCTCCATGAGGTTCGCCAGGTTTGTACCAGCCAGCATCGTGCGAAATAAGCACACGATGAAGCAAATTATTAGATTTTAAGAGGTCAAGCCAAGTAGCGTAGTTTTCCCAGTCGCCCCATCCTATGCCGTCCAAACTTACCCATGCACCCATTTGTGCGGCTTTGGTATAATAATTTTTGTTGGATTCGCCTTGGGCATGGACCCAAACAAAAGCACTCGGGTGTATGCCCATGCTTTGTAGTACTTCAATTTCTTCAAAAGCAGCTACAGCAGGTCCTGTATGGGAGCAGATGGTCATACCTGTACGTAAGTGTGTTAGGCCGGCTGCTGTGATTAATTTTTGGTGTATTTCAGAAAGAGAGCCAGGGTTCACCCCTATTTTTATAAAACCGGTCTGATACGGGTTTGCTCAATTTTTTTAAATTCTTTTGTCCATCGTTTGGCCAATTGCTCGGCAGTTTCAGTCAATGCCCAGTAGGGCAAATACTTATTGTCCACAGCACCATAATAACCCGTATTGGTAATAATTTGTAAGCCACTTTTTTTTGATAACAATTCTAATAACCGCATATCTCTCCCTAAAAAAGCAGGTGTGCAATCTAAGATTGTTTTTATGCCCCATTTTTGTACCTCTAACAAATAGGGTAAAATAATCGGGACTACTTCCTCTGGTTGCCAACGATCAAAACTAATTTTATCTGCACCGATAAAATCTACTAAAAAATGTTCGTGTATAAGTGTTTTGCCCATCTGTTTGGAAGGGATGATCCCATCGATCGTAATAATTTGCGATGGGTTTTGTAGTAATGGTATCAAAGTGGTTTGTAATAAAAATTGGCGACGGGAAAGCATAAAGAGTTTTTGGAAAAAGTGAAAATACAATTAAAATATAACGAAAATAAACCTATTCTAATGATAAGGTATTGTGTTTGTGACTTTGTTGTTGGCTTAAAGCACGATGTTAAGAATATTGGCGTTAATTTTGTAGCTTCATTTTTAAAGAATATTGAAGTAAAGTCTTGATGTTGATACTTGGAAAAATGCCGTTTTACAAAATAATAGGGTTATTGGTATTGCTTAGTTGTTCTCTTTTTGCACAGCCCAAACGCGAATTTAGAGGTGTATGGATTGCCAATGTGGGCAATGTAGATTGGCCTTCTACAAAAGGGCTTTCAGCAGAACAGCAACAGGAAGAATTGGTAGCGTTGTTGGATATGATTCAACAGCAAGGACTCAATGCCGTGTTTTTTCAGGTTCGTAATGCTTGCGATGCCGTATATGAAAGTCAACTTGAGCCTTGGTCGGAATGGCTCACAGGACAGCAAGGGCAATCGCCAGGTTATGATCCTTTAGCCTTCGTGATTCAGGAGTGCCGGAAGCGCAACCTCGAAATCCATGCTTGGATGAACCCCTATCGAGCTGTTACCGATATTCGTACAGCTTCTATCGCGTCCAATCATGTCGCACGGGTACGTCCCGATGTTTTGTTGTCGTATGGCCCTCTTAGGATGCTTGATCCTGGCTTACCAGAAGTTAGGGTATTTGTATCGCGTGTTGTGATGGACATCGTGCGTCGTTATGATATTGATGGGATTCATTTCGACGATTATTTTTATCCTTATCCACAGCTGGGCGTTACACTCAATGACAATACCACTTTCAAAACCCATGGTCGAGGTTTTACCAATCGTGCCGATTGGCGACGCGACAATGTCAATTTATTGATTGAGGCTGTAGCTGATAGTATTCACCGTACAAAGCCTTGGGTTAAATTTGGAGTATCTCCTTTTGGAATTTGGCAAAACCGAAGCAGTTCTTCAGAAGGCTCCAACTCGCGTGGGTTTGAAGCTTATTCAGGTAACTATGCCGACTCGCGCAAGTGGGTGCAAGAAGGTTGGGTGGACTATATTGCCCCGCAGGTATATTGGAGTATGGGCAATAGTGGCTCAGCCAACTATACCAATATAGTGCCTTGGTGGAGCGAAAATGTTTCAGAACAACATCTCTATATAGGACAAGGAGTTTATAAAGTCAATAGCGATTCATACTGGAGAAGGCCCTTGGAAGTTTCTAACCAAATCAAATACAACCGTACTTTTTCTAATGTACATGGTAGTATTCTTTTTAGTGCCAAAACCCTCCGTAATAACCCCAATCGTGTAAGAAACACCTTATTGGAGAACGTATATCAAACCACGGCACTCATCCCTACCATGCCTTGGAAGAATACTCTTTCTCCAGCTACCCCCTCTCCGCTCAAAGTGCAACTTAACGACGATAATACCGTGACGCTCACTTGGTCTTATCCTACTTCATTGACTTCTGAGCGAGAGAAAGCGCGTTATTTTGTATTATACAGAAGTGTAGGAAATTCGCCCATCGACTTACGAACAGGCCAATGTATTCGAGCTACCATTGTGAACAATGAGGGTAAAACCACTTTTAGCTACACCGACCATGATGTAGCATCAGGGTGCAGTACAATTACACCTTGAGTGCTGTCAATCGTTTGCACAATGAAAGCAGCCCTACAAAAATCATAAGTATCTCAACTTCAAATCAATTTAAAACCATACAGAACGAAGAGGCAATCGTTGAATCTAAGCCATCTAAGTCATCATTACCCTCTGTCCAGCCTTTTGCACCTCCAGTAGAGGCATCAAAAGAGAGAACAGAGGAAGAACAAGCATCTACCGACGATGAAAAAAATAATTCAGAGGAATTGTTACAGGTGTTTCCAAACCCATTTAATCAACAAATTAGTATTCGCTATCGCTTAGTAGTAGATGCTGAAGTATCATTGTATGTTTATGATGCACGAGGTACAAGAGTAGGGGCTTTGGTGGTTAATCAGCAACAGGAGGCAGGGGGCATTATTCGGTCAATTTCAACGGCCAATTTTTGAGCGAAGGGACTTATTATGCTCGATTGATGGCAGGTGAAGTACAAAAAACGGCTAAAGTTGTTTTGAAGCGTTAAGAGGTATTAACAAAAAAGCTACAATTTGGAAAGATTGTCTTCGTTCTAAACACATAACTATTATTGAATTGAGCCATGAAACAATTACTTAAAATTACTTTTTTACTGGGATTTTATCTGCCCCTACTGGCCCAAACTACCACTCAGATGGAGAAAGAACCTATCAAAAAAATAGAAGTAACTGGCACTGCCGAATTTGAAGTAATTCCTGACGAACTGTACTTCTCTATTTCGCTGAAAGAATATTTTAAAGATGAAAAAAATCAGAAAGACAAAGTAGGCCTTGAAACCCTCGAAAAGCAATTAATAGAGGCTGTAAAAAACGCAGGACTGCCCAAGGAAAACTTATCAATAAGCGGGGTTACGGGCTATCGCGAATGGACAGGGAAGAAAAAGCCACAGTATTTTTTGGCAGGAAAACAATTTCAATTGAAATTATCTAATACCAATAATGTCAATGACCTAATGGCCAAAGTAGATGACCGTGGCGTAGAATATGTAAGCATGAGTCGGGTGGAACACTCTAAGAAAGAGGAGTTTAGAAAACAAGTAAAAATAAATGCCCTCAAAGCTGCCAAAGAAAAAGCAGGCTATTTGTTGGAATCTATCGGCGAAAAACTAGGTGAAGTACTCGAAATACATGAAGTAGAAGAGGGGAATTATTACCCTGTTTATAAGGCCCAAATGAGTAATATGCGTATGATGGCTGCCGATGCTGCCCCAGAATCAGACGGAGGGCTTGAATACCAAAAGATCAAATATAGCTACCGGATGAATGCTACTTTTAGAATTAAGTAGCTATATGTCTATATCTCATTGCTTCATCCTGAGTTGCTTCAACAGCCAATTACGTTCTACTTCTATCACTTGGGAAGGTTGCATTTGACCTAACTCAACCGCCTCGATAGCAGCCCGAACCAATCGTAGCGTAGGGAAGTCCACAGCCGCCGTCATGCGGCGTACTTGGCGATTTTTTCCTTCATGCAATGTCAATGCAAGCCAACTTGTTGGAATATTTTGCCGAAAACGAATGGGAGGATTTCGCTCAGGCAATAGCGGCTCAATCGTCAATAGTTGTGCTTGGGCTGGCAATGTGCGGTGGGTTTTCCCATTGATAGAGATGGTAACACCCGTTTGAAGTTGTTGGCACGCTGCTGGGGTTATTTGCCCTTCTACCTGTACAAAATAGGTACGTTGATGTTCGTATTTTGGATCAAGAAGGCGGTGGTTGAGCCGCGTATCGTTGGTCAGCAACAACAGCCCTTCGCTATCGGCATCCAACCGCCCCACAGGATACACATCTTTGGGAAACTCAAAAGGTAAGTCGGCCAGGGTAGGTTTATCTCCTTCTTTTGAAAACTGCGAAAGCATTCCGAAGGGTTTATAAATAAGGAAATAACGAAGGTTCATCTGAAAAAAGCCTTATACCCGCTCAATGACCATCGCCGAAGCGCCCCCTCCTCCGTTGCAGATGGCGGCAAGGCCATACTTACCGCCTTTGTGGGCCAATACATTTTGCAGCGTTACGACAATACGCGTACCTGAGCAGCCCAACGGATGACCCAGCGAAACAGCCCCGCCAAACAAATTGGTTTGGGCGTGGTCAATACCCATTTCTTTGATAAATGCCAGTGCTACCACAGAAAAAGCCTCATTGACTTCAAAAAAATCAATGTCCTTGATGGTCAATCCTGCTTTTTTAAGTGCTTTGGGAGCGGCTACGGTGGGGGCCGTGGTAAACCATTCAGGTTCATGCTCGGCATCGGCAAAAGATACAATGCGTGCTAAGGGCGTAATACCCAATTCTTTGACTTTTCGCTCGCTCATTAAAATAGTAGCGGCTGCTCCATCATTGATGGTAGAAGCATTGGCGGCAGTAACCGTCCCTTCTTTACTGAATACCGCTCTTAGCGTAGGAATTTTATCGAACTTTACATTTTTAAACTCTTCATCTTCTGCTACCCTCACTGGCTCCCCTTTTTTTGAGGAATTTCTACGGCTACCACTTCTTTCTGCATGCAGCCTGCCTCCCAAGCCGCTGCGCTGCGTTGGTAGGAAGCAATGGCATAAGCATCTTGTTCTTCACGCGAGAAACCGTATTTGTGGGCGGTGGCATCGGCACAAACCCCCATGGCTATACCGCCATACATCAGTAAGGCCATCTTTGGCAAGGCCATCTATGAAAGTGCCATTGCCAAAGCCTAGCCCCCAAAACGTGCCTTGTCGAGATAAAAAGGAATCTGCGACATACTTTCCATGCCACCCGCCACTATAATATCAGCATCGCCAAGCATAATATCTTGGGCGGCCATCATCATGGCTTTCATGCCTGATGCGCATACTTTATTGACGGTGGTGCAGGTAGTGGTTTTACTCAACCCTCCAAAAATAGCCGCTTGGCGGGCGGGTGCTTGGCCTACATTGGCCGAAACGACATTACCCATATAAACTGCCTGGATGAGATGGGAGTCGATATTGGCCTGTGCCACCGCGCCACGAATGGCCGCTGCACCCAGCTGAGTGGCCGAAATACTTGATAAAGACCCACCAAAACTACCGATTGGGGTACGTACGGCTGATACAATATATACTGCTTCCATTGTTGTTGATGAATAAATAAGGTTTTGAATAATCAAAGAACCAAAGGTAAAGGTTTTTCGGTTTAATCACCATGACGCGATCTTATTACTGGATAGGAGCCTTTTTGGTCTTTTTTGCTGCTTTTTGCTTTGCATTGAAAGGTATTTTTATCAAATTAGCTTATCGTTACGATATTGATGCAATTTCGCTGTTGGTACTTCGTATGGGATTTGCGCTGCCTATTTATGTTTTTTTTGCATTTCGGGTTTCCTCAAGAACAAAAAATATCAAGTTTACATTCAAAGAATGGGTATGGGTTGCTGCTTTAGGAATGATGGGGTATTATTTTGCCAGTTTTTTCAACTTTGAGGCGTTCAACTATATATCGGCCAGCTTAGAACGTATCTTGTTGTTTATTTACCCTACCTTTGTATTGGTTATCAATGCGTTAGTTTATAAAAAAACCATTACAAGACTTCAGTTATTAGCTTTGTTTTTGAGTTATTCGGGTATTCTGATAGCTTTTTTGCAAAACATCAACTCAAGCCAACAAAATAGTGTATTGATAGGGGCATTTTGGGTGATTCTGAGTGGACTTTCATTTGCGCTCTATTTAGTGGGGAGCGATGCGATTATTCCGCAGGTAGGATCACAAAAATTCACCAGCTATGCTATGATTGCTGCTACTTTTCCTGTATTTATCCATTGCTTTGTGGCCAATGGGCTACAGATTTGGCATTACCCTGCAGAAGTCTATTGGATTGGATTGACTATGGCCATTTTGGTGACAGTGCTTCCTACTTTTGCCCTGGTAGAAGGAATCAAAAGAATAGGCTCAAGCAATGCTTCTATCATTGCCAGTATTGGTCCTATTTTTACTATTTTTCTGGCTACCTACATTTTGGATGAATATATTTCTTGGCCACAGATATTGGGTACTTTATTGGTGTTATTAGGGGTATTCCTTATTGGTTGGAAAGGGAAAAAATAGAAAAAGGCAACTTCTACTTAACAATTTCTTAATATTGCCCTCGAAACATTGCCTTACCTTTGTTCCAATGTAAACTATAAACTACCAACCTACTATGTTTGGCTTAGAAACAGACATCTTTATTTTCCTTTCTATTTGTATTTTATGCGCTTGCGCTTTTGAATTTGTCAATGGGTTTCATGATACGGCCAATGCCGTGGCTACCGTTATCTATACTAATTCGCTCAAACCTACGACTGCCGTTATTTGGTCGGGTTTCTGGAATTTTTTAGGGGTAATTTTAGGCGGAATTACTGTAGCGATGGGGATTGTTAATTTGCTCCCAGTAGAATTGCTCATAGACCAAAATGTGTATCACAGTATTGCCATGGTACTTGCTTTACTATTGAGTGCTATCATTTGGAATTTTGGTACTTGGTATTTTGGCCTGCCTTCTTCAAGCTCGCATACCTTGATTGGGGCTATTTTGGGCGTGGGTTTGGCCTTTTCTACTATGCCCGAAGCTGCCGACGGTGCAGGAGTTAATTGGGACAAAGCCAAAGAAATACTATCAGCACTATTGCTTTCTCCCTTAATCGGCTTTAGCTTAGCCGTAGGATTGATGTTTGTGCTTCGTCGTGCTTTGAGTAAAGAAGCCCGCGACCAAGTATTTAGTGAACCCAAGAAAACCCAAGAGCCGCCTTTGTGGATTCGTGGCCTACTGGTTCTGACCTGTACTTTGGTAAGTTTTTTTCATGGAAACAATGATGGTCAAAAAGGAGTAGGACTTGTGATGCTGATTTTAATTGGGATTGTGCCTGCTTACTTTGCGCTCAACGACCAAATTGACCCCCAACTGATGAAGGGTAACTTAGTAGCCATAGAGCAAACGGTCGCTAAAGTGGATACCAATTTGATTGGAGTAGATGAAAAAAAGAGACTCTCCAGCATTAAAAGTAGTTCGGCAGATTTGATGCAGGTAGTAAATAACGGAGCGAATAATGGTAAAATAAGCCCCGATCACCGTTTGGAGGCACGTCGTGATATATTGGTCATTAATAGTAGCCTAAAAAAATTGATGGATAGTGAATCTGTCAATTTTAGTGAGCAAGATAAAAAAATAATCAAAGAAAACACCGATGATAAGCAAGGACTGCGCCGCCTAACCGACTATGCCCCTTTTTGGGTGGTATTGATGATTTCACTTTCATTAGGCTTGGGTACTATGATAGGCTGGAAAAGAATTGTAGTGACGGTTGGTGAAAAAATAGGCAAATCGCACCTTACATATGCCCAAGGGGCCGCGGCAGAATTAGTGGCCGCAAGTACTATCGGTTTAGCTTCGGGCGCTGGTTTGCCAGTTAGTACTACTCATATGCTCTCGTCAGGAATTGCTGGTACGATGGTGGCCAGCAAAGGAATTAAAAATCTACAGGCCAAAACAGTGAGAAATATCTTGATGGCTTGGGTTTTGACGTTGCCTGTATCTATTTTCTTGTCTTTTACACTTTATGTGTTTTTCCGTTGGATTTTATAAGGTACAGTGGGCTGTTGGTAATCAATACTTGTGTATCTTGTGTACTATCTTATGGATAGTGCGTGTCAAAAAACTATGAAAGACAACTTTTCAATACAGTCAGACAAATACGCAAAATACAGACCAACATACCCGTCTGCCTTGTTTGAATTTCTAAATACAAAGGTTCAAGATAAACTTAACGCTTGGGACTGTGGCACAGGAAATGGACAAGTGGCTTACGAATTAGCGAAAACGTTTGAAAACGTTTTTGCCACAGACATCAGCCAACAACAAATTGACACTGCTTTACTGGCAAATAACATTTTGTATTCGGTGCAACCAGCCGAACAAACAAATTTTGATGACGGACTGTTTGACCTGATTGTTGTTGCCCAAGCCATTCATTGGTTCGATTTTGGTAAGTTTTATGCAGAAGTTAGAAGAACGGCCAAAGCTGATGCCTTGCTTTGCGTTGTCGGTTATGGTAGATTAGAAATATCAAAACAAATAGATGATATAATTACAGACTTCTACGACCATGTAATTGGCAAATATTGGGACAAAGAACGAAAATATATTGATGAGCATTACCAAACCATTCCCTTTCCATTTGACGAAATTCAAACACCAAATTTTGTAATCACAAAACAATGGACATTGGCACATTTGATTGGATATTTAAACACTTGGTCGGCCACAAAACATTTTATCAAACAAAACGGCTATAATCCAATAGAGGAATTGCAGAAAGACATTGAACAACTTTGGGGCAACCAACAAAGTAAACAAGTTCAATTTCCTTTGCTTTTGCGTGTGGGACGAATAACGAAATGAAACAAAAAAGGCAGCACGTAGTGTGGGTTTTGTATAGTCGATAGCTTAGTGGGCTTATATGCAACATTTCAACAAGTTTTCGCGTTAAACTTTAGCGTAAAAAAACATTTTGCTAACTTAGCCGCTTACCTCTTGTATCAAGTCTATTATGCAGAAGCATACCATCATATCCAACTTGGCCTTTGTGGGGATTTTGGCCATCTTAACCTCCTGTAATTCCACTCAGTCTATTTTCAAACAGGGCGTACGTGAATTTGAAAATGGCGAGTACGACTTAGCGATTAAAAATTTAAGAACCGTTATTGCTGCCAATTATGAATTAGGTCGTGCCAACTACCTAATGGCCGAATCTTACCGAATGTCTAATCGTTTTTTGTTGGCAGCTCCCTATTACCAAAAAGCGTTGGAAAATGGCGTAACAGATTCTCAAGCACCTTTCAACTATGCTTTTACACTCAAAGCATCAGGAAATTATGGGGAAGCTATTCAGCAATTAGAAAAATTTATAGCGAGTAATCCTACGGATAAAGTAGCCTTAGAAAAAGCTAATCGAGAACTTTACACGCTCAAATCCATTGAGGTGATTCAGCAGAAAAAAACATTTTATCAAATCAAAAACTTAGAAAAGCTAAATACACCAGGGGCCGAATTTTCGCCTTTTGTGAAGGATGAAGATTTAATTTTTGCCGCTACTCGCAAGGCCACTATCTATAAAACCAACGGGATGCCCATGACTGGGATTTACAAAGTGAAATTGGCTGAAAATTATGACGAAACAGGTGGAGAACCAGAAATATTTAGCCCTTCTTTGTTTTTAGAGGAAGTCAATGAAGCCAACGTAACCTTTACCAAAGACGGAAAGACCGTGGTTTTTGCGAGAGGAAACACAGGTAAGCGCAAAGGAACAGCCGATGTAGATTTGTATCTAAGTCGTTTTGTCAGTGGCAAATGGACACAACCGCGCTTGATTCCTGTGAGCGACTCAGCTTCATGGGACGGTAGTCCTGCTTTCTCGCGCGATGGCCGCACATTGTATTTTTGCTCTAATCGCCCAGGCGGTGTGGGCGGTATAGACATTTATCGCTCTAACATGGACGCTTCGGGGCGTTTTAGCCGCCCTGTCAATATGGGCAAAGATATCAACACCCCAGGAGACGAGATGTTCCCGTATGTAGGCCCTGATGCCAAGCTCTATTTTGCTTCAGATGGCCATCCAGGTTTGGGTAAGTTAGATTTATTTGTAGCTACACGTTCGCAAGGAGTTATCAGTATCGAAAATCTCGGTACACCCATCAACTCCCGCTTCGATGATTTTGGGTTGGTCTTTGCTGATGATGAAATGAAATACGGGTTTTTCTCTTCCAACCGCGAAGGAGGCAAAGGAGACGATGACATTTATTTCGTAGAAGATGAAAGCGTGGGGTTAGATTCTACGCAATTGGCTGAATTAGAAAAATTACCTCTCGACGACCCACGCCGCCGTACTATTGGTGCCATCAGTAAACCTGAACCGCCCAAAATTGTCAATTATTATTTGGCGGGTACAGTGGCCTCCAATGAAACCCCTGCTGTTTCTTTAGATTCGGCTATTGTCAAAATGTTTGACGTGGCTGCCGATAGCTTGGTGGGCGAAGGAATTACCAAAGACGGGGGTATTTTTGGCACTTTCCCCTTAGAAGAAGGCAAAGATTACACCCTCTTGGTAGAGAAAAAAGGTTATATCACCAAGCGCGATGCCTTCTCGATGGCAGGCAAGGCTATTCCACAGATTTTCCGTAAGAAACTGACCATGGACACCACTTTTTATGTAGCTCTCAAGCTTGACCGCTTGGCACTGAACAAAACCTTTGTGCTGGAAAATATTTACTACGACCTCAATAAGTACAATATTCGTCCTGATGCCGCCGTAGAGTTGGATAAATTAGTGCAGATTTTGGTAGATAATCCCACAGTAAATATTGAACTAAGCTCACATACCGATGCCCGTGCTACTGATTCCTACAACAACAAGCTCTCTCAAAACAGAGCACAATCGGCCGTGGACTATATCGCTTCTAAAGGCATCGCCCGCGAACGTATGATAGCCAAAGGCTATGGCGAAACGCAGTTGATCATTAAAGATGCCAAAACGGAGGAAGAACACCAGAGAAACCGCCGTACAGAGTTTACGATTCTGAGCTATTAATGATAAGACTAAAGCGGATAAAAGACCTTTTTGTCTTCTATCCGTCTTTCCTTTTCTCAAAAATCAACTTAGCAAAGGTCTTTTCAGGATAGGTTTCGTTGAGCAAGATGGCTTCTTGTAATACCTCTAAAAAAGCCTCTTCTCTTGCTCGAAAATCTTGTAAGTTGCGAAATGTGATGCCACGCACCATTTTGCGGTTTTTGGCTTCTAAGATGTTCGCTTCGTCTTTGAGCAAATGTCCTTTGACAAAGCCAATCTCTATGCCTTTGGTCGGGTGAATTTTTCCGAAATAACACAGGTAGTCTATACATACAAAGAAGATGGTTTGAAAAGAAAATCGCTCGCGCATTTGCGGATGCGCTACCGACATCAACTGCCGCATATACCGAATTAACTGTTGGATTTCGGGTGTTTGGTGTGCTATAAAATCTTCTTTATCAAGGTATTTAGGCATTTTTCTAACTTAATTTGTAGTTTTTGTATTCTCCGATATAGCTACCTGTAAGTTTAAAAAACCACATTTTAAGACGGTATTTTAGACTCAAGTTTTTGTGCGAAATATCGTGCGAAAACTGCCAATTCTGCTGCTGCAAGCGGGGTTGCATCACCCGTGGGTGTGTGCCTTTGAAAGTGGCGAGTGAATCTATTTGTGAGTAATCAAACCCTTCTGCCGACACTTTGATGTGTTTTTCGGCTTCATCATTGTTCCAATACTTGTGAATATGCAGGTGTTTTTGCTGCATGATGCGTGGGTCTTTTACCCAGCCATAATGATAAATTTTGGCTGGAATAGATTTTACTCGAAGTTTCTCATTGTTGTTTTTGCGAAACCCTTGGGCATCGCGGTAAGAATAGATTTTTTGTTGTTTTTGATGATACGAATCTCCTTACGGTACCACTTGGGAGAATCGCCCACGTAGTCGTAAGAGCCATAAAAATGAATGTAATTAAAAAGCAATCCATCTACGGTTGTATCGTCTTTCCATTGCTTCATGGCAGCTTGAATAGTGGGTAGGTCTTGTTCATGCACGACTTCGTCGCCTTGGATATAAAAAGCCCAATCGGCCTTGGTATCAATGGCCTGAAAAGCTTTGTCGGTTTCTTGGGCATAGACCGCACCTCCTCGCGCAAAGATTCGTCCCAAACGGTTTCGATAATACTGATTTTTTGTGGGTGAATCTGACGGATTAGCTCAAGCGTATTGTCTTCACTTTGTCCAACGGCCACCACAAAATCGTTGCAGATTGGTAAAATAGAAGTAATAGCCTCTACAATAGGGAAGTCGAATTGAGCGGCATTGCGAATAAAAGTAAAACCTGTGACGTGCATGGTGGGTTTAGATAGTAAGTTGTAAAAATACACTTACTTCCCGATAATTACTGCGTTTATTCCACCAAATGCCCTACAAACTGTGCAGTATTGTCTATGATTTTTCCACCACGGCGGTAGCCCAAGCCACAGCCTTCTCCCGCCCAAAATACCCCTGCTTGGTAACGCTGCCCGAGTGAGTCTCGTGGAAATTCGACATATTCTTGATATACCTTTTCGTAGTCGCCATAATCGCCGTCAGCGGCTGATACAACACTGCCATTGGCTTCAAAATCCTGACATTGGCTCCTTTCCTCGTCCGAAGAGTACCTTTTCTACACTGGTATCGGCGAGAGGTTGGGAAGAAGTTCTTAAAAGCAAAGGGTGATGGGGATATAAATCCCAAAGTAATTTCAAGATATACTTTGATTGAAACAATAAGGTATAAGCAGGGTTGATAATCACTGCTTTACGTGCTTTGACGATGCTGGTCAGGGTTTGGGTAAGTTCAGGCTCTTCATAAGCGATATACTCCCACGGGACGAGCTTGAACCAAAAATCAAATTGCTCAAAGCGTTTGGTTGTGGGGTTTTGCTTAAAAATACCTTCCGTATCGGAGAACTCTACTTCGTCCATATAGGCATATTCTACATCGAAACCTGCTTCCTTGGCGGCTTCGCCCAATACGGCTACATTGGTGTCGTCTTCGGGCGTATCTCTGAGTGCCGAAATCAATAAAGAAGGCGACATGTCGGGATTAAGCCGTCGCAATTCTGTGAATTGCTCTACCAGCGCTGCATATACATTGTTAAACTGCTTACCCTCGTCCATGTTGTTGGCTTTGAGATGCGCCCATTGTACAATGGCTGTTTCGGGAATGCAGGTAGCCGTATCAGCATTAAACTCAATGAGTTTGATAGGTTGGCGACCCAACCCGCCCACCAAATCGAATCGCCCGTAGAGATGCCAGTGGCGGTCGTCATTCCAGGTCAATTGGATAAGTTCTATTAAATTGTCGGGAATGCCCATTTGTTGCCACAACTGATGGTCAATGGCATGTTGGGCGGCTTCTGTAAAAATCTCATAGAGTTCGTTAGCCGCATTATAGTAGGCTTCGGCTTCAAAGGTTTTCACCTTTACCACTTCTTTGGTCAAGTAGGGCAACGTATCTTGGCCCAGCATCCACTCCCAACCCACATTGCGGAGTTGAGCATCAGGGCTATTATTCAAAAACTGCGTATGTAGATAGAAAGACATTTTTTTAGCCTGAAAAAGTCAAATAATTCTTAAAATTTAGTTGGTTATCCACCTGAACTACGGCTACGGCCAAAAAAGCCACTTTTGCTTCCACTTGGGCGTGATGCCACACTCTTGCGATGGGTATGATAACTTTCGTGGATACCCGACGACCGCGCATACACAGATGAGTTGGCATATACCCCCGAACTATACTGACGTTCGCGGCTTTCGTTGTAAAACCCAGACGAGTTATTGCGTCCCAACATATAACCCATGCCCCCCCATAGCAAGGCATTAGAAAGCGAACTGCGATGATGGTAGTGGCTGTGGTAATGGTGGGGATTACGGTAGTAGTCGCGGGTGGTAGAATCTGTTTTGACCAAGTTTTGCGCTTGTGCTACAGTGAGTGTATCGCGCCGCCCGTCAAAATAGCGCACAATAGCTCCTGCTTCGGCATCACTATTGACACGAATTTCGTCAGTGATTTTAAACTCATTGGGCTTCACTTCCGTAATATAAGTCTTTACAGGGCTGCCTTTGAATGGTTTTTCTTGGGTGTACCCCTCATCCGAATCCTCTGAGTCACCGCAACTTTGGAGTAGTAGAGAGCCGTTGAGTAAAGCTACTGTGAAAGCAGCACCGATGGTAATGTCTTTGACAGTCTTAATGACTGCCCCTTTGCGTTTAGGTGTCATATTGATAAGGGTTGAGTGATAGTGAACGATAAAGTTACTGTTTTATGGCTGAAAAAGGTAATACAAAGATAAGCAAGTACATAAAAGGCTTGCAACCGAAATCGGATGAAGCGTAGTTTTTAAGAAGAATGGCGTTGCGTATTTCTTATGAACGGTAAAATCGCGCTAATGACTTGGGTAATTTTTTATTTTTGTTGGGATAAAAAACTAAGCAATGAGGCAAATTCTTCATAAGATAAAGCATTTACTAAGCCAGCGGGCATCATAGAGTTTTCCATCTCCTTTCTACTCACAATGTCGGAAGTCTTGATAGTATAGACCTGCCCTGTAATATCTCTCAAAACCACCCTTGTTGACGACTCTTCTGTAATAAAACCCATGTAGCTTTTGTTGCGCTTGGCTGTAATAAGTACTGATGAGAATCCTTGCGAAATAGATGCATCGGGTTTAAGAATAGATTCCGCAATTTGTTCCCGATTCATTATAGAGCCAATCTGACCCATAAATGGCCCTTTCATTGTTTCACTTTTAGAAAGACTATGGCAGGCGATACACCCCTGTTGGCTAAAGAGTGTTTTACCTAAAGCGGCATCACCCGAGATTTTTCCCATCGCCAGCATTACATCTTCAATGGAAGACTCTCCCACTTGTCCTTTTTTATTGCGTATTTTTTCTAAGTCTATCTTCGCTTCCTCCTTTACGGCAATGGGTTCTTCTTTGCCAAATTCAGGAATTTCCATACGGTGTCGGCTATTCAAATCTACAAAAAACAGCTTGTTGTTAGATTTGCGCCATTCTTCTACTAAAAAATCTTTGATGCTTGCAGAAGACTCCCAAGTGATAGCCTTATAATAGGGGCCATGAGTGTCGGGGCGAGTACTCCACCACCACGAACCATCATAGTCCGCCTCCTTTTTGTACAATCGCGACAGGGTGATGAGTATTTGTTGTTTCAGCATGGTATCTTTTGTTTTCCCATAAGCAGCCATTAACCCTTCTACTGCTTTGGTGTCGTGCATATAGCGTAATGCCCACAGAGCCAAGGTAGCATTGGGAGTTTCAACAGCTTTGATACAGGCATCTACTGCATGGAGACTGACCAACGATCTGACAGCGACATGGGGTAAAATAATGGCCGAATTGGGTGTAGCATGTGGGCCTTCTGTACCTATAGCAGGGGCAGCAAAAGTAGAAGGTACTCCTACTTGCAAGAGCGCTTCGGCAGCTTCTGTCTGCCCTAATCGCCCAAAGCCTACGGCAGCGGCAACCTGAATACGCGGGGAGTCATCTTTGAGACCTTGTAAAAAGGGTTCAAGAGGAACGGTGGAAAGATAAGGCTTGCGGTCGGCCAAGGCACGCAAGGCAAATTCACGCAACTCCTTGTCGGACGTTAATTTTAATAAATTTTCAACACCATCGGCTTTTGCTATTTGGGCATACGTGAAAACCCCAGCTACACGTATTGCAAGCGATAGCTTTTTATCCATGGCGATTTCCAATGCTACTTTACTTGCTTTTTGAGTGGGTTGTTTTAATAATTCCTGTTGAGCGGCCAAACGTGCTACCCCACTATTGGATTTAAGTAAGGTGCCCAATGTTTTGATTGACGCTTTTTTGAGTGAATTAAATGGCTTATAAGTCCAATCTTTGGGGACAGCTCGTACCACAAATCCTTTGTTGGGGTTGCCCGAATAGCCTGCACCATCCCAAGCAGAAAGATAAGCACGACCAGAGGCATCTATGTCGATATCTGTAATTTGAGCTAACTTGATAAATTCTTCCTCTTTTTGTGTAAAACTCGGCCCGGCGGGAGTGACGCGATGAATGTAAAGTTGACTACGCCCCCAATCGGCCATCATCGGAACATGGTTGTATTTGGCAGGCCAAGTAGCATCGTCCATATACAAAGCCCCTGTGCCAGATCCTCCTCCTACATCTATCAGAGCAGGGATAATCTCATCTGTAAAGTGCTTAAAAAGTACGGGATAACCATATTCGCCCGATTGAATTTGATTACTGAAGCGAATATTCCAGCCACCACCATCGTTGGTATTTCCTCTGGCAAAAATGTTCATAAAAGGGTCAATGGCGACATCATAAATGTTACGTAAACCATGAGTATATACTTCCATTTCTGTTCCATCAGGGCGTACACGTACAATGCCACCCCCAAGCATAGTCATCTTTTTTCCGCTTCGGTCGGTGGCATTATGGAACCCAAAGTCGCCTACGGCGATATAAATCCAACCGTCAATACCCATCCGAATACCATTGGTAGCGTGGTCGGTACCACGGCTTTGAAGAAATTTGGGCGAGCTGATATGTTGAATAAGTGGTGATGAAGGCCCATCGGCGACTCCATCTTGATTTTTGTCTTCAAAAACCACCAGATCCATGCCCGATGCTTTCCCTGTTTCAGAAGAAAATACGGTGTGCAACACAAATAATTGGTCTCCTACCGAAAGCAAGCCACGGGGATTGTCAACGGTAGCAAAAGTAGTAGTTTGATCTACTTTGCCATCATTGTTGGTATCTACTAATCTAACAATTCTACCATTACCAGGCTTTTTTCCCAATGAACCAATCATATCAACGCCTATATATACCTCGCCAGTAGGTGCTACAGCTGCCAAGGTGTTGTGGCTGGTGTATTATCTATGCTTGTAAAAGTTACTTATATTCAATTCTGAAGGCCAATTGGAAGCATTGCGTAAAGAATCGAGCCGATTTGGCATCTCTCTATTTTGAGACACTTCAAGCTCAAGTGGCTGGGAATGGTTCAACAAAAAAACAAGCAATGCAGAGAAAATGGGGTAAATTATTTTTAACATAGAAATAGTAAGGATAGATGGTGTTAGAGGAGTTGAATATATTTTTGGTGTAAAAAAACGAGTTAGCTACTATAAGTTTTATTATGAAAAAATATAATGACTTCTTTTCCCATTTTTTGATTTGGTAGATAAGCCGTGTTCTACCAAACAATTCTTCTGGTATGTTTTGAGCATTAAAAATGCCTTTAAGAGTAGCTTTAATAGGTTTTCACCTTATCTTTACGGCTAATTTAACAAAATTGTTAATTCAATTTATAAATTCATATTTTCCATGAAAATTACTGTAGTAGGGAGGAGCAGTAGGGCAATGAAGATAACATTGCTCGCTGCCAATTGGCGCAAGAAGTAGTATTGCTCGACATCAAAGAAGGATTATTGAAGGAAAAGACATTAGATATGTTTCAAACCGCTACCCTAAATGGCTTTGATACCAAAATCACAGGCTCAACCAACGATTACGAAAAAACCAAAGGTTCAGAAGTAGTGGTCATTACGTCGGGTATTCCGCGTGCAAGCCAGGTATGACCCGCGAAGAACTCATTGGTATCAATGCAGGTATCGTAAAGGGTGTAGCCGAAAATATTTTGAAATACTCTCCTTAAAGCCGTTATTATCATTGCATCCAATCCTATGGGATACCATGACCTACTTGGCGTTCAAAGAATTGGGCTACCCAAAAAGCGGATTATCGGTATGGGAGGTATCTTGGATAGTGCCTAAAACCTACTTATCCATGGCTATGAATGTATCGCCCAACGATTTGCATGGTGATTGAGGTCACGGCGATACCACCATGATTCCTTACCCGCTTGGCTTACAACGGTATTCCAGTGAGCCGTTTCTTATCAGAAGAAAAACTACAACAAGTAGCCGCCGATACCATGGTAGGTGGTGCTACTTTAACCAAACTGATTGGTACTTCGGCTTGGTATGCCCCAGGTGCTGCAGTAGCTACTTTGGTAGAAAGCATCGTACGCGATCAAAAGCGTATTTTTCCTTGCTCTGTTTATCTCAATGGTGAGTATGGCCAAAAAGATATTTGCATGGGCGTTCCGAAGGTCATTGAGCAGGCGGATGGGAAAATCATTACCCGCTTAAGTGATGCCGAGAAAGCGTCTTTCGCAAAATCGGCAGAGGCTGTACGCAATATGAACGACGTGTTGGCAACGATGTAGTTGCTTGTAAACTACCTAACTTTGGCAAAGTTTTAAACTTTGCGGGGAGTTGATAATTGTACTATGTTTCCTCAACTTCTATAAGGTTACCTAAATCTTTCAAAAAAGAGCTTTTCTCATAGCTTGTACCTATCGGGGATTTCTTCCTCTTGGAGGATAATCATTTTGTTCCTAACTGCCTCAATACGTTTGAAGGGTACAATAAATGAGCGGTGCACACGTATAAAATCTTCAGCAGGCAATTTATCTATCATCACCTTCATCGTCATACGAGCTACAATAAGTTTACTGCCTTCTAAGTGAACTTTGAGATAATCGTCTAAACCTTCGATAAAGAGAATCGTTGAGAGTGCGATTTTATAGATACTATAATCGGCCTTGATGAATAGATATTGAGGAGTAGCGGCTTCAGAAGGATGCAAGAAATAATAATACTCTTTTGGCCTTTTGAGCAGCCTGTACAAACCGATCGAAAGTAAAAGGCTTGAGTAAATAGTCGAAAGTGCGTTGAGATTAAAACCTTCTACGGCGTATTCTGAGTATGCTGTTGTAAAAATCACCATGACCTCTTGCAGGAGGGCTTTGTAAAAATCAATGCCCGACATAGAGGGCATATTGATATCTAAAAACAACAAAATCAATCGTATTGTTTTTTAGATAAGCAAGTGCTTCGTCGGTGCGCCAAAAAGTTTTTTGAAGGTCAATAAAATCTATTTGGCTGCAAAAATGAGTATTACACGCCGGCGCGGGGCTCGTCGTCAAGGGCAATGGCATGGAGTTTCATAAGGTTAAGAATAATTGCAGGCTAAGTTCAAAATCACTCTCCGTTTCCTCAATCACCAACTCGTGTTGTGTAGGGTATAATAGGTTTAAACGGGCTTTTGTATTTACCGAGACCAATGCCGCTGGTGGTGTCGTTGTCGTAGAATAACCGAACTTTTTGTTGAAGGTATGTAGGTGAAGGTGATTTTCATTGATAGAGAGAATAATGTCAATCACTGATTTTCTTGAGGATTGACCCCGTACTTGAACGTATTTTCGATAAAAGAAATCAATAATAAAGGGGCATTTTAGCCCGTGGCTATCCCTTTCACCGTAAAATTAATCAGCCCGAACAGTGTCGTCGAGGCGTAATTTCTGAAGAGAAACGTAATTTTCGATATAATTAATTTCTTTTGTTAATGCTACAAAATCGGTGTCAGCCTCACGCATAACGTAGCGCATCAGGGAAGAGAGACGTACAGCGGCATCGGCCGTATGAGGCGATTGCTCAATCGCCAAGGAGTAAATGCTGTTGAGGGTATTGAACAAAAAGTGAGGATTGATTTGCGCTTTTAAAAACGACTGTGTTTAACTTTTCGCGTTCCGTTTGCCGTAATCGGTCGTTAATACGCAAGAAGACAGCGATACAAAAACCCCACTAAAAATAAGAATAGCGCGTGCCTCAATTCTGAACCAAAATAGGGTTTATTGGGTGGTTCTAAACGACTGGGAGGAATCTGCATTGTAAGACGGCGGCGGGTTGGGGTGTACATGTTCAATGGCAGAGAAAGAAGGCGGTTGTCTAAAAAAATCTTGTCGGTCGGCCAGCACAATCATAGCCAACACCAAAGTAAAACACAATAAGATAGCAAAAACGTATAAAAGGTATTTTTGAGAAAAATAGAGTCGCGGAATGAACAAGTAGTAGTTGAGGTAAAGAAACACCAACATAAATAGATAGGCCCAAAATTGGTTCTTTCGTGTGGATTGCTAAAAACATCCATCCATTTGACCAAGACCTTTACAGGCGCAAAAATGTAAAGGAAGAGTCAAAAAAGCTACCACCAACAAGAAATGGACAATCATTTGGCGTTTTTGCGAAATTCATTTTTTTCTTTTTTCGTGAAAAATACAAAACAATAGGCACCTTATAAAATGGATCCGCATTATTAATAAAGTGATTGTGTAGGTAAAGAGGTTTTTACAAACAAAAACCATTTTCTTTCGAATAATCGCTTAGAAGCTATCCCAACACGTGGCCAACGAAGTAATTATCAAATCCAGTAGCAAACTCAAAGATTACCGTAAATCTAAAGGCATCACTATACAACAATTGGCCGACCAGGCTGGGTAAGCAAGGGCTAATTTCTCAAATTGAAAACATCGAACTATTCCTTCATTATTGGTACTTATCAATTTAATACGCTCGTTGGAGGTGGATTTAAAATGTGGATTTTTTTAACTGATGTAGAGCAAGCGACCGAGCGTAAAGTAATAGTAAAACGACAAGAAGAATACCAACTCTTTGAAAAAGAGCAGTCTAAGGAGTTTAAGTACCGAAGGGTAATGACGCGTACGATTCAAAGTGTCCCTACCGATATCGTTATCCTGGAATTGGCCCCCCAAGCTACCCGTGCTTTTATGGTGAAAACCAATGCTTTTGAGTATAAATATGTCGTCAATGGTAGTGTAGAATACACCATAGGAGAGGAGATTTTTCATCTCAATACAGGCGATTCTATCTTTTTTGATGCTAATTTACCCCATAAACCCACCAACATAGGTTCTACAACTGCTACGATGTTGGTCATGTATTTTTTTAAAGATCAAGGATAAAGTTTACAAATACTTAACCAACAAATGGCTTGTATTTGTCTATTTTTGGAACACATAATAATCTCCTCGTTTTTATGAAGTCTTTACTCCACTCCTCTTGCATCGCGATTTTTGTCTTACATCCTATTTTTGCTGTTGCCCAAAACTGGGTTTCAGAGGCACCCGCAAAATTTATCCGCTAAAATTGATAAAAATGGTAAAACGGTTATTCTAACGGGCGATTCATCACGCCCTTGGGCCAACAAATCGCCCACTGCTCCGCACCCCTACGGCTTGGTATTGAGTGCTGACGGGAGCGTGGCTGTTACGGCCAATTCGGGTACCAATCCATTCTCAATTTCTATTATCAAAAATATTTTATCCCAAAGCCCGCAAGTACGCCAAGTACCAGAAACCGCCAAAACCGATAATGGCGTTTTGGAAGCGTGTTTTATGGGATTGGCCATCTCGCCCGACAATCAGACTGTGTATGTAGCAGGTGGGCAAACCAACAAAGTGTTTTTGTTTGATATAAATACAGGAAAAAAGAAAGGGACGATTGACTGCTCCCTGAAAAACAATGACGTTGATTATTCACACGGCTACTTGGGCGACATGGCCTTAACCAAAGATGGTAAAACACTTTATGTTGTAGATCAAATTGGGTTTCGGATGGTAGTGATAGATGTCGCTTCCCAAAGAATCCTGCAAAATGTGCCTACGGGTCGTTATCCTTTTGGTATTTGCCTTTCGCCCAACGAAGACCGCGTTTATATAGCCAATGTGGGTGTATTTGAGTACAAGCCTTTTACAGATTTAGATCCTAAAAATCTTAAAGAAACTGCCCACAAGTGGCCTTCTTCTAAGTATGGGTCAAAAGAAATGCGCGAAGGTGATGCCACCAAAGGAGTACCCGCCCTTGGCGACCCCAACGCCCCCGAGGCTTTTTCGGTATGGAGTTATCAGCGAAATACAACCAATGAACTGAAAGTAGCTCGTAAGATCAAAACAGGCTTTTTGGTGGGGCAAATGGTCGAAGATTTCCCAGCCGTAGGAGGCAGTAGTCCCAATTCTGTTGTGGCTACCGACCGCTATGTTTTTGTTTCTAATGGCAATAATGATTGTGTTTCGGTCATAGACATGGAACGCGATACGGTGGTCAATACCATTTTTCTCCAACCTGATGCACGTTTGGGTAAACTGCGTGGCGTGATTCCCTTCGGTGTAGCGGTTTCGCCCGACCAAAAACGCCTTTATGTGGCCGAAGCGGGTATCAATGCCGTGGCCGTGGTGGACATTCCTTCGTTGAAACTTCTTGGACATATTCCCACAGGCTGGTTTCCTGCCAAACTCAAAGTAAGCCCTGATGGAAAAAAACTGATTGTTTCCAATGCCAAAGGTTATGGCAGTGGCCCCAATGGGGGTAGTACCTTCAAAATGGGTATCGAAGGAAGCTATATTGGCGGTCTGATGAAAGGTACGGTGTCGGTCATGGATATTCCCCAAGATGCCGAATTAGCCAAGCTGACTCAGACCGTCATTGAAAACAATTTTAAGTTTCGTCAAATAAACATACAGGCAGCAAATATCCCAAAAGCGAACCCCATTCCGCCCTATCCAGGAGCATACCAATCGCCTATTAAGCACATTGTTTTTATTTCTAAAGAAAACCGTACTTACGACGAGGTATTCGGGCAGTTTGAGGGAGGCAATGGAGAAGCGGCTTTGGCACGTTATGGGGTAGGAGTAACCTTTTCTAACCGAAAAGGAAACCAAAAAGTAGAGAAAGGCGATGTAATGCCTAATCATACAGCCTTAGCCAAACGCTTTGCGATGTCGGATAATTTCTTCTGCGATTCGGACGTATCGGCAGATGGCCACCGTTGGATAGTCAATACCTATCCCAACGAATGGGTAGAAACAGGTACATCTGCGGCATATGGCGGTCGTCGCGACATGAAGGAAGACTCTAAAGCACCTGGCAATTTATCCTTTTATGGTTCGGCAGGGAGCATTTATCCCGAAGATTACAACGAAGCAGGCTCGATGTGGGAGCATCTTGAGCGCAACCAAAAAGACTTCTATAACTTTGGCTTCGGGGTAGAAATGGCCGCCGCTTACTCCGACAGCACCATGAAATACATCGGTGAGCTTTATACCATCAATTACCCACTGCCCACCTCTTTACGACAAGTCGTCCAAGACATTCCCGACTTATAACATGGCCATTCCCGACCAGTTTAGGGCCGATATGTTTATGAAAGAATTTAATGAAAAATGGGCGAAAGGTGGCTTGCCTTCGATGATTACCTTGATGCTACCCAACGACCACGGCACACGCGAGCGCCCCAAAGCAGGGTTTCCTTTCACCGAGAGCTATATGGCCGACAATGACTTGGCATTGGGGCGCACCGTCGAGTTTTTGAGCCGAACGCCTTATTGGAAAAACATGGCTATCGTAGTACTCGAAGACGACCCGCAAGGAGGTGTTGACCACGTGGATGCCCACCGTAGCCCATTGCTGGTGATTTCGCCCTATACCAAAAAGAACTATGTAGGCCATCAGCATTACAGTTTTGGAAGCGTTTTCAAGACTTTTTGGCACGTGTTGGGAATCCCTTACCTCAACCACTACGATGCAGGTGCAACTGACCTAAGTGACCTTTTCACAGCTACACCCGATTTTACGCCTTACAATGCCGTCTCTGCCGATGTGCGTATTTTTGACCCACAAAAGGCCTTAGATCCATTTGACGAAAAATTTGACTGGAAAGCCTTTGCCGCCTCCGAAGAGCTCGACCGCACCGAAACTATGCAGAAACGCCGCGATGAAGACGATGAACTTGAAAAGAAGAAAAAAACTAAAAAGAAGAAGAAACAGTAGTTTATTCACTCTTTTTATACCAATAGCCCGTATTTTCGCGGGCTGTTTTACTTTCCTAACCATTTGTTCTTTTGGCGTTTTTATGAGAATCTCTATTTTTATAGCCCTGTTTTTTATTTGTTACAGCCTTGTTGGTCAGGAGATTAAGCCATCTGTGAGCCGCATCTCCAAGCATATCAACTACTTGGCTTCCGATAAAATGAAAGGCCGTGGTACAGGAAGTAAAGAGAGTATAAAGGCCGCAAGGTATATTGCTAAGCAGTTCAAAAAAATGAATTTAGCCCCTTTAGGAACAGATGGTTTTTTGCAATCATTTACGGCCAAAGTAAGGAGGGTAGTAGTGCCAGACAGTGTTCGTCAAGCCAATAATGTCATTGGTTTTTTAGATAATGGAGCTATTTACACCATTGTAATCGGTGCACATTACGATCATTTAGGAGTAGGAACACAGGGTAGCTCGCGTGATAAAGAACCACAAGGCAAAATCCATAACGGTGCCGACGACAACGCCTCTGGGGTAGCAGGCTTGTTAGAATTGGCACGTTACTTCTCCAAAAATAAGATAAAAGAACCTTATAACTTTCTTTTCATTGCTTTTGACGCTGAGGAATTAGGTTTGGTAGGTTCGCGGTATTTCGTAAATAACCCCACGTTACCTTTAGAAAAAATCAATTTCATGGCCAATATGGATATGATTGGTCGTTACAATGCTCAGAGAGGCGTAGGTATTGGGGGCTACGGAACGAGCGATTCATGGCCCCAAATTTTTAGGGATGTAAAGGGGAATGTTAAGTTTTTCACTGACCCAGCTGGTAGTGGTGGTGCAGATCATGCCTCTTTTTATGCTAAAAAAATTCCTGTTTTATTTTTCCATACAGGTGGACACGATGATTATCATCGGCCTACCGACGATATCGAAAAAATTGATTTGCACTCAGAGGTAGAAATTTTAAATATTGAGATTGAACTTATTGAGCAGGCCATAAAACTACCAAAGTTGAAATATATAGAGGTAAAGTAAGTAGAATATTTAAACATGAGTACCTTATAATTGATTGACAACCTGCTTTATATTAAAGTATCGTAAAACACCAAACCCTAATATCATGATAAACCCTTATTTACGTGTGCCTTCTGTAGCAGCTGTGTTGGCTATAGTAGGTGGTTTGACCGCTTACAGAAGTGGAAAAACTGCTCCTGCCGAAGTAAATACCTTAATTCCTGCACCTGATATTAAGATGCCAGCGGGGTTTTCGGCTACTATTTTAGCCGAAGATTTGGAAACACCCCGCCACATTGCCGTATCTAAAGGAGGTGATATTTATGTAAAAATCAACAAACTCAAAGAGGGAAAAAGTTATCTATCGTCTGCGCGACACCAACGGCGATGGTGTTATTGACGAAAAAGTTACTACATTGCCAAAGGCTCGGGTATTTTTATTCGTCAAGGCTATTTATATGCACCTTCCTACACGGGAGTGTACCGCTACAAACTCAATGATAAAGAGGAGGTGATAGATATGGAACACCCCGAGCAAATTGTGAAGGGATTAGTAACACGTGGGCGCGACGAAGCCAAAAACATTGCCTTAGACAATAATGGCTATGTGTATGTCAATGTGGGTTCTTATGACGAAACCTGCAAAGCACCAGGCACCAATAAAGGAATTATGCCTTGCCCTTTGCTGGACTCAGTAGGAGGTATATGGCGTTTCAAGGCCAACCAACTGAATCAGCAATACAGCGATGGTACGCGCTATGCCACAGGACTTAAGAATGTAGTAGGGTTGGATTGGAACACCGCCACCAATTCTCTTTTTGTGATGATGCATGGGCGGGGCAAGTTTCATGATGTTTTCCCCAACTACTACACTCCTCAAGACAGCGAAAAACTCCCCGCCGAAACCATGTATGAACTCCACGAAGGCGACGATGCAGGCTGGCCGTATGTGTATTATGACCCTTTCCAAAAGAAAAAAATCCTTTGCCCTGAGTATGGGGGCGATGGTAAAAAAACAGGCGGCGAAAAGGCCATTAACCCTGTTGCTGATTTTCCTGCTCACTTAGGCCCCAATGCCTTACTTTTTTACACAGGAAAAATGTTCCCTACCAAATATAGAAATGGGGCTTTTATTGCCTTTCATGGACAATCGCCCGTACTCAAAAAAGGGTATATGGTGGCATTTGTACCCTTCAAAAATGGCAAGCCCTCAGGTCCATGGGAGATTTTTGCAGATAATTTTGCTGGTACAGACCTCGTCAAGCCCACAGGCCCTATCCAACATCGTCCGTGTGGCCTTGCCCAGGGTCCTGACGGCTCACTTTATGTGACCGACGATTTGAATGGAACCCTCTATCGGATTGCCTATAAAGCACCCAAGAAATAGAAAGGCTCAGTAAGGACTTTCTGTTGGGCATTATTAAGGTCGGTTATTAATAGATGAAGATTATTTCAGCGTCCTTTTTGTCACGCCCTCAAAAGTCATTTTCACGTCTTTGATGGTGTCATCTTTATTGAAATAGAGGCGATCTATGCATACTACGCGATGGTCGCGGTCGAGATTGGGTATAGGGCGGCGATGATAGACAATATACCAATCATCAGTTTTAGGGATATTGATCACTGAGTGATGTCCTGCTCCTGTGGCAATAGACTCGTCGGCTACCAGAATAGTGGCTTTTTTCTCAAAAGGTCCCAAAACAGAATCGGCTACACCGTATGCTACTTTGTAAGTGCCATTGGTCCAGCCACCCTCTGACCACATCAAATAATATTTGCCTTTTCTGACAAACATCGTTGGGCCTTCCACATAACCTTTGGGTGTGATTTCTTTTACTAATTCTCCGTTTGAAAAAGGAACTAAGGCTGTAAAATCAGCATTGAGTCGGCCAATATTACAATGACCCCAGCCACCATATATGATATAATATTGCTTGTCTTTGTCCTGAAAAACAAATTGGTCAATAGGTTGTGCCTTGTTATAAAACTGATTGATCAATGGCTTGCCTAAATAATCCTTGTAAGGCCCTTCAGGGCGTGAAGCTACCCCAATGCCAATACCGCCCACTTTGTCATCTTTGTCATGATTGTTTGAGTCAAAGCCTTTGCGTTCAGCGCTTTGAATATCATTGGCAGAAAAGAACAAAAAATATTTTTTATCCTTTTGAATGATAGAAGGCGCCCAGATGGCCATTTTTGCCCACTTAATGGCCGAAGTGTCTATAATACGGGGATGTTTGATCCATGTTACCAAATCTTTAGAAGAGAAAGCATCCATAAAAACTTGGTCTTTGTATTTGGCCGAAAAAGTAGGAAACACCCAAAAAGTGTTATTCAGAATAACTCCCTCTGGGTCGGCATACCAACCTTCAAAGATAGGGTTGCCTGATGTGTCTTTTTTGACTTGGGCAACAATAATAGGAGATAGAAAGACAAGAAAAAGAAGAACTTTTTTGTGTATAAACATTGTCGGATAGTTTTTTTGCGGGATTTTGGTCACACACCTGTCGTTTTGTAGAATAAAGCATTGAGCCGTGAAAAGTGCCTAAATCAAGGCACTCTCAACGACTGCCAACTGACCATTTGCCAACCTTTTTCTGTTTTATACACATCTGTAAATCTAAATTTAGTATTGATTTCTTGGACCATTGCTGATGGCCTTGGCAGCTACCACGCCTGTAATAACGGCTGTTTTGTTGATAAACCCTCACATTTAATTCCTCCGTATCCATTACTTTTGTATTCGAGCTTGCCTTCTTTTAGGGATTGCATAAAAGAGGTCTTGGTATCTACCAAACCATTGGAGTGGCAATAGACCAAATCGTCGGCATTGACTTTCTTCTAAAAAAAGCGTAGTCTTTATTTACTAAAGCAGCAGCAACTGTTGTTTTTCGAGGTTGGCGACTATCTCTTCGGTCGAATTTTGCGATAGGGCTACATAGCTTTTCAATAGCCAAAGTAAGAGTATAACAGCTACAAGGGAGAGTTTTGAATGTGTTTTCATTGGTTTAGAGTTTAGAGTTCCGAGTCCTGACGGGCGCTTAAAGGTTTTTCTTTTATTTCTGCCACGCATGGTTGGTTGCGCGTGCTGTGTGCCATGAAGGTTGGTGAGGACGGACTTATGTACCCAATAGAGGGTCATAGCAGCGCCGTTTGTCATAAATATTTACAGTGGTGCAACTGATCTGCATTATTTGTTAATGAAGTACTAAACTGAACACGCGGCGACATCTCCGTTTTCAGTGAATGAACAAAGCCTAGGGCTTTGTTGAGTGTCAATAGTTTGATGTTTTTGTGAAGCCTGCTTTTATGTTACTTCCCGGCATTGGTTTCCAAAAAGTGCTTGACGATTTTTCGCGTTGTCATCATAGCCAATAGAGGTAACTGAACAAGGGAATACCGTACGCATCTTTTATCGGACCGAGGCGTACATGATTTTCATATTTTTGGAATGGGTTTCTGCTCGAATTTGTACGTATAAATGCTAAGGGCCAGGTTGGGTATTGGCCTCTTTCCAATCGACACCAAATCCCTCCCGTCCTTGCGGCACTGCCCCCAACCCTCGGCAGCACTATGGCTGATAAGATAGCCACAATGAAATGGTTCTTGCCAACACCTGATATATGGCGTTCTATTTATACTGGCACAAAATAATACTGGTCCTCAAACCATCAATATCGGCAGCCACGCCGCGATAATTATGGAAAGCAATGTATTTTCCTAACAGACCATTGTCAATAAGCGAGGCCATTTGAAAACGACTGGAGGTAGAGTTGAGTAAGATTTGATTACTGGCCAAACACGAGGCATTCAAGAAAATGACACGAGCAAAATAGTCCATCATTTCATTGGTTTGGGCATCAACGATACGCACCCCTTTTGGCCTGCTGATTGTCATAAATAATCGAATGTACCACTTGAATGGGGGCGAAGCGTGAGCTTACCTGTTTTGCGAGCAGCGGGCAAAGTAGCCGACTGCGAGCTGTAAAAATAAGCCCCAAAAGGCAACCGCGGTAAAGACAAGCCGTGCTTGGCATTGTGCTCGCCCAAGGCGGTATGCCAAGGCTGTGGTTTGGGCAGTGTGGGCGCATCGGCCAATGATAAGATGACGATCTGTATAGTGTTTTTTGAGCGATTGTTGGAGGTGTTTTTCTACACAGTTCAATTCCCAAGGGGGCAAAAACTCACCATCAGGCAGCCCTTCGAGGCCGTCTTTGTTGCCACTGATGCCTGCAAAACGCTCCACATACCCATACCAAGGGGCCATTTCGTCGTAGGTTACAGGCCACGGCACAGCAAAGCCATCGCGGGCAGGGCCTTCAAAATCAAACTTACTCCATCGCTGCACTTGCCGTGCCTATAGCAGTGATTTACCCCCTACCTGATAGCCCCGAATCCAATCAAAAGGTTTTTCCTGAATATAAGGCTGCTCGTCGTCTTTGGTAAATAGGTGCTTCGTAGCTTCATCTAAGGCGTAGCATTTACTTACAATCGGATTTTTTTCTCTGAACGAAGGCGGTAGGCGATTATGGTGCGTAAACTCCCACGGGTTGGTCATGGCCGTGGTATAGTCGGTAACGTGCCGTATCTCGCGGCCTCGTTCCAAAACAAGGGTTCTGAGTCCTTTTTCGCAGAGCTCTTTGGCTGCCCAGCCGCCCGAAATACCAGAAATTCCAAGTGACAATAGCATCGTATTGGTTGGCAATAGAAGCAGATTACTTTTTTTGGTTAGAATGTTGGGACATAGTAATGAACACTTGTTTTAAACCTGTAAGTTAAGACAAGAATTACTTTCTTGCAAAATTTAAATTGCCCTCCTTTTTCCACAGTTTGGGTATTGTTTGCTACGTTAAACCAATTTTTATCACATAGTACGATTTGTGTAAGAGGTGGGTCAAGGTTCAACTAATTTTTGAATAAAATGAAAAGATTTCTTTTTGCTTCATGCGCTGCATTGACTTTGGTGGTTGCTTGTCAGCGGGTTCCTATCACAGGACGTAATTAACTTCATGTTGGTCAATAACAAAGAGTTATTGCCTATGAGTTTTACGAGCTATCAACAAGTGCTGGATACCAGCAAAAGTAGTAAGAAATGGTGCACAGGTAGATATGGTCAAGCGTGCGGGTTTGCGCATCAAAAAATCGGCAGAAGAACATTCGTGCCAATAATTACAGCCAAGTATTGGATGGATTTCAGTGGGAGTTTAATGTCATTGAAAACAAAATGGTGAATGCTTGGTGTATGCCTGGCGGAAAAGTGGTGTTTTATACGGGTATTTTACCCTATTGCCAAGATGAAACAGGAGTGGCCGTAGTGATGGGTCATGAAGTATCGCACGCTATCGCCAGCCACGGGGCAGAACGAATGAGCCAGGGACTATTGAGCCAAGGTATTCTCACGGCAGGTCAGGTCGGATTGGGCGTAGCCATGTCTAATAAACCCAGAGAAACGCAAGCAATGTGGATGGGCCTTTATGGAGTAGCTGCGCCAGCAGCCGCCACAATTGGCTATGTGCTGCCCAATAGCCGAAACCAAGAAAGTGAGGCTGACCGTTTGGGGTTACGCTTCATGGCCATGGCAGGTTATGATCCTCGCGTGGCCGTAGTTTTTTGGACTCGAATGGCAGCGGCAGGGGGACAATAACCACCTCAATGGCTTTCAACCCATCCCGATGATGGTGCTCGGGTGGCCAATCTACAAAAATTGATGCCCGAAGCCTTGGCAGTTTATAAAAAGACAACCCGAAAAATTAGTCGCCTCTTTAATCAAACAACTTCGTACTTTTGTTGGCGTGGATGTGATAAAATGCAAAAAAATAGAAACACCATGCAGTTGTACGATGTACTGATTATAGGGGCGGGGCCTTGCGGCTTGGCCGTAGGAATAGAAGCTACCAAAGCAGGTTTGAGCCATATCATTCTTGAAAAAAGGAAGCATTACTGAGTCTATTAGAAATTACCTCAAGCTTATTGCGCTTTTTCTCCACGGCCGAGAACATAGAAATTGGAGGGATTCCTTTCCGATTTCGGAAGTGAAGGCCAATCGAAGCGAAGCATTGCAGTATTATCGCAAAGTAGCGGGTTATTATCACCTCCATTTCAAGCTTTTCACCGAAGTTACGCATGTAGCCAAGGTGGACGAAACTTTTGAAATATATACCACTACTGGCCATACTTACTGGGCTCGTAAGGTAGTCATTGCCACGGGCTATTTTGATTTCCCAAGGCAATTGGGTATTGAAGGGTGAAAACCTCCCGGCACGAGTCGCATTACTACGACGATTTCTTCAATACTCATTTTCTAAAGTAGTGATTGTAGGGGCGGCCAATTCGGCTGTGGAGGGCTTATTCTGGAACTATATAGACACGATGTGACGTAACAATCCACCGAGGCGAAGATTTCGACCCACGGTCAAGTATTGGCTGATACCCGATGTCAAAAACTGTGTGAAGGAGGGTAAAAATAAAAACCCGATTTGATAGCTTGGTGCGAGCCATAGCGCCTCAAGGTGTGCAGGTTGAGAACACACAAACAGGTGATTTAGAGTGGATTGGGGCCGATTTTGTGCTGATGCTCGTAGGCTATGAACCCGACGCAATTTGCTCAAACGTTGGTGGTATTGAACTCCGACAACCCAGTCTTATCCCTGTGTTTGATCCAGCAACCTTCGAAACCAATGTGGCGGGTTTGTATGTGTGCGGCACGGTCGTGGCGGGGATTCATACCGAAAAAGTATTTATCGAAAATGGCCGCGACCATGCCGCAGCCCTCATTGACCATATTGCAGGGCAGGAGGTGAGGCAAGTAAAAGAACTGATTGAGCGTATTTAAAACGAATACCCCACAGCAATATTGAGTACCAGATTTTCTTGTCGCCAGCTTTTTATTGCGAAGATCAACGATTCAACACCCAGCGTTCGTTTTCAGGTAGCCAAGGCTTGCGTAGAGGTGTGGCTAAGTCGAAGCGTAGCAATACAAAAGGCAAGGTAAGGCGAAGCCCTTAAGCCACTTCCCACAGCTATTTGCTTATAAAATTCATTGGTAAAAACTGCCTTTATCTTCTGGTAAATAAAATGAATTATCAAAATCACGATACATCCATTATTACTTACCCATGTCAGTAAAGAGTGCAGTTTCAAAATAGTCATTGATTTTGTAGCGTAATTCTGTATTTAATTCCAACCGCACATCTCCAAAAGCGGCGAAACCAAAGATACTTTTTGGGTCGGGCGTGGCACTTCCGGGTCCTAAAGCCCTACCTCTAAAGGCACGAATACCGTTGCTACCCCCTGCAAAATATTGCTTAAACTGAGGTAAAGAAAAAGAGTTGCCATATGGAATACCAAGGCCACCAATGAAGCGATTGGCCCAACGAAGATGAGGACTTATATCGTGATAATAGCGAATATCGGCATCAAAACGTGCATATTGTTCGTATGGAATCCCTAATACAATCCCGACTCCATCTTCTTTTTTTGCAAAAAGCCCTGCGGTATTGCCAGCAATATCTATGCCTGCATTGAGTACAAAACGATGCTTACTCAAAAGCGGAGGGGTAGGTGTATAGCTAATCGTATATTGGGCACCTAAAATCAGGCGATTTTCCAGAATATTGAAGTAGCGTAATAGGTCTTGAATCTGTAAAAAAGGAGACGAAATACTGTCCACCAAGGCTTCGCTGATATTACGCGGACGGACTACATTGAGTGCAATAGGGGTAAACGAATGTTCTACTTGGGTATTGCGTCGCCATACATAGCCCCAATTAAGTCTGATAGAAGTTTGGGTATAGAAATCTTTTTGAGAGAGTTGTTCATAGCCCGCCGTTAGCGTTGATTTGGGTAGCGTCTGGTTTTTGGCAGGATTCATGCGGTAAAAAGGCAAAACAAAACGCGGGAAGGATAACTCGCCCTCGACGCTTGTACGGTAATAATCGCGGAGATTATCGCTACGTTTTTTTCCTCCTAACTGAAAATCTATCCCTGCATTGGCTGTAAAACGCAACATCTCAGCTCCTCTGAAAGCATTGCGATGCTGCCAAGTCAAATTCAATTGAGAGCCAGCTAAGTTGTTAGACTTGGTAACGGCACTCAACTCTGCCCTCAACGACTTTGGCTTGAGGGGAGTAAGATAATAATATACATCTAACAGCGCAGAATCAGAACGGGGCAATAGTTCAAAGCGATTTTTAACAAACTTGAAATTTTTAAGATTGATGAGTCTTGAGAGCGACACGTCTTGAATTTCGCTACTGTAGAGTATGTTGGGTTGGAAGCCGATGGCATCGGCAAAGACCCGTGTACGATAAGCTTTAGAAGCATCCACAATGTTGAGCCCACGGCGACGTATAGCCCCTGCCAAAGTATCAGATTTTAGCAACCCATTTTCGGAAATCACGTAGATTTGATGGATAGTATATTTTTTCAAAGCCAGTTGCGTGGTGTTGGGTTTTAGCTCCACATAGAGGCTTACTTGTTGGCTCAGAAGGTTGGTATCGGCTTTTATGATGATATAGTCGGGTCGAAAATAATAAAATCCCTGTTTTTTGAGTGCTTGTTCAATACGCTCACGTTCTGCTTCGATGGTACTAAATTGATACGGATTCCCTGTTTTAAGAAGCGAGTTTTTTTGAACATTAAAGAGGCTTTTAGCAAAAATACTGCTATCATTTTTAACAAACTCAATTCCTTTTATACGATAACGCGGTTGTAAATTGATGGTGTAGCTTGCCTTTGCTGTGCGATTTTTTTCTATCAGTTCTCCTGAAGCTACTGACCTGAAATACCCCTCGTTATTCAAAAATAGTTAGTCAAAATACTACTATTGGTTGTTACTGTTCGGCGGCTTGCTGTAAAACAGGCTTCGCCAGCGTTTGCGAAACCAACTCTAAGACCTTTCTTTTTGGGCTCTCCTATGAAATAACAAAACCATACTTTATAGGGGAAACCCAATAAAGTACTGTTGGGTGTGGGGCGTACAAGTGGAGTTAAGGTGGCTTTTACCGCTTAGCTTCTTTGGCTGAAACGAGCGTGTCGGGATTCATTTTTATCTCTTCGCCTGTATAGAGGCTTTCTCACCGCAGGCAAATACCGCGATACAGAGCAGCTACTTAGAAAAAACAGACCAATGAGGAGGAAGAGTTAATTTATCGGTTTTAAGATAGATTTCATGCCTGCCTGTTAAACTATCTTATTACTCACAGAAACAAATAGCCCTTTTTTGACATCATTTTTTAAATATTTCTTTGACCGACCATAATCCAATACAACTGCAAAACTCACGCCCGTTTCTACAATAAAGCCTTCCAATACCGCTTGATATTGATTTTTCTGATAAGCACGTACAGCATATCTCCTGTCACGCGGTGAGGTTGTAGTTTACATTTACGTTGTCCACAATTTCAGAAGATTTACTATTGCGGGCACCGTTTTCAATCTCAAAGTTACGGCCTACATTGATGGTTAAGCGGTCGTTCAAGAAGGCTTTACTAATCCTATATTGAGATCGGTTTGGCCTGCGCTACCGCTCGATGTAGCCACGGCAGTTGAATTGAGATTAAATCTAACTTTACTCCTTTTATCAAGTCAGAAGCAGTAGGTTTAGCTGGTCGCGGTAAGCAGCTTGCTCACACTCTGACGGGCAATAACTTCTGGATTAACGCTTGAAAAGAAATCGGAAGATTGTTCGCCTATAAATTTATTAAAAATCAACAACGAAAATACCTGCTTGTTCATTTGCACGGGGTTTTCTCTCAGGTCTTTTAAAATCCCTAAATCCTCAATTTCACTAACCTGCGCGGCAGAGAGTTGTTTGTCATCCATTTTTACATCAAAACTAATCTGTGGATTGCTCAAGCTCCCTTGCATTTTGAGTAACACAAAGAGTGGTATTTTCCCATAGTTTTTGGAAGTAGCTTTTAATGCACTTAAATCGGCAGTAATAGGGTAAATGGCCGTAATGTCCACATCGGCTTTCATGGGGTCACCTGTCCAAAGTAAGCGGCTTCCCTTCTGAATCGTAAAGCCGCGCTTGAGTACTTCAATGGTGAGGTCGTAAGAGCCTTGGGTGAGTTCGTATAAACCCAAAATATAGGGTTGGCCATTGGGCGAAATACCTGCATTGAGTTGGGCATTGCCTTTCACCTTGAGGTTGTCGCCATTGAGTTCGTCCACCACTATTGTAAACTGCGAGCGGTCGTCGGCCTCTAAGTTGAGCGAGATTTCAGAGGCAAAATCCAAGGGGGTGGTTTCAGTGCTGTCTTTGGGCGTGGCGTTAGGGTTTTTGCGGTTGATAAATTCTACTACACCTTCGGTTTCAGCAGTTCCCAAATTATCATCTGGCAGAATCACAGTAATATCACTTCCTTCTTTTAATTTTACTGAACCATCAATCACTGGTCTTGCACCTACTCCTTCTATGTGTAGGTTGGCATCAACCACGCCTTTGCCATAAAAAAAGTCGTTGTCTTTGCGCGAAGCATTCAGTACCGTAAAATTATTACCCAAAACCGTCAGATTATACGACAACTTGGCGATGTCTATTTTCCCATCTACCTGCAGGGGTTGATTGAGCGTGTCGGTTATAATGAATTTTTGAAGTAAGACCTCTGAATTTTTCAGTGTCAATAGGCTCTTGTTAATACGGTAAGTGGATCCTAATTGAGTTACATTGAAAGCCACACTATCAAATGCCACTTTTCCCTCAATTTGAGGTTCGTTGAGTGCTCCTTTGATGGTCGCATTTCCTGTTAAGAAACCACGTGCTCGTCTTAATTGCCCTACACTAAAAGCCTCGATGGTTTGGGCGCTCAAGCGGCTAATATCTAACTTTAAATCTAAGGGTTTTTTGGTTTTAAACAGATAGTCTCCATTTAATCTTACCTCATTTTGGGGGCTTTTGAGGGTGGCTTCCGCCACAATTTTAGCAGCAGATTCGTTGGTGGCTTTGATAGCCAAATCGCCGATGGGAATATTGGTGTAAGTAAAACTCTGAATGGCAATGTCACCTGTAAACACAGGTGATTCTACATAGTTTTGGAGGATAATGTTTCCCCCCAACACGCCGCTCATCTGTAGAGAGTCGCCCGTCATAGCCACTATGGGGTTCAAACGAATGCTGTCCATTTGTACCCGAATGGGGCTATTGGGAGTTGGCGTTAGGCTATTCACAAAAAGCCGTTGGTTACTTTGGAAAAGACTAAAGTCATTGACCAACAGCCCTTTTTCACCAAACTGCACATAGCCAGTTGAATCGGCTTGCCAGCTTTTGTAATCCAACAACAGCCCTTTGTTGCGTAATTGCAGGCGATAATCTTCCCCAATAGCTAAAATAGAACCTACCAAGCCATGCCGTGGCTGCCCTACTGAATCTTTGAGTACCATGTCAAAATCAACGACATTGTTAACTACTTTTCCCTCTAAGAAGGCCCTTTTAATTTGATAAGTATCGTACAAAACCTGGCCTACTTTACTGTTATACATAGCTTGATTGTTGGCACCCAAAACATTGAAATCGACTTGATTGACCAAAATACTGTCATACTCGATCAGCGGGGCAGCAATTTTTGCCAAAAGCGAGGTGTCGCGTTGGCTGTCTAATTGCAAGGTAAATCGAACGGTGTCCAAGCGAGTCAGCTCGGGTACAAAAGGTTTTAAGGTAGGATGATTGGAGAGTTTTCCCTCTATTTGGAAGCGATAGGGCGTTGCAATGGGCGTATAAGGTAGGTCAGGTAGCGCAAAATAGCGGTTGAGTTCGGTCAAGACTATATCAGCTAATTGAACATACCTAAAAACGCCTGTGGCGCGGGCTTTCAAGAAAGGGGCATCTATACTTGCTAACCGTTCGCCATTTTGATTGTCGAGCAGTAAAGACACATTTCCCAGCGGAATAGACTTACCCTCTTGCGTTAAGATTCCTTCATGGATGACCACGGTACCACGTGGATTTTCGGGGTCGGTAGAAGAAAAATCAGCCTCTATCCTTCCTTGGATGCCTATGTCTTCCCCATAAAAATGAAGGGGTTTGAGTCGTAGAGAGGCAATGTCTATCTCCGAGGACAAAACAGGATATTCTCCTCGCAAATCGGCTTTCGCTACCAAATTGAGTGAAGCGTTAGGGTCTTTACTTGTTGCTGTAAAATGAGCTATCTGTTGGTTGAGAGTTCCTGTGAGATCGAGATTTCGGTACAAATAACCGTTGAGGTCGGCACTTTCAATGGTGCTCGTTAGCTCGGCCTGCATGGTCTTAGGGTCAATACCCTGGCCAGTTATTGTGGCTGCAAGAGTTATTTTTCCTAATTGTTGGGGCGACTGTTGTAGTATTTTGCCTGCATCCAAATCTGTCAAAGTAAGCGTGCCGTCATATCCCTGCTTGGTGGCCTTGACAAAATTTTTGAGATTGCCAGCAAAAGTGGCATTGCCCAAGTTAGTAGTTAGTTTTGTGTCGAGAGAGAGATTATCCAAACGGCCTTGGAGCGTACCTGAAAGTGTTAGATTATTAGGAATAGTGATAGAGCCGGGAATGGTTTTGTCGGGTAAGATTCGTGCTAAATCAGGCTTTGAGGAGCTCAACTCGCTGATATTCAAGTTTAAATTCATTTTGTTGATGTCGGGGAGCCCCGTTATTCGCCCTTCCATTTTGAGGCGCGTTGCTTGGAGGGTACTCACCTCAATAGCTTTCAAAAGTAGGTTGTTGATTTTGCCCGTTACAGCCCCATTCAATTGAACAATGGCCGTTGGATTTTTCTTAAAAGGAGGGGTTTGTCTGAGAGAGGGTAGCCAAGCGAGTACATCTTTAAAGCCCAATTGGCTATTTTTAAGATTTAAATCAACGCCCACATTTCCGATATTTTTGGAAAACTCTTCCAATGAAGCATAGCGCAATACCGCACGGTCGCGCAGGGTGGTTTCGTTGGTTTGTAAAAATAGTTTTTGAAGGGAGGTTTGGGTGTTGGAATACAAGATGTCGGTGTGTAATTGGCGCAAAACGAAGCCACGTTTTTCGATGAAACTGGCTGATGCTACTTCTCCTGAAGTAAGATTAGGGGAAAATCTAAAGTCATTTAATTGGGTATTCAATTGGCTAACATGGAGGTCTAAATCACCTGAATTGAAAGCCAACTCCGTAGGCTTTTCTTACGGTGAGTTTAGGCAAAAATAACAGAAGGTTTATGCAGAAATAACTCCTTACCTTCCACCATAAGTTTACCTATTTTGGCATTTGTCTCCAATTTTCCAACTTCATCGGTATAAGCCACCTCGTAGTTTTCCAAACGAATACGCCCCAGCTTTAAATCCAAGGTATCGGCAGAGGCAATGGGAGGAATGGTATCGCGTGTAGCCGCTCGTAGGGGCGCGTATAGCCGAACCCGTCCTTTGCCCGATTGGAGCAGCACATCGCTCAAGTGATAGCGGTTGTAAGAAGGGTTGAAGGCATCAAATAAAATCCGAGAATTACCTATATGAAGGTCGGCATCCGTACCTATGAGGTCATCTTGATAGGCCAGTTTTAATTCTCTTTGAGATGAATGGGCACTTGAGCCGTATGTCCAATGGGGCGGCGGTAGTGTCTGATGGGGCATTTGAAGGAAAGCCTCGGTGATGAAAAGCAAAATTGAAAGTGGTATCGGGCAAGGTACGGCGTACTTTCAAGGATTTTTTCCAACTGAATTTCGTTGATACCCACCTGATTTTGCAGCAATCCCCACACGTCCAAGTCCACATATGCTCTTACCCTGCCAGTAGCGTGTCTTTTGTGGGTCTCTTGATATGGGAACGTTTTTGAGTTCTTATCCAGTCTGGAATTTTAAACCGAATTTGCCCTACTTCTACACGTGTTTTGAGGGTTTGGCAAAGATAGTCACCACTCGCTTCGTGAGCCAATCTTGGCCAGCGGGTGTTTGTAACCAAACCACCGTCGCACCCAAAAATAGCAACAAGCCCAGAAGCGTGAATAAGAATATCTTACCAATTTTTTTCAAACCAAATCTTCAATTAGCACTTTGACAACGTTCTAAACTCCGTCAAAGTTGGGAGTTTTGAACGCTGTCAAAGTATAGGACTATCGTACAAAAGTATCGTCTGCCATTTTGGTGTTAAACTCCATGATGGTAGTAACCTTTACTATTTTTTTATCAATACTACTGACCAACACAGACTCCGAAGGGTACAAAAGGCCATACGTTGATTTGATGTATTTGGCGTGGTCGCGGGTTTGAATCTCGCCAGTAGGAAGCGTCATCTTTTCGCGTACCAGCATCCCACTCGCCACATCGAAATGGAGATTATACTTTACATTTTTACCTTCTAATTCCACCTGATAAGCAGGTTTTGTATTGATAAGCTCCGTGCCTACTACTGTGGCAATATAGCCTTTTTGAGTATAATCATCAAAGGCATTGAGCAAGTCGCGCAGCTCACGGCGCATGTTGTCGCGCTCTTTATCGCTGAGGTCACTGGTTTGAAATTGAGTTACTTTGTCGCGACTGCCTAACGGGATTTTCAACCAGCCATCTGTGCCTTTAATGCCATAAATAAAATCCCTTTTCATGATAGTGCGTGTTCTTGACAATGCTTCCAAAGGCAATGAACCTTTGATGTCTAAATCGTAGTCATTGGCCGACCCCGACCGGTAGGTTTGTTTGATGCTGTAAGTTTTGACTGAATCCCAAAGGACCTTACCACCTGTGGCTTGGTAATATTTGTTGAAAATACTATCGGCACTGATGGTAGGTTGTTGGGCGTAAAGGGCTGTTGCCCCCAGTAGTGTAAGAAATAAGACGTTACGGAATTGTTTCATGAACTAAAAATGATTTTTGATGAATAACCCTCAATATAACGATTTATGATAAAAAAAACCAAAAAAATCGTGCCAAATAAAAAAGCCCCTTGCGGGGCTACAATAATCTTCAACATAGCCAGTCAGCTTTGAGCCGATCGAAGATTATAGTTTTATACATTCGTCAATCGAACTGATGTTTCTGATCATCTTTTTAGTCTCTATACATCACTGCCTTCACTGCCTCGATGGTTCGCTTTACGCTGGGCAGAGCGGCTTCAACGAGCGTGGGGGCATATGGCAGTGATACGTCCATGCTATTGACACGCATCACAGGGGCATCCATGTAATCAAAGGCTTTTCTTTGAATCATGTAGGTCAATTCAGTAGCTATTGACGACAACGGCCAGGCTTCCTCTACTACTACACAGCGATTGGTTTTCTTCACCGATTGAATTACCGTATCGTAATCTATGGGGCGAACGGTGCGTAGGTCCACCAATTCAGCATTGATACCCATTTTGGTTAGTTCTTCAATGGCGGGCATTACTACTCTTGAAATCATCTTGCCAAAAGAAACGATGGTAACGTCCGTTCCTTCTTTCTTGATGTCGGCTTTACCAATCGGAATGATATACTCTTCTTCGGGCACTTCGCCTTTATCGCCATACATGAGTTCTGACTCCATAAAAATTACGGGGTCGTCATCGCGGATAGAGGCTTTCAGTAGCCCCTTGGCATCGTAAGGATTGGCTGGCACGACCACTTTCAAGCCAGGGGTATTGGCAAACCAATTTTCAAAATTTTGAGAGTGTTGCGCCCCCAACTGACCCGCATTGCCCGTGGGCCCACGAAATACGATAGGGCAGCCATACTGGCCTGCCGACATAGAAAGAATCTTGGCGGCAGAGTTGATGACTTGATCAATAGCAACGAGGGAGAAGTTGAAGGTCATGAATTCAACCACAGGGCGGAGACCATTCATGCCAGCTCCTACACCAATACCAGCAAACCCCAATTCGGCAATGGGGGTATCAATGACCCTTTCAGGTCCAAATTCATCTAACATTCCTTGGCTTACTTTATAAGCACCATTGTACTCGGCCACTTCTTCACCCATCAAAAATACTTTTGGGTCACGGCGCATTTCCTCATTGAGGGCTTCTCGTAAAGCTTCACGAAAAAGTATTTGTCTCATAGTATGTGCAAAATTCAGATATAGAGGGGTTGAAAACGGGCGTAAAAATAGGAATTATTTCGGAAAACTATTGTGAAAAACGCCCTTCTTTAGCTCAGATAGAAATGATTTTTTTTGAAAAATGATTTTAAAAAAAATTAAAAAAAACTAAATAAGTCTATTTGGAAGGCTTGATTTGGCGTTAGAAACGCGTTTTTTTTAAAAAAATGTATTAGATGAGTGGTAAAAAAATACAAGAATTGAGTTTATATAGTGTTAAAATGGCACAAACACTTTAATTTTGTAGCGAAACCTAACAACAAATATTCACTTTTAACTCAATAAAAAATGAGAAAAATTCTCTTATTCTCCCTTTCTGTACTTCTATTCGCCTCTTGTAACAAGAAGCAATTGGCTCAATTAAATAAAGACAAAGCAGAACTTCAAGCGATGCTTGACAAAAACAAGGCCGATTGTGATGCCTTGACTGCCAAGCTCAATAATGACATCAGTGATTTAAAAAATCAAATCAAGTTGAAAGATGGTGACATTAGCAACGAGCGCGCAAAATTGAAAGCGATGGAAGATGAATTGGCTTATTTGAAGCGCACTAACACTAACCTTTTAGACCGTCTTTCAGATTTATCTATCGTGAGTAAAGACGGAGCAGAGAGCATCAAAAAATCTTTGGATGCCCTTAATCGTCAGAGTTCATATATTCAAGATCTCAACTCTAACTTACGTCGCAAAGACTCACTCAACTTGGCACTGGTGATGAGCTTGAAGCGCTCTTTGGACAATGTGAATGATGAAGACGTAAACATCGAAGTAAAAAAAGGGGTGGTTTATATTTCTTTATCTGATAAAATGTTGTTTAAATATGGCAGCTACGACATTACCTCACAAGCAGAAACCGTATTGGGTAAAATTGCTAAAGTGGTAAACGACCGCAAAGATTTCGATATTCTGGTAGAAGGTCACACCGATAGCGTGCCTTACAATAGCGCATCAGTATTGGAAGACAACTGGGATTTGAGTGCTAAACGCGCCACATCGGTAGTGCGCACACTTCAAAAGAAATATGGCGTAGCACCAGAGCGTATGACTGCTGGTGGCCGTGGCGAATACGTACCCAAAGTAGATAACGACAATAGTAAAAATCGTAGCATCAACCGCCGTACTGAAATCGTCATTTTACCGAAATTAGATCAATTCTTCCAATTGTTTGAAGGTGGTAAATAGCATTTTTAGCGTTTACTACATAAAAAAGCGAGCGATGTCATTCGATGTCGCTCGCTTTTTTTGGGAGAATTACATAACTTCGTAGCACTTTAAGCGTTTTTCTTACTAAACAACTTCCATGAAACATTTCCGTAAACTCTCCTTTGCTTTTGTTTGTATTGTCGGATTAGGATTTTTTGCCTTTCGCAACGATGAACGTTTTTTTGAAATCGCTCGCAACTTGGACATTTACGCCACTTTGTTCAAGGAACTGAACCGCTACTATGTGGATGAAATCAATCCTAACCGCCTGACCAAAATGAGCATTGAGTCTATGCTTAAAAACTTAGACCCTTATACTAATTTTTATGCCGAAGATGATATCGAAGACTACCGAACCATGACCACTGGGCAATACACAGGTATTGGGGCGGTGATTGCGACCAACAAAGATAAGCATATCATCTACTCGATTTTAGAAGATTCGCCAGCACAAAAAGCAGGGCTGCATATTGGCGACGAAATCATCAAAATTGATGGCGTGGATTTAACCAGTAGAAAAGATGCCAATGCAGATAAACTGATGAAAGGACAGGCCAACTCAACAGTAAAATTGGCCATAAGGCGCGTAGGAAGCAAAGACCCAATCGAAGTAAATGTTACTAGAGAGTTTGTAAAAACTGGCAATGTTCCTTATTATGGTATGCTCAATGACGAGGTAGGCTATATTGACCTCAAAGATTTTAATCAAACAGCCGCCAAAGAAGTAAAGACAGCATTGGTAGAACTCAAGGGAAAAGGCATGAAAAAATTAGTGCTTGATGTAAGAGAAAATCCAGAGGGCTGCTCGATCAAGCTGTGCTGATTTGCAACTTGTTCATTCCCAAAGACGCGGAGGTGGTGTCTAATCGCGGTAAGGTAACAGAATGGAACAAGACCTATACTGCACCTATGGCTCCCGTGGATATCGAAATTCCTATCGCTGTGTTGGTAAATGGCCATAGTGCGTCTGCTTCCGAAATCGTGTCGGGCGTGATACAAGACTATGACCGCGGTGTGCTGATAGGGCAGCGTACTTACGGCAAGGGCTTGTCCAAACTACTCGCGACTTGTCGTATAATACCAAACTCAAAGTAACCGTAGCCAAATATTATATCCCGAGTGGCCGCTGTATTCAAGCCATTGATTACAGTCATCGTAATGCTGATGGCAGCGTAGCCAAAGTGCCAGATTCGCTTAAAGTAGCTTTCAAAACGCGTAATGGTCGCGTGGTTTATGACGGCGGTGGCGTAGAACCCGACTTGGCTACTGAACTGCCAGAGCGTGTGCCTATTGTCAATAGCCTCAATGCCAAGGGATTATTTTTTGATTACGCTCTCCAATACCGTGCTACCCATCCTGATATCAAGCCAGCCTCAGAGTTTCAAATGAGCGATGCAGATTACCAAAACTTCACAACATGGCTCAAAGACAAAGAATATGACTATACCACTCAAGTAGAAAAAGACTTGAATAATTTGGAGGCATCGGCCAAAAAAGAAAAATACCTTGATGCGATTCAAGAACAGCTAAAGGCCCTTAAAACAAAACTTTCGCATAGTAAAGAGAGTGATTTGGTGCTGTTTAAGAAAGATATTAAGTATTCGTTGGAGCGCGAGGTGATGTCGCACGTATATCTCCAAAAGGGCGAAAGAGAGTATGTGTTCCGTACGGATGCTGAAATAAAAGCGGCATTAGATTTGTTCAAAGACATGTCTCGCTATGAAAAAATTCTGAAAGGGCAGAAGTAATACGCTCTTGTTCGTTTACTTTGGGTCAAATAGGTAAAAAATGTCGGTGCGTTTTTAAAGCGTTATCAAAGTTCTCTACCTATTTCCTACATTTGCACCTTCATTATGATTCAAAGGTATGTTTTTAAATAAAATTAAGGCCAGTGAATCTGGCCTTGTATTGTACGGCATCACTCCTCCCAAAACCCAAACAGAGCCTAATCGTGTAGCTGAAATAGCCGAGAAAACCTTGGAAAGATTGCATGGATTAGACATAGATGCGCTCATCGTATATGATGTACAAGATGAGTCGGCGCGGACTTCTGAAGAGCGGCCTTTCCCTTTCTTGACAGCGTTAGATCCTTTTGAATTTGCGTATACTTACCTTCAATCGCTCCAAATTCCTAAAATCATTTATCGTCCCGCTGGAAAATTTACACAAGAAGAACTACGTCAGTGGCTCGGTAATTTGACCGACAATGCCTTTTTCCCAGTCTTCGTAGGGGTACCCTCTCCAGATTTTCAGCCTATTACGAGTTTACCAGACGCATACGCTATATGGCGAGAGTTTGAAGGGCAATCAGTCATTGGAGCTGTTACAATTCCTGAACGCCATGCCGTACTTAACGACGAAGACCAGCGTATTCTGGATAAAATGGACAATGGAGTGCAGTTTTTTGTATCTCAGTGTGTTTTCAACGTGGACTATGCCAAGCAGATGCTCAAAGATTTGGCTACCACTTGTGAAGCTCAAAATCATCCATTGCCTACCATGATTTTTACCATCACTGCTTGTGGGTCAAAGAAAACCTTACGCTTTATGGAATGGCTGGGTATTCATATTCCCGACGACGTAAAACAAAACCTCTTGACTTCTGACAATATCTTGGATACGTCTGTGGATTTATGTCTTCAAATTGCCCAAGAACTAATTGAGTTTTGTAGTCATCAGGGTATTGCCTTCGGGTTTAATATTGAGAGCGTGGCTATTAAAAAAGATGAGATTGAAGCGTCTATTAGCATGGTGCATCAAATTAGTACCATGCTCAAAGAAAGAGGAATTAGGAAGTAAAAGAGCTGATCAATGACATGGCTAACCCCATCCTTTCTCCCACTAATTTTCTTGAAAAGGCTAAAACACTGCCTGTCATTGACGTTCGTTCTCCTGCCGAATATACCCATGCGCATATTCCTGGAGCAATCAATATCCCTCTTTTTGATAATGAAGGCCGAGCCAAAGTGGGTACTTGCTACAAACAATTAGGCCGCGAAGCAGCCGTCCGATTAGGATTGACCCTCGTAGGCCCGCATTTGGCTGACTTTGTAGCTCAGGCAGATGCTATTGCCCCTAACCGTGAAGTGCTGGTACATTGTTGGCGGGGTGGAATGCGTAGTGGTAGTTTTTCAACCTTACTTCGAGCAGCAGGATATACCGTTTATACGTTGGAAGGAGGCTACAAAGCCTATCGCAATCATGTTTTATCGGCCTTTGAGCAATCGCGACCTATTATTATTTTAGGAGGGAAAACAGGGAGTGGAAAGACCGATATTTTGAAAGCACTGCGAGAAAAGGGCGAACAGGTCATTGACTTAGAGGCGATTGCGCATCATAAAGGGTCTTCTTTTGGGGCTATTGGACAAGAACCTCAGCCTTCCTCAGAGCAATTTGAAAATTTGTTGTACCGACAATGGGCAACCCTCGACACAAGCCGCCGCCTTTGGCTCGAGGACGAAAGTCGCAATATCGGCACTTGTATTCTCCCATTGCCACTGTGGCGGCAAATGGAGCAAGTACCTGTCATTTTCTTTTTGGATGTTCCCAAAGAGGTGCGTATTCAGCGGCTTGTGCGCGAATACGCCTGCTACCCTCCTACACTTATTCAGGAAGCCACCGAGCGCATCAAAAAACGCCTTGGTGGGCAGCATTATCAGGCAGCTTTAGAGGCACTATCCAATCAAGATTACGCCACGGGTGCAGCTATATCGCTCAATTATTACGACAAGGCGTACCTACATGGCATCAGCCAGCATCCTTCCGAACAAGTGGTAACATTCATCATCACTGAAGATAATCCCGAGGCTACCGCACAATTGCTTCTACAAGAAGTAAACAAACGCAACCTTTAGTTTTTTATTCTCGTTTCGAGGTTGCTCGGTACTTTTACGACACTGGCCAAATGTTGTGTAGCCAACTCTTCTATCTCTCTTACTATTTCGGGATGTTTTTCGGTCAAATCAAAGCGTTCGGAGGGGTCTTCCTCCAAATTAAAAAGTTGAAATTTATCTAATGTTTCTATTTTTTCGGGGTAGCCATCGGGGTTATTTTTAAGGAAATATAGCTTGTATTTGCCTTTTCTTACCGCAAAAAGTTTGGTGGCATGGTAGTACAACATTTCGTTTCTGGGTTTTTCTTTACCTCCCTTCAATACCGACGATAAATCGAAACTATCCATTGTCCTATCGTTGGGAAGTGTTGCGCCAGTGAGGGCGCAGAAGGTAGCGTGCAAATCTAACGTACTACCCATTTTAGAAACTACAGCAGGTCTGACATGGCCTGGCCCCCAAAATAGCGTAGGTACACGCATCCCACCTTCGTAACAAGTGCCTTTGCCGCCAAAAAGCAAGCCTGCAGAGCCACCATGTTGGTCGAAGACTTTCCAAGGGCCATTGTCAGATGAGAAAACAACGATGGTATTTTTATCTAATCCTTCTTGTTGGAGTGTCGTTAGGATTTGCCCAACACTCCAATCTATCTCTTCAATGACATCGCCATAACGACCGCGCTCGCTTTTGCCAAGAAAATCGTCGGAAGGAAACAGTGGAATATGGGGCATGGAGTGAGCCAAGTAGAGAAAAAAAGGCTGTTTTTTATGCGCCTTGATAAACTTCACCGATTCCTCGGTGTAGCGTTTGGTGAGGGTAGATTGGTTGGCGGGGCGTTCAATCACGGCTTCATTTTTCATTAGCGGTACATTATAATACTCCGACTTAGGGGTAAAGTGCATACTTCGCTTGAAAGGCTGTATGGCATCCATATCATTTGAATAAGGAATCCCAAAGTAGTAATCAAAGCCTTGGCGGGTAGGCAAAAACTGGGGTAGGTGTCCCAAGTGCCATTTGCCAATACAGGCGGTTTGGTAATTGATTTTTTTCAACGATTCGGCTATCGTAATTTCGTCGTTGGGCAAGCCACCGTCAGAGTCGGGAAACAACACGCGCCTTTTATCGCTTTCCATGCCGTTTCTTACGGGTAAACGGCCCGTCAATAAACCTGCTCTCGAGGGCGTGCAGACATTGGCTGCCACATAAAAATTAGTCCATTTTTGGCCTTCCACAGCCATTTTATCCAAATTTGGCGTTTTAATAGTAGGATGTCCAAAACAACCCAAATCGCCGTAACCTTGGTCGTCGGTGAAAATAACGATGATGTTGGGGCGAGTGGCCTTCGATTGGGCAGCGGCAACAGCCGCCAAACAAAAAATAAAAACGAGGGTCGGAGTTAATTTGGTTATCATCATGCAGACTTGTTTAATAAGAGGGAATCTGTTTGTTTAAAATAAAGAAAAAAGAAATCATACATACCTCAAGAAAACCTTTTTCAGATGAAAATCACTCATATACATACTATTGATGCAAGGATTTTTGCTTTTGAAGGTCCTTGTTTCTGTGCAAGCCCAACAAATCGAAATCATGTCGTTGCGCGAAATGGTTACACAGAAAATCCCTTCCTCACAAAAAATTTACCATATCACAGATGAAGGCAAGCAAGGCGATTGGAAATATGATGCACAAGATACTCAAAGTCAGCCCAATATAGGCACTATTTTGGAGAGTTCACATCGCGAAAATCGGGGCGGTACAAGCGTATTTTTGATTCCAAAAAAGGCGTAAATATTGATTGGTTCATGGCCTTGCCCAATGTATCTATCAATGAAGTTCTTGCTATATGCCTTGCAGGCTTTCGAACGTATTAATTTCGGGGCTAAAACCTACCAAGTTGAGCCTCTTGTCGTTTCAACCAAACAACTCATAAATCCTAAAATCTTCAGTTTACTTTCAGAATATCGTTTTGAAGGCCAAAAAATGGCTTGAATCGTGTGTGCGGTGTTGCAAATAGAAAATATTCCGATGCTTACTTTAGCAGGCGTGTTTACACTTGATGGCAATGCCGCCGGTGCCAAAATTGCTAATCCATTAGCCCAAAGGAGGGGAGGCATTTTTGCAAATCATCGCGCCTTCCAATTACCCCAAATCAAGTTTGAATATAGGAACAATTACCTTCCAAAATATGCCGATGTGTGGCATTAACATTTTTGTTCATGACGAACTCAAAGACAAAGGTTACGACCGCGTTACAGTTAAGGCTTTTCGAGAGGTGAATGGGTTTAATCACCTCAATATTCAGCAAGAGGGCTTTGCGGTGTGGGGGGTAAATATACGCGGTGGCCATCGCGCTGTGCTCATAGACTCGCTCTATGCCCAGCAAGACAATGAGCCTTGGGGCGATGCACCCATCGAAAAATCCTTTTATACATTTACCTTTGAAAATCAGGTAGATCCTGCTGTGCATCAGCGCAAAGATAGCCTGTATATCAAACATTTATACGCCCGTTATCCTTGTTCTTTGGTGCTTTATACACAAGCAGTTAATAAGGTACGCATTGACAACTATGTGATGGAGGGCGCGCTACGAAAACCCAACAAATCAGATACAGAAGTGTATTCTACGATGCTTCAAAAGGGGATTTCGTGGATAGGGTCAAAACATACCTGGACTTCTTACAAAACACCCAAAAGTAGTTTTTATGTAAAGAAATTACTGATAAAAAATACCAACCCTGCCTTTATGAATTTAACTTCACTCAACGACATGACAGGATTGTGGCTCAATAAGGGAATTTCAGGGGCAGTTTTTGATGAAATAGAAACCGATGTGCGGCTTAAATTGTATGGTGATGGCTATTATTTCAACTTACCTCATGTACCAGATGGCCGCCATCTTATCAAGCGTTTTGTGTGTCGAATCCCTGCCAAAAGAAATTATGTACAGCCTTTAAATGCCGATTTGACCATCCATCAATTGCATATTGCACAAGGGGCGGGGGTTACCTTTACGATGGAAAATGCCAAAATTAGGGCTATTTCGCAAGAAGAAGGAGCATACGCTGTTTTTGGAAACCGAGAAAACAAGTTTAAAAATGTGGCAACACTATACAATGGATTCATCGTTGAGGCTTGTCAGGCTACAAATATTCTTTGGAAATTTAATTGGTCTATTTCCCCTCAAAAATTGGCCAACGAACAAGCAATTACGGCTGGAGAACGCTACGAGTTTTGTAATTTTTCAGGTAATAATTTTGTCCAAACACAGACGATAATCAATACGCCTGATGCTTTGTCGGTTTATATGACCACGCACCGTTTTGAACATGAAAAGCGATTCCAAGAGCCTATTGAGCATTTTTTGCAATTTGTAGAATTTGACTGGAAAAAAGTAAAGATGAAACTGGCTGATGCCTCTACCAATGATCTGACGAGTAGGTATTTGCCTGTCGGCACTCGTAAAATCGCATTACTTACCCCCCAAAATAAAATAAGTCGAAACAGTGGGTGGAAAATCAAGTGGCGAAGTAATTCGTTTGTAGACTGTGTAATTGTGCCTTAGAACCCCTTTTTTCTATTACTTTCCTTCAAGCATCTACCTATAGAATACTTGATAGAGAGGATATTTTTTAAAGTTTTGCTAAAGGACTCGCTAAACATAGATAGTTTTTATGTAGGTCGTTTTCAGTTATTAGCTTGATAGATGAAAACTTTATACTACTTGTTCTTTGTCAGTTTAAGGTAATTGATTATTTTTGACAAAATTTGACAAGTCATAATTTGCAAAATGAAAGTTTTAAACTCCGATTTAGGTCAGTATTTAAGAGAACTCCGAAAGAAAAAGGTCAAACTTTGCACCAAGTTTCTGTCGGAACGGATATTGATTCGCCTTTGTTGAGCAAGTTGAAAGAGGCGAACGTTTACCAACTGACGAACAAATAAAAAAATTAGCGAAGTACTATAAAGTTGCCGAAGCGGATTTAAAAGTCAAAGCAACTGCCGAAAGAATTATCAGAGAATACGGAGTAAACGACACAACTTACAAAGCTGTCAATTTGGTAATGGAACAGATAACCCCATACATTAAAAAATGAAACAACTGATTACAGATAATTTTGAATTGCACTTGCAAGATGCCATACAAGGTTTGTCGGCTTTGCCCGATAACTCTTTTTGATTTGGCAATTTGCGACCCCCATATGGTGCGGCAACTTCTGCAAAATGGAATTATGATAGTGATAAAAAAATAAACGGCTTTGGCGGTAATTGGAAGCTGAACAGCGAAGAATGGGATTTGCTTACAGGAAACGATATTTTCAAAAGCACATCAATGGCTTACGCAACTGAAACGATTGGTAAAGCCAACAGGTTCAATTTGGATTCACGCAACTTATCACAATTTGGTTTTGTAAATGTGCTTTGTCAGTTGTTAGGTTTGGAAATTATCAATGAGGTAATTTGGTATAAACGCAATGCGTTTCCGAATTTGTCTGCAAGACGATTGACCGCAAGCCACGAAACAATTTTGTGGGTGCATACTGGCGGTGAAAAACAACGCAAATATAATTTCAACTACGATGATGTAAAGAGAGCAAAGTTTGAAGGCGACAATATGAAAGAACCCAACAAACAACTTAGAACCGTTTGGGATATTCGGAACAATAAAAGCAAAGATGAATTAAGTTTTGGTATACACCCAACGCAAAACCATTAAGAGTTTCGGAAAGGTTATTGATGATTTCGGGTGTCAAAGGCGGAAAACTACTTGTGCCGTTTGCAGGTTCGGGAACGGAAATGATTGCAGGAATTAAATACGAATAAAAGCTGTTGGATTTGAAACAAGCGAAGAATATTTTAACCTTGCAAAAGAAAGATTGTTCTTTGAAGAAAGTAAAATCAAAAGCCAATTATTTGTATGATATCAAAACCGAAAAACATACTTGAACCTGTTATTAAATGGTCGGGAAGCAAAAAGATATGTTGCTCCAGAATTGAGCAAACATATTATAAAACAAAAAACGCTACATAGAACCGTTTATTGGTGGCGGCGCAATGTTGCCTTTTCGTCAAATTTCAAATGCGGTAGCAAGTGATATAATTCCCTGAGTTGGTTAATCTTTAAAGCAAATAAAGAACAATCCCGAACAAGTTGCTGAAGAATATCAAAATCGTTGGGAAAGATTACAAGAAGAAGGACACGATGTTTATTACAAAATTAGGACAACTTCAATGAAACAAAGAATGAATTTGATTTCTTGTTTCTTACACGAACTTGCGTAAACGGTTTGATACGTTACAACACAAACGGAGAGTTCAATAATTCAATGCACAAAAATCGTCCAGGAATAAATCCAAATAGATTAAGGGGTAGTTATTTTGAAATGGAGTTATTTTATTCGTGATGTGGATTTTTGGAATTGCGATTATCGTCAAACTTTGACTGATGCTAATAAAAACGATTTTGTTTTTCTTGATCCTCCGTATGGTGGAACAAAAGACCGTTACACAAAAACAGAATTTAACCTTGATGATTTTTACAACGAATTGAACGGCTAAATTCTGTTGGTGCAAAATGGATTTTGACTTTTGATTTGAACTGCTGGCGATCGTGAATACGATTACCAGTTACCACAAGAATTATATAAGCAAAAACCGAAATAAAAACTGGAAATTCACCTTTTACAAAATCAATGAAAACAAGTATTGATGCAGTTTATGAATCAGTATATTTTAATTTTGAAACTACTGTTGAATTGCGAAACAATGCCAAAAATGCGATTCAGGAATTGGCTTTTGTCTGAAAACAAAAGATGTCCGATTGTTTGAGTGCCGTCATTTTTGAACTCGAATGCAAGAATAAAGTCCAATTTTCCTTCTTGCATTTCGTTTTCCATTTCGTCTAAACTTTGTAAACAAACGCACCGCCCGAATACGCTGAAAAATTAGTAAGCGGTGATGTCTTTCCAGTAAAAGATTTCCAATCTTCGTTGTTTGGTTTGTATGCAGTCGGTGCAATTCTGAAAAGTGCATTTACATATTCAATCAAACGACTTCCAATGTTTTCGTCCAAATCTTTTGCGGTTGTTTTGGATTCTATTACCAAAAGATTTCTTCTTTTTTCGTGTGAATTTGAATAATGTGGTCAGGTCGTTTTGCTTTTGTTGCTGAAACTCGCGGCAACGAAGTCCAACGATATTCTGTTTGTCTGCAAAATCAAAATAAGAAATTCCACTCCAATCGCCACCGGGCGGATTGCACATTGATTCAAAAATTTTGGCACTTAGTTGTCGTGAAAATAATGTGTGAATTGCCGTATCTACATCGTGTTCTCCATAAGTGCCACTTGTTTTGGCATTGAAAACTACTTTTACATTTTTCTTTCTAAATCGCGGTTTACAACACTTGTCAAAACGCCAAATTCAGAAGTTGCACTATCGGCTAAAACGTAATTGCTCAAATTCAAAACGGCTTGCCAAAGTCCGTTGTCGGTTGCAAGTTTTGGTGTATTATCCTTAAACGTTTCCAAGTTTGTTTTCTCCTGCAGGACCAAAACATCGTCAAAATATCAATGTCGTTGCCAAACAACATTCTTGCAAGTGGCACAAGTCCTCTGTCAGGACGTGAATCATCGCCTCTCGGTTTGAAACCTGTAACCCAAACGACAATAAGCGGTTTGTTTTTCTTTTCAATCGTGTTTGCTAATTCGTTGATTTTATCCGCAGGATAAATTTTTTTCAAAAGTAAAGCAAATTTTTTGACGTTACCAGCAACAAGGCAAATAGGAATCTTTTGCTCCGATTGAAAGCAAATTGAGTTCTTGCGTTTTGGTCAAAAGGGTTTTGAAAGTCTTGGTAACATTTACTTTGTCAGATGATTTTTTACGCCAAAACTGTTTTTCGGAGTGGTTTTTAATCCATTCCGCCTTTTTCAGTCCTGATGATAACTTCAAAATTCCTCCCATTCCAACGCTCGGAAAGTATCAACTCTTTTTCTGTCGCCCGAAAGTATTTTTACAAGCGTGTTCCTTTCTCAATCAAAACGTCCATTGCATCGTTTGTCTGGACTTTGTTCAATAAGCGATTTCAGCAAATCCAAACTTGCTTCCTTTCCGAAAATATGCGTAAATTTTTTGCGTAGTTCGTCAGTAATTGCAGGGTGTGCCCCGTAAATCGGAACACAAACAACATTCAATGATTTAGAAGAAGTGAGATACGAAAAGGGAACAATCGGATTTGGGAAACGTGGTGCTTTTACTTTTCTGTCGCTGTCCAACTCAACGCCTCCGATCTCTGCAAAATAGAAATATGGAATACCATTGCACAAGTAGATGGCTTCCGCCGCTTTTGCCAAGCGTTATTTCCTGCTGGTAAAGCATTGCAAAATTCAATAGCAAGTAGAAGTTCTTCAGTTTTGTTGTCTTTTGAAACCTTGGTAATGTATGCGTCTGTCGCCTCACGCAAAGGAGCACCGTATTTGGTCAGTTCTGTATTAAAATTTACGTTCCAACGGTCGTGTCCGCCTAACAATTCAACTTCAAAAAGATCTTTCTCTTTGGTCTGAACGCTGTAAGACGGCATAAAAACATTTTTGCTTTTCGCAACAACCGTCCCTTTGTAGGCAAGTGCTATAAGTGATAAGGCTCTTTCACATTCAATTATATTATCTCCGTGTATTCTTAATTTCATATAGTTCAATATGTCTTATTAGCTGTAAATATAATTACAAGACTATAATATATTATACGAACTGTATTTGTTCTGTTAGTCTGATAGGTAGCGCTGTTATTCTGTCTTGTTGCTGATTGATGACCTTAAAAAAAGACACCGTTTAATCAAAATGCTTCCAACACTGACCAAAACTCAAAAGAAGCGGTTATTTTTGCCAAAAATCTTCCGTTTCTCAAATGCGTTTGGTATTTACGATTTGTACATTGAGTCACTTGGCACAAGCCAAAACAATGGCTGACAGCCTCCTGAAACATAATCCCGACTATCAGGTAGTAATCGGCCTTTTCGATAAAGTGAGTAATAGAGATGTATCTTCGGTTAAAAACTATACCCTTGTTGAAATCAATGATACACAAATCCCTGATTTTGAGCAGCTTTTTAGTAGATATACGCCTTTTGAACTCAGTTGCTTGGCCAAGCCCTACTTGGCCAACTGGTTATTAAAGCACTACCCAAAAGTGCAAAAATTGCTTTATTTTGATTCCGATATTTTATTTTTTAACTCTGTTGCGTCTATAGAGGAAGATTTAGAAAAGTATCCTATTGTACTTACACCTCATGTAACTCAGCCTCTGGTAGGAACAGGAACACCACATCTACGAAATTTTCTCAATGCAGGGCTATACAATGGAGGCTTTTTTGCTATCAAACGGGAGAAAGAAGCACTTGATTTTTTAAATTGGTGGCAAGAACGCGTTTGGCAGGAAGGCTATCTCAATTTTGCTGAGGGGATGTTTGTAGATCAACTGTGGCTTAATTATGTACCCTTGTTTTACCCTAACACGCTTATCAGTGGAAATGTGGGGTACAACTTGGCCTATTGGAATATGCACGAAAGAAAAGTAAGTCAAAAGGGAGAGCAATTTTGGGTAAATAATCATACCCCTTTATTGTTCTTTCATTTTAGTGGATATAGTCTTGCTCATGCTAATCAATTATCTGTTCACCAAGATAGATACAGCTTTGAGAATAGACCTGATATAAAACCACTATACGATATTTACAAGCAATTGCTGCAAGAAAACAATGATACTCAATTTAAAACTTTACCGAATGCTTATCATAAACCTACTTATTTTTACCAAAAAAGTAAAGCTATAAGACGGGTATTGATAGCAGCTTGCAGACGTATATTGCGATTACTCAACGCTTAGTTAATTTTAATGAACAAAATGAATTGTTAGAATGGGTAACCATAAAGTGCAGATTTCCATTGCTTTGTGTACCTATAATGGAGAAAATTTTTTGAGAGAACAACTCAGAAGTTTATCATTGCAAACCCAACTTCCTGATGAAGTAGTTGTTTGTGATGATGGCTCCACAGATGGGACTGTCGCTCTACTTCAAAAGTTTGTCGAGGAAGCACCCTTCAAGGTTCGGATTCTTGTCAATGAGCAAACAATGGGTGTAACTGGCAATTTTGAAAAAGTATTATTACATTGTGAAGGTGACATTTTGTTTTTATGCGATCAAGACGATATCTGGGAAGCCAATAAAATAGCTGAAATAACTACTTTTTTAGCGCAAAATCCGAGTGTACAAGTGGCCTTTTCTGATGCCTTGCTGGTAGATGAACAAGGGAAATCACTCTCTAAAAAACTTTGGGAAATTGTGAGATTAAACCCCTCTCAACTTCATCAGTGGCATTTAGGAAATAGCATTCAATTAATGCTTGTGGGAAACCGTGTAGCTGGCTGCACCATGGCACTTAGACGGTCGTTTTTACAGACTATTACGCCTTTTCCTACCCATATTCCCGATTTTTTGCACGATACTTGGATTGCTTTTGTGGCTTCTTTATTGAATCAGATTCAATTCATTGATAGTCCTCTTGTAAGATACCGACAACACCCCATGCAGCAAGTAGGAACGCGCTCTAAAAATAATACTGCTTTGACTTTCAGAGAGCGTATCAGACGACCCCATGAAGCCAAGTTAACTCCCTTGAAGCAACAGTACGAAGCCTTGAATTTGCTCTATACAAATCTTCAAAAAGTGGTTCCGAGCAATAATAAAAACCTAAAAATTGTTGCTGAAAAATTACACTTCTTATCCATAAGAGCGTCGCTACCAAACAATCGTTTGCTACGGATTATCCCCACTTTCAAAGAGTGGCGCAAGGGAAACTACCATTTGTTTGCCGACCAAGATACTACACCTTTGGGAATTTGTATGACGGCTTTAGGCGACATCTTGGAATAGCCCACTAAGAAATATTTTATGCCAAAAGAGGAGTAATAACTTTTCCAGCAACATCGGTGAGGCGGAAATTTCGGCCTTGGAATGGATAGGTGAATTTTTTTCGTGATTAAAGCCCATCAGATGTAAAATAGTAGCCTGTAAATCGTGCACATGCGTACGGTCTTTGATGCCTGCATAGCCCAGTGGATCAGTTTCGCCCATGGAAAAGCCTTTTTTTACGCCTCCTCCTGCCATCCACATCGTGAAGGCTTCTAAGTGATGATCGCGGCCAGAGTAGGGGAGTACCTGCCCGTCGCGATTTTCTTGCATGGGCGTTCGACCAAACTCTCCCCCCCATACTACCAGCGTTTCGTCCAAAAGTCCTCGCATTTTGAGGTCTTTGAGTAAGGCGGCTACGGCTTGGTCAGAAGCCTTGCATTTGTCGCGCAGGCCAATTTCTACCGAGCCCGCCTCGCTGGTGCCGTGGGTATCCCATCCCCAATCAAAAAGCTGTACAAAACGCACGCCATTTTCGACTAATTTGCGGGCCAAAAGGCAGTTCATGGCAAAAGAGCCCTCGCCTGCTTTGACTCCGTACATATCCATAATATATTGAGGTTCTTTGGTGGTATCCATCACCTCTGGCACCGACATCTGCATCCGAAACGCCATTTCATACTGACTTATGCGTGTCAAGATTTCGGGGTCTTGCACTTCGTCGTAGGTCTGTTGATTCACCTGATTGATTGCCTCGATGGTTTGTTTTCTAATATCACGGCTTATACCTTGTGGGTCAGATACATACAACACAGGGTCGCCGCCCGTGCGGCACTGTACACCTTGATACACACTTGGCAAAAAGCCGCTTCCCCATACAGACTTACCAGCATCGGGCTGCTTACCACCCGAGGTCAACACAATAAAACCAGGTAGGTTGGCATTTTCCGAACCCAACCCATAGACTGACCATGCACCTAAACTTGGTCGCCCCAACCGTGCGCTGCCCGTGTGCATCAGCAATTGCGCTGGCGCATGATTAAACTGATCGGTATGCATGGCTTTCAAGAACGAAATCTCATCCGAAACAGTCTGTAAATAAGGCAAATAATCGGAAATCCAGGCACCCGATTGGCCGTGTTGATTGAAAACGCCTTTGGGACCCAGCATTTTAGGTACACCTTTGATGAACGCAAACTTTTTTCCTTCCAAAAACTCAGCGGGGCAGTCTTTGCCGTGGTATTTTTCGAGTTCGGGCTTATAATCAAATAGCTCTAATTGCGAGGGTGCACCCGCCATATGGATATAAATGACCTGTTTGGCTTTGGCTGGAAACTGCGGCATCCTGACAGCCATCGCATCGGCAGATTGCAACGAAGCTGTGGCTGTTTTTTCTTTCTCCCAATAGCTACAACTGCCCAAGAGCGACCCTAACCCCAAAGATCCTACCCCTGCCCCCAAGGTTTGCAAAAAATACCGTCGCGTTTGGCGTTCTAACTCCGCTTTTTGAAGTTCTTCGAATAGCTTTTTCATACCTTCATAAAGTCAAGATGAGCGTAAAATTACTCCATTCCGTATTTGAAGTCCAATGGGTTGCTATAAATAAAACTGTAATCAAGTGCGGCCAGTAATTTCTGAGATGAAATAACCTTAAAAGGCATATTTTCAGTGCTTTGAAAAGTGGGCGGCTCATAGCCAAATGGTGCAGTCGAAGCCAAATAGACTGCCCGACGCGTAGGGTGCAGGGGCGCAACCACATTATAGGTGTCGTTCCAAAGCGTAGGTTTGTTTAAAAAAGCGTCAATGATTCCAATCACATCGTCGCGATGAACATAATTAACAGGCACATCTCCTGTGGTAATACCTTGCTTACCAGCTACATATTTGGCAGGAATACGCTCATAGCCCATTAGTCCGCCGCAGCGCAGAATCAGGGTATTTTGGGGCAAGGTTTTTAGTATTTGTTCTACTTGAATCAAAGCGGGGGCAGCAGATTGCTCGGGTATAATGACATCTTCCTCCGCTACTTCTCGATTCAAATCAGGATAAACAGAAGTAGAATTGATATAGATGAGTTGCTCTACGGGGCTGTTTTTGAGCATATTAAGTAAGTGCTGGATTTGTGCGACGTGAAAACCTGCTTCCGATTTTGCCAAACGTGGTGGGATATTGACAATCAAGACATCACAATCCAAAAAATAATCCCAACCTATGCCCTTAGGTTCGGGCAAGAGTTGTAGCCAAAATGGTTCAATGCCTGCTTTTCGGAGTTCATTTAGTTTTTCGGCATGGGTAGTGGTGCCTTTTATAGTGTGGCCTTGCTTTTCGAGCGATTTTGCTAGTGGAAACCCCAGCCAACCACAGCCTAGAATGCTTATTTTCATGCTTTTTCAAATCTTAAAACCGCCCATTGATTGAGGGTCTTTTGTGCTACTAATGTCAGATTGGCTTCCTTGGCTTTTTGTACAATATCGTCAATATCAAACGCATAAAAACCGCTCACCATCAATGTTCCTTTTGGGGCAAGAAACGCAACGTACATCGGAATTTCGCGCAGTAGAATATTACGATTGATGTTGGCCAGTACAATGTCGTAGCTGCCAGTAGGACAGTCTTCTATCGTTCCTTGGAAAACCCGAATATGGGTACACCCATTGAGTTGGGCATTTTCTACGGCATTCAAATAAGCCCATTCTTCAATATCAAAAGCTGTAAGTCTTGTTGCGCCGAGTTTCTCGGCCAAAATCGCCAAGATGCCTGTGCCGCTGCCTACGTCCAATACGGCTTTGTCTTGGTGATTGAGCATCAGTTGTTGTTCCATCACCAAGGTAGTGGTTTCGTGGTGACCCGTTCCAAACGACATCTTAGGGTCTATTACAATCTCATACTGAAACGCAGGGTCGGGCGAATGATAAGATGCCCTTACGCGTATCTGTCCTGCTACTTCGATGGGCTGGTAATTACGCTCCCATTCCTCATTCCAGTTTTTGGTTTCTAATTGTTTACTTTCAAAGGTAATGGGTGTAAGACTTTGATAATCAGCAATTAATTGCTCAAGTTTGATGGTGTCAAAATCGGTTTCAGGAATATAAGCCAAGAACCCTTCTTCTGTTTCAACAAAGGATTCGTAGCCGATTTGACCCAATTCGGCTATCAAAATCTCATTATAATCGGGGTTAAGCGTCAGGCGTGTTTCAAAGTAATTTGTGGGCATTGGTCTGTTTTTCGTTTGATTACAAAGGTACGTCCAAACTATTTTTAAACTACATTTGCGTAAATCATTTTTGATAGATGTTTTACATTACTACACCCTCGCTGCCTTTTGCCGAACTCCTACCTCAGTTGGAAGGGGAGTTGTATTTTGATGATTCTGTCCAACACCGCGCGTTGCGTCAGTTGTATGCTACCGATGCCTCGGATTATCAGGAATTGCCTGTGGCGGTGGCTTTGCCCAAAACAGTAAAAGACATTCAAACACTGATACTGTTTGCTTCTGAACATGGCTCCACGCTTATTCCGAGGGCGGCGGGTACCTCTTTGGCAGGGCAAGTGGTAGGAAATGGCATTGTGGTGGATATTTCAAAATATTTTGATAAAGTATTAGAAATCAACAGCGAAGAACGTTGGGTGCGAGTACAACCTGGCGTAATCCGCGATGATTTGAATGTAATTTTGAAGCCTTACGGGCTGCTATTCGGCCCTGAAACCTCCACCGCCAACCGTGCCATGATTGGCGGCATGATTGGCAACAACTCTTGCGGCTTGCACTCCATTAGTTGGGGTACTACCCGCGATCATCTACTCGAAGTGAAGGTATGCTTGAGCGATGGCAGCGAAGCGGTTTTGGTGGTCGGCAGTCAGCGGCTGGCGAACCAAGGTCAAATGTAGTGAAGGCTATTTATCAAAAACTTTTTGAGATTTTAGAAAACCTTCATTATCAGCAATTAATTGAAGAGAAATTTCCCAAGAAAACCGTAACGCGACGCAATTCGGGCTATGCCCTTGACGCGTTGCTTGATACCGTGCCTTTTGGAGGCACTGAACCGTTCAATTTGGCCAAGTTGATTGCTGGGTCAGAAGGTACGCTCTGTTTTGTAACCGAAGCCAAACTGAATCTTTTGCCGCTTCCTCCTGCCGAATTGGGTCTGTTATGTGTTCATTGTGGTTCGTTGCATGAGTCACTGCTGGCCAATGCCGTGGCCATGCGGCATCGGCCATTGGCCTCCGAATTGGTGGACAAATACATCATGGATTTTACTAAAGGACACCGCGAATACCGCCACAATCGGTTTTTTATCGAGGGCGACCCTGCCGCTATGCTCATGGTAGAATTTGGGGCCAATACCCGTGCCGAAGTCGAGCAGATGGCAGCGGCAGTCGTAGCTGATTTGAAAGCTGAAGCCTTGGGCTACGCCTATCCGCTACTCTTTGGCGACGATTCCAAGAAAGCGTGGGAAGTAAGAAAAGCAGGCTTGGGGCTGATTCGTAATTTACCTGGTGATACGCAGCCTGTCAATCTCATCGAAGATTGTGCCGTGGCCGTTGAAGATTTACCCGATTATATCCAAGAATTGGAACAACTACTTGCCAAGCACGAAGTCCACGCCTCGTATTATGCTCATGCAGGTGCGGGCGAGCTGCACGTAGAACCGATGCTCAACCTCAAAACGTCGGAAGGGAAAACCAAATTTCGGGCGATATTGGCCGACACAGCCGCCTTGGTCAAAAATACAATGGCTCGCTTTCGGGAGAACATGGCGACGGGCGACTACGCGGCGAGTTTATTCCCTTTATGATGGGGGAAGAAGTCTATGGATTGTTCAGGCAAGTCAAAGCTATTTTGACCCTAAAGGGGTGTTTAACCGTGGCAAAATTGTAGATACACCTGCTATGAATGAGTTTTTACGCTATCAGCCCGACCAAATTGCCCCAAAAACACAGACTATTTTTGATTTTTCAAAACAAGAAAGCATATTGCGACTGGCTGAAAAATGCAGTGGGTCAGGTGATTGTCGCAAGACACACATCACAGGCGGCACGATGTGCCCTAGTTTTATGGCTACCCGTAGCGAGCGCGACACCACCCGCGCCCGTGCTAATATGCTACGGCATTTTTATACCGAAACGGCTCCTCAAAAAACAACTACCGAGGAAACAAAGGAAATTTTAGACCTGTGTTTGTCGTGCAAGGGCTGCAAGTCGGAGTGTCCGTCGAGTGTGGATATTTCCAAAATGAAAGCCGAATTTTTACAGGGTTATTACGACAAAAATGGCGTACCATTCCGTTCTCGCTTAATTGCCAACTTCTCCCAACAAATGCGCTTGGCCAGTATTGCTCCTTGGGTTTATAACTTCATCTTTGGAAATGAAACCCTACGTCGAGCAGCCAATAAAATCGTGGGCTTTCATCCAGATAGAACTATGCCGATGTTGGGACAAACGACACCTGGAAAAGTGGATGAAAAGTCGAAAAAAGTCAGAAAAAATCGGAAAAAGCCAGGCTCAAACCTCAGAACTTGAACCTCAAAACTCGGCACTTGGAACTCAAAACTCGGAACCTAAAACTCAAACCTCGGAACTTGGCTCCAAACGCCTTTATCTCTTCTGCGATGAGTTCACCAATTACAACGATGTAGCCATTGGGCAAAAAGCGGTGTTGCTTTTGGAAAAATTGGGCTATGAGGTTATCGTTCCTAAACACACCGAAAGCGGTCGTACTTATCTTTCCAAAGGGTTGGTCAAAGAAGCCCAAAAAATGGCGATAAAGAATGTAGCAATGCTTCAAGGCGTGATTACAGCAGATACACCGCTCGTGGGCATTGAGCCTTCGGCTATGCTGACCTTTCGCGACGAATATCTCGATTTGGTACCGCCTCATCTCCAAGAAGCGGCTCAACGGTTGGCCCAAAATGCTTTGCTTTTTGATGAATTTATCGCTCGCGAAATAGAGGGTGGGAGAGTCGTCAGTTCACAGTTTACAGTTGACAGTAGGGTAATTAAATTGCATGGGCATTGCCATCAAAAAGCGTTGGCATCGCAAGTGCCTACCAAAAAGATGCTTTCTTTACCCAAAAATTATCGTGTACAACTGATACCCTCGGGCTGCTGTGGCATGGCGGGGAGTTTTGGCTATGAGCATGAGCATTACAGACTCTCGATGCAGGTAGGCGAGTTGGTATTATTTCCTACGGTGCGCCAGCAGCCGCCAGAGGTGATTATTGCCGCGCCAGGCACCAGTTGTCGCCACCAAATCAAAGATGGCACAGGCCGCAAAGCCCAACATCCTATTGAAATTTTGTATGAGGCTGCTATAACACAGCAATAAAGAACACATAATAAATCATCTTTAACGGACACTGTTTATGCGTTTCTTCCTACTATTTCTTCCCTTTCACTTTACTTGTTTGGCACAAAACAATGTGCATATTCAAGGGCAGTTTGAAGGGTTTCCTTCCTCCAATTATCGGATACAGATTCAAAACCAAGAAGTGCTTCAACCTGTTTTTACAATTCAGAAAGCAGAAGAAACCATAAAATCAAATAAAACGGACGAAAATGGATGTTTTCAGACTGATATACGGCTTGATGTTGCCCAGAAAGTAACCATCGAATGTTTGGGGTATCACTTGGATTTTTTATTGTCGCCCAACGATACCTTGATTTTTAGGAATCCCAGCCGCTTGACCTCGCCCGTCGTTAGTGGGTCGACGGCCTGTTTACATAAAGTGCTCTATGAAAGTAAGTTGTTTGGGAGAGATTCGCTTCGTGAGAAACCATTGTTTCAGCATATTTCTTATGAAAACTACGCCTTGATTATCAATGACCTTGCCGAGGAGGCTTGGCTACAATATCAGCATTGCGATACGACCAATGCTCGTATCAATACCTTCATCAAAGCGTCATTGGAGGGACAGCGGTATTTACGAAAGCAAGTTTTTTTAGAAAATCAAGGAAATAAATCAGAAAGTAAAAATCAGTTAAAAATGCTAACAGATGATGCTTGGTGGGTAGATACCTATCAAAATGCGCTCTTTATGAGCATTACAGAAACACACATTCACAACCTAAGGAACGGGCGACTTGTACCTCTTGATAGCCTTTATTGGGGGCAAAGTTACCAACGTATCTCCGAAGCACTTCATCAAACACCTCGTACACGCGAACTGCTGCTGGCGCGGATTGTCCAGCGGTCGCTGATGACCCTGGTGATCTCCCAAGCAGGTGAGCAAAAAAACGTTAATCAACCTCTATCGCTTTTTGAGCGATTTCAGCAGGATTTCCCTCAGTCGGTACATCTGCCTGTATTGCAGCAGGATAGAGAACAACGTTTTTTGTTTATGCAAAATAGACAGAAGCCAGCAAAATAGAAGAACCTACGTTATGCTGTATTGTTTTGTAATCGCCTAATTTCCTCTCTTAACAGCTTGATTATCTCTTCTTTGCTTTCCAATAAATCCTTGAAAAGATCTTTCCCTTCTATTTTTACCTCAAAACCATTGATCGAGGTATCTCTGTTGCCAGTATTATTTACGATTTTTATGGGTGCTTCTTGGGGGATAAGTTTCATAATATCTACCTTTAAAGCATTGGCTAATTTGGGGATATATTCGACTTGTGGCGTTGATTTATCACTTTCCCACAAGCTATAAGTGCTCTGTGCAATATCCAATAAATCAGCCACTTCTTTCTGAGTAAGGCGTTGTTGTTCTCTCAAATTCCGTAAAGTTGTTCCATAAGTCATAGCTAATATCAATTTTTTGATAAAATTTATCGGAAAAATGTTGAAAATAATCGAAAAAACGAAAAAGGTTGTAGTGAAAAACTACTTAGTTTGGTGGAGGTTTTTATCAGATATTATTAATTACACCTAAACATTTACAAAAATGAAAACAAAAACCAACCGTATTTTTAAGATTGTTTCGTTATTAATGGTTTTATCTATTTTCTTGAGTTGTGAAAAAAATGTTAAAATAGAGTCTTCATTTAACCAAATTTTGAATTACGATGAATTAAAGATACAATTAGAAAATGATGCTGATTTACAAATAATAGTATCCAAAATTAATGAAAGGCAATTAGCCTAAAAAATATTATCACAAATATTTCACCTGAAAATAATCAAAAATTAAAGCTTTTCGAGAAAAATATTCCTCGTTTGAGTCTTTCAAAAGGATGCAAGCGATGTTGACAAAGAATTTTTTATAAAAGTTGTAGCATACGATAAAAACTACGAACAAATTTCGTTAGCCTACAGCAACCTTTCAAAAAAAATTAGGACTAAGGGCGCGTTTAATGAATATGATTTAGCTTTACTAATATCAGAGAGGCAGAAAGCACTTCACTCTAATTATAGAACACAAGAAGATAATTGTATAACTAAATGCTTTGATAAAGGTACAGACGTTTATCATGCTACTTATTTTACTAGCCGTTGGGAACTTGGCATGTCCGAAAATGATTCATATTTTTTCGCTGAACTTGCCTATCAGTGGTATATGTTGGGATGCCAAGATGGATGTGGAAATCAGAAGTGAAACACTAATAAATACATTTATAAGATGAAAAAATACATAGTAATTTTGTTAGTAATTATGGGTTTTAACACCGTTTGTCAATGTTTTGATAATACGAATGACCAAAAAATAGAGTATTTAGATAAAGTTACAAGATATTGTAGTAGTTTTATTTACCCTCATTTGAAGGAATTGGCTGAAAAAGAATTTAGCAAAGAAAACTATACTGATGAAAGAAAAAAATGCTTTCGTTGCCTAAATCTTTTTTTTATACTGCTAAAAGCGAACAAGTAAATAAGGAAATTAAAGAATATTTCAAGAATAAAAACCCTACAAAAGATGCTATTAACTCTTATATTATAAATCGATATAAATTAACTTTTTCAGATTTAGAGGATAATATTTTTGTTGAATTAGGTCAAGACTTGAAAAAGAATTTTTAGTTGTAATAGTCAAGACTTAATCTGACAAATCAACCTAAAAGTTGTCAAGAGCTTTTAGGTTGATTTCTATTTTTTTAGAAAATGCATTATTACCAAAAATTAGATAGATTTTGACGAGTAAATCCTAAGACAAGTAATTTATATAAGTCACTACTTACCCTTTCAGCCCTTCCAATTCCGTCTTGACAAAATTCATTAGCTCTGTAATGTATCCTTTTGAGAAATCAAACGGAATGTGAGCGGCCCCGTAAATCTCGCCAATTGAGGCTGTATAGCCCAATTTGAGCGCATTGAGATACCCTTCTAAACCACGTTGTGGATTTTGCTTGTAGTTGCGCCATACGCCTATTGCTCCCAGTTGTGCCATACCATATTCAATGTAGTAAAACGGCACTTCGTAAATATGGAGTTGCTTTTGCCAAAGGTATTTTTTCGATTCCTCCAAGCCATTCCAATCCGTTACATTGTCGCTAAACTGGGTGTAGATTTGTAGCCATTTGTTTTGACGTTGTTCGATGCTATGCATAGGATTTTCGTACAACCAATGCTGGAATTTATCCACTGTAGCTACCCAAGGAAGGGTTTCAATGATAGATTCTAAGTGCTGTATTTTGGCACGTCGTAAGTCGACTTCATTGTCAAAAAACACATCCCAATAGTCCATGGTGAGGAGTTCCATGCTCATAGAAGCCAACTCGGCTACTTCGGCAGGTGGGTTTTTGAAGGAATTGAGCAGTAAGTCGCGCGTTACGAAATTATGTACGGCATGGCCGCCTTCATGCAGGAGCGTTACCAAATCGCGGAGGTTGGAAGTAGCATTCATAAAGATAAACGGCACACCTATTTCTTCTAAAGGATCGTTGTAGCCACCTGGGGCTTTCCCTTTGCGCGATTCTAAGTCTAAATGCCCCATTACACGCATCACACGAAGGTAATCGCCCAATTGTGGGTCGAGTTGTGAAAAACACGCAATGGTTTTTTCTAACAATTCTTCTCCTGAAGTAAAAGGCTTCAATGGAGGCAAGTTTTGCGGATCTACCTTCAAATCCCAAGGCCGCAGTGCCTCTAATCGCAGGGCATCCTTGCGTGCCTGGGCCATGTCATTGAGCAACGGTACGACTGCTTCAGCCACCGATTCATGAAAATCAAAGCAGTCTTGCGGGGTGTAATCAAAACGTCCCAAGGCAGCAAACATATAATCGCGAAAATTAACAAAACCCGCATTGAGGGCTGTTTGGTGGCGCAAATCACGGAGGCTGTTGAGTAGGTTGTCGAGCGTATTTTTATCGACTAAGCGGCGTTGTTGGATTTTTTGCCAAGCCTCTTCTCTTATGCCTCTGTCGGTAGATTGCAGCAAATCAGATGCCTTTGGGAGTGTAAACTCTTCGCCCTCTATGTTCACCGTCATGGCACCTACAATAGCCCCGTATTTGGCTTGCTCTGTCTGAATTTGGGTTTGGAGAGGGATATTCTCCTCCCGAAAAATCTCAATGGCTTTTTTCATGCCACGCAATGTAATGTCGAAGCCTTGCTCTTTGAGCTCACCCAAAAACGGATTTTCAAGGGCTTTTTTGTCTAATTCATTGCTATAAGCACTGAGTTGGGGCTGTATATTCTCTACAAAATCGTTAAAATCCTGTTGATACTGTACGTTGGATGTGTCGCAGGTCATACGAATGTACCGCCAAGCGAAGTTTTCAGACAAATACGACTCCAGCTCGCTTCTGTCTAAGAACCATTGCCGAAGGGCTTCAGTCGAATCAAGTGAACGTTCTTTTAGATGTTGGTACAAAGGCTGTAATTGCTCCCAAGTAGTCAGTGAAAAATCTTCGCCCAAAAATTTCCGCGGCGGGCGTTGCGGTATCATCAAAGCTGACATATATTTGTTTGGTTGTAAAGTGGGTTTTTGAGTTTTTATAAATCCTACAAAATCTACCCAAAAGCAGTAACAAAGGAAGCGCAAAAATGGTTTTTATGTAAATCAATAACAAAATTTCATGTGGGTTAATATTCTTCTTGTTTTTGGCACCTTTGTATTTATGGAAGGCTTTGCATGGTTTACGCACAAATACATCATGCACGGGCCCATGTGGAACTGGCATGAATCACACCATATACACCACAAAGGTTGGTGGGAAACCAACGACCTTTTTGGTATTATTTTTGGTATAACGGCCACAGCCGCGATTGTAGTGGTGCTGAAGTTGAAGCCTTGAGATGGCTGATGTGCATGGGGTTTGGCATTACTATGTACGGAGTTTCCTATTTTATTTTCCATGATGTAATCGTACATCGCCGTATCAAAATCAAGTTTAAGACTCAAAATCGTTACCTCAATCGCATCATCAGAGCGCACTATGTTCATCACAAGGTGCATGAGCGCGAAGGGGCCGAAGCCTTTGGGTTTTTGTATGCGCCTAAGAAATATGAAAAAGACATGAAGGCTTAAAAGCATTGAGTAGTTAGAAAAACTATTTTCTTTTTGTAGAAAAAAGAAAAATGAACGTATCTAATAGCACCTTTTTGCTTCGCCTACCAGTTGCTATCATTTTGCTGGCACATAGTATTCCGGGTATGTTTGATAATGGTATCAATAATTTTGGCCGCTTATTTTTAGATCCTTTGGGTTTTGCGCCCGTAGGTGTTTTATTGGCTTGGACAATCAAGATTTCTCATGTAGCTGCTGCCGTCTGTTTAATGCTCGAAAAGTACGTGAAATGGGCTTCTTTAGTTACTATTTTAGTGCTGATAGCAGGAGTCGCCATGGTTCACTTCAAAGAAGGGTGGTTTGTAGTAGGAGGAGGAAGAAACGGCATAGAGTTCAATTTCTTGCTCATTTTTGTTCTACTGGCTATTATTTTTCCAAATGGGTTGAATACAAAGAAGCAGTAATTTTAGCACAGGCTTTTTGTATGGAGATTTGTCTATGAATATCCTCGCTTCAAATAGTAGTTTATACTTTCATGCGCCTTTTATTACCAAATATCTCCAAACTTATGACAAAATCGTTTTATCTCTGTGTTCTTATTTTGGCTTGTACAGTTGGTGCTTTTGGTCAGAAAAAGAGAAAAGTCATTAAAAAAAATGATGCAATTTTGGTTTTTTCTAAAACCAAAGGTTACCGTCATGCCTCTATTCCTAAAGGTAAAGAAGCCTTGATGTTGATGGGACAGCAGAATAAATTTGCCGTAGATACCAGTGAAGATGCTAGTGTTTTCAATCTTGAAAACCTCAAAAAATACAAAGCAGTGGTCTTTTTAAGTACTACTGGCAATATCCTCGATGATACACAACAAGCGGCCTTTGAGCAGTATATTCGTAGTGGCGGCGGATTTGTAGGTATTCACGCTGCAGCAGATACTGAATACGACTGGCCTTGGTATAACCAATTGGTAGGTGCCTATTTTCTGAGCCATCCTAAGCAACAAAATGTAGATGTAGTTGTACATGAGAAAAATCATCCTTCTACCTCTATGCTACCTGATCGTTGGAGGCGTTTTGATGAGTTATACAATTACAAAAAAATCATATTGGGCATCAAAGTCTTAGCAACGCTCGATGAGAGCACTTACCAAGGTGGTGCCAACGGCGTAAACCATCCGTTTATATGGTTTAGAGAATTTGACGGAGGGCGTTCGTTTTATACGGGCGGCGGCCATACCGATGAGTCGTATGTAGAGCCTTTGTTTGTTCAGCACCTTCTTGGAGGTATTGAATATGCTATGGGACGCAAATCTCCAAAGAAACCGATGTAAGGGGTTACATTGGCACAGTGCAATCACGAAAAAAGCAGACCTGTCTAAAATTAAGACTTGTCTGCTTTTTTATGGACTTGGTTTTAGAGAGATTGCGGGGGCTAATGTGGTATAGAAAAACAACTAAACCTACAAAAATCAATCAAACCCTTTAAAAACGCTCTTATTTCTGTTTCAGTTTTTCCTTAAACACCTTACGGAATTTATCTACTTTAGGTGCTACCACAAAAGCACAATACCCTTGCGTAGGATTATTGGCAAAGAAATTTTGATGATATTCTTCTGCTTTATAGAACGTTACGGCTTTAGTTACTTCTGTTACAATAGGGTTACTAAAAGCACCCGAGGCATTGAGTTCTTTAATCGCTTTTTCGGCCAAAGCTTTCTGCTCGGCATCGTGATAAAAAATAACAGAACGGTATTGTGGGCCTATGTCATTGCCCTGGCGATCTTTGGTGGTAGGATCGTGGACACGAAAAAATACCTCTAACAACTCCAAATAAGTAATTTTATTGGGATCGTATTTGATTTCTACACATTCGGCATGGCCTGTAGCTTTGCCACATACTTGCTCATAGGTTGGATTTTCGATAAATCCACCCGAGTAGCCTGATACAACCGACTCAACACCTTCTAAATCTTGATAGACGGCTTCGGTACACCAAAAGCAACCCGTACCAAAAGTAGCGGTAGATAACCCCGCCTTATTTTTTGCTTTTTCTTCCATTTGTTCAATTTGTTTTGCTGATTGCCCCTGCCCACACGAACTGAGTGATGCAAAAGTAAGTGTTCCTACGATAATTTTTTTGATGAGTGTCTTCATACTAATTTTAACAAAAAAGTGGATGATAAGTTTCCATTTTGACTTACAGCTAAAGCTTATTAGAAATACATACGGTAAAACCCTTATTTTTAACGAACTTTGCCTCGAAAAGTTTTGTAAAGTAATTTTTTGACATGACGCGCACCGAACTATCTACCTTGGGTGAATTTGGCTTAATTGAACGTATTAATCAGCAATTTGTACCTATCTTACCTCAAACCGTCAAAGGCATTGGCGACGATGCCGCTGTGATTGACACGCTTGGTGAAGAATATCTTTTGACAACGACCGATATGCTTGTAGAAGGTATTCATTTTGACCTTAGCTACGCACCGCTCAAACACCTTGGCTACAAAGCAGTGGCTGTCAATGTTTCTGACATTGCTGCGATGAATGGTATTCCTCGCCAAATTATGGTAGGAATCGGCTTGAGCAATCGCTTTTCGGTAGAAGCCATTGATGAATTATATGCAGGTATCCAAGCGGCTTGCGAAGCCTACAACGTGGACTTAGTGGGAGGCGATACTGCCGCTTCGCGCTCAGGGTTGGTATTGTCAGTCACAGCGTTGGGGGGAGTAAAAAAAGAGAAAATAGCCTACCGAAACGGCGCTAAGCCCAATGATATTATCTGTGTGACGGGCGATTTAGGCGCGGCTTATTTGGGGTTGCAATTGTTGGAAAGAGAAAAGCGAGAGTTTTTGGAAAATCCCGATATGCAACCACAATTAGAAGAAAAAGCCTATTTGGTAGGCCGCCAATTAAAGCCCGAAGCCCGCACCGACATTGTATATGAGCTGCTTGAGGCGGGGGTTGTGCCTACTTCTATGATTGATATTTCGGATGGATTGGCTTCTGAAATATTGCATTTGTGTAAGCAATCGGGTACAGGAGCACAAATCTTTGAGGAGAATGTACCCATCGCTGACGAAACCTTTCTTACTGCCGATGAGTTTAAAATCAGCCCGCTTACAGCAGCACTCAATGGAGGGGAAGATTATGAGTTGTTGTTTACCATCCAACCATCAGACTACGAAAAAATCAAAAATTCACCTCATATTAGCTTCGTGGGCTTCATTACAGACGACCCGCAGGCAGTGGAGATAGTTACCAAGGGCGGAGGGCGCTTTACTGTGCAAGCCCAAGGGTGGCAACATTTGAATAAAAACAGTTAAATAAATCTAATTCATTCTCACAAATCTAAATCAATGATGGAAATTTTAGTACGCGCCCATTCGGGCCTTCGTTATGTTGTTTTAGGGCTTCTTTTAGCAGCCATTTATACTGCCTTTACCAACAAATCTAAACCCAATACCCCTTATTCTAAAGTCTATCTTTGGGCCATGATTGCTACGCATACACAACTACTCATCGGATTGGTGCTATATGCCATGGATTGGGGCGTAAAAGTGCGCTTTGATATGATGAGTGACAAATTTTATCGTTTTTACACGGTTGAGCATATTGTAGGCATGTTGATTGCTATTGCCCTTATCACGGTAGGCCATGCCTTGGGGAAAAAAGCCCAACATGGCAAAGTTTTTATGTATTACACAATTGCGTTGGTCATCATACTTTTGTCTATTCCATGGCCATTCCGCAACTTGGGCGCAGCGTGGTTTTAGACGTTTGTCATGCTGACATAGCCCTCTTGTCATGCTGACGTAGGAAGCATCTAAATCCTTACATCAGCATGATAAACTACACATTGAGTTAGCTATTTTTCTCTAACCACTCAAGCGTATATTGAAACACTGCTTGCTTTTGGGGTTCATTATGGAGTTCGTGGTACATACCTTCCCATTTTTTATAGACAATATCTCCTCCCACTCTTTTGGAAAATACTTCGCTGGCAGGTTGGGAAGTTAATAAATCGTCGCTTCCGTGCATGATGAGCGTAGGTATAGGCATAGTACCCGTGTATTCATTTAGAAAAGAAGCGGCCTCAAGGACACCTATACTGGCCGAAGCGGTAATTTTTCCGTGTACTAATGGGTCATTTTTATAGGCTTCTACTACGGTAGCGTCTTTGGAAATATGGCTTTGTTCCAAGTCACTGTCTTGTGAAAAAGAAGGAAAAATATAACGCATCAGTTTTCCTAAAAATACCAAAATAGGTTTGGGTTCAAAGGCCAATTGAACCCAAGGACCTGTCGCAATCAAGCCTTTGAGGGAGGGTTTTCTTTTGAGAACATAATTGAGTGCCAAATTGCCTCCCATAGAATGACCATACAGAAACAACGGTTTATCTCCAATTTGACTATTTACTTCGGCTAAAAAAACACCTATATCGTCCAGATAAGATTCATAGCGCGGTGTATGCCCGCGTTTCCCGTCCGACTGCCCATGCCCACGATTGTCCAACGCATAAACAGCGTAGCCGTAGGTATTGAAAAACTGCGCTACGTGTGCATAGCGCCCACTATGCTCGCCAAAACCATGAATAAGTGCAATGGCTCCTTTGGGATTTTCGACCCTCCACGCGCGGCTAAAAAGAGAAAGTCTATCTTTGGCAGTAAGTGTTTTTGTTATTTCTGACATTTGCGTTTATATTTTTGAAGAAAGATAGTAAAAAGTAGCAAAAAAAATGTTTTTACTGTGAATATCAAAAGCTGGAAACTGAGGCTATCAACAATGAACACAAAATGGATTTTAACGGCAGGGGCAGTGGTAGTTTTACTGAGTTCGTTTTCATTTTTGGGTATATTTAGCCACAAGGTAAACTACAACGAAGAGGTAAAGCCCATTCTCAACAAACATTGCATGGCTTGCCACGGAGGAGTAAAAAAAGCGGGAGGCGTAAGCTATTTGTTTGAGCAGGATATGTACCAGCCAGCCAAATCGGGCAAAGCCCCCGTAGTGGCTGGCGATGCTGACAAAAGCGAAATGATGCGTCGGATTTTATTGCCCGATGGCCACGAAGACAAAATGCCCAAAGATGGCCCGCCACTCAAAGAAGAAGAAATTGAAATACTTCGTAAATGGATAGATCAAGGAGCCACTTGGGGAAATCACTGGGCTTATACCCTTGTAGAACGCCCCAATGTGCCAAGCATTGGCGGTTTTTTGGCGCGACTGGGCTTGATAGAAGATGACGAAACTCGTTGGGCAAAAAACGAGATAGACCATTGTGTGCTCGAAAAACTCCGTGAGCAAAACCTAAAACCAGCCCCCGAAGCCGACCGCGCCACGCTCATTAGAAGAGTAAGCCTCGACCTAACGGGACTGCCTCCTACAAATGAACAGGTGCAGCGTTTTTTGAAAGACGCTTCGCCTAAAGCCTATGAAAATCTGGTGGATACACTACTGGCCTCCTCTGCTTTTGGAGAGCGTTGGGCAGCTACTTGGCTCGATTTGGCACGCTATGCCGACACCAAGGGCTACGAGCGCGACCCTGGCCGTAGTATATGGCGCTACCGCGACTGGCTCATCAAAGCCTACAACGACGACAAACCTTACAATCAATTTTTAATCGAGCAATTAGCAGGAGACTTACTGCCCAATGCTACCGACGACAACCTCGTTGCCACAGGTTTTCATCGCAACACCATGACCAACGACGAAGGTGGCACGGTGGACGAAGAGTTTCGGGTGGCAGCAGTTATTGATAGGGTTAATACCACTTGGGATGTTTTTCAAGGAACTACTTTTGGCTGTGTGCAGTGCCATAGCCACCCTTACGACCCCATCAAACACGAAGAATACTACAAATATTTGGCGTTTTTTAATAATACCCGCGACGAAGACGTAACCAGTGAAACGCCCACGCTGCGATTTTATAAATCAGAAGATTCACTCCGAATTGCCAAGATAGAAAATTGGATTCTACAACATGGCCAACAAGCCCTACCTCGGTTTCGGCAGTTTATCAGAGTCATGGAACCCAAGGTTAATTCTCATGATTTTGATCAGCACGTCAATGCTTCTTTGTTAGATGCCAAGTATTTCGGTATTCAAGAAAACGGCTCGGCACGCTGGCCCAATGTAACCCTAACGGAAAAACCGCCTACTGCTACAAATCAATACCAAAGCCGAAAACGCCCTTCTCACACTCCGTCAGGACAGCGTTCGAGGCAAAATATTAACCCAATTTATCGTGCCTACGGGCAAAGATACGGTACTGATTCTACCCATACAGCCCGATGCAGGCAAACGCTCAGTGTATTGGACCCTCAACAGTCCCAAAACGCCCAAAGATTGGGTACAAATCAAATGGGCTACTTTCCAAGAAGCCTTGCCAGGAAGCAATCAGCCTGGTTTTGCCGATATAGAAAAACTATACGCTGAAGTACTCACGGGTAATGTAGAAAATACGCCCATCATGTACGACGGGCACGGTGATTTGGCCAGAACTACCCATGTATTTGTGCGAGGTAATTGGACAGTCAAGGGCCACAAAGTGCAACCCGATGTACCAACGGTTTTTAAAGAGGGAGAAAAGAAAAACCTTCAAAACCGATTGGATTTGGCCCAATGGATGGTGTCGCGTAATCACCCCCTGACGGCGCGCGTGGCGGTCAATCGTTTTTGGGAACAATTATTTGGCATAGGCATTGTAGAAACCGTCGAAGATTTTGGTTCGCAGGGGATTGCGCCTACACACCAAGCACTCTTAGACTGGCTATCGGTAGAGTTGATAGAAACCGATCAATGGAGTTCCAAAAAATTGCTTAAAAAAATAGTCATGTCGGCTACTTATCGCCAAAGTTCTGAAGTAACAAAAGAAAAGTTGGCCAAAGACCCCTACAACAAGTGGCTCTCGCGTGGGGCGCGGGTACGCCTCTCTGCCGAGCAAGTACGCGACCAAATGCTGGCAGTAAGTGGGCTACTATCCCGAAAAATGTACGGCAGAAGTATCATGCCACTCCAACCTGATAATATTTGGCTCTCGCCTTATGATGGGGCTAAGTGGCAACTCAGCGCGGGCGAAGACCGCTACCGCCGTGCCTTGTATATTTACTGGAAACGCACCGCGCCCTATCCCTCGATGGTTACCTTCGATGCGCCCAGTCGGGAGTTTTGTCAGGTACGGCGTATTCGTACCAATACACCTTTACAAGCATTAGTTACCCTCAACGACCCTGTATATCTGGAAGTTGCCCATTGTTTTGCCGAAAACATGACCGCTCAATTTAAAACTCCCCAACAACAAATCAAGGAAGCCTACCGACGTTTGACCTATAAAAATATCACACCCAAACGATTAGAGGTATTGTACGGTCTTTATCAAAAATCTCTGGCAGTCTATCAAAAAGACCCCGCTGCGGCCAAAACGCTGCTCGCCAACAATGGCGATGCCACACCGGCATTGGCGGCCCTGACCGTAACAACCAATGCCATGCTCAATTTGGACGAAGTTGTTACAAAAGAGTAAAATGCAGGGTAGTACAGTATAGTAAATAAGCTAATCGTGGTTCTCTTTGTAGTATCATTAACTACTGTAAAGTCTAAACCCAATTGATGGTAATGAGAAAACCCACGCGACGCTTGTGGTTATTCATGGCTCTTCTGAGTACTCAAACAAGCCTATTGGCACAGAAAAGCCCACTTAAAAGCCGCCCCAATATTATTTTTATTTTGACCGACGATCAACGTTGGGATGCCTTGGGCTATGCAGGAAACAAGCTCGTTCATACGCCCGAAATGGACAAACTCGCTCGTGAAGGAGCCTATTTCAGAAACGGTACAGTAACTACGCCTATCTGCGCGGCCAGCCGTGCCAGTATTTTGAGTGCCATGCACGAGCGTACCCACGGCTATAACTTCCAAACAGGAGCCATCAAAGAAGAATATTTTAGAGGAGCCTACCCAAAAATCCTGAAAGAAGCAGGCTACTATACAGGCTTTTTTGGAAAATTTGGTGTAAAATATGAGGCCAAAGAAGCCCTCTTTCACGAATACGACGACTACGACCGCAACGGTGCCTTCACAGACCGCAGGGGTTATTTCTTCAAAAAAATTGGCAAAGACACCGTCCACCTGACCCGCTATACAGGTCAGCAAGCCTTAGATTTTATCCAAAAAAGAAAAGTAGGCGAGCCTTTTTGTCTATCGTTGAGCTTTAGTGCGCCACACGCCCACGACCCCGCGCCCGACCAGTATTTTTGGCAACAAGAAACCGACCATCTACTCCAAAACACGACTATTCCCAAAGCAGATATTTCTGACAATAAATACTTTGATATCTTGCCCGATTTTGTCAAAAAAGGCTTTAATCGCCTCCGTTGGACTTGGCGATACGATACCCCTGAAAAATACCAACATAGTGTAAAAGGCTATTATCGAATGATTTCGGGCATAGACTTAGAAATAGCAAAAATCAGACAAAAACTCAAAGAAAAAGGTCTTGACAAGAATACCATCATCATTTTGATGGGCGACAATGGCTATTTTTTGGGCGAGCGGCAACTGGCAGGTAAATGGCTACTCTACGATAATTCTATTCGTGTGCCGCTCATCGTTTATGATCCTCGTGTACAAAAACACCACGACCTTGACGCTATCGCACTCAATATTGATGTACCCGCCACCATCGCCGATTATGCAGGCGTGGCTCAACCCAAAAGCTGGCAAGGGCAAAGCCTCGTACCGCTGGTATCAGGCATAAAAAATAGCCTCAACCGCGACACGGTATTGATTGAACACCTTTGGGAGTTTGACAACATTCCACCCAGCGAAGGGGTCAAAACCAAAGATTGGAAGTATTTTAGGTATGTCAATGACAAGCGCGTAGAAGAACTCTACGACCTCAAAAATGACCCCAAAGAAATTAATAACCTGGCCAATAATCCAACCTACAAAACGCAACTCAATGCTTTGCGAAAGGCAACAGAGAGGTTAATTCAAAAAAACAAAGACCCTTATTCGGGTGTTCCTATGGGCTTGATGGTAGAGTATATTCGGCAGCCGTTGCAAGTGAAAATTATTGACCCGACACCAGAGTTTACGTGGATTGTGCCTAAAGAGGCGGTAGTGCAATCGGGCTATCAGCTATTGGTGGCATCGAGTCAGGCCAATATTGATAGCAATATCGGCGATGTGTGGGACTCTCACCAAGTCCGAGGCAATGCCTCAGCCAATGTAGAATATGCAGGGCCATCGCTTCAAATGGGGCAGCGGTATTTTTGGAAAGTGAGAATTTGGGACAATATCAACCGCGTAGGCGAATATTCGGTAAGTCAATCTTTTGTGATGGGAAAGCCTGAAAAAAACCTCACTACCTCTAATTTCTTCCAAATAGATCGTATAAAACCCACTATTTTTACGTCCAAAACCCCTAATACCTATTTTATAGATTTTGGTAAAGATGCCTTTGCCAATGTAGAACTCCACTACAAAACCACTACTAACGAAGTGCTGACCATTCGGCTTGGCGAACAGCTTGAAAATGGAGCCATTAATACCAAACCCACTGGCACAATTCGCTACCAAGAAGTGAAACTCACTGTAAGCCCCGATAAGCAGACCTATATTTTGCCCCTCAAAGCCGATGCCCGCAACACCAAGCCTGGGGCGGTGATATTGCCCGATTCTTTTCCAGTACTAATGCCATTTCGGTATGTCGAAATCGAAGGGGCAAAAACTAAAATTGTAGCCCAAGATGTAGTACAATTGGCCTATCACAGTTATTTTGAAGATAACCAGAGCAGTTTTGTAAGTTCAGATACTACCCTCAATCGTATTTGGGAAATGTGTAAATACACCATCAAAGCCACTACTTTTGCAGGTTTGTATGTGGATGGAGAGCGTGAACGAATTCCCTACGAAGCCGATGCCTACCTCAACCAACTGAGCCACTATACCACCGATAGAGAATACGCTATTGCCCGCCAAACCATTGAGTACTTTATGGAACATCCCACTTGGCCTACCGAGTGGCAGTTACACGTAGCCATGCTGTTTTATCAAGATTACATGTACACGGGTAATACCGAATTGATAGCCAAATACTACGACGAACTCAAGCACAAAACATTGATGGAATTGGCCCGAGAAGATGGCCTGATAAGTTCTACGTCGCCCAAAAATACGCCTGATTTTATGAAAAAATTGGGCTTTGCCGACTCAACCATTCGCCTCAAAGATATTGTGGACTGGCCGCCTGCACAGAAAGATACAGGTTGGAAGTTGGCCACGCCCGAAGGCGAGCGCGATGGCTACGTCTTTACACCGATTAATACCATGGTCAATGCTTTTTTCTATAGAAACATGAACATCATGGCCACCTTCGCCCATATACTCAATAGAACAGATGATGAACTTGCCTTCAAAGCTCTGGCGATGAAAGTCAAGCAGTCGTTCAACGAAAAGCTGTTTGACAAAACCCAAGGAGCCTATACCGACGGAGAAGGCACTAACCACGCTTCTCTTCACGCCAACATGACGGCCTTAGCCTTTGATGTAGTACCCGAAGGTCGTAAAAAATCAGTGGTAGCATTTATCAAATCGCGTGGCATGGCTTGTAGTGTCTATGGGTCGCAGTATCTGATGGAAGCCCTCTACAACGCCAACGAGGCTGACTACGCCCTGAAATTACTCACCGATACCAGCGACAGAAGTTGGTGGAATATGATTCGAATCGGTGCGACCATGGCCTTAGAAGCCTGGGACATGAAATACAAACCCAACTCCGACTGGAACCACGCTTGGGGGGCAGTGCCTGCCAATGTCATTCCAAGAAATCTCTGGGGTATTACGCCTGCCGTGCCTGGTGGGAGTGTACTCAGCATCAAACCACAACTCAGCACCCTCAAACACAGTGAAATCAAAGTGCCCTTTTTACAAGGAACGGTTCATGCCAAATACAAACGTATCAATAGAAACAACCAAGTGTATGAACTGACATTGCCTGCCAATGTCGTAGGGGAGTTGCGTATCCATACCTTGCCTAATGAAGTAATTGTTCATAACGGCACTTTGGCTAATCCCGCCTTTGAGACCATCAGATTATCGCCAGGCCTCAATTTAATTGAAGTAAAAGTAAATACTTATTAGTTTTGGGGGAATCATTCAAATTCCTAATCAGATGAAGATACAATTTTTTGGTGCAGCACGGCGTGTAACAGGCTCTAAACACCTTATTACGACAGAAAAGGGTACAAAAATACTTTTAGATTGTGGGATGTTTCAGGGGATTAATACCCAAGACCTCAACCAAAATTTTGGTTTCAACCCCAAAGAAATTGATTTTTTGGTATTATCTCATGCACATATTGATCATTCGGGGCTGCTGCCAAGATTGGTACGTAAAGGCTTTAGCGGACCTATTTATTGCACACCTCCTACCGCCGATTTGTGTAATATCATGTTGTTGGATAGTGCTTTTATCCAACAAAAAGACTTGGAGCGCATCAATGAGCGTCGTCATCGCAAAGGAGAGCCAGCACTGGAACTGCTCTATGACGAAAAAGACGTACAACGCACGCTCGAATTGCTTGTCGAGGTGGACTATCACCAAGATTTTTGGCTCAACAAGGATGAAGTAAAGTACGATTTACAGACACTGGCCATATTTTGGGTAGTGCAGCGGTGCATCTGACTATAAAAGACCAAGGCATCGAAAAACAAATCACTTTTTCGGGTGATGTGGGCCGCCCCAACGATAAGATTTTGCGAAGCCCAGAGCCATTTCCGCAAGCCCAGGTTATTATCTGTGAGTCCACCTACGGCAATCGTATTCACGAACCAGAGCCCGACCTAAAGTCGCACTTACTGCGTATTGTGCGCGATACCTGCGTTACGCGTAGAGGAAAACTCATCATTCCCGCTTTTGCGATAGACCGTACTCAAGAGCTGATTTACGCTCTCGATCAGTTGGCCAGCGAAGGGCGATTGCCCCGCCTCAAGGTATTCATTGACAGTCCCTTGGCTATCAAAGCCACCCGCATCATGCAAGACAATGAAGCATTTTTTAACCCTGACATCTTGGAATACATCGAAAAAGATGGCGATGCGTTTAGTTTCCCCAATTTGTTTTATGTATCGGATGTAAATCAATCCAAAGCCATCAACGACCTCAAAGAACCTTGTATCATCATTTCGGCCTCGGGTATGGCCGAAGCGGGCCGCATTAAGCATCACATCAAAAACAATATTCTCAACCCCGACAACACGATTTTAATGGTGGGCTATTGCTCGCCAGATAGCCTTGGCGGGGCGCTCAAACGAGGCGATGACGAAGTGCGGATTTTTGGTGAAACCTTCCCCGTAAAAGCGCGTGTAGAGGTCATGGATTCTTTCTCAGGTCATGCCGACTATACAGAATTAATTTCGTTTTTGAAGTGCCAAGACCCTAAGCAAGTCAAAACACTGTTTTTGGTACATGGCGAATATGAAAATCAGATCGCATTTAAAGCGCGTCTTGAAGCCGAAGGTTTCAGAAATATAGAGATTCCAGCACAGTATGCATCGTTTGAAGTATAACAACCTTTTTCTATCTTTGCGCACCCAAAAACAAACACTGGCGAAGTGGTGGAATTGGTAGACACGCACGTTTCAGGTGCGTGTGGCTTCGGCCATGCGAGTTCGAGTCTCGCCTTCGTCACGCAGTTTTAGCCCTTTCAAATTGCTTGAAGGGGCTTTTTTTATTGAATGACTACCACGCTCACAATAGCTCCGCAATTGATAGGCCCATAAATATGCGGAAAAGTATCAACTACATCGGTGGCTGGCTCATACAATAGCGGAGAGGTAAGTTTAGATTCGTCTATTTCCATCAAAAGTAAATTCTCGATTTCAGCATAAAAACGGGTTAATACCCCTGCTATTTGCTCTTTGCGGCTACAATGGATGAAACCCTCCGCAGTCAAAGTATCGCTGGTATAGGCTGCTTTATATTCAAATTCAGCCCAGCGTTCTTTTGTGATAATATGATAAATCATGCTTGGCTTTCTTCTTTTTTAGGAAATAACAAGGAAGCAATGATAGATACGGCCAAAATGGCTATGATGATGTAGAGTGAATAGATGGTTTTGAAACCCCACAATTCGAGGTAATGATGCCCCAGCATTTTTAGACCAATAAAGGAAAGTAAAATGCCCAAACCTGGCTTGAGGTAGTGGAATTTGTCCATGATACTGGCCAAGAAAAAAAACATAGACCGCAGCCCCATGATGGCAAAAACATTGGAGAAAAAAACGATGTAGGGGTCTTTGGTAATCGAGAAAATAGCAGGAATGGAGTCTACTGCAAAAATCAAATCGGTAAAAGCAATCACAATCACAACCACAAAAATAGGCGTGATATAGCGTTTTTGATAACGTTTGTGGTAAATGATGAATCGATCAACGACGTTGCGATTATAGACATTGAAATACCTTGAGGCAAACTTGACGGCAAAATGATCGTTGGGATTTATTTGTTCTTCCTCTTCTTTCTGTACTAAAATCTTGACACCCGTATAAACCAAAAATGCCCCAAAAATATAGATAATCCAACTGAACTGCTGCAGCAAAGCCGCACCAACAAAAATGAAAATAAAGCGAAGAATAACTGCTCCCGAAATACCCCAAATCAAGATTTTCTTGTAAAAACGTTCATGAACACCAAAAGACTTGAAAATGAGGATAAAGACAAAAATATTGTCAGCTGAAAGTGAATACTCTACCAAATAGCCCGTGATATACTCTAAGGCCATGTTGTTTTGGAAAATTTGTAGACTTGCCTGAAAATCATCGGGAACAAGCTTGAGGTGCTTGGCGTATTGATTGACAATATCTTGCAAGTGCGCCATATCTGACACATCGTGTACGAGGTAGCCATACTGTTTCAAAAAAAAGTAAAAGGCCACAGACAAGGCAACCCAGATGGCACTCCAGATGCCTGCTTCTTGAAAACTAACGATGTGGCTTTTTTGCTTGGAAAAAACACCAAGGTCAATCAGCATTACTACCACAACGAATAAAGAAAATATACTAAAAAATAAAATTTCGTTTGAAAGCATATTGATTTATAAATAATGATAAACAGGTGTGGTGCGTAAAATCACAGGTTTTTCATGAAATCTCGGATGGCTCCTGCACAACCCTCTGCATCCTCTATCATCCCCAGATGGCCACTTTTTGAGGATACAAAGGTATGGGCTTGCTGGGGTATTTCTGATAGTCCGATATGTTTTTCAAAGGGAATGAATTTATCTTCTTTCCCAAAAATCAGTAATACAGGCACTGTTGCTTTTTGCAATACTGCTACTCGATCAGGACGATTCATGATGGCCTTGAAGCCTGTAATGACGGCTTCTGTGGGAAGCTGTGTGTATTTTTCAAGGTGATTTTTGATGGTTTCAGGGTATTGATTAGCAAATGCCTCGGCATACATATTGGGCCCCGACTGCCGAATAAAAGCGGCGGCGCTATATGTTTCTATAAAGCGCAATGTTTTCTCACGTTGCTCGCGTTTCGGTTCGTCGTCGGCAAAGGCCGAGTGAAAAAGACCGAAACCCTCGAGCATTTGGGGATATTTTTCAGCAAAGGCCAAAGCCATATAGCCACCCATAGAATGACCTACGAGCGTGCTTTTTCTATCTTTTGATGCTCTAACCAATGGAAAAGTCCATCGGCATATTCTTCGATAGTTTTAAATGCTGTTTGTGTAGAAAAATCTGGTGTGAGAACATCAAAATCGTGGAGGAACACTTTCAATTTCTTCCAAATGTCGGCATCTACGCCGTGGCCATGAACAAGTACCAGCGTTTTCATCAGGCTGCGACTGATTTAAAGACAAACAGCGACGAGCGTTCAAATTTTTCGCGAGCATAGTCGAGTGTGAGGGTAAACTCTGCTAGATTGTCCATAGAAGGCAAGTCAAACATGGCATCGGTCATAATAGCTTCACAAATAGACCTTAATCCTCTGGCACCAAGTTTATAGACCAAGGCTTGTTCGACAATATACTCCAATACATCGGGTTCAAAGTGTAGTTTGATACCTTCCATCATAAAGAGTTTTTGATACTGCTTGGTCAAGGCATTTTTGGGCTCGGTCAGGATTTGACGCAGTGCGTCAGCATCCAATGGATTAAGATAAGTAAGCGCAGGTAAGCGACCTATTAACTCAGGAATTAAACCAAATGATTTTAGGTCTTGAGCAGCTACATAGCGTAGCAGATTACCTTTATCAAAAAGGTCGCCTAAGTGGCGGTCATTGGTAAATCCAATGGGCCGAGAGTTGATTCGCTTGGCAATGTGCCGGTCTATGCCATCAAACGCCCCACCACAAATAAACAATATATTTTCGGTATTGAGTGGTATCAATTTTTGGTCTGGGTGCTTACGCCCTCCTTGCGGGGGTACATTTACTACTGAGCCTTCCAATAACTTCAACAAGGCTTGTTGTACGCCTTCGCCACTTACATCGCGTGTGATGGAGGGATTGTCGCTTTTACGCGCAATTTTATCAATTTCATCAATAAACACAATCCCTCTTTCTGCTGCTTCAGCATTATAGTCGGCAGCTTGGAGAAGGCGGGTTAGTATGGTTTCTACGTCTTCGCCCACGTAGCCCGCTTCTGTAACGACGGTGGCATCAGCAATACAAAAAGGTACTTGCAACAATTTAGCAATAGTGCGCGCCAAGTAAGTTTTACCTGTACCTGTTTCGCCTACCATGATAATATTAGTTTTTTCAATGGTTACCTCGTCATTAGATTTGGGCTGCATGAGCCGTTTATAATG
>JAWKMH010000008.1:0-253079 GCA_041392315.1 Spirosomataceae bacterium | reverse complement strand
ATTAACAAGGATACTCTACATAGTTTTCATCCATTTGACATGGAAGATATTTACGTTGTTGCCTTTGAAATATTTACAGAAAACATACTTTTTATTCAAACCAAAAATACTGTTACAAAAATATCAAACAGAACATTAAACAAAATTATTCAAGCCTACCGACAGGAGACAGATTCTCTCATTTACGACCCGCAAGATTATTTGACAGAGGGTATAGAAAACCAATCTCTTACAAGTGAGTTTCTTCAACGTGTACTTGGTTTAAACGACAGCCCACAATATGGATTTTTACATTGCGACAGACTTGGCTTATACTTAGAATTTTCAAATGGCATTTTATGCGGCTTTCAACCCTCTGACGGACTAAATAGATGGGCAAAAGACCTTAAATTGCTTAACCCAAAATACTTGGAGCGTTATTTTAATGAAGCCGCCAAATATTGGGGCAACAATCAATCAAAAGTAACAAATGAAGTAAATGCGCAAGCCGAAGCCTGGGCTGACACTGTAAACTCAATTAAAAATCAATATTGTGAGTTACACACAACACCATCGGGCAGTATCAACTTTGTAAATTTACTGGTTGCTCATTATGGAAAATATATTACGATAGACGATTTTTTGGAAATTAATCATGGACGCTACCAAGCATTAGAACTCACAAAAACAGGGGCAAAGTTTAAAGTAGCCCAAATGATTTATAAATCTGATGGTATTCGTATTACCAATGCTTATTTAGATACTGATTGACGCTCAAACTCCTCTTTTAGAGCTTGTAAATCTTTTAGGCGTACAGCATATTCAGACGAGCAAACTGAAATATCACGAATGACTTTGTTTAATAAGAAAATTTTTCGCTGCAATCCTCTATCGACGACAGAATTGCCTGCCGCTAACATGGGCTTGTGGCAAGTGGGGCAAACGGAATTATTCTCAACAGTAGTATTCATATTTAGCATTTGTTTGGGCTGACGGAAGTATTCCGAACAGCAGATTGAAAATTAAACTTTTGTAATTTATATCGGCAGACGTTCGGGCAGATGAGCCTTGAATCCCCCACCTGCCACAAGCCGTGAACCGTTGTGCGTCAGGCAAGTGAACCACATAGAACGAACAGAAAATAAGGAATGGAAAACTATCGAAAATATTTTATATGGTTTGTGAAAGCCAACTATCCGACAGAGTTTGAGAAAATCATTTCAGACACAGATAATCATTATAAAATTATTTCGGCTGACACAACATTTGCTAAAACTTCTAATAATCCTATTGACAAACGACTTGACTTCAGTTCATACTTTTTAGCACTCGTTAAGACACTTGACGAAAGAAACGAGAAATTTGAAAATATACGAAAAATTTGCCTTCAAATCACGACAGAATATGTTCAACCAAAAAGCAAAATACAAGAATTTTTTAAACGGCTTTTACCAAAACTAACAAGCACTTGGATCGGACAAATTTTAATTAAAGCCTTTCATAAACGAGTTAGCGTAAACACAAACGCAGACGGCTTTATCGCTAACATTATCACCGACAAACAAGAGACATTTGGACTTGGCTACGGCATAGACATAATTGAATGTGGAATTTGCAAGTTGTTCAAGAAACATAACTATTCAAAATATGCTTCCATACTTTGCGAAGTGGACGAGATAACTTCGGGACTTGCAGGACTTCAACTTATAAGAACAGGAACAATAGCAAATGGAGCAAAGAAATGCGATTTTAGATTTAAACTTGAAACAAAATAAACGCAAAACAGGAAATACTCGAACCACTAACAGTAGTTTTGTGCAAGTGGGGCCGGGCGTTCAATGAATTCCACACCTGCAGCAATACCTGTTCGTTGTGCACAGGGCTAAAAGACAACTTCCAAACAAGAAACTGACCAACTGAACCCATAAAAATTGTATTTTGGAGAATGATAAGACAACAATAAAAGTGAAACAAAGAATATACATAGACACGTCAGTTTTAGGTGGGCATTTTGACGAAGAGTTCAAAGAACATACTATTCCTCTGTTTGACAGAATCAAAGAGGAGAGCTCATTATTCTATACTCGACAGTTACAGAGGACGAACTTGAAAACGTACCTGAAAAAGTTGTTGGGCAGACAAGTTATGCCGACTGCTTACACAGCCTTAGCGACCATAAACCGTCCAGACTTTTTAGTTAGTTGGAACTTCAAGCACATAGCTTAACATTGAAAAAATTAGGGGTTATAACTCTATCAACATCAAAAACGGTTACAAGCAATTAGAAATACGTTTACCAAGAGAGTTTGAAAAATATGAAGACGACTAAAAAAAACATTTGACACTGTGAAATTTATGCGTCAACAGCGAGATAAATTGAGCAAGCAGTTATCTAAGATGACAATAAAGCCCTGTACCTAACAGCACCTACCCAAATGTAGCGGTTCAGTGGTTAAATCAAGCTTTATGCTTCTATCAAAGTTTCTGCTTGGTTGATAGTGAAGTGCTTCTAATCCGACACTATACTAAGCCGCAAAAAGTTATAGCCAACCCTAAAAAGGCAACAAAGAATGGAAAGAGCAGTTAAGTATTTTGACAAATACCTTCCGTTGGATGACCACGAAAAACAGGCATTATTGAGTCGCCTAACAGAGCGTAAAATAAAACGGAAACAGTACATTTTACAAGAGGGCGACACTTGCAAGTATTTTACTTACGTTGTGGAAGGCTGTTTTAAAATGTATGGTATTGACCATTCGGGTTCTGAACATAATCTACTATTTACAGCAGAGGACGACTGGATAACCGACATTGATAGTTTGCACAAAGAACGACCCTCAAAGTTGTTTATTGAGGCAATCGAGCCTTCTGTTATTCTTCAAATTTCTAAAGGCGATCTTTGGTATTTATACACCAACTATCCTAAGTTTGATAGAAACTTTCGTGTAATTATTGAAGACAAATACATTGAACTTCAAAACCGATTACTTCAAACGTTCAGCAAAACTGCCTATGAGCGATACGAAAGTTTTTTAGAGCAATATCCCCGTTTAACCAACCGATTGCCAAATACTCAAATCGCCTCTTACCTTGGAATTACCCCCGAATTTCTCAGTAAAATTAGGAACGAGAGAGCTACTAAATAAAATTACCCTTAATCTATATTAAGCCTATTTCTTAAACAACCTTATAGGCATCTGCTGTTTGTTCACCGCATCTTTGTATTGTCAATTTTGACACACCACAAATTCAATACAAAAGATATGAATACTTCCAAAACAAAAGTAGCTGTTATCGGGCTTGGGAACATTGGCAAAGCCATTGCAACAAATCTTGTAAAAGGCAACCACGCCGTAATGCTTGCCTCAAGAGAGGCCAACAAAGCCGAAGAACTAGCAATAGAACTGGGTAGTTTAGCGACAGTAACATCAATGGCCGATGCCATAAAAGAAGCTGACGTAATAATACCCGCCATTTACTTTAACAGTTTGAAAGATTTTTTCAAAACCTATTCGTCAGAGCTGGATGGAAAAATAATCATTGATGTATCCAATCCAATAGCTCCTGATGGAAATGGTGGCTTCAAAAAAATGATTGGAGAAAATGAATCATCGGCAAAAATCCTTTCGGAATTAGTTCCTAAAAATGCAAAACTGGTGAAGGCATTTGGCACATTAGGCGCTGACTCATTATCAGAAGAAGCCTTTGCTCAGCCTGAAAAGAAAGTGCTATTTTATGCTTCGGACAGCATCAACACCAACAATAAAGTAGAAGAATTGATTACCGACAGTGGATTTGAGCCACTTCACATAGGTGGGTTGGAGAGTGCCATACGCATTGAAGTTTTTGGCGACTTGCACCAATTTGGGGCTTTGGGAAAACGTAACGCTCTCAGAAGCAAAAAGTAAAGTTTAAAAAAATGAAGCAACTCATTCTATCGGCAATGGTTCTGTTAGCATTAGCAGCTTGCCAAAATCAATCAGAAAATAATTCAAACAATTCAAGTCAAATAGCAATGGAACAAACAACAGAAAAAGTGGCTATTGAGAAATTACTTTTCTCCTACCGTGATGCACTCAATACATCAGATGTAAGCAATGTATTACCACTTTATACCAATGACGGTGTTTTTATGCCGTCCAATGCACCATCGGCCATTGGACAAGAGCAAGTAAAGGCATCTTATGAGTATGTGTTCAAAACCATACAACTCAACATTGAATTTTTCATTGACGAAATAGTAGTTAATGGCGACTATGCGTTTGCAAGAACGACTTCAAAAGGCACAACCTTAATCCACGAAAATGGACAAACCGTTCCTGAAGAAAACAGAGAATTATTTGTTCTTCAAAAAACAGGCGGACAATGGAAAATTGCACGCTATATGTTTAACAAAATGAAGTAAGTGGACAAGCAAGGCTACTTATAACGAGGTATTGCAAAATGAAGGCTGACGGAAGTAAACCAATCCCGATAACTATCGGGATGCTTCTATCAGCACTTTTATACTATATTTGGTTTGAAAGTTTTCAAATGCCCAAGTCCTTGGGTAGGGGTGTTTCTATGGAGTTATCGGCCTGTGGATTTAGATTTTGGGGTGCAGTACCTGGGAGAGAGATACCCTTTTTCATGGACTGATGGCCATCTGAGAAGATATTTAAAACTAAATGTGATTTGTAATAGTTAAAACTGAATCTGATAAATCAAGTATATTTTTACTGCTACTTGATTTTATAATTTAAACAAACCGAAAATAATGAAACGAATTGTCCTTACGCTCTTATGTTTTTATGTGGTTTTAGCGGGATTTGCACAGAAAAACCCCGCAGCGGCTGGCTTCGACGAAGCGGGTTCGGATGCCAAGGCCATTGCCATAGCCGACCAAGTAATGGAGGCCATGGGAGGCCGTAAAAACTGGGACAAAACCCGCTATATTGCTTGGAATTTCTTTGGCAATAGAAAACTCATTTGGGACAAATGGACAGGCAATGTGCGGGTGGACAATCTAAACAACGACCAAACCATCTTAATCAATATCAACACCGACAAGGGGCGTGTTTTTAAATATGGTCAGGAACAAACCGCTGCCGATTCTGTGACCAAGTACATGCGGGCTGGCAAAGGCGCTTGGATCAATGATGGCTATTGGCTCACGATGCCTTTCAAACTCAAAGATTCGGGCGTTACGCTCAAATACCTTGGCGAAGAAAAAACCCAAGATGGCGCGGATGCCGATTTGATTCAGCTTACTTTCAAAGGCGTGGGCAATACACCCGACAACAAATACAAAGTGTGGGTCAACAAGGCCAATCATCTGGTGTGGCAGTGGGCCTATTTTCCCAAATTTGATGCCGAAAAGCCTGGCTTTATTCGCCCATGGACTGACTACAAAAAGCACGGCAAAATTCTCCTCTCAGGCGAGCGTGGCGACCGCGACTTAACCGATATTATGGTGTTTGACAAGCTTCCCGAAACACTTTTTACCGATTTTAAGCGTCCAGACTTGAGCCAATTTGCACAGGCAAAATAAGTTTTTACGCTTTTTTTTCTTTCAATGGTTTCAATAAATAAGCTAAACCATTGAGTTTGATTTCGTAGATTGTCGCCAACAAAGCCCCCAACTTCCCCTCAGGAAAACCCTTGCTGTGAAACCAAACCAAATATGGTTCGGGCAGGTCGCACAGGGGCGTTCCTTTGTATTTGCCAAAAGGCATTTTATAATTGACCAATTCTTGTAGGTGATTAGGGTCGAAATCTTCCATATACCATCGGTGTTCTAAACCATCTATTTCAATGTCGGTGTTTTCACTGACCACATATTCCTCTTTATTTTTCTCCTGGTCGATAGGTGCGTTCGGCATTTTTCTCTACGTCTTCTTTATAAAACAACACTTCTTTGAATTTTCCTTGGGTGTACATAAGTGCTTGGTCATTGAAGTGCTTAGAAGTGGGGTCGCAGCTATTGCCACCCGCCAATAGCGACTTGGCTTTGATACGTGGCCCAAACTCTACGGCACAAATAAAACTATTGCCGCTTACGCCATAGCGTTTGTTTGTACCAGGATAAGGACGGCTGTTGTAAGAAGGCAACATTCCCCACAATGCCGATGCAAAAGGCACAGGCAAACTCGGCTGATTGTCGTCGTAAGTAGTTTGTAAATCGCCCGTGAGGCGTTGAAAACGGTTGATTTCTCCCCAGGGCATCTGCCAACGGCCAAATTTCGTTGTTAAATCTTTCATGGCCGCCAACAGAGGAGCAGTCAGTTGTGGTAAGGTAGCCGTAGCTGCAAAACGCTTGGTATTTTCTACTTGGTCGGCTTCGCCTTCATCAATATAGAGGCGCGTAATGGTAGGCGTTAGTTTTTGTGCCCACTCAATGGCCAAAGTCGTAGCTACAGAATTGACGGCAGTATGATAATCCCAATTTTTCAGGAGGTCAATGGGGTCTTTGAGCTGATTATGAAGAGAATCGGTGGGTTTTACATTTTTCTCAAACGAACTCACCAAAGCAGGCACTAAAACTTCAAAAGCCGAGAGGTTGGTATCATAGCCTGCGGCAATGACCTTATCGAGGGTATAGCTTTTTTCTCTATCCAGTACCTTCACGGCATTCACACCCCTAAAATTTTCACCATCGGGTGCCATGTAGGGCGGGTAATCACTTTTCTTAGGGCTGTTTGTGCCTGCTGCCGTAAAGGGCGTAGAGTTGCAGTTTTGTAACCAGCCGTTTGTTGGGTTGTAAAGATGCACCGTTTCTTCCACCGAATGTAGTCCTTTCCATTCGGTAGCAGGTGTAGAGCCATCCATGATTTTCGACCAGTTCATAGACTTATCGCGCACAGGCACATAGTTGCCATGCCAGTAGGCGATATTGCCTTTGGCATCGGCAAAAACCGTACTGTTGGAGGTATTGGCTTTCAAATCCATCACTTTTTTGTAATCTTCAAACCCCTTGGCCTTGGTACGTTTCCAGCTTTGGACAAGACTCGTCATGGAGCGATTGAACGACCGCAAACTGACCCACTTCCCGTCGCGTTTGGCCATGATAGGGCCGTGATGCGTAGCAAAAGTGGTAAATGTCCGTGATTTGAGTGCGTCGCCATCGCGGTATTGGAGGGTGATTTTTTCTCCAGCACAGGGCGGCTCTGGCCATTGTATTCATAAAAAACTTGGCTCCTTTCTTGGTTACTTTCTCGGCATACATATCGGCTACGTCCACGTTGCAGGAAGTATGCATCCAACCGCAATCTTTATTAAAGCCTTGATAAATAAAAAACTGCCCCCAAGTAACTGCTCCGTAAGCATGTAGCCCTTCTTCGCTCACCACTTGCACTTCGGGTCGAAAATAAAATGTAACGTGGGGGTTGATATACAAAATGGCATGGCCTGAGGCAGTGATAGAAGGCGCAAAAGCAAAACCATTGGAGCCTGTCTGGTATTCGGGGTCTTTGGGGGCGGGTAAAGCAGCGGTGGCTTCGCCCGAGTAGAAATTTTTCAGGTCGGCAATGGTCAAATCTGCCGTGCTAATAGCCCCGATGCTGCCGTCGGTCCACAGCAACGGATACCACGGCTGAAAACGATGCAATAAGGCTGGTTTGATTTGTGGATTTTTATACAAATAATAGTTGATACCGTCGGCATAGGCATTGAGCAATTTTTTGAGCCACGGCTCGGCTTTTTTATAATCGGCAATGGCCTCGGTAGTATCAATCAGTAGCTTGATTTGCAAGTCGTTGTACAAGGCAGCTTCGCCTTTGAGTTCGGCCAAACGGCCCAATTTTTCGATATAGTTCATTTCTACGCGCTTAAAATCATCTTCGCATTGGGCATAAAGTAGTCCAAACACGGCATCGGCATCTGATTTGCCATAAATATGCGGAATACCCCAATGGTCGCGGATGATGGTAACGCGCTTGGCTTGTTGCTGATAGCGGGTCAGCTCGGTAGGTGTAAAATGCTGCGCTAATACATGAAGTGGGAAAAGAAATACAAATAATAGGTTTCTCATTGATTGATACGGTTATTGGCTTTAGAATGAAGTGTTATAATCTGATGGGTCGCCGTAGCAAACTTAAAGATTTCTATTGAAAAATAAAGTATTCAGCGCATATCCCTTCTTATTTCTTACCTAATTATTCATCAAAAAGCAGTGGTTTATGCCTACATTTGGTGATAAGCAAGGCAAGTGAAGCTTTTATACAAAACAACCAGCTTAAAAATGCTCCCTACTAACCCCTACCCTTTTCATGGGCTATCTGATACAGAAGTAGAAAATTCGCGCACCAAAAACGGTGCTAATACCTCAGAAGATTTTGCTAATAATGCTTGGTGGGAGGCCCTCAAAGACACCGTTGCCGAGCCGATGTTTATTCTTTTGGTGGCTTGTACAGTGATTTACTTTTCGCTCAATGAGCTTTCGGAAGGCTTTTTCATGCTGGGGGCTATTCTATTGGTTTCGGCCATTTCTTTTTACCAAGATTCTCGCAGCAAAAAAGCCCTTGCCTCACTCAAAGCCTACACCAAAGCGTCGGCAGTAGTGATTCGCAACAATGCCGTTGTCGAAATTGCCTCCGAGGCACTTGTCTTGGGCGATTTGGTGGTAGCATCGGAGGGAGAACTGATTCCTACTGACGGTAAGCTACTTCAAATCAATGACTTTTCGGTCAATGAGTCGATACTGACAGGCGAAACTTTTGCGGTTTTTAAAGACATAGATTCCTCCGAAAATAATCAAGTTTTTCAAGGAACACTGGTTCAATCGGGGCAGGGTATTTTTGAAACCACAGCCATTGGGAAACAAACCCGTTTGGGGAAAATAGGCACTTCCATGGCTCATATTGAAACTGAAAAAACACCTTTACAACGCCAGATTGACAGCTTTGTTAAAAAATGGCTGCCGTAGGTATCATCGTTTTCTTGATTATTTGGGGAATCAATTACTTTCAGTCAAGAGATATTTTGGATAGTTTACTCAAAGGTTTGACCATTGCCATGTCGGTATTGCCCGAAGAAATACCTGTGGCTTTTGCCACTTTTATGGCCTTGGGCGCTTGGCGGCTCATGCAGCAGGGCATTATTGTCAAACAAACCCAAACGGTAGAGGCGCTTGGCTCGGCTACGGTCATTTGCACAGACAAAACAGGGACAATCACCGAGAATAAAATGGCTTTACGTCGCATTTATGTGTTTAAAACCCATGAAATGTTGGAAGAAGACCAATGGAAACAGCCTGCCGCTTTAGAACTCATCAGCGTAGCTATGTGGAGTAGTGAGCCTGCGCCTTTCGACCCTATGGAAAAAGCCCTACACAAAGCGTATAGCCAAATAGCCATCACCGACGAACGTCCCGATTTTGAGATGATTCATGAATATCCGCTGTCAGGCAAGCCGCCGATGATGACTCATATTTTTGAAAATCAGCAGGGTAAACGTATTGTAGCGGTCAAGGGAGCGCCCGAGGCAATCATTACCTATGCACACCTCTCTGATGAAGAAAAAGCTACTATTCATCAAAAAATTGCTGACTTTGCGGCAGAAGGTTTGCGGGTTTTGGGTGTAGGTAAAACCGATTTTGAGGGACGTAATTTCCCTGAGAAACAACAAGATTTTAGGTTTGAGTTTTTGGGGTTGGTCGGTTTTTACGACCCACCCAAACACAATATTGCCCATGTTTTCAAGCAATTTTATGAGGCTGGCATCCAAGTAAAAATCATTACTGGCGACAACGCTCTCACCACAGCGGCTATTGCCAAGCAAGCCCAATTTAGAAATACGACCCCACTAATGACAGGCGATGAATTGCTCCAATTGAGCGAGGCAGAAATTCCTAATAAAATCAAAGAAACGAGTATTTTTACACGGATGTATCCTGAAGCGAAGCTGAAGATTATCAACACATTAAAAAGTAGTGGAGAAATTGTAGGTATGACAGGCGACGGCGTAAACGATGGCCCAGCACTCAAAGCCGCCCACATTGGAATAGCCATGGGAAAAAGAGGGTCAGAAATAGCCAAACAAGCCGCTTCTTTGATATTGATAGAGGATGATTTTGGCAAGATGGTAAATGCCGTGGCTATGGGACGTAAAATTTATAACAACCTCAAAAAAGCCATTCAATACATCATTTCTATCCATATACCTATTATTCTGACCGTGGCTTTACCGCTCATGTTGGGTTGGGTCTATCCTGCTATTTTCACGCCTGTGCATGTTATTTTCTTAGAACTTATCATGGGTCCCACCTGCTCTATCGTATATGAAAATGAACCTTTGGAGAAGAACAGTATGCAGCAGCCCCCTCGGCCATTGAGCGATACTTTTTTGAATTTCAAAGAGCTATCTATCAGTATCATTCAAGGATTAGCTATTACCCTCGGCACCCTATTTTCCTATCAATATGCCGTTAATCAAGGCTTTGACGAAGATTTGACGCGCACTTTGGTATTTGTAACCTTGGTAGTTGCCAACGTATTTTTAACTTTTGTCAATCGCTCTTTTTATTATGATGTATTGACTACTTTCAAATATAAAAACAATCTATTAATCGGAGTCATTGTCTTAACTATCCTGTTATTGACTTTGCTCATTTATCTCCCATTGTTTGCTCATTTTTTCAAATTATCACCGCTTTCACCCATTCAGATAGGGATTGCTTCTTTAGTAGGTTTTGTATCTGTCGTTTGGTTTGAAGGCTATAAGTGGGTAAAACGGAAACGTTTTTTTTAGAGATGTTTCTTTTTAAGTTCATCTACGGCAAATGCGGCTGCCCGCGCGGTAAGAGCCATGTAAGTCAAAGAAGGATTGACACAGGAGGAAGAGGTCATACAAGCGCCATCCGTAACAAACACATTTTTACAAGCATGTACCTGATTCCATTGGTTGAGTACCGACGTTTTGGGATCTTTGCCCATCCGAGCCGTTCCCAGTTCGTGAACAGCTCCGCCAATGGTAAACGTGTGGTTGTAGCTGCCCACATTTTTAAATCCTGCGGCTTCCAGCATCTCGGCGGCATCATTGGCCATATCAAGCCGCATTTTGTGTTCGTTGTCGGTAATGGCTGCGTCAAAAACAATCACTGGCAAGCCCCATTCATCGCGTTGGGTAGTGTGTAGGTACATTCTGTTTTCGTGGCGTGGCAGAATTTCACCAAAGCCCCCTATACCCATCCACCAGCTACCTGGCCTGGTGATTTGTTCTTTAAAATCTGCCCCGAAACCTTCTATATCATTGCCACGCCCCCAATTTCCTCGCCCCGACCAACCTTGATAGCCAAAACCGCGCAGATAATCTCTTTTGTCTTTACCCCAATTTCGGTAACGGGGAATATAAATACCATTGGGCCGACGACCAAAATAATAGCTATCCTCAAAGCCTTCTACGGCGGCGTTGGCCCCTGCTCCCAGATGGTGATCCATCATATTGTGGCCCAACTCACCACTATCATTACCAAACCCATTGGGAAAGCGGCGTGATGTTGAGTGAAGCATAATGGCCGTAGAAGCCACCGAACCCGCATTTAGAAAGATAATTTTAGCATAAAATTCTTGTACTTCCTTGGTGTTTTTGTCCACCACACGCACGCCTGTAGCACGGTTTTTGGTTTCGTCATAGAGGATTTCAGCAACCACTTTGTCGGTTAGAAAAGTAAGTCGGTTGGTCTTTTTTGCGGCTGGAAGTGTGGCCGCTTGGGTACTAAAATACGCACCATATGGGCAGCCACGCTCGCAGCGATTGCGGGCTTGGCATTGTGCTCTACCGAGTGCCGTGTGCAAGGCCGTGGGTTTGGTCAGATGCGCCACCCGTCCAATCGTAACGGGGCGCATCATTTTTCCTTCTATTTCTTTTTTAAAGTGTTTTTCGACACAAGTAAAATCGTGAGGAGGCAAAAATTCCCCATCAGGCAAAACATCCCAGCCTTCTTTTTGACCACTGATACCTGCAAATTTTTCGGCATAGCTGTACCAAGGGGCTAAGTCTTTATAACGAATAGGCCAATCTACGCCTATGCCTTCTTTGGCATTGGCCAAAAAATCTTCTTCATTGAAACGATACGACTGCCGCCCCCACAACAACGAACGACCACCCGCCCCATATGCACGCGCCCAACGAAACGGTCTTTCTTCCACATATTCATAATGGAGCTGATTGCCTGCCAGTTTATTGACCCTCTCGGCATCGGCTTCAGGGTCTGTCAAACTGGTACGACCACGGTGGGGCATATCCCACGGGTTGAGCAATGCCTTGGGGTAATCAATCACGTGGCGTATGTCATGCCCACGCTCCAACATGAGGGTTTTTAGTCCACGTTCTGTGAGCTCTTTGGCAGCCCAGCCACCACTAATTCCTGAGCCAACTACGATGGCATCATAGGAGATATTCTCTTTGAAATTCATGGTATTAGAAGGCTTTATCAGAAAAAAACTACTTTTTCTTTGTAATATCCTTCTCCAAAACACGCACAAATGATGCAACTTTGCGTTGTTTTATTTTAGTTACTTTCAACTTCTTTATGTCTTCACTCTTTTTTGGAAAAATTGGCCTCCTGTACAGCGTTTTTTATATCAAACTGCTTTGGGTATTTTGGCTTTGGGCCTCGTTTTACTATTGTTTTTTCATTGGCGCGGACTTGAAAATACTGTACAGTGGCAAGTATTGAGCGAGTTGGATGAGGTGGCGGTACAGTTGGATAGTTTGAACTTGAGTAGCGAGCAGTCGGTGGTTGATCGGATTCCTCCTAACGTCGGAATGACAAAGGAGGTTGGAATGACAAAATCTATTTCTCTTCTCGGAAAAGCTTATTTACTGAAAGAGCAATTTGTGCCTGTGCAGAGCGATACGCCCAAATGGCTGGCTTGGGGCTTTTTGGCATTTGTATTGGCAGGTTGGGTAGTATTGTTGAGTGCTATTTCTGCCCTTTCGCGGTGGTGGTATATCGCTGCCATGGCCGTTTTTATAGGATTTATGGCGCTTTCGCACATAGAGATACTACGGCTTTTTGGGTCAGAAAACTCGTTGGGATTAGGCGTTATTCTCATTGTATTGGGAGGATTGAGTTATTATTTACACGCTTTTCGAGAAGATTTACCCATCGAAAAACGCATTTTTATCTTTACGGGTTTGATGGTAGGGCTTGTTTTACTCTTCTCGTTTTTCTCAAAAACGCCTTTTATCGCACTTACCGCTGCCTCCTATGCGCTTTTCCCTTGTGTTGTCCTTGGGGTTGGCTTCGCCATCTGGTTGGCTGTCGAAATCGTGGCAAGTTTTGTCTATGTAGTTACCAATCCCAAAACAGGTTTTGGTAAAAACAGCTTACTCAATTTTCTTTTTCTTTCGGGGCTTTTTTTGTCGGGTATTTTTTTGGTTTATCTCAAAATCACCCGTCAAACCGACGACGACTTTTGGTATGTGAGTCCATTTGTGCTCTATGTCGTCAGTGCGGTATTGGGGGTATGGAGTTTGAGCAGACGAACCGAGGGCCTTGTGGCGTTTCGGGAGATTGGCGTTTGGCTATATGCAGGCATGGCACTAATTGCCACGGCTGCGATGGCTTTTGTGCTTTTTACAGGCAACAATTCACTGATTGAAGTCTTTGAAGATAGTATCATTTATAGCCAACTCACTATTGGTGTCGTCTTTGTGGCTTACATCGCCCTTAACTTTTGGCCCATTTTCAAACAAGGGAAGGCCGTTTACAAGATTATTTACAAGCCCATGCGTTTTCTGCAATCGCAAGCCTGGATGATTGGTGGCATGGGATTGATAGGGCTACTGGCCTTCAATCGCTTGCATAGCATAGACCAAGCGCAAGCTGGGAATTACAATGCTTTGGGCGATTTACACACCGCCTCTGGAGAGCCTATCATAGCCGACCAGTTTTATCAAATCGCGCTCAATTATGACTTTCAAAACCATAAATCATGCTTCGCACTGGCATCGTTGGCATTACGCATGGGCGATGCCCAAACCGCCGGAGCTTACTATCAGCGAGCTTTACAAAAAGACCCTTCGCCGCAGGCATACGTGGGTTTAGGACAAACATTACTCCATGAAAATCTTTTCTTTGATGCTATTTTCAACCTGAGGAAAGGGCTACAAACTTTCCCGAAAAGTGGTGAAATTCAAAATAATCTGGGCTATCTCTACACCAAAACCGCCTTGGCCGACTCGGCCTATTACTATTTTGAACTGGCACGCCAACATGCCACCTTGCCCGAAGTACCCGAAACCAACGAATTGGCCTTTTGGGGAAAAGCCCTCACTTTGAATGACGGCACTAATGCCACTGCCGCCCTTGGGCTCACAAAAGCCGATTTTACAGCGACAAAACTATTGGCTTCTCGCCCCCAATCGCTATCGCACGAAGCCAATCGGTTGGCTGTAGCACAGTTGGTCAGTGAAAAAAAACAACAGGCTCAAAAATTGACCATTACTCTTCCGCAAGATTCGGCCTTGAGTGTCAATAACTTTGCCTATCTCTACAATTATGGGCTTTACAGCCGCGATAGTAGCTTGGCGCTGCTTTTCCGAAAATTAATCAATAAAACCACCAATGGAAGTTTCTACCATGAATTGCATTTGGCAGAAGCCTACACCACCTACGGAAGCGATAAATTGGCCGCTTTGGATATTTTGGCCGCACAAACCGTAGCCGATACCTCGCAAAAGGTGGCTTTGGCGCGGCAAACTCTGCAATACTGGCTCTTAAAAGAAAATGAGTTCGACAGAACATTGGTTGATGTTAGAAATGTGAAGACCCTACAAGAAATCCACCAACAACTCCAGCAGCATCCTTTGAACGAAGCACTTTTGCAAAAAGCAATCGCTATTTTTAACCAACAAAATCAGCCTAAATTGGCTTATCAAGCCTTACTCAACGCCCTGCGTTTTCGGGCCGACTCACCTCAAATACAAAAACTGTACATTTTACAGTGCTTGAAAATGCGCCTGACAGACTTTGCAGAAGACAATCTACGCGACTTATACGCCCTTACCTCTCCTGCCGACTATCAAGCGTTTTTGAAAACTTATCAAGCGCAACGCGCACTCATCGAAAAAGAACGAGAAAATTTTCAATGAAACACTATTTTTGTTTATCGGTAGTTTGCGCTACTTTAACCTAACGGTTGGTTTTTAATATGTGGAAAGTAATAGGGATAGGATTTGGGATTTTGGTGCTGTTAATCGCGGGGGTATTTGGTTATTTTTATTTCAAATACTTGCGTTATGATGTTGATTTTGTGGCCGAATACTTACAAAAAAACCCAAATAAGTTTTCTATCTACTGGACACACAACGACAAGGTTTTGATAAGCCATCGTGCCGACACGCTCATGCCTTTGGCCAGCACCGTCAAAACCATCATTGCCATTGAGTTTGCCCAGCAAGCAGCAGAAGGCAAAATCAACCCCGAAGACCGCGTCCCTGTAGGCGAATTGGCGCGGTTTTATGTTCCCAATACCGATGGTGGTGCACACCCCGCTTGGCTCAAAGAAGCCCAGAAAGACAGATTGATGCAAGATGGTACTATTTCTTTGCTTGAAGTAGCCAAAGGTATGATGCAATATAGCAGCAATGCCAACACAGAATTTTTGATGTGGAAACTGGGACTAGACAATATCAATGCTAATTTGTCTAAACTTGGATTGACCAAACATCAACCGCTCTACCCTTTTGTTTCGGCTTTGTATGTGTGTTCGGACGAACATTCGGCCACGGGCCTAAAAAAAATGCCGATGCAAACCTATCTCCAACGCGCCAATACTTACTTTGAGCGATTGAAAATAGATACTACTGCCAAGGGGCAATTCAAATCGGAAAATGTACCGCTACCTGTGCAGCGCGTTTGGTCGGATAGGCTGCCTGCTTCTACCACCGAGGAATATGTAGGAATCATGCAAAAATCAATAGCCGGACTTATTTCGATGCTCTCACACAATCGGTTTTGGATCAATTGATGGAATGGCCTATGAGAGTACGTACTGAAAACCGAGAAAGATTCGTTCATTTGGGAGCCAAAGGGGCTCTACGGCCTTTGTGCTTAATTATGCACTTTATGCTACTGACAAAAAAGGGAATAAAACAGAAATAACCATTTTTACGAATGATTTGGGTATTTTTGACCAAACGATGTTGCAAGCGGAGTTCCAAAATTTCTTAAAAAAGGTCTTAGCCAACAATGAAGAAACCAAGACCATTCAACATATTTTAACGCAAGTGAAATGACCAAAACCTTACTCACGTTTTTTCTGGTGGTATCTTCTATGGTAACATTTGCCCAACAAGACCCCTGGCTGACGGATTTGTCTCAAAAGTGGGCAAATGCCCAAAAATATTCACTTGAAATCGCCAATCTCATGCCTGAAACTAATTTTAGTTTTAAACCCACTGCCGAAGAAATGAGTTTTGGCGAGCAAGTGGTACATACGGCTTCCAATATGGTGTGGTTGAGCAGTACTTACCTTACTTCTGAAAAACCACCTGCGCTACTGGCTGATTTCAAGAAATTAGAAGCTGGCAAAATGTCTAAAAGTGAAATACTCGATGTGCTGACACAGTCGTTTGACTACGCCTCCAAAGCCATTCAAAGCACTGACCCCACCCAACTTGGCGAAGAAGTAAAGTTTTTTGCTGGGCCCATGGCACGCCGTAAAATACTACTTTTGCTTCACGACCACGTAACCCATCACCGTGGCCAAATGATTGTCTATTTGAGATTAAACAACATCAAACCAGCGCGCTATGTGGGCTGGTAACTCTTACTTATAAACTTACATACTTATCAACTTAACAGGCATGAAAATCATCGAATCTACGCATATTGCCAAGCGCTACATCATGGGAAGCGAAATAATCGAAGCCCTCAAAGACATTACGATTTCGGTTAATAAAGGCGAATATGTGGCCTTTATGGGTCCCTCTGGTTCGGGAAAATCAACCATGATGAACATCATTGGCTGTTTAGATACCCCCACTTCTGGCAAATACGTACTCAATGGAAAAGATGTAAGCGACATGTCAGAAAACGAACTGGCGGAAGTACGCAACAAAGAAATCGGTTTTGTCTTTCAGACATTCAACCTATTACCTCGTATGACCTCGCTCGAAAACGTGGCTCTACCACTTATTTATGCGGGTTATAATCAATCGCAGCGCACAGAACTCGCCATGAATGCCCTCAAAAATGTGGGCCTAGAAAACCGTGCTGGCCACCGCCCCAACGAACTTTCGGGTGGCCAACGCCAGCGGGTAGCCGTGGCACGGGCATTGGTCAACAACCCCAGTATTTTGTTGGCAGACGAGCCTACAGGTAACTTGGACACCCGTACCTCCTACGAAATTATGGATTTGTTTGACAAGTTACATTCTAAAGGCAATACCATTGTGGTCGTTACGCACGAAGACGATATTGCCAAATACGCCCACCGCATCATCCGCTTGCGCGATGGCTTGGTCGAGACTGACGAAATTAATCCTAATCCTACCAAAGTAAGTTTGGAAGTTGAACAATGAAGCCATTAAATACGCTGTTTTTTTAGATTTTAAGCAGCTATAAATCAGCACGATAGAAACTGTAAAATCCATAAGTACTTGTGTATATTTAGTTTGCATTATTCTGTTTGACCCCGTCGGGGTCAGATGTTCATAGAAGCCCATAACCTGCTATAAACAAGCGACCCCGACGGGGTCGAATAATGTAATGTATTTTTGTTTTGGTACTTAAAAGATTTTAAAAGAAAGTATTAAATCTGTAGGATTTTTAAATTTTACAGGTCTGTGTATTTGCTTTCCAACACCATCTCGGTTTCAATACCCGTAGGCTTTATTTTGAGGCGGTCGGAGTCGGGCGTTTCTTGCACCCCTCGCCGTAGGGTTCGTGCGCCCGTGATTTGAAAGAAAGCTTCAGAAAGTAGCGGTTCGCGTAAATCACCAAAAGCATAAAAAGGCTGCGACAGATCTTCTTTGATTTGTACATTGGGTTTGAAGCCAGCCGTATAGTCAGACTGCCCTGCCGAATTGAATGTTTTTAGTACAATAGGCATAATACCTTCCGCAAAACGTTTTTTGCTGTCTTTGATCACAATAGAACCTACATTTTTACCGACGGTTACGTCGCCAATAATCACCACCTCCATAAAAGGTTTTAGAGCGTTAATCACCAACTCACTGGCAGAAGCTGTTCGACTACTGGTCAGCACATAGACTCTTTGCAGATTTGCTCCTATATTTTCTGATTGATTGGCAAAAAAATCCACGCCAAAATTGGCACCATATTGTTTGACCAAATCAGGAGTAGCTTTTTGTTGTACTCTGCGCGTGCCATGATAGTCTTGTCGGTTACGCCTTTGGCAATAAAACTCGACAATACCACTGCCGTAGAAATATATCCTCCGCCATTGTAGCGCAAATCCAAGATAAACTCATTGATGCCTTGTGCTTTGAAACGGCCAAAAATTTGTGCCATTTTTTGGTCATACAGAGCTTGGTCGCTATTGTTAGGTTTGGAATAAAAACGGTTATAGACCAAATAACCTATTTTTTTATTTCCTTTGGTATAAATCGTATCTAAGAGCATGGGGTCTTCTTGCAATGCCTGCGCCACTACAACCTTGGTTTGGTCGGTATTAATAAACGCCTTGTTTTCATAGCGACCTAAGTTGTATTCGTAATTAGTTCCTTCTGCAAGTAAAGTGGAATAATTATCTACCGTCGCTACTTTCCCATCTACCGTAATTTTACTAAAAATATCTCCCCTTTTGATGCCGCTTTTTTGGGCGGGAGAGCCTGGCAAAACATACATGACCAAGCCCGCAATATTGTTGTTGTTGTTGTAGAGTGCCAATCGTGCGCCCGTCGTCTTGTTCTCGCCCGAGAGCGAGGCTTCAGTTTCTGCAGCATTAGTCAAAAAACGCGAAAATCTATCACCGTCAGGGCGGGCTTGCGCATCAAAAGGATAGAGCAGAGAATTAAAATAACCCTCTGGTGCAAGGCTCTTGTTGGTGTTGGCTGTTATTTTATCATTCCAGTAGTACCAGTAGTCCATATTGACCGCTACAAACTCATTGATGAGTTCATTGCCAGATTTTACGTCGTTTTGCTTGCACGACCATATCAAGGAACTGCTGATAAAAGCAATAAGAACAACCGATTTGAAGCTAACTTGTCGCATACAGTATTTTTTTAATCAAAACGCAATTCGCCCACTTTTGTTTTGTTCAGTTTTGAATGAGTTATAAATATATACCAATCCTCAAAAAAATACGGCAATCCCCCCCCTAAAAAGCCTCCCTTTTTTAGTGTCCTACAAACTTACACTCCGTATTATTAGTTGATGGAAACAGCTTTACCCGCTTTTAGAGGCATATCAATTTGGACATGAGGCTCATTATCAATGCTAACATTTACCTTAATATAATCTGCATCTTTACTTAGTATTGAAGCCTTGATTAATGAAACATGACCTTTTGAAGGAACCAATAACCAAAGGAAAGTAGATGACTTACTCGAATCTTGAGTATAGATAGCTGTATTATTAGGCACTTTAAGTCCGTAGTCAGCACTATACCAACCCTGAATATAAGGACTTTCTTGCCCTTTAATGATTTTTAGTTGATGGTCATTAAGCCCCAGCGGTAAGATTTGTAAATTAGCTTCGTCAATCGTGGTAATTAAATCAGTATTATTGCTTATTGTCACTTTACCATCGGGGGCAAAATGCCATAATGCTTCTAATTTTCTTGCTTGATCGGTTTCTATTTGATCCATCACTACAAAAAATTTCTCCTTTAGATATAAAACTGATCGGGTGTGGGTTACTTTTCCTTCTACGCCTTCATATCCGTTCAAAAAAGTACCACGAGCATAGTCATATTTGGGTGTATTTATGAAATCATGCCCCTCTTTCAAGGGAACTGTTGCTCTCAATGGCCCTGCCTTTTGTCCTTTACCATCTACCAAAATAGTATTATGCGAAAATGAACTCCTAAAATACCCACGCCAAATGATTGGATCAAAACTAAAATAATCTTTATGGGTATAGCGCCCCCCATCTACCAATAAGTCTTTGCCAAACGCTGCCAATGAAATATGTAGCATATCAGCGTGTTGGTGTCCTGTACCGAAAGGACCCGTATCGAAAACAAACCAATGAGCATCTTTTCCCCAGTTATTTCTTAGAACATTGATTCCTGCCCATGGAAAAACCTTACTTGACAGCCCTGTGGGCATTTGTCCTTCGCCCCCATTGGTAGCCACATATTTCCAATCTGGACGATTATATTTTTCAGCAGCAACTAAAACACGTGGCCTTAAATCTTCTCTATCGGAGTCATTATTAAGTATTTGGTGTCCATCTGGTCGCATAGAATAAGCCAAGAAATTGTACATATCTATGATTTTGGTCGTATAATTATCATTTACTTTTCGACCAGCTTTCTTAAAGTTATCGGCGATAGTTTCAAATGGTTTGAGTGCGACCCATTGAGTTTTAGATGATATTTCCGTCTGTACACCATCAAGATATACTTGCTGTCCTATTTCACTTTCCATCACTCTCATGGCGTATGCCGCCCATTCATTTGATTTATTAAATTCTACGAATGTTAAAGCAAAAAGAGCAAGGCCATTCATTTCCATAGTTGTCCAGTTATGACCTTTTTTATGATATTTCTGTAAGTATTCAGCATGCTCAATCAAGCTTGATAGCATCAATAATCGAGCTACAGGCGAAAAGGATTTGTTTTTTTGAAAAAAATAAAATGCCAAAGGCCAGCTACTTTCCAACCTCTTGCCTGCTTCCAAATCACGCCAAACTACTTCTCCAATATCGCGCCAGTCTAAACGAGGGTTTGTAAAAACCTCATACATAGGCTTGTTTTCTTGAGGCAAAGGGTTGTTTAGTATCCAGTCAGTAATAAATTGATTAAAACATGCCACATAGGCTTCGTCGTGGGTTGTTTGCCAAGCATACATCAATGCACCAAAATATTTGTGTCCATTGAGGGTGTATCCAAACTCGTCGTCTTTGTCTGGACCTGTATAATGCCAGTCCACAGTTCCATTCTTATTTCTACGTATCTTGGCGGTAGAACTACCAAATGTCAAGGTATCTTGAAGCAGCAATTGCGCTACTTTCATCAACTCCTCTGGTTCGCCTTCAAATTTAGTTTTGGTTATCCAATCGGCATGATGGGCCTGTTGATAATATTTTAATAAATTTTCGGTAGCAGTTAAGGTATCTCCTTTCGACAAAGCTACTTTAACTTTTATCAAGTCGCTATTGCCTATATCTAAATACCTAAACACCCGCCTAAAATGCAATGGATTATTCTCAAAAAGCTGTTTTAAAGTTTTTGATACCTCCTTATTTCCATTTTGTACATTGAGTTTTTCTATTTCTTGTCCAGCAATAGAAGAACTGTTTAACCCTAAAATAAGGATTAGAGGAGCTATAGAAATCATCTGCTATATTTTTATTTAAAATAAGTATTTACTGCCGTAGCTATACTGTTAGGATATGTTTTAAGCGTGTTGATAGCTGTAGAGAAATCAACAGGATTCGTTAAAAACCAATAATCTCTTTTCTCAATAATACGGCTCAATCATCACAGTGTACGAAGTGTGTAACGTATGCATTTTTAGTACTATTGAAAGATCTTTCAATAATAGGCATTGTATTTTGCTTTACAAATAGAATCTTGGTATAAATACCCAATCAAAGGCTATTGACTGGCATTCAACCCCACAAAATCCAATAGCAGTGACCTGCTCCGTTTTCCAGTTTGTAGGAGTAATAGCAAAAAATTTGATGTCTTATTGGATGAAAAATAAAGAAAAAACTTGTGGACTAATCCAAAAAACTATCAACATTTGCGCATACAATTCAACATCTAACTACTCTAATGAAACGAATTTATCTTTTTTACCTTTTTATTGTGGTTATAATAAGTGGCTTTTCCACCATTGCCCAAAACAATGGTTTTATCTATGGTGATGCCCTTCCTGATGCGCCAGAACTCTCCTTACGCGGCAAATACGGTGTGGGAGTGCAAACACTGAAATTAACTAATAGAAATCAAATTGATGTTTTAAACTCCAAAAATGGAAAAGATTCGCTCTATGATAGACCTCTTACGGTCGAAATATGGTACCCTGCCATTATCCCTGCAGGCAAGCAGCCGTTGATAGAGTATGATGAAGTAATGGGCACCAGCAATGACCCCAAACGTCCTCTTATTCCTTTCAAATTTGCTGGGAGAGCTTTGCGCGATGCCATAGCAGATAAAACAGAAAGTCCATTTCCACTTCTCATTGTCTCGCATGGCTATGTGGGTTCTCGCTATTTGCTCACTTACCTTACCGAGAATATGGCTTCCAAGGGCTATGTAGTGGTAGCCATTGACCATACCGAGTCCACTTTCAGAGATGCCGCCAGTTTTGCCAGTACATTGCTGAATCGCTCTCTCGATGATTTGTTCATCCTCAATGAAATGGCTCGTTTGGGTAACAAAGGCAGTAAAAGTTTTTTGGAAGGATTGGTCAATGCCAACAACACCGCCTTGATTGGCTACTCTATGGGAGGCTACGGGGCACTCAATGTAGCGGGTGCAGGCTACAGCCCACAAGCAGTTACCTTTTTTGGACAAATGTCGGGCGGAAGCAAAGCCTTAGAAACGCGAATGATAGGCAACGAAAAATACAAAGCCTCACTCGACCCACGCATCAAGGCGGTGGTGGCGTTTGCTCCTTGGGGCATGGCCCGTGGTGTTTGGAACGAAGAAGGGCTCAAAGGACTCAATGTACCAACTTTTTGTGGCTGGTAGTCAAGACGATATCTCGGGCTATGAGAAAGGTATCAAGGCTATTTACGACGGGGCCATCAATACCGAACGCTACATGCTTACTTACATGAATGCGCGGCACAATGTAGCCCCAATCCACCTCCAGCAGAAGCATTAGCCTCTGACCTACCTTTGGATGAATACTTGCGTTATGCCGAGCCTGTCTGGAACGAACGCCGCATCAACAATATCAACCAGCATTTTGTCACTGCTTTTCTGGGTATGCAACTCAAGGGGTTGGATTATAAAAAATACTTAGAACTCAAAGAAAACGCCAATGAAGCCACTTGGACAGGCTTCAAGCCACGCACTTCAGTAGGATTAGAGTGGCGTCATGCCAAGCCTTAACAAAGAAAAAGCCAGTTGTATCGCTACGACTGGCTTTTTTAAATGTGGGCCCAGTAGGGCACGATCCTACGACCCCCTGATTATGAGTCAGATGCTCTAACCAACTGAGCTATGGGCCCTAAAAACACATCTTATTGCGTTTCGTGGTGCAAAAGTAGGAACTAAGCGTGTATTAGCCAAATATTCTCAGCGATTATCTTAGAAGAAAATAGGCCATCATTGCATTTTTTTTTAGTTTAGCGGCTCAAACAACCTATGATTATTCAATCCTTATGGCAACAAAACTCCCTTCGGTTTATGCTCATCCGTATCCAATTGACGCAAAATTCAAGAAATCAATTGTTTATTTTTCTATGGAATTTGCCATAGACCAAGCTCTCAAAACCTACTCTGGTGGTTTAGGTTTTTTGGCTGGCTCTCATATGAAAAGTGCTCATGATCTTCGCCAAAACCTCATCGGTATCGGAATACTCTGGAAATTTGGCTACTATGATCAAATGCGCAATGCTGACAATAGCATGGTGCCACAGTTCCGAGAAAAAATGTATAGTTTTTTGAAAGACACAGGCATCAGATTTCAAATTATGATTGCCAACAAACCTGTGTGGGTAGCTGCTTATTTTCTCGACCCTAAGCTATTTAATACTGTACCGATGTTCTTCCTGACGACAGATACCGATGGGAATGACCCTTGGGCAAGGAGTATCTCCTATCATTTGTACGATTCCGACCCAGCGGTCAAGGTCATGCAATGTATATTGTTGGGTATTGGTGGCGCTAAATTTTTAGATGAATTGGGCTATGAACCCGACATTTACCACCTCAATGAAGCCCATGCAGTTTCTTCGACCTTCCATTATTTCCAAAAGAAGAGAAAAAAAGAAGTGGTCAAGAAAAAATTTGTCTTTACAACCCATACCCCTGAAGAGGCTGGTAATGAAAAGCACGATATTCATTTTTTGAATGACTTAGGCTTTTTTGCAGGCATTCCACTCAAAACCGTGCGTGAAATTACTGGGATAGAAGATAATATTTTCAATCATTCTTTGGCCGCATTAAGATTAAGCCATCAAGCCAATGCCGTTTCTAAATTGCACGGCGAGGTATCGCGACAAATGTGGGGCTGGGCCAAGGATATTTGTAAAATAACCCATGTAACTAATTCACAACACAAAGCCTCCTGGACAGATACCGAACTCGAAAAGGCACGTATTAAAGGAGATATAAAAGCTATTGAAAAACGTAAATTAGCACTCAAAGCCCAGCTTTTCAAGACTGTAGCTGATCAGGCAGGCAAGCTCTTTGATCCCAACGTACTCACTATTGTATGGGCAAGACGGTTTGCAGGTTACAAACGCCCCGACCTCCTCACCCGCGATCGTGCGCGTTTCGACCGTATTATGAATGACAAGAAACGTCCCATTCAGTTTATTTGGGCAGGAAAACCCTATCCCAAAGACGAAGGAGCTATCCATACTTTCAATCAATTGTACTATCTAAGCCATTTATACCCCAACATGGCAGTGCTAACGGGCTATGAGTTGGCACTATCCAAGCAACTCAAAGAAGGGTCGGATATTTGGCTCAATACGCCTGTAGTTACAAGAGAAGCTTCTGGCACCAGCGGCATGACCGCCGCCATGAACGCCAGTCTCAACTTTTCTACTTACGATGGCTGGATTTGTGAATTTGCACAGCATGGTGAGAACGCTTTTTTGGTACCTGTAGCTTCAGCAAGCAACCGCGATAATGAGGATATTATGAATATGTTGGATGTACTTGAAAATGAAATTTTACCGATCTATTATCAACGAAAGAAGGATTGGTATGCCACTGCTTTAAGAAGCATGAATGACGTGGGTAACTTCTTCAACTCCGACCGCATGGCGGCAGAATATTACGAGAAAGTGTATCAGTAGCAAGGGGTCATTAATGACTGCTAAGAAAAACAAAACCTCCTCAAATCAATAATTTGAGGAGGTTTTTTGTGGGAGTTGAGGGATTCGAACCCCCGACCCTCTGCTTGTAAGGCAGATGCTCTGAACCAGCTGAGCTAAACTCCCAAATCCCTTTCTTCGTGTTTGGGAGTGCAAATATGTGGGTTCGAAAATCGTTCTCCAAACTTTTTTTTACTTTTTTTCAATGAAAAAATCTACCCTGCTGATTATCAGTACACTTTTAAAGAAAATATCTATTTCCTATGTACCACCGTAGGGGCAGATTGGGCAGAAGCATAAATCGTCATGTCGGCAATCGTAACACGAGCTGGGGCATTGACCGCATACAGGATGGCATCGGCAATATCTTGGGCTAAGAGTGGTTCATAGCCTTCATACACTTTGGCCGCCCGTGCTTCGTCACCTTTGAATCGTACCATAGAAAATTCTGTTTCCACTGCTCCTGGAGCTATATTGGTCACTTTGATACCATGCTGCGTGAGGTCTAATCGCATCCCTTCACTGATGGCTTCTACGGCTTTCTTGGAGGCACAATATACCGCCCCGTTTGCGTAGGTTTGTTTGCCTGCCACCGAACTAAGATTAATGATATGCCCCCTTTTTCTCGCTACCATACCAGGCATTACTGCCTTTGACACATACAACAACCCTTGCACATTGCCATCAATCATGGCATCCCAATCGGCAATATCGCCTTCTTGAATGGGCGACAGCCCGTGGGCATTTCCCGCATTATTGACCAAAATATTGATATTTTTCCACCCTTCAGGCAAAGAGTCAATAGCTTGCGACACAGCGGCATAGTCGCGCACATCGAAAGCAAGGGTAGTAGTCTTTACTAACTCACTCAACGTGGCTGCGATTTCGTCGAGCCGCTCTTGGCGACGGCCACATAAAATCAAATCAATACCTGATTTGGCGAAGGCCTCGGCAATGGCTTTGCCGATTCCCGAACTCGCACCCGTAACAAGGGCAATTCTTGACATATTTTGGAGATATAGGTTAATATTAAATTTTTAGAAACCCCTATTGAGGTTGGGCCGTATAACGCAAATAAGGCTTGACGATGCGCAAATCATCGTATTTTTCTGCGCCTCTTCCGTCGAAACTGCGGTACTACAATCACGTCGTCGCCCGCTTTCCAATCGGCAGGCGTAGCCACTTGGCTGTTGGCAGTCAGTTGCAACGAATCTATGACACGCAACAATTCGTTGAAATTGCGGCCCGTAGAAGCGGGATAAGTAAGTGTAAGTTTGATTTTTTTATCTGGCCCAATCACAAATACTGATCTTACGGTCGCTTTTTCGCTGGCGTTGGGATGAATCATATCGTACAAAGTGGCTACGTTGCGATCGGCATCAGCAATAATTGGGAAATTTACTTCCGTATTGTTTACCTCGTTGATGTCAGGAACCCAGCGGTTGTGCGATTCTAAATCATCTACACTAACAGCGATGACCTTTACATTTCGTTTTTCGAATTCGCCTTTCAAAAGGGCTGTTTTACCTAATTCGGTCGTACAAACAGGCGTAAAATCGGCAGGGTGAGAAAACAACATTCCCCATGAGTTGCCAAGCCATTCGTGAAATTTGAGGGAGCCTTGGGTGGTTTGTGCTTCAAAGTCGGGGGCGACATCGCCTAATCTTAATGACATTGTTATAATAGTTTGGGTGAAAAAATAGTTTTATTTATATTCTATCGGATTACTATATTTAATGTTTCTTGGAGCATGTTTATTGAATGTAATCCTGACTGATAAATGACAAACTCTGTCTTCATTTTGTTCCCATTTTTTGATTTTTCAGAATAATCCTTTGAACAAAAGCGTTTTTATCAGGAATTTTACGGTGGCTTTTCTCAAATATGTTGGCAATAAAACCAGTACATTATTTTTTAACAATCCTTTTCTTATTGGTAATCAGCCATTTGTATGGTTCAGATAGTTTATTTGTAGCCCAAAAAGATAGCCTCAAACCTCGTCCAAAACTTACTTATACCTTCAACTGGGATGCACGTAGTTCGTTTGTGGACAAAAAATTAGTGAATATTTGGGGCGTAAATACAGGTGTAAAATTTGGTCGTAATCGCCATGAACTCACCTTCGGTTACTATTGGCTTACGTTCAATTCGCTGTTACGGCTGATTGATTTTCGTAAAAATGCGTCCAAATTGATCAATATCAGCTATTATACCAAAACCGATTTGTACTATTTTAGCCTCATGTACTGGCCCAATATCATAGAAAACAGAAGGTGGAGGTTAAGTATTCCCATCGAACTCGGTATAGGTGCTACCCAAAGCACAAGCAATAAAGTGTTGGACGACCTGATGCTTTGGCGTAGAAATGACTTTTTTCTACCTGCTCAAGCGGGCATGTATCTCAAATGGAAAGCTACCCGATGGGTAGGTTTTAGCGTTCAGGGAGGATATCGGTATGCTATCTATCAGCAGAATCTACCTACCAGCTACAATGGGGCCTATTATAGTTTTGGCTTCACCACCGAAGCTGCTATTTTTACGGATTCATATCGATGGACCAAAAATGCGCTCAAAAAAAGAAAAGAAAAACGCCAGCAATAGCTCCCTGTACGCCAGCCCGGTCCAACTGACAACAAAGTCGGAGTGATAACAAATCCAATACCCTCTAAACTATGAAGAAAATCGTTACTTTTGGTCAAATCATGATGCGGCTTTCGCCACCAGGTTTTACTCGTTTCAGCCAAGCCCATTCTTTCGATATTACCTACGCAGGGGGAGAAGCCAATGTGGGTATAGCTACTGCCCAATGGGGTGTAGAGGCAGTACACGTTACCCGCTTTCCTGATAGTGACCTCGGGCGTGCCGCCACCATGTATTTACGCAAATATGGCCTCAATACTGCTGAAATTCACTACGGTGGCGACCGAATGGGAGTTTATTATGTCGAAAATGGGGCCAATGCACGCGCCAGCCAAGTAATTTATGACCGCCTCAACGATTCATTTTGTACGCTCAATGCCGATGCGTTTGACTGGGAAAAAATACTCGAAGGAGCGGATTGGTTTCATTTTACGGGCATTACCCCTGCCCTGTCTGAGTCGGCAGCAGCGGCCTGCTTGGCTGCCGTGCAAACCGCAAAAATTGGGCGTGAAGGTATCGGCTGATGTCAATTATCGTAAGGGGCTTTGGGGTTGGGGAAAAACACCCAAAGAAGTAATGCCCGAATTGGCTCAATATTGCGATTTGCTTATTTGTGGCAATAGCAATGCCGATGATTTATTTGATATTCATCCGCTGCCCAATGACAAAAACAAATGGACTTCCAACATGAAACAGGTCATGGCGAGGTTTCCAAATGTAAAAATGATCTTAGATACCAAACGCGACTCCATTAGTGCTTCCCACAATAAACTCCGTGGCAAAGCTTGGGATGGTCATAAATATTATAAAACTGCCGAATATGACCTACACCATATCATAGACAGAATCGGCAGCGGCGATGCCTTTATTGCAGGTTTCTTGTTTGGTTATGATTATTATGAACAAAGCATACAACATGCCCTCGAATTTGGCACTGCCGCCGCTGCCCTCAAACACAGCGTAGAAGGCGATTTCAACTTGGTGAGCATAGAAGAAGTAGAACGGTTGGCTACTGGCGATACGTCGGGTAAGTTGTCGAGATAGCAGGTATATATCGTTAATATAAAAGAAAAATATATAAAAATGTTTGATTTATATAATATTCAACTAATTTAGCAGTTGATTATCCAACAAACCTTTATAGCCATGAAAACACTTCTTTTTTTTCTCTGCCTGTTGATGCTTCAAGCCGCACAAGCGCAAGTCAAAATCATGACTTTTGAGAAGGCCAATCAACAAGGGTTGAGCATCAAAGTATTGGATAGCCTCTATGCCGTTCCTGAAAAGTTTTTTGAGGGCCAAAAAGAATTATATGCCAAAGACCAACGTGCTTTTGTAATGCGTGTTAATGCGCTATCACGGCAGTTGGCCACTAAGAAAGACAACGCCCGGATTTGGGCGCGGTTTTATGTGGGAAAGGGTGGGCACTTTGATTATTTCCTTTATGAAATCGAAGGGAAAATAAGCGTCGAAACCGAAGGTCGGCTACTCGATTCACTCAAAAACTACCTCGATACCTACCAATTTTCGGTTCAGATAACGGCGGCTCATTCTTTTCACCAAATCCTGCAGTTGGGTGTAGTTCGTAGGGTTGTCAAAGGTAAAAATGTAATCAATAGCTTAGAAGAAGCCCTTGCTACTACACAGCCAGACACTGTCAAAATACTGGCTTTAAATCAATTAGAACTTGAAAAAATACCTGATGTTATTTATCGTTTTAAAGAATTGAAGGAACTCAATCTTAGCGACAATCTGCTCAAAAGTGCCTCTATTGACTTGGCTCAGCTTCCCAAACTCCGCCATATTTGGCTCAATGGCAACCAACTGACCGACAGTAGTCTTTATCTACCGCCCAACAAGACACTTGCCGTACTGAACATCCAAAACAACCGCTTTAGAGATGTGCCACAGGCTGTGCGCGATTGTAAAAAATTGAGTAGCCTTTGGTTGGGTTATAATAAGCTCACTCAACTCAACGAACGTAGCTTTAAAGGATTAAGAAAATTGCAAGATTTGAACTTGTATTCGTGCGACATCGAAACGCTTCCCAAAAATATTGCTCAACTTCGCCGTTTAGAGGTGCTGGATTTGTACTACAACCAGTTGAGCGAACTTCCCCGTTCATTAGGGCGTATGCGAAAACTCCAACAATTGGCGCTGTCCAACAATCAACTTGAAGAATTACCACCACTGAAACGCTTAAAACGCCTACAAACACTCTACATACATCACAATAAATTGGCGATGTTGCCGAGTAGTATCCGTCAATTGAAAAGATTACGAATACTCGACATCAATAATAATCAGTTTAGTACCCTACCGAGCCAGATTGGCCAGCTACGTCGAGTGGAAGACTTGGATATAAGCCGCAACAACCTAAGTGAAGTACCTAAAGACCTCCTGCGCCTGCCTCAACTCAAAAAACTCTACCTCCGCGATAATCCTTTCGCGAAAGATACCATGCTCTTGAGCCGCTCCAAGCCCGTCATCGAAACCTTAGAGGGGAACAAAACCGATGTATCGTATTGAGTTTTTTTCGGGAACGATTTGCAAAAGCCAAAACAACCTCCCATATTTGCAGCCCAGTAAACATCAATAGAAAATATTGTTCTTTTTTTATGGGAATGTAGCTCATCGGACTGGCGTTCCAGCTGGCTAGAGCGCTTGGCGAAACTCGGACTGGTGTTCCAGTCGCACCGATGGCATACAAGAGGTTGTGGCTTCGATTTTAAGGTTTCCTTAGTACGATTTGTTCTTTATTTTATGGGGATGTAGCTCAGCTGGCTAGAGCGCTTGCATGGCATGCAAGAGGTCGTGGGTTCGAATCCCATCTTCTCCACCCAAAAGCCTGCGCGATGCGTAGGCTTTTTTTATAATAGGCAAGAGGCCGTGGGTTCGACTGAGGCGGCGTTCCGCTCCTATCTTCTCCACTCAAAAGAACCTATAATAACTTTCCAATATCATTTTTGCGTGGCCTTCAGTCCTACTATTTCATCCAAAAATCGGTCGGTTTCGCGCAAAACGGCTGGTAAATCTTTAGAGGTAAAATGGGAGGCTATGACATGGTCGCCTGTGTTGGGCAGAGCCACTTTCACTTTTTGGTTGGCGGGTGTAGCCAATTCATCAAAAGCGTTGAGCATGGCCTCTACCGATACTACTTTGTCTTGGTTGTCGTCGTCTTTGTAGTAATAGCCCAAGAAAACGGGCATTTTTATTTTAGCAAATGTTTCGAGTTTCACCACTATGTCCATGGTCTTTTGGAGGGTCATCAGGCCGTTGGTATGATAGCGCGTCAGCCAGTAGTTGGCGCGGTCGGGGGTATAATGGGTTATATTGATATGTGTATCCATCAATTGATGTAGAATCTGCTGCCCCCAAGGCCCTGTGGCTGGTGCAAGGGCGTTGTTATAGATGGCAAAACAGGGCGAATAAAGTACTAATGCCTTGATGTCGGGGTATTCGGAGGCCAAATAAGTGCTCAATAATCCCCCTGCCGAGCAACCAATAACAATAACGCTGTCGCCCAGGGCTTTGCCCACCGCGAGGGCGTATTTTGCTCCTGCCAAGAAGTTTTGGGGAGTAAGTTTTTCAAAAGCGTTGGGGTCTTTGACACCCGCATCATACATACGCGCCAAATAGAGATTACATCCGTATTTTTGAGCCAACCGCCTGTGAATGGGGTCGCCTTCGGCCCAGCTTGCCCCAAAACCGTGAATATATACTATGCTATATTTGGTTTTTTCTTTTTTGGAAGTATCAGCCCATACAATGCGGGCTTCATTATCTGGTTTAAGGTTAAACTTTGCTTCAGCTGTTTGAATATCTTTTTCGAGTTGAACTAACTCTGTGGCTACTTGTGGCAACGTGGGGTCAAGTGTAGTGGTTTCGGGACGTGGCCCCACAAAATAAATTAATACCAAGCCAGCAATGGTAGCACCTGTCCATTTCAAAAATTTCTTCATTATGCTTTGAGGAACTTTAGTGGATTGTAGGATTAAAAGAGAAAAATCAACTGCACGGCGACATCGCTCAAATTCAACACAAAAGTATAGAAAACATCTGACTTTGGCATTAAACTACTTTTATTAGTAGTAGTTGGACCAAATTATCATTTTTGCCCAGTATTGATACCTAAAAGATAAGCCCATGATCTCAAAATCGTGGGCTTATCTTTTAGGTATCAGCTATTCTTTTATATCAAAGATGGATGCCTCCTGCTACTTCAATTCGCTGGCCGTTAATCCATTTGGATTCATCGCTACATAAAAATGCTGCTACACTTCCGATATCATCTGCCAAGCCCACACGTCCTAAAGCTGTTCTTGAAGCAATGATATTATTTAATTCCTGATTATCTCTCACCCTACCACCACCAAAATCTGTCGCAATGGCTCCTGGAGCTATCGAATTGACTCTAATTTTTCGTTCTCCCAGCTCTATCGCTTGGTATCTGGTGAGCGTATCAATCGCCGCTTTCATACTCCCATATGCCGACGAACCAGCATAAGCAAAACGAGCCAATCCTGATGAAGTATTGAGAATAACCCCTCCGTCATTCATCAATGGTAATAGCTTTTGTGTCAAAAAATAGGGGGATTTTAGATGAATACTCATCATATTGTCAAAATCTTCCTCGCTCGTTTGCATGTAGGGGCATAAAAGCCTGTACCTGCATTATTGATTAAAGCATCTATTTTATCGCTATCAAAAAAGGCCATCAACACACTTTTTAAATCGGAAACAAATACATCAAATCCTTTTGTGTTAGAAATATCTAAGGGTAAAGCAGCCGATTTTTGCCCTAAAGACTGAATTTCATTGACCACCTTGTCGGCTTCTATCTTATTACTTTGATAAGTGATGATAACATCAAACCTTTTTTGTGCTAATTGAATCGCCTCGTCTTTTTCCTAACCCACGGTTTCCGCCTGTTATTAATACAATCTTGCTCATTTGATTATTGTTTAATTTTGATGAGGCAAAATTGCGTACAAATCTCGGCGACTTGTTTGCAAAAACGAAAGCATTATTTGTAAAAATCAAATACGACTTTCTTATGTCCTAAATTGTAAGGGAGACAAAGCTGTTTGTCGCTTGAAAAAGTTAGAAAAATGAGCTACTTCTTCAAAACCCAATGAATAGGCAATTTCTGAGATATTCCAATCGGTTTGTTTCAATAATATTTTTGCTTCTTGGTCACTCTACTACCAATGATTTCGGTCGTAGTTTTACCCGTATTTTCTTTCAAAACTTTGTTCAAATGATTGACATGAACAGATAGACGATCGGCATAATCTTTGGCAGCACGAAGCTTGAGCTTCTGTTGTGGAGAATCAATCGGGAACTGACGTTCTAATAACTCCAAAAATAACGACGACACCCGTGCCGACGCATTATGTGTTGAATATAAGGCAGTTGCTGGTTGCAATTTTTGTCCGTAATGAATCAATTCAAGCACGTAATTTCGTAGCAAGTCATATTTATAGACATAATCCGACGAGATTTCTCGGTACATTTTCTTGAAAATGGCCATTAATTCTTCCACGTTTTCACCAGAAAGCTGAAAAATGGGATAGCCATCAGGACGAAAAAGCGGAAGCTCGTCAATATTGATTCCACTTTTACTTTTTACCAGAAACTCGGGCGTAAATACACAGAAAAATCCTTTTTGATTAGTATCTTGAGGTACATAATGATAAGGTATATGAGGAGTTGCAAAAAGCAAGGCATTCTTCTCTATTTCGATGACCTTATCGGCATATTCAGCACGGTTTTGGCCTATAATTAGGCTAATTTTATAATAAGCTCGTCGGTCATAGGGCATTACATTCTTCTCACGCAGGCCTTTGATAAAATCATCAATTTTAAACACATTAAAATGTCCTATTTCTTTTTAAAGCCTTCCGAAGTAGTACATTTATATCTTTATAAAACTCTTCAACTGAAACCATCCCTTTATTAGTGTTGTAAAATTCAAATATACAGCAAAAATAGATGTATTAGGAAATCGATTCTTGCTCTTTCACAAACCCATCTATGTCATTTGCCTCTTTTCAAAACCGATTTCTCTCTCAGTAGGTTTAAACTCTATCACTCTCATTGGGTAAAGGAATTAGTAAGGGAACAAGCCTAAAGGCGGATTATCTCACTCGTTCTCTTTCCTCATCGCTTGTACTATATTTCACGCTTTTCTGGGGTTTTCCGAAGCTTCTCGAATAGTTCAATTTAATAATCCTATAAAATGCCGTTTCATCCCTCCAATTGGATACCGTATTGATATTAAAAACAATGGGTGTCATACCACTAATATGGGTATAAACACTAAAAGACTGCAAAAGGTCGGGCAGGGAGAGTTGAAGTGTTCCTTTGTCTTTTTTTAACTTTTTGGCAATCCCCAAATTCATAATACCGAAGCCTTTGAGAGAGTTAGCCCCTTCAAAAAAGGGGAAATTGTACCAGCCCGAAAGTTCAACCTCAAAGCTTTTGGGAAGTCGTATGGTTTGATTAAAATTAACATTTTCAAACACAAAGGTTTTCTTAGCGGGTGCCAAGCTATAAGAGATTTTATAATTACGGAGCGAAGTAGTACTGCTAATGGAGAGTTTCCACCAATCGAAAATTTGTATCGGGTAATTTAAAAACAGGTTGATACTTTTTTGATAATCTACATTTTGCGGCGACGAAATCCCAATGTCTTTTGTTTCGTTAGTTGTAATCTGATACCGCAAAATCGGATGCAAATCATGTTGCAATGAAAGTCCTACATTCAAGCCTTTGATAACGAAATCTGCCTTTAGCACATCTGTAAGGGTAGGCTTCAAAAGTGGGTTTCCCGAAAAGATAAAGGTAGGGTCATTATAAAAAAGATTTGAAATCAAATCAGTATAGGCTGGGCGGCTGATACGGCGATTGTAATTGATACTGAAATTTGCATTATCATTTAATTGATAGGTATAAAAAAGCGAAGGAAACAACTTTGCAGTAGTAAACGCCTCTTTATAAAGATTGAAGTCTCTTTGCCAATATTCGTAACGTAAGCCTGCATGAAGATTTGATTTTGAACTCAATATAAACTTACATTGTAAATAAACTGCCCCTATCTTCTCTTTGCTATAAATAACACTTTGTGAACGTGTATCAATCTCCCAGTTATTGTCCGTTTTTCGTTCTATTTTACTATCATTTGTATTTTTGGAAATGCTACCTTTTACCCCAAATTCAGCACTGATTTTATCACTAAGTTGAGCTGTATAGTCTGCCTTGAACAGACCTGCTTGTATTTTTGAAACACTTTCTCCTCTGTTTCCAGAAGTAAAAAGAGGGTTGTACGGCACTACCTTGTTTTTTTCTCTATCAAAATATTCGGCCTCAATAAGCGCTGGGCTGTTGGTTTCATAATGTATATAGCTTGCATCAGTATTAAGCTGTGATTTTTTTGAAATTTTTCGTTTGAAATAAACAGATGAAAAAATACTTTGTCTTTTATTCAATCCATCCGACAATGCCTTGAAACCTAAATAATCATCCTCTTTAAACTCCCAAATTACATCGTTATTTACCAAATTATGGGTGTTGGCAAAAGAAAAAGTAAAATCACTTCCAAAAGTTGTTTTAGTATTCGGTCTAAATTCAGTAGTCAAGTTGGCATTATGCGTATTTTGAAAGCGACGGGTTATTCCAGAAAAGGTAGCAGTATTTGCACTTAGAAGAAAGGTCTTATCACTCGTACCTTCACCCCTAAAACCCGATTTGCTAACATCATGTAAAAAAGAATACGAAGCATATACGTCTGCCTTCTTAAAGCCCTGAGATAGCCCTATGGATATTACGGCTTTTTCACGATAACCATACCCTCCAGTCATCGAAAAATTCATTTTTGTTCCTTCATTCTCATTCTTTTTGAATATAATATTGATAACTCCTGCACTACCATCAGCATCATATTGTGCTGTGGGAGAGGTTATTAACTCAATTTTTTCAATATTATCAGCCACAGTACTTTCGAGCAAGACCATTAGTTCTTCCATAGACATCGGCATTTTTCGTCCATTAAACAAAATCGTTATACCGCTTTGCCCGTTAAGGCTCAATTGGTTGTTTCTTCGATCGGTAATTACTCCTGGTAGTCGTTCCAATACCTGCAAAGCGTTACTTCCTTTGGTCATTAAGCTGCTTTGTATATGAATCACTTTTCCGATAGGCGTATGCTGATTCCATTCTTTTTTGGCAGAAATTGTTACTTCATTCAGTGCATTTATTTCTTCTAAAAGCGTTATGGTTGGCAATTTAAGTGCTGTATTTGCATTATCGATAATGAACGATTGCGTCTTTGAATTTTTATATCCAATGCTACTGATTTGAATATAGAAAAGGCCGATTTTGAGAGAAGCTATCAAAAAGGCCCCTTCTTCGTCGGTTGTAGCTCCTGCTACAAGACTGGAGTCTTTTGCATCAAAAAGACTAACATTAGCAAAAAGTATAGGCTCATTTTTAGCATTGATGGCTTTACCAGAAATTTGACCGAAGCTTTTTGTAAAAGCAACAAGCAAAGTTGAAAAAAGAATAGTGGCTCTCATACATTTGTTTTTTCAACAAATTAAATAGGCATTTATTCTTGATTTCCAACAAATTGACAACGAGCAAGTTGTTATTGACTAAATGCAAAAAGTGCTATTTTTGTCCATTTGTCAACTATTTCAAGCACTACATCAATGAATAGATATATATGTATTCATTGTTGCTAATTTTCTCTGATAAAACGTAAAAATCAGCGATGCAAAATTGGTTTTTCAAGTACAAAATTTACCACATCCCTTTCTGGATTGCTTATCATCTACTTTGGATGATGATTAACATCGGTAATTTCAATAATGTAATTTCTTATCTTTTTAAGGGAGAACCACCCATAAAATTCATTGGGTATATTATTTTTCAAGCAGCGGGTGCTTACTTCAATTTATACTATCTTATTCCTAAGTATTTGTATGTAGGCAAATACAATACCTATGTAATTTTAGTGGTTATTACCATTTTGGGCTGTTCGACACTGATCACAAGTGGTTATTATCTCAATGCCTATATTTCAGAACTTACCTTTTTTGAGTTGTTCAATAAACACCCCGACCAGTTTTTATTGCTTTTCTCAACAGCTGCTTTGCCTTCCACAGCAGCGAGTATGACGTTGGCAATGAGCGTAAAATTGGCAAAAAACTGGTTAAATACTGAGAAAAAAAGGCTGATTTTGGAGAAGGAAAATGTAGAAACTGAATTGAAATACCTTAAATCGCAGATAAATCCGCACTTTTTGTTCAATACCATCAATTCAATTTTTGTCTTGATTCACAAAAATCCTGATTTAGCTTCAGAGTCATTGGCCTCTTTTTCAGAAATGCTTCGTTATCAACTCTACGAATGTAACGACCACCACGAAGTTTTGCTGACTAAAGAAATCGATTTTTTGGAAAATTTTATTGAATTAGAAAAACTACGTCTTTATGAGAGTCAAATCGAATTGGTATTTGAGATTGAAAATACCTCCAAACAATCCATCAATATCGCTCCATTTATTTTGTTGCCGTTTATCGAAAATGCCTTTAAACATGTGTCAAAAGGGAAAACAGAATATAATTTTATAAAAATGTATTTGACGCTTTCAGAGACTAAAACATTGGTGTTGAATATTGAAAACAGTGCCTCCTCCCAATATAGAGAATCGAGCTCCGGAATTGGTCTTAGCAATGTAAGACGTAGGCTCAATCTATTATATCCTCAGAGGCATCATTTAAAAATACAAGCAGAACAAAATAAGTTTAAAATTGAATTAATTCTTGACTTAAAATGAAACTAAGGTGTGTACTTGTAGATGATGAGCCTTTGGCGAGCGAGGGTTTGGCAAAGTATGTAGAGGTGATTGATTATTTAGAAATGGCGGCCATTTCTCAAAACCCCCTTGAATTAAACAGAGTACTTGAGAATGAACGAATTGACCTCATATTCTTAGACATTCAAATGCCTTATATGACTGGGCTTGAGTTTCTGAAAATAAAGAATAATCTACCAATGGTTATCATTACAACGGCATATCCAAATTATGCCTTAGAGGGTTTTCAGTTCGATGTAGTTGATTATCTATTAAAGCCCATCACGTTTAATCGTTTTTTTAAAGCAGCTACAAAAGCCAAAGAGTTATATTTATTAAAAAATCAAAAGCCAGAAATTGTCCCTTCAATAGCAGAACCCGATTACTTATTTATCAAATGCGAAAATAAGTACGAAAAGATAGTAATTGACGAAGTACTATTTATCCAAGCTTTTCAAAATTATGTCATTATTTATACCATCAGAAGTAAATACATGACACTGCTTCCTCTAAAGACGGTAGAAGAATACTTAGATCCAACGAAATTTTTGCGAGTACATAAATCTTATTTAGTAGCCATTTCAAAAATAGTAAGTGTTAACAATACCGAACTCACTATCCAAACTTTTCAGATTCCCATTAGCCGAAGCCTCCGAGAGCAAGTGATTGAGGTGGTGGTAAAAAACAAACTCTTGAGTAAATAAAATAAACTTCCCTCCTCTTCTTCATTGTTCAGTTATCATCAAGTGATTACTGCTCAAAGTCAACGATTTAATCAGTGATTAAGGGTAAAATATTACAAAAAAGACACGCTAAAAACCTGCTCAATGTCATAGTCATATAGGGCTTTCTTTTCCAAAATTAAACCATTTATGTTTAGGAACATCTAAATCCAAAATTGCGAAATTCCAATGAAATTCATGAAGAAATCTGCACTCTTATTGGTTTATCTTACCCTGTTGGTTACCAGTTGTGATAAACCAACATCTGCCAATCCAGCACCTGCTATCGAACTAAGAACAGAGGGCTATATGATGGTAGATGGAAGAAATCGTTCCTATTTGCTTAATTTACCTCCTAATTACAATGAATCTTCTGATTTTTCATTGGTCATAGCCCTGCATGGCGGTGGCGGCCAAGCTTCTCAGATGGAAAGTGATTATTTATTAACCGAAAAAGCCAATACGGCCAAATTCGCAATTGTGTATCCAGAAGGGGTGCAAAGCGATGGTTTTTTGGGAGTAAGAACTTGGAACGCAGGCACCTGTTGCGACTATGCCATTGAAAAAAACATTGATGATGTAAAGTTTATCAGTACTTTGATAGATGAGTTGCTGAAGAAATATCCGAAAATTAACCCGAAAAAAGTATATGCAACTGGCATGTCAAACGGGGCAATGTTGTGTTATCGGTTAGCCTGCGAGCTTTCCAACAAAATCGCAGCTATTGCACCAGTAGCAGGTACATTGGCGACAACGCAAGCCTGTCAACCCTTGCGCCCTGTACCGATTTTGCACATTCACTCAAAATTGGATAAAAAAGTGCCTTACGAGGGTGGTAAAGGTATTTTTGGGTATTATTTTCCGCCCGTCGAGGATGGCTTAAATACTTGGCTTAAAAACAATGCTTGCAATATTACCTCTAAAAAAGTAACACCTTTTGAAAAATACACACTAAGCAAATGGGAGACTTGTGGCCATGACAGTACGATTGAATTTTACTTTACCAACGACGGAGGGCACTCTTGGCCGGGTGGATTGCATAACAGACTTGCTGCTGATGAACCTTCAACTGCCCTCAATGCCAATGACTTGATATGGGCATTTTTTCAGCAGTATCAACTGCCATAATTATTCTCTTATACCTTAACCCCTCTCCAAATCCACTCATTTCAAGAAATATTTTTATTGAATTTTGAGAGATTTAATTGATTTTATAATATATGTTGGCTTGATAAATTTTCATCAATTTCTCTCAAAAACAACGTTAAAAACTCCTTTCAATTAATCTTAAATTCGAAACAAAAGTACATAAAACATTAGAGTTTGAGCTAAAATTGCTTTTGTCGGAGATAATACAATCGCTTATTTCTCCTATAAATACAAATTACATGCTTCGTAAAATCCAACATCTTTTGCTTCTATTATCTGTAGTAATAGTTAGCTATGCCCAAACCGACATTCCTCTGCCCGAACATCCACGCCCTGATTGGCAGCGTACCAATTGGCTCAATCTCAACGGCAGTTGGGCGTTCAATTTCGACAAGGACGACATGGGTTTGAAGCAAGGATGGGCCAAAGGCAAACAAAAATTTCCATTGGCTATCCAAGTGCCTTTTCCGTGGGGCTCGAAGCTATCGGAGGTGAAAGATGAAGCCGATATTGCGTGGTATCAACGTAGCATTACGATTCCGAAAGAATGGAAAAACGAGCGCGTGTTTGTAGTCATTGGTGCCAGCGATTATAAAACGACCGTCTGGCTCGATGGCAAAGAGTTGGGTAGTTTTGAAGGAGGCTATGTACCTTTTGAGTTTGAACTCCCTACCAATAAGGCAGGGAAAGCTCAGCAATTGGTAATACGGGTGGACGACAAACGCCGCGACTATGCCCTTTATGGCAAGCAAGGCTATGGCAATGCACGTGGTATTTGGCAAACTATTTATCTCGAAGCCCGCGCCAAAGATTACCTCGAAACGCTGCATTTTGCCCCCGATATTGACAATGGCAAGGTAAAAGTTACGGCTACCCTCCCCCAACCTGCCTCGCAAGACTTGACACTTCAACTGAGCATCGCTGGCCAACGTCCCGAAAGTGTTCCTACCCAAACCATCGCTAAGGGTCAAAGTCAACTGACTTTTGAGGTAGCCATGCCCAATTTCAAATTATGGACCTTGGAAAACCCCTTTCTGTATGAAGTAGAGGCCACCCTTGGCAGCGATAAAGTCAATACTTACTTTTAGGATGCGGAAGGTTTCGGTCATGAATTTGCCTGGTACTAATTATCCCTACATTGCCCTCAACAACCAACCGATTTATCTCCAGCTTGCCCTCGACCAATCGTATCATCCTGAGGGCTTTTATACTTTCCCCACCGACGAGTTTATGAAAAATGAAATCAAAATGGCGAAAGACATCGGTTTGAATGGGATCAGGACACACATCAAGATAGATGTGCCACGCAAGCTATATTGGGCCGATAGGTTGGGGCTACTGATTATGTCAGACTTACCTAATTTTTGGGGGCAACCCACCGCCGAAGCACGTGCCGAATCGGAGCGTGTACTGCCTCAGCTTATCAAGCGCGATTTCAATCACCCCGCTATTTTTTCTTGGATTGTATTCAACGAAACCTGGGGGCTGCGCACCAAAATAGAAGAAAATGGCAAAAAAGTGGATAAATATTTGCCCGAAACTCAAGCTTGGGTAGCGAGTATGTACCGCAAAGCCAAAGCCCTTGATCCCACCCGTTTGGTAGAAGATAACTCCATCTGCTGCGGGGCAGGCCATACCGAAACCGACATCAACTCTTGGCACGAATACCTGCCGGGCTACGGCTGGGAAGACTTCCTCAAAAACCTTACTTCTAAAACTTTTGAAGGCTCCGACTTCCATTTTGAAAAGAATTACAAACAAGCAAAACAACCCAATATCAATTCGGAGTTTGGCAATGTATGGGGCTATGAAGGCAGTGCAGGCGATGTGGACTATACCTGGGATTACCACCGCGCTATCAACACCTTTCGCAAATATCCGTTGGTAGCAGGCTGGCTTTATACCGAACACCACGATGTTATCAACGAATGGAACGGCTACTGGAAATTTGACCGTACCCAAAAATTCACGGGCTTGGATGCCTTTGTGCCAGGCATGAGCCTCAAAGATTTACATGCCGACGTGATGATTACTACGGGGCAAGATATTTCTAAAAGTGTAAGAGCTACAGAAGTGGTGCAAGTGCCCCTCACGATTTCGAGTATGACAGGCCGCACCGATCTTGGCAATGAACTTACCCTCAAGGTTGAACTCAACGGTTGGGATGCCTTTGGAGAAGCCAAACAATGGCAAAGTTTCACCAAAAAAATTGCCTACAAACCCTGGATGCAACAGACCCTGGCACCAATTTATGTCGTGATGCCCACCGAAAAATCGGTAGCGGTGCTATCGTTGGTGCTTGAAGATGCCAACGGCAAAGTGTTGAGTCGTAATTTTAATACTTACATCGTTGAAAAACCACAACCTACTGAACTGACCACAGCAGGCGGGCAAAAACAACGTATTCTTGGCATAGCCCCAAACAGTTTAGTACTGCTCAATGGTCTTTGAAACAATGGAATGTGCTCGACGGACTCAAAGTCAATGGCGCAGGCAGTGGCTATTTTGAATACCGCGTCAAGTGGCCAACTGACCTTAAAATCAGCGATTTAAGTAAAGCGACCTTTATGATGGAAGCCTCTGCCAAGCAGCTCTTCGGAAAAGATAAGAAAGAAGGAGTAAAAATTACTGACAATTATATGCTCGGAGGGGGTACGTTCGACAATAGCCTCAATCCCAATGCCTACCCGCAAACCGACGAAACCAAGTTTGTGAGCGAGGTAGCCATCAGTTTCAATGGAGTAGCCTGCAGGCAAACTCAACCTCCCCGACGACCCCGCCGACCACCGTGGCGTATTGTCGTGGCATTATCAGCCCCAAGATCGAAAACTCCGCGAGGCGGTAGTTATGGCTACAAGTTGGTGGTCAATGTACCCAACGAAGCCCTCCAAAAAGCAGCTCAAACGGGCGAATTGGTGCTACGCTTGGCCGTAGAAGGGGCAGGCAGCTTGGCCATTTATGGCGAAAAGTTTGGTATGTATCCCTTCGACCCCATGGTGATTTTGAACATGAAATAACCCAACTATCGGCATTAATTTTTAGCCTTCAATTTCACTTGGAGGTGATGAAAACCTACTTTTCGGTCGAACTCGCCCCACTGTTCGATGTTATCTGTATGGTCTAAAATTTCAATAGACTGTACTTTTTCGGCCAGTAGCTGTATCAAAATTTTTAGGATTTGACGTGTATGGGCAGCACCAAGGCAAGTATGATGGCTAAACCCAAACCCTACATGCGGGTTGGTTTTGCGATCTAAAACGATTTCATTGGGCTGCTCAAACACAGAAGCGTCGCGGTTGGCTGAAGCCCAACAAAGCGAAACGCGCGTGTCGGCCTTGGCGGCATGTTCGCACACAACGGTATCTTCGGTTACGACCCGTCCCATCTGTGTAAGGGGGGAAAAGTACCTTATAAATTCTTCCACAGCCCTCACAATCATCTTGGGTTCTTGGTTTAACCTTTCCAATGATTGCGGATGTTCAGCAAAATAGGCAATGGCGTTTGTAATGGCATTGATGACTGTGTCGCGCCCCCCTGCAAAGGTAAGCACCATTACCCCTTTTATTTCTTCCTTGGTGAGTTTTCGACCTTGAAAATCGGCATGGAGCAATACGCTATACAGGCTCTCATCGGGGGTTTCTATAGCCTTATCTATGGCTTTGTCAATGTAATCGTACAGGATATTGGCTTTGTTGGCATCGAGGGCTTCGCCTTCACTACGGAATACGTGTGTCCCCCAACCTATCCAAGTTTCGGCCTCCGAATAAGGCACATTGAGCAGTAATGTCAATGCCCGCGACTGCAAGGGCAAGGCTAGGTCGGTTACTACGTCAAAGGAAGGTTTTGAAAGAGCCTCCTCGATAATAGTGGCCATTTGGGTAGTGAGTTGCGCTTGATAGTCGGGCTGTAAGGGCCTTTTAAACCACGCTTCTACGAGCGAACGGTACTCGCCATGCAGGGGCGGATCCACTTCAAACGGAATCTGCCGCGTTGTTCTGATATTCACTTCCGACGGAACTACAATACGCCCAGGCACTGCTCCTGACTGGAAAGTGGCGTAATTGTGGGCGGTTTTCCGTACATCTCCATGCCTCAAAAGCATCGTTACGGGGTCATTTTGGTCGTCCATTTCACCAATACCCCTTCCTATACGGGCTGCTTCAAAGGGTCGGGGAGTTCGCTTATTTTTTTATTTTTCATTTTTAAAGGTGTTTTGCAAAGAAAAGCAAGGTTTCTACAATGTGTTCTTGCCAATAGTCCCAGGTGTGTTGGCCAAGATAAGCTAAACTCTATGCAATGTGGTTGGCTGTTAATACATTCGTGCAAGACACGGTTTGATTCAAAAAGCGAGTCATCTTGGCCGCAATCAAACCGAAAAGGGCGTAGGTTATTTTGGTGAGCGAGCAATACATCAGCAACATTTTCGGGGGCGATAATCGAATCTTTTGCTCGAAATTTTCTACAAATTGGCCCAATTCATCAAAATTAATCACCGAAGACATGCCACTAAAGGCCCAAACACCTCGGGGTATTTGGCACCCAATCGCAAAGCACCATAGCCCCCATCGAAAGTCCCGCAATAAAAGGGGAATCAGCAGTTACTGCTTCATAATTTCCTTGTGAGGAGTGTGGGAATATCCTCGACAATCCATTGCTCATAATGGCCGTTTTATGTGGTAAATAACCACTCCCATCTTGAAAAGCCCATCAGAAGGCATGGCGAGCAGCATGGGTGGAAGTTGGCCTTCTTCCATCATGGTTTGTAGGGTTTGGTGTACCTGTGCTTTCAAAGGCCAAGCCCAATGGCTCCCATATACGCCATGCAGCAGTATGACCACTGGGAGGTTCTGATGGATGCCAAAGGGTTGATAAACCGTTACATCGGCCCGATGACCGGGCTTTGCTTTTGACTGTAAAAAGTCTAAATCGGCGATGGAAGCCTTTCTATGGTAAAAAATGAGGACATATTCTAAAAAATTAGTACACCTTTGGCATTTTTCCCTGCCAGCATATCTTCAAAAGCCTGTTTCAAATCTTCTAAAGGATAGGTTCTTGTAACCATTTCATCCAAAAGAATTTGCCCACTTCTATATAAGTCAATGATTTTGGGAAAGTCAATCTGAGGGCGTGCTTTGCCATACAATGGGTTGATATATATTTTATCCCATTCAAAAAGATTCATGTCGATACTGATGGTTTGTTCGATGCCGCTCACTTGCACGGCCGTGCCGGCATTGCGTATCATGGCTAAGGGCGCAGCACCCAAAGCAGGGATAGCCGTACTTTCAAAGGCATAATCGGCCCCTCGTCTATCGCAAAGTTCTTTTACTTTTTGGGCGGCCTTCAGTAGGTTTGTGTCTTCTTTTTCGGCTAAAATGGTATGTGTTGCCCCGAATTGCTGGGCCAGTTGGAGTCGTTGGGGGTTGATGTCAATGGCAATGATTTTGGTAGCACCCGATACCTTGGCTCCCTTGAATGACGCTGAGTCCCACGCCCCCTGCGCCTATGACCACTACACTGCTTCCTGGACTTACTTTGGCGGCATTGACCACCGACCCGTAGCCAGTCATCACCCCACAACTGACAATAGCGGCACTGGCAAAAGGTACTTCCTCAGTTATTTTCACGCAAGCAGCCTCTCGCACAAGCGCGTACTCGGCCATTGTCCCCAACCCAAAAGCACGCTCTATGGGTTGGTTCTGATAAGTGGTACTTTCTAAGGTCGCATGTCCTTCCGCTACTCGATTTCCTGCCGTAACCGCTGAGTTTTTTCGCAAATATGCTGGTTGCCCCCATGCACTGAAAGCAGGCATAACAAGGAATAGCCCAATTTAAAATGACCACATCGCCCAGCACCAATCCTTTTACCTGTGGTCCTATTTTTTCGACGATGCCTGCTCCTTCGTGTCCCATCACGAGGGGTTTACCCCAATTGACAGCATCCCAATCGGTATGGCAAATACCTGCGGCTTTCATTTTCACTAAAATCTCATCTCCAACAGGATTTTCGATGTTGATTACATCTATCTTGTAAGTACCATTTCCTTGGGCAATGGCTGCTTTAGCTTTCAGCATAGTGGTTTAGGGGATTATATTCTGACTACAAATTTCTTGAAAAGAACACGGAAAAATTTGCTATTTATTTCCTATTAATTGTCTTATTTTAGCATATTATTCTTTTTCATTAGAAAAAAAAGGTAAATGAAAGCATTTTATGAGCATATCGACTCCATCGAAAAGCAGCTTTTTGTGTTTCGTAACATAAATCTTACCTTTTTTGATGCCCCTTTTCATTATCATCCAGAGTTTGAATTGACCTATATTATCGAAGGAGAAGGCATTAGGTATGTGGGCATGAAAATGGAGGAGTTCAGAGCGGGCGAGTTGGTACTTCTTGGCAGTAATTTACCCCATTGCTGGCTCAATCGCCCCCAGCCAGATGGCAGCAATGTAGCAGCAAATGTAATTCAGTTCAGCCCTAAAATCTTTGAAAGCTCTTTTTTTCAACTACTTGAATTTGAAGATTTAAAACAGCTTTTCTTATTAGCGCAAGAGGGGTTGGTATTTGATGGCCATATTTTAGAACCGCGCCTACAAGCTTTATTTGAGCAGCCTCCTGCCAAGCGTATTTTGAGTTTGTAGATTTATTATTGGCCTTAGTAGAGCTACCTCAGAGGCGCATTTTAGGATTTACGCCTACACAGGTCAGCGATCAAAAGCGTTTTCAAGCCATATTTGCCTATATCATTGTGCATTTGAGGGAAAAATAGAACTGGAAACAGTAGCATAAATTGCTGGCCTTTCTCCTTCTTCTTTTTGTCGTTATTTTAAGCAAACCACGGGCAAGACACTCTTTTGAAGTCATCTTGGGCTATCGCTTGAGAAGCTGTGGCACAGCTTTTGGTTCATTCCTCCGACCGCATCAACGAAATTGCCTACACTTCGGGCTTTGAAAATATCCCTTACTTCAACAGGGCTTTCAAAAAATGGAAAGGGCTGAGTCCAAGGGAATTTAGAACACGTTATCAAAGATAGTAGCCATTTTTTATGTCCACTGGCGACTCGCTTTTATCACCTCATATCTCGTTTTTGTTACCCCGATGATTTATTTGTCGCCTCGACTTTTGTCACCTCGACGGGAGGAGAGGTCTAAGTCAATAATGACTTAGACCCCTCCTATCGTCAGGGTGACAAGTGGATAATTCCTGGCTATAATCCCATCCGACTCAAAATAAAAGCGTAGTTGAAAGCTTCTTCTTTGAGGTATTCATAACGCCCCGTGGCCCCTCCGTGTCCCGAATCCATGTTGATTTTGAGCAGCGTAACGTTTTTGTCGGTTTTGAGACTCCTGATTTTGGCTACCCACTTAGCGGGTTCGTGAAAGCCTACTTGCGAGTCGTTGAGGCCCCCTGTGGCCAAAATATTGGGATAGTTGCCCGCCTTGAGGTTGTCGTAAGGCGAGTAGGTCATGATGTAGTCGTAGTCGGCTTTGACATTGGGATTGCCCCATTGCTCGTATTCTTGGGTAGTGAGCGGCAAGCTGCTATCGAGCATGGTATTGATGACATCTACAAAGGGACTTCGGCTACCACCACTTTGAACAGATCGGGGCGTAGGTTGGTAACAGCCCCCATCAATAAACCGCCTGCGCTACCACCATTGATGGCGAGTTTTTCAGATGATGTATATTTTTCTTGCATGAGGTGTTCGGCACAGGCAATAAAATCGGTGAAGGTGTTCATCTTCTTTTGCAGTTTGCCATCTTCATACCACTGCTCGCCCAAGTCGGAGCCGCCCCGTATTTGGGCAATGGCATAGACAAAACCCCGATTGACCAAGCTAAACACATTGGCATTGAAACCAGCATCGGATGAGTAGCCATAAGATCCGTATGAATACAACAAGCAAGGATTGCTACCGTCTAAGCTAATTCCTTTTTTATAGACAATCGCCATCGGTACTTTTACGCCGTCTTTGGCGGTGGCCCACAGGCGTTTACTTCATAGTCATCGGCATTGAAGCCACTCAGCACCTCGCGTTCTTTGAGTTTGGCACTTTGGTTGGTGGTCATGTCGTAATCGTAGGTGGTAGTAGGGCGGTTGAGTGATGTATAAACATAACGCACCTTAGTAGAGGTAAAATCGGGGTATTGCTTGCATATGCCGTATAAACTGGCTCGGGGAATTTGATGGTTTTGGTATTGCCTGTAGGCCAATTCGCGCGTTGATTTCCAACAAACCATTCACACGCTTGGTAATGACCATGTATTTTTCAAAAATATCAGTTCCTTCAATTTTGGCGTTAGCATCGTGTGGTACAATTTCCTTCCAAGTGCTGCGGTCTTCGTAACCTATTTTGGGCAGTTGATAAATCTTTCGGTTTTTATTTTGAGGGTCTTTCCACGAAACAAACAAGTGGTTGGGGTGATCGGTCAGATTATATTCAACGTCTTTTTGACGGGGCAAAAATACCTTAAAAGATGCATTGGGCTGGTCGGCAGCGATAAAGCGTGTTTCGGAACTGGTAAAACTCGACGAAGCAATGGCAACGATACGTTTGGTTTTGCTGCGACCTACATAACAATTAAACAACTCGTCTTTTTCTTCGTAAACCAGTTCGTCTTTGATTGTACTGCCCAATACATGTTTAAAAATCTTATGCGATCGCAGGGCTTCATTGGGGACAGCATAGAAAACCGTTTTATTGTCGGCAGCCCAAGCCATACTACCGCCCATGCGGGCAATGACATCGGGCAGGTCTTTGCCTGTGCGGAGGTCTTTGAAGCGGAGCTCGTATTCGGCATACGAGCCGGTAGTGTTGCTCACATAGGCAGCTATGTGGTTGTCGTCGCTCATTTCAAAGCCCCCCATGATAAAGGCGGCTTTACCTTCGGCCATTTTGTTTTCGTCAAATATGATTTCTTCTGCCGCCTCCAAGTTGCCTTTTTTACGACACACAATACTGTATTGTTTTCCTTTTTCGACCCGTGAGTAGTAGTAATAGCCATTATCAAACGACGGCACCGACTGGTCGTCTTCTTTGATACGCCCTTTCATTTCTTCAAAAAGGGTGTTTTGTAATTCTTTGGTAGCTGCCATCACCGTATCGGCGTAGGCGTTTTCGGCTTTAAGGTAGGCGATGGTTTCGGGGTTGGTTTTGTCTTTCAACCAAAAATAGTCGTCTATACGCTGGTAGCCGTGTTCGGTAAAAGTTTGCGGATGTTTGGCTGCTACGGGCGGCTTAGGATAGTCGTCTTGGGTCATGGGGGCAGTTTGTTCTGGATTAGATTGGCAGGCTGTAATGAATAGAAAAGTGGCTACAAAGCCTTGAAAAGGAATTTTTACGTTTTGCATGGGCGTAGGAGATTTAAAAGGTCGTTGCAATTTAACAATTTATTGAACTTCCTCTACCAACCCAGCGGCTTCTTGGCCGTTCTGAAGGGACTTTCTTGGCACCTGGCGCACTGGTTGAGCGTAGTAAAATCGAATAATTGGCTAAATTCGTAGGGTTTCACATTGGCCGTATTGCGCGGTATATATAATGGTTTATAGACCACCGACGACGCGCCAAAATAGCCCAGTACTTGGTCTTCGGGGTGGCTCGTACAGGTCATATTGCCCGTAACAGTGGCAGGCGGCAAGTCGAAAATACCGCCAGAGTTGTTGATTTGGCTATCTACCGATTTCCAAAACTGGTAGGCTTCGGGCGTAAGCGAGTATTGCTCAAAAATGATGAAATAATTGGTTTCTGCATCGTAGGGGATATTGCCCAGCGATATACCCGTGATGGTCTTTCCGTTGGTGAGGCGGTCGTTGGCCAAAATCACACAACCATTGCAAGGTTCTATTTTCCAGCAAGGCTCGCAACAGCGGTTTTGATTGGCAATGATTCCTCCTGGCGTAGTGGTTACGGTCTGCAAACAATACGAAATAGATTCATAATGTGTCCATTTCCAGCGATAGTAGTCATTGGGGGTATCGGGGTCATTGACCTCCGTAAAAAGGCTAAATTGACCTCTCACTTTGGGTAGTCTTGTGTCTTTGTATTCTGTGTATATCTTGCCAAAATCTGCTACGGGTTTGAGTAGTTCGGGTTTAGACTCATATATTTTTCCATCGGGCGTTTTGATTTTGAGGGTGTATTTCCGCCCAATCGTCCCTTTTAAATTGACGGTTTCATAAATCCCCGACCCACGGTCAGTCAGGGTTTCTTTGGCACCTTTATCGTCGCTGACTTCCACTGTAGCTCCGCCAATAGCACGCACAGAAGTTTGATTGGTATAAGGAGAACTATACTGTAATTTGATTCTATAAGGACCCGTCTGGTTGGTAATTAGACCATCTACTACCAATTTGGGCGTATTTTGGGTAATTTGGGGATCAAAATCGCTAACGCATTGGGTCAGAAAAAAGAGAATAGCCAAAGCCGTTAGTATTTTTGAGCACGATAAAGCATCCTTTTATACATAAATCTTAATAGGTAAAGTTGTAGGTGATGGAGGGAATGAATGTTCCAAAAACAGATAGTTTGTAGGCATTGACTTTGTTATAGAACTGTATCGCATTGTCGTTTTTGGTTCTGAAGAAAATCGAATACGCATTTTGGCGGGCATAGAGATTATAGATAGAAAATGCCCAACCACTGTGCCATTGACGTTTGGAAGAAGTACGCGGTTCTATGTTTAGGCCAATGTCTAAACGATGATAATCAGGGATTTTGGCTTGATTGCGGAGGGTGTAGTTGGGCACATAAATATTGTCCACAAAGTATTTGTCCACCGGATATGTAATAGGCCGCCCAGTGCTATACACCCAGTTGAACGACCAGCTGGTACGACGGCTAAGACGATAATTCAACACTACACTGGCCGTATGCGGCTTATTAAAATTGGCAGGGAAGTAAATGCCATTGCGATAGCGGTCTTCAGGATACGGACTATTGATTAAATATTCGGTTTGAGCGTAGGTATAGCTGAGCCAGCCTGTGAGTGCCCCCGTATTTTTGCGTAGTAAAAACTCAGCCCCAAATGACCGCCCCGAGCCTTGCAAGATAGCCGTTTCGGGCGCTTCTAAGAGGGTCAGGTTAGTGCCATTGCGGTAGTCGGCTACGTTGGTGAGGCGTTTGTAGTAAACTTCCACCGAGGTTTCGTAGGTGTCTTTCTGCCAGTTTTTGAAGAGGCCAAAAGATACTTGATCGCCGATTTGTGGTTTCAGGTAGGTATCGCTGATTTTCCAGCGGTCGGTGGGTAATGCCGCCGTGGTGTTGCTGATGAGCTGCAGGTATTGGTACATGCGGTTGAAACTGAGTTTCAGCGAAAAACTGGACGAGAGTCCAATTTTTGCGACCATGCGCGGCTCAAAGCCACTGTATGACTGGATAGTTTCGCCCGAGGCGTAGTCTATCCCCCCCGTAATCGTTGTGGGGTCTCGGGCGGTGTTGGGTTCGTATTGATTGACCCGATAAGGCCCCAAAGCAGCAAACCACGAATACCGCGCCCCATACATAAAACTGATGGCTTTATTGACCTCAATCTCATGGTTAAAATACGCTGCGGCTTCCAATCCATATTCATTTTGGAGTTTGAGCGGATTGATGTTGGATGAAGCCAAGGTGGGCTGTAAATCGCCTGGCTGAATGTCGTATTTTATGCCGCTAAGGCCGACATCTATCTTGTGCTTTTTGGTTACGTAACCCAAGTCAAGTTTAAGGTTTTTATACACTAAACCCGATTTTAAAGAGAAAGCATTGGCCGAGTCGGGGTTGTTGATGGTAGGCGCATAATTGCTGTAAACGCCCGTCAGTGTAGCAAATAGTTTTTCGGTGATGGCATGGTTCCATTTGGCGGTCAGGTTTTGGGTTTGCCAATCAAACACCGACGAGGTGGCGTTTACTTCCGGTACGCGCCAGCGAGTCGCTTTCTGCTACTTTAAACACATCCTTGCCTTGATAAAAAGTAACGTAAATCTGGTCTTTGCGCGTAGGTTTGATGGCCAACTTGGCCGTAACATCATAAAAATTGGCCTTTGTTCCTTTAAAAAATGCCCCTTTGACAAACTGAAACAAGTAATCTGAAAACGAAGCCCGAGCTGCCACCATGAGTGCTATTTTATCTTTGACAATAGGACCTTCAAACAGCAAGCGACTGGCCACCACGCCCAAGCCACCCTGCATCTGCCACTTTTCAAAGTCAGGATCTTTGATTTTAACATCCACTACCGATGATACGCGTCCGCCAAACTGAGCAGGAATACCGCCTCGGTAGAAAGTAACATCTTTGAGGGCATCGGGATTAAACACCGAAAACAACCCCATCAAGTGCGAGGAGTTATAGACGGGGGCATCGTCCACCAAAATTAGGTTTTGATCAATGCTGCCCCCACGTACATTGATACCCGTAGCCCCCTCTCCTACGCTCGATACCCCTGGCAGCAGTTGCAGACTGCGCATTACATCAACTTCACCCAACACCGCAGGTATCTTTTTGATATTCTTGATATTGATTTTGGTAACGCCAATCTCGACTTTTGTTACGTTTTGTTCGGCGGTTCTTTCATTGATCTGGACTTCGTCGAGGAGCGTGGGGTTTTCACGCATTAAAAACTCCACGTAGTCATCAATGGGCAGGTCAATACTTGATTCTTCTGTAAAATACCCCAACATACGCGCAGTAATCTTGTATTTTCCAGCGGGGAGTTCAAGTCGAAAAGTGCCATCTGGTTTGGTGAGGGTAGTTTCACGACCCACACCACGAGCCACAATACTCACGCCCCCAAAAGGTGTTTTTTCGGGATAATGGAGCACCTTGCCTGTAAGTATGTATTTGGCACGAGGTAGATTGGCTTGTTGACTAAAAACAGCCGTGTGTATCAAACCTAAAAATAGGCAAAAAGACAAAAAGGTGCGGAGAAACATATCAAATCAGAAGTAAATTTTTGACAATTCTCCGTAAAAATTACCGAAAAGCAATATTCCTCCATCTATTTTTTTTCTTTTATTAAAGACTCCGTTGCAAGGCTGCTTTTTTTTTAAACTTAAATCCCAATCTGCACCCTCAGCCCTGGCACTGCTTGTTTGAAAAACCCATTGAAATATACTTCGGGCTGGATTTTAAACATTCCTTTGGTAGAAATAGTCAAGGAAAGATTCCAGGTATTTTTGGGAAAGATAGCTGTGTTTTTATTCATCAAACGGCCCAAATAAGCCCCAAAAAGTACGTGTTGCGTATCAATACGACGGGGGGAGGATTTCTGAAAGCCATAGAATGTAACGCCTGCGTGCAAAAAACCGTTGGTTTCGGTAGTGAGGCGGTTGGTGAGGTCGTTACGGCCTGTAAAAAAAGAACTCCGCCAACCGACTGTATAGCCGATTCTTTTGTAGGGATTTAAGATAAGTGTAAAATCTGCCATCAAATTGGGTACCAGCTGGTTTTGTATCACCCCAGCACCAAAAGAAGGATGAATAGCTAACATATCTCCCCCTTTGTTGTTCACGTTTTTGAAAGAATCGTTTACATCATTTTCTCGCTTATAAGTAAAGATAAACTTATCGTCGGTCAGTTGATGATAATGGTATTTTTTGGCATCTTCTATGGCTTGACGAACCTGTGAATTGATGCGCCCACTTTCTATGATGCTATTCAAATCTTCGAGGTTGTTTAGCACAAAACAAAAGTAGATTTGTTCGTTTAGTTGCTGCACCTCCCCCGATTTTGAAGGTTGGGGTTTGAGAAAAGTTTGGGTTATCAGCAAGGTATCTTGCAGGGTCTTGATGAGTACGGGTTCTTGGCCGTTGCTATCAAACTGAAATCGTTGGTGGGTACTTGGATGTTCTTTCAAGTCAAGCTGATATCGTCCCTGCTCCAAAAATCTGTAAATCAACACTTTGGCATTGGTGTTTTCTGTTAGCGTGCTTTGGATGGTTTGATAATCTTTCAAAAACAGCGCAACCGTCGAATCCACATTTTGGAATTTCTCTAAGTCTTGAATACTGCGGGCATAGATGGTGAGTTGATTGCCCTTGGTCAAATCAAAAATATATTTGCTGTGATTTTTGATTTTTTCGGGCAATACCGAAGGTAAATGTTGGGTAAAAGCATGGCTAAAGATACTCACAAAGAGCATCGTGCTGATGATGGTTTTCATAAAAAAGGAGATTAAAAAATGAAGACTTGGTTATTCGCTTTTCTTTTTGATGTAAGACATCAAACTATTTTGAGTTGGTGAAGGACTGTTACTGGTTTGCCAATGAATCACGACAAATTTTTGGGTTTGAATTTCCTTTGCTTTAGCCTCTTCCGTACGCTGATAATCAGTCAGTTCGTTGGCATGAACGATTTTAAAATAAGGCTTTGATTTGGGTACATGGGCGATGGCGACTTTTGGCATCTCTACGCTTGGTTGGGTAGGGGTAGTCACTTCAGCAACGATTATTTCAGGATGGGCGATACTCTCTATTTGTATGATAGGTTTTTCAAAGTTTTCTAAAGGTATTATTTTTTCTGCCACTTTATTCTCTTCCTGAGCGGGCCGTTGGTTATTTTGAGTTTTAGGAGACGTTTTTTGTGCTCTCTTTTCTTTTGCTTGCGGTTCAGCCTTCTCAAAGGCGGGCAAGGGCACGGTTGGTTTCTTGGGCTGAATGTTTGAAGGCATATCTATTGTAGCCACTACGGCACTTTCAGGCCAAAATCGCCACCACAAGCCGCATGCAAGCAAAAATAAAGCAATGGCAGCGGCTATAGATACCCACCTCATTGACAAAAATACTTGCTGTTTTTTAGGGTGTAGTTCTCCTTGTAGTTGTTGCCAAAGGGCATCTTGTCTAAAATTTTCGGGTGCAGTATCCAGGCTTTCTATCTCGCTCCTCACCCAATCATCAAATCGTTCTGTATCGTTCATAGCCTCGTTGTGTTAAAAGTTGCTGGAGCATAGCTCGTGCTTTACTCAATTGCGATTTGGATGTACCTGCCTGTATATGAAGCTCTTGGGCTATCTCATCGTGGGTATATCCTTCCATGACATAGAGATTAAAAACTGTTCGATAACCAACGGGCAGTTCTAAAATAGCTGCATAAATCCCTTCGGCATCTATCGAATATTCTATTGAGGTCATGCTCGCTATCGTTTCTACCTCATTAGAGTCTGAAAATACGGGCAAGGCTTTCTGACGACGTAGCTGCATGAGGGCTTCATTGATCACAATCCGTTTGAGCCATACTTCCAAACTATTATCGTCGCGGTATTCAAAATCTGGTAAACTCCGAAAAAATTTCAAAAAACCATTCATCAGCACTTCTTCGGCTTCTTGCTCATGCCGCAGATAACGCATACAAAGCCGAAATAAACGTCCCGAGAAGGCATCGTACAGCCGATTCTGCGCGAATCGGTTGTTTTCTTTGCACATTTCTACGATTTTTTGCCAGTGGTACACGTTTGAGTTTTTTGAAGGTTTCAATCAGTGAAATGCAAAATACTAAGCGGGGGTTGCCTGAATTTTAAAAATAATAGCGCAAGAGGTTATTTCTTAGTAAATATAATTTTAAAATGGCTTTTATATACTTCTATACAGCTACCCATTTATTTAGCCCTCTTTCTTATGCCTTTTCTTTCAAAATACCATAGTCGCTACTTACTTATTATCGTTTTCTTTTTTGTTACTCCGTTTTCCTTTGCTCAAAAACAACCTTTACGGCTATTTATCATTGGGAATAGTTTTTCTGGAAATGCGGCTCAATTTCTTCCTAACCTGAGTAAAGAAGGAGGCCATGAACTAATCATTGGAAGAGCCGAATTGGGGGGGTGCTCTTTACAAAGACATTGGGAGCATGCAGCGGCAGCCGAAGCGAACCCAGAAGATGAAAAAGGGAAGCCTTACAAAGGAAAATCACTCAAGATGCTTTTATCAGAAGGTATTTGGGATGTAGTCACGCTTCAGCAATATTCCAAGATTTCTACTGATTTAACCACCTACGAGCCATTTGCCTCTAAATTGTACGACTACATACGTAAACTACAGCCTAATGCCCGCATTGTTTTTCACCAAACTTGGGCATATCGGTCAGATTCTCAAGATTTTGGGCAACTTTCAGAAGGTGTTTATGCAAAAAATGACAAGGAAATGTGGGAGAAGTCGCGGGCGGCTTATCATGCTACAGCCAAGGCATTAAATGCTGTGGTGATTCCTACTGGCGATGCTTTTGGAAGATGACTACTCGTTCCAAATGGGCGTATCGTAGAGATGAACGATTCGATTATGGAAACCCTCAAAAACCTAATTTACCCAGTCAAACACATTCATTACATGTAGGCTACACTTGGGGAAATGACAAACTGAATTTTGATTCTCATCATGCAAGTCCAGCAGGATGCTATTTAGGTGCATTGGTTTGGTATGGTTTTCTATTCGAGGAGTCGCCCGTTTCATTACGATTTACTCCTCCAGGTATATCCAATGAATTTGCCAATCAATTACGCAAAACAGCTTGGAAAACTGTAAAAAAAGAGCGGAAAGGGTCTAAATGAATCCGTCAAAATGAACGATTACCTCAAAATTAAATAGGCTTTATGCAAAAAATCTGTTTTTTTTATTTTTGGTATTTACCACCAGTATAGCCCAAGGTCAGTTAATCAGCGATTCCATCCTCATTGAAAGTCATTATCGTTCTTTCCATTTTTTAAAACCAGCCAGGCGCTCGCTTCTTTGGTTTTTGTTTTACATGGTTCTGGCGGGAATGGGAAAGGAATGAGAAATAGCACTCAGCAATTGGAAACCATTGCTCCCCATGAAAATATTCTTTTGGTGTATCCTGATGGCTATCAAAGATATTGGAATGAATGTCGTCGAACAGCGCAATCGGTAGCCAACATGGAAAATATCAATGAAAATGCTTTTTTCAATCCATGATCGACTATTTCAACAAACAATACGCCATTGATACCAATAAGGTATTTGCAGTAGGTACTTCTGGTGGTGGACATATGGCCTATAAATTGGGGCTTACTATGCCCGAAAAATTTAGGGCTATTACGGCACTTATTGCCAACCTGCCCGATACCAACAATATGGATTGTATCGAAAAAAGATGGCTATTCCTGTCATGATTGTCAACGGAACCGCCGACCGCACCAATCCCATATACAGGGGAGAGGTATTAGCCAATGGAATTAGTTTGGGTCTTGTTCGTTCTACTGATCGAACTTTTAAATATTGGTATGAACTGGCAGGATATACTGGTGCTCCAAAAATGGAAACCCTGCCTGACACTGACCCTGCAGATAGGCGCACCATAGAAAAATATACCTTTTCGGCTACGAACAAACCCGAAGTAACACTTCTCAAAGTAATCAACGGTGCTCATAATTACCTGGCGATATTGATGTACATCTGGAAGCCTGGGCATTTTTCAAAAGACAAATCAACTAATTAGCACCCAAAAAAGTAATTACCTAAAATAGGTGGTGATTTCTCTGTACAAATTTACTTGACTCCATAAAAAAATGAAATATTTTACTTTCCTTCTTCTTTGCCTGTCGCCCCTATCGGCTGTTGCTGATGTGTGGTTGCCTGCTGTTTTTAGTAGTGGTATGGTGTTGCAACAACAATCCAATGTCATGGTGTGGGGTTGGGCACAACCAGGCGAGAAAGTAATCGTGGCAGGCAATTGGCAGAACGCAACAGTGACTACCACAACCGATGAAAATGCCTGTTGGCAACTCTCCATTGCCACCCCCAAGGCAGGCGGACCTTATACGCTTACGATTGAAGGGCGAAATAAAATCATTCTTCAGAATGTTCTCATTGGCGAAGTATGGCTGTGTGCTGGGCAATCGAACATGGAATGGAGTGCTGAGCATGGTGTGAAAGATGCAAAAGCAGAGTTACCTACTGCTTATAATCCCAATATTCGTTTCTTCAAAATGCCTAAATTAACTGCTGAAACACCCCAAATAGATACCAAAGGAACTTGGACGGTTTGCGACTCGCTAACGCTAAAGCGATTTAGTGCAGTAGGATATTTTTTCGGTAAGAAACTTCATCAATCACTCAATGTCCCGATTGGCCTCATTGACGTAGCATGGGGTGGTTCATACATCGAATCTTGGATTCCAGCACACTTGGTAAACTTATTTCCCAATACCCGTACTTCTGCCAAAGCCATGATTCCGAGCATAGGATGGCCTCATGAGGCAGGTTATATTTTTAATGGAATGATTGCTCCACTTACGCATTTGTCCATAGCAGGGGCGTTGTGGTATCAGGGAGAATCTAATCGTCATTACCCTTCTACTTATTATCAACTCATGCACCTTATGGTTGATACATGGCGAGGTGCATGGCAAAAAGAGTTGCCTTTTTATTATGTCCAAATTGCGCCTTTCAACTACCGAGATACTACTGAATTCAAAGCTCCTGCTGTACGAGAAATGCAAACTCGTGCCATGGACATTCCCCACTCAGGAATGATTGTAATAACAGATTTAGTGGACGATCTCAACAATATTCATCCTGCTTATAAAAAAGAGGTAGGCAATCGATTAGCTGGCTGGGCACTGGCTGATACCTACGGCCAAAGAATTGGAAACTACAGAAGTCCTCAATACAAAAACTTACATCTGGAAGGCAATAAAGCCTTGATTTCGTTCGATTATGCCGAAAGTGGTCTTGTTGCCAAAGGCAGCAGCGAACTCACAGAGTTTGAAGTAGCAGGAGTTGATCAGGTATTTTATAAAGCGAAAGCCAAAATATTGAAGAACAACCAAATAGAAGTTATGTCTGACCAAGTAACTCAACCCATAGCAGTACGTTTTGCTTTTAGAGATATGCCTGTACCTAATCTCTTCAATAAAGAGGGCTTGCCTGCTATTCCTTTTAGAACAGATGATTGGAAGTTAGGTAGATAAGTAGTGTATTTACTTATTTCCGCACCCATCTACGTAGGCTGTAAACGTACTCCCTGCTTCGGCTTTAAAACCTGGTTTAAGCAATATGTAGTTTTGAGCGTCGTAGGTTACTTTAGCCGTAGATACAATGTTATTTTGTGCTTGAATAGAATTACTTACCTCAAATTTTACGGTATTTGTAATCGAATGATTGAGCAATAATAAAACTGTACAAGGATCAAGTCTAACCAATGACTTACTCACAGCCAAGACAGAACTATCGGTATTTTCTAACAAATTCCACGCGGTATTAACATCTGCATTATGACTGGTCAATAGCTGACTAAGTGTCGTAGTAAGGACCATCGGCTCAATGGCTTTCAGGTAAAGGCTATCCAGTAGCTGATTGACCGTAGTGTAGTTTTTAAAAGAACGCCCCACCAAATTATTGTGCAAATCCATAGCTGATGCGGCATTTTTTACCAATGCAACGCCTGCATCGTCGTACTCGTAAGCAGAGGTAAATCGTTGAACAATATCGGCAGCTGTGGCATCAGTTGCTCCTATCTCTTTTAATTTCTTTACAGACAACGCATTCCAAAGTGAATGTCTAAAGGCATTAGCACTGTTATTGTCTTGATTTTGTGCACCCGTTCCAAAACGCTGGTCTGTGTAAGTATTGGCTTCATTGGCCGCTTGGAAAATAAGCTGCGCTTGAACAGGGTAAGCGAATACTAAAGACTGAACCCGTGGATTGTAACCCAATGGCTTTAAGAACGAAGACGTAAAACCGTTCTCCAATAAAAACAAATAAAGACAAAACGAAAGTAGAAACGAACGAAGCATCAAGGAAGGTTGGTTTAGAACAGGTCTTTTTTCTGCTATGAATGTAAAAAAGAACTTAGACTAAAAGCCTATTTAAGCAAAAAATACCCGATATGCTCTAAAACGGCATGTCGGGTATGTATGTTTAATAACACCACAAAAAACGAAAAAAGCCAATTAAATTATTTCTTCGTTTGGAATAGAACAAAGCTGTAAATTAATACTTAAAAACGACTTAAATATCGCTTAAAGTTTACTTAAAAAACAATCTTCGCCATCACAGGTTGGTGGTCAGAAGGATAACGTTGGTTTTGGGCATCGGTCAAAACGCCATATTTAAGGACTCGAATAGGTCTGCTCACAAAAATGTAGTCAATGCGGGTTTCCATCTTTGCATCAAATTTGAAAGAATTAAACGTACCTTCTGGCCCGTAAGGCGGCTGTAGGGTTACATCGTGGGTATCATTTAGCACAGATTTCAGGGTTTTGATTTGTTCTGTTTCAGGTGTGGAATTAAAATCACCTGTACAAATCACCAAGGCATTTCCTGCTATTTCTTTGATTTTTTTAGCCATTAAAAACCCCGACTGGCGGCGTGCCTCTACGCCTTGGTGGTCGAAATGTACATTAAAGAAATAGAATTCTTTTTTGGTATTGAGGTCTTTAAATTTGGCCCAACTACAAATCCGATTGCAGCAGGTAGCATCCCAACCTTTACCCGGTTTTTCGGGCGTATCACTCAGCCAAAAATCGCCCGATTGTAGTAGTTTAAAGCGATCTTTCTTATAAAATATGGCCGAATGTTCTCCTGCCTCTTTGCCGTCGTCGCGGCCTTTACCTACAAAAGAGAACTCGTCTAACTCGGCAATACCGTTCATCTGATGACGTAATCCTTCTTGTGTTCCAAAAATATCCCACTCATGAAACCGAATCAATGCTTTCACATTTTCTTTACGATGAGGCCAAGCATTGGGGCCATCGTTGGGTGTATCGTAGCGTACGTTATAAGTAGCAACGATGATAGTAGAAGTTTTTTGAGCGTTGACAAAAATGCTCAAAAAGCAAAGGAACAGCGAATAGCCAATATTTTTCATATTAATTATTTGATTATCAGGATTTTATATATTATATCTCTTTACCCATAATCATTATTTTCGTTTTAAATTGGACAAATATTCGACTAAATCCACCAAATCTTGCTGCGGCATAGCTTCGTGGAGGCCAGCTGTCATCAGCGATTCGTCCATTTTTTTCATCGAAACCACCTGACTCATTTTATAGTTTTGGGTAGTACCACCAGGAAATTTCAGGATTAAATCGGTTTCGGTTTTGCTCGAAACAATGCCGATGACACTGCTCCCATCCTTCATTTTTACTTCAAAACCTTCGTAGCCAAAACTCACGCCCGCACTTGGATAAACAATGGCCATATATTGTCCATCTTTACCGAGTTTACTACCAATTTCCGACAATTTAGGGCCAAAATCTGCCCCTTCGCCATTGACTTGATGACATACGGCGCAGTAGTTGGCAAACACTTTTTGGCCATTGGTGGCATTGCCCGACAGCATGGCCAGTTCACTGATGGGAGGTAGTTTTTTACCTGTTTTGGTAGGCATGGCATCCAAGTAAGTAGCCGCTTCTTTACGCACCGCCTTGCGCCACGCCCCGCTTACACCTTGCACAGCAGCCACTTTAAAATCGCCTGTGAATTTGCCTTCTTTCAGTAGCGACAACACAAGGTCTTCTCCTACCATGCTGCCACCCAAAGCCCTCGAAGCTTCTATGCGGAGTGATTTGGGGCGTTTAGCATCTAATGCTACTGATTTCAACATATCTAATGATTGATTATTTCCCGTAGAACGCAAGGAAGTAATAACGCTTTGGGCTTTTGCTACATCTTTGCCGTTGATAGTTGCCCATAGCAGGGGGGCTTGGTTCATTTTTAGCAACTGAGCAGCAGCATCACTTCCCTCTTTGTGCATGGGTTTTTCAGCAGCGACTTGCAATAACCGCTTACTTTCAGTCGTAGGTTCAAAACGTTGGACCAATTCCATGTACTCGCTTGTACCAAAGGTGGCATCCAATAATTTCTTCAAACTTTCTTGTGCTATGGGCGATGTTTTGACAAAACCAGGGTCTAAATGGCGTAGGCAAAGTTTTGTTATTTCAGTATCGGTGTTGGCTTTCATGATGTCGAGCAAGGCGTTTGATTTTTCGGTTGCGCCTGGGTTAAAATCAAACGCCCTAAAATAACGCAGCCGATTTTGTAATGACACGTTTTTATCGGCTGCGAGCGAAGCCAACAACGGCACAGTGGCCGAAGTACGCGCACGCCAGACAATATCGCGGCCTTTGGCTGTGGCAATGGGATTACTACCTGCCATTTTGAGCCAAGAGGCATAAAACTTATCCCATTGCCCATCTGCCGACACACCGAGGGCTTCTAAATACCAGCGGTCTTGGCCATCGTGGCGGCTGGCCAATTGCGCCCAACTATCAGCAGCCAAGTCGTCGGTATTGTGCCGAATCGCCAAGGCCACTTCGCGACGTACTTGGGGGTCAGGGTCGGCGGCTACTTTGTTTAGGTTTTCAAAAGAAAGCGGCAAGACTCCTTTGGCTGTGATCTGACGAGCTGCCCGAATGGCCGTTATCCGAATATCGGGGTTGGTGTCGTCCAATGCCTTTTCAACGTATTGACTGCCATTACCGAGTTTGCTCAATAGCCACAAGGCACGCGCTTTCATACGTGGGTTGGCAGTGGTTTCGTACATTTTAGCAAGGGCCACTTCGGCACTCTGTCCCAGGCTGCGTATTTTGTTCCAAGCATGGTAGCGCACCGATACGTTGGGACTTTCTATGGCTTTGATGGCTCCCTCCAATGTAGTGAAATCATGGTTGGGTACTTTGTAGGCGGTATTGGCGGGAGCTACCCTAAAGATGCGCCCACGGTTCAAATCGCCCGCTTGGTGGCCACCTACGCCGGGTCGTACCAGTCGGCTGCAAAGAGTGAGCCATCAGGGGCTACGCATACATCCGACGGCCTAAACCACTGATTGCGTTTGCCATACAGTACATTGACCATGCTCGCTTTATACCCTGCCCCATTTTTTCGACAGGATAGGCCCGCACTACATTGGGACCTGCATCGCAGTGAATCATCTGATTTTGAAACACTTTGGGTAGCATATCGCCTTCGTAAATCAGCATACCCGTAGGGGAGCCTGCTCCCGTTTGAAGCAAGTTGGGCATGGTGCCAGGGTCGTTCAAATGCCAATGGCGTAAAGGGATTTCGGATTCGATGTTGGTACGGTTGGCACGCCAGCCCGCCCCTGTCAGCTCGTCGGTATAGCCATAATTGCCATATTCCATGACATAGTTGATGCGGACTCCTTTGTTGCCATCATCGTCATTGTCCGACTGCCACATCGTGCCGTAGCTGTCCACAGCTACTTCATAGTTATTCCTAAAATTATGCCCCAAAACCTCTACGTTTTTGAAGTCTTGGTCGCAGCGAAACACCATACCTTGTTTGTATTTTTTGCGGTCAATAGGCTGGCCATCTTGGTCTAACACGGGTTGCCCTTTACCATCCAAGAGCTGATTACCCTCATTGCCGAAGTTAAAATAGAATTTTCCATCAGGGCCAAAAGTAAAGGCGTGCATACCGTGGTCATGTTGGGTACCATTGATACCCTGAAAAATAACTTCTTTTTTATCGGCCTTATCGTCGCCATTTTCATCGGTAAAAGCCACACGTAAGGGCACGATACCAATACACTATGGCCCATGACCAAAATGCCGAGCGGGGCGGCTACTTCTGGGCCTTGGTAAAATACCTTGCTTACATCTGCCTTGCCATCTCCATTGGTATCTTCCAAAATCAAGATACGATCGCCTTCCGAATGGGTAGGGTTGCCCGTGATGGCTGGGCGATAGTTGTAGGCTTCTAATACCCACACCCGTCCTTTGTGGTCAATGTCAATGTTGGTCGGGTTGGTAATCATGGGTTCAGAAGCAAATAAATTGGCTTCCAATCCATCGGCTACTTCCAATGCCCCCACGGCGTATTTTGTATCGTGTTTTTGCTCTTGGGTGAGTGTCGCATAAATACTATCCAGCGTGCTTTGTGCCCCACGACTGGGGTTATCGTTTTGATAGGTAGCTACCAAGGCCGCCACCAATACCAATCCTAACACCCCCAAAATGTACTTTTTCATGATGATTGAGATTTTATATTTTGATTGTAAATCATTTATTAAAGTAAAATGTTTGCCTTTTATAATGCCTATTGGGCAACCCATAATCAACAATTTATCTTTATCTGATCAAGTACCCTCTAAACAACTGCATCATGCCCTCTCTAAACGAACTTTATACTGTTTTACAAGCTTTTCCAAACACCGAAAGAATGCCCGTCTTGTTTATGGGACATGGCAGTCCGATGAACGCCATTGAAGAAAATCAATTTGTGCAGGGCTTTAGAAATATGGCCAAAACATTGCCCAAACCCAATGCCATATTGTGTGTATCAGCCCATTGGTTCACTCTATGGCACAAAGGTAACAACTATGGAAAACCCCGAACGATTCATGACTTTGGTGGCTTTCCAAGAGCGTTATTTGAGGTGCAATACCCCGCCAAAGGAAGCCCAATATTAGCTCAAGAAACCCAAACACTATTGCTTCCAACTCCTGTAAGCTTGGACGAAAAGTGGGGACTTGACCACGGCGCTTGGTCGGTCATCAAACATTTATATCCAGCCGCCGATGTGCCCGTTATTCAGCTAAGTATTGATTACACACAGCCCCCACAATATCATTTTGATTTGGCGCAAAGGTTAAGTTCGTTGCGGTATAAGGGGTTCTAATTATAGGTAGTGGCAATATCATTCATAATTTGCGAATGGTGGATTTTGCCCAGATGGACAAAGACGATTATGGGTATGATTGGGCCATTGAAGCAAGAGAGCACATCAATCACTATTTGTTGAATGGCGATTATCAACCCTTTGATTCATTACCAGCAACAGCCCTTAGCCTTCCAACTGGCCATACCCACCCCAGACCATTGTTACCACTCATTTATACCCTCGGATTACAGCAAAAGGAGAACATTTAACCCTGTTCAATGATAAGTTACTGGCAGGAAGTTTAAGTATGACCTCCGTAAAAATTCAATGATAATTTGGCTTTATCCTGGGTCGGATTCTGAGCGCGTTTTTACCCGCAATAACCCTTTAAATGCTTCTGTGGGTGTAGTTTTCCTGCCGTCCCTGCCGTTGTTGGTGTTCTCACCAACAACCAACCTTTCTACTGCTTTGTCAATAATCTTCCATATTTCCACCACAAAATAGTGGCTGTGAAAAATTGAATGTAGTTTTGATTGATTTTATCGCCTCATTTCCTGCCGTTGTTGGTGTTCTCACCAACAACCAACCTTTTCTACTGCTTTGACAATAGTCTTCCATATTTCCACCACCAAATAGTGGCTGTGAAAAATTGAATGTAGTTTTGGTTCATTTTATCCCCTCGTTAATTAAACCTACTTGAAAAGTAAAGATAAGCTGAAAACAAAATTTTTGGTTGAAATAACTGCACTCTTGCAGAAAAGAAAATCGTGAAGTAGGATGCGAACAATAAAGACTTGTTGGTGAGAGACTTGTTGGTGATAACACCAACAAGGGCGTAAAAACAAAATTGTTGATCGAAATAACTGCTACTCTTGCAGAAAAGAAAATCGTGAAGTAGGGTACGAACAATAAAGACTTGTTGGTGAGAGACTTGTTGGTGATAACACCAACAAGGGCGTAAAATTGCCGTAAGTGTGGGCAAGTCTTTTTTGAGATTTGGCGGTCTTTTAACGCCTTCCACGCCTGCAGGTCAAGAGTCCCATCGTCGAACTTATTAAGCAAGTCTTCTGTGTTTTCAAAATCAGCTCTAAAGCATCACGGTCTAATTTGGCCCATCCAGATTATCCATTTTATCTCTCAACCTATTCCATAATGCCAAGAAATCGGGGCTTTTTAGTGATAGCGGCCAATTTAGAGCGCCGCCTCCCGCTGCCAACTTAACGATACATTCCCAAGCCGTCCTGTGCCGTAGAGTTTGTATTCGTTTTTGGGGTTGATTCAGGTAATCAATTTGCATTTGCGCTTTTGGCGGCTTCTATGGCAAAATCTTTGGCTTTTTGCCAGCTCATATTTTGAGCAAAGCTGATTAGTTCATCTTTTGCCCCAACTGGGTCAGAAACGACCTTCAAGCCCAACCCTACCAGTTCGGGGATGTCTTTTATCTCTTCGGCAGCTTGGTCTAATGCCCCTGAGATAACCCGTGTTTTATCCTGCACAAAGAAATCCTTTTCCTCGGCTGGCAGGTCTTCCTGTGGTTTCCAAACGGCCTCGGGTACTTTGGCTTTGTCCACGAGGCTGTTGTAGGTCTTGGAACGGTTCGACGGGTCGAAGGTTTTTGAGCAAATCCAGCATCTTCATCTGAGATACTCCCTGCTGGGCCGTAGATTTGTGTGGGATATAAAAAAGCCCCGACTGGGCGGGGCTACATTCTTCAATCAATGCAATTTTTCTAAAAACTCTGTAAAACTATTAGCTATTAGATAAAGATTATCCCAATTAAGTGTGCCATCCTCATTTTCATTCTCTACTTCATGGTCATAAAAATAAATCTTTCCATAGTTTTCACCTTTTAAACAAATACACACATAATTGCCCCCCGTCAAGGCCAATAGGGAAAATTTCATTGGGTAAGTAACTTAATTTTATTAAATCAGTCCATTTATCATTTAATGTCAAATGTTTGTACTTAGTAATACCTGTCGTCTATCCCCAATAAAACCTCGCAAGCACTACTTTCTTTTGATCTTCGGTAATGAATACGTTAGGTTTCGGAAAACCACCATTATATTCAAAAAGAAATTTTTCATAATCAGTGGGTATAGAAACACCTTGCCCACTAAAGAACTATTCTATTGATGACAGAGATATTTGTTGAAAAATTACTTCAAGTGACACCATTTTGTTAGTCCTCATAATTTATATCATTTTTGTAAACACCTATTCCGCCTGTCATTTATACCCTCGGATTACAGCAAAAAGGAGAACATTTAACCCTGTTCAATGATAAGTTACTGGCAGGAAGTTTAAGTATGACCTCCGTAAAAATTCAATGATAATTTGGCTTTATCCTGGGTCGGATTCTGAGCGCGTTTTTACCCGCAATAACCCTTTAAATGCTTCTGTGGGTGTAGTTTTCCTGCCGTCCCTGCCGTTGTTGGTGTTCTCACCAACAACCAACCTTTTCTACTGCTTTGTCAATAATCTTCCATATTTCCACCACAAAATAGTGGCTGTGAAAAATTGAATGTAGTTTTGATTGATTTTATCGCCTCATTTCCTGCCGTTGTTGGTGTTCTCACCAACAACCAACCTTTTCTACTGCTTTGACAATAGTCTTCCATATTTCCACCACCAAATAGTGGCTGTGAAAAATTGAATGTAGTTTTGGTTCATTTTATCCCCTCGTTAATTAAACCTACTTGAAAAGTAAAGATAAGCTGAAAACAAAATTTTTGGTTGAAATAACTGCTACTCTTGCAGAAAAGAAAATCGTGAAGTAGGGTACGAACAATAAAGACTTGTTGGTGAGAGACTTGTTGGTGATAACACCAACAAAGGCGTAAAAGGCGTAAAGGCGTAAACAATAAAGACTTGTTGGTGATAACACCAACAAGGGCGTAAAGTATGACCTCCGTGAAAATTCAATGATGATTTGGCTTTATCCTGGGTCGGATTCTGAGCGCGTTTTTACCCGCAATAACCCTTTAAATGCTTCTGTGGGTGTAGTTTTACCCGTTACTACCCCATAAACTTCTTGAGTGATAGGCATTTCTACTTGGTATTTGGCGGCTAAGTCCAGCACTACGCCCGAGGTCTTGACCCCTTCGGCTACCATTGACATTTCTTTGATGATTTCGTCAATACTTCGTCCCATCCCCAACTGAATCCCTACATGGCGATTGCGGCTAAGAGAACTGGTACAGGTGGCTATCAGGTCGCCCATGCCTGCCAATCCAGCAAAAGTAGCGGGTTTGCCGCCCATGGCGATACCGAGTCGGGTGAGTTCGGCCAAACCTCTTGTGATGATGGCCGCGCGGGTATTGTCGCCTGCCCCCATGCCGTCGCCCATGCCTACGGCAATGGCAATGACGTTTTTGAGTGCTCCCCCTAACTCACAGCCGATTACGTCGTCGTTGGTATAAACCCGAAACAAACCCGAACGAAATACGGTCTGCAGGGCATGGGCCACGTTGCTGTCTATCATGGCAATTACACCCGCTGCTGCTTGCCCGCTCATGATTTCACGGGCAAGATTCGGCCCTGTCAAAACCCCCGTAGGATGGCCTGGCATGACGGCTTCAATGATTTCTGTCATCCTCATCCGTGTGCCTTGTTCGAGTCCCTTGGTTAAGCTCACAATCGGTACCCACGGGCGAATAAAAGAACTTGCTTCTTCCAACACACTTCTGAAACATTGGGAAGGTACTCCCATAACCACCACGTCGGCGTGCTGTACAGCTTCCTGAATAGCCGTAGTGGCTCTGAGCGATTCATGCAGTGCAATGCCTGGCAGGTATTTTTCATTGCGGTGATGCATATTGATGTCTGATACTGTTTGGGCATCTCTAGCCCACAAAATAGTAGGCGACGACCGCGCTGTGAGCGAAGCAATGGTTGTTCCCCAAGAACCTCCCCCCAATAATCCTACTTTCAAAGTTTTATTCATGGTTTTGTTTGGCTATCTTAGACTTTCGGTAGTTAAGCTTCTGACTAAAAATAGATATTGTTTACAGTTTTTATCAACATCTGACCGTTGGGGTCAAACAGAACAATGCAAACTAAATTATTCGACTACTCAAAAGGTATATGTTGAATGATATTTGTTAAATGTCTTGTCCTAATTCCATTAGAAACGCGTTTCTTATTTCGGTAATGCGCGCATCCATGTTTTCCAACGTCCAGTCAGAGGTAGGTATGGGTGGAAGTACGATGACTTCTACCATGGTCGGTTTAAATACTGTTGAGCCTTTGGGCATGGCTTCGTAGGCATTTTTGAGTACGATAGGTACGAGTGGCACACCCGCCTGCATGGCCAAATGGAATGCTCCTTTTTTAAACTTACCGAGTGTGTAGTCTTCGCTACGAGTACCTTCGGGAAAAATAATGATAGAAGTACCATTTTTGAGGGCCTCTACTGCTGGGGCAAGGGCTTCTATGGACTTTCCTCTGTCTTGTCTGTCCAAAAATATCGTACCCGAGGCCGCCATCAACTGCCCTAAAATGGGTGTTTGCTGGAGTTCTTTTTTGGCAACGCCCCGTGCGTCTTTTCTTACGAGCTTGGCCGCAATCAGCAAGTCGGCACTGCTTTGGTGATTGAAAATAAATACGGCTGGCCGTTGTGTCCAGAGGTGTTCTTCGCCTTTTACAGCCAGTTTTATCCCTGCCATGGCCGTTCCGAAATCGCCTACTGCCGACATCATGGCGTTGATGCCGTCTGTCCAAGACAGATTCAACGCCCCCATGGCTACGCCCGAGAGTACCGCGGGCAATAGACTACCTGCTGTCAGTCCAGTACGCGCTAAATTGGACAGGTTGGAGTGCTGGTCATCGTTGAAGCGCATCACAGGCCAATCATTCTGAAAAGCCAATACAGATAGTTTTGAGTCGGGGTTGAGGGGGCGCGGATGACCCACGATTTCGAGCAAGGGTAAATCTTCGGCACTATCGGTATAGAAATAACTCTTGCTCATGTCTATGCCAAATTCTTCGGCCAACTGCCGCCCTGCCATGGCTTTGCCTTCGCCCCAGCAGGCGGGTTCTATGACATCGCCCGTGAATACACCATTTTTCACTTCCATACGTGTGCATTTCACATGGGTAATCCCCAAATCTCTCGCTATCGGATTGACCTGATAGGGCGTAGCTGCCGATACAATGGCCACGGTATGCCCCATGGCCAAATGGGCTTCTACTAAAGCCCTTGCTTCAGGATAAATGGCCTGTGCCAAGTGTTTTTGATAGACTTCTTCGCCCAAATCGGCAAATACTTGCTCAGGGATTCCCTTAACCCCTTTGGCACTCAACGCGGCCATACCCGCAAAGTTGCCATTGCCTGTGGCATATACCAACCCACCTGCAAACTGTGATACCAATTCTCTGGACGTAACTTTTCCGCTCAAAATACGGCCTTTGAAGAAATCTTTGGCCGAAAAGCCATTGATGAGCGTTCTGTCCAAATCAAAATAAGCCCCAATATGCGGGCCTGATTCGCCCGCCAGAATATCGGCAGTGAGGGCCTCTGTTTTTGAACCTGGCACAATGGCGCGCTCAAGCGGTACGAGTGGTTGGCTCTCTATCGGTTGAGCCAAAATAATACCTTGAAGGACATTGATTCTTTGGGCTACTTCCTCCAAAAAGGCAACAAACTCGTTGAGTCTTTCTTGCTTTGGGTCTTGGGGTGTAGGCACTAAGTCCCTATTTTTAGCAAGCCTTATCCCGTTGATTAGGAGTGGCTTAGAGGCCGCTTCAATTCTTCGGATACGACCCTGCCAGTGCATTTCTTCTCCAATAAATAAGCAATAATCAGAGAATTTATTTTCCTCAAGAGGCTGTTCGGGATTCCAAGTTTGTAAACCGTGCGCTACTACACGGTAGGCTTCTACATAATTGAGTAACAGCACTGGCGAAACCAACAGTTTTTGGCTTTGAAGTAATGTTTCTATTTTCTTGCCTTTCACAAAAAGTTCGTCATACCAATTGGGCGTAAAATGCGCTAAGTCGATCTCAATTTCATTGGTAAACTGGGGCTTTTTGGGGTAGAAAAACTCAAACTTAAACATATCGCGCAAGCGCATGATGTCTGTCCAAAAAGCAAGCGAGCGATCGGCCACAGGGGTCGTCGCTATTTTCAGCAACGATAGCTCAATAAAAGCGCGATTGTAGAGGTGATGCACGGCCATATTGGCATAATAGGTAGCCGTAAGATATTTCTCTCTTCTGATGGCATATTTGGCGTGCAGGCCGTCGCCTTGTTGCATAAAAATCCCCGCTTTGGTCAATAACCCCAGAGCTATTTGTACGCTTTCGCCAATAGGTCGTCCTCGGTCCACAAGGGCATCAGGTTCGTGGCTTTCAATCATCTGCATCAAAGCGGCCACATCGCTTTCGATGGCCCGTTTTGTCAAGGCAAATTTACTCAACAAGGCCGTACAAATCAGCGAAGAAGTAGTAACGGGCGTTACTTCATTGATGCGATGCACCAATTCAAAAGCCAAACGAGAGATGGCACTTTGTGGGGCTGTTTCATTGTCATTTTCATCCTCATCGGGAATAGGCGCATTGTGGGCTTCCTCTAAGGCCACTGGGTCGCCCAATCGGAGTGAGATACGACCCAAATCGCCCCCCATTTCTTTGATATAATTGATAAGCCATAGCAAGTCTTCGGGCTTTTTCTTCTTGCCAAGGCCCTCTTTGGTCATTTCATCCACATCAGGAATCAAATCATAGACAATCGAAACAGGCACATATTTGACTCCTACTTTGGCTTCCTGTTCGCCTTCGATAATGTATTTCAGAATACCCATTTTAGGCCATACCAACTTGCCAGTACGTGAGCGTGTGCCTTCCAAAGCCCACATAAAATTGGCTTGTTGCTTGAGCAAGGTAGCAATGTAATGCCGCAAGGTAGCTTTATAGACAGGGTTGTCTTGAAAAGATCTTCTTATAAAATCACCCCATTTTTACGGGCAATTTGCCCACTACCAAAAAAATCTAAATTGATTCCTGCAAACAAATACGGCAGCGGCAGCCCATGCCGTGCCATGACCAACGCCAATACTAACAAATCAACATAAGATTTGTGGGTAAGTACAAAAGCAATGGGATGTTTCTGCATCAACTTGGCCAGTTTCTTGATTTCTAACGGATTAACATCAATCGTTTTATCATATCCACGCCCCAAAATATACTGTACGGCCTCCATGAAGAGGGCATTGGCAATGGGCTGATGCTCCGTATAAAGCTCTCGTAAATACTTTTCGGCTTCTTTTTCTACTTCTCCAGGCTTTCTGCTCCTTCGTTGGCGAGTTTTGTCAGTGTCAGCTGAAAGTCTGGTGCTTTTAATATCGCCTCTATGGCCGAACCTTCGTTTTTTTGCTGATCCATCTGTTAGCTTTCTTGTCCTTTCAAAAGTACAAAAAGTTATGAACTGAATTTGTATTTTGTTTTCTTTGATAGAAATTCAACTATTTCAATATTTTTTTTAACTTTTATAGTATTTCTCAACTAAATTTGCCCGAGTAATGTTTTATTAACGTTGGCATAATAATGCAAGTAAATTTTTGAACATGATGATTCCATTCCCCAAACGTCCTTCTTTCTTTTGGTATTTGACCGAGCCAGGTAGAGCCCTGACCGAGTTTGGCTTGTCATACCCTTATACCAACCTTCATTTAAGCGAAAAAAAGGGGATGGACATCCTATATTGGTTATACCGGGCTTTATGGGTACTAAATCTTCGACCAATATGCTGGTGGTTTTATTCAAAAATTAGGTTACAAGGTGTATGATTGGGGATTGGGGCGCAATTTGGGCAAAGTAGAAGATATAGATCGGTTATTGTTGAGGGTGGAGGAAATAGCCATGTACCATAAAAGTCCAGTGAGTTTAATTGGTTGGAGTTTAGGGGGCGTTTTTGCTCGTCAAATTGCGAAGCAAAAGCCTGAACTCATTCGACAAGTCATTACGCTGGGTTCGCCCTTTCGCAATGTCATTGATGCTAATAATGCCACTTGGCTTTATACAACGCTTTTTGGCAGTCAGAAAGTAAAAGATTTAGATTATAGCCTCCTAAATACTTTTCCATTTCCTGCTCCTGTACCTACTACTGCTCTTTATACAAAAGAAGACGGTATTGTGCCTTGGGAAGCGTGTATGGAAATGCAAGAAGATGATTTACACCAAAACATTCAGGTCAGGGGTAGTCACTGCGGGTTGGGTATGAATAGCAGCGTATTTATGGTCATTGAAGACCGACTTAGATATTCTATCAATGATTGGGAGCATTTTAAACCTAAAGGTGTACTCAAAAGTAAGTTGTTCTATCCATCACTTTAGGGTCTAAGTAAATGGTATGCATTTTAGACTGAAAAGTCTTCAAATCTATCTTACGGCTTTAAATCGCTACAAATCTTCGTACTTTTGCTTTCGATGAAAAAGCAAACCCTATTTTTGTTTCTATGTCTATTGAGCTTTGGTGCCATAGCTCAGAAAAAAGACACCCTCAAAACCATTTCGCTTGCGCCTGTTTCGGTGATTTCGACCCGCATTGAAATCGATGAAAAACGCCTCCCTGCCGCGCTGACGGTCTTAGATGGAGGGCGTATTCAGATTGGCCAACCGCAGCTTTCTTTGTTTGAGTCCTTGGGAGGGATTCCAGGATTATTTGCCCAAAATCCCGACAATTTCAGTCAAGATTTACGCATCTCCATTCGTGGATTTGGAGCGCGAGCCGCCTTTGGTATTCGGGGAATTAGACTCGTTGTAGATGGTATCCCCGAATCTACCCCCGATGGGCAAGCTGATGTGGACAACCTCGATATGGGAGCCATGCGGCGTTTGGAAGTGATGCGCGGCCCGTCGTCGGGGTTGTATGGCAATGCCGCTGGGGGGTGCTCAATTTTCAGACAGAAAACGCTACCGAAATGCCCTTGGTCGAGGGGCAAGCGACGGTTGGCTCATAGTTTACGAAGTTTTCGCTTTAAAACAGCCCTCCAAAAGAAGAAATTTCAATCTATTTTTATCGCTACACGCAACCAAACCGACGGCTTCCGCGACCATAGCCGTATGGAAAATACGATTCTGAACCTCAAAATGCGGTATGATTTTGATTCCCTCACCCGTCTTTCCATCTTGGCCAATTACGGCGATAGCCCTATGGCTCAAGACCCTGGGGGCTAACTGCCGCACAAATTGTAGAAAATCGCCAGCAAGCACATCCTAACAATTTGCGATTTGTGGCGGGGGAATCCGTCACCCAAGGGCGTATAGGAATTACCTTTGAGAAAACGATGGGCAAACACCTAATTTTTGCGCGGGCCTTCGGTACTCAACGCGACTTTGCCAACTACCTCGCCTTCCAAAATGCAGGAGCAGGAACCATTAATAGGCGCTTTGCAGGTGCGAGTTTGCAATACCAATTTTCCCAACAATTTGAATTACTCCACTACCGCTTTCGCATAGGCATAGACATAGAAAATCAAGGGGATACTCGTCGGAGATTTGACAATCTAACGGGAACACGCGGAAAACTGACTTTCGACCAGTTGGAGTCTTTTAAAATACAGCGGCCTACCTCACCCAAGAACTTACTTATAAAAGAGCAACGATGTTGGTCGGACTTCGTTCTGATGCCATTCGGCTCAAGGCCAGCGATTATTTTTTGACCGATGGCGACCAGTCGGGTACGCGGCAGTATAGTCGTTTGAATCCTTCCATCGGCTTTTCGTTTGAAGCATCGCCCAAGTTGAGTGTTTATACCAATATTGGTACCAGTTTTGAAACGCCTACTATGAGCGAACTTTCTAACAACCCTATAGGAACAGGTGGTTTCAACCCCGACTTAAATCCTCAAAAAGCTACCAATTATGAATTGGGTATCAAAACTTATTTCAATCAGCGGCTGCGTGCCGACATTGCTTTGTTTGATGTGGAAGTGCAAGACGAACTTGTGCCGTATCAGATTACTGGCCAAGCAGGGCGGGTATTTTACCGAAATGCAGGACGCTCTCTGCGGCAAGGAGTAGAACTAAGCCTCAATGCTAATCTCGCCAAAGGATTAACCCTATTTTCTAATTATACTTATTCGGATTTTCGCTATCGCCAATACCAAACCACCACCGGCAATTTTGAAGGAAATGTACTTCCAGGTATTCCCAAACACGCTGCTCAAGCCGAATTGCGTTATTTTACCCCTTGGGGGCTGTTTGCGATTACTCAAGTACGACATGCCAGTCAATTATACGCCGACGATGCCAATGCTGTTACGGCCAATGCTTATACAGTCCTTAATTTGCGATTAGGTATTCAAAAAACAGTTGGGAAAATACATATTGAACCTTTTGCTGGGGTCAATAATTTGCTGGAGGCTACTTATTTTCAGAACGTGCAAATAAATGCCGCTGCTAATCGTTATTTTGAGCCTGCCCAAGGTAGGTTTTTGTTTGGTGGTATTAAGATGGGTATAAAGTAAAAAATAGACAGATTTTAAACCTTTTGTATCAGATTTTGTCTAATAATTAATAATGATGCAGATTTAGCTTGTTAGCATATCATTGAAAATCAAAAAGGCACATTATTTTATTTTTTTAATGGCAAGGAACTTTTGAAAGAAAACACGTTGTTACTTTAATTGCTAAGACAATAGAAGTCGCGACACAATTCATCAACAAAAATATTACGTTAGGAACTCCGTTAGGAATAAGAATTTTTAAAATGGCTGTATGGGTTGGACAAGCCTCGACTTTTAGTTGGGGCTTGTTTTTTGTGGATTCAGAGATTTTTCAAAAAACATACAATTCTATTTACTTCTTCAAAGCCGTTATTTTTGTGGAACAATTGACTATGAAAGTTAGCGATTTCGGTATCTGAGGCTAGTTGGGTAAATCCTTTTGAGATTGCCCACCGCTCCCCTTCCTTCAAAAGCAGCGTGGCTAAGTGGGTTCTTCTGAAACTGGGTTGTATATAAATCCCTTCTAAGTAGGCTGTTTTATCAGTGTCTGCTCCTTCTACATGATCGCTACGAATAGCAATATGAATAAAACCTACATACCTCTGCTCATTCTTTGCCAATGCACAATAATCATTGACAGAATTCAGGATAGCTCTGTAAAACAATTCCTCCTCTCTATAATCGCAATCGGGCCACAATTCTAAAGTTAATGCGACGTAAGGGTGTAAGTTGTTTTCGGTGAGTAATACTACTTCAGCAGCCATGTTTTATCTGTTAGATTTTCGGCTTTGTCAAAGTTTAAAAATAATCGTCAAACTTTTTTTCGCAGCATGGTTTCGTACAATCCATTCCCAAAAATCAATACTAAAATAATGGGCATCAGCAATGCCCCAGTTTTGAAACCTGCACCTGTCATGGCGTAAGTACCTGAGGAAAACTTTAGAAAAGTATGAATAAAAAGTCCAAGAGAAAGCAAGGTAAGCCCAAGAAGTAGCGTAAGCGCCACTTGCTTACTCATTTTTTGGACAAAAAAAGTAACAGAAACACCAATCGCTGTTGTAATGCCGACAGTAGCCAAAGCCCTTGGAAAGGTCTTAATCATATCGTATTTGTAAAAAAGTACACCTAATCGCCCCAATAAATTAGGATGTGCCAATAACCAAGCATCAACCAACACAAGAACTATTAAAATTAGATAGAAAGAGATACGGATTCATAAGATTTGGAGAGTTTCTTTTATATTGGCCGCAAATATAAACTAATTTATGCAACAGCATCACCTCACTATCCAACGTACAGCCCGCTATTTTACCCTCGGTGCTTTGGACACATCTACCCAGCAAGTCTGGTTTGTATTGCATGGATACGGCCAATTGGCTGAGTTTTTCATCAAGAAGTTCGACGTACTCGATGATGGAAAAACCTACATCATAGCACCAGAGGACTTTCTCGTTTTTATTTAGAAGGGGTATCGGGGCGAGTAGGAGCCTCCTGGATGACCCGCGAAGAACGTGCCTCAGAAGTGGTCGATTATGTGGGTTATCTCAATCACCTCTACGATACCGTTTTGGAGGGACAAGACCTATCAAAACTACAAATCAATGTACTGGCATTTTCTCAAGGAAATGCCACAGCCCTACGCTGGCTCAACAACGACCACATCCGTTGCGACCGTTTGATAATATGGGCGGGATATTTTGCCCATGGCATCGCCGATGTGATTGAACCTCATAAACTAAAGAATCTCCCCACTACCGTAGTTTATGGCACACAAGATGAGTACTTGGTTCAAATTGATTTGGCAAAATATGAAGCCGACATTCAAGCCGCTATCCAGCATATTCAGGTGGTTAATTTTGATGGAAAACATACGATTGACAAACCTACCTTGCATAAGATTGCTTTCCAATCGTCACTTATTTGAAATAACTACCCACCTCTAATCTATTCATTTTTAATACTTTAGTCCTAAGTTCCATCCTATCTACTCCACTCACTTCAATAAGAATTTCGTAGTACTGGGGTACTTCACCATATTTATTTTTAAGATTGTCAGAAAGTTCTTGGCTCAATTTAGTGTCTGTAAAACTCTTGCAGCTCTGCCCCACTCCAGTATCCCAAAGGCCCGCAAAAACATAAATCTGGTTATTGTTAGCCCCTGGTAATTTTGATATAATGGCATAGTCTGTATGATAATTATCGGGATCGCCCGAAGGCTTATAATAAGTCGTTTGACCAGAAACAGGGTCTTTGAATTTGAATGAGTCGGTTTCTGATTGGTAAGTGATAGCAGTATTTTGAAAATAGGAAGTGATTAAGCCCAACGTCTTTGCCATACCCACTGCAATGATATCATTGTCCTGCAACTCCTTAGGGTTAAACCTCGAAATATTCCGAATATTAAAATCTTTTCCCAAGCCTTGAAATAATTCAGTTAGTTGCTTTACACACTCGGTACTATTTCTAATAAGTAAGGCATAAGTGAGTGGTTTAGTCGAAATGTGTCTTCTTTGGTCGTTTACTACAAAATCTTGGTAGTGTTTGCTATTATTGATAGTCGGGTCGCGTATATTTCTATTTAGACCCAAGGTAGAGTCGTACTCTGAATAGATAAACAAATCGCCCAAGACCAACAAAGCGGGTCGTTTACTATGAGCAAGATCTTTCCATAAAAGAGGCCCATTAGTTTCAATACTTGAGGTATTGATTTGCCGTGGTTTCTTATTCCATAGATAAAAATTAAAGAAAATGGAAAAAATCAAAATTCCTAAAAGTAGCCAAAATATGACTGAGGGTTTCTTCCAATCATTTTCTGGCGTGGTTATTTTTTCTGATAATATTTCGTTTTTAAGTAAAAAATCGACCTTGTAACTCCCTTTGGGAATACTCAAGATAACAGTCTGATCTGCTCCCTCTTGCTGATAATAGTTTTTGAGTTTATTACGAAGATTGTAGATATAAACCCGAACTAATGTGCTTTGAGATGGATCAAAGGTGGACTTCCCGAATATCTCCATAGCAATGGTAGTTTCTTTCGGAATAGTCTCATTTACAGAGCATTTTACCAAATAATTCAATAAATTTGCATAGGTATTAGAATAGCCAAACGATTTGCTGGCTATGATATGAGCAACCTCTTTTGCATATTTATGTTCTTCCATTATTGCGGTGAATATAGAAGTAATAGTCGCTTTTTAGCGTATTGTTAACTGTTAATAAAACAGTTTTTTAGCTAAATATACCTTTCATTTCTTCCGTAAATTTGATGCAACGGTTAAAACTTATTTTTTTAAATAGATGAAATCAAAAAGCTATTGGCTCATTGGCTTATCCCTGCTGATTTTTTGTTCCTGCAGAAATGACTTCCAAATGCCTGAAGAAATAAAATTGGCATACAGTGAACTGCCCGAAGAGATAGACTTCAATTTTGATGTCAAACCCATTTTATCAGACAAGTGCTTCACTTGCCATGGCCCCGACAGCAAAAAACGAGATGGAAAATTTAGGTTAGACCTTCAAGAAGAGGCTTTTAGGGCGTTAGGAAGCACCAAAAGCTACCATGCTATTGTGCCTGGCGACGTGGGCGCAAGTAAAGCAGTGGAACGTATTCTCTCCAACGACCCCGATGAAATAATGCCCACGCCAGACTCTCACTTAAAATTAACCATAGCCGAAAAGGCCACCATCATTAAGTGGATAGAACAAGGGGCAAAGTATGATAAACATTGGTCTTTTAAGCAACCCCAAAAAGGAGCATTACCGACAGTTAAAGATAAAAAATGGCCTAAAAATTCGATTGATTACTATGTATTAGCAAAATTAGAATCCCAAAAAATAGCCCCCGCTGCGCCTGCCACTAAAGAAACCCTCATAAGAAGAGTAAGTTTTGACTTATGTGGCCTCCCTCCTACCCTATCGGAAATTGACCAGTACGTGGCCGATAAATCGCCTGATGCTTATGAGAAAATGGTCGATAGATATTTAGCATCAAAAGCTTACGGTGAACGCATGGCCGCCGACTGGCTGGATGTGGCGCGTTATACCGATAGCGATGGCTATCTCGACGACAAGCACCGAGATTTTAGCCCTTGGCGCGACTGGGTCATTAAGGCTTTTAATGAAAATATGCCCTATAAACAGTTCGTTACTTGGCAGTTGGCAGGCGATTTGGTCAAAAATAGTACGCAAGAAAGCGTCCTTGCTACGGCGTTCAATCGTTTACATCGTAGAAACTCAGAAGCAGGCATCGTTTACGAAGAGTTCAGAACAGAATACGTAGCCGACCGAACACTCACGCTGGGCAAAGCTTTTATGGGACTAACCGTAGAGTGTGCCCGCTGCCACGACCACAAGTATGATCCTATTTCACAAAAAGATTATTTTCAACTCTTTGGCTTTTTCAATAGCACCAATGAGTTTGGAAGTGCGGTCTATGGCCCAGACCAAACCCCAGGGCCAGCATTATTACTTACCACACCTCAGCAAGAGCGCATTATTAAGTTTATAAAAGCTAAAATTTCGACATCAGAGGCACAACTGAATCGTATCACTGCAAAGCCTGGCCTCATTCGCCCTCCAGCAACAGTCCTAAACCACTTGGACACCGAACTCAACAATAGCCTCATAGCGTATTACCCGTTTGAGCAAATCAATGAAAAAAAAGATACCAATCAACCGAAGATGGCCGTAACGGCAACAAAAGCGGCGAAAAAAGGCAAAACAATAGAAAAAAAGGCAGATCCAGTCTATGAGTCGCCCGAAACCAATGGTAAAACCAAGCCGCTGACCATCAAAGAACCTACCCTAAAAAAAGGAAGAAAAGGGAATGGTTTATTTCTCAATGAATTTACGAATGTGGTGCTACCCGAAAAAATGGGTTGGTTTGAACATACCATGCCTTTTTCTACGAGTATTGCTATCTATCCGGATACGCTCTACCCCGAAGCCAATGTATTTTCGCACGCTGAAGAAATAAGGTTAGGATTGAAAGGCTACTCCTTGTTTTTGGAAAACAATAAGCTAAAATTTATCATGGCCCATTCTTGGCCTCAAAATGCCATTCATGTAGTAACAAAACAACCAATAGCCACTAAAAAAATGGACCGACGTAACCCTCACTTACGACGGTTCTGGCAGTGCAGAAGGCGTTCATATTTATACCAACGGCGCACCTGCCGAAGTAGAGATAGGCAACCATGTTTACAAATCTATTCTATACAAATACGATATTCACACCTACGGTTTTAAGGGCGTGCAGTTGGGGTCAAAGACAGAATTGTTACACTCAAAAACGGAGGTTTAGATGAATTCAAATGGTTTAACAAAGAACTTTCAGCTTTGGAAGTGTTGCACTTACACGACCCAAATAAAAGCCGAGCTGCCATCACCAATCATCAGCCTATCGTAGCAAAACATGAAGCGTTGCAGCAAAAACTCAAAAGTCCTTTATAATGAAGTAAATCAATGGCGCGACAGCCTGACCCATTTTTGGACAATATACCCGAAATCATGGTAATGGGAGATTTGCCCACACCACGTAAAACTTTTTCTACTGAACCGCGGCAACTATGATGCACCTACTGAAGAAGTACAACCAGCCGCTTTAGAAGCTGTATTACCCTTTGATAAAACATTACCCAAAAATAGACTGGGACTTACCTAGTGGCTTTTTGACTTCAAACCCGCTCACAGCACGTGTCATTGTGAATAGAATATGGGCTATGCACTTTGGACAAGGCATCGTAAAGTCGTCGGATGATTTTGGCAGTCAAGGCGCGTTGCCCACCCATCCTCCCCTATTGGATTATCTTGCTGTCTCTTTTGTAGCGTCGGGATGGGATATAAAAACTCCACAAAGAAATAGTTATGTCAGCTACCTACCAACAAAGTGCTGTTATACGGCCCGAATTATACGAAATAGACCCTTCTAACGACCTTCTGGCTCGGGGTCCCAGCTTTAGGCTCACCGCAGAGATGATCCGTGATAATGCACTTGCCACAAGCGGCCTCTTGGTCAATCAAATAGGAGGAAAAAGTGTTTACCCCTATCAGCCAGCGGGTTTATGGGACGAAATTTCCGAAAAAAGTTGGCGTTATCCCTATCTTCAAACCCCTGGTGAGGGACTCTACCGACGGAGTATCTATACCATTTGGAAGCGCACTTCGCCACCACCCTCACTCTTGATTTTTGATGCCCCTGACCGTAGTTTTTGTACAGTCAAACGAAGAACTACGAGTACTCCTTTACAAGCATTAGTACTTTTAAATGACCCCCAAATGATAGCTAAGCAGCAAGGGTATTGGCCGAGAAAATCCATAAAAAAGAAAGCAATGATGTATATCGGCTCACAACTGCTTTCAGAACATTGCTGGGTCGAACACCCGATAAAAAAGAGAAAACCATGTTGAGCGTGTTTTACAAACAGCAAAAAGACAAGTATGCCCGCCGCAAGGGAGATGCTATTGCATACTTAGAAACAGGCGAACTCCCGCGTGATACATCGCTCGACCCTGCCGAAACGGCTGCTTTGGCTTTCGTTATCAATGGATTGATGAATACCACAGAAGGATATACAAGGAATTAGAAAAAACTAGAAAATGAGCGGATTAGATTTCTCCTATCGTCGAATGACAAAAACTAAACACCCAAGACGAAAGACATGAATGGCTTAAAAAAAACACTTGAATTGATGGAATCTCGAAGGGGTTTTTTGAAAACCGCTTCTTTGGGCTTTGGCTCATTGGCACTGGGGAGTTTGCTCAATGCGTCGTCTTCGATGGCATCGGGAAATAAGCCCGTACAAACTAGCACCGACAGGCTCTTGGGTAGAGGGCATTTTCCGGCAAAGCCAAGCGGGTCATTTATCTATTTCAAAGTGGAGGGCCATCGCAATTAGAATCTTTTGATTACAAACCCACTTTGGCCAAATGGCACGGGCAAGAAATTCCAAGCTCCCCAAAGTGCACCACAACGCAACTCTGGCATGGTAGTAGGGCAATCGAGCTTTCCCTTAGTCAAGTCTATTTTTGACTTCAAGCAACATGGACACTCGGGAGCATGGGTTTCTGAATTATTTCCCTATACAGCCAGCATGGTAGATGAGCTGTGCATTATCAACTCCATGTACACCGATGCTATCAACCACGAACCCGCTGTCATGCTTATGCAAACGGGTTCGCAACAGAAGGTGGGCGGCCCTCTATTGGCTCATGGCTGAGCTATGGATTAGGGGCTGATAATCAAAATTTGCCCAGTTTTGTCGTCATGCTTTCCAAAGGTGGTGGCGACACAACCATTAAGCTCGGCAGCTTGGGGAAATGGTTTTTTGCCTTCACACCATCAGGGCGTACAATTTAGGGCAGGTAACGACCCCGTATTATATCTCAAAAACCCCTACGGTGTCCATGCAACGGATAGAAGAGAGCAGCTCGATTTTATCAAAGCCATGAATGAGCATCAATTTGAGGTGTGGGGCGATCCCGAAATCCATTCCAAGATCAACCAATATGAAATGGCCTATAAAATGCAGGCTTCTGTTCCTGATGCCGTTTCTACCAAAGACGAACCCGATTATATCTATAAACTCTACGGTGAAGATGCCAGAATCCCAGGCACGTATGCTGCCAATTGCCTACAAGCCAGAAGGTTGGCCGAAAAAGACGTAAAGTTCATTCAACTATACCATATGGGTTGGGACCATCATGGAGGCTTACCTGGCGGTATGAGAAAACAAGCCAAACTTACTGACCAAGCCAATGCAGCCCTCATTCTTGATCTCAAACAACGCGGCTTGCTGGACGACACGCTGGTGATATGGGGAGGAGAGTTTGGTCGAACCAGTTTCTCGCAAGGGCGACTCACTCCTACCAACTATGGCCGCGACCACCACCCGGGCTGCTTTACAATGTGGATGGCAGGCGCAGGCGTAAAAGCAGGAATGGTGTATGGAAAAACCGATGATTTTAGCTATAACGTAGCCCAAAACAAAGTGCATGTACACGATTTTCAGGCTACTTTGATGCATCTCTTAGGGATAGACCACGAACAACTCACCTTCAAATACCAAGGCCGACGATTCAGATTGACAGATGTGGAAGGTCATGTAGTAAAAGATATACTTTCATAGCTAATGGACGATAGTAAAGTTTCAAGAAGATATTTTATGAAAACAACGGTGGTAGAAAGTAGTGCCTTTGTAGGCGCTTCCATCACCCCTTTTCATATTTTGAAAAGCAAGCCTAAATTGAGCGCAGATGTCATTGGTCATGGGGATTTTAAGTACAAAGTGCACAGCGAATGGGGGAAATTAGATACACAAAAATACCCTGTCAAAAACTGTCATGAAATGGTAAAAGACCGCCAAGGTCGCTTACTCATGCTGACCGATGAGCGAAAGAATAACGTACTGATTTATGACAAGTCAGGGAAATTGCTGGAGAGCTGGACACTCCAATTAGATGGAGCGCACGGCTTGACAATTCATGAAGAAGGCGGCGATGAATACCTGTATATCACCGATATAGCGTCGGGGCGTGTTATCAAAACCACGCTTCAAGGAAAAATTGTCATGGAGTTGGCACACCCCAGAACAACTGGGGTATATGATACATTGAGTAAATTTTCACCTACCGAAACAGCCATTGGCCCCAACGGCGATATTTATGTAGCCGACGGCTACGGTTCTCAATTTGTGCTACGTTATGATGCAAAAGGCAACTTTATCAATAAGTTTGGGGGCGACAGCTATCTTCAAGAATCTAAATTCAAACAAGTACATGGAGTAGCCATAGACTACCGCACGCCTACTAATCCGACCCTTATTTGTACGGCAAGGATGAAAAATGCCTTCAAACGCTTTACATTGGAAGGAACATATATAGAGACCATTTATCTACAGGAGCTTTTATGAGTAGGGCTGTATTTGATGGTGAAAATATTTACTCAGGGGTATGTTTTGGCATGGACAAAGGCGATTACAACCCTAAACTAAACCGAGGATTTGTGACTATTCTCGATAAAAATAATCGAGTTATTTCAAACCCAGGCGGCACAAAGCCCCCACTATAAAGACGGAAAATTGGAATTGATGCTACAAGAAAAGCCTATATTCAAACATTGCCATGATGTTTGTATAGATGAAGACAAAAATCTATATGTTTGTCAATGGAATACAGGGATTTATCCTTATAAGTTAGAAAGGATTTAGGTCATTTTCTTGTGAAAGCCCCTTTAGCCAAATATACGCCTTATTGTTTCTTCTCTCGGCATAGCCACCGCTCAAGTCATTCCTGCCACCAATACCTGTGATGATGCGGATGTTTTCATCCATATCATACTCAAAAATTTCATCAGTGGTTTGGCTATAAAAACCTGCCCAACTGCTTTGCACAAGTTCTACAGGAATATTAACAATACGCTTGGCTTCAGTGATCATCAACTGATTGACGTAATCGTTGAGATGATAGCCCAAATCATTTACCTGCGAGGCGGGAGCATATTCGTGCGAATCTCCCACGACTATCGAGCCGTCTAACGCCTGTTTAAACAACAAGTGAATCCCCCATTTTTTGAGTTCATCATAGTGCGGAGGTGTTTTGAGTTGGCTGTAAGAAGGGCATTGTTGAAACGACTCATAGCGCCTGATGGTCAACCCTGTTAAGATATTACCTTTCATTCTTAGTTCAGGAAATGGAATGGTTTGTAACATTTGCAGCCATTTCTTACCACCAAATTGCTTTGGGCAAACAAGGTAGGAAACAATAGCCTAAATTCATGCCCATTGCAAATCAACACTTTATCGGCTGTCCATTGCTGTTATGAGCTTAGTCTTACCGTTGCTTTTCCATTGATTGTTTGGCACTCCATCACATTGGCGTTGGACAAATAGGTAATACCTTTTTGTTCAGTCGCAATACTTCAAAAATTGTCGCATCAATTGAGGAGAATCTACGCCAATTCATCCGGGAAATAAAGCCCCCCCATAGGATATTCGTTTTGAAGAAAGGGGTATTGGTCGAGGCAAGTCGTTTTGTTTAGCAATTGGCAAGGATAGCCCAATGTTTGGTAATAATCATACAACTCGTTGGCCAACTGCCATTCGTCCGCATCAGAAGCGATATAGACTGACCCCTGTTTACAGAACTGTTAAATCTACTTTTTGCTGCAAAAACTGGTATAATTCCAGGCTTCGCTGTCCATAATCAAACCACTTTCCCGCCAAACCTGACGGCACCACTTGTCCAAAATTGCGTACTGTAGCACCCCAGGGAAATTGTCTTTTTCTAACAATAAGACTGATTTGTTGTGCAGTGTTGCATGATAGGCATGAAAAGTCCCCATGATACCGCCACCCACTACAATGAGGTCAAAATGTGTTTTCATGGATTTTTTATTCAAGTATCGCCAATAAATTTGATAGATTTTCAAAAATATGTGTAGGATTGGCAGTGGCGAGTTGAGAGCGAGTTTGCGCCCCCGTTAGCACGCCTACCACGAGGCTACAGCCAGCACGGTGGCCTTCTTCTATGTCAATGGCCGAGTCTCCAATTTTGGCTACGCTCTTGGGGTCAGAAACGTTTAATAATCGCATCGCCTCTAAAATCATGTCGGGGTGAGGCCGCCCTTGCACTACGTCAGAGGCCGTAATCAGCGCATCTACTGTGTGTGGCACAGCCCATTCTAATTGTCTCATCAATAAGTTAGCTACCTCTCGCGAGTAGCCTGTGTTAAGGGCAATTTTTATTTTTTCTCCTCAATTGTCCAAATACTTGCTCGGCATCTGGCATAGGTTTGGCAATACCACCGCATAGACTTCATCCAATCTTTGCTTAAAATCTTCGTGAATGGCCGTTACGACTGCATCAGAGGGTTCATTGTGTATCAAATCACTAATTACATCTTTAATGGCTTGAAATTTTTCTTTGCCTGCTGCTATTTTCAGTCACTAAGTCGAGCGAACAGTCGTAGCCTGCTTGATAAATGGCTTGATGAATCGCCTTATAGACCGCATTTTGCTCATCTACGGTCGTGCCTGCCATGTCAAAACAACAAGTCTCAATAGGTGTTTCATGGTGGTTTTGATTTAATCACATAGTAAGTTGCAAAGGTCTAAAAAATTATTAATACTAAACAAGTTTTCTATTTATAGTGGCTATTTTGTTCTATAAGCAATACTACCTATTAAATAATTTTGATCGTTATAGTTGCCTAAAATCAGGAATAATCTATCGTAATAAGAGCCAAAGTTTCATTAAAACCTCTTTAATGATTATATAAAATTGGCACTTCACAATTCCTTTACGTTGGCTTAATTTTTAAGTAATACTACACAAATACTACTTTGTGACAGTAGTACAAACTCTATCCATTCATTGTCTTTCAAACATTTTACTTTATGGCCAACAAATTACTCCAATTTAACATTATATTGGTAATTTACCTTTGTCACTTTATGGGTACATTGGCTTATTTATGGGTATATTAGCCAGCTTGTAGTGTAAGAAATCACCATACATTCATACCCGAAATGCGCTATCTTCATTTTAAGTCCTTATTTTTGAAGCCTCATCAAAACACCGTTTCATGAAAATTTACTTTACTTCCCTCTTCCTCCTTTTCTCCCTTTCATCATTGTCTTTAAAAGCCATCAATCTGGCAGATAGCAGTCAAGTACAGCAGCTATCAGAAGTGGTCGTCACGGCGCACCGTAGCGAGCAATCGGCTTTTGAAACCCCGCTACTATTTACACCCTCAATCAAAAACAATTCAAAAGAGACCCACTCGAGCGTTCCCGATGCCTTGTTTGGTGTCATGGGTAGACCATGCAAAAACTACCCAAGGCGCGGGTTCTCCTTTTGTGCGGGGACTAACGGGCAATCAAACCTTACTGCTCATATGACGGTATTGACTCAACAACAGTACTTTTCGCTATGGTCCTAATCAATATTTCAATACCATCGATGCTTTTACGATTGATCGTGTGGAAGTATTGGCAGGGAGTGGCTCAGTACAATATGGCTCAGACGGGAGGGGCTATTCAGGTACTCACCATTGATCTCAATTGGAAAGTGGCTTTTCAGGTGCAGGCACGGTCAGATGCGTGAGGCATGGAGCGTAGTTTACGGTTGTCGTCCAGCTATGGTGGCAAAGCCTTTGCGCTGCAAGGCGGCGTTTCACGAAATTTTGTGATTTATTGGGGGTAAAACACAGGCTTTCAAACACCGTCGGGTTATGAAGAAGCCGACTTCGACTTAAAAGCAAAGTTTTTACTCCATCAAAATTTAATGCTCACCGTTGCCCACCAAAACGTGTATCAGCAAAACGTTCCTGCTTATTATCGCTACCAATTAGATAATTTTGCACTCAATGTTTTCGACCCACAACGTCGCCATTTGACCTACGGTAAGTTGGTACACCAAACCAATCATCGCTTTTTTAAAGAACAAACCCTTACTCTTTCTCACCAAAATACCAAGGAGGGGCGTAGTAGTCAAAGAAACGGCAGTGATACTCGCCGCGTCGAAACCGACCGTGTGGCTACGTTAGGATTTAACCTCAACAATCACAGCGAGCTGGGCAAGGGGCCTCACTCAATACAGGCATCGAATTATACCACGACCGCGTTCGTAGCGAACGATTTGACTTAGACACCAAAAACCAACCAAACCAAACTCAGCCGTGGCCTTTATCCTGATGGGGCCACTTACCTTAATTATTCTGTCTATTCATTGGCACAAATGGCATTGTATAAGCGTTTTATCGCTACCGCAGGTTTGCGTTACAATGGTTTTATTATCAATATACCCGACGAAACCATTGGCACTTCGCCTCACTCCCACGCATTGGTAGGGAATATCGGGTTATCGGCGGCTTTAGTTAGTCATTCACGCCTGTTTGTGAACGTCAGTACTGGTTTTCGCGCACCCAATGTGGACGACCTCGGCACACTCGGCATCGTGGACTTTCGGTACGAAGTACCTACTAACAAGCTTCAACCAGAACGCGCTCTAACCTCTGAAATTGGGTACAAACTCCAAACCCGTCGCGCGTCGGCCTCAGTCAGTTACTATCACAAAGCTCCAAGATCTGATTACCCGTGTGAAGACAGCGCAAGTCATTAGTGGGCTAAATGTATATCAGAAAGAAAATGTCGAAGAGCCCATATCAATGGCCTTGATGCCAATGTACAGGTAGCAATCGTCGAAAATTGGGAATTATATGGCAATGTTTCGTATTGTTTTGGACAAAATGAAACCAAAAACGAACCGATGCGTCGTATTCCTCCTTTGAATGGCCGATTGGGCGTAGCCTATCAACAAAAAAAATGGTTTGTAAGAAGCGAATACTTCTTTGCTCAACTTCAAGATCGACTCTCACAAGGCGACAAAGACGATAATCGTATTGCTAAAGGAGGTACTCCTGCTTGGCAAATCGTGCATATACAGGGAGGTTTTGAAGCAAAACACTTCGGCTTGAATCTTCGGTTAGAAAACCTCTTTGATGAAGATTATCGTACACATGGTTCAGGCATCAATGGGGCGGGTCGTAGTGCATGGCTTACCCTGACTGGGAAATTTTAGAGCTAATAATACTATAATTCCAAATTTGTTATTTGAACTTATAACGTTTCAATCTTCGCCTCTTTAAGCTTACGGAATACTAATTGGTAGCATTTTTTCTATCAATCAGTTTCTTTTTTTAAAATACCCTTGTCCACACTTTCATTAATTAAATCCTTTGCATAGCTCCAAATTGAGTCAGAGCCTTTTTTAATTGCTTTTTTCTTTTCATAAACTTTGTAATAAGTCACATTAAATTCTGTCCAAGTTCCACCATCATTGGAGACATTCTGAAGCAATGGTTCAAGCCGATCCATTGATCTAGCAAATTTTGCCTCATTGGTCTTTCCACTCTCAAATTCTTCCCAAATCGCAATGAACTCAGCTGCTTGTTCTTTGGGTAACATTCCAAAAATTCGATTTGCCGCTATTCTTTCCTCATCCGTATTTGAATGGTTTTTTGTCATATCATAAATAAATGTGTCGCCCGCATCAATCTCTACGATATCGTGTATCAAAACCATTTTCAACACTTTCAAAATATCGATAGGGGTATTAGAATGTTCTGCCAACACAATTGTCATCATTGCTAAATGCCAACTATGTTCTGCATCATTTTCATTTCTGTCACTATTAAACAGTTTTGTCTTACGCTGAATGTATTTGACCTTGTCTATTTCTTTGATAAAATTGATTTGTCGTAATAAATTATCTCTTTGCATTGTTAATTTTATTAAAAACATGGTTATGATAACTACATAACACGAAGTAGGTTTAGTGAGCTAAGGTATGTATTTCCCACTTCAAAAAACTTACCTATAAAAATCTTTTTCTATAAAAAAGCAGCCTTATTGTATATTAAGGCTGCTTTTTTGTATTTATTCTGTAGGCAGATTCAGTACTGGCTGTACACTGCCAAGCGAACTACTTCACTTCTTCAAAGTTGACAAACTCTCCCTCTTCTTTAGCCCCTGTATCAGCTTGAGGGCCTTCATTGGGAGCTGCACCTGGAGCACCTGCCTCCGCACCTGCGGCATAAATCTCTTGCGAGGCAGCATTCCATGCTTCGGTAATTTTGTTCATGGCAGCATCAATGCCCGCTATGTTGCGGCTGCTGTGAGCGGTGCGGAGTTCTTCCAAAGCACCCTCAATGGCCGATTTATTGCCTGCTGAAAGCTTATCGCCGTATTCTTTCAGTTGTTTTTCAGTACTAAAAATCATCGAGTCAGCGGCATTTACTTTTTCTATTTCCTCACGAGCGGCCTTGTCGGCAGCTTCGTTGGCTTTGGCTTCTTCGCGCATCCGTTGGATTTCAGCGTCTGACAAGCCACTTGAGGCTTCGATTCTGATTTTCTGCTCCTTGCCTGTGCCTTTGTCTTTGGCCGTTACGTTCAAGATACCATTGGCATCTACATCGAAGGTTACTTCTACTTGAGGGATACCGCGTGGTGCAGGCGGAATACCATCTAAGTGGAAGCGGCCCAAGGTACGGTTTTGAGTAGCCATGGGGCGTTCGCCTTGTAAAACGTGCAGCTCTACCGAAGGTTGGTTGTCAGAAGCCGTTGAAAAAGTTTCCGATTTTTTAGTCGGAATGGTGGTGTTGGCTTCAATAAGCTTGGTAAACACGCCGCCCAGGGTCTCGATACCCAACGACAACGGAATCACGTCGAGCAACAATACATCTTTTACTTCGCCTGTCAATACCCCCCCTTGAATGGCTGCACCAATAGCTACCGCTTCGTCGGGATTGACACTCTTAGAAGGCTTCTTTCCAAAAAATTTCTCTACTTCCTCTTGCACCCGTGGAATACGCGTAGAGCCACCCACCAAAATTACCTCGTCAATATCAGCCATTTTAAGGCCAGAATTGTTCATGGCACGTTTGCAAGGTTCCATCATGCGTTGGAAGAGTTTATCAGCCAACTGTTCAAATTTCGCCTTTGTCAAGGAGCGCACCAAGTGCTTTGGAATACCATTGACAGGGAAAATATAAGGCAAGTTGATTTCCGATTGTGAAGAACTCGAAAGTTCAATTTTGGCTTTTTCGGCAGCTTCTTTCAAACGTTGAAGAGCCATGGCATCTTGGCGAAGATCAATACCTTCGTCTTTCTTAAACTCATCTGCCAACCAGTCAATAATCACCTGATCAAAGTCATCTCCACCAAGGTGCGTATCGCCATCGGTTGATTTTACTTCAAAAACACCATCGCCAAGTTCGAGGATAGATACGTCGAAAGTCCCACCACCCAAGTCGAATACAGCTACTTTGGCATCTTTACCTTGCTTATCAAGGCCGTAAGCCAAAGCTGCAGCGGTGGGTTCATTGATGATACGTTTTACATCCAAGCCAGCAATGACACCTGCCTCTTTAGTAGCTTGACGTTCGGCATCATTAAAGTAAGCTGGTACTGTAATAACGGCTTCTGTAACGGTCTGCCCGAGGTAATCTTCAGCAGTTTGCTTCATCTTAGTGAGAATATGTGCTGAGATTTACAGCGGTGTATAAAGGTGCTCGCCAATGCGTACGCGGGGCGTGTTGTTGGCACCTTGTTCAACGCTGTAAGCCACGGTTTTCATTTCATTGCCTACTTCGTTGAAGCGTTTTCCCATAAAACGTTTGATGGATGAAATCGTGTTTTGGGGGTTGGTAATGGCCTGACGCTTGGCAGGAGCACCTACTTTGCGCTCACCGTTACCGTTGTCCATGAATGCCACTACCGAGGGCGTCGTACGTGCGCCTTCGCTATTAGCGATTACGACGGGTTCGTTTCCTTCCATTACGGTTGCCACAGAGTTGGTAGTTCCTAAGTCAATTCCAATTATTTTTCCCATTATCTTAAATATTGATTGATTGATGATTTAAAGATTGAGTATCTTTTTAGTCTTGACTCAATCTATTTCGTGTAATTCATTCACAACGAACGTGCCAGTAGATTTTTCAATCATTCAAGGTGACAATTTGGCAGAAACTGAGAAAGAACAAGCTGCAATCAGACATATTGGAAGTAGTAATGGGTAGTCATACCGGCACATCGTCCTTATACTGCCATCAAATTTATGGAGGTTTATTGTTGCGTTTCGACAAATAATCTACTAAATATCAATTTAGTACAAAACCTTTCAAAGCCCTGTTCTGTAAAATTATCTAACAATCACATACGAATTGACTAATTTTGTGTGAGCTTTTTAAAAAGCAAGCCGATAATCATAATATTAGCGTTAAACCGTTCGATTGGAAACAGTTTTATTTTCTAATCGACTTATTTTTAACTTTTCAAATTAGCTTATTCTCTTGACAGTATTTCGTTATATACTCGTTTTTTCGTTGGCAGCAGCCTTTTGGGGATGCTCCAGCGATACACGTCAAAGTACACAAATACCACCTCTACCCACTATAGATGCTACTCAACGAGCAAAAATAGGCGTAGCATATATGAGTAATATTATTCGTAGGAGTCCTCGTTCTGCTTATAATTACCACAAAAGGGCTGAATTGTATTTCACACTCCGCAATTTTTTGCTGGCCTTAGAAGACGTAGATCAAGCCCTCGATATGAGCCCCAGTAACGGTCTCTATTTATTGACTCGGGCACGCATTTTGCGCGAATTGAAACGCTACGACGAAGCCCTTGAGGCCGCTCGTCGTGCAGAGATATTGCAGCAGGATAAACCTGAATTATTTGTCTTGTTGGGTGATTTGACCCAGCAAAAGCAACAGTACCGCCAAGCAAAGCTATATCTTTCAAAAGCCCTTCAAATGGCTCCATATGATGGCGAAGGTTATTTTTATACAGGTTTGCTGGACGCAAAGCAAGGCGACACATTGTCGGGACTTGCGCTAATGCAACGTGCCATAGAACTTAAACCCCGTTTTATGCCTGCTTACGTTGAACTTACAACCATCTATACACGATTGCGAGAGTTTGAGCAGGCCAAAGAAATTAATAGGCAAGGCTTGCGTTATTTCCCACAGGAGTCAGCGTTGTATTATACCCTTGGTGTATTATATCATAACCAAAAACGTTTAGACAGTGCCTTGATTTGTTACCGCAAAGCTATTGTATTTGACAGCACAAACTACAAAGCTGATTTTCAGGCTGGTCTTATTTATTTAAAGTGGTACAGTTTCCCTCAAGCTGCTAACAGTTTTCAGAAAGTGGCAAAACACAATCCTCAATATCCTCAAATCAATTTTTTGCTTGGTACTGCTTATGATAAAATGGGCAACTTAGAAGAAGCTATAGCGCAATATACTTTAGCTACTGAAATCGATGCCAGCGATTGGCGATCGCGCGGGCGGCTCTATCGTGCTCAACAACGTAAGTATTATTTAGATACATATGGCACACTGCCCCCTGTCGCACGAGAAACGGCCACAGAGTCTGAAGAAATAGTGCCAGAAGATAATCACGAATCTCAACGTTTACAGATTGACATTCTAACGCCCCGCCGCGATGCTAAGATTAGAATTGACACCACTCGAACGTTTAAGATAAAACAATAAGTGGATTTGTGAATCCAATAGGCACTCTCATTCCGACGGCAGGAGGAACCTAAATCGTGGCTTTTAAATCCCTACACAGACAAATCTTTCCTATCTTCGGGATAATAAGCCATTTCGTAGAAATAACAAAGCGTTTTCTAAATTCAGAAAAAAGGGCAATTTTGCAACTTTATCAATTATCAATTATCAATTATCATTCAGAAGTGAGTCATCAAATCAACATTACCCTCCCCGATGGCAGCGTTCGTAAGTATGCCGAGGGTTCGTCCAGTTTGGATATCGCGCTGAGTATCAGCGAAGGGCTGGCCCGCAATGTGCTGGCGGCCAAAGTAAATGGTCAAGTATGGGATGCCACACGTCCTATCAACACCGATGCCACCATACAACTCTTGACATGGAATGACACAGACGGCAAAGCCACTTTTTGGCATTCATCAGCCCACTTGCTGGCCGAGGCCATCGAAGCGGTATTTCCAGGTACCAAATTTGGCATTGGCCCTGCCATCGAAACGGGTTTTTATTATGACATCGATCTCGGAGGAAAGCCCTTTACACAAGAAGATTTCAAGAAAATAGAGGATAAAATGCTCGAATTGGCAAGGCAGAAAAACGAATATATTCGTTCGGAAGTGAGCAAAGCCGATGCGATTCAGTATTTTAGCGAAAAAACGACCCCTATAAACTCGAACTCATAGATGGCCTCGAAGATGGGCAAATCACCTTTTATCAGCAAGGAAATTTTACCGATTTGTGCCGTGGACCGCATATTCCCAATACAGGCTTTATCAAGGCCGTGAAGCTCATGAACATTGCAGGGGCTTATTGGCGAGGCGATGATAAACGCCCCATGCTGACGCGCGTCTATGCCGTAACCTTCCCGAAACAAAAGAGTTGGAGGATTATTTGCATGTACTGGAAGAAGCCAAAAAACGGGATCATCGTAAGTTGGGGAAAGAACTTGAGCTCTTTTACTTTTCAGAAAAAGTAGGGCAAGGCTTGCCGCTTTGGCTACCTAAAGGAGCATTGCTGCGCGAGCGTTTGGAGAGTTTTCTACGACGGGCGCAAGTGCGGGCGGGTTATTCACCAGTAGTTACACCGCATATTGGCGGCAAGCAGTTGTATATTACTTCGGGCCATTGGGAAAAATACGGAGCAGATTCTTTTCAGCCTATTCATACACCCGAAGAAGGCGAGGAGTTTATGCTCAAACCCATGAACTGCCCCCACCACTGCGAAATTTATAAATCAAGACCACGCTCGTATCGGGAGTTACCCTTGCGCTTGGCTGAGTTTGGTACCGTATATCGTTATGAGCAAAGTGGCGAGTTACATGGCTTGACCCGTGTGCGTGGCTTTACCCAGGACGATGCCCATATTTTTTGTCGTGCCGAACAAGTCAAAGAAGAGTTTAAACGTGTCATAGACTTAGTACAGTACGTTTTTCGGTCGTTAGGATTCGAAAATTATAGTGCGCAGATATCACTGCGCGACCCTGCCAAAGCCGAAAAATACTTTGGCACAGACGACGATTGGCACAAGGCCGAGAGTGCTATCATCGAAGCAGCGGCTGAAAAAGGCTTGAATACCGTCACAGAGTTAGGCGAAGCCGCCTTCTACGGCCCCAAGCTCGATTTTATGGTGCGCGATGCGCTGGGGCGCAAGTGGCAGCTGGGGACAATCCAAGTGGACTATCAGCTCCCGCAACGTTTTGATTTAGAATACATGGGATCAGACGGACTTAAACACCGTCCTGTGATGATTCACCGTGCACCGTTTGGCTCTTTGGAACGTTTTATTGCTATTTTGATTGAAAATACGGCAGGAAACTTCCCATTGTGGCTCTCGCCCGACCAAATCGCAGTGTTGCCCATTTCGGAGAAATACCAAGATTATGCCAACGACGTATTCCTTCAACTCCAAGAGGCCGATGTGCGCGGTTATGTAGATCATCGCGACGAGAAAATAGGCCGTAAAATCCGTGATGCGGAAGTAAACAAGCTACCTTATATGCTTATCGTGGGCGAAAAAGAGCAGGAAGAAAGTAAGGTATCGGTACGCCGCAAGGGTCACGGTGACTTAGGCCAATTGACTTTAGAGGAATTTATTCAGCATTTCAAAGCCGAAGTACAAGGTACGATGGCGACTTTTGGCGCATAGCAATAGGCCAGATAAAACCGTAAACATAAAAAAGCCGCACTAAATAATGCGGCTTTTTTTTATAGAGAGTTTAGATGCCTACTCTTATTTGAAAGACTGGGGTTAAATAATTCCCTGATAAAATCCAATTTAACGATTGAAATACACCGAATTGGATATAGCATATTTGGTTGTTCCTGTAGGAGTAGTAGGAAGTAATCCTCTTACTACATAAGTTACAACACGCCCTGCGGTTACCCCATTGAGATTGGCAGCAGTAAGGGTATTTTTTACGCCTCCTGTTCCTTCAGTTACGAGAGTAATACCACTAAAGTTAATTGCCCCTCCTGTAAAAGTGCTTGGGAGATCATAAGCAACAAACTCGCTGGCTTTTCCATAGGCTACTTTATCAGCAAGCATTGTTGAGCCAATACTTATACTCAATGCTGTTGCATTAGAAACCATGTTAATAACTCTAAAGAAAACCACGCGGTCATTAAAAGCAGGAATTTTATCTTCAATTATTGCAGCGCCATAGGTTGGTGCCAATCCAGCAGCAAAAACGGAATAATATTTGTCGGCTTCCACAGGCAATGAACCATCAAAAACAGTCGTTTCAGGAGTCGTTCCCACAGCGGGGGCTATTAATTTTGCTTTGGCAGTACCCGCCTCTACCAAGGCATAATCGTTGATAGGATACACATTACCATAAGTAACAACCCCTGGCGTAGCAGGGGAAACAGTCAATATCCCTGAAAATTTTTTATCGTTGACATATAAGGCTACCCCAGGTGCGTCGGCTGCGGCATGGACAAATTTTACGCGTGCTCCAGAAGCCGATTGTACATCTTTAAGGAGGTCGAACTCACTACCACATGCCATCAGGAAGATTGTTAGGCCAGTAGCGAGCAAAATATTACTAATTATCTTTTTCATTTTGAGTTTATTTAAATACCAATAAATTTTACTACCAATGAGAGCACTAACTTACTCACTAAGGCTTCATAAACCAGATTTCATAGGTGTGATAATCAGGGCTATTACCTCCGATTTTATCTAACGATTGGCGATTCCATACATATTCTGAATTATATCTTGGACGCATTCTTAATACAGGCTTCCCATTGTTGTCAGGGAATAAACGGGTGCCTGTTGGAAGGGCAAAACCTGTATAAACATCACTACTATAGTTATGCCGACGCATATCTACCCATGTTTCCATAGCTCCCATGCCATATAAAGAGATGTATTTTTGAAGCATAATATCGCTCAATGTTAATTCAGTAGAAGTTTGTTTTACAGCTTTACTGGCTAAATATTTGGTCTTATCAGTCGTGCTAACACCTACGAAATCCAGACTCGCTTCAATGCCTTTTTTATAAGCTGCTAAGGCAGTAGCACCGTCTTTTTTCCTGAGAGCAGCTTCTGCTTTGATAAACTGCATTTCTGAATAGGTAGCCAACTGATAAGCTGCCTTGTCTGTGTATATCCAGCGGCCAGCAGCTGGGGCCGTAGTACCAGGGAGATTTCCCCAAAGGAGTGGAATTCGTTTGGTATTATTAGCTACATTATTAGGGTCACCAAATGTGGATATTACACCACGGTACACTCCGTCAGGGCAAGCGGCAAACATAATGGGCAAACGAGGGTCTATAACACCACCAAAGGTAGTTCCATCTAAAAGACCGATAATAAAAGCTCCAGGCACAGTTGTGGTAAGGTTTCCTCTTAGTGGGCCGTAAAAATTGCCATCGGCAGTGTTTGTACCTGCATGAGGTACTGCAAAATTATCTGCATTGCTTGTAAATGATTTGTCCACATATTCAATTACTTTGTCGGCATTGTAGGTAGCTTTGTTTGTCAGGTTATGCGCATTACGTGCCAGCACGGCATAGGCAAATTTCGTCCATTTGGTTATGTCACCATTATATACCGCATCTCCACGCTTTAATGCAGGGATAGTTTCGGGATTACCCAAATCTTGGATAGCTTCCGTTGCTAAACGAGCTGCTTCTTTATAAACCTCTTCTTGAGAATCATAATCAAACACATATCGGTTGGGCTCCCAAGCCTGCTTCAAAATCATCTCACCGTAGGTATCAGTAGCCGTTTGCCAGCCCCAAGCTCTGATAGCTTTGGCTGCCCCTACATAGTCAAATTGTTTTTTGGGCGTAGCATCTTCAATGATTAAATCTACATTTTTACCAATAGACCAATAGTGCGAGCGCCACATTTCGCCACCAGCATCACTGCCCGATAAGTACCCATGCCGCTCCCAAGTATCGGAAGCAGAGTTTAACCCCCAATACTGCACATACCGGCCTGTATATCGGGAGTCGAACACATGCCCGCGTACCATTTGCGACAATACAGGGGGTAATATGGCAGTAGCATCAGCTACTTGAGGGTTACTGGGGTCTGTGTTGATGTCCAAAAATTGTTGACAGTTGGTCAAACTCATCATCAACGCCATCGAAATCACTATATTAAATATCTTTTTCATTGTTGTTCAATTGTATTAAATAAATTGTTTTTACAAACCAACCCTGAGACCAAAAGAAACTGCACGAGGCATAGCCAATGTCCCAAAGTCAAAACCTGCAGAGCCTACCCCAAGCGTACTAGCCGAGTTACCATTGACACTTGGGTCGGCTCCACTATAGTTTGTAAGTAAAAATAAGTCTGTACCTGTTACAAATACACTAGCATTGGCAAAGATTTTAGACCTATTCAAGAATTCTTTGGGGAAGCGATAGCCCAAAGTAATATCGCGCATGCGAAGCCAGTTAATATCTTTTTCTACAAACTCAGATTCAGGCAAAGCAGTATAAAAGTCTGAACGAAGTTGTGGTGTAATTTGAATATTGTTAGGCGTTGGATTGTCACTATTTTCAAGACCATCTCGCAAAACGCCTTTGAAAATAACAGGCTGCTCTCGGTTGAGTGTGCGTGTACTCAAGCCTCTTGCAAATAGATATCTTTCGTTTCCATTATATACGTCGCCGCCTTTACGAATATCCAATAAGAAAGACAAACTAATATTTTTGTAGCGAAACTGATTGGTAACACCCATTGTAAAGCTAGGATTCCGATCACCAATAGGAAGAAAATTAGTATTGATGACGGGCAATCCCGTAGAGGGGCTTATTAGAATATCACCTTTATTATTTCTCAAATAGCTATATCCACCAATGGCTGTAGCACTGGCTGCACCACTTTGATTATTAGATAAATTGATATTGCTGTAGAAGTTTTCTAAACCACTTGAAAAAGCACTGGCACGAGCATTACCATAAAGCCAAGTATCCGAATTATAAAACTCTGCTACTTCAGCAGGCAGATTTTTTACCTGAGTCTTAAAACGAGTAACATTAACAATCATATCCCAAGAAAAATTGGCTGTTTTAACAGGGGAAGCCGTAAGTGTTAATTCAATCCCTTTATTAGAGAATGTGCCCCCATTGAGCAATCCAAAAATAAAACCTGTACCATAACTAAGACGCTGGGTAACTATTTGATTAGAACGCTCATTTGAATAATAAGCAAATTCAACACCAAGACGGTTTTTGATAAACTTCAACTCTGTACCTAATTCAAACCCACTGGTTCGTTCGGGTTTTAAGTTAGGATTATCACCATAGAAATCATAGATAAACCCTCCTCCTGTTGTTGTTTGTGGTACCAAACGTGCTCTTACACGATAAGCTGGTGCGTCTTTCCCAGTTTGAGCATAAGAAGCTCGAATTTTACCAAAAGATAAAAAGTTAAGTTTGTTTTTAAGCTCAGGTAAATCTGAAAAAACAAAACTACCGCTCACAGAAGGATAGAAAAACGAGTTGTTAGCAACAGGGAGGGTAGAAGACCAGTCATTACGGCCTGTTACCGATAGAAACAGAAAGTTTTTGTAATCTAAATCTAATTTACCAAAACACCTACCAAGCGTTGACGAGTAATGGTCAATTTATTACGTTGTGTAGTAGGATCGGTATTGTTGATAGAATTATAATCTTCTAAATATAATTTTTCTCCGCGTACAGCGGTTACTTCATAATTGCGGTCATCTATTGAATTTCCTACCAAAAGCGATGTATTCAAATTACCAATTTTTTTCTTGGCTGTCACCAACAAGTTACCATTCAATAATTGACTATTTTCAGTAAAGTTTTCAACACTACCTCTACCAGCCAATCCCTGATTAGACTGAGGGTGTTGAAAAGAATTACCCAGGGTAGAGTAGGTATCTGCGCCAAAACGTCCTACGATATTGAGCCAATCGGTTGGGTTATAATTGAGTGTAAAGTTACCAATTGTGCGTTTTGTCCGATCCTTATTGATATTTTTGTTCACACTGAATAAGGGATTATCGTATTCGCTTGCATCAGCTATAAGGCGGCGACGAGTTCCGTCTGGATTTAGGTAATTAGTCACGTCATCGTAGGAAGGCCAAGTAAGCAATCCAATCAAAAAACCAAATTCGCTACGAACAGGTTTAGTAATTTGGGTATTTACAAAATTGAAAGAAGTAATAGCTTCTAATTTTGGAGTGATTTTAGCAGTAGCTGTAAGACGAGACGAGAATGTACGGTACGCGCTGGTTGGAATAGTACCATTTTGATCAGTAAAAGAATTTGACCAACGAAAGGTTACTTTGTCTGTACCACCTTCAAAACCTAAATTGTGTTTTTGAGTAAATCCTGTACGAAAAAAACCATCGAAATTATCATAAAATTGGGTATTCTCAGGAAGTTTTGGTCCAAAAAACGACTGCGTGTTTAAGTTGGCTGCACCATTGAATCCTCGTCCATATACCTGCTGAACTTTTGGGAAGCGATAGATTTCTTCCATTCGAAAAGAGTTATCATAACTTACTTTTCCTTTGCCACCTTGTGTTCCTTTTTTGGTGGTAATTACGATAGCACCAGCTGCTGCATCAATACCATATAAAGCAGCGGCTTCTGGGCCTTTTAATACTGTAATACTTTCGATGTCATTGGGGTTAATGTCTGCCGCACGATTCAAGTAATCGCTTGCTCGATTGGGCTGGTCAGAAACCAACGCGCCTTGACTAAATGTACGATTATCAATAGGTAAGCCATCCACTACAAAAAGGGGAGAATTACTTCCTCCAATTGAACTCGCTCCCCTTAGCTGAATAGATACAGAAGCGCCTGGCTGCCCAGAAGTAGGTGTCATCGTTAGACCCGCTACACGGCCTTGCATGGCTGTCAAAAAGTTATCACGTCCTGTATCGATGATGTCTTGACCTTTCACGTCTTGGGTAGAGTAACCAAGTGCTTTTTTCTCTTTCTTGATTCCCAATGCTGTTACAACTACTTCATCTAATACAGATTCGTCGTTATCGAGCGAAACATTAATGGTGTTTTGATTCCCTACTTTTACTTCACGCTTTATATAGCCAATGTAGCTAAAAATTAACGTAGCGTTGTTGGGCACACTTACCTTGTAGTCGCCGTTGTTGTCGGTTGTAGTACCTCTTGAAGTACCTTTAACAACTACACTTACACCTGGCAAAACGCTATTGTCGGAAGCACCTATTAATTTCCCAGAAATGGTACGGTCTTGTGCTAAAAGTGGGAGACTCGCCCCCAAACACATCAACAAAGCAATACTTCGTTGTAGAAATAGTTTCATAAATAATTGGTTAAATGGATAAGTTTGACAAAAATTTAGGCAAAGAACCAACTTAAAACATGATTTTACAATAATCTTCGGCTATCTCGAAAAAAAAACTAAATTTATTGCCATTTTTGACTTTCCTAAAAAATATTTTTCTGCTATGACTGTTGTTTTATCCCCTATCAAAGAAAGTATTTCTGTTTTTTTACAGGCAAATCATTATTCCAAAATCATTGTTTTAGTTGATACCAATACACGAAAATACTGCTATCCCATCCTCAAGCCTCTTTTACCCAAACATCTTCTTGTTACGGTTGCATCAGGCGAGCAACACAAAAACTTGGCAAGCTGTGAAAAAATATGGAATGAGATGACCAACGCTCAACTCGACCGCCATGCTTTGATGATTAATATGGGAGGTGGGGTCATTGGTGATATGGGTGGCTTTTGTGCGGCTACCTATAAACGTGGCATTGATTTTGTGCAGGTACCTACTACGCTTCTATCACAAGTCGATGCCAGTGTAGGCGGAAAGTTGGGTATTGATTTTCAGGGATTCAAAATCACCTTGGGGTTTTTACTCAGCCAAAAATGTTTTTATTGACGCATCTTTTTACAAACACTTCCGTATGTAGAAATGAGGTCAGGATTTGCTGAAATAGTGAAGCATTGCCTCATTGCAGATGCCAATAAGTGGGAAGAAATCCGTAAGAAGGATTTTGAAGCCCAAATTGGCCTGATTTGATTGCCCATTCGGTCGAAATCAAAAAGAAAGTAGTAGCCCACGACCCTACCGAGAAAGGGTTGCGAAAAATTTTAAACTTTGGACATACCATTGGCCATGCCGTAGAGACTTATTTTCTGAGTAAACCACCCAAAGAGCGTTTACTGCATGGAGAGGCAATAGCAGCAGGTATGATCATGGAAACATACATTGCTTACCGAAAAAAAATGGTGGATTTGCAAACATTAGAACAAGTAGAGGAGTTTATATTTTCAGTATTTGGTAAAGTCCCCATCGCCATTACCGATGTACCAACAATCATCGGATTGGCACAGCAGGATAAGAAAAACAAAGGGGGCGAATTACGTTTTTCATTGTTGGATGGCCTTGGTAGTTGCGCTTATGATAAAACAGTAACAGAGACTGAAATTCGCCAAGCCGTAGCTTATTATGTAGGTTAATTTGGATTTTCTTAAAATTAACAGTTAAAAAAGTTGCATTCGTGAATTTTTTCGTAATTTTATTCAAATATTTCTAATAACACCAAACCTTATCGTCTGTCGTATGAAACTTTTACACTTCTTTTACTTGGTTGTGCTGCGGTATGGGCAACAGGTTGTAATACCAACCGTAAGATTTTTGTGGAACATGATTACAGTTATGAAACCAATTTCAAAACGTATAGCACATATGCTTTTTTGGAATGTGAGCGCGATACAGGCAACGTTTGTACTGAAGTTTATAATGCTATCCACCGCCAAATGCAAGCCCGTGGTTATCGTCTAACTACTAATAAGCCCACACTACTTGTTAATTACGGTATTTTCTATGACAACCTACGCTACCAAGGGTATAGCCAACCTGTCATTAAAAACTGGGTGGACACCGAAGACGATTCTTTCAAATATGAGCCTATTCGTTATTCACTCGATAAAGGCACTATCATTGTGTCATTGATTGATGCCGACTCAGATCAAGTAGTATGGCGTGGTTATGCTGCAGGGATTTTCAAAAACCCCAACGTAGCCAATAATTATTACCGCAATGTAGTACGATCGATATTCGACCAGTATCCACTATTTGCATCGGGCTATGACCCGAGAGGTTCTTCTCAAGAAAACGGCAGGTAGCTAAAATCAATGAATATAGAATAAAGCGGGGTGTCTATGACAGACTACCTCGCTTTTTTATTGTATTGTCCCTATGATTGAAAAAGGCTTTTTATCGGTCAATGCCAAATGTTGAAAGCCACTAATGGTATAAGTTTTAACAAGCCAAACACCTTCGGGACGCATAGTGCAGGTAAGCGCCAGCTTTTTCTCTGAATCGTAAAGTTGATTTTCTTCTTGAAACAAAGCTTCAATCAATATAGGTTGTTTTGTTTTTTCATCCAACTCTATTTTTAAAAGCTTTACAGGAAGTTTTTCGCTTGGCTTTAAGCTATAAAGACAGATTTGGGCAGTAGGGGTAGCTATATCATAACTAAGCTGATAAGCCTGTTTGTTGAGGTCGGCTTGGATAAAAAGATCGAGTTCTTTTGCCCAATTGATGTTTGTTGTAGAAGTGGTATCAGTAACATCTCCCAAAGCCATTTTTTTGTTTACTAAAGGCTTTCTCTTCTCCAATTCTTTGATTTGAGTTTCGATAAAACCTTTTAAGTCAAAGTAATTTTTAGGGGCGTTGGTATTATTAGCGTTTTGACAACTAATAAATATAAATAGAAAGGCAAAAATTAAATATCTCATAATAAAAGAGGTTCTTGACACTAACCCAAGAACCGCCCGAAAAGTTCTTCACTTACAACGTTGTCAAAGTTTAGAACTTTGACAACGTTGTAGAAATGCTTACAGCAAACTCTCCCTGTCATGTCTTTGGGTTTTTTAATGCCCATTAACTCCAAAATAGTAGGCGCTACATCGGCCAATTTACCATCTTTGGGTTGTCCTTTGTACTCATTTCCCACAAAAATACAAGGCACTAAGTTGGTACTATGGGCCGTGTTGGGTGTGCCATCGTCGTTGCGCATGTAGTCGGAGTTGCCGTGGTCGGCTATGATGATGCTGGTATAGCCATGTGCCAACCCTGCCGTAGCTACGACTTCTACGCATTGGTCCACGGTTTGGCAGGCTTTCACTACAGCCTCAAAAACACCCGTATGGCCTACCATATCGGGATTAGCAAAATTCAAACATATAAAGTCGGAAGTTTCGGCTTCGATTTCAGGGACAATGGCATCGCGTAGGTCAAAAGCAGCCATTTCGGGCTTTAGGTCGTAGGTTTTTACGTCTTTGGGCGAATTGCGCAAAATGCGTTTTTCGCCTTCAAAAACGGCTTCACGCCCCCCGGAGAAGAAAAAAGTAACATGGGGATATTTTTCTGTTTCAGCGATACGGATTTGCTTTTTGCCAGCATCAGCTACTACTTCACCAAGAGTATTTGTGAGATTATCCTTATCATAAATCACCTTCACACCCACAAACGCATCGTCATAATTGGTCATGGTCAGGTAATACAAATCCAGCTTTTTTGTGCCTTCTTGAGGAAAATCTTGTTGAGTGAGCATTTCGGTAATTTCACGACCGCGGTCGGTACGGAAATTGAAACAAAGCACCACATCGCCTTCTTCAATAGTAGCCACAGGAGAACCATTTTCGTTTACGACCACCATAGGCTCAATAAACTCATCGGTAGTGCCAGTGTCGTAAGATGCCTGAATGGCCGAAGAAAGATTTTCTCTTTTTTCCTTTTTTCCTTCTCCCTTTACCATAGCATTGTAGGCTTTGGCCACGCGCTCCCAACGCTTGTCTCTATCCATGGCATAAAAACGCCCCGTGATACTCGCTATTTGGGCAGTGGTATTAGCTATCGAATCCTGTAAATCTTCCAAAAAGCCTAAGCCACTTTTGGGGTCACAATCGCGCCCGTCGGTAAAGGCGTGTATAAATACGTCGGTAAGGCCAAAATCATAGGCCGCTTGGCAAAGCCCTATGACGTGGCTGATGTGTGAGTGAACACCGCCATCTGATACCAAGCCCATGAAGTGGACTTTTTTACTGTTGGTTTTGGCATACTCAAAAGCCGCTACTAAAACGGGTTCTTGAGTCAATGTGCCATTTCTACTGCCAGGTTGATTTTGACCAGATCTTGGTAAACAATACGTCCTGCACCAAGGTTAGTGTGGCCTACTTCAGAGTTACCCATTTGTCCTGCGGGCAAGCCCACTGCCAAGCCACTTGCTTCGAGCTTGCTATGAGGATATTCTTTTAATATACGATCATAAAAAGGCGTATGAGCAGCAATGACAGCCGAGCGGTTTTCTTCGCCTACTTTGGCGATACCCCAGCCGTCCATGATGATAAGAATTACTTTTTGTGTCATTGTAGTGGGTTCATTTAATTAGGCTAAGTTATGCTCCTTGATCAAGTATTCCAAAAAATTTTCGCCACAATGACTTACGATTTGATATACCTGTTCAAAAGCAGTCATGTCTTCGTAATAAGGGTCGGGCACGTTGATTTCGTTGGTATTTTCGTCAAATTGGCGATACAAAAATACCCTACCTTCCTCAGGTTGGAAGCCTGTAGCGCGATAAAATTGGGTTTGGATATGGTCTAAATTAGACTCATCCATGGCAATGATATAATCGAAGTTGGCGTAGTCGTCGCTGGAGAGTTTGCGGGCTTGATGGGTAAGGGCAATGCCATAGTCGGCAGCTATACGACGCGAACGGCGATCGGGCAATGCCCCAATATGATAGCCATGAGTACCTGCTGAATCGCAGGAAATTGTATCAGAAAGGCCTTTTTTTTTAACTAATTCTCTGAATGTTCCTTCGGCCAAAGGAGAACGGCAAATATTACCTAAGCACACAAAAAGGATATTCAACATACGTTTTTATTGCTCAAATGGCTCCCCGTTTTTGTTTACCAATACAAAAACTTCCTCACTATCTTTTTTCATAAAATACTTTACACGAGCGTATTTCTCCATGAGTTTGTCTGTACCCAGCGTGGTTGCTTGCTCTTTTTGAAGGAGTTGAATTTGTTCGATATAGTATTCCTTTTGGCTGTTCATTTCTCGCAATTTCCACCAGTTTTTGAACTGTTCTGGAATACCCTGCAACTCAAAAAAAAGTAACCAAACCAGTAGTCCTATCGAACTTGTCCAATAGAAATTTTTGAGAAAGCGGAGGTAGGGAGGAAGTTGCATGTAGCCTTACAAATATAAAGTACTGAATTTTTACCATTCCAACGAGAGGAGGAATCTGAGTGCAGCATGTCGTATGATTTCTCTGACGTACTGCACCCAAAAGCTGAACTTACACTAAAATTTCTTTCCAGGGAAATAGGCGGTTTCGCCTAATTCTTCTTCGATACGAAGCAACTGGTTGTATTTAGCCATACGGTCAGAGCGTGAAGCCGAGCCTGTTTTGATTTGCCCCGTATTGAGTGCTACGGCCAAGTCAGCAATGGTGCTGTCTTCGGTTTCTCCAGAGCGGTGGCTCATGATATTTTTATAGCTATTGCGTTTGGCCATGCTTACCGTATCAATGGTTTCAGTTAAAGAACCGATTTGGTTTACTTTTACCAACACGGCATTGGCTACACCTTGCTCAATACCCATGGCCAAGCGTTTTACGTTGGTTACAAACAAGTCGTCGCCTACCAATTGGCATTTGCCCTTGAGGGCATCGGTATGTAGTTTCCATCCCGCCCAGTCGTCTTCGGCCATACCATCTTCGATAGAAATAATGGGGTATTTGCTCACCCAATCGGTCCAGAAATCGGCCATTTGTGCCGAAGTGAGTTCTTCTTTGCTCGATTTTTTGAATACGTAGCGGCCTTTTTCTTCGTTCCAAAGTTCCGATACAGCCGCATCCATGGCTATAAAAATATCTTCGCCGGGTTTGTATCCTGCTTTTTCGATGGCCACTAAGATTGTTTCTAAGGCTTCTACGTTTGATTGGATATTGGGTGCAAAACCACCTTCGTCACCTACATTGGTAGAGTATCCTTTGGCTTTCAAAACGCCTTTCAAAGCATGAAACACTTCTGTTCCCATACGTAGTGCTTGAGAGAACGTTTCTGCACCTGTTGGCATAACCATAAATTCTTGAAAATCAATAGCATTATCAGCATGTGCGCCTCCATTCATGATATTCATCATCGGCACAGGAAGTGTATTGGCATTGACACCACCCACATAGCGAAACAACGACATGCCTGCTTCTTGGGCTGCAGCTTTGGCTACGGCCAATGATACACCAAGAATAGCGTTGGCACCGAGTTTGCCTTTGTTGGCTGTGCCGTCGAGTTCAATCATGATTTTATCAATCAGATTTTGCTCATATACAGAGAGTCCCAATAGCTCGGGATAGATGATGTCATTTACATTTTGTACGGCTTTCAATACGCCTTTACCGAGATAAACTCCCTTGTCGTCGTCGCGAAGTTCAACCGCTTCGTGAATACCCGTAGAAGCACCTGAAGGCACAGCAGCGCGGCCCATGAAGCCGTTTTCGGTGCGTACTTCAACTTCTACGGTAGGGTTACCACGAGAATCGAGAATTTGACGAGCATGTACTGATTGGATTGTACTCATTTTGGAGGTAGTTTTTGTTTTAATAAAATTGGGATAAATTTCTTTTTTCAATACAAAGTAAAGCAAAAATCAGGATTTCGAGGGAATAATTGTATTTTTTACCTAAGAAAAGAATAGAATGAGAGCACCACAAAACGAGTGATATAGGGTACGCGCAGCTACTGCTCCAATCGTTCCACCGCTTCCCAAATTCGTTCGGCAGGCATACAAAGAGAAACCCTGATGTACCGTTGACCTTTAGGGCCAAAAATAAATCCTGGCGCAATAAAAATATACTTTTGGTACAACAATTCATCTACCAATACTTCGGCAGAAGTAACACTATTGGGAAGCTTAGCCCACAAAAACATCCCTTCTTGGCCTGGGTCGTAGGTACATTGAAGCCTATCCAAAAAGGCTTTCGCAGCGTCTAAACGGCTTCGATATACATCATTTTGGGCTTGATGCCATTCTATGGAGTTCTGTAAAGCTGCCACCGCTGCTTGCTGTATGCCCAGGAACATCCCCGAATCTACATTACTTTTGATGGTCAAAATAGCATCAATATATGCCTTAGCTCCCGATAGCCATCCTATGCGCCAGCCAGCCATGTTATGCGATTTTGACATCGAATTTAATTCAATGGCCACATCTATTGCACCATCGATAGAAAGTAAACTGATAGGAGGCTTTTGATTGAGAATCAGGCTATAAGGGTTGTCGTGGCAGAGGAGAATTTTATTTTTTTGGGCAAACCGCACAGCATTTTCAAACAATGCTTTCGTTGCAGGCGCGCCCGTGGGCATATGGGGGTAGTTGAGCCAAAGCAGCTTGGTGCGGCTGCTTACCAACGACTCCATAGCTTCCCAGTCGGGCTGCCAAGCTTGGTTTTCGAGCAAAGGATAGTCTATCACTTTTCCCCCAACCATCTCGGTCACAGCTCGATAAGCGGGATAACCCAGCTCTGGCACAAGCACTTCGTCGCCTTCATCCACAAACGTCATAGTAATGTGGGTAATACCCTCTTTTGAACCAATAAGTGGTAAAATTTCGGTTTCAGCATCAAGCGTCACCCCATACACCCGATTGTACCAATGGGCAATCCCTTGGCGCAAAGCAGGAATCCCTTTGTAAGATTGGTAGCCATGACTGTGAAGCTGAACGGCAGTTTTGGTAAGCGCCTCAATGGTGGCTTCTGAGGGCGATTGATCGGGGTTACCAATGCCTATGTTGATTACATCATGCCCGGCAGCGATAAGTTTTCGTACTTCGGCAAGTTTGACCGAGAAATAGTATTCTTGCGCCTGTGTGGCACGTTTGGCAAGCGAAATAATCATTGATAAGTAAGGAAAGTATAACGTTTGAAGTTAGATTTTTGAAATTTTAATCATTGAGACAGCCAACATCAAAAGTCAAACATCAGATTAGAGTATAATAAATGGCTTAGGACTGAAACAAAGCACAAAGACAAGCAATGCCAACCAGCCCAAGACTTGGCGTGGACGGTTTAAAGGAGTAATATCGTCGGTAGGGGGATGATGCACACCCAAAACACGTCCAATCAGAAAACCGAAAATCAAGAAACCAGAATAGCCCTCCCAAGTTGGAAAAACAAAAGAAATGCCAAACTGAACAAGTACTGACAGCAACGCCAACATCCATCCCATCAGCGAATTGCCCTCTACCACGCGACTGAAACAGAGTTGGAGAAATAAAATATAGATCCCCAACCAACCTAATTGTGCCCAAAAAGCCCCCTCATCGGCAATGGCAAACGCTTCGGGGCGGTAAGAGCCTAAGCCCGCATAAGTGATAAAAACAAAAAAAAGAATAGGTGCCACAATACGATGATTTTTGGCCCCAATAAGCCCATATAAAATATGCCCTCCATCTAACTGGCCAATGGGAATGAGGTTGAGTGAGGTGAAAAACAGGGCTAAATAACCCGCCAAAAGCAGTGGATAGTGCATCATTTCTTGAGGGGGAGGCAAGCGTGTGGGATCTGCTACATAATTTTTGAAAAAGGAGAACAACAGATTGTCGCCCAGCAAAATATTGCCTCCCGTATTTTGATTGGCATACACCACGCGAGCAAAACCCAGTCCGTATTTTTGGTATTCGGGATGTATTTTGAAAATATAATCTAAAGTAGGCAGATGGGCAAAGCCATACCAAAGCACACCCAAAGCTACTACAAACCCCGCCAAAGGTCCTGCAATACCAATATCAAAGTATTTTTGGCGAGAGCGAATGAGTTCTTTGATTCGAATAAAAGCACCCATCGTACCGATAGTTTGGCCAAAACCTAACCACAAAGGAATATAAAATGGTAACGTAACACGCACTTTGTGGTACTTGGCCGTGAAATAATGCCCAAATTCATGGACGGTCAGAATCCCCAAAAAGGGAATAGAAAACCAAAATCCTTGCCAGAAATGAGACCAACCCAACGGGTTTTCAATCTTGAAAAGTGGTAAATCAAAGGGGCGGCCAAACATCCACTCTGCTCCCGAAAGTGATGTAGTAATCACGGTCGTAACAAAGAGAATAATTTGCAAAATAAGGGTGCGAGTTGGATTCACTTAGTAGTCTTTTAAATACTCCAGCATTGTTATTGGTTTCTGGACATGAATGGTATGGATGCCCGACCTACTTGCAGCCTTAATATTATCGGCATTGTCGTCTAAAAACAGCGTTTCGGTGGCAATGATATTGACATCCATGAGCAGTCGTTGATAAATCTCCTCGGTAGGTTTCATGAGCCCCATTTCATACGATAAATACAGCTTTTCAAACAAATCATTGAGCTGCGGCACACCCGTCGTGTTGAAAAGAATCTGATTGACGGCTTCAATGTGAATCGAACTAGTATTACTCAGCAAAAACAACCGATAGCCTTTTTGGGCTAATTCCTGAATTTTCTGGATGCGCTGTGGAGGTATATCGAGAAGAAGCGAGTTCCAGGCGGTGTCTATTTCTTCATCCCTCCAATGAGGCTGTTGGAGTAGCTCACGTATATAGGCCCTAAATTCAGGTGCAGAGAGATGTCCTGTTTCAAACTTTTTGAATACTTCGTTTTTCTGAATGAGCCTTTGTACTTCCTCCAAGGGTTTCTGGCTCAATGCTGCGAATGAACGAGCCGCCAGCGGGACATCAATATTGATGATTACGTCCCCCAAGTCGAAGATGATATTTTTGATTGGATTCATCATTCGGAATAGGCACCCATAGCGCTGAATTTTTCGATTCTTTGATTGATACGCTCTTCAGGAGTTAGTTTTTGGAGTTCATGGATTGAATCTAAAATCACCTTTTTGAGGGTATTGGCCATAGTTTGGTGGTCGAGATGCGCTCCTCCCAAAGGTTCTTCTACGATGCCGTCCACCAAACGGGCAGTTGTCATGTCGTTAGCAGTGAGTTTAAGGGCTTCGGCAGCCTGTTCTTTAAAATTCCAACTACGCCACAAAATCGAAGAGCATGACTCCGGTGAAATGACCGAGTACCAAGTATTTTCGAGCATCAATACCCGATCGCCAATAGCAATACCCAAAGCACCTCCTGAGGCTCCTTCGCCAATGATGATACAGATGACAGGTACTTTGAGCATAAACATCTCTTTGAGATTGCGGGCAATGGCTTCGCCCTGCCCTCGTTCTTCTGCTTCTAATCCAGGAAAAGCCCCTGGTGTATCAATCAAAGTAACGATAGGTTTATTGAACTTTTCGGCCAGTTTCATCAAGCGAAGGGCTTTACGATAGCCCTCTGGGTTAGCCATACCAAAATTACGGTGTTGACGCTGCTTGGTATTTCGCCCTTTTTGTTGTCCTACAATCAAAAGACTTTGCCCTTCGATATTACAAAATCCACCTACCATAGCGGGGTCATCTCTTACAGTACGGTCGCCGTGAAGCTCGATAAATTCGTCGCACATCAGTTCGATGTAGTCAAGCGTATAGGGACGATCGGGATGGCGCGAAAGCTGCACGCGCTGCCACCGCGTCAGGTTTTGGGCAGTATCTTTTCTTAATTGGGTAATGCTGTCTTCGAGGCTTGCCACAGCGTCCGATACGTCCACCTGTGTATTATCGGCGAGTTTTTTAAGTTCGGCAAGTTTGAGTTCAAGGTCAGCCACTGGTTTTTCAAAATCTAAGTACGTTGGCATAGTATAACTAATTACAATTCAAACGTTTGTCCTTTTTGTGGAATCTCAATATTTTCATAACCTACTGATTCTAAAGTAGCTTTAAAAGCATCCATACTGGGTTTTTCTCCATGGATAAGGAAGATTCTTTTTAACTGTTGAGGCGACTGTTGTTGCACGAAGGCCATCAAGTCGTCGCGGTCTCCGTGGCCGCTAAATACGTCAATTTTTTCGATATTGGCCAAAACTTGTTCTTCTTTTCCTCTGATACGTAGCGTAGATTGCCCATTGAGCAATCGCCAACCGAGCGTTCCTTCCGCACAATAACCAATCATCAAAATGGTACAATAAGGGTTGCTAATATTCTGGGCTACGTGGTATTCCACACGTCCCCCTTGTACCATACCCGATGATGAAATAATAATACACGGCTCGGTATGATTCGATACAGCGCGACTGGCATCGGTACTTTCGAGGTAAATTAAATTTTCAAAATCAAACAATGATTCATTCTCTTCATTAAACTCACGGGCTTCACGATTCAGCATCCTGACATTGCGTTGATACACCCGCGAACTTTCTAATGCCAAGGGGCTATCTGCAAATACCTTAATTGGCGGTAATTGATGGTTTTCAACCACTTTATTAAGCGTGTAGAGCAATGCCTGCGTTCGACCCACACTAAAAGAAGGAATAATAAGCCTTCCTGGAATATCCACACAAGCCCTTTTGATGACATCAGCCAAAGCACTTTCTGGGTTTACATCTTTTTCGTGAAGGCGATTGCCGTATGTAGTTTCACAAACTAAATAATCTACGGTAGGCAAGGGCGATGGATCGGGGAGCAGCGGATAGCCCTTCCGCCCAATATCACCCGAAAATGCAATTGTTTTTTTCGTACCATTTTCCCGAATTTCAATAACGATATGCGCTGCGCCGAGCAAATGACCTGCAGGAATAAAAGTGACTATACAATTATCAGCCACTTTGAAACGGCGGTTAAAAGCCAAGGGAACAAAATTCTCAAGGGCTTCTCGTACGTGTTTTTCTAAATATAAATCTTTAGGAAAATCTTTTCTCTTACCTTTCTTACGACTTTTTCTAGCCTCTACACTATTGATTTCATTAAGCCGTTTTTGATTGAGCATAGCTGCATCTTTGAGCAAGATAGTGGCCAGCGAGTAAGTACTATCTGTACAAAGTATTTGACCTTCATAACCATCGCGATATAAATTAGGAATGTTTCCTGAATGGTCGATGTGCGCGTGCGTAAGAAGGACTAAGTTGATACTTGATGCTTCAAAAGGAAAAAGTGCTGTAGAAAAGGGTATTTCTTCATTAAGCGTACGCTTTCTATCGCCACTTTCAAAATCTGAACCACAATCTATCAAAATCCGATAGTCATCGTCTAATTCGAGGAGGTACATACTGCCCGTTACCTGTTGCGCGGCCCCCCAAAAGGTTAATTTCATAAATAAGTCTGTTGCCTCAAACCCCAATTGGTTTCGATGCTTTTTAAGAAGAAAGGACGAATGGGTGTTTTTTGATATGAAAAAATGTTTTTCGCAAATGTATCAAAAACAACGCAAATTTCATCATTCAGCCAATGGAATAGAACGAGCTATGCGCTCCTCTAAGGAGATAAAGGTTTCTGTACGCTGAATACCACCTACTTTTTGAATCTTGTCGTGTAGTACCTGCCTTAGGTGTTCGGTATCTCGGCATACAATTTTAGCAAAAATACTATAAATGCCTGTGGTATAGTGGATATTGACTACTTCTGGAATTTTTTCTAATTCTATAGCAACCTCCTCATACAAGGAGCTTTTGTCGAGATAGATACCCAAAAAAGCACTAATATCCCAACCTAATCGGGTTTGGTCAATCAAGAGTTGCGCCCCTTAACAATGCCTAATTGTTCTAATTTTTTCATGCGTACATGCACCGTACCACCTGATACATGTATTCTTTTACCTATTTCGGTATAAGCAAGATTAGAATCCTCAAGGAGTAAGGACAAGATTTTGAGGTCAGTGGTATCTATTTTTTCGTCGCTACGGCGTTCATATTCATAATTTCTATCCATGATGAAGTAATAATTTTGAAATTTATTCAACAAAAATGTCGTTTCATTGAACAAAATCAAAATTTTTAAAAAATTATATAAAATTTGCAACAGAAATGAAAGTCTATTAATTTTGCATCGTTAATATTTACTTACTCTAAGTAAAAAGGTAAGTATTAAGCAAAAAGTTCTTTACCATTGTAGGATGATGAAACTTGGCAGCCATGCCCTCCTGTCTCGGGGGTGGTGAGTACAGTACAAACACGATATAATGCCGGCACTCTAGTCGACTGGGGTAGACCACCAAACTTTGTATCGCGGCTAACTGCACCGTGGGCGGTTCGAATCCCCCTCCTACAGCAAAAAAAATAAGCAGCTTTGATTGCTTAAAATAAAAGGATAACTTGTTAAAATAATTGAATTTAAACAGGTTATCCTTTTAAAATAACTACTCAAGTGTCTTCTTGACACTCAGTACAAAATATTTGGTTTTTAGTTTGTTGATGAAGTGTAATTGCGACACGCAGGTCCCACTTGAGGCTTGCGTGTTTTTTTGTTTATATTTCGAGAAATTTTATTATACTCATGCTTCTTGCTACAATTTTTACTTCCGATGCCGTCGTACTGGGCTTGTTGATGGTGGTCTTAGCACTCATTTTTTATACCTCATCTATTCAACAGGCAGCTTGGCAAAAATTTTATACTATTTTTCCTCCTTTACTTCTTTGCTATTTTATACCAGGATTACTCAATTCTTTTGGCATTATTTCGGGCAATGACTCCAAGCTGTATTCGGTGGTATCGCAATATTTTTTACCATCTTGTTTAGTGTACTTTACTATAGGCATGGATTTTAAAGCCGTTTTACGCTTGGGGCCCAAAGCTCTTATTGTATTTTTTGCTGGAACAGTGGGTGTCATGTTGGGAGGGCCTGTGGCAGTTTGGCTTGTAAAAATGGTTCATCCTGCTACAGTAGGAGGAGAAGGGGCAGATGCTGTTTGGAGAGGTCTGGCAACGATAGCGGGTAGTTGGATTGGTGGCGGGGCTAATCAAACAGCACTCAAAGAGGTATTCCAGCCCAGTGATTATCTTTTTTCTCAAACCGTTGCTGTAGATGTAATCACAGCAGAAATATGGATGGCCGTCTTGATTTATGGAGCGGGCATTTCAAAGCGATTAGATAGGATTTTCAGGGCTGATGCTTCTGCCATTGAAACCCTGAAAGCGCAACTTGAAAATGAACAGCAATCTTCACAGCGAATTCCTACTTTGTATGATTTAGTACTGATTGCTGCCGTAGGGTTCGGTATTACTGGAGTTGCCCACCTTTTGGCAGATTTTATTGCCCCTTGGATTAAGAATAACTATCCTATCCTTGAAAAATTCAGTTTGACTTCCGCTTTCTTTTGGGTGGTTTCTATTGCTACCTTTCTTGGTATTGTATTATCTTTTACTAAAGTACGACAGTTAGAGTTTGCTGGTGCATCACGTATTGGTAGCTTATTTTTGTATATATTAGTAGCTACGATTGGCATGAAGATGGATATTTTTGCGGTAGCAGAAAACCCTGGCTTGTTTGCCGTAGGTATTATATGGATGTTGGTACACATCGGGGTTACACTTGGCGTAGCCAAGTTCATACGTGCTCCGTTCTTTTTTACAGCAGTAGGCTCTCAGGCCAATGTAGGCGGAGCTGCTTCTGCTTCGGTAGTTGCCGCAGCTTTCCACCCTTCCCTGATTTCGGTGGGTGTTTTACTTTCAATTTTAGGCTATGCCTTAGGGACTTACTGCGGCTATTTGACGGGCTTAATGATGCAATGGATAGCCGAATGAAACAATTAGGGAGCAAAATTCAATGTAGTACTATCACTTTTAACTTCTAATAGTGCCTCTCTTCCGACAATCATCGCCCAATTATCGTTTACATGCCCTACTGGAAAGTCATAACATACAGGATAGGAGAAAGCAGCTATATGTTCGGCAATGATTTCATAGTGGCTTTTCCCAAAAGGGGTGGTAGTATTGTCTTTGAGATCTGTAAATTGTCCTACAATCAACCCTGCCAAGTGGTTTAACTTTCCTGCCCGTTTGAGCTGTACCATCATGCGGTCGAGATTGTAGTAATACTCCTCGACATCTTCGATAAAAAGCAGTTTATGGCGGGTGTCAATATCTGACTTTGAGCCAATGAGGTGAGCTAATAAACATAGATTACCACCGACTACTTGTCCTTGACCTGTTCCAAATCGGTTGAAAGGATGGGGTGGAACTTCATAAAAAAGGGCTTCTCCCCAAAGGGCCTTTTTGAGGGTTTCAAGGGCTTTTTGACTTCCTTCGCGCCCAAATAACTTGGGCATAGTGGCGTGTAAACTTTCAAAGCCCAAGCGATGTAAATGACTGTGAACCGCAGTAATGTCACTAAAGCCCACAACCAATTTGGGATGCTTTCTGAATTTCCTAAAATGGAGGCCATCAATAATTTTGGAACTACCATAGCCCCCACGAGCCGAAAAAATGGCTTTTAGAGAGGCATCGTCTAATTGCTGCTGGAGGTCTTGCAGCCTTTCTGCATCTGTCCCTGCAAACTGATGGTATTGTTTTTGGAGGGTTTTACCTTCTACTACCTCCAGTTGCCAATCTTCTCGCAAGATACGCAAACCTTCTTTTAGGGAGTCATAATCAACATAACTTGCCATAGCCAACACACCGACGCGGTCGCCCGCTTGAAGAAAAGAAGGTCGTATCACGTTTTTTATTCAAGGTTTTTACCCGATTTCTTTTTATCAGTAGCCAAATAAGCTGCACCCACTAAAGCCATTAAAAGTAAAATGCCCGCTATTTCAAACGCCCACACATGGGTAGTCATTAATTGAACGCCCACTTGCCGTAAGGTTGATTTCGATATGGGTGAGGCTGAAATAACTTGAGAAGATGTAATTAAAAAGCGAGTGTTTGTTATAAGCCAATACAAAGACACAAAAACACCTACTGCTACTACTGCACCCCAAAAACGATTGAGATGAGTGGTAAGAACGATATTGGCTTTTTGACTACCTTCTCGTTGGGCATGGTGCGTAAGCATGACACCAAAAACCAGTAAAACCAAAATACCACCCACATAGATAAGCATTTGGGTAATGGCCAAAAAATCAGCTCTTGCCAACACATACAAGGCCGAAATACCCAGTAATGTGACAAAAAGACAGAGTGCGGCATACATCACATTACGAGTAAACAGTATAGCTAAGGCTGCTCCTACTGCTAATGCTGAAAAACCGTAAAAAGCGATGATGGCCATACCTTGATGATTTTATTTTTTACCAAATGTATAAACAATGCCAAAATTACTCTTCAAGATTCCTGAATCAAGTTTTCGGACTATATATGGTGCCAATTCTAAAGCAATGGAAAAATTGGGTACAGCCTTAAAAGGAAAAGCACGTGTGCCTATATTGAGCGAGTAACCTTCTACGACGTTATTGGTCTGATTGGCTATCACGCCAATAAAATTAAACCGCACTCCTCCACCTATATAAAACTGAGCCATAGACGCTCTTTTTAGATTCACCATCGGCAATACTTCTGTACTCAAACTCCCAAACAGCGTATTGGTTTGGAGACGAAAATCACACCAAACAGTTTTTGTAGGGTTAGTACTTAGGGAAAGAAGCCCGTTCCAAGGATAATACCCAACAGACTGTGCGTTGGATTTGATACCAATAAGCAATAAACCCACAAACAAGGTCTTCTTAATGGCTTTTTTTATAGCACTTTTATTATTTTTCAACATGGTGTTGTTGGGCAAAAAAGATGCAGGAGTAAAATAGGTCAATTACTGGAAACCACTAACGCATTTTGAGTTTGCCCATTTTCTCCATGGCGTTCATTTTTTTCATCATTTTCCGCATCTCATCAAACTGCTTGAGGAGGTTATTAACCTGCTGGAGCGATGTACCACTTCCTGCTGCAATGCGTTTTTTACGACTTCCATCAATCAAATCGGGCGTTTCACGTTCTTTGGGAGTCATCGAATGAATAATTGCTTCGATAGGTTTAAAAGAATCATTGTCAATATCTAAATCTTTCATGGCCGATCCCATGCCTGGAATCATCCCCAAAAGGTCTTTGACATTCCCCATCTTTTTGATTTGCTGCAACTGCCCGATAAAATCGTTAAAATCAAATTTATTGGCTCGCATTTTAGCATTGATGCGCTTGGCCTCATCTTCGTCAAAGGCTTGTTGAGCACGTTCAACCAACGAAAGCACATCGCCCATACCCAAAATCCTGCTGGCCATACGGTCGGGATAGAAGCTATCAAGGGCTTCCATTTTCTCGCCCGTCGAGATATATTTGATAGGCTTATCCACAATCTGCCGAATAGACAACGCCGCTCCACCACGCGCATCACCATCCAATTTGGTCAATACAACCCCATCAAAATTCAATCGTTCATTGAAAGTTTTGGCCGTATTAACAGCATCTTGGCCTGTCATGGAGTCCACGACAAATAAGATTTCTGAAGGTTTCACAGAAGCCTTAATTTCTTCCACTTCGCGCATCATCACTTCGTCCACAGCCAAACGACCCGCCGTGTCCACAATGACGATTTTTTTGCCCGATTTTTTGGCATGAGCCACGGCATTTTTGGCTATTTCCACCGCATTTTTATTGTCGGGCTCAGCATAAACCTCCACCCCGATTTGCCCACCTAATACCTTTAATTGGTCAATGGCCGCAGGGCGGTAAATATCGCAAGCCGCCAATAACACCTGACGACCTTGGCGTTTGAGGAGGTTGGCGAGTTTTCCTGAAAATGTGGTCTTTCCTGAACCTTGTAAACCTGCAATCAGAATAACCGCTGGGTCGCCTTTGATATCAATCCCTTCGGCCTTCCCACCCATAAGCTCAGTGAGTTCTTCATGCACGATTTTGACGAACATTTGCCCCGGTTCTACGGCAATGAGAATTTTTTGGTCGAGGGCTTTGTCCCGGATTCGATCGGTAATTTCTTTGGCTACTTTAAAATTAACGTCGGCATCTACCAGTGCTCTGCGTACTTCTTTGGTCGTAGCAGCTACGTTAATGTCTGTAATTCTATCTTTGCCCTTTAGGGTCTTGATGGCTTTGTTTAATTTGTCCTGTAAGCTTTCAAACATGGTCAATACAAATAAAATGAGGATGCAAATTTAGTGAATCGTGCGTTCAAACCTATCAGTAGTTGTAAAAAACACAGCTGCGATTCAGGAATGAAATGGGAGAAACAAAAATACTACCTTGCTTGATTCCAATTTTTAGGCTTATGTTTGAACATTGAATTTGCTCATCAATACGTATCTAATTTTATAGATTTTGCCATCTGCCAATTACAATGGCATACTGTAACATTCGCTACACAAGAGGCCAACTTAAATCCAGTACAATCATCTTTATCTCATCTCAATCATGCAACAATACCACGATTTACTACGTCAATACTTCAAAAAGGAACGGTTAAAACCGACCGAACGGGTACAGGTACTATCAGTGTATTTGGCTACCAAATGCGCTTTGATTTGCAAGAGGGGTTTCCATTAGTAACAACCAAAAAAGTACACACCAAGTCAATTATCCATGAATTATTGTGGTTCTTGAAAGGAGATACCAATATTCAATACCTTCAAGAACATAAGGTCAGTATTTGGGATGAATGGGCCGATGCAGAGGGGAATTTAGGACCTGTGTATGGCAAACAGTGGCGAAGCTGGGAAGCTCCAGATGGACGCAGCATTGACCAACTGCAAGAAGTAATCAAACAACTAAAAAATACGCCAGACTCGCGCAGAATGATTGTATCAGCGTGGAACCCAGCCGATTTGCATAAGATGGCGTTGAGTCCATGTCATGCCCTGTTCCAGTTTTATGTAGCCGACAACAAACTCTCTTGTCAGTTGTATCAACGCTCTGCCGATGTATTTTTAGGAGTTCCATTCAATATTGCCAGTTATGCTTTGTTAACCATGATGTTGGCGCAAGAATGTGGTTTTGAGTACGGTGATTTTATTTGGACAGGCGGCGATACTCACCTATATAGCAATCATTTGGAGCAAGTAGAGCTACAACTTTCGAGAGAATTACGCCCTTTACCCACTATGGTATTAAATTCAGCAGTGAAAAGCATTTTTGACTTCAAGTTTGAAGACTTTGTACTCGAAAACTATCACCCTTGGCCTGCTATCAAAGCGCCCGTAGCTGTTTAGGGTTGATTGTTTACAGCCTAAAGTAGTTAGTGGCTTTTGGTCTCCGATTGTCGAACCTCACAAGCTATATCGCTCAAGCATCAAAGATCAATAATCAAAATGAAAACTACGCTATTTATATCCGTATTTTGGTGGATACCCTTGCTGGTAGCCGCTCAGATACATATGGAAATAGTGCAACACCCTCCTTTTAAAACTCCTAATGAACGTCTTTTTTTAGCTTCTGACTTTAATAATTGGCAACCTGGCGATGTTAAATATGAATTCAAACGAACTAATACTAATGTTTACTCCCTTGTTTTGACTGATTCTCTTACTCGTTTTAAATTTAAAATTACACAGGGAAGTTGGGCTTTAGTAGAAGGAGATGCCAAAGGCAATAGTCGTGAAGACCGCATTTATGACAAAACACTTGAACATAATCCTCATTTGGTTCAACTGACCATCAAAGGATGGGAAGCCCGTGCTACTTATCGTTTTGTTATCACAAAAATCCCTAACAATACTCCCAAAGATGCCACTATTTATATCACGGGTAATTTTAACGGTTGGGATCCTGGCGATGAAAATTATCAGCTTAGTAGGCAAGTAGATGATACTTACCGTGTCACCATCGTGACAGATGTAGAACGTTTAGAATACAAGTTTTCGCGGGGTGATTGGAGTAGTATCGAAGGTCAAGAAAATGGTAAAGTACGTCCCAATCGACTTCTTTATAAAAACAAAACGCCTAATAATGATAATATTCCCATAGAGATACAAAGTTGGGAAGATCTGTCGGGTACATTTCGGGCTATTTCCATGTACGATTTGTTGTTGCTGTTTTCGGTATTTCAAAGTATTCTTTTGATTGTCGCCATTACGACCATGCAAGATTATAACCGCCAAGCTAATCGGTGGTTGGTGGTATCTTTGGCGTTTATTGCATTAATGGTATTGATTAAGGTAGTGGGGGCATACAGAGAAATGGCCGAAAGCTATACTAAATTACTATTAGTCCCCGATTTCGTGCTGTTTTTGTATGCACCTTTGTTTTATTTTTATATCCAAAAACTACTTTTCAAATCACCCAAACTTCCTACCCAATGGTGGGGGCATTTTGTATTACCAGCCATTCAGCTATTGATTTACTTGCCTTATTTTTTCATGGATTTTAAAAGCCTCCAACTTAAGCTCGTCAATCGAGAAATGGATTTGATGCTGCTTTTTTGGGGAACAGGTACGGTAGCCCTTTTTGTCAATGTCTATTACTGGTTTGCCTGTCGGCGGGTGATTCTTACCTATCGTAATCTTTACACAACGCAGGCTTCATATGAACAAAATCTTCAATATCTGCTCACTGTGCTTGCCTTACAGGCAGTTTGCTTGGTATTTTGGTTGTTTTCGGGTGTTTTATTTGGAGTAGGTTATTTTTTCGATGCCGACACCACGTTTATTGTTCAAAAGAGCATTGATACCCTCTGGTTGGCCTTTTCAACGATTCCTTATTTTTTGGGGTATTTTGCCATTCACCAACCTGAGATTTTTAAACTACCCACTCAGCCCTTGGCTTTTTTGAGTCCCAAAGATAGCCCTTCAGTAGTTATTCAAGATACTTCCCTATCGCTCATTGAGAAAGAGCCTGAAGCTTTTGAAAATCTTCTTTCTTACAAAGAGAAGATTGATGGATTTATGAAAAAAAATAAGCCCTATACTAATGCGGGTCTTACCCTCAACGAACTGGCCACCAGACTCAAAATGCCCCCTTATCTACTTTCAAAGGTCATCAATGAGATTTATGAAAAAAACTTTTTTGATTTTATCAATGAATATCGTATTGATGAATTTAAACAACGTTTTGAAGATCCTCGCAATCGCCACTATACCATGTTGGCGATTGCTTTTGAAGTAGGCTTCAACTCCAAGACGGCCTTTAACCGCTCCTTCAAAAAAATGACCCAACAAACGCCTCGCGAGTATTTCTACGAATCGCGGGGGGAGTAGTGAGTGTATTTACTTAAAATTATCTTAGTGCCCAGTATTAAACTTTGCAAAGTTTTGCAAAGTTTCAAATAATAGCCACTCCTTGACTCTGAAAAGGAGATAAAAGGGGATCATTGGGTTTTAAACTCGTCACTAATAAATCAACTTGATGTAAATCACATACTTTATAGGTCTCTATGGTATTTAGCTTTTCGGCAATAGCACATACCGCTACTTTTTTGGAAGACTCCATCATTTTCTGCTTTAGTATCGATTCTTCATAATGCCGAAGGGTAACACCCGTTTTGGGATCTAATCCATTGGAAACCCATCAAATAAAGATCGGCTCTAAAATGCTCAATTTGCCGCATAGCTTCGTTGCCGAGCGTGATTTGGTAACGCTTATGATAAGTACCACCTAGAGGATGGTTTCTATTTTGGGATGCTCATTGAGTAGGGTAGCAAGTGGTAAACTATTGGTAATCACCGTCAATTCGAGGTTTTTTGAGAATTGCTCCGCAATGTGAAAGTTGGTAGTACCTCCATCCATAAAAACTGTTTGATGATTTTCCAAGAGTTTCTGGGCTTTGCGGGTCAATTGAAGTACTTCTTGGGTCTCAATGCCAAAGCCTTTGGTCGTTTTGAAAGATAGGTAAGAGTTAATTACAGCTCCACCATGTACTTTTTGAGCAAGCCTTTATCTTCCAGTTCAATCACATCACGACGAATGCTATCATAGGAAACATTTAATAAAGCACTCAAGTCTAATAAATTGATTTTTGGTCCTGATTGAGTTTCTCAATAATGAGCCTTTGTCGTTCTTCTTTTATCATAGGTTAAAGGGCCGAATAATTGCTTAAACCTTTAAGTGAAAGGTTTTGGTTTTATATAAAAATAATATGCAAAAAAATGCAAAAAATAATTGCATTGTAATAAAAAGTTTGCATAACTTTGCATAGTTGATTCAATCACTGACTTGACCTATGATGAATTTATCCCCTCGCGCTACCTTAGGGGTTTGTGTAGCTGCGAGGGGTTTTTATTTGAAATAGTTACAACTCTCTAATTCTGATATTTCGGTACCATACTTTATCTCCATGATCTTGAAGTGCAATTTTCCCTTTTGGAAATTTGCCAAACCCTTCCCAAGTTTTAAATTTACTGTTGGCTACCAACGCATCCCAACCTGGGCCTGTGGTTGGAAAAGTAACCACTATTTTGTCGTTGAGCCAAAAAGTACCCTGTCCTTTATCTATCTTCATTTTGGCTTTGTTCCATTCTCCTGCGGGCTTTACTGCATTGAAATCTGAAGGCGGAATCATATCATAAAGCGAGCCTGATTTATGGTTTCCTGTTTTACCAGCAAATGAATCTGGATGCTTGGCATCGTCTAATACCTGCATTTCGGGGCCTGTGCTGTAAGGGCAGCAGTATTTTTTATCTTCTACCACTCCCCACATCACGCCGCTGTTGCCTTTTTCCGAAATTTTCCATTCCAATTCCAATTCAAAATTTTCAAATTCTTTGTCAGTAACCAAATCACCGCCACCTTTGGCTGTGAGTACCATGGCACCGTCTTCGATTTGCCATTTATCTGACAAGGCTTGGCCTTGTTTATTATAAGCGTGCCATCCACTGAAATCTTTGCCATTAAAAAGTTTTTGCCATTTACTTTTTTTGATTACGAAGCTACTTCCTATAATTAGCAGAGAAGCGGCTAAGAGGAGGGAAAATGTACTTTTTTCATAGAATTGAAAGAATATTTTTGTGGAAAATAAAAATGAGTGGCTGAATTTTCAACCACTCATCAAAGAAGAATTTGCTGATTTTATACTTTATTTCTTGGCTACGTACGGCGTAAGCGTATAGTTATTTTTGACTTTGATAACTTGAGCTACTTTTACAAAAACAAGCTTGGGTACTTCAATTTTGTGGTCGGCAAGGGCAATGTCAAAATCGGAAGTAAAAACTAACGATTTCCCCTTAATTTCTAACTTTCCCTTTAAAGTACGTGCTTTCGTAACCCCATGCAGCGAAAAATTGCCTGTGGCTGACACGTCGTAAGTACCTTCCTTAGTGAAATCTATTGTTTCACTGATTTTACCTTTGAAGACTGCCTTAGGATATTTTTCAGATTCTATGTAGTTTTCATTGAAGTGTTCTTGCATGAGCTTGTTTGGAAAATCAAACTGCTTCATATTCATCTGCACCACCATGTCGTTGGTGGTGATATTGAGAATAAACTGCCCTGATTTATTAACAGCGGTGATGTCTTCGACGGGTGTTTGCGAAAAAAAAGTAGTTTCGCCGTTGTTGGTAGCATAAAAATTTTGGGCTTGGACATCTGTACCTAATAATAGCATAAAACAGAAAATATAGGCTGTTCTTGGGGCATTGAATAGACCTACAATCGACTTAAAATCAATAAAATGTTTTGTTTTCATGGCTTACATTTATTTAACGATGGATTGGGCGCGTTTGTCAAAGCTAAACGTACGCGAGATATTAAAACCATATCGGACATCGCCTTTTCCCCAACTACCTACGGTTTCGCCTATAAATTGCTTTTCGTTCATGCCGAGGGCGTTGGTAAAGTGCATTTGAAATACGTGCCCTCCTGTTTCGATATCCACACCCAGTGCCAAAGCATTGTGATAAGTAACAGGGCTGTTGAAGCGGTCCAGCAACGCGACGTTATTGTCGCGGGCAGCCCAGTAATAATCTGCATTAATAGATAGCCGCTTGGTTAATTTATAACGTCCACCCATACCTACTGCAAACAGTGGGCGTTCATCTCCTTTGGCCTCTGGGCGATTACGATAAAGAAAAGTAGGCGTTACTTGAAGAGAAAATCGCTCACTAAATTTACGGGCAATTAAAATTTGGGTGGTGTAGGTTAGTTTATCCTGAAATGCTACTTCCGCAGTTCCTTCTTTGAGGGTTTTGGCCACGGCACTTCCAAATAATGTTACTGATACAGGCATATTTACTTCGCCATTTGATTGCCGAAGCAGGCGGTATTGGCAAATAAATCAACTGCCTTTTGGACATTGGTGCGACCAATGCCTACCATCAGGCGCTCGGTAAGGCCAAATTCAAAGCCAAGCCTAAGCGTAGCTATATCGAGGCCAAAAAAATTATCAATGTCGTTGAGCGGTCCAAAGCGGTGTTGAATCAAAAAATCCATATGCTTGGCCTTGACGGTTTCCACCGAATGACTATTAATAATTCGTGTACCTTTAAAGGTAGCAGTAGTATAGTTAGTGGCTTTGGTCTCGTTTTCTTCGAGCATCTTCGTCAAATCTTCTTGCGCTATTACCGCTACCGAGCCCGTCAATATTAATAGTGTACTTATAAAAGCAATGAATTTCATAAATGATTTTGTTCAAGTAGTCAGTTTTAAGCCATGACAGTCAAGCTATTACCATTGGTACTCAGTTGGGTTTTATAAACAGTTAGCGGCTTTACAGCAGGCGATTGTTTTACAGTTCCATCCAAATTAAACTGTGAACCATGATTACTACACATAAAATCATTCTGAGTAGCACGATAATCAATTGTGGTTTGTTCATGCGTACATTCTTTTGATAATGCTACAATCGTTCCTTTGGCATTGGCAATAATAATACTACTAACTACCAAGAAATTACCTTGTGTTTTGAGTGGCGCATAGGTAGCATTTGTTAGATCTAAAGTAAAATTAATAACTCCTTTGCCAGTATCAGCATTTCCAGTAAGACCTGAGGTCCCCCCTGTTGTAGGCGGGTTAGGTGTGGGTGTAGGTGTGGGGTCGTCGCTTACCAGTAGAACAGGCAGTCATGGTAGTACCGAGGCAATAAAAGGCCATTAAAGCACCACTGCTTAGTCCTAATTCACGCAAAAACTGTCCTCTTTTCATGCTTTCAGTTTTCATATTCGTAAGTGTTTGTGTTAAAAGTGGGTGTTGTTTTTCATTACCTACGGGAAAATGGGTTATATAGTTGCTTGCCATTCCCTTTTTTTAGGCATGAAAGATTTCTCTACCCTCTCAACACCCTCTCACACACTTCCAAATAGACTTCTAAATTAGGTTTAGGTAATCCCACTACTTTGGCGGCCTCATCCCAGCGGCGCATTTGAATAATTAGTTCAAAATAAGGGTTTTGCTCAAAAGTAGTGGCTTCTTCTAAAGACATGGGGCCACCCTGAAATTCCAATGTTTTGCGACTGGCTTCTGATAATCCAGCAAAGTATTTGGGGTTTTTATAAGTCAAATACCGCTTGGCATTGACATGATTGGCTACCAAGGCACAAACTTTTTCAGGAAAACCACGCTCACCTAACCAGTCAGCAGCCACTTCTTCATGGTCTTTTCGTCCATAAATTTCCATCAGCTCTTCTTCCATTTCGGAGGGCATTAAGTGTCCAATATCATGTAGAAAAGCAGCAGCTTGTACAGCGGCATCAAAACCACCTTTATGTGCCAAATCAGCCCCTTGTGAAGCATGTTCAAGTTGGCTTACATCTTCTCCATAATATTGTTCATCTCCTTGTGATTCAAACAATTGTCTAATTTCTGAAATAGTATTGGTTATGGTCATCTCTTTTTTATTTGATTGTCATTTTTATTTTTAACTTAACAATGAAACGGCTCTTTTTGCTTGTAAAAAGGCGTATTTTCAAGGCGTTTGATACGATAGCTAAACTGCAAGCATTCACATCCTACGGGGCATTGGTCTCATTTTGCCGACCATCCCAAGATTGAGTAAGGTCGTTAGTATAAAATATGCTTGCCCCCAACGACCTACATTTCCGCTATAATCCCTTACACGGCCTAAATTTGAAAGTGGCATTTGCCTGCAGATTATAAGCTTTTTGAGCGTTGGTTGCAACCGTGGTTAGTAAAAATAGAACCATCCATTTATAAAATTGCTCTTTGTATGACAACTCAAAAAGCACCCAAAATCGCATTTTTGTTTATTAAAATTTATGTACTTAAAGACGGTTAAAATTGAAAGATACTACCAATAGTCATTAAGTTTTGGAGAATATTGATTATCGGTTTATATGGTAGTAAAAAATGGAAGAAAAGTATAAAGAGCTGAAAATTATCTTAATTATTATATTTGTAGCGCCTGTTTATTGATAACATAATAGTAGCGATTAAGAGGACGGATACCAACGGCAGAACCATTAACCTCAACTTTAGAGAACATGCACTACACTTTTATTTCTTGCCGATGATGATATGGACGATTGTGTTCTCTTCAAAGATGCTTTAAATGAACTATCCATAGCTGTTATGATTACGACCATCAATGATGGAGTAGAATTGATGGAAGAACTCGCCAAAAGACAACATAATCTACCAGATGTTCTTTTTCTGGACTTGAACATGCCTCGCAAGACAGGAGTTGATTGTCTAATAGAAATAAAGAAGTCGGAAATACTAAAAAGACTTCCTGTTATTATTTTTTCTACTTCTTACAATCCAGACATCACACAACTCCTCTACGAGCAAGGAGCTAACTATTATATCAGGAAGCCCGCCACATTTTCAGCCTTAAAGAAAGTAATTTCTGAAGCTCTTTTGCGGATAGGAAAAAAGGAGACAATGCCAGTCTCCAAAGAGTTATTTTTAATCCAGCCTTAACTTTCAATGAATCAGATGTGCATAAAAAAAGAAAGCTATAATTTTCTCTTTGGAGGTGGAGAGATGGGAGAATTGATTAGAACAAACGACTGGAGTAAAACGCCCTTAGGAGGTCCTGAACATTGGCCACAAAGTTTGACTACTACCCTGAGTATTATGCTCAACTCCAAATTCCCTAAGTTTTTGTTTTGGGGTAAAGATCTTATTTGCTTTTATAATGATGCTTATCGCCCAAGCTTGGGAAATGATGGAAAGCACCCTTCTATACTGGGCATGAAAGCAGAAGAAGCCTGGCCTGAAATTTGGCCTATTATTAAACCTTTAATTGATCAAGTATTGACCTCAGGAGAAGCTACTTGAGTGAAAATCAACTGATTCCCATCTATCGAAATGGAAAAATGGAAGATGTCTATTGGACTTTTAGCCATAGTCCTGTATATGACTCAATAGGCAATCCTACTGGAATACTGGTAACTTGCACAGAAACAACAAGTTATATAAAGACTCTTCAAGAGCTTGAAAAAAAGAAAGACGAATTGGAGTTTGCTATTGAAGCGGCTGAGTTAGGCACTTTCGACTATAATCTTTTAACAAACACTTTTAAAGCCAATAGCCGTTTTAGAAATTGGTTTGGATTGGGCCATAACAGTCAGATTCAACCTTCCCAACTATTGGAATTAATAGATCAAAAAGATCAAGAACGTATTGTAAATGAGGTAAAAGAGATTTTGAAGAACTATTCAAGAGGTATTTACAGTACAGAATATACCATCCAAAATCCTAACTTCAAGAAAGAAATAGTCATAAAGTCGAAAGGGAAAATATGGTTTAATGATAAAAAAAAACCTTATAGATTCAATGGTACTCTCCAAGACATTACAGAAGATAAAGAAATCCAAGAAAAAATAAAATTGAGTGAGAGTAATTTAAGGCTTATGATTCTTCAAGCACCTATTGCTATCGCTATTTTTAAAGGAGCAGATTATCAAGTAACTATTTTAAACAACAGTGCCTTGGCAATCATTGGACGCAAAGAGTCTGAGATTATCAATCGGCCTCTATTTCATGTTATGCCCGAATTGGCGAGTCAAGGTATAAAGGGACTGTTAGATGAGGTATATCAAACCAAAAATCGCTTTTCGGCTACCGAACTGCCAGTGCAAATGTTAAGAAACGAGGTTCTGGAAATAGTGTATATCAACCTATCTTTTGAACCATTATTCCACGAAGACGGCACAATAGATGGTATTATGGCCATTGGCATAGACGTGACAGAACAAGTAGTAGCTCGACATAAAGTAGAATCCAATGAAGAAAAGCTCAATATCGTTATAGATGCCAGCGAATTGGGCACTTGGGAGTTGGATTTACAAACAAGTGAAGTGCAGTACTCGGATAGGTATCTGGAAATTTTGGGTCACAAAAGAGGGACACTATTAACGCATCCGCAAATTGTACAACACCTTCATCCCAGTGATTTGGGAATTCGGGCAAAAGCATTTGAAGAAGCTTTTGCGACAGGCATTTTATATTATCAATCTCGAATCATTTGGAACGATAACACCATTCACTGGATAGAAGGGAAGGGCAAGGTTTTTTACGATGACCACAATAAGCCTAAACGAATGTTGGGAACGGTACAAGACATTACCCAAGAAAAACTAATTCAACAAGAGCTTGAAGAGCGAGAGAAAAAATTTAGACTCTTGGCCGACTCAATGCCTCAGTTTGTATGGACCAGCGACCCCGAAGGCAATTTGAATTATTTTAACCAATCTGTTTTTAATTACTCGGGCTTATCTTCTAATCAAATTCAGAAAGATGGATGGATACAAATTGTACATCCAGAGGATAGGAAAGAAAATATTAAAAAGTGGATAAATTCAATCACCACGGGAGAAGATTTCTTGTTTGAACACCGCTTTCGCAGATACGATGGCGAATACCGCTGGCAATTGAGTCGGGCAACCCCCCAAAAAGATGAAAATGGGGTCATTCAAAGATGGGTAGGTACCAGCACAGATATACAAAGCCAAAAAGTATTCACTTCAGAATTAGAAAAGCAAGTGTCTGAAAGAACCCATGAATTGAAACAAAAAAACATTGACTTAGAAAAATCAAATAAAGAACTGGAATCATTCGCCTATATTTCGAGCCACGACTTACAGGAACCCCTACGAAAAATTCAAACTTTTGCCTCTCGAATCATCGAAAAAGAAGAAAGTAACTTATCAGAAACAGGTAAAGATTATTTTAATCGAATGCAAAACGCCGCCGATAGGATGCAAACTTTGATTCAAGATTTACTGGCTTATTCTCGTACCAATACCGCTGAAAAACAATTTGAACCAATTGCCCTAAAAGATATTGTGGAAGAAGTAAAACAAGACTTGAAGGAGGAGTTGGAGCAAAAACAAGCCACTGTACAAACAATAGCCAGTTGTACTGTAAATGTCATCCATTTTCAGTTTCGTCAACTCCTCATCAATTTGGTGAGCAATGCTTTGAAGTTTTCAAAATCATCTACGCTTCCCTATATTACTATATCGAGCGAGTTGGGGCGAGGAGAAATCTTTGATAATGAAGAAATAGCTAAAGATAAGCTCTATTGCCACATTTGTATTACCGACAATGGCATCGGATTTGAACAACAATACAGCGAAAAAATATTCGAACTTTTTCAACGCCTAAACAGCAAAGAAAAATACAAAGGGACAGGTATTGGTTTGGCCATTGTAAAAAAAATTGTAGAGAATCACCGTGGTATTATTACTGCCAAAAGTGCCAAAGACAAAGGTGCAACATTCCATATTTACCTTCCATATTTTTAACCAAAACCATAGTCTGTTAGCCACATACCTTATGAAAATCTATTGGACACTTGCCTTACTCTTTGCTACCTTTATTTTAGGTGGTTTTTCAAATCCAGCTAAAACCAAACATCTCTACAATGATGGCATTATTACAGGGGCCAATCAAACCGAAAAATACATCCATTATTTGTTAAATAAAAGAGTGGCAGTATTGGCCAATCAGACAACAACCATTGGAAAAAGACATTTGGTAGATAGCCTAATGCAGAGAGGAATAAACATTGTAAAGGTATTTGGCCCAGAGCATGGTTTTAGAGGAAATGCCAGCAATGGTGCAAAAGTAGCTGACGAGAAAGACCCTGCCACAGGGATTAAGATTATCTCCTTGTATGGTGCGAAAAGAAAGCCATCTGCTACCGATTTAGCTGATATAGATATCATGATTTTCGATATTCAAGATGTGGGTTGTAGATTTTATACCTACATCAATGTATTGAGAGATGTGATGGAAGGATGCGCCGAAAACAATAAAGAACTTTTGATATGGGACAGACCCAATCCCAATGGCTATTTGGTGGATGGTCCCGTTTTGGATATGCAATTAAAGTCAGGGATTGGGCAGTTTCCTATTCCTATTGCTCATGGATTGACCATCGCCGAATTTGCACAGATGATCAATGGAGAAGGTTGGTTGGCCAATAAAATGTCTTGCAAACTAAAAATGATACCCGTCGCAAATTACCGACATGAGATGCCTTATACGCTACCCATCAAACCATCCCCCAATTTGAATACCCAACAAAGTATTCTACTTTACCCATCCACTTGTTTGTTTGAAGGAACCATACTAAATCATGGGCGTGGTACCCAATTCCCTTTTACCATTTTGGGCAGTCCTGCGTTAAAAGATAAATTTAGCTTTTCGTTTACACCCATAAGTATTCCTGGTATGAGCGAGAGTCCGCTGCATCTCAATGAGGTCTGTTATGGTATTGACTTGAGAAACTATGATACTGACCAATTACGAAAAACCAAAAGGATAAATATCCAATGGATGATTGATTTGTACAATGCTTATCCTGACAAAGCTCGCTTTTTTGATAGAAGTTATAGCAAACAAATGGGCAATATAGATGGTTTAGCGGGAGTTTATGCGTTTAGAAAACAAATCATAGAAGGGAAAACCGTCAAGGAAATTCAGGATTCATGGGAGCCAGCACTATCCCATTACAAACAAATGAGAAAAAAATACCTGCTGTATAAGTAAGCTTAGGCTCAATGTTCCTGCTGCCGATAATGCTCTTTGCGTTGCTCGTCGGGGTCGTCCATTTTGGAGCTGGGTTTAGCGGTTTTCCAATCAAAGTTTTTTTTATAAATCTCCATTGCTTTTGTTACATCAAATACCCTTTGGTCAGGAATCGCCATTTGATAAGGCGTAAAATCAGGTTTATCGGTAAAAAAATCTTGCAGTAGTGAAGCAGTAGCATCATATTGATTGACATAAGAAACCCCCAAGATATTGTAAATGACCTTCAAAATAGACCCAAAATTGGCGTGCGTATGGGAGATATGTCCACGCTTTATGTATGGCCCGGCCAACATCAACACCGAGCGATGTGCATCAATGTGATCTACACCACCTTGTGGGTCATCTTCGGTGATAACCACAAGCATATTTTTCCAGTAAGGCGTATGCGATAGGAATTGTAGCAGCCGTCCTAAGGAGAGATCATTATCTGCCATGAAAGAATGAGGATAAGGAAAACCTGCCTCTGGCCGAATGCCCGCACCGTGGTCGTTGGGGAGTTGCAGGGCGATTAGGCGAGGGATTTCTTTTTGGGGGGTGAGCCATTTTTCGGTAAATTCTTTCTCAAACTGATCCATTCTGAGCCAATCAGGAATATTCATATCAAAGCCTGCATATTGGCGTGAGGTATGTTCAAAAACGGCTTTTGGTAAAGGAAAGACCACAGGCTGCCGCGCACCAAACTCCAGATGATCCCATTCTTCTGAAACACCTGCATATTCATTGCCTTCTCCAAAACTATAAAACGGAATCTTCTTGCGTTCCAAAGCCTCCCAAAGCCCTCCAATTTCATTGTAATCTTCGGGGTCAATCGCGCCTGTGGCTTTCGGAAACCGCCGCCCAGGTGCTTTAGAGAAGGCATTGAAAGTACCTGTATGGTTCGAATTGGCTTCCACCCACTCGTTAGGAATCACACCCATCATCCAGTGATGCCCATGAATAGAGGCATCTGAGTCACAGTAAAAATTATCAGAATAAGCAAACTGCTTAGCAATTCGCTGATGATTGGGCATAATGTCGGCGTGCAGAAGGGTATCTTTTGGGGTAGCAATCGTAACATTTGTGCCATATCGGGCGAGGGTACTATCGCCGTTAGAGAGTTGACCCAATACTTCATCGTAGGTGCGGTTTTCTTTGGTAATATACACGATGTATTTGATGGGGCTTTGCCTCAAATGAGGCAGGGCAGGCAGTGGGTTTTACCATCGTCAACTACCGAAACCGTTTCAAAGGTATTGTCGATGACTTGCTTCGTAAAGATGGCCAGTTGTGTAGAGGTAGGCACTACTATTTGTTGAAATGTTCCCATCTGAATATCGCCAACATAAGTACCACGAACAGGTTTTACAAAATCTTTTCCACCGTTTTGGCCTGCACCTTGCCCCGTGCTGATACGACATACAATGTTTTTTCATCGGGTGACAGTTTTACTTTGGTAGGCCCCCAACCTGTGGGGATGAGCCCTTTTGTTTGGCGCGTAGCTACATCTATCACCGCCACAGCATTAAAACCCAACAAGGCCACATAGAGGGTTTTTTCATCGCGCGTGAGAGCCATGCCAAAGGCATTAATCCACGGTATTTGTCAATACTTGGATGAACTTTTAGTTGAATGTGTCCTACTATTTTACGGGTTTGATGATCAATCACTGACAGGTTATCGTTGGTAGCATTTGACACATAGGCAAAACGTTTGCCCACCGCCACCGAATTGGGGCTGGCTCCTCCTACAATTTCGGCCTCTTCTATCATTTCCCCGATTTGATGCCCTGTTTTGAATTTCTTGACCACCCTATTGGTTGCCAAATCAATCATAAAAACACTCATAGCTTCAGCTGCTAATGGACTCCCTAACCCTGGAATTTTACGTCCCTCTACTTCTACACCTTCAATTGACTCTTTGGTAAAAGCGCCATAAGGAGGGAATTTGAGCATCATGGTATCTTTGTTTTGGGGTGTTACGCCAGGTACCAGCGGATATTCATATAAACCCACATTAGCCACAAAAGCAAACTTTTGATTAGGACTAAGGGCCAACCCAAATGGCTGCCGTCCTACAGGAATAGAGGCCGTAATTTTTTGGGTAATGCAGTCAATCCTAACCATTCTAAAATGGGCGCGATCAAGTACTAAAAGTTCATTTTTAGAGGTATTGAGCAATATATCTGATGTAAAACTTTCTTCAAACTTTTGTCCATTAATCATTTGATTCAGTGATATCTCTCCCTTTTTAATCTGGTTTTCTATGTCAAAAATCACTACTGTACCTTTATCTCCTCCACTCAAATAAACTACTTTCGAGTCGAGCGAAAACGCTGCTCCCAGAAAAGAAGCCCCTTGCAATGGATCGGTGAGGTGCTTGTCATAACTCGGCACACGCACTACTTTAGGTAGGTTTTGGGTCGAAATAAGGCTTAATACACCGCTATGAAGGGCTACGATTTTTTCACCATCTGGGCTGACCGCCAAGCCGAATGGATCATTGGAAATACGAACCGTTATTCCTGCTGGTGTGACGCGCCGTCCACTGGGGAGTACCGAGTAACCTCCTAAGGTGTCTATTTTGCAAAACTCCGCCCGACTTGGTACTTGGAGGGTTTTGACAGTACGCGGCTGAGCATTGACAAACAAGGAAAAAAGTAGAAAAAAAGGAAGGTTACGCATATTTTAAAAAGCTATACTATCTTAATTTATTAAATGAGAAAGACAATAAAATCCATACAAATCACAACCATTGAACTTCTACTTATTTTGATTGGTAGGGACCAAATATTTTAAGTAGTTCTCGTCGGCGACTTCTTTGATTAAGTACGTATATCCAATATTGTTTGCCACCTGGAGCCACCCGTACCACGATATGCCCCTCTTGCGCTTTGTAGGCGTTTTCTAAAGCAGGGCCAATGACCAACTTATTAGCTTCCAACATACCCGTTGCAAACAAATCGCGATCTTCGGGATAAACCCAGCGCGAGGTCATACGACGAAGGGCATCGTGTCCAGGATGGTCGGAAGACCATACCTCTTGGATAGTCACACGCGGTTTTACAGCACGAAGGTAATCAACGTGCATGGCATCGGTATTGGCGTGGTGGTTGGTCGTGATCACGTCCATTTCGCTAAGATAAGGAGCCACTTTGCTTTCTACATTCAACCAATCGGGCGAGCCTAACTCTGTCATGCCTGTAATATCAGTATTGGTATAGAAATCAAAAAGGCCGTAACTGACTTTAAATCCACAGCTTACTTGATTTTCGCCTGGCCGAGGAGTATTGGCAGGCATGTTGCTAAAATCGGGAAAGATATGTTTTACCTCTTTACCTGTCCAAACATCACCGTTACTATAAGTGTTGGTGATTTTGAAGGTAGGATAAGCCTTAGGTTTGCGTAATAGGTTGATTTGGTCGGTGCGCCCCACGCCGAACACTTCGTAACGTAATTTGTTTTGCTTTTGCTGAAAATCTAAAAACTTCCAATAGTTGGTCAAGGTGGCAAACACTTGACTACCCGCTTGCTTTAGAACATCTTCGTTACGAAAGGGCATTGGATAATCCGCACCGCGATCCATCAGATGCCGAATAGGCAACTCAGAACCCAAGCCCGTAATGCCTGTCTTTAGGTAATGCCCGCTGCTATCGTAAGGCGCACCCAAATAGACATGACCATAGTGGTCGGAATGATAATGCGTAATCAGTACATGGTCTAATTCAGGCTTTCGACCAGCAGGCATGTACTGCCGTACGTAGTCAGCAATCCACTCATAAGGCCGCCGTGTGTAGTCGGGTACTAAAGGCGTTTGTCGAGCCGACAAAGTGCGCGGGTCGGTGGGGTCTTGCTCGCCTGGATCCACCAAAAAAGTGGTGGCATCGGGCAAGATAAAAAAGGAACAATTGCCTCGCCCCGTATGGATAAAATGGATTTCGAGATTGCCCTCTTGCCAAGTGTCCAGTGGTTGACCGATGGTTTGGGCAAAGGCATCTAAAGAAAATGCAATAATGAATAACAGGAAAAGGTGTTTAGGAAACATAGTATAGGAAGGCTTGATTTCAAAACCTAAAAGAACAATGAGCCTCTGTTCTTTAACGATTTCTGATTCTCTTGACAAAAATTGGGTTTTCTATAGGTATTTTCACCGAGTCACCTCCGTTGCGACGCATTGTGTACAAATAAAACCAAAGGTATCTCTAACTTGGCTATGAGAGATTAGAACAAAATAAAGAATTTGTTAAATCTTGATGGCCGACTACTTTGCGATTTTAAACATTGGTAAAGTTTGCTTTGGGTAGTTCTATGATTTGAATCGTAACTATCGTAGCTACGCACTTCGCTTACGGTAGTTGAATACCGCCAAGCCATTGAACAGCAGCGCAAAACCTACCATTGCCAAAAAATCGGGGATTAAATCTGCAAAAGCACTTCCTTTGATAAATACTGCCCGAATGACCCGAATAAAATAAGAAGGTGGGTTCATGTTGGCAATCCATTGCGCCCAGTTGGGCATACTTTCGATGGGCGTGTAGAGCCCTCCCAATAGGATAAAAATCATCATAAAAAAGAAGGCAAACAAAGTAGCCTGCTGCTGTGTATCCACAAAGGTACTGATAAGTAGTCCAATCCCTAAAACACCCAACAAATATACTGCCGAAAAGGCATAGATGGTCAGAAAAGAGCCGACGGGTACAATCCTAAAGACCACAAACGCCACCACCATGCCGAGGGTAATAGACACCAGTCCTAACACCCAAAAGGGAATGAGTTTACCCAAAATAAACTCATGTTTTTTCAAAGGTGTTACATTGATTTGCTCAATAGTACCCACCTCTTTTTCGGCCACAATGTTGAGGGCTGTCAAGAAACTCCCTACCATCGTTACCAATACGGCCAAAATCCCTGGCACCATAAACAGATGATAGTCAAAATGTGGATTGAACCAATTGGCCGAAGTTATCTCTATCTGTGGCATTTCATTGAACTTAGGCAGCACCATCCACTCTTCTCGAATCTCGCGATTGAAATCGCCAATCATCTGCGCAGCGTAGGCTGTACCCAAGCCTGCCCGCACGCCATTGACAGCATCGGCCGCTAAGTGAAGTTGCGCCTTGTTGAGCTTGATTAAATCACGCTCAAAATGAGGCGGAATAGTCAAAATCAAATCGGTGTTCCCCTCGCTGACAGTTTTGGTGGCTTGGGCGTAAGATTGGGTGTATTCTACCAACTGAAAATACCCCGAAGCGGTCAGTTTTTGTACTAATTTTTGCGCAGCAGGCGAGCGGTCTTGATCCACCACGCTGATAGCAATTTGTTTGATTTCATAATCTGCCGCCAAAGGAATCAAGATGAGCTGCATGATAGGCATAATCAATATCATGCGCAAGATGGTAGGATTACGGAAAATCTGCCGAAATTCTTTTTGTAATAAGAAAAGTAAGTTGCTCATGCCAAACGTATTTTAAATTTCTTAATCGCCACAGCCAAGAAAAAGACCGTCATCCCCAGTAAAATCAGGGTTTGTTTGATTATATATGAAAAGCCTAAGCCTTTGACCATAATGGCCCTCACGATGCTGTAATACCACTTGGTAGGCACTACATTGCTGATGACTTGCAGCGGCAATGGCATATTTTCGATGGGAAACATAAACCCACTAAATACCAAGGCGGGCATCAAAAAACCCACCAACGACAAAAACATGGCCGTTTGCTGTGAATCCACTACCGACGACACCAGCAATCCCAACGACAACGTTGTCAGAATAAACAACAGGCTTTCGGCCAGTAGCAAGGGCAAGCTCCCCCGTATGGGCATATCGAGCAGAAAAACCGCCAGTAACAAAATGATGATAACATCTAAAAAACACAAAACCAAATAAGGCACAGCCTTGCTCAAGACTACCAACAGCGGCTTCATGGGCGATACCAGCAACACCTCCATGGTCCCCATTTCTTTTTCTTTGACTATCGAAACCGAGGTCATCATGGCCCCCAGCAGCATCAAAATCAGGGTCATGACACCCGGCACGAAATTGTAAGAGCTCTTCAACTGCGGGTTGTATAACATACGGGTTTCAACCTCAATACTGTATGGTAGCTTTTTATTGTCCATCAGCTCATTTTGGTAATCTCTGATGATACTTGAAGCATAATTGATGATAATATTGGACGTATTGGGGTCGGAGGCATCGCCCACAAAACGCATTTGAGCGTGGTTGGTATGGGCCAATTCTTCCTCAAAGTTGGGTGGAAAAATCACCACCAAACGCACTTTCCCTTCCCTAAAAACCTGTGCTATTTCTTTTTCAGAACTAAGATGCTGAAACACACTGAAATACTGGCTTTGATTGAGGCGGTCGGTCAGTAGCCGCGAGGCATCATCTTGGGCATGGTCGAGAATAGCGACATTCGAGTTTTTGACTTCGCTCGAAAGCGCAAAGCCAAACAAAACCATCATCACGATAGGCAAGCCCAACAAAATCAGCAAGCTACGCCTATCGCGAAGTACGTGCCAAAACTCCTTGCGAATAAATGCTAAAAAGATTTTCATATAAGTCTGATAAAGTCCTACAAAGTCTGAAAATATGTTCAATACTGCATAGCTCCCTTCCCCATATCTGCTGCTCACTACCGCACGGGCGGCCTCGTCGGAACTCACTACTCGGAACTCACTACTCCCCCCTTTTCGCGCCTCTGGCCAATTGTAAGAACACTTCGTCCATATTTTGGGCTTCAAATTGTTTTTTAAGTCCTGCGGGCGTATCTAAAGCCGCGATGCTGCCGTCCACCATGATAGAAACACGGTCGCAGTATTCGGCTTCGTCCATGTAGTGGGTTGTTACAAAAACCGTGATGCCGTCGTGGGCTGCTTCATAAATCATGTCCCAAAACTGCCGCCTTGTGATGGGATCTACACCGCCCGTGGGTTCGTCTAAAAAGACAATTTTGGGGCGATGTAAAATCGCGACAGAAAACGATATTTTTTGCTTCCAGCCCAAAGGCAACGAGCCTACAAGCTTGTTGGCTTCTTGCTGTAATCCAAGCCGCTCGATAAGCACATCGGTTTTTTCTTTCAGTTCTTTGCGCGGAATTCCGTAAATACCCCCAAAAAATTGGATGTTCTCACGAACGGTCAGGTTTTCGTACAAAGAAAACTTTTGGCTCATGTAGCCAATCTGCTTTTTGATTTCTTCGTTTTGGCGATATACGTCCAAACCTGCCACGGTGGCCTGGCCAGAAGTAGGCAGCAGCAACCCGCATAAAATACGCATAGCCGTGGTTTTTCCAGCCCCATTGGCTCCCAGAAAACCAAATATTTCACCCGTTTTTACCTCAAAACTAATGGCATTGACGGCCACAAAATCGCCAAATTTACGGGTAAGTTCGTGGGTATGAATGACTGATTCTGGCATAGTTTTACTGGTTTTCGAGCATTAGTTTGATAAAGGTATCCTCAATTGTCGGGGCAATTTTCTTGACCTCGATACCACTATGGCCGCGTGCTATGAGGTAGTTTTTTAGGTATTGTTCCCCCAATTCGGCATGGCTCAATGTTACGTGCTGCACCTCACCAAAAGCAAAGCTGCTGGTAATTTCGGCAGGAAGACGCAAATCGTGCATCAGTTGGTAGCGATTGTCGGCATCTACCGAATACAAGTGTTGGGCATGGCGTGCCACGATTTTTTCGAGCGTATCCAATTCGAGTATTTTTCCTTTCTGAATGAGCGCGATGCGGTCGCAGCGGCTGGCTTCGTCCATGTAGGGCGTAGAAACCACAATCGTGATGCCGCGTGCTTTGAGGCGGCCGAGCATATCCCAAAACTCCTTGCGCGACACAGGATCTACTCCCGTGGTGGGTTCGTCCAAAAACAGCACTTTGGGTTCGTGAATCAAGGCACAACACAAGGCCAGTTTTTGCTTCATACCGCCCGATAATTTTCCTGCCAATCGTTTTTTAAATGGTTCGATTTGTACATAAATATCTTCAATCAGATGGTAATTTTTCTCCAACGTGGTATTGAAAACGGTAGCAAAAAAATGAAGGTTTTCTTCAATGCTTAGGTCTTGATAGAGCGAAAACTTACCCGGCATATAACCCACAATACGGCGTATTTCCCAAAAATCTTTGACCACATCTAAGCCTGCCACTTGTGCTTGGCCGCCATTGGGAAGGAGGAGTGTAGTCAGTATCCGAAACAGCGATGTTTTGCCTGCGCCATCGGGGCCGATAAGCCCAAAAAGTTCACCTGATTTTACTTCAAAACTCACGTTGTCTAAAGCCAACACTTGGCCTTTTTCATACGTTTTTTTGATATTTTCTACTCTTACGCTCGACATAGTTCATTGAAATTTCACCTCTCCGTACATACCTATTTTCAAAAAACCATCATTTTTGACTTTGATTTTGGTAGCATAGACCAGATTGGCGCGTTCGTCTTTGGTTTGAATAGTCTTGGGTGTAAACTCGGCCTTACTCGCAATCCATGTTACGGTACCATTCATTTCTTTGTAAGCCTCCTCGCCGTTGTCTATCAATACCTTTACGGGTTGATTGAGTTTGACTTGCCCCAGTTGGTCGCCTGTGATATACGCTCGCAAAGTCAGTGTAGAGAGATTGGCAATTTTATACAGAGGTTTTCCCATGGCTGTTATTTCGTCGGCAGCGGCATACTTGACCAATACCGTTCCTTCGATAGGATTGGTAATGGTACAACGCTGAAGCTGGTCGTCCATTTGTGCCAAGCGTTCCTGCAGCGGCTTCCGCTCGCTCAATACCCCCCGATTCTGGATTGAAACTTGCTGTTGCTGCGATTTAATTTGCTGGTTGAGTACGTTCAGTTGGCTTTCGGTGGTTTCAATCTGCTTGTTCAAAACCGCGATTTGCCCCGCAACATCGTCCAATTGTTTGGTCGGTACGGCTTCGGCTTTGACGAGGTTATCAATTCGTTTCCGTTCATTTTCCAATAGGCGCAACTGCTCGCGTTGGGTGGCAATCTGGCGTTGTTGGGCGTTGAGTTGCTCGCGCAAAATCTGCGTTTGTGGCCCTGCATCATTGGTTTTTTGACTCAAAGCCTCCATGCTGGCCGCTATTTGGGCTTTTTGAAGCATTAGGTTATTACAATCTATACTGCCAATGACTTGCCCTGCTTTCAGGCTACTCCCCTCTTCTACTTCAAAACGGAGAATTTTACCTACGGCTTCCGAAGAAATAATGACTTCGTCGGCTTCAAAAACACCGCTGGCATCAAACGCTTGCTCGCCGCCGCTACAAGCGGCCAAACCGATGAGGAAAAGTAAAAAGATGGTTGTTGGTTTCATTGTTTTAAAAGTTAAATAGTCGTGAGGAAAATCAACATACAGTTCAATTTCCCCATGTAATGCGTAAGTTATTTTGGGCTTGCAATAATTGAATTTCGTGCAAAATCAGGTTTTGACGGGCCATGTCTTCGTTGTTGAGTTCGGTCAGATAATCAGAAGCCGTGATGATGCCATTGTCTAATTGAGCTTCGGCAGCTTTACGAATCGTACCACGAATCTCAATGAGCTTGCGGTCGCTTTCTACCAATGATTGTAAACGACCCAACTCCTGCTTTTGACTCGCCAACTTTACACGCGTAGCCAATTCAAAACTTTCCCTCTGGCGGTCAATACGTTGCTGATTGACACGTAGTTGTTGTAATTCAATACCCTGGCTATTGGTATATAAGTGGGTAATAGGAATTTGCAACTGTACTCCCCCTATGAAGTAGGTTTGAAACTGGTTTGCCAAAAAATTAAGACCTGGTTTACCATAGCCGCCCGTAGCAAAAGCCGATAGCTTGGGGAGGTTTTTGGCCTTAATGATAGATTCATTGGCTTTTAAATGTTGTTTTTGGGCTTCAAAAAGCCGCAATTCTGGGCGGTTGATTTCTGCCGTTATAGCGGCCATCTCGGTAGGTGGTTGCAAGGTGGTATTGACATCAATAAGACTGCCCGTCAGGAGCGAAAGCCCTTCTAAGGCAGCCAGCCGGCGTTGTTGGGTTTCTGTCAGTTGCTGTACTACTTCTATCAATCGCGCTTCAAGGGCTAACACATTGGAAGAAATAGCGATCCCATTTTTGACAGCCGCTTTGGTTTTTTCGAGCTTGGCTTGGAGTTCGTTCTGTAAAATTTCCAAATTTCGCCCTTGTCTTTCGGCAAACAAAGCCCCAAAAAACAGCCCGCTTACTTGCTCCCTGACTTGGTACAAATCCACGACCACTTTTTGTTGTTCTGCTTGTTGATTAGCCATGGTCGCGGCTTTTTGTCGTTGGGTCATGCCACCATCGTAGATGTTTTGTGTTACATCCAATGTAAATTTATACTGGTCTTTGGGTGGCGACGAAACGTCAATATTAGGGATTTTAATGGGCAAACTCGTTACTTCCGACTGCCAAGTAGCCTGCCCATTGAGCCGCGATTGAGGTACAAAGTTTTTGTTCAATAGCTTAATCTGTAAATCGGTAGCTTCTTGTATCAACTTCATTTGTCCTGCTTGTGGGCTATGTGTTTCAGCCTGTTTCTCACATTCTTGCAGCGACAAGGGGTTTGTGCATGACTCCATTGAGCCAAAAACAGCCCTATTGCCGCGCATATCTTGTATTTATTCATAACTATTAAGTTTAACTTTTTGGTTAATTTTAAAGCAAAAAAATATCAAGGAACTAATAGCAATCTGATGTATTTTTTGAGTTCATCAATCCTCGCCAGCATCATATATTCAAACATTTCGTCGGTGGCATTGAATGATTGGAGCATGATGGGTTTAGCCAAAAAAGGAAATACACACATCCCCATCAGCGACATCATAAATTGAGCAGGATTAATCTCTCGTACCTTTCCCTTTTGCAAATCATCTTGGTAGCTTTCCATTATTTTATGGAATATAGACAGGGGCATTTTTTGGATAAACGCCTCTTTTTCTTTTTATTGACGGTATTAAGCACAAAAAGAGGTAGAAAAGGGTTCTTTATCAATAATTTGATATAGCCCTCAATCACAAAGTCTATTTTCTCAATAAACGGAATTTCTTTGTGCATTACTTCCTGCACTTGAGGAAAAAAACCTGAATTTTCTCCTCAAAAACTCGCTCAAAGAGTTTGTCTTTTGAACGAAAATAATAGTGCAGTAACGCTTTATTGATACCCGCCAAATCGGCAATATCTTGCATCCGCGACCCATCATAGCTATCACGCAAAAATACCTTTACAGCCGCTTGCAGTATTTTATCCTCGGTAGATAACTCTACATTAGTCATAAACTTATTGGTTTAACCAGTTGGTTAATTTTCTTACAAAGAAAGAATTAGTTTTTTTCTTTTGCAAATTTTTCTTGATTTATCGTAGGAAAAATAGATTTTGCATATTCTAACAAGCAAAATAAAGGTGTATCTGCCTATTAAAATGTGCAAAATGGACATATTATTGGCATTTTCCGAGCGTTTGCTCCCCTTCTGCCTTCCTACTTCAACGACTCCGAAATCTGCTGATAATCGGGCTTGCGTCGAAAAAATACAAACCCATTTTCTTCTTTGATAAGCTCTAAGTTGGGGTTTTTGTAGTAGCTGTCGGCACGGTCAATGCGAGAAATCAAAAAAGTAGGCCTATCAACAGGGCCATTCAAAAGCCAATTTTCGTCGCTTGCTTCGGGGCGTACTCCCATTGGTTTCTTAAAATAAAAAAACTGCGCATAGCTACGATTGCCAATCGGCCATACATAGACCTCTTGCCCGCGTTTGGATTCATAAAAATCAATGACCGTCCGTTGGGTATAGCCTTCTATCTTAGGAACTACCACAGCCGTATAAAAAAACATCAATAGTGCAGTAGAGAAGAATAAAACTCTGACAAACAAGACTTTTCGCTTATTCATCAAAAACACAGCGACACTAATTGCTACAAAATAAGCGATGCCAAAAAACCACTCGTAGCCTCCCCACAAAACAGGTGCTTGGAGGTTGCCCACTACAAATTTATCATCAATATAAGGAATAAAAACAGCGGGATTCATACCGATAATAGGCACTAAAGTAAGAATAAGTGCCAGAATCCCTCCGACAATCAGCAATAAAACAGTCATCCAACGTGGCCATGAAATTTCTGCTTTGAGCCATCGGTACAGCCACAAAGCTGCTAAAAATGACAATGGAAAATAGGCCATCGAACTATAATGAACGATTTTGGTTTTGACGATAGAAAACACAATCATCACGACCCAAAAGAGGCAGAACATGATTGTAGCGTACGGAGTACCGAGTAGTGAGTGCCGAGTGCCAAGTACTCCGTTCTCCATTCTCCGTTCTACTTTTTCCATTCTCTGTTCTCCATTCTCCATTTTCTGTTCTCCGTTCTTCATTCTCCAATTAAAGACAGCCTTCAACCCAATCACAGAAATAGGAAAACAGCCGATGAGTACCACCACAAAATGATAATAAAAGGGTTGGCCGTGGTCGGCTTCGGAAGTAGCTCCCAAGCGGTAGAGGTATTGTAGAAAAGCCAAGAAGGTTGCCCAGCCGCTTTCCAAAATAATCGCCAGCATCCACCCCAACGTAAGCAAACCTGCTGTAGCAGCATAAATGAGTAGATTTTTCCAAGAAATAATGGGTCGGAAGCGATTTAAAGCCCAATACACTGCCAAAGTAAGGGTGGGAATCCCGACTCCTACGGGGCCCTTAGTCCAAACAGCCAATCCTGCAAAGACACCCGCCCAAAAATAGGGCCAAGCTATTTTGTTGGGTACAAGGCAAACGACACTCAAAAACATAAAATAATTGAACCAAGGATCAATGATACCTGACTTAAAGTAGAGATGTGGTGTAACAGAACCTAAATAAGCCAAAGCCCACAAAAACCCAAAGCGGCTGTCTATCAGCCGTTTGCCAATAAAATAAAAAGTCAGCAGTGTCAATAGTCCAGCCACTGCATTGGGGAAGCGAGCTGCAAATTCATTGATACCAAATACACGCATCGAAAGTGCTTGTAACCAAATAAATAGAGGTGGTTTTTCCCAAAAAGGCTGAAAATCAACCTGAACACGTAGGTAATTGCCCGATACCAACATTTCGCGAGCTGATTCAGCAAAATTGATTTCGTCCCAATCAAACAAATGGGTTTGGCCTAAAAAGGGGACAAAAAATAGTAACGCCAGTAGCGCAATTACCCAAGGAGATTCTAATTTTAGTTTTTGCATCATCTGTTTTCTTTTTGCTCACCTACACAGGCAAGGTTTAGCGTTTCTTTTCTTTTTGGAATAACACCACACTATATGCCGTCAGAACCCCTAAAAGTGATCCCGCATATACATCAATCAAGAAATGTTGGAGTAAATACATACGCGAAAAACCCACCAAGACCGCCACCACCAAGCACGAAAACTTCAGCAGTGGCGAAGCAGTCCAAATAGCGAGCAACCCAAACACGGCGAAGGCTGAGGTCGTATGCCCCGAAGGGAAGCTATTCCAATGACTCAACGTTACGCCCGAAACTGTGTGTAGGGAATCCATCATGCCCGCGAAATATTCAGCAGGACGCGGTTCTTTAGGAAAACCAAAGTTCTTAATCAACTGCGCCAACACACCAGAAATAGTATATGAAACAAGGAGTAAAATTCCTTTTGCTTTAGACCAAAACAATAATAAAAGGCCTAAAAAAATACAAAAAACCCCATCGCCAAGATGCGTAAAATAAGTAAAAAATAGGTCAGCTTCTGTGCTGGAATACCGATTAACTTCTAATGTGATGATACCTTGCCGATATAGTATTTGCTCCACACCCAATCCTAATAAAAGACCAAGATAGGGTACCATAAAAAGCCAGTTGCTACGAAGCAGATTAATTATTTTCATTTGGCAAAGATAGTGGCTCGAAAAATAAAATTTCCATCTTTGCGTTTTGAAGGCGATTATAACTTTCTATCTAATCTCGAAACAAATGAAATATTTTGCTTTGCTATTGGCTTTTTTAACGATTCAAGCAGCATCGGCTCAACAAATGCTCCAAGAAGTCATTGTGGATTACGTAAATATCGTTCCGCAAAACATTGTCAATAAGGTGATTGCCAAAAATAAACCCATCAAGGTCGTATTGCCTAAAGGAGCTACTTTGGCGCTCTATCGGATAACGGTGTTCCAACCTGAAAAAGTAAATACTTATACCCGTCTATACGAAACGGTTCGATTAGTAAACCCCGATACCTTGGCCAAAGAGGGCTACAACTTTGACAAACACCTACTGGAAGCCAATGGCAATTTTAACGTAGCCATGCGAGTTTTCAAGGAAGAAAAAGAAGCCAACAACTATTTAGAAGGCAAAGAAGCCTCGGCCTGTTTTGAGATAGACAGTACCCAAAGCAAAGTAGGCATACTCAAAGGCTGCGGCGAAGAAACTGTTTTTGTCGCTATCAAGCCGCTCGAAAAGAAAAAATTAGGTTCTATCAAGGTAGAGTTGGTGGCCTTGGCCGATGTAGTCGAAGACCCAATCAACGACCGTTTTCCATTTTCTATTCAAAACGAACTCAGCGGAGAGATTGTCTATGAAGTCAGTGGCGACCGTATGAATTGGCAGGCTTTTTATTTGCCTTCTAAAAAGAAGGCGGAGTTCAAACTGGCCGACAGCCAAGTGTATGTGCGCGTCAGTACACTTGATAAAGTAACCGAAGAATATAAGATTGATTCGGGCAAAAAGTACAGATTTTACTGGAACAAAGACACAAATCGCTTTGACTTGGGAGAAATCCCTAAAAAATAGTTGCGAGTACCGCGTCTTTGTCACCCTGACGTAGGAAGGGTTTAAGTGCCGAGGCCGATACCCTCACTTTAAGACTACAATCACGCCTTTTGCGCCTATTCCCCAGCAGGTGTTGCCAGCACTCGCAAGTGCATGAAGGCCCGCGGGGCTATTCTCCAAGGCTTGCCAAGTTTGGCCATTGTCTCTTGAAATGCTACTCCCCGACGGCCCTGCTGCTATCAGGCTGCCATTTTTTAGTTTCACCACGGCCTCTCTCAAACCCGCAGGGAGGGTAGGCGTACTTTTTTGCCAAGTTTTGCCGCCATCTTGGGTCATAACCACGTTTTCAAAAGCGACTTTGTCCATTTTATAATCTCCACCCACAGCCATACCATGCGTAGCGTTCCAAAAACGCAGGCCAAAAATACCAGAAGAAGCCCCCGCCTTCATGGGAGTATCAGCTACTTTCCAAGAGTTGCCACGGTCGGTAGAGTAAAATACTCGTGCGTGGTCTGCGCCTCCCGTGCCTATCCAAACCTTGTTTTTGCCCTGCACAGCCATGGAAGAATTGCTGGCGGCAAAGGCGGCCTCGCCCGCGAGATTGTGGGGCAATAAAACAGGAGAAATTCGTTGCCAAGTTTGGCCGCCATCAGTGGTGCGTAGCAAAAACCACTGCTCCGCAATAGGGTCGCCAAAAATGAGCCCATTTTTTTTGTCCCAAAAAGCGATACCGTCCAAAAACACGCCCTTTTGGTCGGTTTGCCACACCTGCTGCCAATTTTGGCCCGCATCGGCAGTGCGATATACCTTGGCTTGCCCTTCTTCGGCCAGCCCTGCACTTACCGCTATGGCTGTGTTTGCATCAATGCCGTGTATTCCTCTAAAATCCAACTGCTCGGCATGAGGAACTTTCAATACTTCCCATTTGTCGCCGCCGTTGGTGGTTCTCAACACCGTTCCTTTGGTACCGCCTGCCCACACTACTTGGGTATTGACAGCCGAAATAGCCCTAAAACTGGCCTCTGTACCGCTATTTTGGGGAACCCATTGAGCGAAGGCAATGGATTCTAAGACACAAAACAAGAAAATATTTATTGATCTCATCTGGGTTGTTTTTAAAAACGCAAAGGAAAAAGTGTTTAGATATACAAGTACCAAAACAAAAATATATTGCATTATTCGACCCCGACGGGGTCAAACCGAAATAATATAAACTTATAGCTCTTTGATGATGCTTAAAAAGTTTTCCAATGTATAGGCACCATCAACCGTCCGCCTTTCGTAAACCATAAAGTAACGATAATCATTGCCTGCTTTACTTGCCCAAAGGCTGCCCAATCTTATTTTTTGTTCTGCGTCTAAATGGTCGCCTTTGGTTTCCAGTAAAATGGTCTTTCCGCTTTTTGTCTGAATAATGAAGTCGGGATAATGATTTACAAAGCCGTTAATTCTAAAACCCTTGCGTTCTATGTTTCTTGTCCAGAAAGCAATGTTGGTCCTATTCCCAATTTCATTGATGACCCGTTCTTCAAAGCCGTTCATGCTGCCTTCTTTCTCGTAAAGCGACTTGGTAATGTCTTTGGCGGTATCGCCTGGAGAAATGTTTTTTGGTAAGGTGAAAGATGGCTTGATAAATACTTTGTCGGTGTCTAAAAAGTCCTTGAATTTCTTCTCGGCAAATGCTTCTGAAAGGGCAATTATCTTAAACTTGATTTTGTCTTTGTAGGTGTATTCGTTAGCTGCCAAGTCGCTGAATTGCTCGTCTTTGAAATCTTCTAATATTCGGTTGATGTATTTTTCAATTTCCTTGTCGGGAATGGGGAACATATTTCCGATTAAGTCCATCAGTCGTTTAGTGAAATTCTTTACTCGGCTGTCTTTGCGTGATGGGTCGAGCATATAAGTCATTATACTTTCTTTCACTGCTCCGTCAAGCCTTACAAAGGTTGGCGTATGTTCTTTTTTGGTTTCGTCCAAATCAACCTTGTAGAGTTCAGATGTAATGCTGTCAAACGCTATGTTGGTGTCGGCTTTGCTCAAAGCGAATCCTTCTAAAAGGTTTTCCTTTTCTAAAGGTACTTCTTCTTTGGCTCCAAAAAGGTCGTTACCAAGTATTTTCAAATAGAACTGTGGCAAATGGATTTGCGCGGCCTGCTCTCTGAAAATGTCTTTAATAGGGTATGTTTTCACCAGTTGTTGTATTTCGTTGGGCAATGCCGTTGTGTGGTTGGCTTCCATTGCAGCGACCGTCTTTTCAAAGGCTTCATTTTGTTTGATTGCTACTTTTTCTATTTCTGAAGTAATGTTGTCTGGCCCTTGATTTGTTTGATTGTTTGGATTAGCCTGATTTTCTTCGTTCCAATTTGAAATCCTACCTGTATCAATATCATCGGCAAAGCTAATCGTTTCCGATAGCTCATTTTGAGTAGTTGTGAACAAATCCTGAAAATCATTTAATCCTTCTAATCTTGGTTCAGACTGTTGTATTTCAGCCAATTTATAGTCCTTGTCGCTGAAACCTGCTTTGTTCAAACCTTTCACAATGTTGTCTAAGGTGTCAAGGAATTTAGATGAAGCCGTCAAAACATAACTCAAATTGAGCAACGGAAAGTTATGTTTCATCACATACGGCTGGCGTAAAACCCTGCCCAAAATTTGCTCCACGTCCACCGCCGAACTCTTGTCGGCCAATGAGGCCAAGATGTAGGCAAACGGACAGTCCCAACCTTCTTTCAGTGCGTTGATGGTAATGATGTAGCGGACTTCACAGTCTCGGCTCATCAGGTCTATGCCTTTGAGTTCGTTGATGTTGGCCGTTTTGATTTTGATTTCCTCGGCAGGAATTTTCAACTCAATGAGCTTCTCTTTCAGTTTTTGAACGTTTGATTTTTCTTCTTCTACATTCAAAAAATCTTTGCCGTTTTTGGGCTGTGCTTGAAACAACACAATGGGGCGAATGTATTTTCCCTGTTTCTTTTCTTCTTCAATGGCTTGCAGTTCCAAGCGTTTTTGCAATTGCAATGCCGAATTGATGACTTCTGTTTTGTCCTGATGGTTGTAAACAATCACAGGCAGTTTCACCATGTTTTCCTTTTTCAATTCCAGGGCATCAATAAAACTGATGATGTTGCTGTTTTTGCGTGGCGTAGCGGTAAGGTCAAGAATAAAACAAGGATTAAACTCCGTGAGCATATCCACACTCAAATCCGTTTCGGCATTGTGGCTTTCATCCACCACTATCATTGGGTTTAAGTATTGCATTACTTTCATCAACGATATTTCTTCGTCTTTGCCGAGCAATGCTTCAAAAGATTGCAATGAGCCGTTTTGCTCAAAACTTTTCTGCCTTCTTTGTTGGCGGTGCGTATGCTGTCAAAACTCAACACAAAAATGTTCAACTGCTCTTTGACCGAAGTGGCGTTAAATCCGCTTCCCTGCAAGAGTTCGGCTTTGTCAAATACTTCTACCTTATTGCCGAAATGAGAATTGATTTTTTGGCGGTATGGGTGGTTGGTGTCTTTGAGGTTTTTAATGGTTTGATCTAAAATGGTAATAGACGGCACCAGCCAAACCACCGCTTTCGGTTTGTCGTAAGCAAAGGCATCAAAAATGGTTTTGATGGCATTGCAGGCAATAAAGGTTTTTCCGCCTGCCGTTGGCACTTTTACGCAAATGTGCGGCACACGGGGCACATTGTTTTTGTAAGGTTCAATGGCTGTGCCCGAATACGGGAACAAAGGCGTTCTGGGGTGCTTTGCCCAAAAATCATAAAAAGCGGCTTTCACGTCTTTGGTTTCCTGTATGTGTTCCAAAAACAGTGCAAGGTCATTGATGACTTGCTGTTGATAAGGCTTTAGTTCCATTGGTTTGGTTCGTTGTTTTCTTCAAATAGCTCGTGCAGCTTTTGTTGTAAAATCCTTTTGTCGGGAAGCTGCGTTTTGTATTCAGCAACCATGGTAGGCGAAAGACTACGGCTCAAAGCATACTCTACTACTTCGCTATCTTTATCTTTACAAAGCAATACGCCAATACTTGGATTTTCATGGTGTTTCTTCACATCTCGATCCAAGGCTTCTAAGTAGAAATTAATCTGACCCAAATGCTCGGGCTTAAATTTATCGGCCTTTAATTCAAAAGCTACCAAGCATTGCAACCCACGATGATAAAAAAGCAAATCAATATAAAAATCGATGTTTCCTACTTGAACTTTGTATTCTTCGCCTATCAACAAAAAGTCTTTTCCCAGTTCAAGAATAAATTTTTTCATTTGCTTGAGGAGTCCCTTTTGTAGTTCTGCCTCGTGGTGCGGTTCGGAAAGATTCAAAAAATCGAATACATAGCTATCTTTAAACGTATTCTCAATATGTGGGTGAATTTCCTTCACGGCTGTTGAGAGTTGTGCGTTTCCAAGCAGGGTTCTCTCAAAAAAACTGGCAGAAATCTGACGGTCAAGCTCTCTTTTGCTGTAATGCTCTTGTTTGCACAGCCTCAAATAAAACGCCCTTTCCTCGGGGGTTTTGGTTCTGGACATGATGATTAGGTTATTGGTCCAGCCAATTGCTCTCACCAGTGGTGAGAGTTCTGGAAAATCTTTGTACAGCTCATAAAATTGCTTCATCCGCCAAAGATTTTTGTCAGAAAACCCCTTTAAATCGGGTTCATTGCGCTGTAAGTAGTCGGCCAGTTGCCTGACTACCGACTCGCCCCATTCGGTGCTTTCCACACGCGTGTGGATGTATTGGCCAATTTTCCAGTATAAATCAATCAGTTCCGTATTAACAGCCTTCAGGGCAGTAGCCCTGGACTGCTTAATGAGCGCAATAATGTCGGTAAAGTGCTTTTGTAGCATAACTCAAAACTTAGTAATGTCTCTCGGGATTTTCTTGAAAATGATGTGGTACTTCGTCATAAAATCTCGGGTCAGCAAGCAGTTGTCGGCATAAATCACATACTGCTCAGCTTTGGTTTTCATGGTGGCTAAAAATGCATGGTCTAAAGAGGTTACTACGTCTTGCTCGTAGTGGAAGTAATACGCTGTATCATGATGCTTACCCAAGAAATGTTTATTGTCATTGTGTTTGCTTGCTGTTAGTGGCGTTTTGGTTTCGGTGTAATACACATATTGACGAATTTTCTCCACGCCTACCAACTCATTCAAATTGCCATCTTCTAAAAATAGAGGCTGCCCCAACTCGTAAAAATCAAAACTGCCGCCTGTGCCTTCGGTATTGCCGTAGCCTTTGATAACTCTTTTTACTCTTTCGGCTGTAATGGTTTCGGCATAGTCTTCCATTTCTATACATATAAATTTTCGGTTGCCCCCGTCTTGTTTGTTGAGGTTTAAGACCGCATGCGCGGTAGTACCTGAACCCGCGAAGGAATCGAGGATGATGGAGTTTTTATTGGTTGAAATTTGTAAAATTCTTTCAATTAGCTGATATGGTTTTGGACTATCGAAAACATTGCCTTCAATAATTTTATTTAATTCTTTCTTCCCTTCTTGATTATGGGAAACTTCATCATATTTCCAAATTGTCTGCGGAACTACTCCATCATTTACTTCAGATAAGTATCTCTTTAATTGAGGTTTCCCATTTCCATCTTTCCCGAAATAAAACCTGTTTTCAGCTAACATTTGTTTTGATTTTTCTTCGTTAAATCGATAACAACTTCCTTTTGGTGGAAAATAAACTTGACCATTATTAGGATTTATAATTCCAAAAACACCACTTTCTGAGAATGATTTAACTAAAACATTGTCAGGTCTCCAAAGCCCACGACCATCATTATCATTGTGCTTGTAGAATTTATTTTGTTTATCAGTTCTGGGAGCTAAATTTCTTTTCCATGATATTTTAGATTTTGCATATACTACAACGAAATCATGTGCCGCTGAAAAAAATTTAGCATCATTTCTTGGCGAGTAATTCTTTTCCCAAATGACATTTGTTACAAAATTCCCACCCCCAAAAATTTCATCACACACCAATTTCAAATTAGCTTGTTCATTGTCATCAATCGAAATAAAAATTGCTCCATCATCTGCCAACAGTTTGTGCAACAACTTCAAACGTGGATACATCATACAAAGCCATTTGTCGTGTCGGCTAAGGTCTTCGCCTTCTTTGCCTACCACGCTGTGCAGCCATTTTTTAATTTTGGGGTCGTTTACATTGTCGTTATACACCCAACCTTCGTTTCCTGTGTTGTAAGGCGGGTCTATATAAATACATTTTATGCGTCCTTCGTATTCGGGCAGCAGGGCTTTGAGGGCTTCGAGGTTGTCGCCATGGATAATTTTGTTTCCGCTGTTGGTTTCTTGTTCACTTTGTGTTCCATTGTCAAAGCCGTAGGAGTGTTCCAATACCTTAAACGGCACCTCCAGATGATGGTTGATGACTTTCTCTTTTCCTATCCAGTGTAATGTGGGCATATTTGAGTATTTGCAATAAATGTTTTGGTGGTAGGGTGTAAAGTTAAGAGGATTGCAGCATTATTGAAGTTTCAGGCGTTCGCGTAGTTGCAGCAGTTCGTCGCGGTAGCGGGCGGCTTCCAAGAAGTTGAGTTCTTTGGCGGCGGTTTCCATTTTGCGTTGGGTTTCGGCCATGAGTTTTTCGAGGTCGGTTTTGCCCATGTACTGCACCACAGGGTCGGCGGCAATGCGGATTTCTTCGGGCTCAATGTAGTAGCGTTTGGAGGTGGCCTTGGAGTCGGCCACGGAGGTTTGTTCTAAGATGGCCTCACGGCTTTTGAGGATGGTCTTGGGCGTTATGCCATGCGACTCATTGTAAGCCATTTGAATGCCCCGGCGGCGGTTGGTTTCGTCAATGGCCTTTTGCATCGAGCCCGTAATACGGTCGGCATACATGAGTACCTTGCCGTTTTCGTTGCGGGCAGCGCGGCCAATGGTCTGAATCAAAGAGCGAATATCGCGCAAGAAGCCCTCTTTGTCGGCATCCATGATGGCCACCAGCGACACCTCGGGCAGGTCGAGGCCTTCGCGGAGTAAGTTTACACCCACCAACACATCAAAAGCACCGAGGCGCAAATCGCGCAAGATTTCGACGCGGTCGAGGGTCTTGACTTCTGAGTGAATATAACGCCCTTTGATGCCTACTCTCTCTAAATATTTACTCAACTCTTCGGCCATGCGTTTGGTGAGGGTCGTTACCAATACCCGCTCGCTGCGCTTAACGCGCTTGTCAATTTCTTCCAGCAAATCGTCTATCTGATTGAGGCTGGGGCGCACTTGAATCTCGGGGTCGAGCAGGCCCGTGGGCCGAATGATTTGCTCTACCACCACGCCGTCGGTGCGGCGCAGCTCATAATCGGAGGGCGTGGCACTGACATAAATGGCTTGGGGAGCCATGTTTTCAAACTCCTGAAAAGTCAGCGGGCGGTTGTCCATGGCACTGGGCAACCGAAACCCAAAGTCCACCAGCGACTCCTTGCGCGAGCGGTCGCCTCCCCACATGGCCCGGATTTGGGGCATGGTTACGTGGCTCTCGTCCACCACCAACAGATAGTCGTCGGGAAAATAGTCTAACAGACAAAAGGGACGTTGGCCAGGTTGGCGGCGGTCGAAGTAGCGCGAGTAGTTTTCGATACCCGAGCAGTAGCCCAGTTCGCGCATCATTTCCATGTCAAACTCCGTGCGTTCTTTGATGCGCTGGGCTTCGAGCAGGCGGCCTTCTTTTTCAAAAATGGACTTGCGCCACAATTCATCTTGGATTTGATGAATGGCATTGAGCAGCACTATCGCGGCCTGTTACAAACAAATTGGCAGGGAAAATGGCAATCATTTTCTCGTTAGAAATTTTTTTGCCGTTGGTGGGGTCTATGCGCTGTATGGCTTCTATTTCGTCGCCAAAGAAAATAATGCGATACGCAAAATCGGCATAGCCGGATAAATGTCCACGGTATCGCCTTTGACGCGGAACGTCCCGCGCGAAAACTCAACTTCAGTACGGCTATATAGAATTTCGACGAGGCGAAACAAAAACTGATTGCGGCTGATGATTTCGCCCACACCGATTCGGACGATGCTTTTGCGGTATTCGTCGGGATTGCCTGCGCCATAAATACAAGAAACTGACGCTACTACCAACACATCTCTCCTACCCGACATCAACGACGACACCGTGGCCAAGCGTAGTTTATCAATTTCTGGTTGATGAGCAGATCTTTTTCGATATAGGTATTGGTGGTAGCGATATAAGCCTCGGGCTGATAGTAATCGTAGTAACTGATGAAGTATTCGACGGCATTGTGGGGAAAACTGCTTAAACTCTCCATACAATTGCGCTGCCAAGGTTTTGTTGTGGCTCAAAACAAGGGTGGGGCGGTCGAGTTGGGCTACGACATTGGCTACTGTAAAGGTTTTGCCCGAGCCCGTTACGCCCAAGAGGGTTTGGGCGGGTTCTCCCTGCTGGATACTTTCTACTAATTGGGCAATGGCTTGGGGCTGATCGCCAGTGGGTTGATAGTCGGAAACGAGTTCAAAAGGCATAGCAAGGAGGATTATTTCTTAGCTGAGATAACAGCGAAAATGCCCTTAAAAGTTCGACAATAAATGCCTAAAACGCCTATGAAAAACATGGCCTCACTCCAACGGAACGAGGCCAATGCCATATTACCCTACTCTATTATATTATGTCTTTTAGAAAACAACTATCATGCCAATTAGTGTGTTTATGTAAAAAGAAATACAAACAAAAAAGATAAAACTACGTTTCAGGACAATGATAACACGTTTCTTGTAAAATATAAGTTAATAAAAAACAATCAATCGCTATGGCTAAAACGGTCTTAATAACAGGTGGAACGGGTATGATAGGGAAGCGGATTACGCAAATGCTCCTCGACAAAGGGTATGAGGTGGCCTATTTGAGCAGGCAGCCCACGTCTATTCCAGGTGTAAAAGTATATCAATGGGATATTGATAAGAACTGGATAGATGAAAAAGCACTTGCCAAGGCCGACTACCTTATTCATTTAGCGGGGGCAGGTATCGCCGATGCCCGATGGACGGACTCACGAAAACAAGAAATTATCCAGAGCAGGACAAAATCTATTGAACTCATTGCAAGGAAGTTACAAGAGCGCCCTTACCAAGTCAAGGCTTTTGTATCTGCTTCGGCCATTGGGTTTTATGGGGCCGATACAGGCGATAAAAGACTCACCGAAAAAACACCTTCTGGCCATGATTTTTGGCACACGTAACGCGCCATTGGGAAAATGCTGCCGAACTCATTGCCAATATCGGCATCAGAACTACCAAGCTACGCATCGGCATTGTGTTGAGCAATGAAGGCGGTGCTTACCCCAAAATAGCGCAGCCGATAAGATTAGGTGTAGGCGCACCCTTGGGAAGTGGCCAACAATGGTCGTCGTGGATCCATATTGAGGATTTGTGTCGGCTATTTATCGAGGCACTTGAAAACGAACAATGGCGCGGTGTCTATAATGCCGTTGCGCCTCATCCCAGACCAATACAGAATTAACCCGTCAAATAGCCAAAGCCTTGAATAAACCCCTTTGGATGCCTAATGTTCCTGCATTTACCCTAAAGCTCTTGTACGGCGAAATGGCCAGCGTGGTTTTAGGAGGCAATTATATTGAAAATCAACGCATTAAAAATGAAACAAAATTTATTTATCAATTTGAAACTATTGATAAGGCATTAGCTGAATTGGCCGTTAAGTAAAAACTCTGTTAAAATTGAGGGGATTCACAAATGAATTTTTAACTTTGAGAATACACTATTGAAGCGCTTAAAAAGTCACTTACGTGGTCTAAGCCTTGGCAGATGGTAAGTATAAATAGTATTGATGCCCAAATCCATTATGATTGAACGCTTTCTGACCAGCTACGCGAATCGCTTCGTATCGCGTCATTTCATCTTAGCCATTGACGGGGCCATTGTCATTGTATCTTTTGTAATTGCGTGTATTCTTCGTTTCAATCTCAATGTGTCGGCTATCAATTGGCCACTCTACAAATACCATTTAGCCGCCCTTTTAGTGGCTCGATTAGCCTGTTTTCTCTACTTTCGTTCTTATACGGGTATCGTTCGGCATACCAGTGTCGAAGATGCTTCGCTTATATTTAGGGCTATTTCAGCCAGTAGTTTGATTGCTCTTTTGATTTCTACCCTGCTGACCCACAGCACCGACAACAACCTCTTTTATATCCCCATTTCTATTCTTATCATTGAGTATTTTATCTCACTTTCGTTGATGATATCGAGTCGTTTTCTGGTGAAGAATATCTATAAAATATTGATAGCCAATGCCCCTGGCGAAAAAGTAGAGGTGCTCATTTATGGGGCGGGTGCTTTGGGTATATTAACCAAAAACACCCTCTTGCGCAATCGTTACAAAAAATACAATATACTGGGATTTATAGATGATAACCCCTCATTGAGTTTCAAAACCGTAGAGGGCGTGCGGGTATATCCCGCAGCCGAGGCCATCAAAAGATTTGTAGAAGAAGTCGAAGGGCATGATATTGAAGTAATTTTGGCGATTCACCAAATCAAGCCCCAGCGCAAAATCAAATCATAGAAACTTTCTCAAAAAGACATCGTCGTCAAGGTTGTTCCTTCGGTTTATGAACGCCTCAATGGCAATCAACTGCGGACGGAGGAATAAGGAATATCCGCATCGATTTATTAGAACGTGAACCGATTCAGATAGATAATCAGAATATTAGCCGTCAATTGGCAGGAAAGATCGCTTTAGTCACTGGAGCGGCGGGTTCTATCGGAAGCGAGATTGTGCGGCAACTAATTCGCTTTCAGCCTCAAATCGTATTACTTCTCGACCAGTCGGAGTCAGGGCTATATGACTTAGACAACGAACTCAAACAACAATTTCGACGCTATCTAAATGATACTACCAAGGTGGTTGTTCAAGTAGCGGATGTAACAGATGAGATACGGATGAGGCAAATTTTCGGTCAATTTCGTCCTGATTTTGTCTTTCATGCGGCGGCTTATAAGCACGTGCCGCTCATGGAAGAACATCCATATGAAGCCATCAAAATTAATATATTTGGCAGTAAAATCATCGCAGATTTAGCCGTTGAAATGAACGTCCAAAAGTTTGTGATGATTTCGACTGACAAGGCTGTCAATCCTACCAATGTGATGGGGGCTACCAAACGACTGGCCGAAATGTACGTTCAGAGCCTGAACAATCGTTTTCCTAACAGTACCCGTTTCATCACCACACGGTTTGGCAATGTACTGGGTTCTAATGGGTCGGTAGTGCCTTTATTCCAAAAACAAATCCAAACGGGCGGACCTATTACGGTAACCCATCCCGATGTGATTCGCTATTTTATGACCATTCCTGAAGCTTGTCAATTGGTGTTGGAAGCGGGAAGTATGGGCAAAGGAGGGGAAATTTTTGTATTTGATATGGGCGACCCCATCAAGATTGCTGATTTGGCCCAAAAAATGATCAAGCTCTCGGGCCTACGCGTAGAAAAAGACATTCAGATTGTCTATTCGGGGCTTCGCCCTGGAGAAAAACTGTTTGAAGAACTACTAAGCGACAAAGAGCATACGCTCTCTACCTATCATCCTAAGATTCAAATTGCACAAGTGAACAGTCAGTCTTTTGGAGAGATTACCACCGCGCTGCAAGACCTAAAGAAGGCCCTGCGCGAAGGCCACAAAGCACTGATGGTTACTTATCTAAAAACAATGGTTCCCGAATTTATCAGCAACAATTCTATTTATGAAGAATTGGATGGATTAGAACTTAGTTAGTATCTATGAAAGTATTCTCTGTTGCTCAAATACGTGCTTGGGATGCCTATACCATTGCATCTGAACCCATTACCTCTTGGGCGTTGATGGAGCGCGCCTCCACTGCTTTTGTGAACTGGTTTTGTAAGCGTTTTGACCATTGTAGAGGCATCCAAATTTTCTGTGGTATGGGCAACAATGGTGGCGACGGCTGGCCGTTGCGCGGCTGCTTCTCCAACAACACTACAACGTTAGGGTCTATATTGTCCATCATGGATCAGAAGGTTCTGCCGATTTTCAAACCAACTTGAGTCATTTAACCCATCTTACAACGATTCATTGGATAGAAAATAGCACCTCTATACCTATCATACAACCAGACGATATTGTCATCGATGCCCTCTTAGGTTCGGGGCTTTCGCGGCCTGTATCTGGTATCTTGGCCGAAGTTATTCAAGCTGTTAATGAAAGCAGTACAACCATTATTTCGATAGACATTGCCAGTGGGTTGTATGCAGATATGCCCAATTCGCCCACAGATAGCATTGTAAAACCTACTTTTACTGTTTCTTTGAAAGCCCTAAATTGGTTTTTTTTCAACCCCTGTGTAGTGAATACGTGGGCGATTGGGAGGTGGTTTCGATTGGGCTGCACCCCACTTACCAACAACAAACACCGAGTACCTATTTTTATACAACTCAAAAAGAGATAGACGAATTATGCACCTCAAAAACACGCAAAAAATATGCGCACAAAGGTACTTTTGGCCATGCGTTGCCTCATTGGGGGAAGCTACGGAAAAATAGGAGCAATGGTACTTTCTTCAAAAGCCTGCTTACGTTCAGGGGTGGGTTTGCTAACAGTACAAATTCCACGTTGTGGGTATGATATACTACAAACGAGTTTACCAGAAGCCATGGTACTTTCTGATTGGCATTGGATGGTCAATACCACTGTGCCAATTATTGATAATTATTCGGCCATCGGGATTGGGCCAGGATTGGGCAAAGATGCGCTTACACTCGCTATGCTCAAGGAATTGTTGCCCAAAATAACTCAATGCTTAGTGTTGGATGCTGATGCACTTAACCTCACCAGCGAACACCCAGCGTTATTAGATGTTGTTCCCAAGAATACTGTCTTTACACCACATCCCAAAGAGTTTCAACGACTCATTGGAAAAACCTGGAGCAATGATTACGAAAAATTAGCGTTACTGCGAGGATTTGCACTAAAACATGAGGTCATTGTTTGTTTAAAAGGGGCACATACGGCCATTGCCTTGCCCGATGGTAGCATCCATTTTAATACCACTGGCAATCCTGGCATGGCCACGGGGGGGAGCGGCGATGTATTGACAGGCATCATCACGGGACTATTAGCGCAAGGATTTTCTCCTACTGAAGCGGCTCTTTTTGGCGTTTTTCAACACGGTATGGCGGGAGATAGAGCCGCTCAAAAATGCACCCAACCTGCCTTAATTGCTTCGGATATTATCAATGAAATGGGCTGGTAGATTTACCAGCCCATTTTGTTTTTCAACTATTTACCGCCTAAATCTTGGGGTATCACTACTTTTTTCTTTGTCACAGTATAGGGGACACATTTTGGAGGTGGGCAATCGCAGCTTGGGGCCTTGACTGTCAGCGTCGTCTTACAAGTTTCCTCAGAAGTGGCAGTTAAAACCACATCTTGATTCACAGGGATGCCTGATACCGTAAATGTCCCGTTTTGGTTGTCAGTTACTTGGCCCAAATTACTCGTTACCGTTCCATTAGAAGTAACCACTAAGCCATATGATTGGCGGTTGTCGGCACATTTAGGCTGCTGACTTACCAATAAGGTGGGCTTAGGTGTAAAGCTTAATGTAAGTGGCACTCTCAAGCTGGTACAATTCGAGCCGTCTATTTTACGTGCTTGTACCCAATAAGTACCTGCCGCAGTTGGCTTGTAAGACAGCGTATCTTCGGCCAGTTTGTTTCCGCCCGATTCGGCATCATACCAATCTGCGGTTTCACCTACTCCTACCACCACTGTCAATTTTGCCGATGTATCACCTTCACAAAATGATTGACTTGAGCCGATAGGCGGCGTAATGGAAGGGCAATTACAGTCGGGGGCAGCCACCTCTAAAGTAGTTGTACAATTACTATTAGCTGATGTAGCCGTTACAAGAACACTTTGTCCTGCTGGGATTCCGCTTATTGTAAAGGTACCTCCGCCATTATCTGTTACATTGTAAGGAGGGGTTGTTGTAATCAATCCGTTGGAAATAACTTTTACGGAATAAAATTTAAAATCAACAGCGCAACTACGTTCTGAAATTTCGAGCAATGGCTTTAAAGTATCTGCACTTACGGTTGTATTAGCCGTTCCTTTACAACCATTCAAAACATTAGTAACCTCTACTGAATAAGTTCCTGCCACACTAATTTCAAAGCGATCTACATTGCCTGGATTAACTACTCCCTGAGGTACTTGCCAAACGTAAGTTGGGTTAGTACCTCCATTGGTGACTGTAGCCCTTATCGTATCTTTGGGAGCAGCACAAGTAAGATTAATCGTATTTAGTACTACTTGCACCCGATTCGTATCACTTTCAACCGTCACTGAAGCCATACCGATACAACCATTGGCTGTGTTGGTCACCTCTACGGAGTATAGTCCCGGCACTTTCACTATGGCTGTCGGATTGTTGCCTGGATTGGTAGCACCAGCAGGTACATTCCATGAGTAAGTGGGACTCACTCCAGCATTCACTACAGTAGCTGTCAGTGTTTGGCTGGACTGCTCACAAGTCAAAGTAAGGGGGTTGAGCGTTACATTAACCTTAGCGGTATCTACTGTTACAGTGACAGAAGCGTCATCTTTACATCCATTGGCAGTATTGGTCACTATTACTGAGTAAATTCCTCCTACGCTCACTACGAGGCTATCTATATTGCCCGGATTTGGTACACCATTTGGTACACTCCATGTATAATTGGGAGCTGTGCCTCCATTTGAAACAGCTACTTTCAGCGTTTTGCTTGGCGATGCACAAGTCAAGGTGAGTGGATTCAAAGTAGCATTTACAGTAGCTGTATCGGCCGATACAGACGTTGTGGCAGTAGCTTTACAGCCATTGGTTGTATTGGTGACTTCTACTGAATAAAATCCAACTTTATTAACGATGAAATTAGATACATTGCCCGGATTAGCTGCTCCACTCGGTACAGTCCATATAAAAGTAGGCGTAGCACCAGCATTAGTGATAGTGGCTGTCAAAGTCTGACTTGGACTGGTGCAAGTAAGTGTAATTGGATTGAGTGATACTGTTGCTTTAGCCGTATCAGCTATGACTAAAACATTAGCTACTCCCTTACAGCCATTGGTTGTGTTAGTTACTTCTACCGAATATGTTCCAGCAGTATTCACCGAAAAATTAGAAACGTTTCCAGGATTAGCTACTCCATTAGGAACAGTCCAAGTGTAAGTTGGGGTAGCTCCACTATTGGTGATTGTTGCCGTTAGTGTCTGACTTGGAGAAGTACAAGTCAACGTGATTGGATTCAATGACACTGTTACTTTAGCAGTATCGGCAATAACTGTGGTAGAGGCAGTAGCTTTACAACCATTGGCTGGGTTGGTCACTTCTACTGAATAAGTCCCAATTTTATCTACTGTAAAACTAACTACACTACCAGGGTTGGCTACACCATTGGGTACAGTCCAGCTATAAGTAGGATTTGCTCCTCCATTTGTCAATACTGCTTGCAAAGTTTGATTTGGTGAAGCACAAGTCAAAGTAATTGGATTCAAGCTAACTGTTGGCTTTAATGTATCTTGCGTTACAGTAGTATTAGCTGTATTGGCACAACCCGTGGCAGTGTTAGTAACTAATACAGAGTAAGAACCTGGATTAGTTACAGCAAAACTTCCTACATTGCCAGGGTTGGTTACGCCTGCAGGAACAGTCCAAACATACGAAGCTGTTCCTCCATTCAATGCCCCTACAGTAGCTGTTAAAGTCTGGCTTGGTGAAGCACAGGTAAGCTTGATAGTGTTCAAACTTACTGTTGGTTTTACTTTATTTTCGGTCACTATCGCCGTATCTGATGCCGTACAGCCATTGGTTGTATTGGTGACTGTTACAGTATATATACCTGCAGTATCTACCACAACACTTTGGGTAGTCAACCCATTCACATCAGTGCCGCTCCACAAATAAGTAACACCACTGGTTCCTGCTGCATTTAAGGTCAAGGTTGTTTTGGAACATGTCAGCACACCCCCTAAAACGGCCACTGTTGGTTTAGTTTTATCCTCATTGACTACCACTGCGTCTGTCGCCACACAGCCATTTAGCCCTGTAACAGTGAGCGTATAGGTACCAGCTAAGGTTACAGTTGGTGTTGCGTTGGTATTATTGGGGTCAAACGTAGCCCCATTTGGGCCACTCCAGCTGAAGGTAGCTCCAGCCGTAGAACTACTTCCTTCCAATTTTACACTTGTAATAGTACAAGTCAAAAGCTTATTAGGGCCAGCATCCACATTGGGAAGTGCTTTATCTTCAATGACTACCGCAGTATCAGAAGCGGTACAACCATTGTCAGTATTTGTAACTGTTACTGTATAAACTCCTGCTTGTTGAGCCGTAATAGTTGTATCAGTAGAAGTAAAGTTTCCTGGCCCTGTCCAAGAATACGTTACGCCGGGTGGCACTGCTTCTGCTTTAATTATCACGGAAGAGTTAATACAAGTAATAGCGCCGCCATTGGCCACTACAATAGGCCGATCAGTATCTTTTGTTACTACGGCCGTATCTGAGGCCGTGCAACCACTGGTTTTATGCGTTACTGTTACTTGAAAAACACCTGCAGACGACACCGTTACGCTTTGAGAAGTTTGTCCAGCTACCCCTAATCCACTCCACAAATAATTTACATTATTGGAAGCATTTGCGGTCAATTGTAAATTCAAAGTCGAGCAAGTTAGTTCTCCGCCATTTACTGTTACCGTTGGTTGGGTCTTATCCTCCGTCACTGTGGTAGTAGCCGACTTTTTACAGCCATTCTTTGAGTTAGTCACTTCTACTGAATAAGTACCTGCCACTGTTACGGCAAAACTCGCTACATTCCCTGGATTGGTCACACCTGCGGGTACTGTCCATACATAAGAGGCTGTACCACCATTCAAAGCTCCTACGGTAGCCGTTAGTGTTTGGCTTGGAGAAGCACAGGTAAGCGTAAGCGTATTTAAACTTACTGTGGGGTCAGCTTTTATACTTGTCACAATAGCTGTATCAGAAGCGGTACAAGTTACTCCCCCTTTAACTACTGAATAAGTTACTGTGTAGGTTCATCCTACAGATACTGACGGATTTTGTGTAGTACTTGTAAAACCACCTGGTCCTGTCCAAGCATAGCTTGAGGAAGTAATCCCTGTAGTAGGGCTGCCTGCTGAGGTAATTTGTAAAGTAGCTGGCACACATTTAAGAACGCCTCCCGTGGCGCTTACAGAAGGTTTCAGAACATCTACTTGATAGCTAACAAAAGGTTGACAGCTGCTGGTAGCACCTTTCAAACAAGCATATACAAAATAAGATTTTACTTGACCATTTACCGCTGGAAAATTAGTAGAAGTTAGGGAAGCGGAGCCACCACTAATACTCCCTGAGCCTAAAACGGTCTTACCATTACCTGTAGCTGTGTAAGGATTAGCGACAGCAACATCAAACCGAACCCACTCGATAGTAACTGGAGCAAGTGCTGTGGTACTTGCAGAAAAGGACACACTACCACCTGCACAGATTGTCCTTGTAGCAGAAGGATTCGGGTTCGTCACCGTAGGGCATGTTACTTGTAAGCAAGCCAAATCAACTTTAATATAATCGCCATTGGCGGTTCCTTCTACTTGAACATAAGATGTATTTGCAGGAGCTGTACCACTCAAGAAATATTGCTGTGTAAGAGGAGTTGGTCCAATATCTACATCTTTATCGACCTGTACTTCAGAACTACTCAAAAGGGTATTGGAAGAATTATAAAATTTGAGTTTAATGCGATGGTCTAAATCAGGACGATGTGTACCTGCCCAAATAGATAAAGAAACTAAGCTTCCTGGTGTCACATTTACATTTTGCCAAAAACGGGCATTAGAAGTAGTAGCCTCTAAAAAAGCATTATTATTACCACAAACTTGGTAGCCCGTTCCGCTGTAAAAATTCCCCCCCGAAACGTTCCAGCCATTCACATTGCCTTCAAAACTCCCATTGGTCAAGACATTATTAGGGCAATTGCACTTGACAGCACAAGTCACTTGGACATTAAGCGAAGAAGTAGGAGATGTACCCGTCTTGGTATAATTAATTCCATTGTAGGTTAGTTCTACCCTAACTGGTGTCCCATTTGCTACTGTGAGGGTATAAGTACCTGAGCTATTGGTAGATGCCGTTCCCAATAAAGCATTAGTGGTATTATTAAAAACCCTTACCGATACCACTGTCAGTTCTTTTTCTCCACTATTGTAAGCGTTATTGCCATTTTTATCACAATAGACACGCCCGCTCACATCGGTAGCAAACGCAAAATGAGAAAAAACCATCAACAACATCCCCAACATCCAACGAGTAATGTTTAGAGAGGATTTTTTTCAAAAACCAAATTGGTTTTTGAGTAGAGGGGTAAAATGTAAACGAGTCCATCTTAGGATAAATTTAAAAAATAAATATAGAGTAAGGTTATTGATACTAGTTAAGTGCTTTTCTCCTGCCTTTTTTGTCTGTTTTATTGTAAATGGCACACACAAGTCAGGTGGACAGCAGTTTGTTCCTTCAATGACAATAATGGGGCAACAGCCAGTAGCAGGGCATGTATTGCTTGATGCTGTAAAGGTATAAGTTCCAGGCTTCCCTCGACTAAAAATTGATTCCCTGTGGCAACAAACTGTTGTACCTCCATCTTTAAACCATTTTACATCTGTGTATTTTTGAGGTACAGCTACCTGAATAGCTTTCTCCAGGGCATACCTCCAAAGGAACCGTAAAACACTCACGGTCAATATCATCTTCGTCATCGTTGCCATTGCAAGGCGTAGAATCTTGGTCTTTTTCGGTCATGCTGCAAATTTCAGCTGTATTAAACCATACGCCTTGGGCTATTACTTTTACGACTATTTGCAATACCACGGTGTCTCCAACGGCTACTGTTCCAATGTTCCAAATTTTAGTAACAGGGTTATAGTTTCCTGTAGCAGTAGCATGAGTAATGTATTGTACCCCAGCATTTAATGTATCTCTGACAGTTACTAGTCGCTGGTGCTGAACCTTCATTCCATACTTTTGATGGTGTAAGTAATATCATCTCCTATTTTGGCTATTTTTTTACTAATTGATTTATCTAAAGCCAAATCATAAGTGCCCTCGCAAATTTGAATGAAGGTTTTGGGGCTACTTTTAAAGCCAGTACACCCTTTGGTATCTTGTACAAATACTGCAAAATCACCCGTAGTTTTGAGGGTGATGGGTGTCATCCCCGACACATTCTCAACGGTTTGTATGATTCCTGTTGGTATTGGGCCATTACCTATTGAGGCAATCCCAGTAGCTACAATAACCCTAAAACTACCTGCTGTGAGTATATTAACATTCACCTTATAGACCGTATCACCTACGCAAGCAGGGATTGAATCCAATGTAAATGCAGGAACTGGATTCAATGTATAAGTTTTTACGGCAGAAGGCGGTGGGCAGGCGGCTCCAGCGATGAAGCTTTTTTGAATAGCATATACATAATATGTAAGAGGTGTATTGCCTGTATTGACAGGGAAGCGCGAGCTCAATAATCCTGGTAAGCCATTATCGAGTGTAGCAGTACTATCTGCTTCTGGCTTTAGGGTAGCCATCAAAATACCTCCTGTATAAGGATTGGTGGTAGGAGAGGTAAAATACACAAACTTACAGAATCTAATGAGCTTACTTACCCCCATTTGTGAACCCGCATACAAGTACAAAGGGCCAGAGCAGGCTTCGTTGCTGCCTTGTCCTATCAGCGTAACCGTAGGACAATTAGGCTGACAAGGTTTAGGTCTTACCGATACGCTGGTATCCTTATAACAACCCTCATTGCTAAATACTCGAATATAATAGGTTGTTGTAGCCGTATTGTTTGGAATATTTGAGCAATATTTACGGGAAAGAAGCAATGGCTGTAGCAGAAGAAGCTGCCGTAGGTAATGTCCCAAAACCAGTCGTATTAAAAGCATAACTGTGACCTATTGTCCCTGTGGCTATCCGTATTTCCCTCCGTCATTCAACGCCGTACTTGTCTGGCAAGCAGGGTCTTTGGCTTCGACCGCAAAAACGGGTTGGGGGCTAATAGTTAGCGTAACAGGTACGCGTTCGGGGTTTACTTGATTATTACAACCCGGTGCCGTACTCTTGGCTTGGATGTAATAAGTACCTGCTGAAGAAGGGGTAAAAGTAAGAGAATTGGCTTGTAGCAACATACCACCAGTGGCAGCATTGTACCAATCTACAGTGGTATTTGCTCCAACAAACGCCGTAAAGGTGGGGTTTGGTATAGGCGTTCCTGCACAAATTCCTACATTCGCTGCCAAAGCAGTAGGAGTTTGGGGCGTACAGCCACAGGCAGGTGCCACAATCGTCGTATCTTTGAACAGCCTGTTGAGGGGTAGCTGCTGTTAGCACTAAGTTAGTGCCAGATAGAACACCAGATATAGTAAATGGCAGTCTTCGTTCCAGCAATTTGTGCCCCATTAGGCGATTTTACTACTACCGTTCCCGTTGAACTAATGGTTACACATAAGTAGAATTATCACTACCGCAAGTGGTAGAAACATTACTAAATGTTGGGAATGGTTTAATAGTAACAGTTATTTTTACACCCGAACTTTTACAAATCGGTTTTAAATCGCTGACACAAGCCACGTAGTAATCGGTTGGTTGGCTAAGGTTGGGGGTTTGATATGAAGCACCCGGAGCCTACTTCTGTAGTCAGATTAATGTTGCTGTACCATTTGGCCGTTGTACCTGTGGCACAGCCCGTTGCAGTCAAATTGGCAGCAGTTCCCGTGCAAACCACTGTTCCTTCTGCGGTCGGATTCTCAATTGGTGGGCAGCTACAATCGGGCTTGTTCATTCTCAGTGTTGTCTTACAACCATCCAAGGTAGCCGTTATGGTATATTGGGTAGTATCGCTACCCACCGTAACGGTAAACGAAGTACCACCACCCCTATAGTCCCTGCATTGGAAGTGACTGGCAGCCTCCACTGGAAACTGTAACCGTCGTAATATACTTTGAGTTGTCGTTCGAGCAAACAGATGATACCAATGTGAGTATAGGTGCAGGTTTTACGATTACTTACCGTATCTATTCCTTGGCATTGGGTCGCTATCTCAGTTGCCGTTACGATATAATCCGTTGATATAGCAGGCTTTACAATAAGTTTAGCGGTAGTTGCTCCCGTATTCCAAGCATAGCTATAATTGGTAGAATCTTTGATAGCCAAAAGTAAGTGTTGAACCAGGGCAAATGGGATCAAGTGTAAATTTAGGTAATGTAACCACCCTTCGTTGCACCCGAATTGTGTCAGTACATCTTTTGCTATTGGTCAATACAAACCGATAGAATCCTGCTTTGGTCAAACCCGTGATGTTTCCTTGCTGCGTAATAGCTGCTGTGGCTGTATTGGAAGGATTGGATGGATCGTTGAATGACAAAAACGACCATGTTTCACCATTGCTTGCTGCTACTACTTTGGCTGTTGTGTTACAGACTACGGTATCCTTACCGCATCTGGCTTAGGATTCACTATAACCGTAATTGTATCTTTTACCTGACAGCCAGTAGTGTTTAAAGCAATCCGTTACCTGGTAATCTGTAGTTTGTACAGGTGAAACTGAGATAGTTGGCGTACTCGCACCTGTACTCCAGGCATAGGTAACCCCGCTTAATCCCTGATAACCAAAAGTTAATGTAGTACCTGGACAAATTTCTTTGTCCGAGATGAGCGGAAGGATAAAGTTAGCCCGTGTTACCGTAATGGTATCACTACAGTTGGCATCCGCTATTTTTTTCAATACAAATTTATATTGACCCGATACAGTAAGTCCTGATGCTAAACCCCTCCTGCACTAATGCTGGCTGTAGTATTATTATTAGAAGATAAAAAAGCCCACGATTCATCTTGGGCTGGTGTTTTTAATTGAATAGAAGCAATACAGATTGTCGTATCTTTTCCTGCATCAGGCTTTATGCAAACAGTGTTATTACAAGAAGGTACTTGTCCCAAAAAAGGGAAAGAGTGCATCTCTCCACTGGTCATATTAAAAGTTTGGGCAATCAGTTGCCCTTCAATATTTGAATTATTCCCTCCTGTTGCTTTATCTACATTGGCATTGGGTGCTAATATGCTTTCCTTCTACGGTGGCTGAGCCACCAATCACTAAATTTCCTGTTACATTCGGAAATTCCAAATGATGTAGTTCATCGTACCGCTTACATTCTGATTGACTACATTCCAAGTAAAATTCGTCGCCGTTGTCACATTGATAATCAATGGACGCGATAAGCCGAAGGGTGTAAAATCTAAAGTTAAATTATTGATGGTGATTCAGCTGAGTACCTGTCACATTCCAAATACGAGGGCCTGTTGCACCTGCTGCATCTCTAAGTAAGAGATTTTTCCCGCTTATATCAGTTACTTTAGCACCATCCGCCCATGTTTCTGTATTGCTCTGGCATAGAGTAAGATTGGTAGAATTGGTCTTGAGCTGGGTAAAAGCATCTGTAAAATTAATAATATTGGCCTGACAAACGGGGTTTGTCAAGGTATCTACACCAAGTGTATTGATATTTGAATTAACATCGATAAAAGCAGGGCTGGGGTTACCATATGTACTTCCCTGTTTTGTAATTCTTATATTATTAATAGCATTATTGTCATCCTTGTACCAAACTCCGTAGTGGATCAATGGTTGCATCGCCCAAAGCAGTACAATTACCAATTTTCAGATAGTATCCCATTGAGTACTTTTAAATTATTTTGTACGAGTTTTACACCTCCGCCTACAACCAAGCCAATCGTTACGCCTCCTTACTTGAAAAGGGCTAGCGCCATTGCTGTTGATATTTTTAAAGGCTACTTGGATAGCCTCTCGAACTGTCAAGTTTCCACCAATTGCCGCAGCTCCTTCTGCTGTTAGACTCGAGGGTTGCATTTCCTTGCAAAAATATGTTGAAACTACCCGCAGGAGAAAGAGGGTTTTGGGCTATAACACCCACTGATATCAGAATAAAAAGGGCAGATAGAAAAAAACCTTTTTTTCCTAAAAACGTACTCGCCACTCTACTAAGCACACAGCTAAGCCTATTAGGGCATTTGTAAAGAAATAACATAAAGAGTAGGGTAAAGTATTATTAATAATGATATAACACTCCTGAGAAGAACTGCCAAGAAAATAGAAAAAAGAAAATTGCTTAATAATATTCTCTTTCTGGTAGTCTCAATGCCTGTTCTACTTCAAATTTGATAGGACAAAAACTATACCAAAAAGTGGGAAGAAAGGCTAATTGACTTAAAATGAGACACTTTAAATCTGAATTTACTTAAGCCACTTAAAGAAGATAAATGAGAAGATAAGTCAAATAGGTAGTCACAAATTCCGTGCCATTGTTCTATGATAGAAGATCTGGGCGACGTAATTTTGTCCTTTCTAACGATTGTTGAAAACGCCAATCGGAGATTTTGGCTTCGTGACCAGAGAGAAGAATGTCTGGCACAGTCCACCCCTCGAAGTTGGCAGGGCGGGTATAAACAGGGGGGGCTAATAGATCATCTTGAAAAGAATCGGTCAAAGCAGAGGTTTCATCATTTAATACACCTGGAATCAGACGAATAATTGAATCAGCAATGACACAAGCAGCCAATTCACCGCCAGATAATACATAATCGCCAATACTGATTTCTTGTGTAATAAAGTGTTCTCGAACTCGTTCATCCACTCCTTTGTAATGCCCACATAAGATGATGATATTCTCAACCAGCGACAAGCGGTTTGCTGCTTTTTGCGCGAAGCGTTCGCCATCAGGTGTCACATAAATAACTTCATTATAGGTGCGTTCATTTTGAAGCTGGCGGATACAGCGTGCAATAGGTTCAATCGTTAGCACCATTCCAGCTCCACCACCAAAAGCATAATCATCTACTTGTCGCTGTTTTTGAAGGCTATAATCGCGTAAATCATGTACCTGCACCACTACATGTTTTCCTTCTTGGGCGCGTTTCAAGATAGAATGTTCAAAGAAGCTGTCCAAAAGACGAGGCAAGCAAGTGATGATGTCAATACGCATATATTTCAAGGGTAAGACTATTCTACATCTAAATCATCGGCAGCTACATCGGTATTTTCGAGATATACCTCTATTAATCCTTCTGGCAAACGTACATATAGGATGCTTTGCTGACGGTCTATGCTTGGCACAATCGTATCATTGACAGGAATAAGTACTTCCTGGCCTTGATAATTCATCGCAATCAGGTCTTGGGTGGACATACTATACACTGTCGAAACAGTACCAAGTTCTCCTATTTTTTCGTCAACTATCTTAAAACCTATAATTTCATGATAGTAAAACTGGGATTCGTCTAAATCATCTAAATTATTTTCTGGTAAGAAGAGTGCACAATTGATGAGAGGAGTAGCTGCTTCAATCGAATCAACATCTTCAAATTTAACAATGGCTTTATTTCCTTTTTGAATATTGATAGTTTGGACAAAATAAGGAATCAATTGGCCTTTTATTTCCACAAATACTGATTCCAATTCATCGTAATCTTCGGGGTAGTCCACATCCAAAAAAATGGTTACTTCTCCCCGTGTGCCATGTGTTTTGGTGATATGCCCTAATTGAAAACAATCGTTGTGTTGCATGATTTTGTGGTATAAAAATGGTATGAATCTATCATAAACAGATCCATACCACTTCCTATTCAAAAACTGAAAATACTATTCAGCGGTATTTTCATTGGGTACTTCTTCGGTTGTTTCTGCCACTGTGGCTACTTCTTCCACTTCTGCCACAGGTGCTTCTACTGTGTTTTTCTTAGCGATAGCCGCAGCGCGTGTTTCGTTTACTTTGCGTTCGGCTTCCAATTGTGCCAATTTGGCATCCGACTGCTTTTTGTTCAATCCTTCTTTCTTTGTTTCGATACGTCCCGATTTCCCTTGTTTCCACTCCTCAAATCGAGCATCGGCTACTTCTTGTGTAATAGCCCCTTTGATAACGCCCACTTGCAAATGCTTACGCAACATAACACCTTCATGGCTCAAAATAGAGCGTGTAGTATCGGTGGGTTGCGCACCGTTGAGAAGCCATTTTACAGCTTTATCAACGTTCAAAACAACTTTACTGGGATTAGCGATGGGATTGTAAGTACCCAATTTTTCAATGAAGCGACCATCTCGTGGTGCTCTTGCGTCAGCTACAACGATGTCGTACATAGCTGCTTTTTTGCGTCCGCGACGCGCTAAACGAATTCTTACCATTTGTTTGTTTAAGTTTACGATTTGAAGGAACACGTCCTTCGGGTAAAACGTGGGCGCAAAAGTACATTTTTTTATATAGAAAACAAAACGGGCTTTGCACAAAAATGCAAAGCCCGTTTTAAAAATATCGCCTTAATTAGTTTCTACGCCTTGGTTCTTTTGCTACTTTACCTGGCTCTTGATCTTTCATTCTACCAGTGCGGAAGCCAGCAGGATAGTTAGAGCGCAAATCACTCATTGGTAAAATTCTGATTTCTACACGACGATTACGAGACATACCTTCTGCAGATTTATTGTCGGAAATGGGTCTAAGTTCGCCATAATATTCGACTGTAATACGGCTTGGATCTTGCATACCGTTTCTGATCATATAGCGTTTGGCTGCTTCTACACGTCGTTTTGATAACTGAATGTTGTAGCTATCAGAAGCACGCGCATCTGTATGACCTATGATGATGGCACGGCAATTAGGACGTAGGTTGAGTAAATCAACTACTTGTTTTAGAATATCTTGTGATGGATTCTTGATGATTGCCTTGTCAGTATCAAATTCTATATTACCAAACATAGCTTCACATTCTTCTTTAGGCAGGTTTTTAGCAATAATATCTTTGACATACTTATTCAAATCCATGGCTACCCCACCGCCAGATACAATGCTATTAGCTGGGGTATTGGGTTCTTTATCGAATAAGTCAGCCACACCATCGCCATCAGAGTCAGTAAACAAACGAGGATCAACAGGCTTTGGCATATTGGCCTTAGCAATAGAATCTGCGTCGTTCATGGTTGGATTATAAGGAGGAGCTATCAGGTCTAAGGGATTGGTATAACGCAAATGATAACGCCCTTTAGCAGGGTCATGTACCCAATTTCCTTTAGCATCTTTTTTAGCTATGACAGCGCTTTTGCCTATTTTATAAGTAAGAGAGAGGCCAACACTTCCCCATTTATCTTGCTTTGAATCTCCTTTTCTAAACAACCAAATATCTTGTCTTGGATATTGTTCTTTGCCACCACCGCCATAGGTGACATCTAACTTTTCTGAATTGACGTGATTCAATGTAAAATCTATACCGATATCGATGCGAGGTGATGCTTCAAAGTGTATAGCTGAACCAAGTGGAAATACAATCTCACGAGTATAAGTAGAACCGTCGCGTTCCCACTCTCCTGCTGTTTTAGAACTTCGATTTGTATTGCTTCGAATAAGTTCAATCCCTTGATTTGTTCCTAATTGATATACTCGACTATTAAACCAAATATAGCCATAGCCTGTGTAAACATCCCACTTCCAACGCTTTAACTTATTATAGCCAAATAGAATAGGTTTTAAGTTAGCATGAACATTGATAGAGGTCTGAAGAAATCCTTTGCTCTCAAAATGCGCGTTATAAATCCGCTCTTTGGAGCCATTCAAATTACCTGTCCAAAAATTAAGGCTTGCTCCAAAAATAGGAGTAACTTGTTTATGTAAAGCAAGTCCTAAACCACCTGTAAGGTGTTCTTCTGGGCCTAATTTAAAATCATATTGGCGCAAGTCTCCATAAAATTGCGTAAGGGCTGGAGTAATTGTAAGTGCCCAAGTGTTCAATTTGTTAGGGCCTTCATAACCCGCGCCTTTTGGAGCAGGCGACTGGGCATTGACCTTTATTAGTGCCAATGATAATAAAAGTAGCGTGGACAGTAAATTAATTTTTTTCATGGGCAATGATCGTTGTTTACGTCAAAGGGGGTAATACAAACTTTTTTAATAATAGCGCATCGAGTCTATAAGCCGGATTCTGTTTCCCAATTTTCATCGGGATTCTTATCATTTATCTGGTTCCAACGTCGCCATTGGAATCTATCAACCTACCCATGCCGATACCTCTTTGAAGAGGGTGAGAGCGAGCCACTCTCAAATCGACACTTATTTGGTCTTTCAGCCCGTAAGGTTTACCACGCCTCGTTTGTCGCCAACCGAGCGGTGAGCTCTTACCTCACCTTTTCACCTTTTCCGTTCAGGTATAAACGGTAGTTTACTTTCTGTTGCACTTGCTGTCAAATTGTCGTTCCCAACAACTTGCCTTCCTGTTAGGAAGTACGGTGCTCTATGCTGTCCGGACTTTCCTTTCTGCTCCCACTTTCATCAGAGTCAGAACGATAAGACAACTCCAATGACGCTATTGGGTACAAAGCTATAAAGAGTTGTGCTTTTTAAAATCAAATAAAGAGAAAAAATCATAAAAACCATAATAAGCTTTCTTTTTTAGGCTAAAGTAGTCCTTCTATTTTTACGTCGATACGCCCTTTCGCTACTATTAAAGCCACCAAGAGGTAGGTGTTAGGTAAACTTGGTCTGGTTCTAAGGCATCTAAATGTCCTCCAAAGCTCACGCCCTTTGCTACCTTTCGGGTAACAAGTTGCTGACGAATAGCTTTTTGTGCTTCCTCTATTTGTGTGCCTACTGGAAAGATAAATTGCTGTTCTATTTGTTTAGCAAACCTCCCTTGTAATAACCAATTGGCTGTCTGAACCAATACACTTCGGGTATTCAAATCATAATCTACATTTTTAAAGACAGTAGGCGTGTTTGTGTATCATAATAGGGAACCCCTTTCAAATAAATATTACCATTAATGCTCCCTTTTAAGCCTGCTTTGATAATCAGCTTATCGTTTTGACCATAAATAGTGACACTGGTTACTTCTATTTTGTACTTTCCTTCTTTAAAATCGAATGTTTTTCCAACAAACTGAGCAGCAGCAAATTTGGATGCTTCCTCGTAAGGTACTACACCTATTAATCCAATTTGGAAGCCATTGGGTACATCTGTGGTAATGACCAAATTGGGTACATCTGTCGTTGGTTTAATGGTCGGCCTGTCACCCGTCAAGGTCTGGGTAAATCCTCTAATTCCTAAGATAGCCTTTATTTTTCCATTATTCACATCGAAGGGGGTCATTAAAATATCGTTGGGGGTCACTACCAGCCAAGTACGATACTCTTCTGATAATAGCCTTGGTTCTCGAATTAAATTCCAAGCTTGTATTATGTATGGTTTTATCGCAAAATTATCACGAATGTTATCATCGATGGCTTTAGAAAATTTTTCTAAGTTTTCGTTGATCTGACGACTAATGATACCTGTCACAGGAATATCTATGCCCGCTATTCTAATTTTTGGTTTTGTGACCCAATCAAACCCTGCCGATACGGTTTGTGTATTTACTTTCCAATCAGGGGCAATGCCGATTCGGGTCATAAATTTGAGGTTGATTTGAAATTCCGTGGCTTGTGCGCCAGAAATTCCTAACACTTGGTATGATTTCTCTCCCCATACTTTCAAGGGGACAGTATAAAATAGCAGTGAATCGCGTGCATCAGCTACAATAGGTGCTCGTTTCCATACTTTTATCTTGAACCCTTCTTGCTTGTCATCGGCTTCATAAATTAGTCCTTGTACTTGCGTATTGAGTTGTTTTGATATATCTGCAATCGAAAGCTCAACAGGCACATGAACCACTGATTTATGTTTTTCATTTTGGATTTGCATATCAGTATATTTATATGTCTCTGCGGGTGCTTTGGGCTGTGTGGTCGTAGGAGATTGGCAAGCAGAGAGACCGTACATAATAAGCAGCAAGCTACTAATCACTCTGATTGCTTTGTATTTTCGGCTGGCCATCTGTCGTTTGAGTTGTTTGATTTTACTCTTAATGTATTCATATATGAAGTTAATGGAGAGTTTGACCTTCTATATAGCAGCAGGGTATCTGCCAAACCACCCCTTCTACTTTTTGTAGGCCAAATATGGCTGGAGGCATTAGTTTTTTCAAAGAAGTTATCCCTCCCCTAAAGCCATTGATTTGTTCGGCAGTAACGACAATGCGCAAGGGGTGTTATTTCCAAAAAATAGCCATCCGTTCCTAATTTAGCATCCTTACTTATCACAAAGTTAATTCCATTTTTAATCCTAAAATTACCCGCAAAAACTTTAGTATCATAACCTGACACTTTTCCCATTTGTTCGGCAAAAGCTTCTACCAACTTCCTTAGTTCGGCATCTGTACCTGCTACTGCAATTATAGGACGTACAGGGAGCAAAAAATGACCCTCTTTTTCTATAAGAATTTTCGGCTTAGGCGTAAGGTTGTAGGTGTTTTGTCCAGAAGCGGCGATTGTCAATAAACTCAGAAAGACAGGCATCCATTTATTCATCACAAGATTTTCATTAGGCCAAACGAGTTCCATTGGGGACAAAACGCTCTGGTTGAGCCAAAATTACATCACCCTCTGTCAAAATAAATCCTGTTACAAGTATTTCAGAAATAAAATCAGCGATTTGTTTAGGCGGAAAGTTGGTTACACAAATCACTTGCTTGCCGAGTAGTTGCTCTTTTGAATAATGGGTGGTTATTTGGGCAGAACTACGTTTTATGCCCAATTCATCGCCTAAGTCCACCCAAATCTTATAGGCTGGTTTACGAGCTTTAGGAAAGTCTTGTACCTCTACGATTGTCCCAGCCCTCAATTCTATTTTTTCAAAATCCTGCCATGAAATGGTCATATCTTACCTTATGCGTTTTTGACATAGCTACCCAACCACTTGATGTAATTACGGTGTTTCTTGAACACTTTTTGTACGTTTTCATCTTTGTAATATCCTTCTAACTCAATAAAGAACCAAAAATTAAACGCTTCACTTCCTTTATAGGGGCGGCTTTCTATTTTGGTCAGGTTGATATGGGCTCGTTTGAAATCTTGTAAGAAGCTGGCTAATATGCCAGGTTTGTCGGTATCGGGCAAGCGAGCGATAAGAGTGGTTTTATCATTATCGCTGGGTTGGTTCACGAAATCCTTAGCTAAGATAAAGAAGCGCGTGCGATTATTACCGTTGTCCTCAATATTATCAAACAACACTGGTAAACTAAATAAGCGCGCGGCTATGACCGAACATATAGCAGCACTTTCAGGATCTTCTGAAGCCAATTTAGCCGCCTTAGAAGTAGATTCTACCTGTATTTCCTCTGGCTGGGTTTGTTCAAAGTATTTATTCAAAAATCCTCTACATTGCCGAAAAGCAATATCTTTGGAATAAATACGCTTGATTTTGGAGGGATTTTCAGCCTCAGTGGCTAAAGCAAAATGAACAGGAATTTTCAATTCTGCTGCTATATTAATGGTCGTTTCATTGAGTAAATCAACGGTTTCATAGACTATCCCTTCTTGATTGTTTTCGATGGGTATCACGCCAAACTTTGCCCTGCCCGTATTTACTGCTTCAAATACCGACTTGATGGTGGGAAGGGTCATGTACTCGCTCATGGCCCCAAAACGACTTTCGGCAGCTTGATGGGTGAAACTACCCTCTGGGCCAAGATAAGCAATGCGCTCAGGGAGTTCAATATTTCGAGCTGCTGCAAATATCTCCAAATAAATAGCCTCGATGGCTTCGGGCGTAAGTGGCCCTTTATTCTGCTGTTTTACACGATCCAGGATGGCCTTTTCACGTTCGGGCCGATAAATGACGGTTTTGGTGGCTCGTTTCAACTCCCCTACTCTATGAACCCATTCCATGCGTTGATTTATTAAAGCAAGAAGCTGATCATCAAGAGTATCTATTTCGCGGCGTATATCTTCTAAAGTCATTTTAAAAAGTCTGAAAGGGTCTGAAAAAGTCTTTGAGTCTGAAAAAGAATTTCTCTTTGATACTCTCTACTCGGCACTCACTACTCGGAACTCACTAATCTTCATCTGCCTTTGGAATAGTTAGTCCCGCAAACAGCGTATCCATTTTAGCAGCATATTCGGCGGTGTCGTCCAAATAAAAATGCAACTCAGGCACTATTCGTAGCTGGTGCCGCACTCGCTGACCCAATACTTGGCGAATAGATTTATTACGTTCTTGGATTTGTTCTAAAATCAGTCCTTTATTTTTAGCGACTAAAAAACTCAAATATACTCGCGCAATAGCCAAATCTGGCGACATTCTGACGGTTGTAACGGTAACGAAGGCGTTGTCAAACCAGCTTTTGCCTTCTTTTTGAAAAATATCGCTCAAGTCTTTCTGAATCTGTCGAGCGACTTTTTGTTGTCTTTTTGATTCCATTTTTTATTGTGGCTGCTCAACGCGCCTTTTATGTGGGTGCAAAGGTACGAAATTCTCAGAAGTAAAAATGGCATGTTTTTTGAACCATAGAAACTCAAATAACCTCTCAGGCTCTCAACGTATATGTTCAAATTATATTTTTCGATTACTATCACCTCTTTATTGACAGGTTTTATGTCTTTAATGGCACAAAACTTTGAGTCTTCCAACCTACCTATTGTAGTTATTAATACTCAAGGACAAGTCATTGTGGATGATCCAAAAGTCAATGTACAGATGGGTATTATTGACAATGGTATAGGTAATCGAAATTACTATAAAAATCCTCTCAACAATAACCTTCCAGATGCTTTTAATGGCTATAACGGCACGATTGGAATCGAGTTTAGGGGATCATCTTCGCAAAGTTTTCCTAAGAAACCATATGGCTTTGAAACACGCGAGCTTAATTCATCTGATAGTAAAAAAGTATCCTTACTTGGAATGCCCTCCGAAAGTGATTGGATTTTGAATGCTACCTACAACGACAAATCTCTGATGAGGGATGTACTGACCTATCAACTATCCAATCAGGCAGGCATGTATGCCTCCAGAACCAAGTATGTAGAGTTGGTCATAGATGGAGAGTACCAAGGAATTTATATTTTAATGGAAAAAATAAAGCGCGATGCCAAAAGAGTCAATATTTCGTCTATCAAAACGACAGATAATACGGGGGATGCCCTTACGGGTGGGTACATTTTAAAAATTGACAAAAGCACAGGTACACCAGGGGCTATTTGGCGTTCTCCTTATGATCCTGTCCCAGATAGAGGCTTATTTATCCAAATTGATTATCCCAAATTGAGTAACCTAAATAATGAGCAATTTGAATACATCAAAAACTATGTTACTGCCTTTGAAAATACCCTAAAATCTACCAACTTCAAAGATTCTATCAATGGGTATGCAAAATACATTGATGTCAGCACTTTTATTGATTACTTTTTAATATCTGAAATCACACATAACCCTGATGCTTATCGATTAAGCACTTTTTTACAAAGATAAAGATAGTAAAAACCTAAATTGAAAATGGGTCCTCCTTGGGACTACAATCATGCCTATGGCAACGCCAATTACTGTCATGGCTGGGAGAGCAATGGTTGGGTTTATACCATCAACAAAACCTATTGTATTGACGACGGCAGCCATGTACCTTTTTGGTGGGAAAGACTCTTAGAAGACCGCGAATTTTGCATAGCCCTGCGAAATCGTTGGCAAACTTTACGTCAGACAGAATGGACTTACCAAAATATTGAAACCAGTATCAACCAAAATGCAGTATGGCTTGAAGAAGCCCAAGGACGTAATTTTGAACGTTGGCCTGTGTTGGGGCAATATGTATGGCCTAATTATCAATGGGGTGCTACTTATGCAGAAGAGGTTGCACTACTCAAAGACTGGCTCCAAGCAAGATTGGCATGGATGGATGCCAATATCCCTACTATCGGTGCCTTGCAGTGCGAGGGAGTACCTTCACCTACTGTCTGACTCCCATCAATTATTGTCAAGGTCAAAATAGCGCACCGCTCTCTGCTACTGGTATTGATTTAAAGTGGTATGCTACTCAAACAGAGGGGGTAGGCAGTTCAATCGCGCCCACCCCTATTGCAGCTATTACGGGAACTGTCAACTATTTTTGTTTCTCAAACCATCAATGGTTGCGAAAGTGAACGAGTAAAGATAGAGGTAAATATCAATCACAAACCATCTGCCCCTGGGTAAGTAATATCTCCTATACTCAAGGTCAAGTCACACTTCCTTTAACCGCAACTGGAGTGAATTTAACATGGGACTTGTTTAGTTGGAATTAGTATTAATTTTGCAAAAAAGCTACTATGAACAAACTACCAGTTTACATTTCAGAGAATGATTTTGGCGAATATATTTTACCTCATTTGAGCCATAAGCTTAACCATAATCGTCTAAAAGTCAGTTATCATTTTATTTTCAATACGATTTTATACGTTCTCAAATCAGGTTGTTCTTGGCGCACATTAAAGCCAGATAATCAATTAGTTACATGGCAAAACATCTATTATCACTACGCTAAATGGTCATCAGATGGAAGTTTTGAAAAACTATTTTCGAGTACGCATCAAATAATGAAAGCCAGTTTAGCCTTAGAATGTATCCAATTAGACGGTAGCCACACACCGTCAAAAAAAGGGGACAAAAAGTTAAATACCAAAAACGCAAAAAGTACAAAACGACCAATAATTTAGTTATTTGTGATAATAATCATCACATTTTAGCAATTTCGGATTGTATAAGTGGCAATCACAATGATAGTTTTGAGTTAATTGAAAATATTGATATACTTATCGAAGCACTTAAAAAAGCCCAAATTAACATACAAAACTCTCATCTAAATGCCGATGCTGGATTTGACACCAACAGTTTCATCGAAACGATTGAAACAAAATACCAAATGATTGCCAATATTCCCAAAAACAAACGAAATTTAAAAAAATAGAACAAGAATATAGGTATTTGGGCGAATATATTTACAGCTTTCGCAAAAAAATAGAGACCGTTTTTGCGTGGCTGGACACCTACAAACGAATTTTAATCCGTTTTGATTATAAGGCCCACAATTTCAAATCATGGCTTTATTTAGCATCAAGTTTGATTAATTTAAGAACAAAATTCAACTAAACAAGTCCATGGTATAATTCGAACACTACCCTCACAGAAGCCCTATTGCACCCCTACCTTTATCCAACACGGTTGGTATTACCAGTTACTTTGTAAGTCAGACTGTCAAACAACTGTGAAAGCGATCGCGCAAAAATAGAAGTAGCTATCAATCCACCCCCTATTTCAAATGTATGTTTAGATATAAAAATATTCCTGGAAGGTGCTTTGAATGGCTCTGTTATGAGTACTAACCTCAACCAACAAGGGTTACTACCAGGACAAATACCTCTCAACTCTTTAGCTACAAAAACACCCGCAGGACATCCTTACAAAGGAGTTCCTTGGAATTATGATGGTACTGAAACAGCAAGCAGTTATACTTCTGAGGTCGTAGATTGGGTTCTCTTATCGCTCCGCACGGCTCCAGAAGAACCCAACACAGCTGTTTATCGAACAGCAGCGCTACTTCAAAAAATGGCAAAATAACAACGCTTTCAGGTTGTCCTACGCTCAATACTGCTCAATCTTATTTTGTAGTAGTAGAACATCGAAATCACATAGGGGCTGTATCGCACGACGCAGTATCAATTATCAATCATAAAATAACCTATGATTTCACTCAACAACAATCCTACATTCCTGCTGGTCTGCCTGCTTCGGGCCAGCTCCAAGTAGGAAATATTTTTTGCCTGTTTGCGTCGGATTGTAACAAAGCCTCTTTTTCTGAAATCAATGCTAATGATGCAGGTATTTGGTTACAAGACAATGGCAAATTCGGTCTGTACAAATTGAGCGATTTTAATTTAGATGGTGAAATCAATGCCATGATGCTTCTATTTGGCGACGCAACAATGGCAAATTCTCAGGAGTTCAATTTTGATATTGTTCGTTACATATTCCTTCGGTATTGTCCACCTACTTGGTACAAAGTCGCTGAAATTTGTCCTAAGGTACATACTTTAGTAGCTTCCATTAGATTTTCAAAGAGGTTGCCATTGTGCAAGGCTGATTGCTGTAATTGAGTCAAAGCACCAAGGGCTTCGGTACCTATTTTTTGCTGGAAGGCTTGGCGCGCAGCCACAGCGTATTGTTTTTCTTGGGTAGTAGAACGAATGACCTCGGCAGGTAGAATCGTTGGTGAGCCTTTTTCGTCTAAAAATGTATTTACTCCCACGATAGGCAATGCCCCTGTATGCTTCTGCATTTCGTAATACATAGATTCTTCCTGAATCTTACTTCGCTGATACATGCGCTCCATGGCACCCAATACCCCCGCGCTCGTTGAGGCTCAAAAACTCTTGGTAAACAGCCTCCTCCACCAAATCGGTGAGTTCTTCTACGATAAACGACCCTTTGCAGGGGTTTTCATTTTGGGTCAAGCCAAATTCGCGATTGATGATTAGCTGAATAGCCATAGCCCGCCTTACACTTTCTTCGGTGGGCGTAGTGATGGCTTCATCGTAGGCGTTGGTATGCAGCGAGTTGCAGTTATCATAAATGGCCAGTAGAGCTTGGAGGGTCGTACGGATGTCGTTAAAGGCGATTTCTTGCGCGTGCAAACTTCGCCCTGAAGTTTGAATATGGTATTTAAGTTTTTGGCTACGATCGTTGGCTTTGTATTTGTTTTTCATGGCTTTGGCCCAAATCCGCCGCGCTACTCGCCCCAAAACGGTATATTCGGGGTCCATGCCATTGGAAAAGAAAAAAGAGAGATTAGGTGCAAAGTCATCAATAGCCATACCGCGACTCAAGTAATACTCTACAAAGGTGAAGCCATTAGACAACGTAAAAGCCAACTGTGAAATAGGATTAGCTCCTGCTTCGGCAATATGATAACCAGATATAGAAACCGAATAAAAATTTCGTACCTGATGCTCAATAAAATACTGCTGAATATCGCCCATGAGTCGAAGCGCAAATTCCGTAGAAAATATACAGGTGTTTTGGGCTTGGTCTTCTTTCAGAATATCGGCCTGCACCGTGCCGCGTACTTGGCGCAAGGTATCGGCTTTGATTTTTTGATACACTTCGGCAGGGAGTATCTTGTCGCCTGTGGTGCCGAGCAGCATCAATCCCAAGCCATTGTGGCCTTCGGGAAGGCTACCTTGATAGGCCACCTCTTGATTTTGCTTTCCTACTTTATTGCGTATTGCTTCTTGTTCCTGCGTGTTCATTTGGGTTTGTATAAATTTCTCACATTGCTGGCATCAATGGCAACATTCAGAAAAAGCCCAACATCATAGGCGCGGGGCCATTGATGGTCATGGAAACAGATGTGGCTGGGTCGCAAAGGTCAAAGCCACTGTAGAGTTTTTTGGCATCGTCGAGGGTGCAGATGTTTACGCCCGAGTTGCCTACTTTTCCAAAAATATCGGGGCGCAAATCGGGGTCTTCCCCATAAAGTGTTACAGAGTCAAAAGCCGTAGAAAGACGTTTGGCAGGCATATTTTTGGATAAATAATGAAAACGGTGGTTGGTGCGCTCAGGGCCACCTTCCCCTGCAAACATCCGCGTAGGGTCTTCGCCCTCGCGCTTGAGCGGAAATACGCCAGCCGTATAAGGAAATTCGCCAGGCACATTTTCGGTAAGTAACCACTGCAAAATATCGCCCCAATCGTGGTACTTGGGCAAAGCAATCTTAGGAATTTTAAGCTGCGATAAAGTCTGTATCCACAATTCTTGTTCAATCACTTTTTCCCTCACTTTAAATTGGTAGGTGGCTGCACGGTATTTTTCAACGGTTTGGGGCCATTGTTCAATTTACGTTTACAATCGTACTGAAGACGATTTTGTAATTGTTGGTAGGTGGCTTTTAATGACGCTAAATCGAGTTTATCGGGCATCTCTGGCGATGTGGACAGGATTTCGATGGTTCCATTCAACTGATATAGCTGCCGTGCAGTCGTTACTTGCTCGACTACAAATTGGTCATACTGACGTGCATTTTCTACTATTTCGGCCAAATACCTCGAACGATCAGAGAAATGATGCTTTGGGCGCATTGTGTGGGTGGCTTGAAAGACAACTGGCCATTTTTCCAACTTTTAGCTGTTTTTCGTTTTTCTTCCAGCATGGCCACCAAGTGCATGTAGAGCGTATCCATACCTGTATCGTTAAACTGGCTTGCCATCGTACCAAAAACAGGCAGCTCGTCGTCGGGTATATCCCACAAATGATGGTTGCGGCGGTATTGTTTTCGTACATCGCGCAGGGCATCGAGCGACCCTCGTTTATCAAATTTGTTGATAGCGATGAGGTCGGCAAAATCAAGCATGTCAATTTTTTCCAATTGTGTAGCTGCCCCAAACTCTGCCGTCATGACATAAAGCGACACGTCGGCATGTTCAATGATTTGGGTGTCGGATTGCCCAATGCCCGAAGTTTCGACGATAATCAAATCAAAATGGGCGGCTTTACAAATTTCAATGGCCTCCTTTACGTGCTTACTCAACGACAGGTTGGTTTGCCGCGTTGCCAACGAACGCATATAGACTCTCCCTTGGGCTATATCAGGATGGAGGGTATTCATCCGAATACGATCGCCGAGCAATGCGCCACCTGTTTTACGTTTGGAGGGGTCAATGGAAAGAATCGCCAGCGTTTTATCGTCAAAATCAAGTAAAATACGCCTTACCAACTCATCTACCAACGACGACTTGCCCGCCCCTCCCGTGCCCGTAATGCCCAATACAAGTCCAGGGGTATTAGCAATGGGAGAAAAAATATCGCTTTCCGCCAAGGTGATGAAGCGGGCTATGGCAGCATGATTAGAAGGATTTAACGGTTCTGTGTCCAAAAGGCTCGCATCGATGGGTAGTAGATGACAACGCTCCAGCAAGTCATTAATCATACCTTCCAGTCCCATGGCGCGGCCATCGTCGGGCGAATAGAGGCGCGTAATGCCGTATTCGTGAAGTTCGGCTATTTCTGCGGGCAAGATAGTGCCGCCCCCACCCCCAAAAATGTTTATATGTCCTGCCCCACGTTCTTGGAGGAGGTCATACATATATTTGAAAAACTCCAAATGCCCTCCTTGATAACTCGTAACAGCAATCGCATTGGCATCTTCTTGAATGGCACATTCCACTATCTCCTGCACGGAGCGGTTATGCCCCAAATGTATTACTTCGGCTCCTGCGGCTTGCATCAATCGTCGCATGATATTGATGGCAGCATCGTGTCCATCAAAAAGGCTTCCTGCTGTTACAATTCTGACTTTATTTTTGAGGCCAGAAGGTTGATTGACCATTTTATCCATATACTAATTTTGATTCAAGCACGAAAATAGAGCCAAATTAAATTGATTTACAAGATTTGTCTATCGGGACGGAGTCATTTTTCAAAATGGATAGTCTTTGACGCATTTTAATCGTAAAAAGCATTTTTTTTAGTTTGGATTCGTTATTTTGGCATCAAAACAAATGCAAGTCCTGATGCCCCTATTTCCTTTAAGCTACTCGCTGCCGATGTTCAAACGTCCATATTTTCAAATTGTCCAATTTTTCTTGTTAAGTTTAGTTGTTTCTTCTTGTGTTATTTTCAAATCTTCGCCTACTTCTACCCCTACCGCAAAAAAAACGCTATTGACCAAGCCCAAAGGCAGTTATGCCAACTACATCCGCGATATTGTTCGGGCAGCTCGCGCCTATACGGGTACGCCCTACCGCAGTGGTGGCAACGACCGCCGGGGCATTGATTGTTCGGGATTGATTTGCAGTGTCTATACTGAAGTAGGATTGAAAGTGCCACGCATTTCGTGGCAGCAAGCCGAATTTGGTACTGAAATAGAAGAAGTCAAAGACATCAGGGCGGGCGATTGGATTTTCTATGTCCCTGATGCAGGCAAAGCAGGCTATGTATCGCACGTGGGCATTGTAACCGAAGTAAGAGGCAAAAATGATATTTTGTTCATTCATGCCTCTTCTTCCAAGGGAGTCAGGGAAGACAATCTTTTTTCAAAATACTACAAAAACCGCTTTGTAAAGGCTGTCAGGCCGTTTTAAAAGATAATCGTCAGTCAAAACACTTACCATTAGGTAAATCCGACTTTAGTGAGTGCCTGTTGTTCTCTCCTCTTCAACATATTCTAAAATATCACCCGCTGACAGTCCAGCACACTGCAAATTGTTTCTAAAGTACTAAATCTTATTGCCTTAGCTTTACCAGTCTTTAAAATTGAGAGGTTCGATAAAGTCAAACCCACTTTTTCTGATAGCTCATTAAGCGACATTTTTCGCTTTGCCATCATTACATCTAAGTTTACAATGATGGGCATAGCTTATACCGTTAAATCGTTTTCATTTTGAATATCAACTCCTTTTTTGAAGATAGTCGCAATGATATAGATGACAGCTCCCATCAAAATGAATGCCTGGCTGTCGGCCCAAAATTGGTTTAAACTATCGGTAGCAAAACCATGATGGCTTAGGTTTTTAGCAAACTGTCTGGCAATAGAACTTAACACCCCAATTGAAAGCGTCAAATAACTAATTTGAGAAATTTGACTTGAAACAAAAGGATTGAATGGCTTTAACAAATCCATTTTGTGCATTAAGTCAATCACTGTATAAAACAGGCAAGCCTTTAAAATTGAAATAGATAGAATAAAGCTATAGACACCGAAAAAAGCCCATTTGCTGTCTTTATACATTTCGATTAAGTCCAACTTTTGATAAAGGCGTTGGATAAATTCAGGCTTATACAGGCTGAAAAAGAAATTTACTATTAGACCTCCAGCCTCAATACATAAGCCTACAAAAATAACCCAAGCTACAATATATAATCCCCAGAATACGAAGTTGTTTGTTTTTGACATCATGGTTAATATTTAAAGTGATGTTCACAAAGAGACTCTATTTTTATTGATAAACAATAAAAATATAACTTTATTTAAAAAATATTTTTCGAATAACAATTTTTTGCATTATTTAATTAAAAGGAATTAATTATCAACAGATTCACTATCTATGACTCGGTACTTACTAATATTCAATTGTCAGTCTAAGTTTTTCAAAGTTTATTTTTTCCTTGTCTATGGTTGTCAAAAACCAAGTTTAACCAATTTCTTGAAGTCTGAATAAATTGAAGGTTGTCTTCATTTTTGAAATTATCTAAAAACTCATTCCCATCACTTAATTTATACTCAAAAATCGCTTTTGTCAAAGTAGAAAGTCCGCTTTCATGTTTTATTGGTTCGTTTTCGTACTTCTTTTGTCCTTTGAATGGTAGTCTGAATGTCCAAGGTAAATCAGGTTGATTTTCATTTTTTAGAATGTCTATTGCCATTCCTTTCGGAAAATAGTCAGGTTGATATTTAAAAGCCTTTTCAAAAAGTTTCTCTGTGTCATCAGCATTAACTATACAAAGTCCAAAAGGCGAAGAATTGTTGATTTTATAGGAGGAACTTCGTAATAGCAGTAGCAAATCGCCACGGAGTTGGACGAGGCAACGAACAATACCACCAGTTCTCTGGTTCTTACAAGCAACTGTAGGCGAAGTGCCGACGAAGAGAATTATTCCGCACAACGAACACTGAGATTTATCTTTTTAATTCTAAATAGCTTCCTTTAAAACTAATGATAACTTTTGAAAACTGGGATAGTGCGTCTTTACCAAGATTCCCATAATACTCTTTCCCGAATCGGTGGTATCCCTCCTTATTTATTTCCAAATTTTTGAGTACAACTGAGACAGTGTTAAGCTTTAAGTGGATTTTTTTCATTGTCATTGAACTGTAACTAATTTCACCACCTGCACTGGCAATTTTTTGAGTGCTTGTTTCATGGGATACTGCTTCAAGAATTGTTTTATATCGATCAAAAAATGTCTTGCTAAATAAGGTCTCATTACCCCCAGTATCAAAACAAAATGGAAGCATATCACCATTAAAATTCAAATAAAGAATAGGATGTAGATACTCAGTAAAAAGGTTTTTGTTTTTTATTGTTTTCTGTTTGAAAGCATTAGAGAATTGTATTTTGTTTTTAGTAATGGTTATAGTACCTATTTCTTTCAAGATAGGAAATCCTATGATTCCATTTATTTTGTATTTTCCTTCAGCAAAAGTGAGTGCTTGGTCTTCAAAAATCAGAAAATAGGGGTTATATATTTTTAGATTTCCAATGGAGATACTGTCTGCAATGGCCAGCTTGGTCTTATTCCCTATTCCTGTAAATCCACTTACTTTAATGCTGTCATTTTCAAAAACTTTAAGACCCAATTGCTTGGCAAGGCTTTCTGAAATTACTGAAATACCAGCACCTGTGTCAAACACAAAAGAGGTATCAATTTTATTAATGCTTACTTTAACATTATACAAGTCACCAAAGTCTTTTGTAAAAGGAACTGACACTTGACCATTTAAGCCGATTTTTTGTACCTTTTCATACTGCAAAGATTTCCAAATCAATTCTGTGTTTACACTACCTTTATAATGGTCGCTTGTAAATTCAGATTTAAAGTGTTCATTGATATAATGATTGGTTTCATACGCTTTTTTATAATCAAACAACTTCACATAATTGTCAGCCCGTAATTTCCAATATTTAAGCATTAGAGTTGCAGGTATTTCTTTTGCTTGTAACGTATCCAAATAACGATTGGATAAATTGGGGTTATTACAAACATTGGCAAAAACGGCTTTAAAAAAGTAAAAATCATCTGCTTTGCGATCGTGATTAGCCAATTCCATTTTCACAAATTGTTTTTCTTGGAAAAGATTTAACAATCCTTCTTTTTGACCAAAACAATAGTGGTAAGCAACCAGAAAAATAATGATTATAACTGTTATTGTTTTCATTGCCTTTATAAATCAAAGTATGTAAAAATTTTGACTAGCGGAGAAGCACTAATGAAGGCGGGTGAAAAAATCTACTAATACCCGTTTTAGGTTTTCATCATTTGCCAACCCTAATTCCTTTTTCATAATCTTCGTGTTTAGCAGCCATTTAAGTATCAGTATCTACAATAATTCTGATGTGTTTGGCTAAAAATGACGTTAAATCCCCCCAACTTATCTTTTGTGCTCTTATTTCTTCTTTTATATTGTGAAAGTTGATATAGAAAATGAGCCCACGTTTTTTTATATCCTATTTTTTACTTTGACTCTTATCTATTTCATTGGAAACAGTAGGTATTTTTTGTACACTAATAATTACATTTGTAGTATTTGTATGTTTTTTTCAGGTAAATTATAAAGTCTTGAATATCCAGCTACAAAATTTGGGACATTCTCCTACTTACAGTTATGAGAATCTATAATTTCAAACTTATCTTCATTAGTGGTTTCGTATAATGCCCACTTTACAGTTTTAATCCAATTTGTCTTTCCTGAGTTGTTATAACCAACAATAGCAATTGGCTTTTTAAAGTCTTTATTTGGGGAGGTAAACTCTTTTTATTCGCCAAAACAACGGTAGTTTTTTACCTTGATGGAGTTTATCCTTATTTCTGAAATTTCAGTTTATTTTTCGTTCTTAAAATAGCCCACTATTCGTATTTAAGCCATTTCTTTTGTCTTATTCTATATCTATTGGCATTGAACAGAGGGTTAATATTTTCGCATCTGAAGAGATGGTGCAGTGATTGTACCAAATATACCCCCTAAAACAGCTACTTGGGTCTTCGATAACGTACGGGGGCTGCAGGCTCAGGCTTCAGCATAACACCCTGTGTTTTCAAAAGTTCTAAGGCCACTTGCACCGATTTCTCCAATTGGGGGTCTTCACCTTTGGCTACTTTGGCGGGGTCTTGCAGCACTTCCACATCGGGCGCAATGCCTTCGCCCTCGACCGACCATTTTCCATCTACGTCGTAGAAACCGCCACGCGGGGCTACCATGCGGCCACCATCAATAAAGGGCGGTGTGTCCCAAGTACCTACCAGCCCACCCCAAGTGCGTGTACCTACGAGCGGCCCCACCTTGGCCTGACGAAATAAATAAGGCATCAGGTCGCCACCCGATCCTGCCCGCTCATTGATAATCATCACTTTGGGCCCCCAAAGCCCCGACATGGGCGTAGTGAAAGGCTTGTGGTCGTTGGCACGGCTATTGAAATACCCTTGCAGTTTACGCCCCAACACATCTACAATATAATCGGCAGCCGAACCACCGCCATTGTTGCGTTCATCTATTACTGCCCCTTTTTTATCTTGTTGCGCAAAATAGTAGCGGTTGAAATAGTCGTAGCCGCCATTGCCTGTATTAGGAATCCAAACGTAGGCCAATTGATTGTCGGAGAGTTGGGCTACTTTGCGGCGATTGCCCTCCACCCAGGCGCGGGTGCGTAGTTGCGCTTCGTTGGCTACGGGAACAACGGTAATAGTCTTGGCTGTGGTCAAATCGGGCGTGGCATTGACTTGTATTTTCACTTGACGATTGGCCGTGCCCTCGAGCAGCCTAAACACATCGTCGTTGGCCGTGAGTGGCACGCCATTGATGGCCAGCAAATAATCTCCTTCTTTCACCTCAATTCCTGGCCCCGCAAGTGGTGCACGGAGGTCGGGATTCCAGTTTTCGCCTGTCAGTATTCGCTTGATGCGATACAGGCCGTTTTCGATGACAAAATCTGCTCCCAACATGCCCGCAGGATTGGTATTGTTCAAGGCAGGGAAATCACCACCCGAAGTATAGGAGTGCCCTACGGCTATTTCTCCTCCCAAAATATCTACTACATAATTCAAATCTGTACGATGGCGCACGTGCGCTATCCAAGGGGCGTACCAGTTGTAAACGTCGTTCCAAGGGGCACCATGTGTGTTATTGACATACAAGAAATCGCGCTGATAACGCCATCCTTCACGGAAAATCTGTTGGTATTCGGCCTTGGGGTCAATTTGGATTTTCATGTCGGCCAGATTGAGTTTCCCATCGCCTATTTTGGCCGCACTGCCTGAGGTAGCCACTATGCCCCAACTTCCTCCACCGCGATAAAGCAGGCTTTTACGGTCGTGGGAGGTGATAGCTTGTTGTATTCCTTTCAAAAACTCCTCTTTCTTTTGGTCTTTGAGGGTGTATTTGTGCAGGGTTAGACCCGATTGATCGGGAACAGATTCCGTAAAAAATAGCGTTCCTTCTGGCCCTGCGATGATTTCGTTGTAGTCTTTTACGGCCACTTTGGGCAAGGCCAATATCCTTTGATCCAAGCCGTCTAAGTCTATTTTTACGGCTACTTCTTTTTTGGCTTCAGCAGGTTTTCTTCCTTTTTGGGGGCTGTTTTGGTATTTTTGGTATCTTCTTTGGGTTTAGTAGTTTCCTCTTTTTTCTCTACTTTAGGCATTTCTTCTTCATCGCTTTTGGGCAAAAAAGGCGATGCTTCGCCTTTGGCCAAGACCACCATATACACCCCACGTGAAACGGGGTGGTCGTACGAACTCATATCAAGCCAGCCCGTATTGAGCGCGAAATTGGTACTGGCCAAAAAATACAGGTACTTGCCATTGGCATCCCACACGGGCGAAATGGCATCCGACATCCCGTCGGTGAGTTGTTGCATGGCTCCTGTGTCTATGTTATACACTTTGATAGCTTTGTGCTGGTTGTCCAAAATACGGCTATAAGCAATCCATTTGCTATCTGGCGACCACACGGGGTTGAGGCTACGGTTGGGGTGGGCGTAGCGTTCGGTATCTATTTTTTTGGGTTGGCCGCTTTCTATATTTATCACCCAAAGGTTATAATCGGTATCGGTATAGGCAATGTGCTTGCCATCGGGCGACCAAGCGGGCTTGAAATAAAAAGTAGGGTTGGAGAGCGCAATGGTACGCGGCTGCGTAACTCCTTCTTGGTCTGAAATCACCAACTGATATTCCCCTCCCGCATCTGAAAACCAAGCGATTTTTTGCCCATCGGGCGACCACACAGGCGAGCGGTCAGCCACGCCTGAGCTGTGGGTGAGGTTGCGCCAATCGCCATTTTCTTTGGGTACGGTAAAAATATCACCTCGGTATTCAAACAAAGCCCGCTTGCCCGTGGGTGACAAAGATGCATTTTGAAAAGCAGCAGTACGTACCTCTTGCCAGCGCGGCATCGCCCAGTTGAAATCTCCTTGCACATTGACAATCAGCTGTTTTGGTTGGTTGGTTTGCGGGTCGTAGAGGTGCAAATAGCCTCCTTGCTCATACACAATACGGTCGTTGGAAGCATCCAAACTTTTGACATCGAAGTCTTTATGAAATGTAACTTGTTTGAGTTCGTTGGTTTTGGGATTAAACGACCACACATTATTGGCATAGTCGCGTTCTGACAAAAAATAGACTACCTCTTTGTACCAAACGGGGTCGGTGTGGCGTTCGCGGTCGGTTTGAGGGGTAGTTTTGAGTGCCAGTGTTTTCATGTCCACAATCCATATCGGCAGGGCTTGCCCTCCACGATAATTGCGCCATTCGGGGTCCCAAAAACCAATGGGTTGATAAGCGGCCATTGTACCATCGGGCGAGACTTCGCCCGCGTGTGCTTGAGGAATCGCAAGTTCTTCTTGAAATCCACCTTTGAGCGATACTTTATAAAACTTGGCAATAGCCGTAGGATAACCGCTACGTCCCGACCGAAAAATCACGCTCTGCCCATCGGGAGTCCAGCCCTGCACGGCATCTTCGCCAGCGTGCCAAGTGAGGCGTTGGGGTTCGCCCCCACTGGCGGGCATTACATACACGTCGGTATTGCCGCCATACTGCGCCGAAAAGGCCACCATGGAGCCGTCGGGCGAGAAGTGGGGCAAAGATTCGGTGCCTTCGTGCGAGGTAAGTCTGTGAGCATCGCCTCCATTGCGGCCAACTATCCAGAGGTCATCGGCATATACAAAGACAATGGCACGGTCGCTTACGGTAGGCTGGCGCAGTAGGCGTGTGCCTTGTGCTTGCGCCGACAGCACCACCGCTACGAAAAAGAACATTGACCAAGATAAATTTCGCATAGATAAAAAAGGATTGATGAAATGTATAAACACTTAAAGGTTTGACACCCCGACAAATACTATTTGATGCTTTGGTAAAAAATGAGGATAATAAGCCATGATCAACTCGCTTTCTATTTCAAGATATACCCGATAGCGACTTCCCTCAAAAACACTTTCGATGACCTTGGCTTTGTGGGTGTAGAGTTGTTGTTTTTGATGAATCAAAAAGTTTTCGGGCCGTATCATTACTACGTTCTCAAAGGCGTTTTTCCCTGTTATTCCCCCAAATAGTCGCCCAAAGGTACTTATTTCTATTAAATTCACTTCGCCAGTCAGTGTGGCCACATATTGATTGGCGGGTTGCTGGTAAATGGCTTGAGGTGTTCCTGTTTGCAGTAATTGTCCGTGGCGCAAAATACCCATCTGATGCGATAAACTTAGTGCATCGGTGGCATCGTGGGTAACAAAAATGCAGGCAACGCCTGTTTGTTCGGCCAATTCCCTGACCGTTTGGGTCAATCGCCGTCTGTTAGGAAAGTCTAAGTGGGCAAAAGGCTCATCCAGCAGCAGCACCCGTGCTTCTTCGGCCAATGCCCGCGCAATGGCCGTGCGTTGTTTTTCGCCCCCAGAAAGTAATTTAGCAGGACGATTTATTACTTCTTGGAGGCGGCAAAGCTGTATGAGTTCTTCCACACGCTCGTCCCGATAGGCTTTTTCATAATACCGCAAGGCATAGTTGATGTTTTCACGGACGGTCAGCGGCAGCGATAACTGATACTCTTGATGGACGATTTTAATATCAGGATGCCCAGGAATCAGTTGGTCGGAAGCCAATGGCAGCGGCTGATTGTCGAGTCGGACTTCTCCTTCATCGGCATCTATCAACCCTGCCGCAATACGCAACAACGTACTTTTGCCCGAGCCACTCTCTCCCAAAAGCCCTACAATTTCTCCTATATTGACACTTAAACTTACGTCGTTCAAGACCCTTTGTTGCTGATATTTCTTGGCGATACGATGAAGCGACAACAGCATGGACATAGCTATTATTTTAGAACTTAGTGCTGCAAGTTACGACGAATTGCTATTTATTTTCTTAGCGTTTGGTGGGTAGAAAACACCATTTTACTTTTTTCATCTAAAAAAACATGACTTCTACTAAACAACCACCGCGTATCAAGACCTTTTTGGCCTTGTTGGTGGGCTATTTTTTATTGGGCTTCGTTTCGACTACAGCAGGCCAAGGAATCCCCAAAAACGTTAGACGCATCTTGTTTTTGGGCAATAGTATCACCTACTCAGGTGCATATATAACCAATATCGAAGCCTATTTTGCAGCGCATTATCCCAACCAGTCCGTCGAGTTTATTAATGTAGGATTGCCCAGCGAAACCGTTGCGGGGCTTTCGGAAGACGGCCACGCAGGGGGGCGATTTCCACGCCCCGATTTGCACGAACGGCTTGGGCGGGTGCTGGAGCAAACCAAACCCGATTGGGTTTTTGCTTGCTACGGTATCAATGATGGTATTCAAATGCCTTTAGATGAATCCCGTTTTCAGCGATTCAAAGATGGAATCGTGTGGCTACATGAAGAAGTTACAAAAATGGGCGCACGTATCATTCATCTTACACCCTCAGTCTATGACGAAACGCGCGGCAAAAGCAAAGGCTACGCCGCGGTCATGGATTACTATGCTAAATGGCTGGTAGCACAGCACAAACAGCAACATTGGGAAGTGATTGATACTCATACACCTATGAAAAAATACATAGATGCGCACCAAAAATTAGACAAAAAGTTGGGAATAGCAGGTTTTACCATAGCCCCCGATGGCGTGCATATCAACGACGCAGGGCATTGGATAGTGGCCAAAGAGGTATTGTTGTACTTAGGCGAAAAAGCCGTTGCCACAGTGCCCGATATACAAAGTGCTTTGAGCGATGTATCCCAATCGGTACAGATTTTAGATTTAGTAACGCAACGCCAAGCCATCATGAAAGATGCGTGGCTAACCGCTACCCGACACACACGCCCCGAAATGAAGACAGGCTTGCCCATGCAAGAAGCACGCAAGAAATACGATGAAATAGGACAGAAAATTCAGGATTTGAGAAAGCAATAATGGCAATCTACCCCCTTTAATCGTTTTGCTATCACCTGAGAGGTGTACCTGTAATTTCCTTTTATCTCGCTACATTTTACGGTTTTATCGCTCAAAAGTGGGTCAAGTTGTTTGATATGTCCTTTCTTCATTAACTTGCCGTTTGAAACTTTAAACCAACACTCAATGATTCATCCACTACGTTACTTGGGAGTGGCGGCATTTGTGGCACTTACGCAACTTGTTCAAGCGCAAAGCACCTACAACAACCACGCGCAACTCTCTACCCGACTCAAAACCCTCTCTACCAAGTATGCCGCACAGGCTTCGGTGCGCTCCATTGGCAAAAGCACGGGAGGCCGCGACCTCTGGCTGCTTACCCTTGGCAAAGGCGATGCTTCTAAAAAACCCGCCCTGCTTGTGGTAGCGGGATTAGCTGGTACACACCTGGCAGGCACAGAATTGGCCCTCCAAACCGCTGAAAAAATGTTAGGCGCAGCCAATGCCGACAGCATTGCCAAACTGTTGGACACTAAGACATTCTACTTTTTACCCAGCATGAACCCCGATGCCCAAGAGCAGTTTACGGCCAAACTTAAATATGAACGCAGCGGCAACGACCTCAAAACCGATGCAGACCGCGACGGGCGGCTTGACGAGGACCCTTTTGAAGACCTCAACAACGATGGTATGATTACCATGATTCGTGTAGAAGACCCATCTGGAACATATATACTGAGCAAAGATGACCCGCGCCTTGTGGTCAAGGCGGATGCTACCAAAGGCGAAAAAGGCAAATACTTGCTCCTAAGCGAAGGTATTGACAACGACAAAGACGGCCATTTCAATGAGGACGGAGAAGGCGGGATTGTACCTGACAAAAACTTCACGTTTGATTATCAAATATTTACTGCTGGCGGTGGCGAGTATGCGGCTGAAGCCATAGAGGTACGTGCTTTAATGGATTTTTTATATCAATCGCCTAACATTTTTGCGGTAGTTACTTTTGGCCCACACAACAACCTCACCGATGCCCCCAAGTTTGACCCCTCAAAGGTTGCTCGTCGCATTTTGACTGGGCCTCTTTCCAAAGATGCCAAAGCGATGGACCAAGTGGCCAAGCTATACAATGGCCGCACTGGGTTGAAAGATGCCCCCTCGCTGCCTCAAACCCGTGGTAATTTTTCTCAAACGGCTTATTTTCATGCTGGTAGATATAGCTTTACAACCCCTGGTTGGTGGGTTCCTAAGGTAGAATCGCCAAGAGATACCACCAGGCGAGCCGCCGCTGCGCCAAATACCACACCTACCCCCGCCAATGCTCCCCCACGCGCAGGAGGTGCGAGCGGTGCAGGTGGGCGCTTTGGTGGGATGGCTACAGCAGCTCCTTCTCCTGCCATAGGCGGAGGCGACGATGACCTCAATTTTTTGAAATGGGCCGATAAAGAAAAGCTAACGGGCGTTTATGTAGAATGGAAAACCATTCAACACCCCGATTTCCCCAATCAAAAAGTGGAAGTAGGCGGCATAGCCCCTTTTGCCAAACTCAATCCACCAGTGGCTTATTTGGAAGCCAATGCCGACAAGCATCTGAAATTCTTGACAGGGTTGGGGGCACAAATGCCTGAAATTCAATTGGTCAATGTAAAAACCGAATCGCTCGGCAATGGGCTTTCACGCGTAACGGCTACGGTTGTCAATAAAGGCTTAATGCCCACGTACGCCGAAATAGGCGACCGGATTCGTTTTGTTCAAAAAATGAAAACAGAATTGAAGCTGGGCGCAAACCAAAGCATTGTATCAGGTAAACGCTTGAACCTCCGTGCTGCCTTGGGTAGCGATGAATCGGAAGAATACAGCTGGTTGATCTCAGGTACGGGCAAATTGACCATTGAGGCAGGATGCCCCACAGCAGGCACCGCTTCGACAGAGGTAACTTTGAAGTAAAGTCCACCTAAAAACTACTAAAAAATAGAAAATCAAATGAAAAATAGACTAAAAATAAGTATTCTGACCCTTGCTTGTGGCCTCGCTTTGGGGCTGGGGGCTTTTGCCCAATCCAGCGACCCAGACCTCAATGGGATGCGCGCCATAGGCACGCCTGCCAATCCGAAAGTAAAATGGTCGTGGAATTATTACATGGACTACGCAGGTTTTACTAAGCTCATCCAAGAGCTGGCCAAAGCCTATCCAGATGTAGTAAAATATGAATCCATGGGCAAGTCCTACCAAGGCCGCGAAATGCCTGTCATTACCATTACCGATTTTAAAACAGGGAAACCTGACCAAAAACCTGCCTTTTGGATTGATGGCAATATCCACGCCAACGAGCTTCAAGGCACCCAGTTTGCCATGTACACAGCTTGGTATTTGGCCGAAAGTTTTGGCAAAATGGATTACATTACCGAAATGCTCAAAACCCGTACCTTTTATATTACACCTTCACTCAACCCCGATGCGCACGAAAACTTTATCCACAAACCCAACACCACAAGTTCGTCGCGCTCAGGGATGAAGCCGCTTGATGATGATGGCGATGGGCAGATAGACGAAGACGGCTACGATGATTTGGATGGTGACGGACACATTACCACCATGCGACGCAAATCGCCCACAGGTCGTTATAAAATTGATCCAGAATATCCCACACGCCTGATCTTGGCAAAGCCCGACGAACAGGGAGAGTATGAGCTCCTTGGTCAAGAAGGGATTGACAACGACGGCGATGGCCGTGTCAATGAAGATAACCCTGGCAGCTATGACCCCAACCGCGACTGGGGCTGGAGTTGGCAACCCGACTACATCCAAGGCGGTGCTTTGTATTATCCAGGTTCTTTGCCCGAAACGCAAAATGTAAAAAAATTCTTTTATTCACATCCTAATATTGCAGGAGCGCAAAGTTATCACAACTTTGGAGGCATGTTTTTGCGCCCACCAGGTGCCGAGGAAGATGCTATGTATGTACCTCAATCAGACATCAATGTGTATGATTTTATCGGAAAAATAGGAGAAAAAATGGTACCAGGTTACAAATATTATGTACTCTGGAAAGACCTTTATACCGTATATGGCGGCGAAATTGACTGGATAGGTCTGGGGCGTGGCGTATTTATGTTTTCCAACGAAATCAACACTTCGTATCGTCTTTTTAATAAAAATTCGACTGAAAATCGCTTCCAAAACACTGAATTTGAGGAATTTGACAAATACATGCTCTTCGGCGATAGCTATGTACAGTGGAAGCCTTTCAAGCACCCTCAATATGGCGACATTGAGATTGAGGCGTAAAGAAAACTATATTCGTAATACCCCGGTTTTTGTTGGAAGAAGAGGGCCACCGCAATATGGCTTTTACCATGCTTCATGCGTATCATTTGCCCAAGTTAGAAATCATCGATATTAAGTCGAGGCCCTTGGCTAATGGCCTAACGGAAGTAACAGCCATTGTGCAAAACCAACGCGCCATACCCACCCACTCGGCCCATGACTTGCGCTTCAAAATCGAACGCCCTGACTATATTACGCTCAAAAATGCACAGGTTTTGGCAGGGATGATTGTCGAAGACGACGATTTGGGTATTACTCGTGAACAAAAATACAACCCCCAAACCATCGAAGTTGCCAATATTGGCGGTACTATTGCTGGTGGCGGTGGTGGAAGAGGAGGCTTTGGAGGAGGTTTCGGTGGCGGCAACTCCGTCAAAGTGCGTTGGATTGTCAAAGGCAAAGCCGACAAATACACTGTAGAAGTAGATAGCCGCAAGGGGGGAGTCGTCAGTAAGACGTTATAACCATTGTTCCTATTTCCCCATAAAGAGTTGGTCATGAGGGCCAACTCTTTTTTTATTGTACATGTATTTTTTCTTCCTCAAAAAAGAAACTTTATACTTCCAAACGCTTACCGGGAATGTCTTATCTTTGTACGTCAGAAATTTAATACTGGCCAAACTTACCCCTCGTCTCGTCAAGTTCGTTAATTTTGTAGTTGTTCATCTCAATTGAACACCTGAACTTTTGATTGTAGATTTAAAATGTATCATAACCCCGTCTTGTTGGAGGCTTGTTTGGAAGGGTTGGCTATTGATCCCGATGGCGTATATGTGGACGTTACTTTTGGGGGTGGCGGCCATTCAAAGGCTATTTTAAAGCGACTTGGAGAAAAGGGGCAGTTGTTGGCTTTTGACCAAGATGCAGATGCCCGTGCCAATGCCCAAGCCATCGACGACAAACGTTTTACTTTTATAGATGCCAATTTTCGTCATCTCCAAAAATACCTGAGACTATATGGACACAAGCAAGTAAACGGTATTTTGGGCGATTTGGGTGTTTCATCGCATCAATTTGACACTGCTGAACGCGGTTTTTCAACTCGATTTGATGCCCATCTGGACATGCGTATGAATCAGCGCACAGGCGATACAGCGGGCAATATCATCGCTACTTATTCGGCAGAAGAGTTGCATCGTATTTTGGGAATGTATGGCGAATTGCACAATGCCAAAACGGTAGGCTTGGCCATCGTAGCGGCAAGGGCAAATCAGCAACTCGCAACGGTCAATGACCTGAAAAATGTGTTACAACGCTATGCGCCACGTGGCAAAGAAAATAAATATTTTGCCCAAGTGTTTCAGGCCCTACGCATCGAAGTAAATGACGAAATGGGGGCCTTGCAAGATTTCTTGACCCAGTCGGTAGAGGTACTGAAACCCAAAGGCCGGTTGGTGGTCATGTCGTATCACTCTTTAGAAGATAGGCTGGTGAAAAACTATATAAGCAAAGGCAAATTTTATGGTGAGGTCGAGAAAGATTTGTTTGGGAATGAGATTAAACCTTTAAAGTCTATTACAAGAAAGCCCATTGAAGCCTCTGCTCAAGAAATAACGGCTAATTCTCGCGCACGAAGTGCAAAGTTGCGAATAGCAGAGAAGATGTAAAAGAAGCCTTCTGTGCAGTAGTGAATAATGAGTTCCTTTTTCTAAAAAAACAACCATGGCAATAAACGTAATCAAAGAGCAAAAACAAAAAGTAAAAAAAACAAAAGCTAAAGGCAATAGCCGCGTGCTATCTTGGCTGGGGCAGTGGTTTAAGGTCGAAAAACTCATAGGCGGTACACAGTTTCCTGTCAAGTACTTGGATGCCGCATTATTTGTGTTAGGCCTGGGTTTGATTGTTATTTTTTTTAGAATTAATGCTGAACGCCAAATGCGCCAAATGCGCAAAGCCAACGAAGAAGTCAATAACCTACGGGCTGCTTATACAATCCTGAAAGCCAACTATATGAAAATGGGGAAGCAATCTGAACTGGCCCCCAAAGTAGCCAAAATGGGCCTCAAAGAAAGCCGAACCACCCCACAACGGATTGAAGTCAAGTAAAACGAGTAGATGAATTTATCACAGATTTCGTTGCGCAATTTTAAAATTTTTAGACGGACATGTTATCCCAGCCCAAAAATATTAGACAAGACATCAGCCGCCGCTCTTGGGTCATCGCCACAGGGCTTATTATCTTAGGTGCTTGTGTTGTTTATCGCATTTTTTATATTCAAAACTTCGAGCAATTTCACAATAGACCTTGGATAAAATACATTTCGCGCACTGTACATATAGATACTATCCCTGCCATGCGCGGCAATATTTATTCCAACGACGGTAGCCTGATGGCCACCTCGCTCCCGTATTTTGAGGTTTCTATTGATCCAGCAGTGGCCGATAGTGCCTATTTTTATAGCCGCATAGATTCTTTAGCCACGCTCCTATCCCATACTTTTGGGCAGCGTAGTCGTGAGCAATATTATCAAGATATAGTGTTTGCTCGCCATGAATTTGAAAAAAATCAACGCCGAGGCAATCGGAACATCCGTCTGCTGAAGCGCAAAATCACCTACCGCGAGTACAACCTCCTACTTCATCAGCCTTTTGAAGGATGGGTGATAGATAAGAAAACAAAAGAGAAAAAAAAAGCCACTTGGAAGGGCTGGCCTTTTTTTCGGCGTTTTGCCAACTCCGAAAAAAGTAGAGGAGGAAAACTTACTATCTTCTACGAACGTTACAATCCGTTTGGGTCATTGGCTGAAAGAACCATCGGCGACTTAGACAGAAAAAACCAAGCGGGGACTGTTTGGTTTGGAAGCAAGTTTCGACAAAAAACTGGCGGTACACCTGGCGTAGGGCTTTTTAGGGTACTCGACGACCAAACTTTTATGCCCAATGACGACGATGCCAGCTCTCCAGCCTGTCAATGGTTTAGACATTCATACTACCATTGATTTAAATTTTCAGGATATTGCCGAAACAGCCCTCAAAGCCACCCTCAAACGCTATCAAGCATCATCTGGGAGTGTCATTGTGATGGAAGTAGCCACAGGCGAAATTCGCGCTATTGCCAATCTCACCCGCCGCAAAGGCGACTCCACTTATTATGAAAGATACAACCATGCCTTAGCTGAAAAAAGCAACCCAGGCTCTACTTTTAAATTAGCAACAATGCTGGCGGCCTTAGAAGAAGGGCTACCCATGAGCAGGGTCTATCCTACTGGCAATGGCATAGCCCAATACCGCTCAGCTATCATCAGAGATACCAAGCGTACAGGTCACGGCAGTATTACGGCACAGCAAGTATTTGAAAAATCATCGAATGTGGGTGTGCATTTAATTATGAAGGATTATTTCTATCAGCATAGTGAAAAATACGTAGGCTACCTCAAACGGTTTCATCTTCGCGAATCCACGGGTATTCAAATGAAAGGAGAGCCGACACCCTACATCCCGACTCCTCAAAGTAAAAAATGGAGCAAAACATCGCTTACTTACATGAGTTATGGATATGAAGCGGAACTAACTCCACTGCAAATGTTGGCTTTTTACAATGCCATTGCCAACGACGGTTATTGGGTACGACCCATGCTTGTGAAGCAAATCAAACAAGCCGATGAATTGATTCAAGACATTCCTCCTTTTAAGAAAGAAGAACGGATTGCCTCTGAAAAATCTATCAAGAAGGCACGCACCATGCTGGAAGGAGTAGTAGAACACGGTACAGCTACCAATATCAAAAACCCCCTCTATAAAATTGCCGGTAAAACTGGCACTGCCCAAAAATTGGTCAATGGCCGCTATGTGCCTGGGCTTTTCAATACTTCATTTATAGGGTACTTTCCTGCCGATAACCCCCGTTACACTTGCCTCATTGTGGTGGACAGCCCACGAGGCTTTAGCATGGAGCAATTGTATGCGGGCAGTGTAGCCGCACCTGTTTTCAAAGAAAGTGGCCGATCGCATCATTGGATACGACATCACACTGCATCCACCTATTGCTCAACAGAAAATAAGCCCCTCTGAAATGCAAAAGCAATTAAAGGCAGGGCAAGCCGACGATTTGCGCCTATAGCCGAAGAAATGGACATTGATGGCCCTGTAGCTATCAATGGATGGGTGGCAGCCACAAAAGAAAAAGAGAACTGGTGGAAAGCCAAGACAGCGACCCCAATAAAATCCCTAACCTACAAGGAATGTCAAGAGAGATGCCCTTTATTTGCTCGAAAATCACGGGTTTAAGGTAAATTACAAAGGGCAAGGCAAGGTAGCTTCCTATCAGCTCAATGAAGGGATTTCATACATTAAATTTGTAGTAGCTCATATGCAACGTTGTTGGTGTTTTTTACATCTTTACCCAAAACCAATAAAACCAGATGAAAACAGCTATTTTTTACCGCTTTACCGCTTTTGTTTTTGCCAGTGCTTTTCTTTTTAGTGGCTTGTTCTTTTTCTAACGAAAGTCGAAGTGAGCAAGATGATGACCGTACCAGTCGTACTTTCAATCTTAAAGACTTTGACCGCTTGTCGTTAGGAAGTGCTTTTGAGATTACAGTAACCAAAGGCAATCATGCCGTCAAAGTAGAAGGTCGTAAACAAGACATTGAAGAGCTGGAAGCCGATGTAGTAGGCGGAAAACTACGAATTAGATACAAAGACCGCAGTGGCTGGAACAGGAATCGCAAGCGCGTAATCGTTACTATTGCCATGCCTACCCTCAAAGCGCTCGATTTATCAGGAGCAACTACCTCCAAGATTTCGCTTTAATGACCTTCAAACCTTAGATTTAGATATTTCGGGGCATCAAAATCGGATATTCAAGTAAAAGCCCAAAAATTATCATGGATATTTCGGGGGCTTCTACCATTACACTTACAGGTGCTGGCAATCGAATAGAAGGCGAAGTATCAGGGGCAACCTCATTCAGAGCTTACGACTATCCTGTCAAAGAAGCCTTTATAGATGTTTCTGGTGCCAGCAATCTACGATTGAATGACTGAAAGCTGGAAGTAGAAGCCAGTGGTGGTAACGTACGCTATCGCGGTACAGCTGCGTTCCACTACCTTGAGCAAGTTCTGTGTGAGGCGTGAATCATAAGTCATAAGACTCACCTATCAATCCAGCGCTTAAAAACGGGGGCTTTTTCTCGGCTTATTTCTACCTCTGTTAAATACGCACTCCTTAATTTGAGAAAAAGTTTACCAGAGGTATCACCTTTATAGCTTTCTATGGCTTTTTGATTGATGATTTGCCGCTGCCCTGTTCTAAAAAAAATTCTGTTGGATTCAGAATATCCTCGATTTCGTCAAGCGTATTTTGCTCTGCAACGTATTTTTGTCCATCATTAGTCACAACATAAATCACTTGGTCTAAATAAAAAAGATGAATATCTGACACGTTGATAGGGATAGAGGTATTGCGATGTTGTACAATAATTTTCTCTTTGTACATTCTTCCTTTTTGTGCGGGGTGATTAACGAGTGTTTGTAGAAATTCCGCAGGAATTTGTGTGTTTTTTTGATAGCCTTAAATTTCTCCAATGCTCGTATAAGGTCTTCTTCGTCAATAGGCTTTTACTAAGTAATCTATGCCATTTACTTTGAATGCCTTGATGGCATATTCGTCGTAAGCTGTGGCAAAAATGATTGGACATTTTATGTCAAAATAATTGAATAAATCAAAGCTTATGCCATCCGAAAGCTGAATATCCATAAACAAAAGATCGGTTCTGCATTTTGCATAAACCACCTAAAAAGCGCTGTTTTTACGCTGTGCACTACCCCAACACCTGTTTGTGGTGCAATATCTTTCAACATTCGTTGGAGCTGTTCGGTCATGAGTACTTCATCTTCTACAATCAGGACTTTCTATGGGGATAAGAGCTTTTAATAGTTGAAATAGTTGGTTTAAATAAGTGGCAAACTTACTCGGAAAGTGTCTTGGGTTTGTTGAATTTCAATCGCAACATCCGAAAAATAGGCATATAAATTACTTAGACTCTTGAGTGCCTCTTGCCGTTTTGTTTCTAATATTACTTTTTTTTGAAGATTGTTTTCCACAAAAAGACGGTCGTCGGTTACGCCTATCTGAATGATAAGGGGTGAGTCAATATCTGTGATGTTGTGCCGAGTAGCATTTTCAATCAAAATTTGAAGTACCACAGGCACAATTCTCCTTTCGTGGTATTGAGGTGACACATTCACGATTACCTGAAGGCCCTTCCCAAATCGTGTTTGGAGCAAATCGGCGTAATCTTTAATAAAATTTAATTCTTCCAAAAGTGGTACAAGTGGCGCATTGCGGGTAGTGAGTACATAGCGATAGACACGGGTAAGCTGGCTCAAAAATTTAACAGCCAAACGCTGATCGCTGTAAATGAGACTCTCTAAGGTAGCCAAGCTATTAAAAAGAAAATGAGGGTTAAGCTGACTAACTAAGTTTTGGTATTTTACATCCGATACTGTGTTTTCATAGTTGGGTACTTCACTCGCTGCAACTGCGGGCAAATCATGGGTTTGTGTTGTTTTTGTAGCGAGTGATTTCATAGATTAAGTTGTTTCCTGCTGTGCAGCTTCTATCATAGCTGCCGACATTAATGTGTATATATCCAACCAAGCTTGGCGGATTTCGGGTGTAAATTCATCTTTGAGTACTTTCTCTAACGCCCAAATAAACGATTCTCCTACATAAGCATAGTGCTCTGTTTGGGTGCCATATTTAACATGCCGCCGCCCCAAATCGTGCAAGAGAGGCAATAATTCATCTAAATTATCTAAGGAACAAACCGCAAAGCTAATGACCTGAAACAGTTTTATTCCTTGGGTTTTGAGGTCGCTTTTAAATAGTGGTTGTACTTCTGGCAAAATTTCAAAAAGTCGCCCATAAAAAACCTTAGCGGCATATTCTGCTTTAGGAACAATACGGGCAAAACTGGTCTGAACAAGTCGCTTTTGTTGGTCATTCATTGTTTTCACGTTTGAGTACAGGTGGTTTATCTTTTGAGTAAAATTATGTATTCGCTGATTCATTATTAAAAAAAGATAAATTTAGCCCTTTTTTTAGCATTAATCCCTCCTGTAAACACGGCTGAGCCGTTAATCCAATAAAGGCACATAGACAAAAAAATGGGTGGAGGTTTCTTCAATTTAAAAGGCGGTTGGTCAGATAAAGCTATACAATGCTTGAAAATCTTTGAAACTTTTTTGTTAGATGTCGTTCACTGTTCCGCGTTTCTGTGTTATTTTCAAACACCAAAGTTATTTTTCTTTCCCCTTATAATGCATAGTGAGATTCCGCAGCGGTGATGTTATGCTTGATGGCATTTTCAATAAGGTTTTGAAACGTAACTGGCACGATACGTTTTTGATGCAGCGTAGCTGGAATATCCATTTGAACAAGCAGCCCGTCGCTATACCTCATTTGTAATAGACTTACAAAATCTTGTGCAAAACGAAGCTCTTGTTCTAAACTTACCGTTTCTTGTTCGTCGTTTTCTATGAGATACCTATATACCTTAGTCAATTGCCGTAGGTATTTAGAGGCTAACTTATGGTCTTTATAAATTAAGCTATCCAGCACGGCCAAGCTATTAAACAAAAAATGGGGGTTGAGCTGATTGACCAAGTTTTGATAACGCGACAGCACCTGCTCGCGCTCTAATAAAATCGCTTTTCGTTCGGTTTCTGCCTGTTGTTTTTGGGCGGCTTCAAATTTTTGTTGGTAGTCTAGTTTTTCAGTTAGTTCTTTGTTAAGCTGCTTTTGAAGTGTTCGTTGTTCTTCCAACAAATTGACTTCGGTGGCATGTTCTTGTTCAATTATTTTGACACGCATCCGATAAAAATAGACTCCTAAACCTGCAATAGCTGAAATAACCAAAAACCTAAACCACAATGTTTGCCAAAAAGGAGGATAAATGATAATGGGTAAGCGATAAGGTACAGGATTCCAAACACCATCATTGTTGGCGGCCTTTACATGCAGCACATAGTCGCCTGGCGGCACATTGAGGTAATTCAATGTAGATTGAACACTGGGAACTGTCCATTCTTTATCTTGGCTTCCCTGCAACCAAAAAGAATAGAGATTATTTTCTGAGTGGTCATAGCTTAATGCTGCTGCCTCAAATACTAAATCATTTTGGTCATAATCTAAATGGATGGGTTCGTTAGAAACGTGATTGAGGGTAGGTAGTTTTTCTTTGCCATATACCTTCAACGATGTAACGACCACAGGCGGAACGAAAGCATTGGTTTTGACGCGCGTAGGATGAAATTTTACTAATCCATACAAACCCCCAAAATAAAGGTATCCAAATTTATCTTTAGCAACCCCTTTTGTTTCAATAGACAGCATCTCAAGATTATCGGCTCGGCCAAAGGAAGTAAAACGCTTTCGGTTTGCATCATATCGGGTTAGACCATTGGCTGTGCCCATCCAAATATTATTCCTTTCGCTTATCAGTGCCGACACATAATTGTTGACCAGGCCGTCGTCAGTCGAGTAGTTGGTAAAAAGCTGTGTTTTAATGTCCAAACACCCCAGACCATGGTCGGTGCCCATCCAAATATTTCCTTTGGCATCTTCTGCAAACGACATCACGCCATTGTTGGGGAGGCTTCGCGGGTTATTTTCTTGGTATTGATACCTCTTTACTTTCAATAAATCAGGACTAATACAGAGTACTTCATCCACACCGCAGCCTACCCACAAGTTTCGTTTAGAATCTAAAAAAAAGCTATTATAACGGTTGGTAGGGATATATTTCCTAATCAGCTCATGATTGAAACGATTGATAATCTTCTTGGTACGTGGGTCATAGATATTAAGTCCTTCGTCTGTACCAATATACAGTCGGCCATCGCCTGTTACATTGATATCATATACGTTTTTACCCGCAATGAAATCAAAGCGCGGTATATGGCTATCAGGCGATGGGGTAGTCTCATTAGGCAAATGCTCAAACCTTTCGATTTGCTGAGTGAATGGATTGAAATGATGAAAACTCGATTGAGTGCCTATCCAAACATGGTCTTGTTCATCCACATATACTGTTTTAATAGAGTTATCGGCAAGGCTATTGGGGTTATTGGGGTCATGCTGATAAATTCTGTGCTGATGTGTTTTTTGATCTACCCACACGACACCGCCATCAGTAGCCAGCCACAGGTTGTTTTGGCTATCGAAAGCAATGCGATTAACCACTGCCCCGTTGGCCGAAGATGGCTTAAAGGTTGTTTTTTTTAGTGGGTATTCAAACGACTGATTTTGTGGGTTAAATCGGCTGATACCTTTGTAAGAGGTGGTAAACCATAGTACCCCCGAGCGGTCTTGAAAAATCGTCTTTACGTGGTTAGACGATAAGCTATTGGGGTTATAAATATCGCTTAAATACTGCGTAAAGCCTTGTTGAAACTCGCTATAACAAAATATACCATCGCCGAGGGTGCTCACCCAAAACTGGCCATTTTTATCAAAAAAAAGGGAGCTGATTTCTCGTGCTTCTTGAATAGTGATATCTATTTTCAAGAAATGTTCTGTCTGCAAATTGAGCGTTGACAAAATTCCATTGCGACTCCCAACGATGAGGTTTCCTGTAGTAGGATGTTTGACCAAAGCCGAAACAGTATTGTCAGGAATACAGCCCAATTCGTCGCTTTTACAGAATACTTGAAAAGACTGGCGTTTGAAATAATAGCGATACAAGCCCAAATCCGTGCCAATCCAAACACAATCTCCATCTGCTAAAATCGACCGAATGGAATATACCGATGCTTTGGAAGATGCATCGGTTGGTAATTTTAGGAGTTCTGTTTGCTCGGTAATGGGATCAAAAATCAATACTCCATCGGCTGTGCCAAGCCAAAGTTTCCCTCTATTATCTTCCGCAATACATCGAATATAATCAGTTCGTTCGCTGTAATTGGTAAAATGAAAGCGTTTGAAACGCTGACTTTTAAAGTCAAACCGATTAAACCCATGCTGTGTGCCTACCCATAAGGTACCGTTTTTGGACAACAACACAGCCCTCACCAATGTAGCAGAAAGTGAGTGAGGGTCTTCTCTATTATGCGTAAATGTCTTGCATCTTATACCGTCAAATCGTGTGATTCCTGCCAGCGTACCAATCCAAATAAACCCACTCGTATCCTGAACAATACCCGTGGCATAATGAATAGGAAGGCCATGCTCTGGGCCAAGCTGTTGAAAAGAAATGGCTTGTAGTTGGCCAAATGCCCCATAGTGCTTCAAGAAGCTACAAAGTAAAAGCAAATAAACAGGCAGGCGACTACACATTCGATAGTTGAGATTTAAACACCAATAAAAGTAGCTAAAAGTCGGTTTTGATTTGAAACATAGAAACAATAAGTAGGACGAAGCTAAAAAATTACGAAGTAATTCTATAAAAACAACCCACAAAGCGTGGAATTTATGGGTTAAAGCGTAGAAAAGAAACATTCGACCGTTTGATGATTGCTTACTTCATTTCGGCAGCTATTTCAACCGATTCAGATTTCTCATTTTTCATCTCTCCACGCCACCTGCCACCTTTGTATCGTCAATCACGGCAAAACAAAAATTAAACAAAAAACAAATACAGCACAATGAAAAAACAAATCTCAAAAATCAGCCTGAAAACCGACAAAATTGTCAACCTTTCTAAAAACAATGCCCAAGCTATCGTGGGAGGACAAAAAAATAACTCTAAAGTCTATTGTGTCTCAGACTTATGTTCTTTTACTTGCCCCACTTACTCTTGCTAAATTAGCATTAAATAGCGAAAAGGAATGAAAGTCTAACTTTCATTCCTTTTCGCTATTTATTCCTTCAATTAAAAATACAATCCTTTCTGTATTGAAACTACTTTGTTATATATCTTGAATTTTATTCTATTATAAGGTAAGAAGAGTTTTCGAAAAGGATATCATCAAATGTTATAAGATAATTAGCCCCTCCTACCCAATGAATGTACAACTTTTGACTCGTATTTATCAGCATATCTCTTCTCAACCCATCGAGGGAGACCCCTCATTTTTGGGGGGGCAAATGAGTTATGCTTTTTTTGAAGCCTATTATCAAAATCAGTTTGGAATAGAAGAGAACAGTCGTACTTGGGAGAGAATCATCTATAGCCTCAATAAAATTCAAGAAGATCGTCTGATGCACTCTTTTGCAGGGGGCATTGCAGGTATTTCATGGGTTTTTTTGCACTTGTTTAACCAAGGGCTATTACAAGATGAAGAATTGGATGCCCAAAGTATTATTGAAGATTTAGATGGCCCTTTGTTTGAAACCTCTATGCTACTTTTAACAGAGGGAAATTTCGATTATTTGCATGGTGGTCTTGGGAGCTTCCTGTATTTTTTAGAGCGTACTCCCTCACTCCAAGTGACTAATTATATAGAGCAACTTGTTGAACAACTCTCAGCAGTGGCGATTCGGTTTCCCAATGGAGATATTACATGGCGATTCGATAATTTTGGCATCCGAGACCCCGAAGCTCCTGTCTTATATAATCTGGGACTTTCTCATGGCACAGCCAGTATTGTGTCTATTTTAAGTCTGTTTTACGAAAAAGGATATGCCAGGACACGTTGCCAAGAGCTCATTGAAGGTACACTTCAATGGATGTGGCGAGTAAGAAACAAATCGGCTGAGTCCGTTTTTCCGAATACTGTAAATAATTCCCCAGTAGATCAAGAAAGTCGCCTTGCTTGGTGTTATGGAGACTTGGGTATTGCTAATACTTTTTGGTTAGCGGGAGAAAAGCTCAAAAATAATAAATGGAAAGAAATAGCTCAGCAAACCATTCTCCATTCAATTTCTCGCAGTGAATCCAGTGCTTTGATTTTCGATGCGGCGTTCTGTCATGGAAGCGCGGGAATTGCCTATATTTTTAGAAAATTTGCCCAACGTATTTCCGAGCCTCGATTGTCAGAAGCTGCCGATTTTTGGCTTCAAAAAACAATAGCGTTTGCTTTACCCGTAAAGGCTTCAGATGTGTTTTTAAGTTATCACAATAAAGAAATGGTTTCTAATCTCTCCATTCTTGATGGGGAGGCAAGTATCGGCATGATGCTTTTATCAGAAATGGGCATTTCTACCACTTGGGATCGTTTCTTACTCCTTTCTTAAATTTTCTCTCCAAACAAAAAGCGGCTAGAAAAGTGTTTTCTGGCCGCTTTTTGTTGTATTTAAGGGTGTTTTTTATTCATAATCTCTAAAAATACAAACAAGTTAGTATTGAAATCGGTCTTCTCAAAGCTACATATTTGTAGCAACAAAAGAGTCAAAAAACAAATACAATCTAACTAAATAATAACAATCAAAGTCATGAAAAAGCAAATCAAAAAACTCACATTCTCTACAGAAAAAATCGTCTCGCTTTCCAAAGAGCAACTCCAAAACGCGCAGGGGGGAAGACCAAGTAACAGCGGCCAGTCGTACAATTGCTTGGCTATCACAGGCTATAAGTCTTGCATTTGCTAAAATATAGCCCATTTTGCATCAATACCAAAACAGGACTGCTTCTAAGAAGCAGTCCTGTTTTGGTGTTGATGTTTAACTAACTTACTCCGCCTTCACCACCTTGATGGTCTTTACCTTATCGCCCTTGATAGCCTTCAAAATATACATCCCCGCATTTTGACCCCCCACATTCAACACCTCATATTGCTGCGGCGAACTCAACTTCAATTGTCGCGTTTGGACCGTCTGCCCCTGCAAATTCACCAAACCCAAACTCACTTCCTCTCCTACAGTACCCGATAAACGTACCACTATCTCATCACTCACTGGGTTCTGAAAAATACTCGCCCAATTCAACTCCGCCAAGCTATTCAACGACAAGACCTCTATTCCCTGACGAGTACCGCCCGTGCCAATTGTAAACTGCAAACTACGCGTAGCTAACAAACCTCCCACTGATACACGGTTCTTAGGAAATGGTCCACCAACCCCATCGGCTGACCGCAAATCAACCACCAAATTATAACTGCCATGTGGAAAAGTACTACTTCCACTACCATAATTCGGATGATCTTCCCCAAAATAAGTTGTGCCCACATTGGCAAATAACGCATATGGTGGATTGTTGTCAATCGAACTGAAATTAATCGGACCTGTCAGCTTAAACACCGCCGACTCTGAAGCAGAACAACCCGTAGCAACCAAGGTCCACAATCGTGGAGAAGCTACCGCCGAAATTACATTGGTTGGAGCTAAGTTGTCTTTGATAGACCCTGTTAGTGCTTTAGGTTGCATTCCTAACCCCACATCTTTCAAATCCACCAAAATACGATGTGTTCGTACTTCTACACTCGACTCGTTGCCTGTACAACCATCCAAACTACAACTCGCTTTGTAGGTATAGGCTACATCGGGGGCATTGGGAATAACCGTCGAGCCGCCTGGATTCCAATTCACAACAGAGCCCCCCAATGAACAATGGGCATCCAAACTTACTTCTGTATTGGGACATACATCCGTCTTACTGGCACTCAGATTGGAGCTTGGCGTGGCTTTGATGTGAACATCGCTCGTGGTTGCACTACATCCTGTCCCTGATAAAGTAAATGTAAAGGTCACTACACCAGCAGAGGCCTGTCACCAGACCTGCATCTGTAACAGGAAGCTATACTCGGATTACTACTCATCCAACTACCCCCTGAAGTAGGAGATAGCTGCATAGTTGTACCTGTACACAGGCTCGAAGCCCCTACCATCACTACAATAGGAGGACAAACGATTTGATCTGTGTCGGTCGCACTGTTATTACCTGGAGTTGGGTCGGTCAGCCTGCTGGCGCGGCCACCGTCGCCGTGTTCGACAAACTCCCTGTCGCACTCGCCGATACTGTCGCACTCACCGTGTAAGTTACACTTCCTCCCGCTGGCAAATTCACCATATCGTTGATATGGCCAGAACCACTCGCTGTACAGGTTCCCCCACCTGCACCTACACAAGTCCATGTAATCCCTGTAAGGGACGCAGGAAAAGTATCCGATACCGTCGCCCCTGAAGCATTGCTCGGCCCTGCATTGGATGCCGTAATCGTATAGGTGACAGAACCCCCTGGTACTACCGTCGTCACTCCATCGGTCTTGGTAATCGATAAATCCGCCTGTGGTGTCAACATATCCGTATCGGTCGCACTATTATTGCCTGGAGTTGGGTCGGTCACGCCTGCTGGTGCGGCCACCGTCGCCGTGTTTGACAAACTCCCTGTCGCACTCGCCGATACTGTCGCACTCACCGTGTAGGTTACACTTCCTCCCGCTGGCAAATTCACCATATCGTTGATATGGCCAGAACCACTCGCTGTACAGGTTCCCCCACCTGCACCTACACAAGTCCATGTAATCCCTGTAAGGGTCGCAGGAAAAGTATCCGATACCGTCGCCCCTGAAGCATTGCTCGGCCCTGCATTGGATGCCGTAATCGTGTAGGTGACAGAACCCCCTGGTACTACCGTCGTCACTCCATCGGTCTTGGTAATCGATAAATCCGCCTGTGGTGTCAACATATCCGTATCCGTCGCACTATTGTTGCCTGGAGTGGGGTCGGTCACGCCTGCTGGCGCGGCCACCGTCGCCGTGTTCGACAAACTCCCTGTCGCACTCGCCGATACTGTCGCACTCACCGTGTAGGTTACACTTCCTCCCGCTGGCAAATTCACCATATCACTGATATTACCAGACCACTCGCACTGCAAGTTCCCCCACCTGCACCTACACAAGTCCATGTAATCCCTGTAAGGGACGCAGGGAAAGTATCCGATACCGTCGCCCCTGAAGCATTGCTCGGTCCTGCATTAGATGCCGTAATCGTGTAGGTGACAGAACCCCTGGTACTACCGTCGTCACTCCATCGGTCTTGGTAATCGATAAATCCGCCGACATAAATGCTGCGACTTGATAATAAGAAACAATGGGATCGTGGTCAGCTAAACGAGCGATGCCAGTTGCATTACGGGTTATTTCTGGGAAATCAGCATTGATACGGGGATGCTCAACCCGTCGGCTTAAAGTAGAAGAAATGACATCATCGTTTACAATAACATGATCAAGTGATTGGGCATTGCCATCAAAAACAAAAGAGTATTGTTCAGTAGGAGGTGCTGTATTAAACAAATTGGTAAGGTCAGGATTAACCAAGTCAGTGCCATCACCCGCAACAGCTGTTTCATTATCAGGTGCGGGCGTTCCCTGAATCGTTCCCATAGAATGGCCTAAACCATCGTTAAATTCAAAGGCATTGAAATCCCCCACCAAAATAATTCGTTCGGCAGGATTAGCCATTTGTCGAGCCTGTACCAAATTAGCTAATGATTCAGCTTGTTTTTGGCGCTTCGCTCGTATACGAGCACCATCAGTAGCCCATCCATTAGAGCCAGCAGTTTCAGAATTAGCACCATTCAATGAGCGCAAATGATTGACAATTACTGTAATAGGGTAATTAGCTCCATTGGGGTGATTAATAACCGCATTAAGTCGCAAAGCAGGACGATCATTCAGCAAACTGGTAGAGTTATCAGGATTAAGAAATGTTTCAGCTGCATTTTCCTGCACCACTTCAGTCACAGAAACGCGAGGTGTCATTCCAGTTACTGGGGAAGTTTTGACTAAAAAACCTACATCAATCCCCCCGACATCATTACCTTCTACCAAATAGGCAATATATTGTGGATCGGGCTGTGAGGCAGCGACGGCATCGGAATTGATACGTGTAGCTAATGCTTGTAAAGTAGTTAGGTTTTCTATTTCCACAATCCCAATAATATCTGGAGTTTTGAGATAGTCGCGAATTCCCAAAGAAGCTTTATTTAGACGTTTGTCAAAAGCAGCAGCAGTGAGTACTGGTTCTCCAATTCCTGGGTCATTCACTGTATCAAAAAGCGTTCCAAGTTATAAGATGCTACTGTGAACTCTGATTCGGTAGGAGTGGTTACGGCCGTAGCGGTAGGTTCACCGAGACAGAAAGTGAGAAAGATGGGTCGGGCAAAATAGTATAGGTACGAAAAGTATAATCAAGAGGTCCAATCAATCCAGTCACCACTGCTCCTGTTCCTACATCTAAAAGTGGGCCTCCTGTCAGTCCGTCGCTATCTACTCGAATACGCTCAGGGTTGGCATCAAAACGAGGTATAGGCGGAATAGTACCCGAACCAGAAGGAGCTGGGTCAGGGGCTTGAATACCCGCTTCTCTAAACGGACGACTCAGGCCTGTAACCACACCATAAAACACTCCTGTAGAAGTAGCAGTCGCATTAGGCTCATTAACATTACCCATAGTAGGACCACCTACAGTGAGCGATGCCACCGCAACCCTCATTCCTTCTATCCTTTCCAATTGGTCATGAGGCCCTGCGGGGTCTGGAAAGGTAGTCGTCAGCGAAACTGGGGTTGGCAAGGGGTTTCCAGTAGAGATTTGTACTGTTGTTGGTGAACTCAACTCTGTGAGAGGGGTTGGAGTGGATCTGCACTTGGAACAAATTCTATTACAGTGGCTGAGACTTGAACCAAATTCCCCACCGCTGCTGCCACTGGTGGTGCACTGCTTGTAAATACAAAAATACCTTCAGAAGTAGCAGGATCGGCATCTACAGAAGCATCTGGCTCCTGAATAAAAAAACCATTATTTTTTACCCCAGTCCTAATACCTCGGGTAGTAATAGTCGCACCTACAATGGGAGAAGAAGCCCCGGCCCTTGAATGTCATGTATGGGGGTCAAGGTAATATCATCATTGACAATGGTTCCTTGCCCTTGCCCATCTGCGACAGTTGCCCCTGTTACATTGGTTACATTGACAAAAAAAGTCTCATTGGGTTCTGTTGTAGCATCCCCATTCACCAATACATCAAAGGTATAAGTGGAGCTACCCGCAGGAATCGTTTGGCCTGTGAGAGATTTGGAGGTATAATCGCTTGGTTGTGTGGCAGTACCATCAGCCGTAGCAATATCAAAAGTAACGCCACCAGCCCCTGCAGGTGCCGAAAGGCTTACAGTAAAGGTAAAGGTTGTGGTACCTGCATTGCCCTCACTAAGAGATACGTCGTTGATCGAGAGGTTGGGGGTAGAGCCTTGACTATCACTTGTTACCGAAATATCATCTACGCCAACCCATTCGTCATTTCCCATAGCATTACCAGTAATTATTCTAATTTCCACCTGCGCTTGATTGTCACACGCCGAAGGTAATGTAAAAGCAACAGGTGTAACCAATGTTGCTAAACTTGGACCCGTTGTTGCATCTGCAACAAAAGCAGCAGGAATATTGATAAAATTTCCAGTAGCTCCAATTCTATATTGAAAAGCAATCGGTTGAATTGCATTATCCATAGAACCATCAATATCCCTTAAATTACAACTAAATTGAATATTTTGTCGCCCTGTGGCATTTAGAAAAATTACTAAGTTGGGTGCATCAGCAGTTCCTGACCCTTGCAAAGCTACAACAGGGTCTGTAAGTTCAAATTCAGCTACACCTCCATTTGTTATATTGGTACTTGTTTGATTGGCAATTACATCCACGGTAGTAAAAGCCACCAAAGCAGTTTGGGGATTATAAGGATTAGTAGTTGTGGAAGCATCATCTCCTAAATAGCCAATAATACTGGGTACTCCTGTCCAAATATCGTTTGTCGTTATTAATCCAGTATTAGTCCAGTTTTGGGAAAAATTACCACTCGCCAAATTATGATAAGTTTGTGAAAAGCTACAAAAACTTCCCATTACTAAATAAAAAATGCCCAAATAGCGTAGTCTCTTTAATCTTGGTTTGTAAGAAATGAAGTGTAAAACTCTAAGCATAGACAATGGATTTTAAAGTATTGAAAAGTGATAAGTAAACAATATGGTTGTGCTAAAATAGACACAATAAGGTTACCAAAATATTAATTCGTCAAGAAATACCATCTAAGTACTTGTGTATATTTAGTTTGCATTATTCTGTTTGACTCCGTTGGGGTCAGATGTTTATAGAAGCCAATAACCTGCTACAAATAAGCGACCCCGACGGGGTCTAATAATGCAATGCATTTTTGTTTTGGTACTTACGATTTTTGAATTGACATTTTTTGTATGTCAGTTAGACCCAATAAATACATACTGCCTTATCAATTACACTAATCTATCAAAGTGTAAAGTAATAAGGCAGCTGATATAAAAAGCCCTTAGACATTACCTATAAATCCAACTACTCACTCTCATTGTCGGCGATGAGCCCTTCGCGTTCGGCTTGGGCTTTGTAGTCGTGTAGTTGAACAGGCTTGGCATTTTTGCGCATTCTGATATTCAAAAACTCCACAAAAAGCGAAAAAGCAATGGCAAAATATAAATAGCCTTTTGGCACAGCCCCTACATGGGTTCCAAAGAAAGACACATTGCCTAAATGGGCCCCTTCTGCAATAAGCATAAACCCAATGGCAATCAAAAAAGCCAACCCGAGTATCTGCACCGATGGGTGGCGATTCACAAAGTCGCCCACAGGACCTGAAAATGCCATCATAATGACAATGGAGAGAATAACGGCTATCATCATAATAGCGACGTTTTGGGTAAGTCCGATGGCTGTCAGGATAGAGTCAATCGAGAAAACCACATTGATAAGCGCAATCTGGATAATGACTCCTGTAAGTTTGCTGGTGGCATTGCCTTTGGGAGCTTTGATTTCTTCTTCTTCCCCTTCTAATTTATGGTGAATTTCGGAGGTACTCTTGTAAAGTAAAAATAGCCCACCAATAATTAGAATAACACTTTGCCCCGAAAAAGCCGCATGAAACCACCCCATATCAATATGTGTAAAGGGCTTTGAAAGCGAGATTAAGAAAGAGATACCAAACAGCAAGATAACCCGAAACATCATCGCCAATATCAACCCGATATTACGGGCTTTGGGTTGCTCTCGGCGCGAGAGTTTATTGGCCGCAATCGAAATAAAAATAATGTTGTCGATACCCAAAACGATTTCTAAGAACGTCAGGGTCAATAAACTAATGAGGGATTCGGCAGTAAAAAGTGAGTCCATTGTAGGTTTGTCGAATGAATTTATGGGTAAATAATGGTTAAGAAAGCGCAAAGTTGCGCGGCATTTCGACGTGAATAGAATACTTTTACACGAAATAACCAAACACTACATGGAAGGTTTAAAAATAGTATCGAAACTTCCCCACGTTGGCACAACGATTTTTACAGTAATGTCGGCCTTGGCTACCGAGCAAAAAGCCATTAATCTCTCCCAAGGGCTTCCTGATTTTCAGATGCCCGAGGCACTCATTCAACTCACTTGCGATGCTCTTCAGCAAGGCTACAATCAATACGCTCCGATGGCGGGCTGGATGCCTTTGCGCGAAAGCATCGCTGAGAAAATCAAGGATTTATACGATGTTCAAGTCAATCCCGACACTGAAATCACCATCACCCCAGGCGGGACGTATGGCATTTATACCGCCTTCACCACGGTATTGCAACCTGGCGATGAGGTCATTGTTTTTGAACCTGCTTACGATAGCTACATTCCCAATATAGAAGTAAATAGGGCCGTGGCAGTGCGTATTCCGCTCGATTTTCCGACCTATCGTATCAATTGGGGCCAAGTGCGTGCAAGTATTACGCCCCGCACCCGCATGATTGCCATCAACTCACCGCACAACCCTACGGGTAGCGTACTTTCAGAAGAAGATATTATACAAATACGCCAAATCGTACACGAACACAACCTGCTGATTATGTCAGATGAAGTTTATGAGCATTTAATTTATGACAACATCCCGCATCGAAGCCTGTTGCGTTATGAAGATTTACGGGCGCGTGCTTTTATTAATTTTTCGTTTGGCAAAGTATATCATTGTACGGGTTGGAAAATGGGTTATTGTATCGCTCCTCCAGCTTTTACTGCCGAATTTCGGAAAGTACATCAATTCAACTGCTTTAGCTGCTTCACGCCCGCACAAGTAGCCCTTGCTGCCTACCTCAAAGACCGAGAAGCCTATCGTAGTATTTCGGCTTTTTACCAACAAAAGCGCGATTACTTTGCCCAGTTGATGCAGCAGACGCGCTTCAAGCCCCTGCCAAGTCATGGAAGCTACTTTCAGCTATATTATTTCAATCATCTTTCCGACTTGTCTGACAAAGACTTTTCGATTTGGCTCACCCAACAGCACGGGGTAGCGTGTATTCCTGTATCGGCTTTTTATCAAGATGGCACCGACAATGGCGTAGTGCGGTTTTGTTTTGCCAAAAAAGAAGAAACCCTCGAAAAAGCTGTGGAAAGGCTGGTAAAAGTGTAAAACAACCTTTACGTCCATTTATTGACAAACTCATTGAAGGCCTCTTTGTATTGCTCGCTGACAGGAATCGTTGTCTTTTCAATCTGAATACTGTTGCGATTGAGGCTACTGATACGATCTAATGACACAATAAAAGAGCGATGCACTCGCATGAATTTACGGGAGGAGTTTTTCTTCTAACGCTTTCAGGCTGGTGAGCGAAAGAAGTGGCTTGTTGCTACTGTGTAAATGTACTTTGACATAGTCTTTCAAGCCCTCAATATACAATATGTCCTGATAGGCTACTCTTACCAACTGATACTCTACTTTCAAAAACAAAGAGTCTTCTTCTGGTTCGGGGGTAGCCGCCACGGCAGGTTGTGGGGCGGGTGTAGGGCGGTTTATTAATTCAAAATAAGCCTTGGCTTTGTTGGCTGCCCGCAAAAACTCTTCATAATTGAATGGCTTCAATAAGTAGTCGAGGGCATCTACTTTATAACCTTCTAAAGCAAAATGATTGAAGGCTGTAGTGAAAATAATACGTGGCCCCGTGCCTCCCTGCTGGGCTTGAGTGAGTACGCGTGCCAATTCTATGCCTGTTAAATCAGGCATCTGAATGTCCAAAAAAAGTAAATCTACTGACTGGTTATGAAGTCCTTGCAACGCCTCCACCGCACTCGAATACCTGCCTACGAGGGTAAGAAAGGGGGTTTTTTCAATAAAGGCACTAACCAACCCCAACGCGAGAGGTTCGTCATCAACGGCTATGCACTTGAGATTCATAGTGAGGCATTTCGAGGGTTTGATATGAACTTTTGGGCGTGGTTACTTGTAAAGTAAGCACCACCAAGTATTCGTTGTGGGGCGTTTGCTCGGTAATGTCAAGTTGATAAAGGTCAGGATACAATAAATCTAAACGACGACGCGTATTGGCCAACCCTATACCATTGCTTTCATCCAAAGCAGTACCCTTTATAGGAAAGAGCGTATTGCGCACTTCTACCCGTAGATGTTGATTTTGTTGGCGAATCCCTACATAAATCTCACTGGGTTGGGTAGCACTTACACCATGCTTGAAAGCATTTTCGAGAAAAGGCAACAACAGCATGGGGGCAATCGCCACTTCCTGAATAGGGGTAGGTTTATCAAAAGTAACCTTTACTTTGTCTGTCAGACGGAGTTGCATCAATTGGATATAATCTTGTAAAAAGGCTATTTCTTGACTCAGATGTACCGTACCTTCTTTGGTTTCATACAACACATAGCGCATCATCCTCGACAATCGGTGCAGTGCCTCACGGGCATTGTCCACGTCTATCATCGTCAGGGCATAGATGTTATTGAGGGTATTGAAAAAGAAATGGGGATTGATTTGCGCCTTCAAAAACGACAATTCTGAATTTACTTTTTCTTGCTCCAATTTTTCGCGTAGCTGCACATCTTTTTGCCATTTCTGTACCACTGTCAAGCTCGTACTTGCACCAAGAGATAAGAGTGAATACAAAAAAGTAAAAGAATCGAATCGCTTAGGGCGGTGGGGATTAAAAGGTCGGTCGGCACGAAACGCTTTATGCCAAAGTTCGGGGAGATTAAGCCAACTTTCTATGCCTTGAATGGCCCAATAAACCGCAAAAACAGCTACTGCAATAGAAGCAATATAGGCAATCGTATGGTTCTTAAACAATAACTTAGGTACTAAAACGTAAGAGTTTAAGTAAAAAATTCCTATTAGAAGTGACAATAAAGCGGCTTGTTTTACCCAAAATTCAGAGGGTGGATCCACATTCATCCATTTGGGCTGAGAAAAAAGCATGGAGGCTACCAATGCCCAACCAAATAGGTGGAGGAGCAAGGGAATATATCGGCGTTGGGGGCGAAGAAGCATGATCAATAATTGATTAACCTAAATTTCAATTGTGCAGCAATCTTACAAAAAAAAATAAATCTCTTTTATTACCAATCGTCAGTTTGCACAAATGAGCCGATAGATTACCCAGTAGATTCTTTGAAAATCAAGGGGTTGATAATCACGATTCCCAATAATTACCCATGATAATACCGTAATTCAGTCCTATATAATATGGCTTTCTATGCCTAACTAATATTACTTAACCTCCTTATATTTTACTACTTTTATAATAATGAAAAAATGGATTTATATAACGGTAATAATCTGTTTATGGATAGCAAGTACTCATAGCTTCTCCCAAACAGACTCTACCCAAACTATCTCCACCTTCCACCGAGGTCGCTTTGCAACCGTATTAGCCTCCGAACTCACGTTATATGCTGGCACGATGGCCTACCTCAACTACATTTGGTACAAAGATGTGCCACGTGTCCCTTTTGAGTTTTATAACGATAGCAAAGGGTATTTGCAGGTGGATAAATTTGGCCATGTATATGGATCATATTTGGAGAGTTATATTGGCTATCGGGCCATGAGGTGGTCGGGGGCTTCCAAAAAGAAGGCCCTACTATATGGTGGCACATTGGGTTTTTTGTTGCAGTCGCCTATTGAGATTATTGATGGTTTTTACGAGGGCTGGGGCTTTTCGTGGAGCGACATGGCCGCCAATGCTGTTGGAAGTGGTATCGTTATTGGACAAGAATTATTGTTTGATGAACAAATAATGAAGTATAAATTCAGTTTTCACCCTTCTGAATATGCCAAACAAGCCAACGGTTATCTCGGCACTACTTTCACGGGGCAAATCTTACAAGACTATAACGCCCACACTTATTGGTTCAGCATTGGGCTAAGTCGTATTATCCAATCTGACCGTATTCCACCTTGGCTCAATGTGGCCGTAGGTTATGGAGCCAATTGAATGTTTGGGGAGTTTGAAAACATCAAAAAATGGGGAAGCGTAGTTATTCCTCCCACTCAACGATATCGGCAGTTTTTGTTTTCGTTGGATATTGATTGGACTAAAATCAAAACCAAAAACCGACTCTTAAACCACCTATTTCAAGGGATGTTTATGATTAAGCTACCTTTTCCTGCCATAGAATTTAATACACTCAATGGTTTTAAGATTTATGGTATCTATAATTAATGGTTCTATAATTCTTAGAATCTAACTTGACAATAAAAACCGTTTTTAAACCTATAGTATGGGCGATTATATCTATTAACTGGGCAATTACACCGATGAAATTAAAATAGTAATCTTCTAAGACTCAAAAACGCCCAATAACAACCAAAAACATCCATTATCGGCTAAAAATGGGTATTTGTCGTTATTGACCCCAGCTCAGTCTATTGTATTTTTTTGTGAATATAGGTTGGTGTTCCTTTGTATCATCAAAACGAACAAAACGCAACCGCAATGAAAAATACAATCACTACCGCACTTCTAATACTAAGCCTCACAGCTGCCCATGCACAATTTGGCCCTGGCGGACACGGCGGAATGTCAAGCGGCGACGGCAACGGTCGCAATAAGAACACCAACGCACAGCCTACCTTCAATCTCGAAAGCACTGCTCCTAAAGGCAATTCTAAAATCACAGGCTTTGTTGTGGATTCTTCTATTACCCAAGCCGTTGAGTTTGCCAATATCGCTCTTTATAACAAAACCACAGGCAAACCCGTAGATGGTACGATGGCTGATGAAAAAGGTAAGTTTACCCTCAAAAGTATTGCTGCTGGCGACTACAAATTGCTGATTTCATTTATTGGCTACAAAGACAAAACCATTGACAATATTAAGATTGTTAAAAGTCAAGACATAGAACTGGGCGTTATCAAAATGAACCCCGACGTGCGTACGCTCGACGAAGTAGTTGTAACAGGCGAAAAATCAATTATTGAAGAAAAAGTAGATAGATTGGTGTATAATGCCGAAAAGATCTGACTGCCCGCGGTGGCGATGCTTCTGATGTACTCAAAAAAGTACCGATGCTATCGGTGGACTTAGACGGTAATGTGTCTTTGCGTGGCAGCCAAAATATCCGTGTATTGATCAACAACAAGCCCTCCACCATCGTAGCCAGTAGCATTGCTGATGCCCTAAAGATGATTCCTGCCGACTTGATTAAGTCGGTAGAGGTAATCACCTCACCTTCTGCCAAATACGATGCCGAAGGCTCTGCGGGTATCATCAACATCATTACTAAAAAATCAACCTTGCAAGGGCTTACCTTAAGCGCCGATGCAGGTGTAGGGGCTCGTGGTTCAAATTTGAGTTTAAATGGTAATTTGCGTCAGGGAAAATTGGGCGTTACGTTGGGTGGCTTTGGTCGGGCTTTTTACAACAAAGCTGCCACCACTTTAGATCAATCTACGATTCAAAATGGCGTATCGCTCCTCACCAAACAAACCACCGATGCCTACGACAATGGCTTGTTTGGCCGCTACAACCTCGGCTTTGATTATGAATTGTCTAAAAACCAAGCCCTTTCGGCAGGTATCAGCTTTGGTACACGCAACATGATTCGCTCACAAGATATGACCAGCAACTTGTTTAGAAACAACATTGCCTCCACTACCTACCGCGATGTAACCTCCAAAGATTTATCCAACAACGTGGACATCAATTTAGACTATATCAAAACCTTCGCTACCCCTGGCAAAGAGTGGTCTATCTCAACACAATACAGCCGCAACAACCTGACCAACAACTTCAATGCCGATTTATTGAGCGATAACAGCAGCCTATTGAGTCGTCAGAAAAACCTCAATTTCAACCTAAATCAAGAAGCTACTATCCAGACGGACTATCAAACCCCTATCAAGAAAAATCAAATGATTGAGTTTGGGGCGAAGACCATCATACGCCAAGTAAACAGCGATTTTAGTTACCAAGTAGCTGGCCCCACAGGAGCATTTGCTACCGATGCCCGCAACCCCGAAGGTTTCTTAAACTACAACCAAAACATTGCGTCAGGGTATTTGTCTTATACTTTTGCTACTGCCAACAAATATACCTTCAAAGTAGGGTCGCGCTACGAATATACCACCATTGATGCCCAAGATCAAATAGGCAAAATCAACATTCCAAGCTATGGGACATTGGTACCAAGCATCAATATTTCAAAGAGTTTAAAGCCAGGTACCACTTTGAAGGCTGCTTTCAACCGTCGTATTCAACGCCCAGGTTTGCAACAATTGAATCCTAATTTCAATGCCGCTAATCCGCTCAACATCAGTATTGGAAACCCTAATTTGAAACCCGAGCTAACCAACAACTTTGAGTTGAGCTTGAGTACCAGTGTCAAAAAAACGTACTTGAATGTATCGGTTTTCAACCGTGCTACCAACAACAGCATCATGCGCCTAAGCACCCCTTCTGACACCTTGGCAGGAGCAATCATCACAACTTTCCAAAATATTGGGAAACAACAAGTAACAGGTGCCAATGTATTTGCCAATGTGTATCTTACACCCAAATGGACTTTGAATGGTGGTGTGGATTTGTTCTACAACTACTTAGAAGGCAAAGTACAAGGCTTAGACGGAGCCTCAATCAATACCAGTAATTCGGGTTGGGTCATTGGAGGCCGCTTGATGTCAAGCTTACAATTGAGCAATGGTTGGGCTATGCAAGCACATGGCGGTATGCGCGGCAACCAAGTGAATCTACAAGGAGTACAAGGCAGTTTCTATATGTACTCTTTGGGAGTAAAGAAAGACTTTAGCAACAAAAAAGGAAGCATTGGTTTGGCAGCAGATAACTTCTTAGGTGGCATGGTGATGAAATCAACGTCTGTGTCGCCCATCTTAAATCAGACAATGGTCAATAATATTTACAACCAAAATATAAAACTGACCTTGAGTTATAAAATTGGCAAAATGACCTTTGCCGCCCCCAAGAAAACCAAAGGTGTGAAAAACGACGACGTAAAAAGCGGCGGTAGCGAGAACTAAGAAATTAATAAGTAGATAGATAAATGAATAAGCCACAAGGCGGACAGGTGTCCGCCTTGTGCTTTTAGAGGAGAGTTTATTTATTTCGATACTTTCTAAATAAGTAAAAGTGCTATCTGGAGTGCAACACTGACCTAACGTGTATCGTAATCATAAGAAATCTTAACCTAAAAAAATGACACGATACGAGTTTTTGAAATCAATAGGTTTTAAAGGAGCCGCCCTAATGGCCGTTATGACTTCTTGTATAAGAGAAGAAGACACCTACATCGAGGCACTCACAGTGAGTCCCGATGCCAGTACACCTATCACTACACCCGTTACTACAATACCTACTACTTCAGATTTAAGTAGTATTAAAAACCCTTTATTAACCCTTGATTTGACTGCTACCGCCAATGCATCACTTAAAACAGTAGGTGGATACTTGGCCAAGAGCGGTATCGTCGTAGCTCAAACAAGTGCAGGTGTTTATGTAGCTGTAACTCAAACATGCACACATGAACCCAAAAAACAGGTTATCTTCAATAAAACCGAATTTTATTGTACAGCCCATGGGGCTCGTTTTAGCTTGGCGGGCAAGGGCCTCAATAGCTTGGGCAGCAAAGGCATAACCGTCTATAAAACAGCGACCGATGGCAAAACATTGGTAGTATATAGTTAAACCAACAATCTATTAAAAGCCATGAAACTCCTCCTTTCATTTTTTGTTAGTAGTTTTTTCCTTTCAGTTTCTGTTTGGAACAACGATTTTGAAAAGGCTAAAATCGAAGCCAGTCAAAATCATAAATACATTTTGCTCAATTTTTGTGGCTCAGACTGGTGCGGGCCTTGCATCAAGCTCAAAAAAGATATTTTTGAATCGGCAGATTTTGAGCAATACGCATCCGACAACCTTGTTTTGGTAAGGGCAGATTTCCCACGTTTGAAAAAAAACCAACTGGATGCCAAACAGACTGCTCACAACGAAGCCTTAGCCGAAAAATATAACCCCAGGGCAAATTTCCTTTCAGTCTTGATAGATGCCAATGGCAAAATGATAAAGTCTTGGGATGGCTACCCCGCCTCCATGAGTACGCTTCAATTAATCCATGACATTGCCACTGCCATTGATGCCCGAAAATAACCTGCAAATACTGCACAAAAGGGTTGTAAAACTCATGGGCAATCGTTTTGAACTCACAGTGGTAGCCCAAGAGGCCGCTTGGGCTGAAAAGCGATTAAATGAAGCAATAGCCGAAATTCAGCGCATCGAAGCCTTGCTGACGACTTTCAAAGAAGACAGCCAAACCAATCAGATCAATGCTCAAGCAGGCATTGCGCCCGTCGGGGTAGCACAGGAAGTGTTTGATTTGATTGAACGGTCGCTTCGGATTTCACAGCTTACCCAAGGAGCATTTGATATTAGTTATGGCTCTATTGATAAAAGTCTGTGGAATTTTGATACTACCATGACTTCCCTGCCTGACCCGAAAATAGCCCTCCAAATGGTAAGACTTATTAATTATCGAAATGTAATTTTGGATAGAAGTACTTGTAGCGTTTTTCTTAAAGAAAAGGGCATGAGAATAGGTTTTGGAGGCATTGGAAAGGGCTACGCTGCCGAAATGGCCAAAAGGCTCTTACAACAAAAAGGAGTAAAGAGTGGCATTGTCAACGCCTCAGGCGATTTGACCACTTGGGGAACACAACCCAATGGCCAACCGTGGACTATCGGCATTGCCGACCCCAACGCCAAAAACCACCCCTTTTCTTATTTCAGTATCAGCAACATGGCCGTGGCTACCTCGGGCAATTATGAAAAATACGCTCTCATTGGTGGAAAAAGATATTCTCATACCATTAATCCCAAGACAGGCTTGCCTGTGTCGGGTATCAAAAGTGTAACGATTATTTCGACCAACGCTGAAATCGCCGATGCCATGGCCACGCCCGTAACAGTCATGGGCGTAAAAGTAGGCTTGGACTTAATCAACCAAATGCAAAACATGGCTTGTATCATCATAGACGACCATGACCGCGTGTTTACCTCAAAAAATATCAAAATCAATGAATAAAATGGACAGACACATCAAAAAAGGGCTTGTTTTTATGCTCTTGGGAGCAGGTTTTTCGTCCTGCGTAACCGTAAAAGAATATCAAAAAAGTCGCATCAACGACTCTGAAATGGAGTTGGCAGCACGCAAATCAGAAAAATTTGAACAGAGTTTTTATCTCTATCGCGAAGGTGCGTCAGGAGCCAATGGTGGTAAAAGTGGCGGTGGCTGTGGTTGTAATTAATCCAAAGAATCAATGAAAAAAATCATTTTAACGGCGGGCTTATTGGCCAGCCTAATGATGGGAGCAAAAGCCCAAACTAAGACTGAAAAAGACACTTACCAAACCCGTAAGTTAAAGATAGAGGAAATCAATTTGGTATCGAGTTATTATGGACAAGATGGCAACAACTCTGCCGTAACGGGTGGTGTAGGCTCCGAAAAACTGAGCGATTATGCTAATTCATTCGATTTGAAACTGTCGTTTATAGACCGTAAATCGCGCCAGCACAATATCGCTTTGGATTTCAACATTGACTACTATACCTCAGCCTCGTCAGACAACATCGACCCGCTCACCATTTCCTCGGCTTCGCGAAGCGATACACACATTTACCCCTCGGTATCGTGGAACGTCAAAAACGATGCTACCCATACCACCACTGGGCTAAGCTATTCGTATTCAACAGAATATGATTATCATTCCAATGGCATAAATTTCAATTTTGTCAAAATTTCCAAAGACAACAACCGTGAGTTTGGCCTCAAAGCAGGAGCCTTCTTGGATACTTGGACGGCCATTTTGCCTGCCGAACTACGGCCCTCTGGCTACGGTTCTGCCGCTGAAGGCGACCGCGACCCAGTAGCCTACAAACCTCGCAATTCTTATAATGTAGCCTTGTCGCTTTCGCAAATTATCAATAAGAGGCTACAAGTTTTGTTCACCATCGAACCCGCCTTTCAACAAGGGTTGTTGAGTACGCCATATCATCGAGTATATTTTACCAATGGAGCACATACGGTTGAGAAACTCCCTGGAAGTCGCTTAAAACTACCCATCGGAGCAAGGGCCAGTTATTTCATGGGCGACCGCCTCATTCTACGGGGCTTCTATCGCTTTTATGCCGACGATTGGGGCATGACAGCCCATACTGTCAATATGGAAGCCTCCTACAAAATTACCCCATTTGTATCAGTCAGCCCCTTTTATCGCTTCCATAACCAAACCGCTGTGCGCTATTTCAAAGCCTACGGCAAGCATAGCCCCACGGCCACTTACTATACCAGCGACTACGACATTTCGGGCTTCACAAGTCATTTTATTGGAGCAGGCATACGGCTTGCACCGCCAGGTGGAGTACTGGGCATCAAGCATTGGAATAGTATCGAATTTCGCTATGGACACTACCTCCGAACGACGGGGATGGTGGGGAATAGCCTCACCTTGGCTGTAAAATTTAAGTAAGCATAAATTTTGGCATTGAATAGGAGTAGGAGCAGCGAAAAATGGTTTTTTATCGACAACATACAAATCGCCTTGTCCCTATTATGAAAATACGAAGCCTGCTTTTTTTGCTCATACCTTTGTTTTTGGCCAAGTACTCCACGTCTAATGCCCAAAACGAACCAAAAGTGAACACCACCAAGCCTTGGACATATTGGTGGTGGATGGGAAGCACCGTTACCGAAAAAGACATTACTTGGCAACTCGAACATTTTGCCAAAGCAGGCTTGGGAGGGGTTCATATCATTCCCATCTATGGCGTAAAAGGCTTAGAGAAACAGGCTATTTCGTTTCTAAGTCCGCGTTGGATGGAGATGCTGAACCATACCGTGCGCGAAGGTAAGCGGCTGGGCCTCGGCGTGGATATGACCACAGGTACAGGTTGGCCGTTTGGCGGCCCCAACGTAACGCCCGACATAGCTGCTAAAAAATGGGAGTTTTCTAACGGCCAAATCAATAGTGTCTTGACCAAACAAGCCGTCAAGAGAGCTGCCCCTGGCGGTGCAGGGCTGGTACTTGACCCCTTTTCGGAGGTGGCCATGTCAAGGTACACTCCTCGTTTTGATTCTGCTTTTGCGGGTTTTAAAACCGCCCCCGCGCCATGTACAACGATTCGTATGAAGTATATGGAGCCAATTGGACGGGCGATTTCTTAGCACAGTTTAAAAAAAGACACGGCTATGAGTTACAAAGTCAATGGGCGGCCTTTACTGACACCACCACGGCTTTGGTCAAAATAGACTATCACCAAACACTGGCGGAGTTGCTGTTGGAAAACTATGCCAAAACCTGGACAGACTGGTCGCGCAGGCAAGGATTTCTGACACGCTACCAAGCCCACGGTTCGCCAGGTAATTTACTTGATTTATATGAAGTCGCCGATATTCCCGAAACCGAATCGTTTGGTAGCAGTCGCTTTCCTATCAAAGGGTTGCGCGTGGATGAACAATATGAGGTAGAGCGTTATGGAACGCCCAATCCTTTGGCCATGAAATTTGCCAGTTCGGCAGCGCACCTGTCAGGCAAAAAATTAGTTAGTGCTGAAACCACCACTTGGTTGGCCAATCATTTCAAAGTGTCGTTGTCGCAAATAAAACCACAAATTGATGAACTTTTTACGGCGGGCATCAATCATATTTTTTACCACGGTACTACCTATTCGCCTCAAGATGCTCCTTATCCTGGGTGGTTGTTTTATGCTTCTACCAACTATGGTATCCATTCACACTTTTGGAAACACTACCCACTATTGAATCAGTATGTGGCACGTTGTCAAGCTCTTTTACAAAATCATGAGTCCGACAATGATCTGTTGGTTTATTTTCCTATTCATGATTTGTGGGCTACCAAGGCACGGGCAGGTGGTGGTATTCATGCGCTGGAAGTACATCATGTGGACAAATGGCTCCTGAAACTTCCCTTTGGGCAACTGAGCGAATGGCTTTGGAAACAAGGCTTTTCGTTTGATTTTGTTTCGGATAACCAACTGCAAAAGTTAGACCTTAAAAAATATAAGACCCTCCTCGTACCTGCCACTACTTATATGCCCATGGCCACACTCGCTCGGCTGAATGAACTGTCAAAATCGGGCGTAAAGGTGGTATTTTTGGAACGTCTTCCTACCCAACCCACAGGTTTTTACCAACAAAAAGAACAGCAAATTGAGTTTCAAAACTAACCCAATCGGTGCCAAACAATCGTATTTTAGGCCGTATCGAAGACATTGAAAAGCTCAATCTTCGTCAAGAAAAATGGACACAATTGGGCCTAAAGTACATTCGTAAAATACAAGACGGCAAAGTAATTTATTTCATAGCCAATCAAGACCAACGCTTTACAGAAGGCTGGATTACCTTGGCAACTACTACCAAGAGTGTTGCTTTTTACGACCCCCTCACACATAAAACTACGCCTCTACCCACTCGAAGGGAGGGAAAAGAAATACAAGTTTATGTAGATTTACCTTCGGGCGCTTCTTGTTTTTTGATGCTCGATACCCACAGTAACAAAGCGAATCCAGCACTTTCAAAAACGCCTAAAACAGTAATAGTAAAAGGACGTTGGCAGCTTGATTTTTTGGAAGGTCGGCCTTATACGCCCTCCCGTACTTGGCTTGATAAGCCTATTTCTTGGTCTTCGCTCTCCGACTCGGCCAGTTATTTTGCTGGCACAGCCCGCTATTCGATGACTTTGGATGTCCCGCAAGGATATAACACAGCAAAAAAAATAATTTTAGACTTAGGCGATGTACGCGAAGTGGCCGATGTAACGCTCAATGGCCAAAAAATCGGAACGGCATGGTGTTTGCCTTTCCAGTTGGAAATCCCTAAAAATGCACTCAAACAAGGAGCCAATCAGATAGCAATAGAAGTAACCAACCTCTCGGCCAACTACATGCGCCTACGCGACACCCAGCAACCCGAATGGAAGAAATTTCAAGAAATCAATATGGTGGATATTCAATACAAACCTTTTGATGCGTCCCAATGGAAACCCATGCCTTCGGGGCTATTGGGAGAAGTAAAACTGTTATTTTTTGAAGACTAAAAAATAGCACTGGATTTCTTTATATTTTGCCAAAATACAACCGATGATGCTTACCGAAGAAGAAAAAGAGTTTTTAGAAAAAAATGGCTATTTGGCCTTAGGACAATTGTTGACAGTGGACGAGGTTGAGCGTATTAATCAGCGAATCAGCGCATTATTGGAAGCAGAAGGCGAAAATGCAGGGGCAGAGCTGTTTGATTCCAAATACATACGACATCCCAAAGAAGAAGGGGCTGATCGCTTGGCCAATTTGGTCAATAAAGGCGAAGTGTTTGACATTTTCTATACACATCCTCGGGTTTTGGCTGGTATCCAAGCTGTTTTAGGGCCTAATTTCAAGTTATCTTCGCTCAATTACAGAGCAGCAAAACCAGGCAAAGGTCAGCAGAAACTACATGTAGATTGGAGAAATACCGTTGTGGACGATTATAAAGTGTGTAACTCGATTTGGCTTTTGGATGAGTTTACGGCCTATAATGGGGCAACGCGCATTGTCCCAGGGACTCATAAAAGTAGGCAGCTACCCGATGAAATAATGACCGATGCCAATCAAAAACACCCAGAGGAGATACTAATTCAAGCACCCGCAGGCTCAGTTTTTATATTCAACTCCCATATTTGGCATGGTGGGACTACCAATCATACCCACAAAGACAGAAGAAGCATCCATAGTTATTTTTGTACAAGTGACCAACCCCAACAAATTGACCAAAAAAGATATATCACCGATGAAACTCGTGAACGTATAGGTTGGGAAGGACAAAGAATATTAGATGTTTTATAAACAATCTCTATTCATTTTTGAAACAAATCTCTTAATCTTGCCACTATTGTGGTCTAATACATACAGTTCTTGATTGCTATCCTCTCCAAAAGCAGCGACTGCTCCTCCGTCGTTATTGATTAATTGGTTGTTTATCTTTCGATTTCCTTCAAAAGTCAAGGCCCAAACATTACCATTGCTATAATCGGCAAAAATATACTTTCCTTCAAGAAAAGGTACGCGAGCCCCTCGATAGACAAAACCTCCGCTGACCGAAACACCATCTTTACGTGGATAGTGATGAATGGGTGCAATCAAATTTCCGTTGTCGCAATCTTTCCTGGGGTTATAGCAACGGTCTGCTTCTTTCAATCTCCAGCCATAATTTCCACCTTTGGTGATGACATTAATCTCTTCAAATTCATTTTGACCTACATCTCCCACCCATATTTGGCCTGTCTGGACATCAAAACTAAAACGCCAAGGATTCCGTAAACCATATGCAAAAATTTCCTCTTGAAACCCCGCTTTGTTTCCAACAAAGGGATTGTCAGCAGGAATTCCATAATTGCCTTTATCGGTTTTATCCACATCTATACGCAGTATTTTACCCAAGAGAGAGGTTTTATTTTGTGCATTATTGTGCTGGTCGCCCCATGCACCACCATCGCCCGTTGAGACATACAGATACCCATCGGGTCCAAAAGCTAATTTCCCTCCGTTATGGTTGTCGTAGGGTTGTGCAATTTTTAAAAGAATCCTTTCTGAAGCTATATTGACACTATTGGAGGAAGACGAAACAGCTTGATAACGAGCAATGACGGTTTCTAAAGGTTTGCGTTTGGTATAATTGACGTAGAAATATCCATTCTCTTTAAAATTGGGGTGAAAGGCCAATCCTAATAAACCCATTTCTCCTTCTGAAGACACCTTTTTTTGAATATCTAAATAAACCCCTGCTGATTGGGTAGATACGGAATTGTTAAAAACGCGGATTTTCCCCTCTTGCTCTATCACGAATACGCGATTACTGCCATCGCCTGCATGGGTAAATTCGACGGGTCTTTCAAAAGTTAGATAAAGGGAACGCATTCTCCAATGCAACAACTACTACTGTTTTGCTTTGTAGTAAACCACCATCATGAGATAGAATGAAAACAAGCGTCAATGTAGCAATGAGTGAGACGGTAGCAATCGTTGCTGATTTTTTGAGGTATCTCATACTATTTTGGTTAGTAAAAAAGACTACATCTTTAATATACTTCAAAGATAGGGCTTTATGATTCAAAAAAAAGAAGTAAACATTACAGCAATCAATTTTTGATACATGATGGAAGCTCATTCATCAAAATTCCAAACTCACACCGCTTTTTACGTGGTTTGTCTGAAACGTCTTCACTGAAAAAATGTGCTACGGTAGTTTTGTATCAGTCAAATCAACCACAGCACTAATGAAAAACCTATTACAGCCATTTTTTATATTTCTTTTGAGTATCTGTCTTGCCACTGCCCAAACCACTATCAAAGGCAAAGTTACCGACCGCAAGGGAGGTGTTTTAATAGGGGCTAATGTTTTTGTGAAAGGCAGCTACGATGGCGCATCCACTGATGCAGAAGGCAATTTCTCTTTTATTACCTCTCAAAAAGACACCCTGACAATAGCCGCCACCAATATCGGCTACGAAAATTTTGAGCAACGAATTAGCTTAACCACCTCAGTAGTTGAGCTAACCATCAAACTCCAAGAAGCTGCCAATGAACTAAATACCGTTACAATCACGGCAGGGATTTTCGAAGCTTCCGACAGTAAGAAAATGGTGATGCTCAAGCCATTGGACATTGTAACTACTGCAGGAGGTGGTGCCGATATAACAGCCGTGATGCAGTTTTTACCTGGGGCGAATCGTGTGGGCGAGCAAGAAGGGCTGTTTGTAAGAGGAGGATCGGCCAATGAAACAAAGACCGTCATAGATGGCATGATTGTCCAAAATCCGTTTTTCAGTAGTACGCCCGATGTGCCACAGCGTGGACGTTTCACGCCTTTTATGTTTAAAGGAACGGCCTTTAGCACAGGTGGATATTCGGCACAGTATGGGCAGGCGTTGTCGTCGGTGTTGCTACTTCAAACTCAAGATAAAACCACCGATGCCAGTGGCTGGAACTTGGGGGCCAATTTGGCAGGAATCAATGCCACTTATACCCACAAAGGGAGCATCACAGGGTCGTTGAGTTACACCAATCTAAGTCCTTTATTTACCCTACTAAAACCAACGATTGATTGGGTAAAAGTACCTCAAGGAATGGGTACATCGCTGACTATCAATGAAAAACCAACCCAAAATAGTAGCCTAAAAGTCTATGGTACATATGCCGACAATCGGTCTATTATTTCTTTTCCGTCGTACGAAAACATAGGAAAAAACTACTTGTTTGATCTTCATAACAAAAACCTATTTACCAATGGCAGCTATCAACTCAATTTTGACGAAGGACGTTGGATTTTGCAGACAGGCTTGTCGTACAGTTATAATATAGACAAGATTAATATTGACCAAAGCACAGGCGACCGCCTCGACGAGCGTGGGCAGATAAGGGCTGTTTTGACGCGACTATTTGGCAAGGAGAATCGCAATTCTATTTTGTTTGGGTCAGAATTTCATACCATTCGTACCGACAATATTTACAATACCTATAAAGCCCATTTGATCGACAACTACACAGCGGCCTTTGCCGAAACAGAACTTTACATAACGCCCAAATTGGCAGGTCGCTTAGGGGTAAGGGCCGAATACACCAGTGTAATTGACAAAGCCAATATTGCTCCAAGGGTATCGTTGGCCTATAAAACAGGGCAATACAGCCAAATTTCACTGGCAGCAGGACAGTTTTATCAAACACCCGAAAAAAATTATCTATATCTCAATCAAAACCTTGATTATGAGTTGGCAAATCACTTGATTCTCAACTATCAAATCATCAAAAACAATCGTACGTTTCGTATTGAAACCTTCAAGAAAGACTACAAAAGTTTGGTATTAGAAAAAACTGCTTTCTACGACCCCAACCCCTATCGCTTTCCTACAGGCTTGACCAACAATAATGGTAAAGGCTATGCCCAAGGTTTTGATGTATTTTTTAGGGACAAGAAATCAGTCAAAAATGGTGATTTCTGGCTGACCTATTCTTACTTAGATACCAAGCGGCTTTTCAGAAATTACAGCATTGAGGCCATGCCTACCTTTGCTTCTAAGCATAATTGGAGTGTAGTATATAAACAATTTTTGACCAAACTAAGCACCAGTATCGGTATTACCTATACGCATACCAGTGCGCGACCTCTCTACGCATATACTACCACCGACTTCAAGCCTGAATATACCAAATCTTTTGAAAACCTGAGTTTAGTGGCGAGCTATATCACAAGCATCAAAGGCAATTTTGCTGTTTTCTATATGAGTTTAGACAATGTATTGGGTCGAAAAAATGTTTTTGGCTACCGTTATTCTACCGATGGCAAGCAGCGTTTTGAGGTGGTTCCCCCTGTTTATCGTTCTCTTTTCTTTGGTGTTTCCATTAATCTTTCAAGTGGCTTGAACAAGCCTAAAGAAGCCAATTTAGATATATAACAGTCGCAATTGTGAGTATCCTTTCCTATTCACAATGATTTTGTATAGCTCAACAAAAATTATTCTTACTTAATTTATAATCAATTCAAAGTCAATTAAATCCATGAAAACTATCCTTTTATTTATCTCCTTTGTAGGTCTTCAAAGCATCGCTTTTGCTCAAAACCCTCATTACCTTAAAACCATGGAAGAAGTCGTTACAAAAATTCAAACAGCAGCTTTTACCGACGACTTAACGCCCACAGCCAATCAATTCGAACGCATTGCTACCGCAGAGCCTAAAGAATGGCTTCCCAACTATTGGGCGGCTTATTGCTATCTTATGAAATCTTACAATGAACCTATAGCCGAAAAAAAGGATGTACTCCTCGAAAAGGCTGAAAAGCTCATTGGAATTGCTGAAAAAATGGAAGCCAATAATGATGAAATCGAAGTCATGAAAGCCAATATTGCCAGTGTGCGCTTGTCGGTAGATCCCCAAAATCGCTGGCAGGAATACGGTGCTATTTCTGGAGCGGCCTTGGCCAAAGCCAAAAAAATAAACCCAGAAAACCCCCGAGCCAAGTTATTGGAAGCTCAAGGAGTGTTTTATACACCCGAATCATATGGCGGTGGAAAGAACAAAGCTGAACCTATTTTAAAGGAAGCCTTAGAAAAATTTACTAAGTTTAAACCTATATCAACGATTCACCCTAATTGGGGCGAAAGTGTAGTAAAGTACTTTATTTCTCAACTTTAATCGAAAAGACATTTTAAATCTAAGTAGTTGAGCTAATTTAGTTTATATTATTTCGGTTTGACCCCATCGGGGTCAGATGTTAATAGGTAACCATTCGCTACAAATACGCGACCCCGACGGGGTCGAATAATGCAATGTATTTTTGTTTTGGTACTTATTAGATTTAGAATGTCTTAAAACACAGATGAAAGAACCACAAATTACCGTTATCGGTTATGCCGAAATCATTCAAGAAACCCAACGATTTATCAACAAACACCTTTGGGCTGTTGGGGGCTGTCGTTGCTGGCTGCTACTACAAGTTATATCCAAGAGGGTGGCATAACGAAAATCAGTGTCGAAATGTCTTATCTTTTAGCCTTATCTCTCAAATTTTTCTGGCTCTTGCTCCTATTGGTAGTCGTAGGGAATGGGTCAATTGAGAATGGATTCCGCAAAATAATTGCTATCTTCAACATGAAAGTAGCTGATTGGAGGGCTATTTGGCATCAAACAAAAACCAATATTTGGTGGAATCGAATACCGCTTGCAGTGAATTTAATTATTCTGATGATTGTGGCTACTGTGATGAGCGTTAGCATTGATTTATGGGTACATTTGGGGCTATTTGGCTGGCTTAAAAGCAATCACCTACTTTCAGAAATGGCTACCTACCTACCATTAGCCTCTCTTCTCAAATGTCTTTCGGTTGTCCTTTTACATTGGTTTTCGAGTGTTTGTTGGTGTTGATTTTAGTGGGGAAATGGCCGTTGAATGACAGACAACACAGCTAAACAAATGAATACTCTACCAACCAAAACGGTCAGTTATGCGGCTGAGGGCATTAGCCATCTTCAACTCCACACCTGGGCTGGCGATATTGAAATTGTGGGCCATGAGGACGACAGCATTAAAGTCGAAGTTTATCTCTCCATACGCAGTATATTATCTCTTTTTCTGGAAAGAGAGGCTGTTGCTGAATTTGACCCTGAAATTTATGAATTACACATAGAACAAATAGACAGCACGCTAAAGATTACTGCCAAACCCAACTATTTTCACCCTTATTCATGGTTCAATTTTCCACAAATGGCCTTTCGGGTTTATCTGCCTGCTGCTATTCATTCTAATGCCAAAACCTTTGGTGGAAAAATTTCTCTGCGCAATGCAAAAGGAACGCATGTTTTCAGTACTTGGGGCGGAAATCTATTATTGACCGATACCCGTGGCGATTTAAAAGGCAAAACCATGGGAGGAAAAGTAGAGGTGATAAAATGTGCTGGAAAAGTAACGGTGAAAACCATGGGAGGAAATTTATTCTTAAGTGATAATCAAGGAGAAATCACGGCCAGTACCATGGGAGGGAATGTTTCGGTGCTACAACACAAGGGCCAACTACACGCTACCACTTGGGGAGGGAATATCAATGCCAATGATGTATATGGTGGCTTTGAATGTACAACGGCAGGGGGAAATATTCGCTTACACAATATGAATGGCAATATCGGTGCCAGCACCAAAGGGGGAAATATCTCTGCCCATGTCCTTACGATTGACCAGTACGCTTGGTTTGACACCGCTGGGGGCAAGGTCAATGCAGCATTACCTTTAGACAAAGGACTTGATTTGGAAGTATCCGCCAACCGAATCTATCACCCTCCTTTTCAGTCTTTTGAAGGATATGCTACTCGGCGTAGTATCAGAGGAGAAAGCTCAACGGAGGAGGCCCCAATATTACGATTAAAACAACGGGTGGACGTGTAAACCTGCTGTTTCACAACCTCAAAATACCTACACTGATTTTCAAGCAAGCCCTACTACTCCCCCTCAAAATCAAAACTACGTACACAAGCCCCCTTTTAAGTCACAAAAAAAACGACTGTAAAAATTGAAAAGACGGTTTCAAGTAGCCTAAGCGAATTGCTGCTTGCCTTTGCCTTCTGTTTGCTTTTGTGCTATGGACTAAGCAGTGTTGTCTATTTTGTCTTGGAAGCTGTCAATCCTAAAAGTCCCTTAGCTTTAATCAATAAAGGAGTTTTTTATTCAAATATTGCCAATAGTTTCGCCACTTTTTGTAGTATTTATACTTTTATTTATCTGATTGATAATAGAATACGTTTTGAAATTGTAAAATATGCAGTACTTATTGGACTCACTTTCCTATATGTTTCTATGTTTCAGTGGCTGGTGTGGTGGGCTTATTGGAGACATATAAACGTAGAAAGCTTCAGCAAAGATCAAAACAACGGTAGTCTTCTTTTTGGTTTTATTCCGCACATCGTAAGCTGCCTATATTTTGCGTATTGGCAGCGTACCCGTCATATTTCTCGTAAAATCTCAGAACAAGAATATCAATTGTTGAACCTCGAAAAACTCAAAACCAAAGCCCAACTCAATGCGTTGGAAGCACGTATCAATCCGCATTTTTTGTACAACTCCCTCAACAGCATTGCAGGACTCGTTCACCAAGACCCCGACAAGGCGGAAGAAATGACGATTCAGTTGTCTAAGTTGTTTCGGTATTCCACAGGCCGCAGCGAAGGTCATAGCCATAGTATTGCCGAAGAGTTGGAGGTCGTAAAATCGTACTTGGCCATAGAACAAATGCGTTTTGGTAACCGACTCCAATTCAGTGTTGAGGTAACCCCCGAGTTGATGTACCTCAAAATACCTCGTTTTCTGCTTCAGCCCATCGTCGAAAATGCCATCAAACACGGAATTTCACAGCTACTTGGCAATGGCAAAATCGAGATTAAAATAACGCAAGAAGGAAAACTGATACAATTTACCATCCACGATAATGGCCCTGCTTTCAAAGAGGCTATCGGAGGAGGCTATGGCCTGAGAAGTATCAAAGACAAGCTAAATCTCTTTTATGGAGAAAAAGCCCAGCTCCAAATTCAAAATAACCACTATAAAGCCGTGTGTATCACCCTACCGATGGATAATGAACCCATCGAATTTAGATGAAAAGCCATGTATAAAACCATACTCATAGACGACGAACCCATCGCCTTAGGACGGCTCAAAAGGCTTTTAGCCCAGTTTGGCGATACTTTCGATATTGTAGCAGAAGCCAACAATGGCCATGAGGGACTCGAAAGCATAGAAAACCATCAGCCCGATTTGATTTTTTTGGACATCGAAATGCCCCTTATGTCAGGTTTTGAGATGCTCTCTAAACTGACTTATATGCCTTTGGTGGTGTTTGTAACCGCCTACGACCAATACGCCATCAAAGCCTTTGAGGAAAAATCCATTGACTATTTGCTCAAACCAGTAGAGAAAGAACGTCTTGCTAGAACCGTTGAAAAACTCAAAAGCCTACACTCAAAACAGCGAAATCCTTTCACACAAGCCAATTTGATACAGCTAATAGAACAAATGAGGCCCCAAAAGGAGCTTCATTCGATGTCGGTCAAAAGTGGCGATAAGATTCTCTTTATTCCTTTGATAGAGATTAGTTATTTCCAAGCCGAGGATAAATACGTGTTTTTAAATACGACTGATGGAAAACAGTTTTTGGTCAGTTATACCTTAAGTAGCTTAGAAGAAAAGTTACCCATGAGTTTTGTACGTGTTAGTCGTTCGGCTATTGTCAATAGCAGTCGTATCAAAGAATTAGAAAAGTATTTCAATGGTAAGTATTTGGTGGTAATGAACGACAAAAAAAACACTACACTCGAATCAGGAACTACCTATCACGAAAACTTGAGACAATTGATGGATTTATGGTAGTTTTAGGTAGCAGTCGTAGCAGTATATAGGTAGTTCCTCTGTTTTTTTGGGGCTTTGGGGGAGAATTTCTTTCTTTCTATCTTTCGTACCTATATTTGTATATAATCAAAGAGCTATTCTTTGGCTATTGGTTATTATTTGTAAGCTGCTAACTACCTATTTTGATGAATTGTCAATCCAAATCAACCCCCTATTTGACACCACTTTGTACGCTTCTTTTCTGTTTAATTTTAGCGGCGTGTAAAAGAAAAAAGAACCCAAAAAAAGGAGATGAGAAAAAAGACCGCCCCGTAGTGGTAGATGTGGTCATAGCCGTACCAAAACCACTTTCTAATATGGTAGAAACCATTGGCACGGTTATTCCTAACGAGTCCACTGAACTGCGTCCAGAAGTAAGCGGTCGGCTCACTTATCTTAATGTTCCTGAAGGTAAATCGGTGGCGCAAGGCACCATCTTAGCACGGGTCAATAGTGCTGACTTAGAAGCCCAAATAGCCCGTACCAAAGTGCAACTTGAAACCGCCCTCAAAACCGAGGAACGTCTCAAAAAGCTATTGGATATCAACGGTATTAATCTAAGCGACTACGATGCTGCCGTCATACGATCAATACCCTCAAAGCAGATATTGCCTACACTCAAACTTTGGTTGACAAAACTGTCATTCGTGCACCTTTCAGCGGAACCATTGGCCTTCGGCAGGTAAGTCCTGGTGCCCACATTACCCCCACTACGGTCATTGCCACTTTACAGCAGTTGGGACGTATGAAAATTGATTTTACTATCCCCGAAGAAAACAGCCACCTGATTGCTATTGGGCGTACGATAGACGTTCGCTTGGAAGGTCAAAGTTCCGATACCAAGAAAGCTACTATCATTGCATGTGGAGCTCCAAGCTAACACTCGAAACCCGTAATTTAAACGTGAGGGCTGTGTTAGAAAACACCCGTGCTAATCCTGGCGCTTTGTCAAGGTGCTGATCAATAGTAACAGCAAAAAGGCTCTAATGATACCGCCAATGCCATTATTCCCGACGATAGAAACAGCCAAGTGATTGTTGTAAAAGAAGGGAAGGCCGTTTTTGTCAATGTAAGTACAGGTGTGCGTACCGATAACAATGTGGAAATTACGGAGGGCATAAGCGCAGGCGACTCTGTCGTAGTAACGGGTGTATTGTTTGCCAAACCCAAAGCAAATCTCAAAGTGAGAAAAGTATTAGACCTATGAATATTTCAGAATTATCTATCAACCGTCCCGTGTTAGCCACGGTCATGAACATCATCGTTGTTATTTTTTGGGGCGGTGGGGCTTACTTTCTTGGCTGTCACGATTACCCTGCCATTGACCCGCCCGTTATTTCGGTGAGTGCACTTCTTATACAGGGGCCAACTCCGACATCATTGAAAGCCAAATTACCGAACCTTTAGAAGCAAATCAATGGGATTGCGGGCATTCGCACCATCACTTCTTCGAGTTCGCAAGGCGGCAGCATCGGTGTAGAGTTTAACCATGGCGTGGACCTGGAGCTGCTGCCAGCGACGTACGCGACAAGGTGAGCCAAGCGGCTCGTAGCCTACCCCAAGACATCAACGCCCCTCCCGTAGTTTCTAAGGCAGATGCCAGTGGCGATTATATCATGTTGTTGGCTGTGCAAAGCCCCTCAAAGAGCCTGTTAGAATTGAGCGATTATGCAGAAAACGTCTTGCAGCAGCAACTCCAAACCGTGGACGAAGTAAGTACGATTTATATTTTTGGGCAAAAACGCTCCGCGATGCGCGTATGGCTCAATACCGATAAAATGAGTGCTTATAACGTGGCTTTTTCAGACATCAGAACGGCCTTAAGTACCGAAAACATCGAACTTCCCCAGGTAAAATCTATGGTGACAATACCGACCTCACCGTACGGGTATTAGGCCGACTGACCACCACCAGAGCAGTTTCGTAATTTGATTATTAGACAAAATAACCTCGGCATTGTGCGCCTTGGCGACGTAGCCAAAGTAGAATTAGGCCCCGAAGATTTGGAGCAAAGCTGGAAATTCAACGGCCTTCATGCCGTTGGGTTGGCCATTATACCCCAACCTGGTGCCAACAATATCAAGATTGTAGATGAGATTTATAAGCGAATAGAACAAATAAGAAAAGTAATCGAAGTGATTTTCAAATTAGCGTTACTTCAACAACACCAAAAATATTCGTGCTTCATTAGCCAAGTAGAGGAAACACTCATCATTTCCTTTATTTTGGTGGTATTGGTTATTTTTCTTTTTCTTCCGCGATTGGCTCATTGCCATTCGGCCTCTGATTGATATTCCATCTCGCTCATTGCTACGTTCTTCATCATGTATTTGGCGGGCTTTTCGGTCAATATCCTCACCATGTTGGCCATTGTACTGCTACAGGCTTGGTGGTGGACGATGGCATCGTGGGTTACAGAAAATATCTTTAAAAAACTCGAAAAAGGGCTACCTATCCGAAGAGCAGCCATTGAAGGTAGCAAAGATTTTTCTTTGCTGTACTTTCTACCTCCATTACCTTGGCCATTGTATTCTTGCGGTTATTTTCTTAGAAGGTTTTATCAGGAAGTTTATTCCGTGAATTTGGTGTTGGCTGCTGCCGTATTGGTATCAGCCTTCGTTTCATTAACCATTACACCTGTTTTGAATGTCTATCTTACCCGCAAAAAAGCAGGTCTGGTCGGTTCTACAAAATGACAGAACCTCTTTTGTGTGGATGGAAAGTACCTATCAATTTTTATTGGAAAGCTTTTAAAGGTACGCTGGATGGCTTGGGTGATTGTGGCAGCTTGTGGTGGTATTATATGGTTTTGCATGGGCACACTCAAAAGTGAACTTGCTCCATTAGAAGACCGTAGCAGTATCCGATTCAACGTTACTGGGCCTGAAGGGATGAGCTATACAGCCATGGTTAAATTGGCCAATGATTTTGGTAATTTTTTGTATGATTCTATTCCAGAACGCGAGTTTGTCTTTGTACGTGTACCTGGAGGTGGTGGAGGGAGTGGTGGCAACAACAGCGCCTCACCACGCCTTGGATTGGTACCACCCAATGAGCGCACACGCACCCAAAGCGAAATAGCCGCAGACCTTCAGCGTAAGTTTAGTAAATTTAATCAAGCGCGTATTTTTGCCATCGAAGAGCAAACAATTTCTGTGGGGCGTAGCTCCGCGGGAATTTACCTGTTTCGTATATTTTGCAAAACCAAGATTTAGAAAAACTCCGCAGCATTATCCCGCAGTTTTTGGAAGCTGTACGCAACGACTCTACCTTTTCTAATGCCGACGTAAATATTAAGTTCAATCAACCTGAATTGCAACTCACGGTGGATAGAATGAAAATCAAAGACTTAGGCTTGAGTACGCAAGATGTCATTGCCGCTATCCAAGCCGCTTTTAGCGGAGGGCGGTTGGCCTATTTTATTCAAAATGGATTTCAATACGAGGTCATTGCCCAAGTGGACAGAAGCAATCGTAGCAAACCCGAAGATATTAGGCGGTTGTATGTACGCAATGCACGTGGGGAGAGTATCCCTTTATCAACAGTTGTAACACTAAAAGAAAGTACAAATCCTTCTACACTATACCACTATAATCGCTACAAAGCGGCTACTATTTCGGCTTCTCTCTCAGAAGGCTACACCATCGGCGACGGCGTGAAGGCCATGGATAGAATTGCCGCTAAGCTATTGGACGAAAGCTATCAAACGGCCCTTACGGGTGCCTCGCGCGATTTTGCCGAAAGTTCCTCTAATATTCTCTTCGCTTTTGCCTTGGCATTGGTCTTGATTTACTTGGTCTTATCGGCTCAATTTGAGAGCTTTATCGATCCTTTTATTATTATGATCACCGTACCATTGGCGTTGGCTGGAGCATTGTTGAGCCTATGGGTATATGACCAAACACTCAATATTTTTTCACAAATTGGTATGATCATGCTCATTGGCTTGGTAACCAAAAACGGGATTCTCATTGTGGAGTTTGCCAACAAACGCCGAGAACAAGGATTAAAGAAAATGGAAGCTGTCATAGATGCTTCCTCGCAGCGGCTTCGCCCCATCCTGATGACCAGTTTGGCCACTTCGTTGGGGGCGTTACCCATTGCTTTGAGTTTAGGAGCAGCCAGCACCAGCCGTGTACCTTTGGGTATTGTCGTAGTATGTGGCATTATGTTTTCATTGGTCCTCACGCTTTTTGTTGTTCCTGCTATTTATACCTATGTTTCAGGAAAACATAAACAACGAGAAGAGGATACACCGCAGCTTTCCGAAAGTGAGCCATTACAAGTATGACACAAGATTTAAGCGAGACCGCACACACGGTAGATTTAAAATGGGGATTGAAAATCCATAGAATCAATCTCTCAAAACCATTCTAATTTAAAATCTTCAAAATGAAGAAATACGTTTTTCTATTTTTAGCTTGTATTACTGCCAATAGCTTATTTTCACAAACCCTCACCTTGGAGGAGGCAGTACGCACTGCCTTGAAAAATAATTTGATATTGAATTGCTCAACAATAATGTCGAAATCGCAAAGACCAATAATCACCTCAGTATGGCGGGTCGAGATGCTTACAGTTACAGCCACTATCAACGATAACCAATCTCGTACCAACGTCAATCAGAAACTGAATACAGGAGTAGAAATTAAACGCGACGGTGCTTCAGCCAACCAGATGACCTCCAATGTATCAGGAACGATATTGCTTTATAATGGGCAGCGCGTAAAAACTACACAAAGAAGATTGGCCCAAATAGAAGCCCAAAGCCAACAACTTATCAACGCGCAAGTTCAAAATACGATTGCGGCAGTAGCTACAAATTACTTCGATATTATTCGTCAACAAGCTTATATCAGGACCATTGACCAATCTATAGAAGTAGCCCAAAGGCGCTTAGACATCGTAAAAGTGCAGCAAAGTGTGGGATTGGCTAACAACGCCGACTTGTTTCAGTCGCAGTTAGATTGAATGCCTTATTACAAAATAAAGCGTCCCAACTTCTGGTGGTCAATCAAGCTAAGACGGTTTTAGCCTTGCTGCTCAATGTCAGTGCCGATACGCCTATCAATATTCAAGATACCATTGTAGTGGACAAAGGCATTTTGTTAGAAGATATCCTAAAAAACACCACCCGTAATGCCGATTTGATGGTGGCTGATCAGCAAATCAAAATTGCTGAATTATCGAGCAAAGAAGTTTCGGCACTCCGCTATCCTACGTTACGTGCCAATGCTGGTTATAACTACAACCGAAACCAACAGACAGCAGGGCAGCTTTTGTTGAATCAAAATAGTGGACCATTCGTCGGACTTAATCTTTCTGTGCCTATTTATAATGGGAGTGTCTTTAAACGGCAGCAGCAAGTCGCTGATATAAACACAAAAAACGCGGGTTTACGCAAAGAGATTATTAGTAGAAATATCCAAAATGCTGCTGTAAAAACCCATCAAGCCTACCGCGCTAATTTGGAGCAATTAGAAGCCCAGAAAAAGAATGTGGACTTAGCCCAACAAATGCTCGATCTGGCACTACAACGTTTTCAACTTCGCCAAGCCACCATCGTGGAGATTCGCCAAGCCCAGCAAAGTTTTGAAAATGCTGGTTACACCTTCACTAACCTAAGTTTTGCTGCTAAAATAGCAGAGATAGAGCTATTAAGATTGGTCAATGAATTGAAGTAAGTATGATGTTCATTAAGTTTTTTAGATTTTAAGTAGTTATGAATCAGTGCCATAGAAACTATAAAACCCATAAAAACCTTTAAAACAAGGTAGTAAGCCTCTGGCTTAAAAATTTTCTTTTGCTATCATAAGCAAGCCCTACCCCTACACTATCCAGTTTGTTTTCTTCTGAAACTGTTGCATTGGGAAACAACTCCCTGAATTTTAGCTGTACTGCAGGAATTTCCGTAGAGCCACCCGTCAAGATAATTAAATCAATATCCAATCGAGATAGACCTGCTTCTGTAACGCACTGAGTGGCCGCCTCCAAAATCTTTGTAATTTCTTGTTCTATGGCTGCCTCAAAAACCTGCTTTGTAGTTTTTATCGAAAAATCATTCTCAATAAACTCAAGCAGTGACTCATAAATTTCATGGGTAGTAACTGCTATTTTTGCCTCCTCCACTGCCCCCAAGAGAATATGCCCGCTTTCTTGTGTAATGACCTTCACTAACTTGGAAAGACGTGGTTTATCGTGCGACTGTCCCAAGTATTGTCCCAAAACCATCAAATTTTTGGGTGTGTATAAAGCATTTATTTTACTCCATTCCGACAAATCGTAATAAAACTTGAGTGGCACAGGAAGATTTTTTTCACCATAAGTGGTTCTGTATCCTAACTCTGGCATAAAAGCCTGTAAACTCAGGTTTTTATCGAAATCATTCCCGCCAATACGAATGCCCATATTCGCCAAAATATCATCTGAGCGGTCTGTCTTACCTAAAAAATGCTTTGAAAGCCTGATGGTAGTAAAATCGGAAGTACCACCTCCAATATCGACCACCAGTGCCAGTTTTTCTCCCGTTACATAAAGTTCATGCGCAAAGGCTGCAGCAATGGGTTCAAACTGAAAGTCAATGGTATTGAATCCTACATTTTTAGCAATGTTTCTTAACTCCTCTTGTGCATTCTGATTACCTATAGGGTCATTATCAATAAAATGAACTGGACGACCCATCACTACTTGGGTTATTTCTTGCTGGGCTACTGTTTCTGCTTTATCCTTTAGATTTTTAATAAACTGCCCTATAATTTTACTAAAATTCATCTGACTCCCATTCACGATCGTCCCTTGTTTCATGACGGAAGTACCCAATACACGCTTTAAACTTCGCATAAAACGTCCTTTTTGGCGTTTCGTAAACAAATCTACCGCTTCTCTTCCATAATGGGGCGTGTTATCAATTCGTTCAAAAAACAGGGCGCTTGGTATAGTAGTATACTCGTTTTCAACAGGGACTAAAGTAAGACGATTGTCTCGATAGAAGGCAATGGTGGAGTTAGAAGTTCCGAAATCTACACCACAAGCTATTTCTGACATTGATAGACTGATTGATGAATAAATGTAAGAGTTTTAGCCTTCTCTAAAGTTCCCAAAAAGGGTTTATTTACTTTTTTTATTCGCCAAAAATTTCTTTTCCCAACGTTTTGTCCAATCCATACAGGTCTTTACGAAAATTTAACTGCCCAGTATTGTCCACCCAAGTAGTGAAGTAAGCAATATAAACAGGGAGTGGTGGACTGACATTGATCCACTTTTCTTTCCCTGATTTCCAAATAGTCTCTAATTTTTCAGCACTCCATGCTGGATTATTTTTCAATACATGTAAAGCGAGTTTTTCAGGTTCGGCTACCCGAATACACCCATGGCTAAACGCCCTACGCGACTCCCCAAATAAACTTTTGGAGGGGGTATCGTGCAAATAAATACTGTAACTGTTTGGAAACAGAAACTTTACTTTTCCCAATGAATTACTCTTACCAGGCTTTTGGCGAATAGTGAAAGGGGCGTTTTTTTTGTAAGCATTCCAGTTGATGCTATAAGGATTAAGCACTTTCCCTCCCGACACTACTTCCATGTTATTACGAGCAAGATAACCCGGATTGCGCTTTAAGCGTGGTAAAATCTCATTATTAATGATGTTGTTGGTTACTACCCAATAAGGATTCAACACTACATTGGAGAGATTTCCTTTAAAAATACTGGTTTTTGTTGCTTCTTTGCCCACTACTACATTGCAAAGCCACAACTGTTTACCTTGCTCAAAAACATGTAACTTAAATTCAGGGATATTGACCAGTAGCATGTCTTGTTCCATTTCGGCGGGTACCCAGCGCAATCTTTCCATGTTAAGCATGATTTGTTTGATACGCACACTAACAGGTTGATTGATTTCTTGCGCAGTATTGGCATCTATTTTACCCGTTTCAGGCAGACCCATGCGCTTTTGAAATTGTCTTACAGCTACTTCTAAACTTGCTGTAAAGACATTTGTGGTGTCTATTTTTTCTAAATCTCCCAGCAAAAAAGTATTTTTTTTGCTATAAAAGTAGCGAATCCGAATCTCCTTGTTTCAGGTTTTTGGGAGGAATATCAATGCATTCCCACCCTCCCCTTTTTTCGATGGCGCGGTATTGTCTTAGCTTTTCTTTCAACAAACCATAGTACTGATTGACGGGTTCTCGGATAGGCACCCCCTGGCCAGACACCAAAGTATCTAATAGCCTGATAACTCTTTTTCTTGCGAGGAATAAACCAATTCAAATCTATAGGATCTTTCACTACCCCTGTAAATGCTTTGTCAGTGTATTTAAAAAAGGTAGTCGTTAGGAGTAATTCAAGCGTTTGTCGGTTTTGTTTATTAGCTAAGAATTGGGCAGTATTCACCTGCGCATTAGATAAAAGAGTATCTATTTGAGCATTATAAAGACTACTATCAGCGAAATCGCTGATATAATTTTCTCGTTGCTGATTAAAGTTAAGGGCTGCAGTAGTGAGTTTATTATCACTAAACCAAGCATACTGATAAGCACGCCTTTGATAGAAGGCACTCACATCTTTTTGAATACTATCGGATACTAAATAGGTTTTGTAAAACAACACCAACACCGTACTATCAAGTACTAAATTGGTGTAATCTTGGGTAGAATAAATACTTGAATCGGGTGCAAAAGACGATGTGGAGAGCCTTTTTGATGATACTGATAGTATAATACTGCTCCAACCATCAAAACGACAATACCTATTCCAAATACAACTAACTGTTGATTTTTTTCATACCTTATTTAATCATCCCGCTTGGTCTTACATTCTTGCCTACGCGCTTCGTAATTTCATCTCCCAAATCTTCGCGGGCTTCTTCCGCTACTTTTTGGAGTTCTGCCAAAATTTCAGGATAGGTTTCTTTTACATCATAGCGCTCGGCAGGGTCTCGGCGGAGGTCATAAAGCCCTAATGCAACAGGTGTATTTTCAGGAGATTTCCAGGAAAACCGTCATTGCCCGAGCTTGCCTTCGTAAGAGCGGCCTTCGTGTGGCAAAACCAACTTCCAATCATCACGACGTACGCCTTCGAGGTTATTTTTTCGATAGTAATAATAAAAATATTTACGAGGAGTGGCTTCCATATTCCCTTTCAATAGGGGGAGAATATCAACACCGTCTATTTTCTTTTCGGGGAGTTTGGCCCCACAAATACTGGCGATGGTAGGTAATAAATCAATCGTAGAAGTGAGTTTATTACAGACCAACCCTGCGGGAGTTACCCCTTTCCAACGTACCAAACAAGGGACTCGTTGGCCTCCTTCAAAAGAGGTACCTTTACCCTCACGCAAACCTCCCGACGACCCTGCATGGTTGCCATAGTTGAGCCAAGGGCCATTATCGCTCGTAAAAATGACCAGTGTGTTGTCATCTAATCCATTGTCTTTGAGAGCTTTCATTATTTCTCCTACCGACCAGTCAATCTCCATGATGACATCGCCATACATGCCTTGTTTACTTTTTCCTCTAAACTTAGGCGAGGCAGCAATAGGCACATGTGGCATAGAATGAGGCAAATAAATAAAAAAAGGTTCTTTCTTATGTTTTTTGATAAAACTAATTGCACGTTCTGTATAAATTCCTGTGAGCTGTGCTTGATCATCTAATGTTCTCACCTCTTTTATCTTTTTATCTGCTTCTAAAATAGGTAAAATAGGGAAAATAGCCTTGCGATGATTTTTGTCAGTAACAGCCGTACCATCATACTCCACAGGCCACATATCATTAGAATACGGAATACCGACATATTCGTCGAAGCCTTGTTTGGTAGGCAAAAAATCGGGGTGGTCCCCCAAATGCCACTTGCCAAAAGCTCCTGTGGCATAGCCTTTTTGTTTCAATAATTCGGCAATAGTCATTTCATCTGGATTGAGTCCTACTTTTGCATTGGGAAACAAAGCCCCCGAAATACCTATACGATTGGGATAGCAGCCCGTCATCAAAGCGGCACGAGATGCACTGCATACGGCTTGCGCGGCCAAAAAATTGGTAAAACGAATCCCTTCAGTAGCTACTTTATCTAGATTAGGCGTACGATACTGCAAAGCCCCATAACAACTCAAATCACCATAGCCCATATCGTCCATAAAAATAAGAATAATATTGGGCTGAGTAGCCTTGATCTGTTTCTTTGTATTCAAAAACCGAAAAGCCGTAATGGTTAGGATACTGCTAAATACAAGCAATAAGAGAATTAATTTTTTCATTGATTTATACCTTGATTAATTTGATTGATAACATGATTAACTCAATAAACAAAGTTTTCACTTAGTCATTTGTATAGAAAAGAAAAAGAGAGAGAGATTCTAAGCATCAAAACAGACCAAGCCCTCGACAATTGTCGAGGGCTTGGTCTGTTTTACTCTTGCGGCTACTTACAACCACAGTAATCAGTTACCGAAAGCCGATTACTCAGATAGCTTATTTTAATCCTAATAAAAATCCAATGGTAAAGTTGGCATCCCAGTCAAAGACAAACTGTTTGCAACCTGTGGCATCGGCAATAGCTTTATAAATATTTGCTCCCGCCTTTGACTTTGCTTTGTCGAGTTTATAGGCCTCAGCGGGTTTTAAAACAGTAAAGCGTTCTTTGCCATTGCGTACTTCTTTGGCCAAATCGAAAGGCACACCGCCAATGATAAAGCATATTTCTCTTTTAGCTGAAGGGACTTGTTTGGCCTTGGCCCCTACTTCACTATATACGGCATCATCTGACGTACCCTTTTCATAATATTTGGCGCCATACGACTCCAAAGATTTGATAGCACCTCCTTCAGTCCAAGCTATTTTAGTGTTCCCCGAGCCAATATCTGTAAAGAATCCTTTACCTGTGAATGCCTGTGGTAAAGCGCATTTTAATCCCAATGTACCTTCTTGTTCGGGCGTGACGGTGTTGACCATATAACCCATGTCTTTCAAAACCTTGATGATTTTGCCTGTTACATCAGCTTTCAATGCGCCCGAACTCACCACAAAATGTATTTCTTTGCCCGATACACCGTGGTCAATCATACCAGCGATGTATTTCTTGAGGCCAATTCTGATGTCGTAGTCAGAAGCCATATTTTCGATGACCATACTATTGCCAAACTCAGCCTTTTCGAGTTTCCAGTTTTGATCTTTGTCAATATTCACTACAAAAGAGTTAAAACCGCTCGCACCCAATTCTACTACTCCTTTGAGTTTACCATCTACAGGTTCAGGAGCAGTATAATTAAAAGACGCTGTTTCTGACGAAGATGAAGTCGTTTCGCTGCTTGCACTATTGTCGTCGGAGGCAACATTATCATTGGTGCTACTGATAGGTCCTCCTTCTGGCGATTTGGTAGATAACTCCATTGAGTCCTTTTGGGCATTGGGACCGAAAAAATAATACCCTGCCCCCAGTACACCTGCCAATAATAGAATTAATGCAATCTTTCCTGCGCCTGTTAAGTTCATTGTTATCGTGATTTTGGGTTGATATTTGTATTTATAAACGTATTTACTACGCAATATACTGTTTAATTCCGTTTTCAATCAATACTATTTCGCTGGCAACCGCTTCTTTTGCAGCCACAGTAGCCTGGATTTTTTGTTCAATTTCAGCAAACAATTGACCAAACTTGCTATCGATCCCATTGAGGGCTTCCAATTTCTCCGTCTGTGCTTTTTCTAAATCACTTATTTGTTGTTTAAGCTTTGAAAGTTGCTGCTCAATGTGGGCTACTTCGTTATTAAGCTGTTTTTGTTCTTTGTCTTTATCGGCATTGAGTTCGGTTTTCTTTTGATCGCCAGCGCTCATAGTGGCTTCAAAGGCTTTTTGTAATTCAACCTTATAAAAAGCTGCGGATTCCAGCAAAAAGGCTTGACTACAATTGGGGTTCAACAACTTTGCTCCTTCATATGCCGTTTTGAAATGCTCTACACTCGGGCTACTACTGGTACGGAGTAGCATGAGTGAAAATTCATAGAAATCAAAACCTGGTTGATTTTTATCTTCTAAAATCTTACGAAAACGATTGCGCAATTCTTCCACAAATTCATCAGACGCGGGCGTTGTTGCGATGAGTGAAGGCGTAGTCGTGGGTAATTCTGTAGGTGCTGGCGTAGTGGTTGCTTTAGGCTGTTGGGCTACTGTTTCTGTTTCATCCATTACTACGAATACACTCGCTAAATTGCGCAACCATCCGCCCGTTTTACTTTTTTGAGGTGCTTGTTCTGCCACGGCAATTGAAAGTTTGGTGATTAAAAAGAGGCTGTAAGTTAAAAAAATAGCTGTTAATAAGTACCCAAAGGTAGAGAAGATTTTAGCTATCAGTAAAGTAAGAACAGGAAGAACGGTTGAAAAACGGGGCAACCAAGGTCGTTTTGGGGATGAATAAGAGCAATCAATCCCTTACTTTTTCAAAGAAGCCTTACTGAAAATATAATCGGGAATAGGAACGTCGAATTGAATCGTAGAAACAATAAAATCTGTACCTTCACCATCTTTCAACACATCTTTGTAGTTTATTTTTTTTGGATACCAACGATTGCCCATTCTGACTACATCGCTCATGACTGTTTTTTTGAGCATTTTACCACTTTTGGCATAGAGTTCTTCTTTCAATGGCACAAATCGCTCTTGATCAATCCAAATTTTTCTTTTTTCGTAAGCCACATCTTCTACCTTGGCCGTCAGTTCCAAAAGCCAAGTTTTACGGCCATCCAACGTCTCTTCAGCGACGACTTTAGCATTATACAAATCTTTGAGTTTGCGATTTTCCATCATGTCTTCATAAGATAAATCAGAACCCATCACCGATTGCCGAAGCATATGTCCCGACAATTGAATGGTACGGTCGGTAGTGGGCGAGTAAATCCAAAGCCTATCATCCAATTTGAGCATTTTTGTTCCTTTGTCTCTTTCTGGCGATAGGTACTCAGTAAAAGACTTTTCACTGTCCTCTGTATAGCCCTTAGAACTTACCGTTCTGTCGCTACGTCGTCCGTGAATCACCATGCTCGACTCCAAGATTCGATTCTTAGAGTTCATGTTATCATCTACTTTTTGCAAAATGATATTGGCATTGGGATAATTTTGTGCCAACAATACGAAAGGAAAAAGTATTAAATACAGGAGTTTTTTCATTTCTATTTTAAATTATAAGTTAAGGTAAAATAAATGGCTAAACGGTTTTCATTGCTCTAAATAAAGTATATATGAGGCTCAAACCTCTAATTCTTTAAAAAGGGTAGCCGTTTCGCGTTGGTAGATACCAATACCGGAGAGCATATTGCCCAGCACCATGGCAAACAATCCTGGAATAAAACCAATATACAACAAGTCAGGGGTAAATTTGGCTCGTAAAACAGTAGGCATCAGCATTGAGGCATTGCTCAAAAAACTGCTAATGTCTATGCCTACGGTTTGTAAATAATAAACAATACCCAAACCTATAAAAGTACCCATCAAAGAGCCAATAATGCCAATCAGTAATGCTTCATAAAGAAGTGTACGATAAATATGTCCCTTTTCTTCGCCCAAGGCCAATCTAATACCAAATTCTTGGTACCTGCGCAAGCCACCCAAAAGCCCTGTATTCCATAATACGATAGACATAGCAAAGACAAAGATGGCGACAAACAAAGAAGAAGTAACATCGACATAATCAATATAACCTGCCAAGTTGTTTTGTTCTTTCAATCGCAGCATAATAGGAGCAAATTCGTCTTTACTGGTGAGATAAGTCACATTGAATTTATCACACATTTGCACTGCTTTTTTATCGTTATATGCACCCTCCTTCAGATAGCCGAGGAGTTCACCCGTAGCATTTTCCATGTCGAGGAGTTGTCGGGCATCTGCAATATCCATGATCAAAAAACCTTTGTCCATGGCTGCAGAGCCAAATCTAATCGTACCACTTACCTTAAAATTCTGAAAAGTCATACTACCGTTCATGGTAGTACCAATGTAAGTAATCTCTTCCCCAATTTTTAGGTTAAATTTCTCGGCAAAAATCTGTCCTACCAACACTTGTCCTTTTTGGGTAGGTATCGAACCCGATACTAACGAGTTAGTAATATTCAAACGAGTTATTTCACCACTTGGTTTGGAGTGTAAGGCTACCGCCAATGCCGTCGCGGGTCCTTGTCCTTTTGACTGCCCAGTGGTATCAGGGATATCAAGCAGGCCTCCAAAACGAATCCGCTCTACCCACTCTACGGCAGGAAATTGTTTCTCCAGTTGCTGAGTCAGTTGTTGGGTATTTAAAATAGCCAAATCGTTTGGTAATTGGTCTTTGTTTTTGGCATACGCTCGGGTCATTACTTTTACATGTCCTGTTTCAAAACGGGCATTTTCATTGATAATATCTCCCAACACACCTCTCATGAATCCGCTAAGAGTAATGGTAAGTACCACGCCAATCGTAATTATTATAATGGGTAAAACACTACGATTCTTATCTCTCAATATTCCTTTTAACAAAAATTGTATCATTGTATTTTTCCTTTTAGGGCATCTACAGGGTTCATTTTAGCGATTTTTCGAGCAGGTAAAAAGCTCACGATGGTCGAAGATATAACCACCAAAACAACGGTGGTCAGAATCAATAGAAATCCATATACAGGAAAAATTCTTTCAGGCACAGAAACTCCCATATCTTGCGAAGCAGTAGGCATGGCAATACCCATGGATGCGATATATAACAGTAACGGTAGGCCATATAGGCTACCCACAAGCGTAGCAAGCAAACTATACATACTACCCTCTACGGTAAACAGCCCCACTACTTGCCATCGGGTCATACCTAATGCAATGTAAGTGCCTATTTCTTTTTGTCTTCTAAAAATAGAAAGCACTTGCGTATCAAAAATGGCTAACAAGGCAATAGCCATCAACAAGCCATACATGATTAGACCACTTGCTTTTTTGGTGGCAATGATTTCATCTAATTCTTTCAAGAGAATATGGTGACTCTTGAAGTTCCAACCACTTACCTCAATGGGAGCATAATCTTTGTTGGCAATAAAAAAAGTAACTTGTCCTTCTTGCCCTGTTATTTGCCAGAGTTGATCTAAGGCCATCCAAATTTGACCAT
>JAWKMH010000007.1:0-329584 GCA_041392315.1 Spirosomataceae bacterium | reverse complement strand
CATAGATTTGACCCATTTCTTGGCCTACCACTTGGCGTAACTCACCGTTGAAGACGTGTGTTCCCACAGTGATTCTTTCACCTGGCACGTCTGTCAATAGACTCAATACCTTGGTTTTGTTGTAAGAACCGTTGAATGTTAAATCCCATTGGAAATCATTGGATTTGATGGGGACAAAGCCCAGTAACATTTCAAAGCCATTGTTTCTACTTTGTCCGCTGTTGATGAGCGAGTTGGTGAAGCCAGAAGCATCCGAAATTTGTGCAGATACAATTTGGTCGGTCGTGATTTTTTGATAGACAGCCCCATCTAAAGTAACACGGTTACGGAACAACTTTAACTCTAAACCAATTTCTTTTTCTGATACGCGCATGGGGCGTAAGCCTGCATTGGGTACGGTGTTGCCTGATGAACTACCCACAGGCTGCCCCCCAAATAAGTTGGCATTGATACCATAATACAATGATTGAGCATATGGTGAAACGTCGGTGTCGCTACCCACTTCGGCATATGCGGCGCGTATTTTACCAAACGACAGCCAATTGGGGGTATTTTCAAATGCCTGAGAAAATACATAACTGGCCGATACTGAAGGGTATAAAATGCTACGATTTTCGGGAGAAAGAGTCGAAAACCAGTCGTTACGGGCAGTAACATTTAAGAATAAATAATCTTTGTAAGACAACTCTGCCGAACCATAGACAGAGTTCACCGATCTTTCTGAAAGCCCGTATTGGGGGTCTTTGACACGACCGTTTTGTACAGTATATAATCCCCTTACAATAAAATCTTGTACTTGAACACTATTCAAATCTGAACGGCGGTACATTTGATTGCCACCCACATTAAAATCTAAACCGAAATTACCGAAGGTCTTTGTACCCGAAATCAAGATGTCGGCGTTGGTTTCTCTGAAGCGGCGCGATTCCTGTGTAAAGGTACCATTAACAAAACCAGCGGGGGCCGCAGCCAAGGAGGCTTGTCCTGTGGGGAAGTTGTTATACTCCTGATCACGCGACCAGTAGTCTTGCCCTACGCGACCTTGCACAAATAGCCAAGGAGTCAGGTTATATTTTACTGAAATATTGCCGAACATACGGTCGCGGCGGATATTCTGAAACTGCTCCGACAGGGTAAAATAGGGGTTGGTACGGTTTCTGAAGCGCGAATACACAAATTCATTGCCATTAGCATCAAATTTTTTGGCTTCCAATAAATCAAGCGGCATGGAGTTGGCCATGTTGGCTAAGGCCGTCGGAATTGAATTGTCTTGGTTGGCAATATTAGGCGGGTTTTTGTTGTACTCGTTGGAGTAATTAATGTTGCCCGCAAAACTTAGTTTTTTTGACAAATCATAAGCAAAACCAAAGTTGATGGTTTTACGATTGAAGGTATTGTTGGGTACAATGCCCTTGTTGTCCATGTTGGAGATAGAAAGATTCAAGCCTCCTTTATCTGAATTGGTAGCTAAAGATATTGTATTGGTAAAGTTGGAGCCATTGCGATAAAACTTTTTGATACGGTCGTAAACAGGCTCGTAAGGCACAGTGACACCATCAAAAAGCACTTGAGTCATACCTGGCTGGAATTTTTCTCCAAAAGACCACTGTCCAGAAGTAGGATTGGCAGAAGTAGGGCGAACACCATTTTCACCTTGCCCATATTCATACTGATAGTCAGTAAAATCGAGGGGTGTCTCATTGGTATAGTTGGTATTGTAAGTTACGCCAATACCTTTGCTATCTCCCTTCGATTTAGTGGTAATCATAATCACCCCGTCTTTGGCTCGCGAGCCATAAAGCGCAGCAGCGGTTGCGCCTTTCAATACAGTCATGCTCTCGATGTCGTCAGGGTTAATAGAAGAAAGCCCATCGCCGCCGTCAGAAGTATTCCCCCGCCACGCACACCAATAGAGTTATCTGCAGCGGCATTGCCTGGGTTAGTACCAAAGTTGGTGTTGTCAATCGGAACTCCATTGACCACGATGAGCGGGTTGTTTTGCCCCGAAATAGACGATTGCCCGCGAATCCTAATTTTGGAAGTACCTGCAGGCCCTGTACCTAAGGCAGAAATGTTTACGCCTGCAATTTTACCTTGCAAGGTATTCATAAAGTTGGGAGAGCGGTTTTCTGTAATGGCTTGGGCAGCTACGGTGGTGGTAGCGTAGCCCAGTTTTTTAGCTTCTTTCTTGATTCCAAGAGCAGTAACAACCACCTCTTGCAATGCCTCTGCGCTTTCGGAAAGCGATACATTGATCTGGGATTTGTTGCCCACGATTACCTCCTTACTACCATAACCAATAAAACTGAATACCAAAGTACTATTGGCAGGGACATTCAGCGCGTAGGCACCGCTACCGTCGGTAGAAGTACCCGTCGTAGTGCCTTTTACAAGGATGGAAACTCCAGCCAAAGGCGCTTTGTTGTTGTCAGTAACCGTTCCTGTCACACGCGCTTGTGCCCAAAGTGTAACCTGAACAATACCGAGGAAGAGCAAGATGAATGCTGCTCGGAGTAAAAATAAACGTTTTCTCATTTTGATATTGGGTTTGTAAAAACTTATAACTGATTGCAAAAAAAACATAGTATTGTACAAAAAACTTCTATGATTAGACGGTGAAGGATTTTGTAATATTTTAATGTTTTATTTAAAAATTTTAATATTGCCCATTTTGGCGAATGAATCTATTAATTCAACCACTTTTCCCGCTGACGGATTTTAGTCATGTTAAAGCGTTTGTACGTCTTAAAAATGCTACTGTACGTCTTAATGAATGGCCTGTGCGGGTAGTAGAAGGCTTACATCTTGTATGTGTACTCGATGGAAGATTTGAGTGGTTATTGGAAAACCAGCTTTATGTTCTTTATCCTAACGATGTAGTGGTATTGTGTCCATGGCAAAAACTCGGAAGCCCTACTGATACACTTGAAATTGGTAATTTATTATGGATAACCTTGCAACCTGAACATTTTGAGATAGGTAAAGAACTTTTTTTGGGAAAATGGTCGGCGCTTGCAGAGGGTGATCAAAAACTCATGGGGCGACTATTGGTTTCTCATACTCCTATTGTATTGAATGGCTTAAAACAAATCAGTGAACTCTTATTGAGAATAGAATCGGAAGTAAAACACGCAGAATTTGCCTTCCAAACAAGAGTAAATCAGTTAATAGATGAAATTTTAGTCTTGATTGTCAGGAAACTAAGCCAACAGCACAATCAGGGCCGCGATTTTCCACAGGCTTTTAGAGAGTTGGAGCAAATGCTGAGGGAAAGCCTCGACCATCCTTGGACGGTGGATGAAATGGCCACTGTAGTAGGCTTAGGAAGTACTGCATTTACAGAGAAGGTAAAAAACTTTTCGGGCTTTTCGCCTCTCAATTATTTAATAAATATTCGAATTGCCGAGGCTATGAAACAGCTTAAGCAGTCAGAGAAAAGCTTGACAGAAATCGCTTTAGATGTTGGATTTTATTCATCTCAACACTTTTCAACCACTTTTAAGAAACTGACAGGTTATACGCCTGGATATTATAGAAAAAAATAATGGATTGTATCATCACCATCGACATCGGTACTACAAAAGTCAGGGTATCTGCTTTTGACAAAACCAATAGTCTCATTGCTTGGAAACAAGGTACCTATCCTACCTTTCACCCGCAGCCCGACTGCAGCGAGCAAGATCCCGAGCAGATTTTTCTCACGGTTTTGTATGCCTTAAAGCGCTTGCTCAATGACGAATTAACGAAAAAATCGGCCTGTGGCACTGGTGTTTGGGGCTTCTATGCACAGCTTGCTGCCAATTGATAAATTTGGAACACCTCTAAGGAACGCTGTGATTTGGGCCGATAACCGAGGGCGTGATGAAGCCAATGCCCTCAAAGATTCGATAGAAGGAAAAGAAATCTATAAGCAGACAGGCACACCGATACACCCCATGTCGCCATTGGTAAAGATTCGCTGGTTTAAGCAACATACGCCCACTACTTGGTTTGAGAAAGTGCATAAATTTATTTCTATCAAAGAATATATCATTTATCAACTTACCGATGCTTTAGTGATAGACCATAGCATGGCTTCTTCTACGGGGTTGTTCAATATTCATACACTTCAATGGGAAGGGAATCAGCATTGGCGTATGCGGGTATTAAGCCCCAACAATTGTCTGATATTGTACCTATTGATTTCTCGGAACTTCAATTTAAAAAAGAATATGTGCGTCTTCTGCGCCTTCCAAGTACTACTAAAATTATCGTAGGAGCAAGCGATGGCTGTTTGGCAACGCTGGGTGCAGGAGTTGTAAACGAAGGCAACGCTACCCTGACCATTGGGTCGAGTGGGGCCATTCGTGTGGCAGGAAGAGAAGTAATCCAAGATCATCAACAACGCTTTTTTAATTACCTTTGAATGAACGGACCTATATTTCGGGTGGCCCAACCAACAATGGGGCGTAGTATTCGACTGGTTTGTTCAGCAGTTCGGTGCCTCTGGTGTGCACTCTGATATAGAATCGACGGTACAACAATTATTAATGGAGGCCGATAGAGTGCCAGCAGGGGCCAACGGATTGCTTTTTTTACCTTATTTATTGGGAGAGCGTGCGCCTTTATGGAATGCCAACGCCCGTGGCGCTTATATCGGAGTCAATATTACCCATGAACGGCGGCATTTTATCCGAGCTACAGTAGAAGGGATTATCTATGAGATGTACAGTATCGGAAAACTCTTGCAGCAGTATCGCCCTATTCAAAACCTGTATATCAATGGGGCGTATGCTACGCTACCACTATTTGCGCAAGTGATTTCAGATGTATTTGGTAAAACCGTCTATATCAACGACAAGCATGACAGCGCCAGTGCAGGGGCGGCATTGCTGGGGCTAACGCACTTAGGCATCTTTAGAGATTTGGAAGAGGCTGCCCAAACGGTTCGTTCAGTAGAAACCTACCAAACCAACTCAAAACATCATGCTCAATATACCCGTTTTGCAGAAATTTTTGATCGTTTAAGCCATAAACTCTCTGAGGACTTTGATGCGTTAGTCGCCCTTCAGGGAGCAGGGAGGGGTTGTAAGTCTGCACTTTTTTTTGGACATTTGGTGCCGATTTTGGCATTTAACCATTAAATCCTTGTCATATACAACTCTTACAAAAAGGGGGTGATTGGAGAAACAGCACCCAACTTGCTTGAGAAAGACAACCAATGGAAATATTTGGAACGGATATACATAAAATTATTCACGGAGACGCTTTGGAAGCCCTAAAAACCCTTCCAGAAAATTCCGTTGACCTGATATTTGCCGACCCACCATACAATATCGGTAAAAACTTTAATGGACACATTGAGAAGTGGAAAACTGAAGAAGCATATTTGGAGTGGTGCTACGAGTGGCTTGACTTGTGCATTAAAAAACTAAAACCTAATGGAAGTTTTTATGTAATGACAGCCACACAGTTTATGCCCTACTTTGACATTTTTTTACGTAAAAAGTTGGACATTCTTTCTCGTTTAGTTTGGAGTTACGACAGTTCTGGCGTTCAAGCAAAAAATATTTCGGTTCAATGTATGAACCCATTTTGTTTTGCGTAAAAGACAAGAATAATTATACATTTAACGCAGATCATATTTTAGTAGAAGCCAAAACAGGTGCAAAACGTAAGTTGATAGACTATCGTAAAGCCGTTCCAACTGTTTACAGTTCTGAAAAAGTGCCTGGCAATATTTGGGAATTTCCGAGAGTTCGTTATCGTATGGACGAATATGAAAATCACCCGACTCAAAAACCGATTGTTTTACTTGAACGGATTATTAAAGCAAGCTCTAACGAAGGCGATTTAGTGTTAGACCCATTTTCAGGAACTTTCACAACTTGCTTTGTCGCAAAAAAATTAAACAGAAACTGTATTGGCATAGAATTACAAGAAGAGTATGTAAAAATTGGGCTAAGACGTTTACAATTGGCTGACGAATACAAAGGCGAAAAATTGCAAAAAGAAATCCGCACTTTTGAGACCGAAAAAATCGCCAGCATCAACCAACCAACATTATTTGAACCCGATGGAACATACATTCACGGCTAATATAAAAGCGATTTTAGAACAATATTTCGAGAAAGACAGCGAAGATATTTTCAACAATAGCCAGTTAATTCAATACCTGAATTTCAAAACTCGTTCGGCAAACAAAGGCTCAAAAGCCCGTTCCAGTTTTGCTAACTTGTATGCGATATACGTCATACTTGAAGACTACATTGCGCACGGTTACGACAAACAAAATGGCTATGCAGACTATGAAGGAGCAGCTTTTGTAAAGTTATTTAACGACAAAGAGAATTACCATTTGGAAGCAAATTGCAAAATCACGCTTTGAATAACCGAATGAACGCAGAGTTTCAGAAGTATTTTCCTACCTCTGAATTTATTCCCATTCTGCGCAATCTTGACACAAACCGTTATTGGATAAACGAACATTTGCTTAAAATAAAAGTAGGAAAAACGACATTTAACTTAGCGTCTGTAATTATTGAAATCATTGACGAATACGTCAAAACAAAGCAAGATGCTTTTCAACGTTTCATCAAGGCTCTTGAAGAATTTCAGGAAATAGAAAAGTCAGAGCCAGAAAAGGTCATTGAGTTTATCAGCAATCTGCTTGCACCCAATATTGATGCAAGACTTTTGAAATCGTCAGCTATTCTATTCTCAAATACTACTACCACGACCAACATATTTATTGGGGTTACGAAGTTGGCAAGCTAAACAAAGAAAACCTACAACTTTTCAAAACAGGAAGAACAAATGCTAATGACGGTGGAATTGATTTTGTAATGCGACCATTAGGACGTTTCTTCCAAGTAACGGAAACTTTGGACTTCAAAAAATACTTTCTTGACATTGACAAAATTCAAAAATTCCCGATAACGTTTGTTATCAAATCAGAAGAGCCAACGGACGAAATTTTGAGCAAGATTAAAGACAATTCAAGCAAAATTTATTTGGTTACGGCTATTGTGGACAAGTATATGAACTGTATTGAAGAAGTCATAAATATTCCGACACTTAACCAACGCTTTGCAGACAGTATAAAATTAGGTTATCTCAAAAATATTTTAGATGAGATAATCACTCAAAGCAAAGTAGAGTTTAATTATACCGACGCAGAGGGAATAGACGAAGAACCCGAAGAATAAAAATAGCTGCCAAGAGGCAGATATATCCTATATTCCAAAAAAATACAACCATAAAATGGCTTACAACACTTCACAAACGGACTTTTATCAAATAGATGATTTGCTGACCGAAGAACATCTGCTGGTGCGTGAGGCAGTACGACAAATGATGAACCGCGACGTTCGCCCCATCATCGAAGACTATGCCCAGCGTGGGGCATTTCCAGCCCATCTTATTCGAAATTTTGCCGAAATAGGTGCTTTTGGCCCCACCATTCCGATAGAATATGGTGGTGGTGGTATGGACTATATTTCCTACGGCCTCATTACGCAAGAAATAGAACGCTGCGATTCGGGTATGCGCTCTACGGTATCGGTACAAAGCTCGTTGGTGATGTGGCCTATTTATGCTTACGGCTCCGAAGAACAACGACAAAAGTATTTGCCCAAACTGGCCTCAGGTGAGATGATTGGCTGCTTTGGCCTCACAGAACCCAACCACGGCTCTAATCCAGGCGGTATGCTGACGCACTTTACTGATGAAGGCGATCATGTACTATTGAATGGCGCAAAAAATGTGGATTACCAATTCGCCCGTGGCTGATATAGCCGTGGTGTGGGCCAAAAATGAAGAAGGGCGTATCCAAGGACTCATTGTAGAGCGAGGTATGGAGGGCTTTACTACACCTGAAATTCATAACAAATGGTCGCTAGAGCCAGCATCAACGGGCGAGTTAGTTTTTGACAATGTAAAAGTGCCCAAAGCCAATATTCTGCCTAATATCAATGGCCTAAAAGGCCCTTTGGGCTGCTTAGACAACGCCCGCTACGGCATAGCATGGGGAGCGATTGGAGCGGCCATAGATTGCTACGAAACCGCTCGTAACTATGCCCTGGAGCGGGTACAGTTTGGCAAACCCATTGCAGGCTTTCAGCTGCAACAAAAAAACTGGCCGAAATGCTCACTGAAATTACCAAAGCGCAGCTACTGGCTTGGCGGCTCGGAACACTTAAAAATGAAGGCCGCGCCACTACCGCCCAAATCTCTCTGGCCAAACGTAACAACGTGGACATGGCACTGACCATAGCTCGCGAAGCACGCCAAGTGCTGGGCGGTATGGGTATTACGGGTGAGTATCCCATCATGCGGCATATCATGAATTTAGAGTCGGTCATTACCTATGAAGGTACACACGATATTCATTTGCTGATTTTAGGAAATGAAATCACTGGAATACAGGCGTTTAAGTGATTAGTAGATAGCAGATATTGCACTACCCTTGTACTGTATTGACATGGCAGATTTTTGCATGACAAGACTTTCTATACTTTTTCAGATTTTTTTAGACTTTTATCCATGAATTATTCTCGTTTTTTGCCTTTTGTGGCACTGTTGATGGTCTATTTGGTAGGTGCTTTCGGTATAGATATTATGGACATTGACGCGGCGCAGTATGCGTCTATTGGTCGTGAAATGGCCGATAATAACCAGTTTTTAGACGTACAATTTCGTGGAAAAGACTATTATTTAGACAAACCTCCTTTACTTTTTTGGGTTTCTGCCTTGATTTTTAAGGTCTTTGGTGCTACCAATTTCGCCTACCGATTGGTTCCTATTCTCTCGACATTGCTCGGCATGTATGCCATTTATCGGTTTTGTAAATTGTATTACTCCGAACAAACAGCCTATATCGCAGCGTTGGTGATGGGAAGCTGCCAAGCGTTTTTTTTGATGAACCACGATGTGCGTTGCGATACGCTGCTCACCAACTGCGTGACGGTGTCTATCTGGCAACTGGCCGAGTATTTACGCCACCGCCATTGGAAGTATTTTGTGGGCGGGTTTGTTTTTGCAGGTTTGGGGATGTTGGCCAAAGGCCCCATCAGTCTCATCGTTGTTGGTACTGCTTTTTTTATAGACTTTGTCTTAAAACGGCAATGGAAACAGCTCTTTGACCCTCGCTGGTTGTTGGGCGTGTTGATAATCGGGCTAGTACTTACTCCTTACTGCATTGGTTTGTACGAGCAGTATGGTCAGCATGGTCTTTATTTTTTCTTTTGGGAACAAAGTTTTGGGCGCATTACAGGCGAAAACGAATGGTCAAACAGTCCTGGGTTATTATTTCAAGCTCAAAATTTCTTATGGAGCTTTTTACCTTGGGTCTTGCTATTTGTACCTGCATTGGTCTTTAATGTGCAGCAGGTTGTAAAAAGAGGATTTTTATTGATTCAACCAGACGAGGCTATCTCATTGGGTGGATTTTTGCTGCCCTTTGCTGCTCTTTCTACCGCCCAATACCAACTACCGCACTATACTTTTGTGGTATTTCCGCTGGCGGCAGTCATTACGGCCAAGTATATCAGTCATTTGATTGAAAACCCATCCTTAAAGGCTTTTAAATGGGGCCGTGGCCTGTTGATTTTTACGGCAGCAGTGATGGGCCTAATCATCGTTATTCTTTCTACTTGGGCATTTCCGTTGGAAAAAATAGTACTTATTGCCATTTTTGCCATGCTTGTAGTGCTGGTTGTACGGCTTTTTAGTAGCAAACGTCCTCCTTTTTCGCAGTTGGTATTTGCCCCTTTTCTGACGGCCTTGGTCGTCAATTTGATTATGAACGGCCATTTTTATCCCACCCTTTTGCATTTTCAAACGGGTTCGGTAGTGGGACAAGAAGTAAACGAGAATTATCACAACGAGCGAGAAAACTGCTTCGTTTATGACCTTGCTCCCGAGGCCAATTACAACATTTTTCATAGTGCGCTGGATTTTTATACCCAACGTACCACGCCCGTTTTAAGGAATTTGGAGGCATTGCAAATGCAAGCTAAGAAGAAATCAGTACTACTCTACACCGATGAAGAGGGGCTAAAGTCGCTGCAAGCGGCAGGAATTTCTAACGAAATATTGAAGCAATACCAAAATTTTCATGTAACGGGTCTTACGTTGCCTTTTCTCAATCCTGCTACGCGCAACACTGAAACCAAGCCACGGTATTTGATAAGGGTAAATCAATAGAAAGGGAATCTTACGCTTCGCCCAAGAAATCATGACAGGCATGGAGTAAATCAGGGAAAAAAGCATGGAAATAAGCGGCATAGACAGCTTCGTTTTGTCGGAGTTCTTCTCCCGCTTGCTCTATGCCGTTTAGAAATGGAAAGCGTTTGGACATACCTTGGAAAGAACGATTCATACCTTCCAAAAATTGATAGTGATACAGCCAATCGTATTTAATCATGGATGCTACCAGTCTTTGCGCATCAGGTGGAAGAATAGCTTGGTATTTATGCAAGACCTCATAAATATGCGAGGTAAATTCTTTGAGTGGTTGGGGATGGTATTCTTTGAAGTATTTGGCCAAAAAATAATCAAAGTACATGTCCATTACTACCCCTCTGAACTTGCCGAAATGCGTGGGTAAGGCTTGCCTGCACCTTTGTCCTACGGGGTGGGTATCGGTAAACGAATCAATATAACGATGTAGTAATATGCCTTTTTTGATACCTGTATGATAGTGCGAGTGGCGTGGGTGGTCGAGTCGCCCACGAGCAAAGTCGCCCAAAAGATTGCCCACAATCAAAGGCTCTTGGTCAAACGACAAATAAAAGTGGGCGAGATAGTTCATATAGGCTGGTATCGTTCTACTTCAACGCCAAATTTTCGTAGAAATTCTACGCCTTCATCAACTCCTATGCCTTTATAGGCAGCATATGAGTGAAGATAAATTACGCGTTTTATTTTCATAGTATAAATGACCCGTGCACAAGCAATACAGGGCGATAGTGTAACATAGAGCGTTGTACCTTCGAGATTAGCCCCATTCTTAACAGCGTATAGAATTGCATTTTGCTCGGCATGGAGTGCCAAAGAGCAGCTACCCTTAGAATCGCGCGGGCAGCCTGTATCAGGAAACTCTTCATCGCAGTTGTGCGTGTGGGCGGGTGGGCCATTATAGCCAATTGAAATAATCCGTGTATCTTTGGTCAAGACAGCCCCCACTTGTGCTTTGATACAATGCGATCGGCGCGCTAAGTTTTGGGCCAAGTCCATGAAAATATCGTCGAAAGCAGGTTTATTTTGTAAATTCATTTGTTTATCCTTTTAAACCACAAAGAAACAAAAAGAAGCCGTATGAAGTGCTGTATGTATGTAATGATGGGCTGTGTTTATATATTATTACAAGGAATTTGCCCTGTATTTGCTCAAAATCAGACCATTGTACTCAAGGCCGAAAGATTGAAAGTACAACCCAAAGGTTTTTTTATTGCCGAAGTGGTGGATAATCGTACTATTAAATCAACGATTGGTAAAATATGGAGTCGCCCTCAGCCACTTTCTATGAGTTTGCAAGGAGGAACAGCCAAAGGCATCGAGAATTTTCTTCATCGTCACTTTAATCCGTCTAAGACAGATACGCTAACTCCCATTATTGTTACTATCAGAGAGTTTACTATCAATGAAGTGCTTACGCCTACCAATCGCGTGAATGGTGAAATACGGATGGATTTGGGTTTTGAAACTTACCGAGAAGGCAAGCGAGTGTATCTTACAGGAGGTAAAGCTGCTACTACCTACACTCGTGCAGGTATTGTACCCGAGGAGGTCATCGAGCCGCTTATTAGAAAACTTTTAGAAAACCAAATGAAGGGATTTAATGATTGGTTTGCTAAAGGGATAAAAACGTCTGATTTATTAGTGAAAGAAGTAAAACTCATCTTTGAAGAAGAAACAGGGCTGGTTTCGGATGGTGATACAGTTTATTATCACCCCAAAAGACTGCTAACTTGGCAAGATTTCTTGGGCGTACCCAGTCCTTTAAGCCGCTATGCTGCCCAAGTATTTACCAGTTTTGGATTTGAGGCCCGTTCGTCTGTGGCCAACCGTGTGTTGGAACTGCGCGTAAAAACCAAAGTATGGATTGACAAAAGTATTTCTTGGGTAAGAACCAATGCTAAAAATGACTATGTGCTTGATCATGAGCAGCTTCATTTTGATATTACCCGGTTGGCTGCCGAGCGTTTCAAACGTCATTTATTGACCATGCGTTTTTCGGTCGAGGATTACAGTAGTGAGCTGCAATACGAATACTTGGAGTATTACAAACTACATACCCAACTCCAAGAGCAATACGATAATGAAACCAATCATGGTATCAACACCACTACTCAGGCGCAATGGGTCAAAAAAGTGCGTGACGAGCTAAGCGGCTATGGGATTAAATAAATCGATAGGTTCTATTTCCGTTTTTAAATACTTGCAAACCGATAAAAAATGCCCAGTGGTAGCCTTCGTTGGGCGCGGTCGGGCAGAAAAAGTTCGCCAAATTCGGCATGGGCAATATGCTTAAAATGACCTGTTACCAAGTTTTCGGCCATCAGTGCCGAGAAACCCAAAGAATAGAGATTAAGGATAAAAACATGATTTTGGGCATCAAGAAGGCCAGCGCACGACCCCAGTAATTCGTTAGTTGCTCTTCTAATAGCCATTTCTCGCCCGATGGTCCGCGCCCATAAGCAGGTGGGTCTAAGATAATGCCATTGTATTTTTTGCCACGGCGTACTTCGCGCTGCACAAACTTAAAGGCATCTTCTACCATCCATCGGATATTGTCGGTATCGCTGGCTTCCATGTTTTCGCGGGCCCAGGTTACGACGGGTTTCACCGAGTCCACATGTGTTACATCGGCCCCTGCTTGTCGTGCTGCCACAGAGGCAGCCCCTGTGTAGGCAAACAAATTGAGCACACTGGGGCGTTCTACGGGCAAAGCCCGCAGTTTTTGGTCGATGTAATCCCAGTTGGCGGCCTGTTCAGGAAAAATACCGACATGTTTGAAAGAAGTCAATGAGCATTTTAGGCGTAGCTTCAGACCGCTGTATCGGTAGGAAGTCCACCATTTTTCGGGCATACCTTGGGTAAGTTTCCATTCGCCTTTTTCGGGGGAATTTTTTTCGCGTAAGAAAGTGGCATGAGCCATTTGCTTCCATTCGTTTTCGGACAATGCTTTATTCCATATCGCCTGTGGCTCGGGGCGGGCCAAGATATAAGCACCAAAACGCTCTAATTTTTCAAAATTCCCACTGTCTATCAGTTCGTATTCTTGCCAGTGAAGGGGGGTCAGTAATTGCATAGTCAAGTCGGTAGTCGGTAGTCAGTAGTCAGAGTCTGTGCAAACTGTTAACTGGCTATTGTGAACTGGCTACTCCATTTAAAACGAAATTTTGTTCAAATAAAACACACTGCGACGACCATCATCACCCGTAATTTTCTGGTAACCGAAGGCCAAATAGTAGTTGTCGTACCAATAAAGCACCTCGTCGGTGGTGGTTTGACGTACGCGGTCGCCTAAATCGGCGGTCATAATTGGAATAGGCTGAAGGTCATCTAATACTTTATCTTTATCAAACACCTTGGCTTTGATAGCCCCTTTGTTGCTGTAAAACATGGCTATGGTTTGGTCATCATTGGGTTTTACCCGTACTTTTTCTTTTAATTCCATGCTTTTTACATTCTCAAAAGGCAGCGAGTTATCCCATAAAAGTTCACCTTTAGAGGAGAAATTAGCCACAATGGCATGAGTGTAAATAAATCCATTAAATACTTGCGCGTTGTTCATAAGGCGAGAACCGAACCAAGGATCATAATAATAAGTATTCATCAATCCAAAATGCGAATATCCAAAGCCGCCAAAACCAAAAGGCGACATAAAAGGAGAACCCCACCACGAGCTCATGCCATATGGACCATTGTTGTTGTTACGGTACTCTGGATAAAATACCTCGCCTGAAATGAGGTAGTTGCCGTTTTTCTCAATGATGTCGTGTACCAACAACCGATAATTTAATTTGACATCATCTCCATTTTCTTTTTTACGTTCAATTTTACGAAACATACGTTCTTGTTCACGTTCCGACATAAAATTGAAAAAATTCTTGAAATCAGTGAAGCCATGGTATTGGGTGAATTCTACTTCGTCATATATAATCTTACTCAAAAACAATCCTTGCGAAGCGCTGTTGTTGCCTCCTTGCATATTTCGAAATCCATAAGTACCAATCATCAACTTAGTAGAATCATTAAGCCAAAACAACCGCCCATTGAGTAGCGAATAATCTGGCTCAGGGTCTATTTTTATTTGACCTATGCTTTGTCCATACTCGTCGAAAGAGCGCGAAATAAGTTTTACTTCCTTGCCTTTGCGGGCTGCGTAGCATACATTCACAATGTGGTGTAGGGTATCTACATCTACCGACTGAATGACGGTATTGGCTTGTGTTACGCCAGGCAGTACTTTGCTTTGTTTAGAAGCCAAGTTGGTATAGAGTAGCATGGGCTCGTCGCGCACGGTGCCAGCCATAAATACCGAGTAGCCAAGGGTTTGGAAGTCAGTAATCTGAAAACGATCTACGGCAGAAAGATAAAATGTTTCCATAAATCCAGCCACACTTACCTTCACAACCTGATAAAAATCAGTACGACTACGACTAAACAACAAATAGACCGATTGCCCATCGTAAGAAGATTTTACAAAGTCTAAATTTTCTTCGATGGTACCATTGATAGACCAATCGCGATCCAGTTCGGTATTGATTTTTTGGATGTTGAAAGCATTTTTACCGATTTGCGATACCAATACGACTCCCTTTGCACCCAAAGAAATAGTATGATAGGATTCGCTATTACCTACCATAGGAAGCTCTACGCGCTTGATTGTTTGGGCAAAAGAAGTAGAAAAGTAAAAAACAAAAAGTAAAGAATAGAGGGCTCGCGCAATCGGAAAACCACCGATTACAAGCCTGTCAATTGCTAAAAATCTATTAACTGTTTCCATTTTGGCTTAAATTTAGTATAACATCAAATTCTTCGGGCTGTATGGGCATCACCGACAGCCGAGATTGCCTTATTAACGCAATATTTTGCAATCTATTATCTGCTTTGATTTGCTGCAATGTAACAGGTTTTTGTAAACGTTGTATTGGAATTAACTCTACCACTACCCAGCGATTGTCATCTGTGGTGGGATCTGGATACGCCTCTTTGTCCACCTGAGCTATGCCCACTACGGCCAACCCCTCATTACTATGGTAGAATAAGACCCAGTCGCCTTTTTGCATGGCTTGTAGGTTGTTGCGTGCTTGGTACTTGCGCACGCCGTCCCACACACTACTCCCTGCTTTCTCAAAATCGTCCCAGCCATAGGCAAAAGGCTCTGATTTGACTAACCAATGATTCATTTTTTATGTTTTTAAATCAAGTAGGTCGATTGTATGTAACCTCACACTTTATAGTCTGCCGCCAGACTTTTTAAGACTCTTTCATACTTATTGACTACGAGCTCAACATAGCCGCACCAAATACACCCGCACTATCTCCTAACTTAGGGCGTAGATTTTGGTTTCGACTTTGCCGCTGTTGAAAATATATTTTTTGGCTCTTTGTACACCTTCTGTATAAAGCAAATCAATATTGCCTACGCCTCCGCCTAATACAATAGCATCGGGGTCGAGGATATTCATCAATACCGATACAGCCTTACCAAAGTACTCCAACATCCGGTCAATGGTTTGTGAAGCGTAAAGGTCTGTGCCGCCTCGTGACGAGAAATAATCTCTTTCATGGTCAAGGTTTGTCCACTGATTTGGGTATAATACCGCTGCAAGGCAGGACCAGAAAGCACTTGCTCGACACAGCCTTTTTTGCCACAGTAGCAATCATAACCATTGGGTTCGAGTTCGTTGTGTCCCCACTCTCCACAGATGCCCTGCATACCATTTAACACAAAGGGCTGACTGTCTTTTCCCTTCAAGACGACTCCTCCTCCTACACCTGTACCCATAATAACTCCAAAAACGCAATTGAAATTGGGTGTTACATCAGGTACAATACCCATGGTAGCCTCGGCCAAGGCAAAGCAATTGGCATCATTGGCAATAGCGACGGGGATTTGTAAAGCGGCGATTAAATCCTGTTTCAGAGGCATTCCATTCAAGCAGGTCGTATTACAGTTTTTCATCAAGCCTGTAGAAGGCTCAACGGTTCCAGGTGTGCCTATGCCTATGCTTTCGGCTTTATAGCCCGTTTCGGCTTCTAAAGCTCGAATGAGTTTTACTATTTGATGAGCAATATGTTGGTATCCTTTGTGTGCTTCGGTGTCTATTCGTTTACGAACAATGACAGCCTCTGGCGATGCTGAAGATAATACTACTCCTTCAATTTTTGTACCGCCGAGATCTATTCCCCAAATAGTTTCATTCTTATAATTATGGTTGGTGTTTAGTATAACATTACTTTTGAATGGCATAATTACAAACAATTATGATTAACTTATAAATTTTACTTTCTTAAAATCAAACAAAAAATATTATGGCATTACAAAAAGGTGACAAAGCCCCTCATTTACGCTTTTCAACTCAGAGAAAAAACAAGTATCGCTCGAAGATTTCAAAGGCAATAACCTCATCATCCATTTTTATCCAGCCGCATTTACGGGTGTTTGTACAGCACAGCTTTGCGCCATGCGCGACAATATAGAATACTACACCAAGCTCAATGCTGTAGTTGTAGGTATTTCTGTTGATTCGGTTTTTACTTTAGAAAAATTCAAAGCCGAACAAAATTATAGTTTTGATTTGCTTTCTGATTTTAACAAACAAACGATTCGAGATTATGGTGTGTATTTTGAAAAATTTGTTTTTGGTATGAAAGGGGTGGCAAGCCGGGCAGCATTTGTGATTGATAAAGAAGGGATTATTCAATATGCAGAAGTATTAGATAATCCAGGTAATCTTCCTGATTTTGTGGCCATCAAATCTACATTAGAGTCCCTGTAAAAGCTATCTAAACGATATAAAAAGCCTTCTAAACTGTCATTTAGAAGGCTTTTTTATGGGCCAATGTTTGTATTTATCAATCATTTAATTTCCTTTGTAGAAAATTTAACAGTGTAAATTTTTTTTCTAATCCATCAATTGAATGCATGGGAATCCTTGAACGTCGGGAGCGGCTGCGTAAGCAAGTACGCATTGACATCCTCAAAACTGCCCGCGACATAGCCCGCCAAGAAGGATGGCAGGCCGTGTCTATCCGAAAAATAGCCGAAGTAATAGAATACAGCCCACCGATTCTTTATGAATACTTCGATAATAAAGACAAACTACTGGAAACTATCCGAAACGAAGGGTTTGCCTACTTGCATGAAGAGCTTCAGAAAATGAAGACAATGCACCGAAACCCTGAAAAATTGGTCGTTGATTTTGCCCAACTGCAATGGCAGTTTATGATCGAACAAACAGAAACGTTTCAGAGTAATGTTAACATAGAAGGGGCGCTGTGTTTGTCCAAACAAGCCTATCAAATCGAGTTTGCGATGCTCAACAACCATCCTATTTGGGAGGCACTTGCGCAGATTCGCCCGCGATCGGCAGATACTGTTTCAAAGACCTTTTATGAGTGGTGGAGCTTGACGTATGGTTTTATGATGATTTCTGTTGTAACACAACCACGGATTAATTTGCCAAATCTCGAACCCGTTTTTATGGAGTCTGTAAGGCGATTTTTACGTGGGTTGAGTTAGGCTTTCTCTACCGTCATAAAGTCTTGTTAATTAGGAAGTTGCTATTTTATTTTGACTTTGGTAGCACCATAGCCGAATTTTTCTTTTTGGGCATCTTCAAAAAACTGTACGTTTTTGTGCTTACTCATGCGCCGATGCAGCTCGGTACGCAGTACGCCATTGCCTACTCCATGAATAAATGTAATCTCATCCATGCCACTAGCAATAGCTCTCTCTAATTGATTTTCAAAAGTTTTGATTTGAAGTTCAACCATCTAGGTATTGTTTAAGGCCATAAAGTCGCGTGTTAGTTTTTCGATGTGTAGGTCTATGCAGGATTCAGGTCGTTCTGCTTTGGAAGGGAGTTTGAATTGCTGACTCATTTTCTCCAACATTTTTCTTTTAGTGCTTGTGGGTCGAGGGGATGTTCTGTTTTTCTTCTCCATCCAACTGAAACAAGTAAGCATCTTTGTCTAAAAGAGGTGCTTTACGTTTGTTCTTAAAAAAATTTGCTCGAAATTTAATGCGTTTATGGGCGGTAGCCGCTCTGGAGAAAAGCCAAACGTATAATAGAAACAATTGAAAACGAATGTTCCCCATTCGTCAAAATCTTTGATAAACAACTCCTGCACTTTAACAGTACTTTTAGCCTTCAACAAGCCACCCGAAGGCCGCGTTGGTGTCGTTCGGTAGGTGTAGTGAGGGTATAAGGCAGCTCCCAATCGGAGTTGTTGATGAGGTATAAGACTACCTCTCGGTCATTGGAGTGGAACAAAAGCCATGAAAATACCTTTATCAGCTTTGATACCACTGGTACGGGTTTCGGGGTTTTAGTAGTAGTAGTGGGAGAGGGTTGATTTCTAAATGCTTGTGCTTCTGTGGCAGATACTACTGCCAGTTCTCGTTCAGTACTGGCAACCGAAAACCATCTTCAATCTCAACCTCGATGACGTTGTTTTCTAAAATACGGGTGATAACACCTGCTTCTTTTGGAATGTAAAAATCTAACTTTATCGCCTATGTTCATCTTGCAGCGAGTACGCTTACCAACCCACTATCTCTTTCAATTTGTCAAAAAACCTTTTTTGCGGGCTGAGCTTATCTGCCAGTTGGCGAGGGCATAGATTGGTAGCCCTCATCAAAACCCTCGTCTTTCATGCGATAATCAAAGAAACCCAAAAGCATGAGCTCGTAGCCGCCACGAAATTGTTCATGGGTTTGTCAAAATCAAAGTGGTCGTCTTCATTGAATACAACAGGCATGGGGCGATAGCCCGCTACATTCCTTGTTTTTCGACCATTTCTACAATCTTGGCAGGGTCTTTCACACCATTTCCATGAATCAGCAAAAAATCAGGCTCTTACCACATTTTCTTTGGGTATTGTGCCTCCTCCATAGCTTGTACTAACTAAAAGCCGGCGATTTTTTCGTTTTGTATTTTTGACTCTTTCAATGAGTTCATGCACGCGGTCGGGTTGAAGAATAGCATAGTCGTAAGATACATTACACTCATTGTTGATTTCTACTAATACATGCTGATAGCCCTTGTCCAATAGCCAATTAGTGGTATTATCAACGGCCTGTATAATGGCTTTTTCGTCGTTCATTCGTTGGTCTTGACCGAAGTAGAAATAACCCAGAATCACAACCATCCCCAATTCATCGGCTTGGTCTAAAATACGCGCTAAACGGGCAAAATAGGCAGGTTCTAAACTGCCGTCGTTGTTGAGGCGGAATTGTGCCATGGCTGTGCCTTAGAGTAGCCATATGGGCTTCCTCCTTGGAGATTAAGCGTAATGGCCAGCAGTCCGTGCTGTTTTTAGACAGGCATGGCGGCTATAAACTCATTGGTATTGCGGTCTGCATCCCACTTTGGGTATCAGGATAGGCCCATTGGGCACGGGTATCGGGGTTGCGGTCATCGAAAATCCCCTGCACCATGCGCGAATTGGGCAGTAAGCCCTCGATTTCGTAGCCATTCCAAGTGCGGCCTTTAAATGTAGGTTTCCCATTGATATAAAATTTTTTCGCCCTTGATGCTAACTTTGGTTTGACGTTTTTGGGCAGGCACAGGGTTTCCCAAAAAAATAGCAATAGGGTGGTTATGGCGATAGAAGGCGTAAATTTCATAGGAGTAGCAAGAAAGAGGGTTGATAATGAGGACAAAGCCCGTTACCTTATTTTTTACTCTTTTACAACCATGATGGTACAACAAAATGCAAATAGGTATAGCCACAATAGATCTACAAAGTGCCAATAAATGGTAATGAGTTTGATTTTTAACTGGTTGGGAGGATTGACACTAAACACAAAAGAGTCCACATATCTTTTATTTTTAATGGCATGAAAAGCCACCCAACTCAAAAGCCAAAACCCCTCCAACTATATGAAGAATATGCAATCCTGAAATGACATAAATAAACCCAGCTGATGGGTTGTTGATAGTAGAAATACCTGCCTCTATGAGTTGCTTCCATCCTAAAAACTGCAAGATGATAAAAAGAATACCCAAGGTGAGTGTAGCACCAATGTAACTTCTGAATTGTAGATAACGGTCGGTGCGAAAACTATGGTTAGCCAGATGCAAGGTTAGGCTACTTACCATCATAGCGAAAGTACTTACCCCAAAAAAAGGGGGCAGGGGTACGTCTGTCCAGTAGATACCCGTAGATTTACGTGTTATGTAGATACCCAATAACAAAGTAAAGCCAAAAGCACTACCAATAATACCTAACCAAAGCATGAATTGGAGAGGCTCACGCCTTTTTGTTAGGGAATTAGGCTTTTTAGTTAATTGGTTGGCCATGGTATTAGCACGTTCAAAAGGGACTGGATGAAGCTATGAAAGTTCTCCTATCCAAACGGTATAAGGCTCGAAATTGTTCTTAATACTGGGAAGATTCTCAAAAATGCCAAAGATTGTCGAACCAGAGCCTGTCATGCTGGCATAAACAGCTCCCATTTCATAGAGTTGATTTTTGATTTTGGGTAAAACAGGATATTTTTGAAAAAGTCCTTCTTCAAAATCATTCTTTATCAAGTACTTCCATGCCGAAATAGGTTGTTGAAGGATCTTTGATAAATTTTCTTGAGGAGGGGTAGGTTTTACTCCAGCATATGCTTCAGCCGTGGAGATATGTAGATTAGGATACACCAACACAATAGATTTGCCACGGAGCGAAAGAGCGATATCTTCAAATCTATCGCCTTTTTCGTAGCAATATTGGGGCTTATTTCCAATAAAAAAGGCGCAGTCGCTACCTAATTGACGGGCGTAGTTCTCTAAATTTTGGGTAGAAAGACCCAATAAAAACCGACTGTTGAGCAATTTTAATGCAAAGGCAGCATCAGACGAGCCACCGCCCATGCCTGCACCTATGGGTACAATCTTGAGTAGGTGCATGGCTACGGGAGGTATATCGAAGTCTTTTTGGAGTAGTTCGTAGGCTTTTACACAGAGATTGGTTGCAGTGTCTCCTGGAATTGGAAGCCCTGAAATAGAAAAACTAAAACGCTCAGCAGGAATCACCTCCAATACATCTGCCCAGCCCACAGGATAGAAGCAGGAAGCAATGTTATGAAAACCATCGGGCCGCTTTTCGATGATTTGCAGCCCGATGTTTATTTTGGCGTTAGGGAATAAAATCATACTGCAACTTAGTACAACATCCTAAACTTGATAGTTTCTTGCATTTCTTTGATTTCTTCTACGAAACCATTAGTATAGCTCCGTGCTACGTCCATGATTACATAACCAATTTGCTCGTTGGTTTTGAGGTATTGGCCTGTAATATTGACATCATAACGGGCAAAGATATTGTTGAGTTTGGCCAAAATACCTGGCTCGTTTTGGTGAACATGTAATAAACGATGTGAACCTTTGAGTAGTGGCAACTGCACTTCAGGGAAATTGACGCTGCCCGTAGTGCTGCCATTATTGATATATTCTAAGAGCCGCTCGGGTACATAATGCCCAATACCTTCTTGGGCTTCCTCGGTACTGCCGCCAATGTGCGGACTCAAGATGACGTTGGCCATGCTGCGTAATTCACTCTCGAAGGGTTCTTTATTGGTTTTGGGTTCATATGGAAATACATCTATGCCTGCGCCCGATACCTTGCCACTTTTGAGTGCTTCGACCAACGCCTCAATATCCACTACATGACCACGTGCCAAGTTGAGAAACACGACACCTTCTTTCATTAACTCAAACTCGCGTTTACCAATCACGTTTTTATTTTCCTTACGCCCGTCTATGTGCATACTCAGCACGTCGGATACTTGTAGTAGCTCGTCCAATGAGCGTAATTTTTGGCGTTGCCTATGGGCATTTTGTCCACGATGTCATAAAAATAGACTTCCATGCCCAATGCTTCCCCAATGACTGATAGTTGCGTACCGATGTGTCCATAGCCTACCAAACCCAGTTTTTTGCCACGCACTTCAAAGCTGTTGTTAGCCGATTTATCCCATTTGCCAGCGTGCATGGCATTGCTTTTAGGGAAAATATTCCGAATTAGCATAATCATTTCGCCAACGGCCAGTTCTACTACCGAGCGGGTGTTGCTATAAGGGGCATTGAAGACTGCCACGCCGCGTTCGGTGGCAGTGTTGAGGTCTATTTGGTTGGTACCAATACAAAATGCACCAATGGCAATGAGGCGTGGTGCATTTTCCAATACCCGTTTGGTAACGATGGTCTTGGAACGGATACCCAAAATAGCGACATCCTTTATTTTTTCGATTAACTCTTCCTCGTCCAACGCCCCTTTGATAAACTCGACATTGAAGCCTTGCTCTTCAAAGGCTTGCCGTGCTACGGGGTGTACATTTTCGAGTAGCAATATTTTGATTCTACTCTTTGGATAAGATTGGGCACGTGGGAGATTATTTAAAAACAAAAACTCATCTAAAGATGGTACAATATGGTCGGCCACGTTGGTTACTTTGGGGCGCGATACGTTTTCGGTAAAGGCATAAAAGCGCGTAGCAAGTCCAGCGGCACGGAGTTCATAATCAGTGTAACCATCGCCAATAGCACAGATTTCCCCCTGTAAATCGAGCGATTGGAGCAGCTTTACTTTGCCTTTATCGCTGGCAAGTACGTTGGTTTCGTCCACACCGACGATGTTGTCGTTTTCGTCAAACACAAACGTATTAGCATATACATTGTCGGCTTTTAAGCCTAACTCCGTAACAATGGGCACAATAAATTCTTTAAACCCACTCGAAACAATGAGAATACTATCGGCATAGTCGCGCAAGAAACTACGGATTCGGATAAAAGACTCAGAAACTTTGGTGCGCAAAAAATCAACCAACGCCTCGATATGACTGCGATTGGCCGATAAAAGTGCCACACGGCGACGTAGCCCTTCGGCAAACGACATATCGCCACTCATGCCTTTGTCCGTCAAGTCACGGATTTGCTGTACAATTTCCTCGCGTTGCGGGCTGCCAGCCAAGGCGATATGGGCCAATTCGTCCAGCCCTTCTACTTGGGTAAAAGTGCTGTCAAAATCAATGATGTAATACGTCTGTTCAATTGTGGTGGTGAGCATTGTAGATGTTTCATTTGATGGGGATGCAAATTTACCGTTCCTTTTTGGCATTTTTGCAATTTGATAAAAATTTGAAGGCTTACTTCCCCTTGTCCATGAAAATCCTCCACACTGCCGACTGGCACCTTGGCAAACGATTAGAACAATTTTCACGCCTCGATGAGCAACGAGAAGTATTACAGGAAATTTATGAAATAGCTGAAAAAGAGGCCGTTGATGCAGTCATTATAGCAGGCGATTTGTTCGACAATTTCAACCCATCTTCGGAAGCCCAACAGTTGTTGTATAGCACGCTCACGCGCCTGTCGGCCTATGGTAGCCGTGCTGTTATTGCCATTGCTGGCAACCACGACTCACCCGAGCGCATTGATGCCCCCGACTCTTTGGCGCGTGAGCTGGGCATCATGTTTGTGGGTTATCCCAATGCCGATATTCAGCCCTTTGAAACTGCAAGTGGTCTTAAAGTAACTAAAACGGCCAGTGGGTTTGTGGAATTGAAACTACCCCATAGCGATACCCCTTTGCGCTTGATACTCACTCCATATGCCAATGAGACACGCCTCAAGACCTTTCTTGGAACAGACAATACAGAACAATCATTGCGCGAACTCTTGCAGCTACATTGGCAGCAATTGGCCGACACCTATTGCGACGATAAAGGGGTCAATATACTTGTAACACACCTTTTTGTGATGCAAAAAGGCGATAAAAACCCGCCCGAAGAACCCGACGATGAGCGACCTATCTTACACGTAGGAGGAGCACAAGCTATTTTTACAGAAAATTTCCCTACCCAAATTCAGTATGTGGCTTTGGGGCATTTGCATCGGTATCAGTCGGTAAGTAAAAACCCCTGTCCAGTGGTGTATAGCAGCAGTCCTTTGGCATATAGTTTTGCAGAAGCCCATCAGACCAAAAATGTGGTCATAATCGAAGCCGAAGCAGGAGAGCCCGTCAGCTATCGCCCTGTGGCATTGACAAAAGGAAAAAAATTATTGCGGGCTAAGTTTGAAAATATTGATGAAGCAGTACAATGGTTGAGCGACAATGCTGATGCCTTGGTGCAAATCACCGTAGTAGCCGATTATTTTTTGGAAGCTACTGATAAAAAACGCCTCCTCGATGCACACACAGGTTTAATGCCCATCATTCCCGAAATACGCTCTGTCAAAGAAGCACAGCAATTGCAACGAAAAGTAGCCGACCTGCAGGCGCAAAGTATGGAAGAATTGTTTGTGGACTACTTCCAATACAAAAACCAAGGGCAGAATCCCAGTGAGTCGCTATTAGAGTTATTTAAGGAAGTGCTTTCTATGGAAAATGATAGAGAGGCTTGAAGTCTTTCAATAAATGTCAAACGACAGAGCCATGCGCCTGCCAAAGGCGGTTGTAGATCTCTCCTGCCGTCGGGATGACAAAACTCAAGACTAACGACTCAAAACTAAAGAAATGATACCTATCAAACTTAGCCTTCAAGGCATACAATCCTACCGCGAACGCCAAGAAATAGATTTTAGCCGACTCACAGCCGCAGGCTTATTTGGGGTTTTTGGTAAAGTAGGAAGTGGCAAATCTACCATTTTGGAAGCCATCACTTTTTGCCTTTTTGGGGACACAGAACGGCTCAACAACCGCGAAAACCGTAGTTATAATCTTATGAATCTACGTTCTGATAGGTTGTTTATTGATTTTGAGTTTAAAACAGGACACAGCCAAACACGCTACCGCTTTGTGACTGAGGGCAAGCGCAGCGGCAAGCATTTCGACAAAGTAACCCTCGACCGAAAGTCGTATCAATGGATGGAAGAGCTGGGAGATTGGTCGCCGATAGCGGCAGACAATCCTGCGGAGAAGATTATTGGGCTGAGTTATGAAAATTTCAAACGTACCGTTATCATTCCACAGGGGCGTTTTCAGGAATTTGTGGAATTGAAAGATGCCGAGCGCACGCGCATGATGAAAGAGTTATTTCAACTGGAGCGTTTTGAGTTGGCTGAGCCTACCAAAAAACTTATTGAGCAAAACAATGAAGCATTGGCAAAAATCGAAGGTGAACTCAAAGGCTTGGGAGAAGTAACGCCCGAAATGCTCGCTCAAACATGTCACGATTTGCAAAATACCGCCCGTTTATTGGAAATAGAAAAAAATAGTTTGTCTAAAAAAAGAGATGAAGAAAAGGAAATAGAAGCACTCAAAAAATTATTTGATAAGCAACTCGTCGTCACAGAAACGCTTCAAAAACTGACAAACCAAGCCCCTATTTTTATAGAGAAAAAAAAACGATTGGCTCAATATGAAGTATTTTTGATGACATTTAAACCGCTATTGGACGAAGCGGTAAGATTGAAGACCCGCCAACAAGCGGAAAAAAAAGGACTTGCCACAAAAACAAATGAATTGGAAGCCTTGGCCAAACAGCTCACCGACGATTGGGTGCAGTTAGAAAACTTACAGCCTGCTTATAATAATCAACCCCATACCCTCATAGAGATAGCCGAACTCAGGACTTTGGCGCAAATGATAGATTTGACAGACCAAAGAGACAAGCTTCAAAAAAGAATCAAGGATGGGGAAGAAAAACGAACAGTGAAGAAGGAGGCTTTGGAAATACGCCAACAGAACCTTCAGAAGAGTAAAGAGCAACGCAACGAGTTGCGTAGAAATCAACCTGACATGGCGCGACTCTCGGAGATAATCAAATGGTTTGATACCAAAGAAAGGCTGCTCAAAGAACGAGACAAACTCAAAGAGAACGCCAATGAGTTGGTGGAAAAACAAAAGCAAATTGCTACACAGCAAGAATCGCTTTTTACACCAGAAACCCTGCTATTATTACCACAAGACATAGCCTCAAAAAGCTATGATGTACTATTTGAAAATATTGAATCAGTTCAAAATAAGCTACTTACAGAGGCCGATAGCCTTAACGTTAAACTGATTCAACTCCAAACCCAACGTGCTTTACAACAATATGCAGGCGCATTGACCCATGGGCAACCCTGTCCTATGTGCGGCTCGGTACACCATCCAGAAGTACTCACCGTTGATAATAATTTGGATACAGTTATTCAACATGTCCACAAAAGCCAAACGCAATTGCGAAACATGGCTAACGCTACCCTATCTACCTTGGCAAATAAACTTACAGGTTTTCAGAAGGAGTGGGAGCTCTTAGAAATTCAAAAAAATCAGCTAAAAACAGAAAAATGGCCGCAGAAAAACATAGAAATCAGTAACCATGCTCAGCAGTTCGTATGGGAAGATTTTGATTCTAATCAGCGTGAAATGGTAGAAAAGAAATGGAAAGAGGCCAGTGTTTTTCAACAACAATTGATAGCCTTGGAAGCAAGTTTAGAGAAAGAAGAGCAACTCATTCAAAAAGAAGAGGCAGAAATAAAAAGCAAATTTGATGATCCATTGCTAAAGTTAAAGGAAGAAATCTCTAATAGAAATGGTGCCATCGAAAACGCACAAAAACAACTCCAACAATTAAAAATAGAAGACGTTTTAGCCATAAATTCACAAGAATTAATAGAAAGAGCGCAAAAAATGGAAGAAAACCTTCAAAGAATACGTAAATCTTTTGAAGATTTAGACTAAAAAATACGCTATCAAAATCAGCTAAAAAGCACTTTAGAAGGGGGAAGTTCATTCGCTTCAGCGAAATGTAGAAAAAATAGTGCAGAAAAGGAAGCCTTACAAAGTCAGTTGGAAAAAGCATTAATAGCCGAACAAACAACCATTGAAAGAGTAGAGGCTGTACTATCTTTAAAAATGGACATGGCCCAAGAGAGAGCCGCCATTGAGAGCTATGAAAGAGAACTATTTACTACCCAGAAAGAACTAAAAACCCTCCAAGAAGCGACCGAAGGCAAAAGCCTTGATGCCGACCGATACCGATTTCTATTGGAAGAAATCGAAATCCATGAAAAAGAGCAAAGCCGCTTGACACAGGAAATTGGAAGGCTCACCGAGGAAGAGCGCAAACAACGCTTACAAATAGCAGAACAAGCTGTGCTTTTGACCCAAAAAACAGCCTTAGAAATTCGTAAAACAGATTTAGATGCAATGGCGAAGTTGTTTAAAGCCAGCGGATTTGTGAATTATGTTTCATCGGTGTATCTACAAAATCTTTGCAACCAAGCCAATGAGCGTTTTCATCGCATGACGCGGCAGCAACTAAGATTAGAAATCACTGAAACCAATAATTTTCAAGTACGCGATTTGCTCAACAATGGCAAAGAACGGGCTTTGAATACTTTGTCAGGAGGGCAAAAATTTCAAGCTGCCTTGGCCTTGGCCTTGGCTTTGGCCGACAACATACACGCTCAAAACCAAGCCAAAGAAAACTTTTTCTTTTTGGACGAGGGCTTTGGGTCGTTAGACAAAGAATCCTTGCAAACAGTCTTTGAAACACTCAAATCCTTACGAAAAGAAAACCGCATCGTGGGCGTGATTTCGCACGTGGAAGACTTACAACAGGAAATAGATTGTTATTTGCAAGTAACCAATGAAGAAGAAAGGGGTAGTTTGGCCAAATTTGGGTAGAACCACACAAACGTAGAGCCACAAAATTTTGTGGCTCTACGTTTGTGTTTGGGAAGTGTTTCTAATTAATAAACCTAAATAACCTATTCCAGCGAATCTTGTTGAGCACAGATTTGGGATTAGGGTCAATAGACATCCAAATAAAGACGGCTTTGCCTACAATATGATCGGCGGGTACAAAGCCCCAAAAACGAGAATCAGCAGATTCGTAGCGATTGTCGCCCATCATGAAGTAATAGTCTTGCTTGAAAGTATAACTGGTTATGGCTTTGCCATCTATTGTTACTTTTCCTTTGTCAATCACTACTTTGTCTGCCTCGTTATGGTCAAAATATTTGATGACATGGCCATATTTGGCGATGTTGGCGGAGTCTAATTGAATAGTCATCCCTGTTTTTGGTACTTGAATAGGCCCCCAAAAATCGGGATTCTGCTTCGCAATGGCAGGGAAAAGTCCCATTTCGGGCATATCGGCTGAGTAGCGGCTTTCGTGCGTGGCACTTCGGATAAAACTATGTTTTTTCAAGCCCTCCACAATTTGGGGCGTTGTGCGGATTTGATACACAAACTTATTAGGCTGGAGCGAATCACTTGGATAAACACCGTAATCTTGAATATTTTCATTGTCGAAAAAACGGTCATCAAGCAAGTCGTTGGATTCTAAACGGTAATAAAACTGAGCATTAGGAGGGATTTCTCCTTCTTTGCCATTGATATATACTACCGCCTTTTTGACTTCTACAATATCGCCTGCTACACCAATACAACGCTTGATGAAGTTGGTACGTAAATCTACAGGAAATGCCTTGTATCCGCCATTACCAATGAGCGGGTCTTCAAAAGGCTCATCAGGGTCGCCAGGGTAGTTGAACACCACTACATCATTTCGCTTTACACTCGTAAAACCTGGCAGGCGAAACATGGGTAGTTGAATCAGCGTCGAAAAAGAAGGAATATTGGTCCCCCATATTGTTTGGTGCGTAAGCGGGATTTGTAGCGGAGTGCCTGGAGTACGCGCGCCATAGTGGAGCTTACTGACAAACAGAAAATCGCCAATCAATAGGCTTTTCTCCATCGAAGAAGAGGATGGTATAGGCTTCTAAGAGGAGCCAACGGATAAATGTAGCCGCCACAACGGCAAAAGCAATGGAGTCGAGCCACTCTCTAAAAGCTGATTTTTGGGTTTGGGTTGTGCCATTTTTTAATTTTTAGTCGCGGGTATTGAGTTGTTAGTGATAGATAACGGGTCAAAAAACAAAATTTGGTATTTTGTAAATGTTCAATGTCCAAGCAAATCGTCCATGCCAAATACACCTTGGCGGAGGGCGAGCCATTCGGCAGCTACTACTGCGTCAGCGAAACCTTGCTGGCTATGCGCAATATGCTGAATTTCGATGCTGTCCACGGCTGAGTCATAACGAACAATGTGCGTACCAGGTACTTCACCTTGGCGCAAAGATACAATCGGGATTTGATTTTCGGCAACTTCGGCTTCATTTACCCATGCTGTTTTATGAGGAAGATGTTTAAGAAGTCCTTCGGCCAGTGTAATCGGCCGTACCGCTTGGCGCATCTAATTTATGGATATGATGGATTTGTGCGGTGATGCACACTATACTTCTTTGTAAGGCGCGATGAGTTTGGCCAACTGCTGATTGAGTCGAAAAAAAAGATTGACCCCAATGCTATAATTAGAGGCATAGAAAAAAGCGGCTTTATTTTCCAAACAAAGAGCCTCAATTTCAGGGCGATGTTGCAGCCAACCTGTTGTTCCACAGACTGTTGGTAGCCCCGCTTTCATACACCATTGCAGGTTTTCAAAGGCGGCTTCGGGCGAGCTAAACTCAATGACTACGTCCACATTGGCGCGGTTAAAGCCACCTAATTCATCGCGATTGCTGACATCAATTTTGCCTATTATTTGATGACCACGGCTTTGAGCTATTTGCTCTATCACTTTGCCCATTTTGCCGTAGCCGAGAAGAAGAATTTTCATATTGTTATGAATAGAATATCAGATAATGCAGTGGTATTCTTTAGAATAAACTTATTAATATAGGGTAACAAAGTATGTTTAGCTCCTAAATACTGTGGTTCAGGAAATTTATATTGAAAGTATGTTTCGGTTTCAAAAAACATTATATTTTTCACTTCCATCCAATCACTACTTTAGCCCCCACAACACCGCCTGTAAACGGGCTATAGCCCGCATCTGGCAGAAACCGCAGAGAAATATCGTCCGACATGTCGAAGGTTTTGAGGTGGGCGGCTACATTGGCTTCGACGGCGGTGAGCGCCCAAGCGCCTGCCAACAGTACAATATTTAAGTCTCTATAACGCCGATATAAGTCTTTCCCTTTTGTAATTTGATCTAAAGTCAAAGTACGCGATTGCTTTTGACTTCTTATATAAACCACCGCTTCTGAACGTAATTGCTTACCTGAAGTGGCATCATAGCTTGCTATGTAAGGGGTGAGAAAGTCTTGGTAGCGGACATTGAAATACCTAATAAAATAGCCGACTGTACCAAAGCCTGCATAAACAAAAGGCATTTTCCAGTATTGTTTGTTGTAGGCTTGGCCAAGTCCGGGGAGCATCAAAGAATAATAGGCGGCTTTCTTAGGGCTGTGTTTTACTTTGGGTAATTTGAGCGTTGATTTTTCAAGCGAATCTTTGAAGCTTTTGTTCAACCCTAAAGAATCAAGGCGTAAGGAATCTGCTGACCTTGTCATTCTTATAAGGCGTTTTTGGAGAGAGTCTGTCTTTGTTTGTTGCGCTTCGACTACTGTCACACTCCCTATGAGCCACAAACCCAGCAATACACCTATTTTTTTCAAGCTTCAAATTTTAATACATGCAAGATACGTTCCAATTCATCATGTAAGTGAATGGGATTTTTATTTCTCCTTTTTGCTTGTCATCTGTCTTAATAGATACTTTAGATCCAAAATAAGAAGATAATTAAAACTGTAATGCCCTCATTTCTTGTTTGATAACGTTGGGGCGACGTTCTTTTATATCCTCCGCCGATAGTTTGAGGGCTTGGACAGCTTCCTCTACTTTTCGTACCGACCAAGCTTCTTCAATCGTCTTACGAAATATTCTTAGTTGTGTTTCGGGGTTTTCTATGTTAATAATGGCTCGGGCATGCCCCATCGTGATTTGCTCGTCGCGAAGGGCGGCTTGAATCATGGGAGGAAGTTTCAATAAGCGGATGTAATTATTGACTGTGGTACGATTTTTCCCTACACGCTCCCCAAGCTCCTCTTGTTTGAGACCACAGTCAGAAATGAGCCGTTGATAACTCAAGGCAATTTCAATGGAGTTCAGGTTTTCGCGTTGGATATTCTCAATCAAAGCCATTTCGAGCATTTGCTGGTCGTTGGCTGTGCGAATATAGGCGGGAATGTGGGTCAAACCAGCCAATTTGGAAGCTTGTAAACGTCGTTCCCCTGAAATAAGCTGATAGCGGTTGTGTCCAATTTGGCGAACCGTAATCGGCTGAATAATGCCTTGAATTCGGATGGATTCTGCTAATTCATTGAGCGCATCTTCATCAAATCGTGTGCGAGGCTGATAAGGATTCACTTCGATTTGTTCGACATGAATCTCATTCATCATACTTACGCTCTCAATAGGGGCTTGACGAGTAGAACGGTTTACGTTGTCGCTATCTTGGAGCAACGCCCCAAGACCTCGACCCAAGCCCGTCAATTTTTTAGGAGCTGCTTTTTCCATGATCTTTTTTAGAATAGGTCTTTAGTCAAATAGATGACAAACTCCATCTATTTGTGTGTCAGTATTTGATTTATGCTTTGTGCGAACTTGGCTCATCTTGTTCTAATAAGCCATTTTTGCTCAAAATTTCTCGTGCTAAATTAAGATAACTAATGGCCCCTTTGCTATCAGAATCTTGAACTATGGTAGGCACACCATAACTTGGCGATTCACTCAGTCGAATATTTCGAGGAATAATGGTATTGAATACCATATGCTTAAAATGGGCTGTTACTTCGTTTACCACTTGGTTAGAGAGTCTCACGCGCATATCGTACATGGTCAATAAAATCCCCTCAATGGCCAAATCTGTATTTAATCGGGTTTGGATAATCTTAATGGTATTGAGTAATTTGCCCAGCCCTTCTAATGCAAAATATTCGCACTGAACAGGTACAATAACCGAATCGGCAGCTGTGAGGCTATTGATGGTAATCAAACCCAAAGAAGGAGAGCAATCAATAATGACAAAATCGTATTCATTCTTGATAGGCCAAAGGGCCTCTTTCATCTTTTCTTCTCGACTTTTGAGGTTAATCATCTCAATCTCAGCCCCGACTAAGTCAATATGAGAAGGAAGAAGATAGAGGTTCTCAAAACTTGTTTCTACGATGGCTTCTTGGGGGATTACGCCTTCTACCATACATTCATAGATACTGTACTCAATCTCTTTGGGGTTGAACCCCAAACCAGAAGTTGAGTTCGCTTGTGGGTCAGCGTCCACAATCAAGGTTTTGAAGTCTAACACTGCCAAACTTGCTGCCAAGTTGATGGCTGTTGTTGTTTTGCCAACACCGCCCTTTTGATTGGCGATTGCTATGATTTTGCCCATTATTGTTAGGTTTACCGCCTTCAAATATCCATCTTTATTTGGAATAACCCAAAATGTTTCACGTAATTTATGTTAAATGTTTCACGAAAGAGATGGTAAAGGGTAGGTAGTAGGTAGTTAGCTATATGCACTAATATCCACATCCACCAATATATGCTTTAAAGATACTCCCACTTTGTGCCTCAAAACCGGGCTGAAGTGTCACAGACTGCCCTGCATTAAAGGTAACAGTAGTTGCTGTCAGCACTTTGGTTTGAACACTATTTTGAGTAGAGATTGAGGTAGCTGCGTCGTATTTCCCTGCGGTTATATTTCCCGAAAAAATGTAGGTGTCGGGGCAGGGGGGAGACGCACTCACCTCTTGAACCAAAATATTGTCTAAAAATAACCGATTACCCCAACCGCTAATATTTTCAAATACTAATTCAACGGCTTTCCCAGCGTAGGCAGACAAATTAATGGTTTCCTTCCTCCATTGACTACAATTGGCAGGTGTAAAGAGGGTCGTTTGGTCTGGAGCAGTAGCTAAACTACTACCCGATTTATCGAAAATAAGTTGTTGAGACCCATCGCAGGAAACGACCCAGACACGAAGCTGGTCAAACTTAGTTGCATCATAGCGCGCATAAGCCACCTCAAAAGTAAGCTGGACTACGTCAAGATTGGTAAGGTCAACGAAGCGTCTTAACCTATCAATTCTCCCTGTATTGTCTAAGGCACGGTTATTAATCATGGCTGAATTAGCATGACAAGTATTGCTTTGGATGGTCCAATTAACGGCATCGTTGTCTAAGTTCTGATTAACCCAATTAGATAAATCAGCAATAAACTGTTCATTGACTGGCTCGGCAATATGTTTAGACGCATCGTTGGGATAGGCATCATAAATATCTTTTATTCCATCATTATCAGTGTCGATACCTTTTACGTAGTTCAATAATGTAGTTAAAGCTTGTGGTGCATTACTTGGAGAAGGCTGGCCAGCTTGATTCAATGTACTTTCTCCATGACAGGAGGTACATGTCCTTATTTCGCCCGCTTTGGTACTTACCCATAATCTTTCTCTTACGATTCCCTTGTTGTTATCGTCGGTAAGCTGCCAAGACAAAGCTCGTTTAGCAGGAACAACCATCGCTGCCGAACCATCAGCATGGACATTGGCACTGCCTTGCGCGCCTGTGGTAGGTGGGTTGTAAAGCATGGCTGTTGGGTCATGCAAAAACTTGGCAATGCCGCGCCTTCCAGCCTTTGGCGTATTGAAAATCCTCCAATACCTCGCAACAAGTCATTTGCAAGAATTGAAGGTGTTTTATGGTGTAAACAGAAGGGGTTGTGGGGTTTACAGTTTGGTGAGCAGTATTTGCTACTTAAGTTGAAAGGTTGTTGTTGATCAGCATCGTCGCGACTTGTAACATCCCTAATAGCCAATACAGATAAATTATTGCGGCGAGAAAACTTTTGAAAATCATGTAAATTAACACCTGCATTAATGAAAAGGGCTTGTTCTGAGGGTGCTACTGTTTCTATATTAAGGGTTGGCGAAGTTGGGCGTGGACGTGAGCGAACCTCTACTGGTAGGTTTCCCAAAGCAAGCCACTATAAGTATAAAGTTCATCAGGGCTCCACCATGAAACAGTTTTGGTAATACCTGTACCTGTCAACGCATTTGCACTCGCTTTGAAATAATTGCCCGTAGGCTCTAAAAGTCGAATACGGTAGTCATACTTACTGATTGGACTTGTAGAAGTGCCAATATTTTGATCGTAATCGGTTTCATGCGAATGAGTAACTATGACTTGACCGTCAGAGAGTGGTACAGGGTTTCGGTATAAACCCGAATGGTTTACCGATGGGGTGGCATCTGGAGAGCGTGTATCTGGATGGGTTACATACGTGAATGTTACTTGTTCGGGGTGCATTCCAGGAGGGGCGTTTACCTTAACAATCATTCCTGACCCATGTGTACCAAACTCAGGAGCTTCGATACCATAATAAAGTCCAGGGGTGATGGGTGATTCTTGGATATGAAACATAGCTCTAATGGGCGTAGGACTAATCGGAGTATAAAAATCATGAAGATTGGCATCATTGGTAAAATTTTGCGTCATGTAATTCCCCATTTCATGCCGCCCAAGATGATTGAGCATTTCCATCTCCGTACCATCTTCATTCATCATCCAAGGGTTGAAGATGTTGAAATTCTGCGGATTGGTGTTAGCCCATTGAGGAAGAGAGAGCAAATCTGTACGGCCAGGACGTGGCTCAGGAAACACTTCTACATCGGGTAAAATAGCAGATTTTGGCGCATTGGCACTCTCATTGGCGTAGTTAAAAGTCCCATATCCAGTATTGCTTATAATATCAGCATCAGCCTGCTGATCACGTTGTAAGTGGTCCCATCTTGTAAAAATTACCCTTCCAGCGTGGTCAATAATAGGCGTAAAGTCGCCTGAGGGCGAGTGGGTGAGCATCTCAAGGCTACTGGCTGGGATACAAGCTTTGGGGTCAAGTCGCCAAATACCCGATACAATAGGTGATGATTCGTATTCATCATGTTGAGGATATAAATGGGCGGCTCCTCCAAGTGGCATATCAGAAGTGAAAATGATACGATCATCAGTACCATAAATGGGTTGAATATTGTTGTAACCTACTGGTTGATTGAGCACAAGTGTAATGGTAGGGGTTTCATTTTGTCCTAAGCCCGTAATCTCATAGATTTTCCACCTATAGCTTAATACTTGGTAACGTGCCGTAGCCGAACCAATCACCATACTGAATAGCGCTTTTTGGCCACTCCAATGTACAGATGGATCGCGCACGGCAATAGAGGTAGCTCCCTGCATCCCATTTTGGCCGTAACCCGCAATTTGGGTCAAGTTTTTCAAAGAACCATCGGGATAACGAATGTATAAGTCGCCACCTCTTGGAGCAGAAAATGTACTTGCTTGATGATTGCCAAAAGTTTCTAAAGACGTAGCAAATCCATAAGGTTGAGGAACTTGCGTACAAAAAAGTATTGGATTGGGTAGCGTTTGCGCAATGATCTTGAAAGGGTAGAGACAAAATAGTACTCCGATAAAATAAATACTTAGGTCAGACTTTAAAACAATGAAAGTAATTGATTTTTTCATGAGAAGAACCTAAAATAGGCTTTATAAATGTTGTTCAAAAAACAGCAATGAGGTATCAAATCCTTACCAAAACTGGTGATATTTTATCAGATTTGATATATGAAACTTACTAAACGGTCAAGAAAATAAAGCCGAACAGCAACTAATGAGAGAATGGTCTCTTTGAACCTAATAGTTAGAAGGTCAATGAATAGTAGAAATAGCCTATAAAATCTCTTTCATTCTATAAACAAGGCATTTATTATGATAAAACAAGGTTTGATTTTTTCTATGATGGGTATTATCGCCCTAACTAATTTTTTCATTCCTCCTCAACAAAAATCAATTAGAATTTTTGACGGTAAAAGTTTCAAAGGATGGGAGGGAGATACGCTCAAGATGTGGCGAATTGAGAATGGAGCTATTATAGGTGGTTCATTAGAAACGAAAGTGCCGCATAACGATTTTCTTTGTACCCAACGCAGCTATTCAAATTTTGTGTTGAAACTAAAATTTAAACTGACAGGAAAAGAAGGCTTTATCAACTCAGGTGTTCAATTTCGTAGTAAAAGATTGACTAATCCAGCCTATGAAATGGTGGGATATCAGGCCGATTTGGGAGATAAATATTGGGCAAGCTTGTATGATGAATCCAGACGGAATAAAACGCTTATCGCACCCGACTCACTTTTGATTCAAAAAATCTTAAAACCCAACGCATGGAATGATTATGAAGTAAGTGCTATCAATCGCAATATCCGTATCAAACTCAATGGAAAACTGACGGTGGACTATACTGAAGCCGATGAAAGCATACCGCAATCAGGTATTATTGGATTACAAATACATGGAGGCGGCAAGGCAGAAGTAGCCTTCAAAGATATTGCGATACAGAAATTAGACTAAACTTCTTAATACATGAACAAGCGAACATTCTTAAAAACGTCTTCCTTACTGCTTACAGGTAGTATGCTTACAGATTTGACTTCCTGTACAAAAGCCGAACCTCGTACCAATTGGGCAGGCAATCTCACTTATAGTACAGACAATTTATACACCCCAAAAACAGTGGACGAACTACAAGAAGTCATCAAAAAATGTAAAAAAGTACGGGGATTGGGTACTAAACACTGCTTCAATACCATTGCAGATAGCACCGACAACCAAATTTCTACGGCAGCATTCAACAAAATTATCGCGCTTGACAAAGACACACAAACCGTAACAGTTGAAGCTGGAATTAAGTATGGAGAATTGTGCAAATACTTGGATGATAATGGCTTTGCCTTACATAACTTGGCGTCATTGCCGCATATTTCGGTGGCAGGAGCCTGTGCTACTTCTACACACGGGTCTGGTATTAACAATGGTAGCTTGGCCACGGCTGTGGTAGCGATGGAGTTTGTCAATGGAAAAGGAGAAGTCGTGAATCTATCTCGTGAAAAAGATGGTGATGAGTTTTTGGCAACAGTGGTAGGGTTGGGTACTTTGGGTATCGTTACAAAAATGACCTTAAAAGTGCAGCCTACTTTCAGAATGAAGCAGGTCGTCTATCAAAATATGCAGATGAGCGCGTTAGAAAAAGATTTTGAGGCGATTATGTCAAGTGGATATAGCGTAAGTTTATTTACCGATTGGACCAACAAAAACATCAGTGAAGTGTGGATAAAGAGTAAATCGGAAGCTATGACAGCCATCGCTCCTACTTTTTATGGGGCCACATTGGCCACCAAAAATCTGCATCCTATTGAAGCACTCGATGCTATTAATTGTACAGAGCAAATGGGCGTTGAAGGCCCTTGGTATGATAGGATGCCCCATTTTAAGATGGGTTTTACGCCCAGTAGCGGCAAAGAATTACAATCAGAGTTTTTTATTGACTTTCAATACGCTTATCAAGGTATGATGGCCATCGAAAAACTTCATGAACAAGTATCGCCGCATTTGATGATTACAGAAATTAGGGCCATTGCCGCCGACGATTTATGGATGAGTCCTTTTTACAAGAAAACCTGTGTAGCCTTTCATTTTACATGGAAGCAAGAAGTAGAAGAAATAAATGCCTTACTACCATTGATTGAAGAAACCCTTGCCCCTTTCAATCCAAGGCCACATTGGGGGAAAATATTTACCTTACAACCTTCAGTGTTACAATCACGTATCGAAAAACTAAATGACTTCAAAGCTTTTATGGTAAAGCATGACCCTGATGGGAAATTGAGGAATGAGTTTATTGATACCAATCTTTTTGCAACTACATAGTTCTCGGGTTTCTTCCAAAAACAAAAAAGATGCCGATTCGTCGAGCATCTTTTTTGTTGAAAAAATGAAGAAAATCACTATAATATGTTTTATTTATTCTGTTGCGATATAAATTTCGACTTCAGAATTTGCTCCGTTTTGCGATTTTAGTCCATAAACTTCAAAGTCGTAGGTGTATTTTCGGTTTAATTCGTTGTCTCGTTGCCAAATGTCTAACCAAATATTGATAACGGCATTGGGCATTTCCCCTTTTGCAATAAACTTTTGAAAAGTATCAGCTTCAAATGATCTTCCAACAAGTCCATTGGGTATTTCGTCAAGTGTTGTAACAGGAACGCCTATGATGGTAGTGTATTCGTCGGTAAAATCACTTTTATAGTCAGTATAAATTGAAAGGATATCTCCTGAAGATTTGTTTGGGATTTTGTCAAAAATATTGTCTGTATAAAACTGTCCCCAAAGTTCTCCCAAGTCTTGTTGAGCTTGATTATCTCTGTTTGTTGTTCTTTTAAAAATCCCAATTATTTTGAATCCATCGGTCATATTTTTCGCTTTTGTGGTTTGTTGTGTGTCGCCCCTTACTCTTGCGGCCAACTACACAGCAAAACTTTCTCCACAACCACAGGTACGGCTGGCGTTGGGATTGACAAACTGAAACCCTTTGCCGTTGAGGCCATCTGAAAAATCTAATACCGTGCCTGCCAAATACAAAATGCTTTTCTTATCTACCACGATACGAATGCCCTTGTCTTCAAACACCATGTCGGTGGGTTGATGATTGGTATCAAATTCTAAATTATACATCAAACCTGAGCACCCCCGCCCAAAACTCCAACGCGGATGTGGTGTTCATCAGCACGATTTTCGGCTTGGCGCAAGGCTAATATTTTTCTTTCGCTTTATCAGTTACAGTGACCATCTTATGTATTTCTCTATGTGTGTTTATGCTCTCAAAACACCTTGTTTTTCTAAAAAGTTTCCTCCAAATAGCTCATTTGTTAGTAAGCTAAAAAAGGATATGATGTAAAAATTCAGACCATAAACTACCAGTTTTGTTGGTATTTTCATATATTTACACAAATACATACTATTTTTCATCTTTAAACAAAAAAATATGGCACTTGTAAAAGTAATAGAAGTGATTGCGTCGAGTACAGTAAGTATTGATGACGCAATAAAAAACGCAGTAACAGAAGCCTCAAAAACTGTCAGAAATATTGACTCAGTGTATGTGAAAGACATCAAGGCGCACGTCAAAGACGGTAAGGTAACTACCTTTGGAGTGATTTGCAATTTATCATTTAGGATAGATGGAGAAATGGAATAATTAGCTGATTCAGTAAACAAACCGCAAAAAAACCTGTTTTCTTAATGAAGCAGGTTTTTTTATGCCTCTCTGTTAGAAAAGTCTATTTTATAGGGATTTATGTCGCTAAATGATAGGCAAGATACCCTAAAGCCAGTATATTTTATTAATTTTGTTCACTCTCGTAGATTAGTTTAATTTTGCCATGCGCCATTTGATAAGAAGTATTACCCTCCTTGTATTGTTAGCTTTTTCAGGCTTTGTTTTAGCTCAAACTACCAACGAACAAAAGTATCAAATCCATATCAAGAAAGCCATAGGTAAAATCAACTTAGATGGTCTCTTGGATGAAGCCGATTGGCAAGCTGCCGAAGCTACTACGCCTTTTCGGCAACAGTTCCCATATGATACAGCAGCAGGTGTACAGCAAACCCAAACCCGCTTGACTTTTGATGACGATGCTATCTACATTAGCTATGTCGTATATCAACCACGTAAATATGCCGTTCAATCTTTACGACGTGATTTTCCGCATGGCGGTGGCATAGATTTGATAGCTTTCAATTTTGATACCTTCAAAGACAAACAAAACGCCTTTCATTTTGCGGTCAATCCTTATGGAGTGATGCGTGAAGGGTTGCTGGTGGCTAGTGCCGTTTCTAATGATTGGGACAATAAATGGGACTGCCGCGTAGAGAATTATGATGATCGTTGGGTAGTGGAGGCCCGCATCCCTTTCAAAACACTCCGTTATAAAGTAACAGAAGGAATCAACACATGGAATGTACAATTTTACCGTAATAACCTTTTTCTCAACGAACGCTCAAGCTGGGCGCAAATTCCAAGGGGATTTCCGATGAATAGCTTGGCTTTTTCGGGTACATTGATTTGGGATACACCTCCACCCAAGCAAGGTACTAACATTTCTTTGATTCCCTATCTAACTGCTGGCGGATCAGCCGACTATGAAAAAAAACGCCCATGGAGTATGACTCCTGGTGTAGGTGGTGATGCCAAAGTGGCTGTTACGTCGGGGTTAAATTTAGATTTGACCTTCAACCCAGATTTTGCACAGGTAGATGTAGATCAGCAGGTAACCAATTTGAGCCGTTTTGAATTATTTTTTCCTGAAAGACGGCAGTTTTTTTTAGAAAATAGCGACCTGTTTGGAGGTTTTGGCACTGCCCGAACTAATCCGTTCTTCTCGCGCCGCATAGGTATTGGACGCGATACACTCAAAAACGAAAATACTACTGTACCGATTTTGGCAGGGGCACGATTAAGTGGTAAATTGGACAATAACTGGCGGCTTGGCCTACTAATGATGCAGACAGGCCGCAAAGAAAATGTAGCTGTGGCGGCCAATTATGCCGTTTTCTCGCTCCAACGCAAATTGTTTACCCGCTCAGCGGTATCATTTGTTTTTACTAACAAACATAACTTTTTTCAAGAAAATGACCGAAAAAACGCAGATGTCTTTAATCGAGTAGTGGGGGTAGAGTACAATGCAGCTTCGTCTAATGGCTATTGGAATAATAAATTCTTTTATCACCGCGTATTTGCATCTACTCTTCGTGATGAACCTTATACTACTGGTGTAACAATGAGTTATAGCACTTCCAAATTCTCGGCAGATGCTATGGTGACGCGACAAGGAGAAAACTACCGCCCTGATGTAGGTTTTGTGCAGCGTATAGGTCAAGGGCTTTGGCGCACGCCTGCTAATATGGAATATACTTGGTTTCCGAGTAACCCACGTATCAATGGTGTCATTAATAGCTGGGGTATTGGTAATGACGTAGATTTTACTGTCAGAGCCAATGACAACAAAATCTTAGACTGGGATTTTACGCCCATCATCGGACGAATTCGTTTTCGTAACAATGCTACGTTGAGTTTCTCTCCTATACGTTGGGACTATACTTTTCTCTTTTCCAACTTTGACCCCACCAATACAGGCGGCAAAACCTTACCTGCTGGAACGAGTTATACCTATCGCGCCACTCGATTTTTTTATTCGGACAATCATGCTAAACGATTCTACGTCGATGCCGAAGCAAGGATAGGAGAGTACTTTAACGGGAGAATCTTTGCAGTAACTCCTACTGTTGTCTATCGCTATCAGCCATTTGGATTATTTTCGTTGATTACTACCTACAACCGTATTCGTTTGCCTGAGGTTATAATAGTACTGATTTACTGCTCATTACACCCCGTATAGATTTGACTTTTACTAAAAGTCTATTTTTTACTTCTCAAGTACAGTACAACAATCAGGTTAATAATGTAAACCTTTACACACGTTTGCAGTGGCGATTTAAGCCTGTGAGTGATTTATTTGTGGTCTATACCGACAATTACTTTGCACAAGATGCCGTAACTTCCGAAAATCGCTACTTCAATGCTTTTCAATCCAAAATCGAGCGTTGGTGATAAAGCTGACTTATTGGCTCAACGTGTGATAAATACCCCCCAAAAAACATGCTGTTGGTGATATAACAGATTTTATCAAAAAAATCTTACTTTTGATGTAAACCTTTAACCAACGTATATTATGAAACGCTTCTTCAAAATCCTCTTGTGGGGTGTGCTCGGTGTTGTCGCCCTTATCGGTATTGTTTTACTCTTTTTCAATTTCAAGGGGGTTCCCTCCTATGAAGTTCAAATTCCAGACAATCTTAAAAAAGTACAAGTAGAAGTCACACCTGAACGGGTAGCAAGGGGAGAAAAAATCGCCCTTGTATTATGCAATGGCTGCCACGCTAACAACGAAAATCGTTTGGTAGGAAAACATATCGCTGATCTCCCAGCCGAATTTGTAAGGCTTACTCGCTTAATATTACCCAAGATAAGGAAGAAGGAATTGGGACTTGGACAGACGGAGAACTGATGTATTTTTTAAAAACAGGCATTAAACGAAATGGAAAATATTCGCCTATCATGCCTAAATTTCCCAAGATGGCTGATGAAGATGTGAAATCAGTGATTGCTTATTTACACTCTGATCGCTTTCCTGTGCAGGCTACCAAAGGTAAGCAGCCAGAGCAAGAGCCGAGCCTGTTGCTAAAAGTGCTTACCAACACGGTGATGAAACCCATTGAATTAGTCAATGAACCCATTTTGGTACCTGACTCAACCAATCAAGTAGCTTTTGGGCGGTATATAGCAGATAACATGATTGCCTGTTATGCATGCCATTCTAAAGACTTTTCTAAACAAAATCCATTGCATCCCGAAGAATCATTGGGTTATTATGGTGGTGGTAATCAAATGCCCGACTTAGAGGGGAAAATTATTCCCACGGCCAATATTACTTTTGATGAAGAAACAGGCATTGGAAAAAAATACAATGAAGAGCAGTTTGTGCAGGCTGTTAAATATGCCAAAAAGCCTGACGGAACATTGTTGCGTTACCCGATGGGCCTCACATCACACTGACCGATTACGAAATTAAATCTATTTATGCTTACCTAAAAACCATCCCTAAAATACACAATAAGGTACTTTAAAATTTAACTAAAACCTGTAAATTACTTACAGGTTTTTTAATGGCTTATTATCTGAACAAAAGAATAGGAGGATTAGCAGTCGTCAACAATGTAGGCTATTTTCAAAACTTTGGGGGAGATTGGCAAAACAAATCGTAATTTTGGGGGTTAAAGTAGCATTATGAAACATTACCACCTAAAAGTAAAAGAAGTAACCCCAGAAACACCCGAAGCGGTAACGATTTCGTTTTGGCATCCATTAAGCGAAATGATTAAGTATGAGGCAGGACAATTTTTGACTTTGCTCCTGACCATCAATGGTGAAAAAGTACGCCGCTCTTACTCAATGAGCAGTTCGCCGCATACCGATACTGCTCCTGCTGTCACGATCAAGCGTGTGCCAGGTGGATTGGTTTCTAATTGGCTGATTGACAATATCAAAGCCGATGATTTTATCGAGGTTTTAGAACCCACAGGGCATTTTGTGGTAAAGCCTGATGCACGTAACGCCCGCACAGTAGTGCTGATAGGGGCAGGAAGTGGTATCACACCATTGATGTCTATTGCCAAATCGGTTTTGAAAATAGAACCTGATAGCCGTGTAGTGCTACTCTATGGCAGCCGTAATGAAGCCACTGTGATTTTTAAGCAACAACTTGACAATATGGCCGCCCAGTTTGGCACACGTTTTGTGCTGAAACACTCATTAAGTCAGCCAATTAATGGTTGGGAGGGAGCAACAGGAAGGCTGAATCAGACGCAGATTTTGAGGCTTTTAGAGGCCATTGAGGATTTGAATACAGCTTCGGCGGCTTATTATCTGTGTGGCCCTGACGAAATGATGAACGAAGCCAAACGTGCTTTGGAAGTCTTAAACGTGCCTACTGAGCAAATTCACAAAGAAAGCTTTGCTACGGCCACAACGCATCACCCTGTTCATGAGGAGGGAGAGGATGACGAAAGCCTAAAGGCACAAGAGGTAACGGTGATTTATGAAGGAAGTGAATATAAATTTAAAGTAGAGCCACATCAAACTATTTTGGAGGCGGCATTAGATTTAGACATAGATTTGCCCTATTCATGCCAAGCGGGTATGTGTACAGCTTGTATGGGCAAATGTACTTCTGGTAAAATACAGCTCGACGAAGAAGATGGATTGACCAAAGCAGAACTGGCCGCAGGTTTTATACTGACTTGTGTGGCGCATCCGCTTACAAAAGATGTAATAGTAGAGATTGATTAGTTTTAATAGTTGAATAAATGGAAGTAACACTGCGCCCATATGAACTAAGTGATCGCCGCACCTTAGAGCGAATTTTTTTATTAAATACTCCCAAATATTTTGCCCCTGAAGAAGTAGGTGATTTTTTGGAATACCTCGACCTCTTTGGCGACGACTATGTGGTGGCTGTGGTAGATAAGCGTGTTGTAGGAGGTGGAGGGTATTGGATTCGCTCATTTGACCAGCAAGGGGGACTTTCTTGGGCTTTTTTACATCCCGACTTTCAAGGAACAGGCATCGGGAAAGAACTGGCGGAATACCGCATCGAAAAAATCAAAAATACGGGAATAGCCAAGACGATTATGGTCGAAACTTCGCAACATTCCTTTGGCTTTTATGAAAAATTAGGATTTAAACTGCTCAGCAAGCAGCCCGACTACTGGGCTAAAGGCATTGATCTATATTCGGCTGTATTGGACTTATAAAAAAATAAACCTCACAGATTTCAGAAACCTGTGAGGTTTGATAAACAAAATTACAACCGCGCCACCGCTTGCTGCACGAAGGCGGTCAAATCGCTACCTGACAACATGCCTTGCGACAACAAAGCCAAATTGTAGGCATGTTGAATAAGTTTGGTTGCGTCGGTCGGTTCAGAACCGCCTGACGCTTTCAATATCTTCTCTGTTACTGGATGATTGGCATTGATAGCCACATTGAGCATTATCGGCATATCGCCAAACATAGACTTTTGCCCCGAAGTAGCGGCCATGTCGTTCATGCGGCGAATAAACTCAGGAATCGTAATCACCACAGGAAGCTCGTCGGTAGGCATGGGTTCTACGCTGATGGTGAGCTTGGGTGCACCGCCAAGGGTTTCCTCAAATAATTGTTTGATTTTTTCTTCATCTTCTTTTGACAACACGCTTTCGAGCTTGATTTCTTTCTCGATCAATTTATCCAACGTGTCTGCATCCACACGTTTGATGTTGGTTTTTCAATTTTGTATTCTATGCCATTGATAAAATGTGGGTCAATGACGTTGTCAAATACCAATACATCGTAGCCACGTTTTTGGGCTGACTGCACGTAAGCATCTTGTTTTTGAATATCGCTCGCATAGAGCCAAACTACGTTACCGCTTTTATCTGTCTGATTTTCCTTTACTTTTTCGGTATATTCCTCAAAGGTAAAGTGCTTGCCTTCGGTATTTTTTACCAAACAAAACTCTTTGGCTTTTTCGCCAAACTTTTCATCGGAGATAATCCCATATTTTACAAAAAGGCCGATGTCATCAAATTTCTTTTCAAAGCCCTCGCGGTCGTTACGGAAAATCTCAGAGAGTTTATCCGCTACTTTACGTGTGATATACCCACTGATTTTCTTGACGTTGCCATCTGCCTGTAAGTAGCTGCGCGATACGTTGAGTGGAATATCGGGCGAGTCAATCACACCATGAAGGAGCGTCAAGAAATCGGGAACAACATCTTTTACTTCATCTGTGATGAATACCTGACGGCTATAAAGTTGAATTTTTTCTTTCTTGGCCGAGAAATCATTTTTCAATTTAGGGAAATACAAAACTCCTGTCAAGTTGAAGGGGTAGTCCACATTGAGATGAATCCAAAACAAGGGGTCTTCGCCAAAGGGTGCAATTCTTTATAGAATGCCAAGTAATCTTCGTCTTTGAGCTCAGAAGGCTGTTTTACCCAAACAGGGGATGGGTTATTGATGACTTTCTCATCAAACTCAATTTCTACTGGCAAGAATTTGCCATATTTTCTAAGATTTCGGTAATACGATATTTGCTCAAAAACTCTTCAGAATCCTCGGCAATGTGTAGCACAATATCGGTACCTCGATCGGTTTTATCGGCAGTTTCGATGCTGTATTCGGTGCTACCATCACATATCCAACGGGCAGCCTCGGTATCATCTTTGTAGGATTTGGTAATGATTTCTACTTCTTTGGCTACCATGAAAGAAGAGTAAAATCCAAGTCCGAAGTTTCCGATGATATTGCCGCGTGTGTCTTCTTTTTCTTTGTACTTTTCAACAAACTCTGCTGCGCCAGAGAACGCTATTTGGTTGATATACTTTTTGATTTCGTCGGCAGTCATACCAATACCACGGTCGCTGATGGTGATGGTCTTTGCTTCTTCATCGAGTTTGACGGTTACTTTCAAATCGCCTAATTCGCCATTAAACTCACCAAAATCGGCTAATTTCTTGAGTTTTTGAGAAGCGTCAACGGCATTGGATACCAACTCACGCAAAAATATTTCGTGGTCGGAATACAAGAATTTTTTGATAATTGGAAAAATGTTATCGGTATGAATAGACAATTGTCCTTTTTCAACGGGTATTTCTGTTGTTTCCATTTAACTACGGTTTATCGGTTGTTAGTTTTCGATTTACAGTTTATCTTTCTTCATTAACAAAACCTGTTCCAATGCTTGGATGCTGACAAATTGACAAAGAAAAACCCTGTCAAGATTACAAATGCTGACAGGGTTTTTCTTTGTCAATGAAGAAATGATGGGCTATTTATAGACAAATTTCACCCACACTTCGCGCATCGCTACTTGCTTGCGGCCTGTGGTATCTTTAGGGTTGATGCCTGTACCACGCCCTTCCGCATCTACACGGATATAACTAATTCCTGCTTTGATAAACTCGTCTTTGAGCGCAAAAACACGTTTGACAGAGAGTGTTTTATTGGTCATTGGAGATTGGGCATCATTGGCATAGCCTGTCAATTTTACTTGTGCATTGGGGTATTTTTTTAGCAATTCGGCCAGGGCTTGCACAGGGGCATTGGCTGTAGGCTTTAGTTGGGTTGTATTGTCTTCAAAATCAACGTTTTCAAATTTAAAGGCTTTTCCCTTTAAAGCACTACTATCGGCCAGGTATTTTGCCATGGGATTGTCAGTTGTAGTGACAGGTGTAGGCACAGCAGGAGTCGTCGCAGTGTTCAACGTGTCTTTTTGAATAGGTTCTTCGATGGTTTTTGCCTCTATTGGAAGCAATTCACTATCTAAGGTTATTTTATTTTGCTGCTGCTTCCAAAAATAAATTCCCGCACCTACTACTCCAATAACCAATATGCCTATGCCAATCCATTTAAGAGATGATTGAAGATTCCCATTCGAGTCGTTCTTGCCTGGAATAGTTAGAAAAGGAGCAGAACTCGGTTGGCCTTCTACTTCTTTGATTATAGAACTGGAGGGTTCAGTTTTGGGTACCGTAAAATTTTCGAGCAAAGATTGAATCCCTATACTTTCAATGAGTTTGTCTGTGATGACTGGAACGGCATTTAATATACCTTCTCGTTGATCGCCCAAATAAGCGGCTAATGATTCTTCTTCTAATTTTTGGTCATTGATTTTGTTTTTCAAAACCGACATTACAATAGACATCGTGATACCACAAAGCGAAGAGGTAAGCGAATTGCGTGTGCCTGCATATTTGGCAGCCAAACTACTAACAGGGCTTTTTAATCCGGGTAATAGGATGTTAAAGTTTTTCTCTCCTACTAATTTTAAGGCATCAATCTCGACCTGATTTTTAAGTACTTTATTTAGTTGGGATAACTCAAATTCACTTTTTTGTATTTGACTAAATACCAGCTTCATGCCAGACTCTGTAGTGACGCGTTTGATTAATCCTCCTACAATAGAGGCACTGAGCGTATCAATTGCTTTTTGGACTTTTTCGGGTTTTTCGTTATTTTGTGTTGCAATTTGGCTTGCCAACTCCTCTGTCAGTACTTCTTTCAAAGATGCAAATAAGTTCATATATATATATTCTTGATAAAACAGGGCGGAAAGTTACTTAATAGTTCATAGTTCGCCCTCAATGAGGCATAGTTTTTTTAGAAATAGTTATCTCTGATTGAGACTTGAAGCCCCACATTCATCCCGATTTTATGCGTTATTTTATCCAATTAAGTTATAAAGGAACCCATTTTCATGGTTGGCAAAAGCAACCTAACGCCCCTACCATCCAAGAAGAACTGGAGAAAGCATGTAGAGTTATCTTTCGTCAATCAGTGGAAGTTATCAGGAAGTAGCCGCACCGATGCTGGGGTTCATGCCGAGCAGCAGTTTGCGCATATTGACGTGGAGGTAGTCATCAAAGATGTGGACAAAACCATACATGGACTCAATAGCGTATTACCGCGTGATATTGCAGTCCAACAACTTATTCAGGTTAGAGAAGGAGCGCATAGTCGATTTGTGGCAACGCACCGTTGTTATGAATACCGTATTGTAAGGCAGAAAAATCCTTTTTTGTTTGACTTATCGTATCAGTTTAGGCCAAAGCTACATATAGCTAAGATGAACGAGGCGGCAGAAATTTTACTGCAATACGAAGACTTTGAAAGTTTTAGTAAGATTCATACAGACGTAAAGACTTTCTTGTGCCAGATTGAATATGCGTATTGGCAGGAAACACCCATCGGTTTAATTTTTAAAATAAAATCTAATCGATTTTTGCGCGGAATGGTACGTGCTATTGTGGGTACGTTGTTAGAAATAGGGCAAGAAAAGAGGTCATGCGCTCAGTTTGAACAAATTATTTTGTCTAAAAACCGTAAAAATGCTGCCGCTCAAGCACCTGCTTGTGGGCTTTTTTTGACAGAGGTCGGTTATGATTGGGAGCAACTACTTCTCTGATTGCGAAGTTAATTTCTCTACAACTGGGTTCTTTCGGAGGGCGTTCTTTTCTAATTGTAGTTGCTCTTTTCGGTATCCAACAATGTCGCAGGCGGTAAAAATCGCTTGTCGCATGGAAGTTTCATCGGCTTGATTTTTACCTGCTATATCGTAGGCGGTGCCGTGGTCGGGAGATGTGCGTACGATGGATAATCCTGCAGTAAAATTTACTCCATCGTTGAAAGCAATGGTTTTGAAAGGGGTAAGTCCTTGGTCGTGATACATAGCCAAGACTGCATCGAATTTGCGGAAAGTTTGAGCTGCAAAAAAACCATCTGCAGGGTAAGGGCCGAAGATGAGTTGTCCTTTATTTTTCAATTCTTTGATGGCAGGTTCAATGGTTTCTTGCTCTTCTTTGCCAAGCAGTCCATTTTCTCCAGCGTGAGGATTGAGCCCTAAAACTGCGATGCGTGGTTTGCGGATGCCAAAATCGCCTCGAAGCGAACTGAGCATGGCCTGAAGTTTATGAATGATTTTATCTTTAGTAATATTTTCGGCTACTTCTTGCAGAGGTATGTGGCCTGTTACGACACCTACCCGTAGTATATCGCTCACCATAAACATCAGTGACTCCTTGGCTTCAAACATTTCAGCAAAATATTCGGTATGGCCAGGAAATTTGAATTCGTCATTCTGAATATTGTCTTTGTTGATAGGAGCCGTCACAATGGCATCTAACTTCCCCGCTTTCAAATCTTGGGTAGCTCGTTTGAGACTTTCAAAAGCCCCTCGACCTGCTTCGGGTGTTATTTTTCCTGGCTGAATATCTTCTTGAGGGTCTTGCCAACAGGTGATAATATTGGTCATTTTGGGGTTGATTTGTTCGATTTTTTGTGCACCAAACAAATTCCAATCTTTCATGTCAAATTGATTCCGATAGCGATTCAAAATCCGCATAGAACCATACACCACGGGGGTACAAATGCGATTAAGCTGATTATTATAAAGTGCTTTAAGAATTATCTCTGGACCAATGCCGTTGTAGTCGCCCAAGGTAATGCCAATGATAGGTTTTTCTGAATTTGATTCGTTCATGTCAATAATTACGATGACTTCATAAAAGCTGCAATTTATGAATAAACACTTTAGATACTAACAATAACAGCCGATAGACCATCAAATATTGAACCAAAAAGAGAATTTCAATGAGAAGGGCGTAACTCCTGGATTTTGGCGATAGGTAAGGCGATGGATGGCATCAACCCTTAGTACTTTGAAGATATTGTCGATGGCATAGCCCATTTCGACATAAGGTGCTTTATCTAAAGTGCTAAATCCCAATACTGTCTGTCCTTTGGTATCAGTAGGAGCGAGTAAATCCATATTGCTCTGCCGAACGCTTCCATAAAGTACCTTGGCATTGGCGAGAAAACGCCATTTTAACCTTTTTATAGCAGGAATACGATTGAAAAGTAGGCCCTCAAAATTGTGTTCAAAACGAAGTTGGACGTATTTATCGCTCACAAATTCAAAATAATTCATGAGATTGAAAGCGTTTTCTACATAAAACAACGACTCATTGCCAAGTGGCGTATAGAGTAAAGGGTAGGGGATGGTTGAGGGGATATAGCCCAATGTTAGGTTGTAGTTGGAGCGGCCTAAAATGCCAACCCTAAAATTTTGTTTTATACTTAACGACAGCCGATGATAACTAAAATCGCTATTCATGAAATGGCGGATGCCGAGCTGATAACGCAGCATCACAAGCGGCCACTTTTGTGTTCCTAAGGTAAGTCGCTCATTGTCATTATAGATAAAAATTTCATCTTTTCCCCAGCGTGTTTCAAAAAACAATTCAGAAGTTTGATAATCACTTTGAATGGGTGAACGGTCTCCTAAACCTGGTGTAGTGCGAAAGGCAAAGGCATACATCGGATGAAAGGTGCGATGCCTTACGCCAACGGTTTGGGTAAACCCTCTAAATAATTCGCGTTTGAGATAGCCCGAGCTAACTCCCTCCATATAACCACGCCGGTAAGCTCCCCAGCGAGTCATGGCACCAAAAAGTACATTATTGCCGATGGCTTCCGACGATAACCCTATGCGTTGAAGGTCATAATTGTGGCTAAAGCCTCCGATAGTCCAAGGCTTTCGGCTAAAGATATAATCCACACTGACATCGTATTTCCATTTTTGATCCAGCGTGCCATAGGCAGCTGCACCACTCAATACCCATTTTCGGCTAAAATCAGGATTGGTCTTGGCACCTACACGAAAGCGATGCCCTTCTACGGCATTGTTGGAGTATAAATACAAAAACGGTCCAATATCAATATTGACTTTTGGAAGGCGCTTATAGCCATTAACCACCATGTTGAATACTTCGAGGTAAGTGCGTACTACGGGGACTTGTTTGACCGAATCAATCAGCTGATAAGCGGTTTTCTCGCCCAAAGTGAGCGATTCATGACGTGCTTTGTCCCAAAAATCGTCGGGATAATCGCGGTAGTCTTCGGCAAGCTCAATAGGATAATCATAAAACTTAGGCGGCTTGGGCTGATTGACGATCACATTGCGGTTGGATGTATAAAATTTAATCAACATCCCTGCCGTGGAGTCGGTCAGTTCGGCTACGTCAATCAATACCCTGGATTTAACTGGCATCCAAGTGCTATCGCCGATTTCTTCGTATTCTTGTTGTATTTTGATTTTCTCGATAAAATTGATGTTGGCACTTTTGCCTACGATGGCATCTACTTGCACAAGTGCGTGGGAGAGCGTATCTACCCAAATGGAGCCACTGAAGGCTAAGTCTTGAGGGCGTTTGGGTTCATAATCAATCTGATAACACCAGTAGCCATCTACAAAAGTAGTATCCATCAAATAGTACTCGTAGGTGTTTTTCCAACCATCAGCAATGGGCGAATGAAAATCTTTATCAACAATATTGAGCCAGTTTTGGTAAAAATTGTATTGTTGAAATGAGGAGCCAATCATTTGGGAGATAAGACTTCCGTCGGTAACGGCAATACCCGACACTTTGGTTTTGAGAATTTGCTCCTTCTTTTTGCGGGGGTTTTCGCGAAAATAGTAATTGGAAATGGATTCTGACAAATAAATCGGAATCACAGGGCGACCATCCTCTCCCGCAATTTTATCAAATGCTGCTACTGCTCCCGTAATTTGCTTCATGGATTTGCGCTTCTTGAAACGATCAGAGAGGTTATCTACGTCCACCTCTATTTTGTTGTAGCTTTCGTATTCGTAGGCGTTCAGGCGTGTAGGATTATGGGCAGGTTTTTGTTGGACTACCTTTCGCAAGATATTGTAGGCGGGGTTCTCTCCTGCATATATCTTCACCTCTTGCAACTTGAAGGCAGAAGGCTCTAATTGAAAATCAATGGTTTGAGTTAATTCTTCTTTTCTGATGGCTTTGCTGCGTGTGAGATATGCCATCGAGGAAACCAGCAAAGAGTCGCCTATTTGAGTAGTTTTCAGTGTATAAAACCCTTCAAAATTGGTGGTAACCCCAACGGTTTTTCCTTTGATAGCCACCGCGGCAAAGGGTACCGCATCGCCAGTTTGGGCATCAGTAACACGGCCTGAGAGCGTATAAGTTGTTTGTGAAAGCGCTTGGAAAGCAAAAACAAATATTCCTCCAAAGACCCAAAACAGATTTCGTAAAAGGTATTTTATCACAGGTGCGGTGGTTTATAAGCTGTTATTCATCAAAATCCATGCTACTTTAAAAAAGTTTCATTTTTTTAGCTTTATATCCTGACAAAGATGATTCGTAAGAACCCTTTTTCGTTATAACAAGGAATTAGTTAGTCATTGTACGCCAAAAAAGAGTAATTGCGTTGCGGAAAATGAAGCATGAATTTAAAAAATCTTCTTTGAAAAACGCTTTTGGTAACCCAAAAAGAACCGCCAATCTTATTATTCTTTCCTAAAATTAGCCTAAGGCTTATTTTCTTCATTGTACTCCACCTGCCAAGTATGGTCGGCTAGCATGGTTACTTTGGCAATAAAACGGCTAAATTTATAAGAACGCCCCCATTCATTGGGGGCTACCATAGACAACACATCTTGGCCGTCCTCTTTTTCATAGACGTAGTAAATCTCGTTGAGCACGGGTTCAAAATTCATTTGTGCACCATAGATGCGTTCAGAAACATCTACTCTGTGGCGTAAATCTTTGGCTTGCTGGGCAAGCACAGCCATCTGCTGATAGATTTGGTTCAATTGCCGTTCTGTCTGCTGGCGCATGGCTAAAACGGCTTTTCCCTTGGTTTTGCCCAAGTCGATGGGTTTGATGACCGCCCCACCTACCGAATGAGCGTATGCCATCAGTCCAGGGTTTTCGGCTACTTTGTCGGGGTTGATTGGGTTTTCTACCATTGGTAAAGATTGAAATAATGAATAATACTTGTTCAACCTAACAAAATTAGATATTGTTTAAATCTGACTGTAAAACTTGGGTCTTAAATACTGTAATTTAGTGTTTAATATCTAATTAATGTCAAATATAAAAGATAAAAAATCCCAATACAGGGGGTATGATAGATGAAAATGGAAAAAATAGAGAATTGATTTTACGTTTTTTGCCAATACTCTGATTAAAAACATGTTGCGATTCATAGTGACTTTTATAGCCTCTATTTTGTAAAAGAGGTTCTTATTGTTTTATCATTTTGTCTATGGCAATTTTTAGTATAAAAAGTATTTTTTTGTTGAAAAATGCTACTTTTATATGTCAAATCCCAGTTCAGGTGATACAAGATTCACATCGTGATACAACAATATGGAATGCCTTTCGGTTAGGGGATAAAAATGCCTATGCTGAGATTTACGAATTATATTTCGATTCACTGTATTCTTATGGCAAGAAGTTTGTCGTAGACCAAACACAAGTAGAAGATGCCATTCAGGATTTATTTATTCGTTTGTGGCGTACTCGTGACAGGCTTTCAACTGTCAATAACATCAAATTCTACCTCTTTCATAGCCTTAGAAGAGATATTCGCCGTATTAATGAGAAGGAAAAGGCTGTCGAGAAAATAGATTTTGATTCCTTTCTTTTCATGGATAACCATCCCGCTTATGAATACAGCCTGGATGATACGGATAAAGAATTGACCCAGAAATTGGTTGCTATTCTCAAAACTCTCCCCAAACGTCAGCTGGAAGCTATTACCCTTCGTTATTATGAGAATTTCAGTATTCCTGAAATTGCCTCTATCATGGATGTTTCCGAAAAAACTGTCCGAAATACATTACACAACTCACTCACCTTGCTTCGCAAAAGTTCCAACCTATTTTATTCACTTATCAAACTGGCCTTGGTTTATCTTTGCCAGTAAAGTAATCCTTCATTGTGATAAAACGTCATTTGTTAGTTTTTCAAAAAAAAATATAATAATTCTTTGGGTCAAATCGAATAAATCCTCCTTTGTATATATATAGTTCAATAGGTGCCGGTTTTATTTATTTAGATTTTGAAAAATTACAACGATTATAAACCAGAAGATTTTCTGAATGATGAACACTTCCGCAAATGGATATCATCTGAAGAAAGTGAAGACTCATTGTTATGGGAGAATTTCAAGGAGCAATTTCCAGCAAACATCAATAATTTTATCCTCGCCAAGGCACTCTTTAAGTCTTTGCAACAGCTTCAAGTTCCAGCTAATAAGAACATAAAAAATGAAATTTGGACGCAAGTAGAAGATGTCATTGATGAGAGTAGCTTAGAAGACGAACAGGTTCGTTCGCCATGGACACTTTACCGTGGTGGATAGCAGCAGCAACTCTACTCCTTGTTAGTGGGTTTATATGGAGTATTCGATCTACGTTTAATGCATTACCGTTAGAATATGAAAAGCAGATAAGTGAAGCTAAGACAGCTCTGGATGAAAAGATTAATACCACCAAAACGCAGCAAACAGTTTTATTAAAAGATGGTACTAAGGTAAAATTAAAACCGGGAAGTAAATTGAGTTATTCTGACTTTTCGGCAAACCAAAGGGTTGTTTATCTTAAAGGAGAGGGTTATTTTGAAGTGGCAAAAGATTCCTCTAAACCATTCTTGGTGTATGCTGGCCATATCATTGTGCGGGTGCTCGGCACCAGTTTCAATGTAGTTTCAGATACGGGAAAAGCCAAAAGCAACGTATCAGTAACTTCCGGAAAAGTGATGGTATATGCTGCGGGTAAGTTGGATGAAAAGGGGAATCATAAAGAAGAACATGCGATATATCTCTTCCCTAATCAGAAAGCGGTTTTCGATGCTAATAGTAATGTTTTTGAAAAGGCCTTGTAGAACAGCCTATTCAGCTTACAGAGAGCGATAACATAAAGGAGTTTTATTATACCAATACTTCCGCAAACACCATTCTCAGTGACCTTGAAATGGCTTATGGTGTCGTCATTCGTCGGGATAACACCCTGTTTGAATCTTGTAAGGTAACAGCACCATTGGGTGATTTGCCCTTATTCCGAAAACTTGATATTATATGCCAAACCATTGGGGCAACCTATGAAGTATTTGGGACCGAAATCGTAATCTCTGGAGGATCTTGTAATCTTTAACTATTCTTTAACCTAAAAAGTAAAAATATGATAAAAATTTGACTCTAAAAATAAGTAAAAGCCGGAAGCGCGGCCTGCTCCTGGCCTGAAAGTTTCTACAAAAATTGAGGTACGATTTATCGGTACTATCATGAAATTAGGATGCAATATGTTCTATTTTGAACCCTTTAAAACATAAGTAAAATATGGAAAAATTTTTCAACACCGGTCCTAAAACGATGCAAACAATGAAAATAGTAGGGATACCTATTATTTTCATTCTCGTACTTGCAACGCGGACTTTTGCAAAAGAGGGAGATGCCCCGGATTTACTGAAACGAACAGTTACGATTCAATTTTATAACAAAGAGATTGTAAAGGCGCTGACGACCGTAGAGCATAAGGCTAATGTAAAGTTTACCTATTTGCCGGGCATATTTCCAGCTGAGACCAAAGTTTCTTTTAAATTTAAAAACGAATCTTTGGAAAAGGTTCTACAGCAGCTTTTAATGCCTTATAACGTTGGTTATCAAACAAATGGAGATTTTATTATTCTTAAAAAACTCGATCTGACACCTCAATTATCAATACCAGAATTAAAAAATGAGGCTCAAAAGATTGTTCAGGATATAACTATCACTGGTAAAGTTACCGACGAAAAAGGAGAGAATCTTCCAGGGGTAAGCATTATTCTCAAAGGAACACAACGAGGCACGGTCACTGATGCAAATGGTACATTTTCTTTCAATGTACCAGATAAGTCAGCTATCTTGGTTTTTAGCTATGTGGGGTATCTCCAGAAGGAAATTGCGGTGGGTAATCAAACTGATATCCCCGTTCAACTACTTGCTGACAACAAGGTATTGGAAGAAGTGATTGTGGTGGGGTACGGTACTCAGAAAAAAGTAAACCTGACGGGAGCGGTTTCTGCTATCAAAATTGATGATAAAATTACTGGACGTTCTCTTTCTAACGTTTCTTCTGGATTATCTGGGCTTGTGCCTGGTTTGGCAGTAACGCAAGGATCAGGGATGGCTGGTCGCAATAGTGCCGATTTGATTATTCGCGGCCTTGGGACAGTTAACAACGCGAGTCCCTTGATTGTAGTTGATGGAATGCCAGACGTAGATATCAACCGTATCAACATCAATGATATCGAAACAATTTCGGTCCTTAAAGATGCTACCTCTTCGTCCGTATATGGGTCAAGAGCAGCAAACGGTGTAATTTTGATTACAACGAAATCTGGAAGAGGGCAGGAAAAAGCAAGTATCAATTTCACGAGTAACTACGCGCATCAAGTACCTGTCAAGGCGTTTGATTTTTTAGCCGATTATCCCCGCGCACTGACGTTGCACCAACAAGCAGCTGCTGTGAATACGCTTAGATCAAATTCTACCTTTAAGGATGGCACCATTGACCAATGGCTTGCCATGGGTTTGATTGACCCAGTCGCTTTTCCGAATACTGATTGGTGGGACATCATCATGAGGGACGGAGGAATTCAGAATTATAATTTATCAGCATCTGGAGGGGGCGACAAGTCGAATTTCTTTGTATCTATAGGGATGATGGACGAAAAAGGACTTCAGATCAACAATGATTACAAACGTTACAACGCTCGCTTCAACTACGATTATAAAATCCGTAAGAATATAAATACGGGTATTAAATTCAACGGTAACTGGTCTAATCTGACTTATGCGTTGGAAGATGGATTTACAGATGATAATCCAGCAAATACAGCGGGATTTGATATGCAATATGCTATTTCAGGTATCCTTCCTTTTGACCCTGTCACGGGTTACTATGGTGGTGTAATGGCATACAATGAAGATCCTCAGGCGTACAATCCATACACGGTTTACCAGAATAACTTGAACCGCATGAATCGTCAGGAAGCCAACACCAATATGTATTTGGATTGGTCACCGATTCCAGGATTGACGGCAAGGGTTGATTATGCCTTGAATTACTATAACCAGTTTCGTTGGAATGCAAATATGCCGAACCAATCATATAACTTTCAAACTAGGGCTTTCGGTAGTAGGGTGTACGTGGGTACAAACGCAGGAGTCGCTAATTTTACAGATACTGGTTACAAAACGATGTTGAATGCTCGTTTAAACTACAATAAAACCGTTGCAAAGAACCATGAGCTTGGCGCATTGGTAGTTTACAGCGAAGAGTTTTGGTACGACCGTTTTCAAAGCTCTTCAAGAAATGACCGTCTGTATCCTTCGCTACATGAAATCGACGCTGCTTTAACGGATATTCAGTCGACGGGAGGAAATTCCAGTACAGAAGGGCTTCAATCATTTATCGGACGTCTTAATTACAGTGCGTACGAAAAATATCTGTTAGAGCTTAACTTTCGTTTGGATGGATCCTCGAAATTCCTTCCTGGTAGCCAGTTTGGGTTTTCCCCTCAGCCGCCGTAGGATGGCGTTTTACAGAAGAAGCCTTCATCGGAGCTTTCACTAACAGGTTTCTCAGTAGTGGTAAGCTGCGAGCATCCTATGGTAGTCTCGGTAACAATAGCGGTGTTGGAAGGTACGAGCAGCAATCTACATTGGGGACTAGTAATTACATGATTGGTGGAAGTATTGTGAAAGGGTTTGTCAATAGAAAATTAGTCAATAGAAATCTCTCTTGGGAAAATACCAGCGTCTTTAACTTGGGGCTTGACTTAGCTTTTCTTAACAATCGATTAAGTGCTGAAATTGACTATTACAATCGTTTGACTACGGGGATGAACCGACCATCCGATATGTCGCTTCTGCTTACAGGAGCCTACGACGCACCTCGTAAAAACATCGGTAACCTTCGTAACAAAGGTATTGAAGGAAATCTTACTTGGAGAGACAGAAAAGGCGAACTAAATTATGCAGTGAGTATCAATGCGTCGTATAACCGTACCAAACTTGAGCAGTGGAATGAATTTTTGAGTAGGACTTCTCAAAATTCAGGAAATCAAGCGTTTATTGGGATGCCTTATGGATTTTTGTACACCTATCAGGCTATCGGAGTAGCACAAACTTGGCAGGATGTGTACAATGCTACTCCGCAGGGGGCTTCGCCAGGTGACATTCTTCGGAAAGACATTAACGGAGATGGCAGAATTGATGATAATGATAAAGTAGCCTATCCGAATATTCAACGTCTCAGACCTACGACTAATTTTTCGCTGAACAGTAATGTTTCTTGGCGAGGGTTCGATCTCTCATTATTGTTGCAAGGCTCTACGGGTAGAAAAGATTTCTGGCTCAATGCCTACAACAACACTAGTATTGGTGCGCAACGTTATGCTTTCAACGAGTTACATTTGACCAATCCCTGGTCAACAGAGAATCGTAATGGCGGTTGGCCTAGATTAAATGGAAATGCCAACCGAGAAGAAAGTACGTTCTGGCTCGATAACCTCAACTACCTGCGTGTCAAGAATCTTCAGCTGGGATATTCCCTACCAACTATGTTGCTTAAAAAAATTAATCTCAGCAGTTTCAGGATCTATGTTTCTTCTGAAAATTTGAAAACTTTCACGAGCTATCGTGGTTTAGATCCCGAATTGCAAGGGAATAGAAGCGATGCTTACCCTTTGACCAAATCTTATTCAGCTGGAATCAATATAGGTATATAAAACTTTATGGATATGAAAAAAATGATTTCAAAAATAGTTGCTGTGTCGGTTCTTGCAGTAGTCATTGCTATCGCAAGCTCATGTACACCAAATTTGCTTGAGCTGGAACCGACTACAGAATTAGGTGCAAATGTCTTCTGGAAAACGGAAGACGATGCTACTTTTGCTTTGCAAGGTGCATACTCTTCGATTCGCCCATTGTTTGATCGTGATTATTACTTAGATGGCCATGGTGAATACGTTCGGACAAGAGGCACAAGTGCTACCAGCGGGAATCTTCGCCTAGGGGACGCTTATCAAGATGGTAACTTCAATCCCTCGGGGTATGGTGGTGCATTCGTCAAAATGTGGCGCTACTTGTATGGTGGTATTAATCGTGCCAACTATGTAATAGAAAATGTAGATAAAATGCTCCTCACGGCGAGCCCAGCATCTAAACCCAAACTGGAAACGATTGTAGGTGAAGCAAAGCTTCTGCGTGGGATGGTCTATTTCAGACTCATTTCTATGTGGGGAGATGTTCCCTACATCAGCAAGGTTATTAATGATAATTCAGAGGTGTCTTCTTTGTCAAGGTTGCCGATTGCGCAGGTAAAGGATTCTATCATGGCTGATTTTACGTATGCATTTGATAAACTTCCAGTGAAAGGTTCTGCCACTGGCCGTGCAGGAAAACCCGCAGCATTGGCATTTAGAGGCAAATTACAACTTTATTGGGCCAGTTGGAATAAATTTGGATGGCCAGAATTGGATACTTTTAAGCCTGATGCGAATGCAGCAACTGCCGCTTATAATGCAGCGGCAGATGATTTCAAGGCAGTGATTAATAATTATGGATTAAGTCTTTTTCGTAACGGTGAGCCCGGAGAAATTGATTCTTTAGGTAAAGCAGATAAACTGCCTAACTATTATTATCTCTTTACGCCTATTGCTAACAACGACGGAGAGATAATCATGGGCTTCACCCATGGAGGAACAGGCACTGGGCAGGGAGAGGAACTGATGCGCGACGTGGCTGGACGTTCCCATGAGGGTTCCCAGTGCTGGGTATCACCTCGATACGAAATTGCTAATAGGTATCAATCTACCATTACTGGGGATTTTGCTCCTAAATTGATTCCAATCAATGCAGCTAATGCAGGAGCTAGAACAACTCTGAACTCGGCCGTAAATCCAAATAGTTATAAAAATCGAGATTTTAGAATGAAATCTTCCATTATGTGGGACTATGAAGTGAGCGTAGGAATGATTTCTCTGAAATCAACAGGATGGTGCCCCTTTATTTATAAGACTTGGAATGTGCCTGTGGTCATTGATGGCATATCCTATACTACCTATAATACAGATGGTAGTAACTCAGGATATGTGTTCCGTAAATTCTTGAGAAACTACGCGGGACAGGGAAGAAGTGACGGAGATTACAATTTTCCAGTGATGCGTCTTGCAGATGTATTTCTGATGTATGCTGAAGCAACAAATTTTACAAAGGGACCACAGGCAGATGCTATCGCCCTTGTAAATAGAATTCGCCGCCGTGGTAATCTTCCCGCCTTGAAGGCCGATAAAACAGCCAATGCGGATGCCTTTTTTGCCGCTATTGAACAGGAACGAATCGTAGAGCTTTTGGGAGAAGGACAGCGCGGATTTGACCTACGTCGCTGGAGAGCTTTGGAAAGAGTATGGGGACCTCCTTACGGTATAGGTGTCTGGACTATTGATACGCATGGTGCGAATATTAGCCAGTACTACCAAAATGCTTCTGAGCTTGTTTATCAACAAAATTATATTTTCAGAATTCCGACTGCTGAACGTGACCGCAATCCGAACCTGAGCCAGAACAGACCTTGGTTGTAATTCAAATTTGAAATTTTCAAAACAAAAAAATACGATGTTGAAATATATCAAACTAATGAGTACAATTCTCCTCATATTGGCCTTGGTAGCCTGTAAGGAAAAATTTCCTATAGATGAGGATGGATTGCTTATCACTACCAGAACACAATGCTACGTAAGTAGCTTTGAAATGCTTGGTTCTGATTTTCAAACAGTAAGAACCAAAACTGCTGTGATAGATACTGTAGCTCTAACTGTAAACGTAGAGGTGTTTTATGGAACAGATCTTAAGAATTTATACCCACAATTCTCTCTCGTAACCGATGCCAAACTTGAGCCAAAAATTACTGGGAAAGTTGACTTCTCCGATTTGGATAATCCAAAGCAGTACACGGTCATTTCGGGTAATCGTCAGATTAAAAAAACATACACAGTAAAAGTAACTGTTCAGAAACCATAATCCTTTAATTTAATAAAGATCATGAAACATAAATTATTGTCTTGCCTTCCCCTTCTGGCGCTGGTGCTGCTACTGTCGGCATGTGAGGAGGAAAAATATGCAATACCTACATTGCCGCAAGAACTTCGAAACGATGTAATAAAAAGAACCCTTGGGCCTAACGTAGTCGGTTTGAACATCGAATTTGCCTATGGTATTGCCATTCCAAAATCATTGGGCAAACTCGTATCTGCTGAAGTCGAAGCTTCTATTGCTGGTGCTGAAGCCACCTATCTCGATAATAAATCTTATTCTACTAATGGCAGTGGTCAGGATGTAGGTATTGAAGTAGGAAGTAAATCTGTCAATAGCGGAAATAAAACAACAGTCACATTTACAAAGGACACGATTGCTGCTACGCTTAGGTATTTTTATCGGATTCCGGTTGCTGCAAAAGGTAAGGAAGTAAGTTTTAAATTTTCTGCTATAGCAAGCAATGGTCAAACCGTATCCTATTTGATGGGACCCTATAAGATTGCAGAAATGGACATGGTGCTTGACCTCGCTGTTAAAGATAATGACGCTGCCTATATTTCCATTGAAGATATGGCTGTTTATGGATCTGCTGCCGCCGCAACAAATGCTACCAAAATTGACTTGGTCTATTTGTATCGTGTCGTTCCGAATGTAACTTTTTTACATGCGCTGGTGGCTCCCTCTGCAAAGACCTATCTTCCAGGTGTGACTCTTCCCGCAGGAGTTGATCGAACCGCTAAGATTAACAAGGTTTGGGCTTTACGAGATTTTCATTTGGCAAGATTACAATATGGCATTTACATTGATGACGTAGATTTTCAGCAATTGGATCTATCGAATTCTCCTGATTATGCAATCAATTTGAAGGCAGAGTCTGGTGTTTGGGTAGAAACCGCTGATGGTAAATACAGAGCCTACGTATATGTAAACTCTATTGATAATGCCAATAAAAGCGCAAAAATTAGTATCAAGAGGTATAAAATGAAGTAATGTCTGATATTGTGGTCAGTGTTTTCACTGACCACAAATTTTTTTTAATTTTTTCTTTACTGGAATTGGAAATGCCAGATAATAAAGATACCTGGCCAGTCAGCAGGGAGACAATCAGAGTTAGAATCGTAATTATTTTACTTTTTTTGCAATACAGTAATATAAAAAGTATTGCGAGCTGTGTTGACAATTGTGCCATCTATCTTGGTAAATGAAGATTTTTCCATCATTTGATGCCACTCGGCATTGCGCTTGTCGCCATTGATGCTCATTATAAAAATGCCATTATCTTCTAAGTAGGGATTAAAACGATTCAGTATTTTATCTACTGAATCAGCATAATAAATAACTTCATTCAAAATAATTACATCAAACTTTCGGTCTGGCTGGTAGGTATTCATGTCGGCTACGAAGTATTTTGTTTTTGCATCCTCGTATTTTTTACCTCTGGCAATGGCAACATCCGAGACATCTGTACAATAATAAAGGCTATATTTACTTTTATCGAAGCGCTGCTGAAGATAGCCTTCGCCTCCGCCTATTTCCAGGATACTTCCTTGTGGCTTGAGAAATTGCGCATAGCCGACAATGACACTAAAACGGCCCAATTCTTGAAGATCACCGAGACTTTCCCAGCGGCCCAAATTGTACTGATAATTCCAGCGATCCTTGTCGCGTCGAAGTACCTTACGATTAATAAGGTCGGTTGTGGTTGATAGTAAGCTCATTAAAGTAGATAGTTAGGTATTTTATTTTTTATAGCTGAGGTCACAAATATAAAAATGGAAAGATACTTTGGTGTATTCTTAATAAACTTTTAAGGTAAAACTAATTTAAAATTAAGAGGGAAAATGGGTGAGACTCGAAAATCAAAATCCGCTACTATCATGAGAGGATAGGAGATTGAACTGCTTATTTTCTTAGACGAAATAGCGTTTGGCATTGTGCTTGCATACTTTTCGTAAACATAAAACGTTATTTTTACGAAACTTTTCTTCTTAGCCATAGAGTAATCAATTGAAAGTGAATCCATTAATGGAAATAGTGAAACCTATACCCTCCTTAAAATACCTAAAACTACTCCTGTTTTCGGGAATTTCAGGCATCTTTTTAGGATGTTCACAATATAGCACAGGACGCTTGAGCGTGGGTTATCATAACCTTACAGCCAAGTACAATGCCTATGTGATAGCGCGAGATAAAATGCGTGAGGCCGATATTGCCCTCAACAATACCCGTAAAGAAGATTATAATCAACTTTTGCCCATCTTGCCGCCTTTAGATTCTATTGAAGCCCGAAGTGTAGGTGCTTTGCTGGACGATGTCATCAAAAAGGCATCTTTGATTCCAGATAGGCATCAAAATAGCCGTTGGGTGGACAATGCACTTGTATTGATTGGTAGGGCGCGTTTGTACAAAGGTCAATTGACAGATGGTATTGAAACGCTACGCTATGTGAATGCTAAGGGGCAAGATGAAGACGACAAACATGAAGGGCTCATTTGGTTGATGCGGGCCTATATAGAAACTAAAGATTATAACAGTGCGCTGAGCGTAGCAGAATACCTGCGGAGTCAACCGCTCAATGATGCCAATACCCGAGATTATTATTTGACCAAAGCCTATTTGCACCAACAAAGAGAGGAGTATCCTTTGGCGTTGGGGATTTTGGAAGAAACATTTGAATTGCTCGCCAAAAACAAAGAAACGGCTCGTATTCATTTTTCTGCTGCTCAAATGTACGATTTGTTGGATAAACCTCAAGCAGCTAACCTGCACTATCAAGCCGTAGGACGTAATCGTCCCACATATGACTTAGACTTTTTTGCAAAAATGAATACTTTGCAAAATGCAGCACTTACTGATGCGACTGTATCTACCGAAGGGGGCTTCAAGAAAATGTTAAATGATCGAAAAAATAGTGACTTACGCGATAGATTGTACTATTCGATGGGTGTTATTGAAACTCGGAAAAAGAATTATGCTACAGCTATTCAATTTTTTGAAAAATCAGTACAGCAAACTACCACCAATACTACCCAAGTGCCTTACACTTATTTGGAGATGGCTAAAGTGTATTATGACAAGCTTCAAAATTACGAATTAGCCAAGGCCTATTTTGATAGTTCATTGACTTTGCTTCCGCCCAATTCTGCTCAATTTCAAAAAGTAACAGAACGCAAAGAGATATTGGACGAATTTGTGAAACAGATAACAACCATCCGTACTGAAGATAGCCTGCAACGATTGTCACAAATGAACCCAGCAACGCTCGATAAGTTTTTAGATAAAATCATCGAAGATGAAATTGCAGAAGAAGAACGAAAAATAAAAGAAGCCGAAAAATTAGTAGCACAAGCCAAAACACTCATTACTAATAACCAGAATTTTGAAGGAAATCCTGCTGAGCGTTTTATTTTGTACGATCCTACGGCTGTAAATAATGGGAAGGTAGAATTTAGGCAACGTTGGGGTAATCGCACGTTAGAAGATGATTGGAGGCGAAGTGCCAAGGTAGCTACTTTACTGGCTCAAACAGACAATATTACACCTGTTGCAAATCAAAAACCTACCGATAATGTGCCATTGATAGGAGGAGATTTGACCAAACTGACCAAAGATTCGCCCGATTGGAAAGCAAAAAAAGATGCCCTATACCGTAATATACCTTTGCGAAAACAAGAATTAGATGCTTCCAATCAACGGATTGAAGATGCTTACTATAAGTTGGGGAAAATATATAAATTCAACCTTGAAGAACCAGAAAATGCCGTTAAGACTTTTGAAAAGACCTTGACTCGTTTTCCAGCATCCAACTATAAACCCGAAATTTATTACCTGCTGTTCTTAACTGATGCTAAAACTAAGCAAGAAGGCTGGAAAGAAAAGTTGGTAGTAGAATATCCCAACTCTTCCTATACCCGTTTGTTGACTAAAAATAATGGGTCAGTAGCCTCAACTGGAAACTTAGAGTTGGATGCGCTAAAAGACTACGAACAAATTTTGAACTTATACCAGAAAAACAACTTTTCAGAAGCATTTGCTCAACTTGAAATGGCCATGGTGACCTATACTGGCAGTAAGATAGAAGATAAATATGCACTGCTTCGTATCTATCTCTTAGGAAAATTACAGGGACGAGATATGTACCTAAAAGCACTCAATAGCTTTGTCAAAGACTATCCAACAAGCCCTTTGTTACCACGTGTTCGCGAGGTACTGGAGTCGCAGCAGTCCACTACTATTAAGAAAAATGGATAGCACAAAAGTATCCGATGCCCTTATATGCTGAAAAATAACTATTATTGCGTTAAATAAGTCGGTTTTTTTAACCTTACTAAACTATGACCTTTTTAAAAGGGAAATACCGTAAATCTATTATTCGATATTGGCAAGTAGCCGCTTTAATCATTGGAAGTAGCATTTTTTATATTGTTGCCGTTTACTTTAATTTTTTTTGGCTCTTTGGAGGAATGCCTGATTTGAGGGCCATTGAAAATCCTGAAAGCCAAGTCGCCTCCGAGATCTTAACTGCCGATGGGCAAACACTATCTAAGTACTTTATAGAAAATCGTACACCTATAGAATTTGACCAACTATCGCCCAACGTTATTAAAGCCTTAATCGCCACAGAAGATGCCCGTTTTGTAAAACATTCGGGGATTGATCCACGTTCTATGTTTCGTGTGTTCAAAGGTTTGGTATCAAGCGATCAAGGAACTACTGGAGGAGGAAGTACAATTACCCAGCAATTAGCCAAAAACCTTTTTCAAACCCGTAGTGAAAAATACAAAGGTATATTGGGAGATTTACCTTTTATAAAAACAGTAATAGCAAAGACCAAAGAGTGGATATTGTCTGTACGCTTGGAACGAAATTATACCAAACAAGAAATCATGATGATGTACCTCAATACGGTTTCGTTTGGAAACAATGCTGAAGGCATAAAGACAGCTGCTAAAACCTATTTTAAAAAAGAACCATGGAATTTGGAACTTACCGAAGCTGCTTTGTTAGTAGGAATGTTACAGAATCCGTCTCGCTTCAATCCACGTGTTTTTGAAGAACGTGCCTTAGAACGACGCAATGTTGTGATGGGTCAAATGATGAAATATGGTTTTTTAAGTGCTGAGGCGTTTGCTCGAAATAAGCTAAAACCTTTAGGACTAAACTTTACTATTGAAAACCATAATTCGGGTCTTGCACCTTATTTTAGGGAGGTACTGCGCGATTGGATGAAGACTTGGCTTGCTCAGTACAACCAAGAAAATGGTACAGAATACGACCTCTATACCGATGGATTGAGGATTTATACCACCATAGATTCTCGTATGCAAAAATATGCGGAGCAGTCTGCTGATGTTCATATGCGGGATCAGCAAGCTAAATTCGATAGCCAAACCAAGACCATTACGCCATGGGTAATTAAAAACCCCAAAGGAGGTAGTGGCTATGTAACAGATCCTGGCTTTGAACGAAGGGCTGTGAGAAGGAGCTGGCGGTACCGCGAACTTAGAAAGCTTTCAATGGAGATGAGGAAGCCGTATGGCGTGAGTTGAGAAAACCTATCAAAATGCGCGTTTTCTCTTGGCGAGGAGATCGCGATACCATTATGAGTCCGTTGGACTCGATTAAATATTATAATAAATTTTTACGGATAGGAATGGTTTCAATGGACCCCCGCAACGGTGACGTGAAAGCGTGGGTAGGAGGAATTAATTTTAAACATTTCAAATATGACCAAGTATATCAGGGGAAAAGACAGCCAGGCTCTACTTTTAAACCCTTTGTTTACTGCTCGGCCATTGACCGTAACTTTGCTACCCCCTGCGAAACAATCGTAGATCGCCAAGTATGTATTGGCAACTGGTGTCCTAAAAATTCTACGGGGAGTTATTCTGGACAAGCCCTTACGCTTCGTCAAGCACTGGCAAAATCAGTCAACTCAATTAGTGTACATTTAATGAAAATGGTTAGACCCAAAACCGTGGTAGAATATGCCCATAAATTAGGAATTACCAGCGATTTGCCCGAAAATGATGTAACCATTTGCTTGGGCACACCTGATGTGTCGGTTTTTGAGATGGTCAATGCCTATTCTACCTTTGCTAATAATGGTAAACATGTAAAACCGCGTTTTGTGACACGTATTGAGGCCAAGGACGGGCGAGTTCTGGCAGACTTTCCCATTGAAGAAAAAGAAGTGATTAGTCCGAGTATCGCTTATCAGATGTTATTTATCATGCGTGGGGCGGTAGAAGATCCTTGGGGAACAGCGCAGAGGCTGCGTTCGCAATATAAATTATCAGACAATAACGACATTGCTGCCAAAACAGGAACGACCTCTGATTATACTGACGGCTGGTTTATGGGGATGACTCCCAATCTCGTTACGGGAGTATGGGTAGGGGGTGAAGACAACCACGTTCATTTTACTTCGATGGCGTATGGACAAGGCGCACGGATAGCCATGCCTGCTTGGGGGACATATATGCAAAAAATATATGCAGATGCCGATTTGGCAGGAAATGAGAAATCGCCCTATCGTAGAGAACGCTTTTTCAAACCTGATGGTATGGAAGTTTATATTGGATGTGGTGGTACAAAAGTGGATTCTACTAATACGTACCTGCGTCCCAAAGTAACCGACGACGAAAGTATTTTGTTTTAATGAAAATACTGCTTGCTCCAGATAAATTTCGTGGTTCATTGACAGCTTCAGAAGTGTGTGAAGCCATGCATGAAGGAATTTTAAGAGCAGCCCCTACAGCCGAAGTTTTATCTATTCCAATGGCTGATGGAGGAGAAGGAACAACCGATATTCTAACCTATAATGCAAAAGGGGAAATCCAGAAAGCCCTTGTGCTTGATCCATTGGGTAGAGCAATACAAGCTGAATGGGGGCTTGCTGCCGACCTAAAAACCGCCTATATGGAAATGGCTTCTGCTTCTGGCCTACGGCTTTTACAACCTAAAGAACGCAATCCACTACTTACCTCTACCTTTGGAACAGGTCAATTGATACAAGCGGCGATAGATAAAGGAGTAAGCACCATCGTTTTGGGCATAGGGGGTAGTGCTACTACCGATGGTGGCACTGGAATGGCTGCTGCTTTGGGCTGGCAGTTTTTGGATGATAAAGGGAGTAAAATAGTTCCTAATGGAAAAAATCTCATCTCTATTCATAAAATCATCCCACCTGCTTTCACTCCACCTATTGATATTCAGGTAGCTTGTGACGTAGCTGCGCCTTTATATGGCCCCATGGGTGCGGCGTTCGTCTATGCACCCCAAAAAGGAGCAAACGAAAGGATGGTGGAGGAATTAGACAATGGTTTGAGACACATCGCCACCCTTGTGCAGCGCGATTTTAGTGTAGATTTGGCGGCTACAGAAGGCACAGGGGCAGCTGGTGGTTTAGGTTTTGGACTATTGTTTTTCTTGAATGCAACCCTCAAAGAAGGAGTAAAGATCGTCATGGAACAAACGCTGTTTGAAGAAAAACTCCAAGGCGTAGATTTGATTTTGACGGGCGAAGGAAAAATAGATGCGCAAACACTTCAAGGAAAACTTATTGCAGGAGTCGCACAGTCAGCAAAACAAAAAAATATTCCAGTGGTAGCTATCTGTGGTACATTATTGATTTCTCCCGAAGAAATTGAAAGCATAGGTTTGACTTATGCCACGTCCATTCTTAATCGCCCCATGTCACTTCAAGAAGCCATGCTGTATGGCTATCAAGGTGTAAGCGATAGCGCATATCAATTGACCAGGCTATTTACTAAGTTTCATTAATTCAGAAGTAAAGGGAAATTTTTTACAACCATTTAAGTATCCCTATTTTTAGGGGATATTTGGTATAAATTTTTAGTGTATTTTGCTAAAAATTAACCTAAATTGTTATGTCAAAAAATAGTTTATTCTTTTTGCTTTTTTTCGTATGTATAAATGCAGTTGCACAGAAGCAACCCGCTTATTGCAGGGAGATACATTGGCTTGGTTTGATTTTTGGGTTGGCGATTGGGACTTGATGTGGTATGTCAAAGATAGTGTAAAGTTATACGGAAAAAACCGCATCGAGAAAATTCTAAATGGGACAGCTATCCAAGAAAACTTCGAGGGATTGACGGGCAATACTAAAGGGTATCAGGGTAAAAGCTTTTCTATTTATGATATTTCTCAGAAAGCATGGCGGCAAACTTGGGTGGACAACTCCAACAGTTACATCTCTTTGGTAGGCGGACGAGAGCAAGAAACCTTTTTCTTTTCCAGTAACAGGGTAAATGCCAATGGGAAAAAGCAGATAGATAAAATGGTATTTCGCGACATCAAGCCCAATAGCTTTGTTTGGGATTGGAAATCTTCTATTGACGACGGGAAGACTTGGACAGTAAATTGGCAAATATTCTATACCCGAAAGTCCAATTGATAAAATAAAGAGAACGCTTCATTATATTACAAATGAAGCGTTTAAGGAAACCAATATAGAAAAAAATTATTTGTATTCTGTGTCCACGTCGGCAAAAATACGACCACAGTGTTCACACACAATGATTTTCTTTTTTCGCGAATATCAGCCTGCCGTTGAGGAGGAACTACATTGAAACAACCACCGCAAGCACCTCTTTTTACGGTAACTACTGCCAGCCCGTTACCAGAATTAAGACGTATTTTCATATACGACTTGAAGAGCCTATCTTCTACTTTTGTAGCTTGAAGCTCACGCTTTTCAATGAGCTTTTTCTCATCCTCATGGCTCTCAGAAGTAATCGTATCAAGCTCCTGTTTTTTTGCCTTCAGGTCTTCGCGACGGTCTTTTAAGAGGGCATCAGTTGCTGCTATTTCTTCTTTTTTTGCTTTGATTTTGAAATCCGCCTCACGCGATTTTTTCTCAGCTAATTCAATTTCGAGCGTTTGAAGCTCCATTTCTTTAGTAATGGCATCGTACTCACGATTATTACGGACGTTCATTTGTTGCTCTTTGTAGCGAGCAATCAATTTTTCAGCATCTTTTTTTGCCGCTTTGTGGCGGGCAATTTCTTCATCCAATACGTTGATTTCACTATTGAATTTTCCAATACGGGTTTCAAATCCAGCAATGTCATCTTCTAAGTCGCGGACTTCTTCGGGCAAATCGCCGCGAATCTTTTTGATGCCATCCAATTGTGAGTCAATTTCCTGCAATTTAAGCAGTAAGTCTAATTTCTGGGCAACGGTCAGTTCCATATTTTTTGTTTTTGAAGTGGACTATCTTAAGTGAGGAGAATAATTTTCTAACACCTGAAAGTGGCCACTTTACACGTAGTAATTTACTGGATTTGTAATAGTTTCTGACAAAATTGTCGCAAAATTAACAAATTTTTTCGACAAATATCGTTGCAATAATTCTTTTGTGAAAACTTCGCTTTCGTAATGTCCGATGTCACAAATAATAATACGACCATCAGCATCAAAAAACTCGTGGTATTTATAGTCGGCAGTGATAAAAACATCCGCTTCTGCACCCATAGCATCATTGAGTAGAAAACTTCCCGCACCACCACAGACGGCGACTTTCTGAATCGTTTCTTTGACCAAAGACGTGTGTCTAATGATAGGAAGGTTCATTTGTTGTTTCAAATACCCTAAAAAGCTCTGAGCCTCCATAGGTTCTGTCAAAGTGCCGATTGCGCCAGCCCCTACTTCTTGGTTTTGATTTTGGAGAGAAGTTAAATAATACGCCACTTCTTCGTAGGGGTGCGCCCGACGAAGTGTATGTAGCACTGTTTTCTCTAAGTAAGTAGGGAAAATGACCTCTACTCGATTTTCTATGACCTCTTCTTGTACTTGATTTGTACCGATGTGTGGTCTTGCTTTATCGTTAGGACGGAATGTCCCTGTGCCTGCCACTTTAAAACTACAGTGATCATAATTGCCAATTTTTCCCACGCCTACTTGATGAAGTGTATCAAGCACTTGTTGGGTATTGACCAAAGGAACAAAAAATACAAGTTTGGTTAGGAGATTTTGCTTAGGGGCTAAAATTCGGACGTTTTGTAATGCCAGCCGCTCGGCAATCATAAAATTAACCCCATCTTCCACATGGTCAAGATTGGTATGGGTGGCATAAATAGCTACATCATTTTTGATGGCTTTGATGATAGTACGTTCTACATAACTTTGACCATTGATTTTTTTGAGTCCTTTAAAAACAATCGGGTGATGAGCAACGATGAGATTACAATCTTTAGCAAGGGCTTCCTCCACGACAGCTTCTGTGGTATCAAGAGTGACTAATATATTCTTCACCTTTTCAAGGGTATTGCCTACAATTAATCCAGCGTTATCGTAAGACTCTTGATAAGCAAGTGGAGCTTTTGACTCTAAAAAGTCGGTAACATCTTTAATTTTTGTCATACTTAACAATTGGCTAACTCATTAACAGTCAGTTTTTTTTTGTAAAAAAAGAAAAAGAAGTGAAAATAATTGCAAGTTTTTTTGATGGGAAATGTTGCAATGAAAGCTAAAAATACTACTTTTGCATCACTTTTCAGCAACAAAGTAACAGAAAAGCAACTTTGGTCCGGTAGTTCAGCTGGTTAGAATACATGCCTGTCACGCATGGGGTCGCGGGTTCGAGTCCCGTCCGGACCGCCAAAAAGGCCTTAAAAAGGCAAATTATTACTTTAAGCCCTCATTTGAGGGCTTTTTTTGTAACTTCCTAACCCCTTCTTGCTATTTGTTCCCGTTTTTATAGGCATAATACCAAAGATTGTAGAAGAGAATAGATTTTTAAATTTTTGGAAACAAGACTGCTAACGTAAGAGAAGACCCTCTTTTGATTAATAGCCTGCACTTATTTAGCAAGTAAAGGCTTAACCACTTGAGTATTATCTATGCTGTATAATGGGACTAAATCAATCCAAAAACATAATCTAAAGATAGCTTTTGTAATTTCTACGGTGATATTTATAAAATCTTCAGCTTTTATAAATAAATCTAAATCAATACTTATCATGAAAAAACTTATTTGGCTTATTACTTCTGTATTAGTCGTGACGATTGGTGCGAGTTTTTCACCAAAAAATAAAAAGGAAAAATGGATTAAGCTATTTGACGGAAAATCGTTGAATGGCTGGAAAGTAGGTGAAAATGCGGCTTCTTTTAAAGTAGAAGATGGAGTTATTGTAGTCAATGGTCCAAGAGCGCACTTATTTTATGATGGTAAAATTGGAGATCATAATTTCAGAAATTTTGAATTTAAAGCGCAAGTAATGACTACCCCAGGCTCTAACTCGGGTATTTATTTTCATACCGAATATCAAGAAGGAGGCTGGCCTTCTAAAGGCTATGAAGTGCAAGTCAACAATTCACATACCGACTGGCGACGTACGGGGAGTTTGTATGCTATTCAAGATGTAAAAGATGTGTTTGTGGACGACAACGTATGGTACACCGAATACATCAAAGTGGAGGGTAAACATATTACCATTAAAATCAATGATAAAACTGTAGTGGATTATATAGAACCCGAGGGGATAGAGCGCTCAAAAGGCAATGAAAACCGTAAGATTGGTAGTGGTACTTTTGCTTTACAAGGCCACGACCCTAAAAGTAAGGTTTATTATAAGGATATTATGGTAAAACTATTGGCTGATTAGAGCTTTAAGCAAGATTTGCATCAGTGTACTAAATTTCCCAATCTTGTTCATTGAGTAAATTATCCAGATGGGGATCTGAGGGAGAAAATGAAATATGGGATAATTCGTCAGCTACTGGAATTTCCGAATATAAGTCTTTCTCCCAAACTTCTTCTACTGTTTCTATGGTATTTACTGTATGAGAATCAATCACTTCTGCTACTTCGAGTTCTGTGGGTAGCGGGGGGCGTTAGGGTCTAAAAAAGTCTGGTAAAAAGAATCATTGCGGTAAGAGAGGGGTTCACCTGCTGAAAAACGCTCAAAAGATTGCGCCACAGTATCCCAGTCTTCCCGCAGTACGGCTTCGGTCAAAGTGGGGAATTTACTTAAACCTGGGTTGTAGGCAAAATCAAAAGAATATGTTTTTGTTTTTCGGTTAAATTGCTCCAATCAATCATATCGGGCGTAATGCGGCCGTTTTCATGTACAAAATGCGATAGCTGCGATTGTAGCCGCTGCTCGTATTCCTCTACCAATACATGATCAAACAAGGATTGTTGTTGCTCTTCCGTGATGTACAACTCATGCCGATGGTCATTCACCCATGCTTGTGCGTCATCGCCAGTCTTATAAGCAGCCTCCATGAATAACGCTGCTGTTTGGGGTGGCACACCTGCTTTGGTCAAATCTTCGTAAATTTCGCTGGGTGTACGACCTCCCATATCGTAGCCCGGGCCAATGGTGAACTCCCGAAAGCCCCCGGAAAGTGGGGGACCAGGCTTTTGCCCTTGATGGCCAATCTCCTGATTGTAAGTAAATGCGTACTTAGCCATATAACATTCATTTGATAATGATAATAACAAAATTAACGAACAACTCACCGGATTCCTAACCGTTTACTCAAAACCTTAAATATTCTTAATTTTACTTGAGAAACGTATTTTAACTTGCTAAATATCAAATAGTAAGCGAAAATAATCCTTCTAAAAACTGTAAACTATCAGTGACAAAACTCCAAGACACAGCTACAAACCATAAACTTCTACTAACTTTGCATTGTGAAAAAGTGGCTTTTTATTGTTTTATGTGGCTTATGGACGGCTACGACCGAGGGGCAAATTCGCTTGCCTCAAGGAGGTTCTTTGGGAGGGCAGCAAGGAAGTATGGGCAGCAGTGGTGGGCAAGTACAGATAGATGATTCTACAAAGCAAATCTATGGTCCTAAAACTGCTCAGTTTTTTTTGGAAGAAGATGTTTTTAACAACCGTAAAACCCTTTATCCCATTGATACGTCCTACGATGCTTTTCATCGATATAATTTCGTGCAACGTTATGATTATCAGCTTATTGATTTGGGGAATTTTGGAACGGCTTCGCGCTGGGTATTTTATCGCCCCGTAGAGCAGTTAGGAGCACAATTTGGTTATGATGCTTATACGCCCTACGCATACACTATTAAAGATGTAAAATATTTTGATACCAAGTCGCCTTATACCAATATGTTCTTGACACTGGGAGGCTTGGGGCAGAATATCGTTCGTTTTGACCACAATCAAAACCTCTCGCCAAGACTCAATTTGGGCATCAATGCCCAGCGATTTACGACTAACAAATACTTTGGCACGAGTGGCTCCACCGATCCTCAAAACAATCTGACGCAAAACTGGGGCTTTGTATTTCATGGCAACTACCGCTCTAAAGATGATAAATACCAATTATTAGGACAATTTAACCACCTTAATCATAGTGCATATGAGCAAGGGGGCATGTCGCCTGATAGTCTTAATTTTAAGCCTGGGGGCAGCATCGAATACAATAACCCATCGGCAATCTTAAAAACAGCACAGTCGTGGGAAAGGCGTAACAACTGGCATATTTATCATCAATATGTGATGGCGCAGGGGTTTCAGGTATATCATATCTTCGATTATAAGCGTACCATTAATACCTACACAGATGCTGATTTAAGCCAAGGAGAGAAATATGGTTTTTACCAAAAGTATTATTACAGCGATACCTATACCAGGCAAGAAGTAAAATTTAGGTCGGTTGAGAATACAGTGGGCCTGAAAGGGCGTTTTCAGGGATTTAACTACAGAGCGCACTATCGGCAAAGATTTGCCAATATGAAGGGTATCTATAACCAGACTGATAGCACAACTGGCAACTATAAATTGAGTCGGTTTGAAAATTATTTGGGGCTTTGGTTGGCCTATTATCTCAAAGATAGCACGCAACGTGCCACAGCAGAATTTGAGTATTTATTAGGGCGTGATTTTAAGGTAAAAGGCGAAATCATTAGTAAGTGGTTTACGGCAGGTTATGCTTCTATCCTGTCATCTCCCACGATGCTCCAACAATTTTATAACAGTAATAATCTCCGTTGGGATAACACCAACCGCTTGGTTAATTCTAATACCATTTATGGGCAGCTTCATCTAAATACCAAACAGCTTCGATTTAGCCCTCGCTTAGATTACCACTTGATTACCAATTACTTTTATTATGATACTGCTGCTATAGCTCGGCAATTTACGGGAGCATTTAGTGTAGTGCGCATTGGTGCGCAAACCGAATGGCGACCTCGTAAATTTCAATTTTTAGCTCACACTTATTATAGTTTAGTTTCCAACGATAATCTGCTGCGTATTCCCCGTTTTTTCGCCAATCTTCGCATTGCTTACGACTTTATTTATGCCAAAGTATTATACCTTCAAGTGGGAGGAGAAATTCATTATAAGTCAGTGTATTATGCGGATGCCTATATGCCGCTTACGCAGCAATTTCATCTCCAAAATCGTTTGAAGACCGAGGGAGTAGTATATTCCGAACTTTTTCTCAATGCTCGTATCAATCGTGTACGTTTGTTTGTAAAGATAGCCAACGCTGCCCAGGGTCTCTTGCAAGGTGCTTTAAACCCAGGCTATTTTTCTACGCCTTTTTATCCTGTCGTTGGGCGTTCATTAGGATTTGGGGTCAATTGGCCTCTATTCGATTAAATTTCGTCTATGATTTACCCCTATTTAATCGTTTAGACTCTGTATTTGGTCGTTTTTATGGGTTTTCTATTGGTTAAGGAACAACATTTGTACCAAAATGAATGTCTTTACTATTGAAGATATTATTACAACAAACAAACAAATGAAACAGCTATTTTACATTTTAACAGCCACTTTAGGAGTTATTTTTACAACACAAGCACAATTCCCAGGTAGCGGTGGTGGCGGCAGCCGTGGTGGTGGCGACCGTGGCTCAGGCGGTATGTTTGGTCAACAACAGCAGCAAGCCATGCCTGATTTACCCAGAGGCAATGGGCGTGTATCTGGTGTTATTATCGATTCTCTCACAGGCAAACCTGTGGAGTATGCTACTGTGGCTCTTTTCGACATCAAATCGGGGAAGCCAGTAGATGGAACTGTGACTGATGAAAAAGGTGAATTCTTAATCAAAAACGTTCCTGATGGAGATTTTAAATTTGTAGCCAGTTTTATTGGTTACAAAAACTTTGAGATAGCTAAAATAACCATTGGTAAAGGAAATAAAGATCAAAAATTAGGTAATCTAAGCCTACCACCTGATGTGCGGACTTTGGCTGAAGTAACTGTAGTAGGAGATAAGCCTATCATTGAAGATAAGGTAGATAGATTGGTCTATAATGCCGAAAAAGATATTTCTAACGCAGGTGGCGATGCTGGCGATGTGTTGCGTAAAGTGCCGATGCTATCAGTAGATTTGGATGGCAACGTCTCGATGCGGGGCAGCCAGAATATTCGTGTGTTAATCAATGGCAAACCTTCTACCATTGTAGCCAATAGCGTAGCGGATGCTTTAAAAATGATTCCCTCTGATCAAATTAAAACTGTAGAAGTGATTACTTCCCCTTCTGCGAAATATGATGCAGAAGGGTCGGCAGGTATCATTAATATCATCACTAAGAAAAATACGATACAAGGAATTACTGGCTCTATTGACATGGCAGGAGGCAATCGATCGAGCAATTTATTTGGAAATGTCACGCTTCGTACTAAAAAACTCGGTATCTCACTTAATGGCGGTGGCCGCTTTTTTTATCCTCCTACGGGAGGTTATGTGGACATCAGCCGTCAGCTGACTTCAGGGCAAATTTTGCGCACTCGTCAAGAAAACAATGGACAGCAGTTGGGTGGATTCGGAAACGGGCAAATCAGTTTGGATTACTCGCCTACTGCCAAAGATAACTTTACTTTGAGTGCTCGTAATAGCCGTCGTGCTTTTAACTTGAATAATACCCAACAGTCTTTTGGATTTACAGGAGATGTAAAAACACCTACTTTTGGCAATAAAATCGATACCAAAAACTTAGGTAATAACTTAGACGTAAACTTCGACTATACCCGTAAGTTTGAAAAAACGGGCAAAGAGTTTTCTGTGTTGGCACAATTTAGTCAGAATCTTGGCGACAATAGTTACACCCGCAATCAATACAAAGGTATTTCGCAAGGAGAATTGATTTATCGGGAAAATAACCCCAATAAAAGCACAACCCAAGAAAAAACCATTCAGGTTGATTACCAAGATCCTTTGAGTCCTCATGCGCAAATCGAGACGGGTGCTAAGATGATTTTACGTCATATTGAAAGTGATTATCGTTTCAATTACGATAGCACAGGGCGTGGTACATTTATTGTAAATCCATTGAGAACCAATGTGTTTAGCTATGATCAAAACGTTTATTCTGCTTATGTCTCTTTTTTGTTTCAAAGTAAAAACAAATGGGGTTTCAAACCAGGCGTTCGCTATGAATACACACAATTAGATGCTAAATACCAAGATGCTCCTGCTGTGGATTTAAAAGATTTCGGAACAGTAGTACCCAGTGTTACCCTATCAAAGGGTTTGAAAGGAGGAAAAACTATTCGTTTTAGTTATAACCGCCGTATTCAGCGCCCCTCCATTCAATTCTTGAATCCAAACGTGAATCAAAGCGACCCTTTCAATATCTCATTTGGTAATCCCAACTTGAATCCTGAATATACCAACAACTTTGAAGTAAACTTAAGTGCGTTTGTTAAAACAACAACACTCAACTTCTCGGCTTATGCTCGTATGACCGACAATTCTATTGAAACGGTACGCTATCGAGGTGGTCAAGAATTATTTAACCAACTTACTACAGCTCAAGGAGTAAATGCAGGAACTTTGATCGTGAGTAACAATGCCCTCTTGACTACCTATCAGAATGTGGCGAGCAATCGGGCTTTTGGTTTTAATGTTTTTGCCATGATTAAGCCTATCAAAGGAATGACTATCAACGGTAACTTGGATACGCGTTATATTATGCTCAATAGCTCAGCTTTGGGTGTGAGCAATCAAAACTGGACATTCAACCTATTTGGACAGGTACAATACCAGTTGGGTAAGGACTGGAGTGCGCAACTATTGGATTTACTCGTGCAAGAGAAATTCAGCTACAAGGTGTTCAGGCAGGATTTAGGGTATATAGCCTCAATATTTTGAAAGAGTTTAAGAAACAAAATGCAAGCTTAGGCTTTGGGGCGGAAAATTTCTTGCAAAATGCCTTTAAACAGCGTTCAGAACTAAGCAGCAATACGCCAGGTAATGTATTTACCCAAGAACAAGTAAATTATATCTACAACCGTGGTTTCAGAGTTACTTTCCGCAAGCGCTTTGGAAAAATGACCTTTGATGGCAACTTCTTCCAACGCAAAAAGAGTGTAAACAACGACGATACCAAACAAGGAGGCGACAACTCTAACGACGGTGGTGGCGGCGCAGCGGGCGGTGCAGGCGGTACTGGTGGTCGCCGAGGCGGATAGAAATAGTTTTCCGATTACATCCATACCATGAAAAAAGCAACCCTCCCGATATTTTACGGGAGGGTTGCTTGCTTTTGAACCAAAGGAAAAACGATCAGTTTAGACTTATTTATTCATCCTCCAAACTTTAAACAATTGCAGAAAAAATAGGTTGATAAGTTTATGAAAGTAGCAGAACGAATCAAGAGATTGTCGTTGCAAGAGATAAACAGAGTCATAGAAATGGCCTGGGAAGATCGTACACCTTTTGATGCCATTGAAACCCAATTTGGATTGACAGAGCAAGAGGTAATTCATACCATGCGACGCGAACTCAAGCCCCGATCTTGGCGATTGTGGCGAGAACGAGTTCAGGGGCGTTCTACAAAACACAGTGCCTTATTGCACAACGACGATGCACGCTTCAAATGCAGTCGACAAAGGACCATTGCACAGAATAAAATAGCAAAAAGATAATGGCGACTATTTTAACTTTTTATTGAATAACTCAAGGGTTCTTCCCCAAGCCAGCTTGGCTGTGGCTTCATTGTAGCGGGTAGGAGCGGTGTCGTTGTTGAAGGCGTGTTGCGCTCCTTCATAAACAAATAGCTGGTAGTCTGTTCCTGCTTTTTTAAGAGCTTCTTCGTAAGCAGGAATACCCGCATTGATGCGCTCGTCGAGGCCGCCATAGTGTAGCATAAGTGATGCCTTGATTTTGGGAACATCCGCGGCATCTGCCTGGCGGCCATAATAAGCCACAGCAGCATTTAAAGTAGGCACATTGACGGCCAACTGATTGGCCATAGCACCACCCCAGCAAAAGCCCACACAGCCTGTTTTGCCTGTGCAATCGGGGCGCGATTTGAGATAATCAAAGGCTTTGACGAAATTGCTCAGGTTTTTTTTCGCATCTAACTGACCGAAATAAGTACGTACCTGTTCATCATTGTTGGTAGGCGTACCTCCAAAAGGCGAGAGTGCATCGGGAGCTAAGGCAATGAATCCAGCCAAGGCAACCCGCCTTGTTACATCTTCAATGTGCGGATTAATCCCCCTGTTTTCGTGAATTACTACTACAGCTGGGTATTTTCCAGCGCCTTTGGGGCGGGCCAAATAGCCTTTCATTTGGGTGTCTTCACCTGGGTAAGTAATCTGTTCAATGTCGAGCCGTTCGTCGGTTTGGGCAACAGTAGCGGCATGGGCATAGTTGATTTCTAAGAGTGGCAATACTGCCAAGGCGGCAGCGGTGCTACCTGTGAGTTGGGCCAGACGTTTGAGAAAATCCTCTTTTGAGTGGCTTGTGGGTGTATTCGTCGAAAAGATTAATGATGCGCTGATCCATGATTGAATAGGGTTTAAGTATTTTAATGGATTGAAAGTCTATTTGAAGGCCAATGAGATTTATCTTAAAACAACTAAATCTACTAAATCTACCTAAACCCACAAAACCCTTCTATCAACTCCCTGCCAATTTCAGACAATCTTCCAAGGTCAAAGAAGCAGGGTCGGTGTCTTTGGGGATTTTAATATTACGCTTACCAACAGAAATATAGGGGCCATATCTGCCGTTCATCACTTTTACCGATTCATTTTCAGGAAACTCTTTGATGTACTTATTATTTTCGGCTTCGCGTTTTTTCTTGATTAGTTCAAGTGCTGCTTCTCGGGTCAGGCTGGCTAAGCTTTCCCCCCTTGCCAATGAGTAATATTTGTCGTCGTGCTTTACATATGGGCCATATCTTCCTGAGCCAGTTGTTAAAGGTTTCCCCTCAAATTCTCCTAAGCCTTCGCCGTCGTTGGCCAAATCGCCGCGTTTGAGTTTGATGGCATTGATACAGGCTTCCTCCTCAACGGTATAGGGGTCGTCGGTAGGAGCGAGGGAGTAAAATTTGTCGTCGTGCTTGACATATGGCCCATATTTGCCGATGTTTACAATCATGGGTTTATCTTCGAAAAAGCCTACTTCTCGTGGTAAAGCAAAGAGTTCGAGGGCTTCTTCGAGTGTGATGGTCTCGACAAGCTGCCCTTTTCTGAGGTTAGCATATTGGGGTTTGGGTTCCCCTTCTACTGCGTCGCCCAACTGTACATATGGGCCAAATTTGCCAATACGCGCCGACACAGGCTTGCCTGATTTAGGGTCTAAACCTAAATCGCGGGCTTCATTTTTGAAAACCTTTGTTTCGGCTACCTCTCCAATTTTTTGATGAAAACCTTGGTAAAACGCATCAATCATTTTTTGCCACGACACCTTGCCTTCGGCTATTTCGTCAAATTCTTTTTCCGCATTGGCAGTAAAAGAGAAATCAACGATATCGGGAAATAAATCCACTAAGAAATCATTGACCACCATGCCAGTATTCGTCGGGAATAATTTGGCTTTTTCTGCGCCAAAATTTTCTGTTCCTTTTTTCTCTTGGATGGTGTTTTTGTGTAAGGTCAGTTCTTTAAACTCGCGTTGTTGCGCAGGTTTGTCCTGTTTTACTACATATTCACGCTTGATAATGGTCGAAATAGTAGGCGCGTAGGTGGAAGGCCGCCCAATGCCCATTTCCTCCAATTGTTTTACCAAACTGGCTTCTGTGTAGCGAGGTTTGGGGCGCGAAAATTTTTCGGTGGCTTTCAGTCGGTCTAACAGCAACACCTGACCTATATTCAAAGGAGGCAACATGCCTTTGGTATCTTCTTCTTCGTCATCGTTCGATTCGAGATAAACTTTCAAAAAGCCATCAAATTTAATCACTTCCCCTTGAGCGATCAGTTCTTCGGGGGTAGTTGAGATAGACACTGTGGCAACGGTACGTTCCAATTGTGCATCGGCCATTTGAGAGGCAATGGCTCGTTTCCAAATCAGTTCATAGAGTCGCTGTTCGTTGCGGTCGCTGCTGCCTTTGGTAGTGCCAAAGTCGGTGGGGCGAATGGCCTCGTGGGCTTCTTGCGCCGATTCAGACTTGGTCTTGTAAGTGCGCGGCTGGTGGTATTTTGTGCCATACTCGTTATTAATCTGGTCTTTGGCTTTGCCCATGGCCTCCTCCGAAAGGTTGGTAGAATCGGTACGCATGTACGATATTTTACCTGCTTCGTAGAGTTTTTGTGCTACCGTCATGGTTTGCGATACCGAAAAACTCAATTTCCGTGAGGCTTCCTGCTGCAAGGTAGAAGTGGTAAAAGGAGCTGCGGGTGATTTTTTCGCAGGTTTTACTTCCAAGTTTTTTATCTTGAAGGTAGCACCCTTACATTTTTCCAAGAAAGCACGTGCTTGAGTTTCAGTTTCAAAGTTTTTGGGCAGTTCAGCTTCCAATACCTTGCCCCCTTCCAAGTCAAAGCGGGCTACTATTTTAAAAGACGATTTCGATTCATGGGTGTCTATTTCACGTTCCCTGTCCACGATAAGTCGCACAGCCACCGACTGTACGCGCCCTGCCGAAAGGGCTTTGCTATTGCCGATTTTGATTTTGCGCCATAGCACGGGCGAAAGTTCATAGCCTACCAAGCGGTCTAATACACGGCGTGCTTGTTGCGCATTGACCAAGTCCATATCTATAGTACGTGGACTTTGAATGGCTTTTTGGAGGGCATTTTTGGTGATTTCTCGAAAAACAATGCGCTTAGTATCGTTAGATAATCCTAAGGCTTCTTTTAAGTGCCAAGAAATGGCTTCGCCTTCGCGGTCGTCGTCGGTAGCGAGCCATACTTCGTCCGAAGATTTAGCCAGTTTTTTCAACTCATTGACTACCTTGGTTTTCTCTGGTGAAACCTCATAGGTGGGTTCATAACTATTCTTGACATCTACTCCCAAATCTTTATCGGGAAGGTCGCGGACATGCCCGAAGCTGGACTTGACTGTGAAATCTTTTCCGAGGTATCCTTCGATGGTTTTGGCTTTGGCAGGTGACTCTACTATTACTAAGTTTTTTGACATGGCGGGTCGGTTTAATCCCAATATTATCGCCAAATATAGGAGGGATTTATGGAAAACAAATAAAGTTTACATTTTGAAATAGGCGACAAAGGCCACAAAATGGGCATTTTTAATCACATTTTGTTTTTCTTAGAACCGCTAAGAAGGTCTAAATGTTCACTTGTCGGAATGAGGTGTATCCGTAAAGTTCTGAAAATAGAATCCATGATGTGAACAAAATGCGTGTAATCAGCTTCGCTCAGTTGCCCCCACCCTTGTCGGCGAATTTCTTGGACGATGGGCAAAACCATTTCAAATATTTTTTCACCCGCTGCCGTTAAAAACATTAAATTTACGACGATCCTCTCCCGACATGCGACGTTCTACTAGCTTCTTTGACTAATAGGTCTAAAATTCGAGTGACAGTAGGGGCATCCTTGGTGGTCAATTCAGCCAAGTTGTTTTGACTAATGCCTTGATTACGAGCTACATGGTCAATTAATACCCACTGGTCCACGGTTAAATCAAAGCCAGAATCATTAAAACGCTTTTGGAGTACATTCCGAATTTTTTTGATGGTAGTATCAATTTTAAAAAAATAAGCGCGGGAGTCTGAAGGGTGGGTCATTTTGATAGTTTAGAACAAACAAAGAACAATTTTTTGTTTACTAATTATTCGTTTGCAAATTAAGATAAGATTTAGCTATGATGCAATTAAGATGCCTTGTTTTGTTTGTCTTATGGCTTAGTGGTCATGGTTTTGTAGAAGAATATCCATGCGTTTATTTAATATCAGAGGTAACTAAAACCGATACGCTCAAACCCGAAAAAAGGCCAGAGACTGTGATTCAATCGGTCATAGAAAACAATAAGACAAAAGCAACTTTTCAAAAATGCAAAGGTATTTGACTCTGCTAATCAGCAAACGCTTATTACTTTAACAGTAGTGATAAGAGATATAGAAAGCAAAGCCATTTTGACAAAAGTGATGCTCAAAATGAAGGATGCCAAAACAGGAGAAAATTTTGAGCCTATCTATCTCCCTACCGAGCGGGTTTTCAATCAAAGTTTTGCCCGAAACAACCGTCAATATCTACGTGACGGCTCCAGGCTATACGGATGCCTCCGCCAATATCAACGACATCAAGCATGATAGGGTTTTGGCTTTTGAGTTTGCAGAAAATAAACCCTCGGTGGTTAAAATAAAAGTAGAGAATGTTGCTGATAATCAACCTATTGAAAATGGCACTATAAAAATACAATCGAAAAATACAGCTCAACCTCAAATAATCGCTTGGACTAAAGGGGGATAGAGCTTACCTATAACAGCCCAGATAACATAGTATTGGAAGCAATAGCCCCTAAGTTTAGTGCGGAAAATAAAGAATTAGCAATTGAAACAGATTTAATAGGTAAAAAGCTATGATATCACTTTTCGTCTTACTCCTATACCTACTTCTACTGATATTTTTACAGAAAAAGTGCCTGAAAAGGGGAGCGTTATTGCTTTGAATAATATCTATTTTGATCAAAGTAGCCCTGTCTTGCGCGAAGAGTCATTTCCTCAGCTCAATGAATTGGCCGTTTTTTTGACTCAAAACCCAACGATGAAAATCGAAATCAGAGGGCATACCGACAATGTAGGCGATTTTGATTTGAATGTGGCTCTTTCGCGTGAGCGTTGCCAATCGGTGGTTGAGTATCTGGTACAAAAAGGCATTGATGCCACTCGTTTGCAAAGTGTTGGGCGCGGCCCTTTAGATGCTGTTGCTCCTAATACAACTGAAGAAAACCGCAAGAAAAACCGACGGGTAGTGTTTGTGGTGCTGTAATTATTTCCAAAATGGCCAACGCAATACAAAATCTTGTTTGGGCTGTTGTTTTCTAAAAAAAACCAATCCTACGGCAAACAAGTCAATGGTTACTGTTACGGAAGGATGCGCTTTGATAGCTGCCCAAGCGGCTTCCATTTCTGCCGACCAATGAATATCGTCAAAAATAAATAAACTATCGTTGTGGGCTTTTTGAAGACATTGTTCAAAGTACCGTAGGGTAGGTTCATAACGATGATTGGCATCAAAAAAAACAAAGTCAAGCTTCTGTACAGCAGCAACTTGAGGCATCAGTGTTTCGTCTATATTACCCGAAATAATAGTGATAGACAGTGGAGGAGAGGCGATTGCCCACTGCTCAAAATTTCGTGCGGCTACTTTAGCGGTTTCGGGGCAGCCTTCAAAGGTCGTAATGTTGGCTTTTGGATTGGCTTGAGCTAAGTACATCGTCGTTAGCCCCAACGAAGTTCCCAAATCAAAAACAGTGTGATAGTTGAAATGCTGAATAAGTCGGTAAAAGAGCCGCGCCAATCGTGCCGATTTTTGGAGTTGTTGGCAATATCGCTCACTTTGCGTATCAAAGATCCATTGACTTTAGAACCTGCCCCATAATCAGTAACATGTAGCTGATTGGAGCTATGGAGCATCTGACGACGAATATGCTCAATATCCTCAAAATCAGGGAGTATAATGTCTTTTTTTATGACACTTTGATATAAGTCATATACAAAAAGGAGAGTGAAGTCCATGCTCATTTTGTGCTTTGAGGAAATAAGAAAAAAGAGAAAAAAGGCTCAAAATCAGCGGTTTGTCTAATTCAATCTAAAAGGAACAATCATCATAAATTCTGGAATGGTTACTTCAAACTGCTTCCCATCCATGATGCGTTCTACGAGATAAGTGCCGAGCATTTTGCCCATGCTTGTTTTTAGATTGCAACCCGATACATATTGGTGCACTTCGCCAGGTTCTAACACAGGCTGTTGGCCAACCACTCCTTCGCCCTCTACTTCGCGTATGGTGCCGTTGGAGTCGTAGATATACCAATGCCGCCTGAGAAGCTGTACAGTATGCTCGCTGTGGTTTTCAATCGTGATGCGGTAGGTAAACACAAAATGCGCCTGCATGGGTGTGGAATATTCAGGCTGATATTGGGTCAAAACACTTACTTTTACGCCTTCCGTTATCGCTGATGTCATGTTGTTTTTGTTTTCAATAACTTTGTAACCAAAATTAGGAGGTAATGGTTGAAAAAACCAATATTTTGTAAAAAAAATGGATGTAAAAATAGAGACTTCTTGGAAAGCGCAACTGCAAACAGCATTTGAACAGCCCTATTTTGTAGAGTTGGTCAATTTTGTGAAACAAGAATACCAAACCCAAAAAATTTATCCACCAGGCAGGTTGATGTTCAATGCCTTTGATCAATGCCCTTTTGACCAAACCAAAGTAGTGATTTTGGGGCAAGACCCTTACCATGGCTACGGCCAAGCTAATGGGCTGTGTTTTTCGGTCAATGATGGGGTACGAATGCCACCGTCGCTGATCAATATTTTCAAAGAAATACAAGAAGATTTGGGCAAACCTTTTCCTGCTTCTGGCAATTTAGAACGCTGGGCAAGGCAGGGAGTGTTACTGCTCAATGCCACCCTGACAGTGCGCGAGGCCAGTCCAGGGTCGCATCAAGGGCGGGGCTGGGAGCAGTTTACGGATGCTGTGATTCAGCGACTCAACGACCACAAAGAGGGGTTGGTCTTTATGCTTTGGGGGCGCTATGCGCAAGACAAAGGACGAATCATTAATCTCAAAAAACACTTTGTGCTCAAGGCAAAACACCCGTCGCCGATGTCGGCCAATGGGGGTGGGTGGTTTGGTAATCGGCACTTTAGTCAGGCTAACAACTACCTGAAAAGCAGAGGATTGGAAGAAGTGGATTGGTGAAAGTCATCTAACAGCCTCAAATCATAGTCTTTTTGTTAGGTAGCCGATACAGCCAGTCTTTCAAAGTGATTTTCTAAGTGATTTCTCATACCGTTTCTGAACAATTCGGGCGAACCGTTTTCGAGAATATCCACCAGCCCTTTGTGCGACACAAACTTTTTTAGTTTAAACTCTTTTTGAAGCATCCCACTATTATGCACAAAATCGAAAATGGGCAAAAGCATTCGTTGAAAGGTTTTCATGGTTTTGTTGCCTGTTATCTCGTACAGTTTTCCATGAAATTGGATTTCGTGTTCAATATTGAACAAGTGAGTTTCGCTGGCTAAGGGTTCATTGGCCACAATGGCTTTGAGTTCTTCTATATCGGTGGGGGTAATTTTCTGAAAAATAAAGTCGGCCATACCGATTTCCAACACCAACCTTATTTCAAATATTTCTCGCAGGGTGTCTTGATCTAAAATATGCGGATTCATGCTTTTGCTCATGATGCCAAAAATATCGGGACTCGTAATCACCGACCCTTTCTTTTTCTTGGATTCTATCAGCCCCATGGTGCGTAATCTTGCCAAGGCTTCTCGTATTACTGTTCTACTGACCCCCAGCGTTTCGACCAATTCAATCTCTTTAGGGATCACATCGCCCACTTTGAGTTTGCGGCTTTGAAGCAACTCTACCAGATTCGATTCTACTTTGTCCACCAATGAACTATTGTCGATAGACACGAAATTGGTGATTAATGATTTCTCCATTATTATATTATGTATTACTTATTTGGCAAAATTAATAAAAAAACTGTAATGCACTTAAAAATAGTGATTCCTATTAGAAAGAGGGTATCAATCGCTCTCTTTAAGTAGATTTTACCTGTTTTTATTGATTATGTCTTAGATAAATAGGATTTTTTGATAAAAAATAAGCCATTGAAAATACCTTAGAAGATTATTTTTTTAAAAAAATGAAGAAAAATTAGGAGTGTATATGATTGACTATTACTTTTGTTATGTAATACATAATACAAATAAAAATTTTTTCTATGAAAAACCTGTATCTGAAAGCCAGCTTCATGCTTATATGCTTTCTAATGGCACAAACTACATGGTCGCAAACCAAAAAAATTACTGGTAAAGTAGTAGCGAGTGATGACGGCAAAGCACTCCCAGGGGTAACGATTGTCTTAAAAGGCAAAACAGAAGGAACAACCACCGATGTCAATGGCGAATTTTCTATTGCTGCTACTGTGGGAGACAATCTCGTGATGAGTTACATCGGTTATCAAAAGAGGAAATAACGGTGGGCAATGTCAATACTATTAATGTAGTATTGAAACCCGAGTCTGCTACACTTGGTGAGGTGGTGGTGGTGGGCTATGGTACCCAATCGCGCAAAAACATTACCTCCTCTATTGGCAAATTAGATACAGAAGTATTGGCCAACGCACCTCGTGCCAATGTGGGTTCGGCTTTGCAAGGCTCATTGGCAGGCTTACAGGTCATCAACCGTAGTGGTACCCCTGGTGCTGCGCCTACGATTCTACTTCGCGGAGGTGCTTCTATCAATAGTCCTGGCGCACCGCTGGTGGTAGTAGATGGAGTAATCAGGGCATTAAACGACATTGCCCCCGACGACATCGCTTCTATTGAATTGCTAAAAGATGCGGCCTCTACTTCTATTTATGGGGCAAGAGCCAACAACGGTGTGATTTTGATTACGACCAAGCAAGGCAAAGCAGGAACGGCACAAATAACCTATAAATTCAATGTAGGCTACAACAAAAATCGGGAAGGTTACCAATATATGAATGCCCGCGACTACATCTATTACAACCGACTGGGCAACTTCAACTCACAACGTACTTTGGCGCAGGTCAATGCGTCGAGGGGGTATGGTTTATTGACAAGTGCAGCAGATTTGGCGCTGTTTGACATCAGAGCCAATAATGCCGCCAATGCTGCGCTATTGTCGCAAGGTTGGGAAAGCGTAGATGATCCCTACGGTGGCTCAATATTATTCAAAGACCATGGAAATGAAATCGAAAATCTGGTATTTAGAAATACCGCTACTAAAGATCATTATGTGAGTGTATCGGGCGGTAATGACAAAGGAAAATATTTTGCCAGTTTTGATTATTACAACGAAGACGGAGTGATTGTAGGCTCTGATTATAAGCGTTATACGGGCAATATCAATGGTTCTTATAAAGTAAAACCCAATATGGAAGTTAGCACAGGAGCAACCTTTTCTACTTCTTCGCAGAGGGGTACGTTGGCATCAGAAACCAACACCCTGTACCGAAATTTGGCTATTTGGCCTACCATGAATCCGTGGTTAGACTCGCTCAAAACACTCCCCAATCCAGGCAATGGTATCAGTGACGGAAATCCGCTTTATTGGCTCAATAAGGTAAAAAGAAGCAATGAGGTAAATAGAATTACAATAAACAGTTCTGTAAAATATGACATCACCAAAGACTTGTATTTCAAAGTATCGGGCAATGTGTATTTGTTTGAAGTCTTAGATCAGTCGTTCAATCAAGCTACTCAAAACTACGCCAACCTTTACACCAATCCGCCGTCATTTAGTAGTACCACACGCAATGCAATTTCGACGTTTTCGAGAAATGTGCAACAGCAATACAACGCTATTTTGAATTATACTAAAACAGTAGGCCAGAAACACAATCTCAACGCCATGTTGGGCGCAGAGTTTTTTGGCCAAAAAGGTTTTGGAATGCAAGTTTTTGGTCAAAATGCGCCCACAGATGATATTGTTACGGCCAATGCCTCTACGACATTTGCCGCAGGAAGTAATTATAGCTCGAGAGATGAATACAAAATCATCTCCAATTTTGGACGACTTAACTACGACTATGACAGCCGCTATTTATTGACGTTGGTCTATCGACAAGATGGCGTGTCGAGTTTAGCTGCCGAAAATAGGTTTGGTTTTTTCCCAGGCATGTCGGCAGGTTGGAATGTGCATAGAGAAAAATTTTTTCAAAACAGCATTTTTAGCAAATACATCGCCTCTTTGAAACCAAGAGTAAGTTATGGAGTCAATGGAAATATTGCAGGCATTGGTAATTACGAAGTACAAGGAGGCTATGGTTCGCAAGGAAATTACAATGGTAGTTTAGGCTTTTTGAACACAGGTATTGTTAATAGTGGTTTGAGGTGGGAAAAAAGCAAAACCCTCGATTTTGGACTTGATTTAGCCGTATTAGACAACCGTGTCACATTCATGGTGGACTATTACGACCGCAGAACGAGCGATTTGCTAACCAACTTGACGCTACCCAGCTATGTAGGGTTTGGGTCGGTACGCACCAACTTGGGTACCTTCCAGAATAAAGGCTTTGAGTTTACCGCCAACGCCATGGTATTGAGAAATCCTAAGGGGCTTGTTTGGCAAATAGGCGGGAACGTATCTTTTGTCAAGAACAAAATTCTACAACTGCCTTTTAATGGCAATGAGTTCAATCGCCAAGGTGGTTTACAAATTTATGACCCCACCCAAGGCAAAGTAGTATGGGTAGGTGGCCTGCAAGAGGGGCAACCCTTGGGGGCAATTTATGGATTTAAGCAAGTTTCTATCTTCAAAAATGCAGAAGAAATAGCGCAAGTAGCGGCCAATAGAGTAGATGCCATAGCAGCCATAGGCGGCCCAAATACCACAATGACTAACAAAATCACACCTGGCGATGTGAACTGGCTCGATGTGGACAAACACGACCTCATAGATTCCCGCGATCAGGTGTATTTGGGTAACATTAATCCCAAGGTAACGGGTGGATTTACCACAAGCCTTTCTTTCAAAAGCATCTCCTTATTTTCACGATTTGATTTTGCATTGGGGCACACGGTTTATAATGACCTTGTAGCACGAACACTTGGAAATTATCAAGGCACTTTCAACTACATGGAGTTACAGAAAAATGCCTGGTCGCCTACCAATACCGACACAGACATTCCAAAGGTATATTATGCCGACCAAGTGGGCGCACCTGCTGGAAAGAAAAACTACACAAGAGCCAACAATGCTAGTGCAGTTTTGAATGGCAATAACTCTCGTTTCTACGAAAAAGGCAATTATTTGGCTTGTCGCGAAATCACCTTGTCTTACGATTTTTCTAAGTCAATATTACCTCAAAAATGGGCTTCTCAGGCAAGAATTTATGCCAATTTTAACAACCTTTTTATGTGACACAATTTAGTGGACCCTCGCCAGAGCCTCCCACAGGTGGTATTTATTTAGGTACATATCCCACGCCAAAATCCATCGTATTGGGCGTTCAAGTTTCATTCTAATCATTATTTCAACAGAATTTCAGATGAAAAAGATAATCAAAAACATACTCATATGCCTGAGTCTTATGGTTGTTGCCTCGGCTTGCTCTACCAATCTCGACTTGGCTCCTATCAGTAGTATTAGCGACACTAACTATTGGAAAACGGCCGATCAGTACGATGCTTTTATATCGGGTATTCAGGCGCGTTTCAGAAGCCACAACGCCAGTTTTCAAGCATTGGGCGAACTCCGTGCTGATATTTTTGGCACAGAACCAGGCAATCCCAGTGCATTTACGGGTGAAGCCACCCAAGGTTTGGAGCGTATGTGGCTACAAACTTTGGATTTGGACAATCCTGGTGTTAGCAATTTTGGTGGTTTTTATACTAATATCGTTCAAATCAACCTGTTGATTGATAAACTAAGTACCGCGGCGATCGTTACAGAGACCAATAAAAACTACTACTTGGGCATGGCTTATGGTATGAGGGCTTACTATTACTTTCATTTACTACGCTCTTGGGGAAAAGTGACGATTCAAACAGAACCGATTCTTTCGATTGACATTGCCAATTTATCTAAGGCAGCAGCGAGCGAAGCCGAAGTAATGGCACTGATAAAGGCTGATTTAGAAAACTCGTTGAATAGTTTTGGCAATAATTATACCTTTCGAAATACAAAATCTTTTTGGTCAAAAGCCGCTACATTAATGCTCAAAGCCGAAGTTTCGCTTTGGAATAGCTACCGAGGGGGAGGAGGCACTGATGCCACTACGGCACTGAATGCCCTCAAAGATATTCAGACTAATGTGTCGAGTTTGGCTTTGTTGCCCAATTACAGTACTGTTTTTGCTGCCTCAAACAAAGGTAATAACGAGATTATTTTTTCGATTAGGTACTTGTTGAACGAAGCTACTATGGGGTTTGTATCAAGTAATTTTGTACCACAATCGGGGCTAATTGCCAATTTTTATGACCTCAATGGAGTACGGCAATTCAACGTAACAACCGACAATTGGGGTGGTTTGTTGAGAGCCCCTGTCAAAACCTCTACTTACAATAAATTCAGCGATTTAGATAGCCGTAAATTAGCTTCCATTCAGCCTGCCTTTCGTAAAGTGGGCAGTACATTTGAGTTGGCGGGTGCTTTTACTAATAAATACCAAGGAGAACAAAATGCTGGTGCCAGAGTGATGACCAACGATTTTCCTATATACCGCTATGCCGATTTACTTTTGATGATAGCCGAAGCCAAAGTGATTTTAGGTCAAAGCCCTGCTACGGAGCTAAACTTGGTACGAGCCAGGGCATTTGGGGCTAAATATGACGAGAAAGTGCATGGATTTCCTAACCAAGCTATAGATGCCAAACCCGCAGAGGCGATTTTGAATGAGCGACTTTTTGAGTTTATTTTTGAAGGCAAAAGATGGTATGATCTCCGTCGCATGGGCAATAACTTTGTTTTTGCCAATACCACCCTGCTGTCGTCAGAAGCTTACAAAGTGCTTTGGCCTATTGATAGAAACTCACTGACAAACAACAGAGCGTTGACACAAACAGAAGGTTATCCTGTATTTTGATCATAAAAACCGATAGAGATTTCAAACGAAATCTCTTAAAAATCAATAGCTAACCAATGGAAATATCCCACCTCAAAGGCTTGATTGCCGCGCCATTTACGCCCATGCTGCCAGATGGTTCGTTGAATTTATCGCTGATTCCTGATTATTACGAGTTATTGAAAGCAAATGGAGTAACGGGCGCTTTTATTTGTGGTTCTACTGGCGAAGGTGTCTCGATGTCACTAAAAGAAAAAAAAGCTGTGGCCGAGGCTTGGGCAGCCTGCACGCAAGGCGATGAAGCGTTTAAGGTCATGCTTTTTTTGGGAGGCACAAGCCTCGCTGATTGTAAAGAACTGGCTCTTTATGCCCAGCAAATTGGGTTAGATGCCATATCATTTACCGCTCCTTTTTATTTCAAACCTGCCAATGTAGAAATGTTGGCGCAGGCTTGCAAAGAGGTGGCAGATGTAGTGCCTACCATGCCTTTTTACTATTATCATATTCCTGTGCTGACGGGCGTTGGCTTTGCCATGTACGATTTGTTGCAAGTTATAGATGGCCAAATAGAAAACTTTGCAGGCATCAAATACACCCACGAAGATTTTATGGATTATCAGTCTTGCTTGTCTTTTCAAAACCAAAAATACGACATGCTTTGGGGACGCGATGAAAACATGCTCTCTGCTTTGGTATTGGGTGCAAAAGGAGCAGTAGGAAGTACCTTCAACTACGCCGCACCGCTCTACCATCGTTTGATTGAAGCCTTCAACAACCATGATTTGGCTACTGCCCGTCACCTACAACTGACCTCTATCAATATGATTAGGTTGTTGGGCAAATATGGCGGTATTGCCACTGGAAAAGCCTACATGAAGATGATTGGATTGGATTGTGGTATGTTTCGATTGCCTATCAGAAATATGACTGATGCACAATTTGAAAACTTTATGGCAGATGTAAATGGTTTGAATTTCAGTACTTTTTGTTCTAAAAATGTACTTTCGATAGTATGAAGTACTCCCTGACCCTCGGCTTAGTATCTTTATCTTTGATAACCACTGCCCAACCCAACATCCATTGGTCGGTATTGACACAAATGCCCGTGGCCGATGGAGCCATACAACAAGTTGGGTTGGCAGGGGCATCCTCGGGAGTTCATAATGGCGTGTTGCTGATTGCTGGTGGAGCTAATTTTGAAGAGCAACTCCCTTGGGAAGGTGGAGTAAAAAAGTATTTTGATGACGTATATGTGCTGTATCAAATCGAAAAAGATACATTTCGATGGGCAAAAAAAACATACAAACTTTCTCAAAAAGTAGCTTATGCGGCTACTGTTAGTACCTCTTATGGAGTGCTTTGTGTAGGAGGAGAAAATGAGAAAAAGTTGAGTGATGATGTTTTTTTACTGCAATGGGATGCCCAAAATCAGCAAATCAATCAAATGTCGTTGGCTTCATTGCCGCAGCCGCTTAGCAATGCTTCGGCAACTGTTGTGGGCGCGTATGTTTATGTGATGGGTGGCGAGACAAAAAACGAAACACTCACTTCGTTTTATAGATTAAATCTGTCTTCAAAAACAGCATTATGGGAAAAGTTGCCCAATATACCAATTGCTTTGTCTCATGCCGTGGCTGTTACCCAATCCAATGGGCAGTATCCTTGTATTTATCTTTTTGGTGGGCGGGCCAAAACCGAAAGCGGTATTAGTAAACTATACAATAGCACATTTTGCTTTGACATAAACAAAAATAGATGGAAAAAAAAGAAAAATATATCGCATAAAAACAGGGCGCTCCCTGCTTTGTCAGCAGGGAGTGGGGTATCTTTAGGTGATTTTCAAGTATTACTTATTGGTGGAGACAAGGGGATGGTTTTTACGCAAATAGAAACCTACAATGCCAATATTGCCGCTGAATCCGATGGTGCAATCAAAGAGCGATTACAAGCTCAAAAAGTAGCACTGCTCGAAAACCATCAAGGGTTTAGTAAGGATATGTATCTGTATAACACCTTTAAAAACACTTGGCTAAGGTTAGGAGAAGTGCCATTGATGATGCCAGTAACCACCACCGCTATCAAATGGGGAGATGCTATTTTTATCTCTTCAGGAGAAATTAAACCAGGAATTCGTACACCCAATATCATCATAGGTAAACTTTCAAAATAATGATTCGTTCTAAAAACTACCCTTGGATTGTCGTCGCGCTGCTTTGGTTGGTGGCTTTGTTAAACTATATGGATAGGCAAATGCTCGCTACAATGCGCCCTTCTATGCAGATTGACATAGCCGAGCTGCAAATGGCAACCAACTTTGGGCGACTCATGGCGATTTTTCTGTGGATTTATGGTTTTATGAGTCCCGTAGCAGGGTTGATAGCCGATCGTGTCAATCGAAAGTGGCTTATTGTAGCAAGTTTGTTTGTGTGGTCGGGGGTAACATTTTTGATGGGATTTGCCAAGACTTTTGATGAACTCTATCTTTTGAGGGCTGTTATGGGGATAAGCGAGGCTTTGTATATTCCTGCGGCTCTTGCATTGATTGCCGATTATCATCTATCTAAAACAAGGTCTTTGGCCAATGGTATTCATTTGTCGGGGTTGTATATGGGGCAAGCCTTGGGCGGATTTGGAGCGGCCATTGCTGCGCAATACTCTTGGCATTTAACATTCCAATCTTTTGGTTTGATTGGCATGGTCTATGCGGTGGTCTTAATTCTCTTTTTGAAGGAAATTAAAGTCAAAAAAGACCCTTCTGAAGACGAAAATGCAGAAAAAATACCCGTGATGAAAGGCTTGACTGTATTGTTTAGTAACATTTCGTTTTGGGTCATACTATTTTATTTCATGGTGCCAAGTTTACCGGGATGGAGTGTCAAAAATTGGTTGCCGACCTTATTTGCAAACCGGCTCAACTTAGATATGGTACAAGCGGGGCCGCTTTCTACCGTCACTACTTCACTCTCTTCTTTGTTGGGAGTGATTGTAGGAGGAATACTGTCGGATAGATGGGTACAGAAAAACGTCAAAGGGAGAGTTTATACCTCTGCTATTGGGTTGAGCTTAACCATCCCTGCGCTACTTTTAATTGCCTTTGGAGATTCACTTCTTCATGCCATAGCAGCTGCTTTTTGTTTTGGTTTTGGCTTTGGTATGTTTGACACCAACAATATGCCAATTTTATGTCAGTTCGTTTCTTCAAAATACCGTGCCACGGGCTATGGTTTTATGAATCTAACAGGAATTTTGGCAGGGGCGTTTATCACTGACTTACTGGGAAAATCGACTGATCAGGGTAATCTTGGCCGCGATTTTGCCATTATGTCGGGTATTGTTTTAGTTGCCTTGGTGGTTCAACTCACGTTCCTAAGACCCAAGGTGAATGATTTTATGGATGAATAATTAATCTCATTTTTAATGACTTACAGGATAGATGATTTGAAAGAGCTGCGGCTGTTTTATTCAAATCAGTTGCTTTGTAGTACCCTGCCTTTCTGGTTTCCACGGAGTATTGACCCCATACATGGGGGCTACTTGCTGATGCGCGACCAAGATGGCAGCCTGATTGATGACGACAAAGCCGTCTGGATTCAAGGCCGTGCTGCATGGATGCTCGCTACTTTGTATAATACGGTCGAGCCGAAGCAAGCATGGCTGGAGGGCGCAAAAAGTGGTATAGATTTCCTAAATAATTACTGCTTTGATACCGACGGCCAAATGTTTTTTCATGTCACACGCGAGGGCCAACCGCTGCGCAAGAGGAGATATTTTTTTTCCGAAACTTTTGCAGTGATTGCCAACGCGGCTTATGCCAAAGCCAGTGGCGATGTACAGGCAGTAGAAAAAGCCCGTTTTTTATTTGGAAAATGTATCGAATACGCCACAACGCCTGGACTACTACCCGCCAAGTTTACAGCTACTCGGCCTTCCAAAGGCATTGGTATTCCGATGATCATGATCAATACTGCCCAACAGCTACGCGAAACCATTGGCGACGACCGATGTGATGAATGGATAATGCGGTGGGTCGAAGAGATAGAAACACATTTTGTCAAAGATGATATTCGCTGTGTGATGGAGCAAGTAGCACCCGACGGAAGCATCATAGACCACATAGACGGGCGAACCCTTAACCCAGGCCATGCCATAGAAGGAGCTTGGTTTATATTGCAGGAAGCAAAATACAGAAATAATGACCCCCATTTAATCGCACTTGGTTGCAAAATGCTCGATTATATGTGGGAACGCGGCTGGGACAAACAGTATGGTGGTATCTTCTATTTCAGAGATGTGTACGACAAACCTGTGCAAGAATACTGGCAAGACATGAAATTTTGGTGGCCTCATAATGAAGCTATCATCGCTACGCTTATGGCTTTTTTAATGACTGGGAATCAGAAATATGCCCAATGGCATCAACAAGTGCATGACTATGCTTACGCTCATTTTCTCGATAAAGAATATGGCGAATGGTTTGGGTATTTACACCGTGATGGAAGCATCGCCCAAATAGCCAAGGGAAACCTTTTTAAAGGACCATTTCATTTGCCACGTCAAGAATGGTATTGCATACAGTTACTAAATGAATTTTTAAACCCCAAAAAATACAATGAAAACATTTCTTTGCAGCTTAAATCTACTTAAAATCTATCTAAAATCTGTTTTACTGCTCTCTGTTTTATCTTGCCTGCAATTAGCCGCCCAAACGCCAGTTTATGTGTCAGGAACAGAAGGCCATAAGTCGTATCGAATTCCAGCTATTATTAAAAATACACAAGGTGAATTATTAGCCTTTGCTGAAGGGCGTGTGAAAGGGAGTGGTGATTTTGGCGACATCAATATTGTCCTAAAGAAAAGTACTGATGGTGGTAAAATTTGGGGGCAGATGATAACGGTGGTCGATTACGATGATTTACAAGCTGGAAATCCTGCACCAGTATTAGACAACTCAGATCCTCAATTTCCCAAGGGACGTATTTTTCTTTTTTATAACACAGGCAACAATCACGAAGGAGAAGTGCGTAAGGGTAATGGCTTGCGTGAGGTGTGGTACAAAACCTCGATAGATGGGGGCAATACGTGGAGTGAAAGCGTGAATATCACCTCACAGGTGCATCGCCCCAATCAGCCCAATAGCAATCCAGCTTATCATTTCAAAGAAGGTTGGCGATCTTATGCCAATACGCCTGGCCATGCCATGCAGTTTGAAGAAGGCAAATACAAAGGACGAATTTATATAGCAGCCAACCATTCGGCAGGCGACCCTCAACAACACTCAACCGACTACGATGCCCATGGTTTTTATACAGATGATCACGGAAAAACCTTTCATTTGAGCCAACCTCTGCGTGTACCGGGCAGCAATGAAGCTACCGCAGCGGCATTGTCAAACAACAAGCTGATGCTCAATGCTCGCAATCAAAAAGGCGATATTCGCGCTCGAATCGTGGCCATCAGCAGCAATGGGGGTGAAACTTGGGATAGTACCTATTTCGACTACAACCTGCCCGACCCTGTTTGCGAAGGCAGCCTATTGGCAATAGGTAAGAAAAAGGGAAAATCTGTCTTGGCTTTTTGCAATGCTGCGGACACTAAAAATCGAGATAATCTCACGCTCCGCATCAGTTTTGACGAGGGTAAAACATGGGCGATTTCCAAGGTAATTGACAAAGCTGCTCAACCCAAAGCCAGTCATGCAGCCTATTCTGACATCGTAAAATTAAGCAAAGACAAAATAGGTATTTTGTATGAAAAAGACGATTATGCACAAATTGTCTTCACGGCTGTTCCATTGACGAAGTAACACTTCCTTATTTTTATGCGGACTGAAAGCTATTAAATAAAAGAAAATAGAGTATAGTTTACCCCTCATGTTCATTTTTACCATCTTCAACTGCTTTTTTTGACGATTTAAAACTCTTTTTTTACGTTTTGTATTTATTTTATCGAATATTAAACGGGAAATAATGCTTTAGAACGAATATACTGGCTATTGAAATGCTTGGACAAATAAAAATGCGTAGAAGAGTGCTGAATTTGACAGTCTTTAATGGACTGTCAAATCTTTTTTTATTACTATCAACTCTTTTTTCAGCCCCAACCAGCGCTCAAACGGCTCGATTTCCGTTCACTTTCACTCAAATGAAAATGGGAGAAAGTGTGCTTGAGAATATGGTTGTGTGTATGCTTAAAGACAGCGATGGTTATTTTTGGTTGGGCACGTACCGTGGTCTCAAACGCTATGATGATGAGCTTACCATGACGCATACCTATAAACCAAACGACGATAAATCGTTGGTTTGTAACCATGTTTTGGCTTTATGCGAAGACAAAATGGGTAGAATTTGGATTGGCACAAGAGATGGGGTTTGCTATTTTGATAAACTCAAAAATGAGTTTACCCGGTTGAAGGAACTCAATAAACCAGATTATGCTTGCCTGAATATTATGTGTGATTCAAAAGGAGCTATTTGGTTTTCAATTCGAGATAGAGGGTTGTTTAGGTTTGACTCAAAAACCAACACACTCAAAAACTTTAGGCTCAATGCCAACATCTCCAACAAAGTCAATGCCAACAGGGTATTAGCGCATGGACTTGTGGAAGACCCCTTTCGCAAAGGCATTTGGATTGCTTCTAATCGAGGACTTAATTATCTTGACTATGAATCGCAACGTGTTTATAATCAGGGATATAATCCCAATAATATTCCACTGCTTAGTCGGGCAATATTCTCTGGAATCACGATTCAGGCTGGCCAATTAGTATATGCTGATGATACCAAGGGAGAGATTGTTTGGTACGATACACAACTACATAAACCCACAAAAACTTTTTAAGCTAACAGGGAAGTTTGCAACAGCTTCTCCTCAAATCAATCAACTATTTTTTGATCAAAATCAAAATATTTGGCTGAGTGGATTTGGCAATACAATGGTGGCTGCAGGCTATATAGATTTGAAAAAAAACCAAATCATGTATATTGACCATGACGAGTCTGCCAAAGATTCTTTTTCGAGTGGTAATTTTTATGATGTATTCCAAGAAAAAAATGGGACTCTATGGTTTGCTACCGAAAACGGTCTTTCTATCATTGAGGGCCATTCGGTTATTGATCCCAAAAACAAGCTCTATGATATTTATGATTTTTCAAAAACTATCTTTAAAGAGCGCAAAGACATTGGCTTGATGGATTTAGTCGAAGACCCCAAAGACAGTACTTGGTGGATGCTTCACTCTGGCAATCGCTTGGTTAATTATAATCCAGCATCCAACCAATATACTCAGTATGGTATCCCATCCTCTAAAGGAGTTCAGGAGGGATATAATACGCCTTCTTTTTTACATTTGTACCAAGAGCGTGTTTTAGTTTTTAAACCTACTTCTTTCTTTATTTTTGACAGAACAACGCAAAAATTCAGTGAAATTCCATTGCCTCCTTTACTGACCGATGGCGCTCGATGTTCTATTACCCATACCCGACTTATAGAGGATATGGTCTGGGTATTTGTAAAAGGTGCGAATATTTACTCCACGTTCTCATACAATCTTAAAAATAAGACCTGGAAAACATATCCTATCCTATTTAGCAAAGGCACTGAACTCAAAGAACCAAGTATGTTTTTTGCGCCTACTTGCTCCTTATTGAGCAGTACAGGCGAGTTTTGGATTGCGATTTCAGGAGGAGGTTTAGCTAAATTTTCATCCCAAAAACAGGCATTTGTGGTAGTAAAAACCAAACAAGCACTTGATTTCTCCAAAACGGGTATTACAGATATTGTAGAAGATAAAAATGGGATGTTTTGGTTGGCCAATTTCAACTGGATGAAATTCAATCCCAAGACGTATGATTGTCAGACGGTATTAGAAATAGATAGTTTTGGCGCATTAGCCATAGACGAAAGCCAAAATCTTTGTATGGCAGCGCTCGATGAGGTAAGATTTTTTAATGAAGCAAAGAAGGAAAATTATGTGCTTATATTTGATATATACGATGCTTGGTTGAATCGCTTGATAAAGCTAAAAAACAAAAAAATTGTTTCGTTATACAAACAAGCGGCTGTTGTGATTGATTTCAAAAAGTGAGTGTCCCTTCATCATTAAAAGACCAACCCTATATCAACTCTATTAGTAGTGCCGACACCATCATTCAGGTCAATCGCAACCATACCACCATCAGATTTAAAGCTGAGGAGAATAACTTTTGCTATTCATTTTGGTATTTTACAGCCACCCCAAGTCAATGCGTATCAATTCGATTATCAATTAGAAGGCTACGATAAAAATTGGATTTTAGAGAAAGAAGGCAATCAAAGGGCTGTTTATGGGCAATTAGACGGGGGCGACTATGTCTTTAAAGTGAGGGCTACCAACACCCACGGGCAATCCTTGCCGATTCAGCTACTTCATATTCATATCGAAACGCCCTTTTACAAAACTACTTGGTTCAGAGGTTTACTGGCTTTTTCGGCGCTTTTGATACTCGTCTTGTTTTTACGCTACCGTGCCAATCAACGTCTCCAAATTCACCAACTTCAATTACAATCTACTCGGCTGGCAAAAGATAAGGCCGAAATACAGTATCAAAATCTAATCAACCACCTTAATCCACACTTTTTGTTTAATAGCCTTGCCTCCCTAAATAGCCTGATCGTTGCTGACCCTAAACAAGCCTCTAAGTTTTTGCAGAAACTCTCGGTTATTTATAGATACATTCTTCAAAGCAAAGAAAAAGAAACAGTAACTCTTGAACATGAACTCCATTTCATCAAAAACTTTGTAGAACTTCAGAAAGCTCGTTTTCCTAAAGGCTTAGAGATACATATAGAGGTGGAAGAAGCTTTTTTAGAAAAGGAAATTGTGCCTGTTACACTTCAAAATCTTTTTGAGAATGTAATCAAGCACAATATCATTGACAATGAAAACCCATTGATTATCAATGTATTTGTAGAAGATAACTACTTAGTAGTAAAGAATAATCTTCAGCGTAAAAGTTATGTAGAAACTTCTAACAAGCAAGGGTTGGATAGCTTGAAAAAATTATACTCCTACTTGACCACCCAACCTTTTGTAACATTAGAAACAGACCATGAATTTATTGTGAAGGTGCCTTTGATTTAAAAAGGTTTTATTAATAAATAAGCTGTGAGCATAACTAATCCAAAATTTTATAGCCTTGCAACGAGGTGTCCACTGAACCAAGTTCGGTTATTTAATGATGAAAGAGGAAAAGGCGAATTATGATAAGTAGTATTAAAATAGAACTCTACCCAAACAATATCGCCTGCCAGTAGCATCATATCTGTGCTAATCGAAACAGCATCTACAAAAATGATATCACTAAGTGTAGGTGGGTTTTCTAAACTGTAAACACTTTTATTTTGCTCTGCTATAGTTGTTTCATTAGCACCTCTTTTTAGCCTTAAGCGAACACTAAGACTCTCGCCATAGGTAAATAATTGGATCTGTGTGTTTAAGTGGTAAATTCCATCTTCGACCACACCAATCTGTGAGTTAACTGGCTGATATATAAATCCAACATTAAAATCAGGAGTGGTTTCAAAATAGAATTTAGTCCAAGTGCTCAAAGGAACACTGGGCAATGATTCATTATTTCTACCTGAAGCTTTAAAAGCCACTGGGTCGGCCCAAGAAGGCATTTCCATTTCCGTCATCGCTGGTTAATACACTCCCTTTCTTAGGAAATGAACTTCTGATTCTTACACTACCATTTACATCAAGTTTTGCTGTAGGAGTTGTTGTGCCAATACCTGTATTTCCATTATTTACATTCATGGCAAAATTCCAGCCTACTCCTCCATTACCATAAATACCTACATGGTCATCATTGATGGTTCCTATAAAAGAGCGAGTTGGTAATGTGCTACCATCCAACCAAAGACCAGCAGTATTGGTACTATGCTGTAGTCGCAGCCTACCCGCTACATCAAGCTTGTAAGCAGGGAGGTTGTGCCAATACCCACATTTCCTAAACCATAATTGATAGCACCAGTAGGGGAAGGACTATTGTCCCATTGCGAAGCTGCTGCTTTCCAGGTCACTCCATCGCAATACATCATTGAATTACTTGTGGTGTTAAAATACATTTTACCTCTATTGGCAACATTACAACCTGGCGCAATAGACAAATTGGGCATAATAAAACCATCGGGGAGCATTGTACCCGATTGGGCAAAAGTACTGAGAGAGAGAATACAGAGAGAATAATAAGTAGCCGCGTATTTTCATGAGTATAAAATGGTTTGAGTGATTGATGACTCGAAATAAATGTGTATAAGGGCCACTTAGAAATTTAATGAAAGGAATGGGTATAAATGAAGTTTAAGTCGTAGATTTTGGGCAATGAAGCAGTTTTAAACTTGGTACTACTTAGCCTTTCCTAAAAATAAAACCGATTATAAATGTGACAATGGTAGGGAGGCCAATCAAGCTAAATACAATACCGAATCCTCCTAAAACCAAAGGTATTAGCCATTTTGTAGGGCTATGCAGTATCACATCGTTTGGGTCGTTGGGGTTGTAGCTTATACTTACCTGTTCCCCTATTTGAAATGCCACAGGCGTTGTATAGGTAGTAGAGTAATAAACTCGAGGTTCGCCTTTTTCATTTTTATAAGCCACCACCACAGCGAGTGCAGTAGTTCTATTGATTTTGTTTTCTCTCCGATGGGCAATTATAACGCCCTCAGTTTCAATACCGTTTTCTATGGTTTTTTGAATGAGCCAATAATTATAATAGGCAAGTGTCAAACACACAACCCCAATGAAGGCGAAAACTCCAGAAAATAAAAACCAAGATTTGTCTTCTATTTTCATGACTAATGACTGCTTTTAGAATGATGCTTTGAAGAAAATGATAACACTATTTTGATATTTCAAAAGTAAGGGGTAGGACAAAGCCCCTAAAAGAAAATACATCAGACTGTCATAATTGACCTTTGAAGCGTATTGAAAAGAGGTTTAAAGGTCGCTATAGATATCATAAATCGAATGAATTACTTGGTGATATATTAGTTTCTAACATTTGGGTCTTTTAAGAGTAAAAGATACTTATCCAATCCCTTTTCTTTCAAACCTGTGCGTAGGAAGAACCTAGACGCCTTTGTATATTGACATGAAAAAACAAAACAAACTCTCCATCAATCGCCGCACCTTTGTAAAGCAATCTGCTTCCCTCTCTCTTGTATCGTCGGTGATACCTGCCTGGATAACAGCTCCCCAAGCAGCAACAGCATTTCAAGCCATGGGAACACGAGTAGGAGAAATAACGCCTTCTTCAGCTATTATCTGGACACGTATTACAGCCCACGCTAAAAGAAACAATGAAGGGTTGGTTATCCCAGGACGGGCGCAAGACTACAAAGGAAAAGACTTGCCGCAAGTCACTGTGCCAGTAGCACAGTTGGAGGGGGCCTGCCCGGGTATGATGGGCTTTGTAAGACTTCGATATGGAACAGAGGAGTTGTTGAAAAAAGCCAATGTGACCCCTTGGGTTGCGGTGACAGAAAAAACCGATTTTATCCATCAATTTAAGCTAAATGACTTAAAACCAGCCTCTACATATTATTATGAAAGCGAAGCCTCAACTGAGAAAGGAAAACAACCAATGAGTACTTTTCGAGGAAAGTTTCAGACAGCCCCTGCTGCCAATACACCCAGTAATCTTCGCTTTTGCCTAATGACCTGTCAAGGTTATCCTGATCGGGGGCATCCCGAGGGGCATTCTATTTACCCTTCCATGTTGGCTCTTCAACCTCAATTTACTTGTTTGACAGGCGACTTGGTTTATTATGACAACGATATGCCAAGGGCTTTCAATGCTCCTTTGGCACGCTATCACTGGGAACGCATGTTTAGTTTACCTCGTTTGGTCGAATTCAATCGAAATGTAGGTACTTATTGGCTGAAGGATGACCACGACACGCTCGATGACGACTCAGGCCCGGGTCAAAATATGGGTCAATTGACTTTTGCAGAAGGGCAAACGATTTTTCATCAACAAGCCCCTTTATCGGCCAGCGAGCCGAGCTATCGTACTTTCCGCTGGGGACAAGACCTGCAAATTTGGCTAACCGACGGGCGCGATCACCGTTCACCCAATGATATGCCTGATGGCCCTCAAAAAACTATTTGGGGAAAGGTGCAAAAAGATTGGTTTAAGAAAACAGTAGCAGAAAGTACTGCTACATGGAAAGTACTCGTAAGTCCAACGCCTTTGGTGGGCCCTGATCGAGTTACTAAGAATGATAATCATTCTAATGCGGGTTTTAACCATGAAGGAGATGAAATTCGTAATTGGCTGAAAGCCAATGTGCCCGATAATTTCTTTGTCATCTGTGGCGATCGCCATTGGCAATACCATTCAGTACACCCCCAAACAGGCCTGAATGAGTTCAGTATTGGTGCAGCAAGTGACGAACACGCAGGGGGGACACCAGGAGAAAATAAAATGTATCACCGATTTCATTTGGTAAAAGGAGGATTTCTATCGGTTGATTTGAAGAGAGTAGGCGCACAAAGTACCATTACTTTCCAGCACCATGACATCAACGGGAAAGTAGTTTATGAATGGAAAAAAGAAAGACAGATTTAAGAGATTTGAAAAGGAATATACAGCAATAACCATCCACCCAAAAAATGAAAAAAATACCTATTTACTACCTATTAATTTTTGGCTTCATCGCTACCATCTCATCTGGACAGGCAATGGTAGAAAAGAAATATACTTATCAAACCCTTTCTGCCTACCAGAAACAACTTTTTGATGAATTTTTAGAAGATGAAATCCCTGAAGGAGCAAATGTAAAATCAGTGCTTACTGATTTTACCAGTTTAAGAAACAAAACCGGGTAGCTGAGGCACTTTTATTTCGTAATCAGACGGGCGATAAAGAAAATGCTGCTATTATTTTGCAATGGATTCTCAAGAATCAATACCAAGACGAAAGCAGTAAAAACTATGGTATCTGGAAAACATCTATTGTCAACGATAAATTTGATCAGAATTGGCGTGAATTCATTGGCTGCGATTTAATCATCATCCAGCATAAGTACAGTACTTTGCTTTCCCATGAGATGCTCAAGGAAATAGAAACAGGCCTGATACATGCAGCACGAGGGGCTATGAGAAGAAATGTAGGTGCTGACTATACCAATATTTCTATCATGAGTGCTTTCTTGATGGAATATGTAGGAACCGCATTTAAGATAGACGAACTAAAAAACGCAGGGTTACGAAAAGCACAGGAGGTGTATAAACTCTATCGCAAATACAATACTTTCAGTGAATATAACTCTCCTACTTACTATGGTGTAACGCTTGTTGCCCTTGCTTTGTGGCGTGAATTGGCTTTCTCGAAAGACATGCGCGAAATGGGCAGAACACTCGAAAAAGAATTTTGGCATGAAGTCGCTACTTTCTATAACCCTCACCTTAAAAATATGCCTGGCCCGTATTTTAGAGGTTATGGCATGGATATGAAAAAGTATTGGTCTATCACTGGTATTTGGATAGCACTTGCGCTCGATGATGTTACTCAATCGCCCACTCCTCAAAATAAAGGACCTAAATACGGCGAAATGAGCAACTTAATTCCAATTCTTAATGTAGGATTAGCCATTCCCCAAGCCGACTTAGCAAGACTTAGCACATTTTCTACCCGTCAATTTATCCAGCGAACTGTGCCAAATAAATACCTTGGGGATAGCCTTAAACAAGTAACAGCCACGGTACATAAAGATTGGATGATGGGTGGTGTATGGGGGAGTCGGCGAGTATGGAATCAGATAAAGACGGGAACAATCCATTGGAAAATGAGTAACGGTGATACGGGATGGCTATTGGTGCCAGGAGATGGGAATACAAATGTAAAAGTGGATAATAAACAAATGATTTTATACGCTGCCCATGCCAATGTGGATCGGATCGAAATATACCTTCATACAACAAATGGTGTCGAATCTTTTTCAAAAACGCCATGGGTTTTGTCGGGATTACAGCTCGGCATCAAAACAAATTTAAAAACAATATCTATTGAAAATATAGACACTATATCATTTCAGAAACAATGCGAAGTGGCAGAAAAGTATGACAACATCATCAAGGTAGTTTACGATGTTCCGACAGGCTGGAACGTGCTAAACCCTTTAATTGTGCTAATTCCCCAGCAATAACTTTTGTTTAAACCGTTTAAAATTAATCAGTAATGAGTACAACCACCCAATACATAAGCGGTCTTTTATGCCTCTGTATAGTATTTGTTTTTTTATCACTGAACCCCGATTCTCAAAAGAACATACCTCCCAATGTCGTCTATATCTTGGCCGACGACATGGGCTATGGTGATGTGTCTATTTATAACCCAGTAGGTAAAATACATACCCCGAATATTGATCAACTGGCCTCGCAAGGAATGCGGTTTATGGATGCACATTCGCCATCATCGGTCTGTACGCCTACGCGCTATGCACTATTGACAGGCCGGTATCCGTGGCGCAGCAGATTGCCCAAGGGGGTATTGCGGGGCTATAGCCGAACACTCATTGAAGCCAATCGTCCTACGGTTGCTTCGCTGCTGAAAAGTCAGGGATATCAGACGGCTATTGTAGGAAAATGGCACTTGGGCATGGATTGGACACTACAAAAAGGCAATGAAAAATTGCTGGAGAACGAACAATATGGCATACAAACAGAAGTGAATCCTGATATCATAGATTTTACAAAAAAAGCCACGCAAGGCCCTAATACTATCGGGTTTGACTATTCTTTTGTGCTACCTGCCTCGCTCGATATGCCGCCTTATTGCTATGCCGAAAACCACCAACTTGTGGAACAACCTACGGCTTATACTGAAGGGAGAAACCTGGACTCGGGCTATACAGGTCCTTTTTGGAGAGCGGGCAAAATATCGCCTTCGTTTGATTTCTATGGTGTTTTACCAACTTTTATAGACAAAGCGACCGCTTTCTTGAAAAAGCAATCTAAAAGCAAACCGTTCTTTTTGTATTTGCCTTTGGCCGCACCACACACTCCTTGGATGCCTACCCAAAACTATGTGGGAAAATCTAAAGCAGGCGAATACGGCGATTTTGTACAACAAGTAGATGCGGCTGTGGGTACTGTACTCAAAACTTTAGAAGCCTCAGGATTGGCAGAAAATACCATTGTCATTTTTACAAGCGACAATGGGCCATTTTGGCGAGAAAACTTCACCGAAAGGTTTAACCACAGAGCCGCAGGAATATTGAGAGGAATGAAAGGAGATGCCTTTGAAGGAGGGCATAGGGTCATTTATTGTTCGTTGGCCTAAAAAAGTCAAAGCCAACACCATCAGTCATGCCACCACTACTTTAGCTAACCTTTGGGCGACTTGCCAAGACATCATTGGTCATAAAAACTCGAATTACACACCCGAAGATAGTTATAGCATTTTGCCTGTTCTTTTGGGGAAATCAAAACGAGTCAACCCAACCTGCGGTAGTACATAGTTCTTCTATTGCTTTCTTTGCTATACGTAAAGGCGACTGGAAACTCATAGAGGGGCGTGGGTCAGGGGGTTTTACTGAGCCACAGGAAATACAACCTAAAGACGGGGAAGCCACTGGGCAACTCTATCATCTGGCCACAGATATTTCAGAAAAAAAGATGTATACGCCCAATACCCCGACAAAGTAAAGGAACTACGCGAGCTGCTGGACGAACTCAAGAAAACGAAAACAAGAATAGAGCGTCCGTAGATTCTTGAGAGGAAGAGTCGGCCATGGCCGACTCTTCCTCTTGTTATATTTTCGCGTTGGCTACGGTCTGCTGCCATACGCGCCATACGTTGCGGTACATGATATTGGCAATATCGTTTTCAGAATAGCCACGCTTGAGCAATACGTAAATGAGGTTGGGGTATTGCGATACATCTTTCAAGCCTGTGGGCAGGGTGTCGCCCACGCCATCAAAATCAGAACCAATGCCTACATTTTTGGTCTAAGCCGTGAGTTTTACTACGTGGTCAATGTGGTCGGCTACGGTTTCTACATCTGCAAACAACACGGGGTTTTCTTTTTTGAAATTGCTTTAATAATTCACGCGCTGCTGGGTCACTAAATTTCAACCCTTTTTCTTTCAGTATTTTACCAAATTTTGCTTGCAATACCTCGGCTTGTTGACGGTAGTTTTCATCCAAAAAACTTGATCCAAAATTAATCTGGATTACTCCCCTTTTTTGCCGAGTAGCTTGATCATGTCGTCCGATATTGCGTTTGAAAGTGGGTGTAAAATGCCGACAAGAAGAATGTGATGCAATGACAGGCACTTTGGAGAGTTCGATGGCCTGATAAAACGAATCGTCTGATACGTGCGAAATGTCCACCATGATACCTACACGATTCATTTCTTTGACTACCTCTCTGCCATATGCGCTCAACCCTTTATGGGTATAGGTAGTGTCATAAGAGGAATCGCAGATATGGTTGTCTTTGCCGTGTGTGAGTGTCACATAACTAATACCCCGCTTGCGAAAGTAAGCCACATCTGAGAGTTCTAACAGTGGCGCTCCATTTTCCATGCCCATCGGAAATGAAATCAATCCTTTTTTGAAGTTGGCATCTACCTGCTGGGGAGTAGTGGCGATGGCAAATTTATCGGGATGGGCGGTGGCAATGCCCCGAACCATATTGATAAGCGTATCGGCAAGCTGCTTGGCACCGCCAGTTTGCTGATAAGATGATGGAATATAGATGGACATAAAGGGAGCTGATAGCCCTCCTTTTTTGGCACGCTCATAATCGAAATCGCCTTCTTCGGTGCTGATAGGAATACCAAGATACTCACGTTCTAAGCGAAAATTCTTGATTTTGAGCCGATAAGGTAAGTCCACATGCCCGTCGGTCAAGATATATTTGTGGGCGAGTTGGTCGGCTTGTTGGCGCAATTGCTCATCAGATTTTTGTGCTTTGACATTAAAATAAAGGACAAACAATGCTAAAAATAAAGTAATGGTCGTGGGTTTCATAATAACAAAAGTTTAGTTGAATGATGAAGATGATTGGTTTTGAATTAGGGATATAACAAATATTTTTTTCGTAGTTCTTTGAACTTTTTTAAGTCGCTTTCCCAACTGGTGCAAATTTCTTTCTCTGATTTACCTTCAATAATCATTTTTCTGATGGTATCATTTCCGGCGAGTTTGTCAAAAAAAGAAGGACTGGTAAAAAATTGAGCCTTATCAGGCGATTTTTGGTACATTTCAATCACGTATTTGAGCGTAAACCCTTCTTTTTGGGCGTTGATTTTTGTCAAATCCAATCCATAGCATAGCTTTCCTTTGTTGGGAGGATTGATAGCCCCAGGCTTGTCTATGGGCGTAAAAGTATAGCTACCATACTGGGGATATGTACCGCCAATCACCTGAAACTGGGTGTTTGTGCCACGCCCTACACTGATTTCAGGTACCTTCAAACAAACAGATGGAAGGATACAATAAGATAGACTGACGATTGGGTAAATTAGGAGAAGGAGCAACGGGCAACTCATACACCATGTTGTGGTTGTATTTTTGACAAGTGATTACTTTCAAATCACACTTTTTGCCACCCGTCAGCCAGCCTTCGCTGTTAATCATTTGGGCCAATTCGCCTGAGGTAAGCCCATGCACCACGGGTACAGGATTCATACCCACAAATGAGGCAAATTTTCGGTCTAATACTGGACCTGCTACATAGTGCCCATTGGGATTGGGACGGTCGAGAACCAAGCATTTTTTGCCATTTTCAGCGCAGGCTTCCATTACGTAGTGCATGGTACTGGGATAAGTATAGTAGCGAACGCCTACGTCTTGAATATCGAAAATGACGACATCAATGTCTTTGAGTTGAGCTGCTGAAGGTTTTTTGTTAGCACCATACAGCGAAGCAATCGGCACGCCTGTTTTGGTATCAATACCATTGGAGATTTTCTCTCCAGCACTGGCTTCGCCTCGAAAGCCATGCTCTGGTGCAAAAATAATATTGATTTTTATTCCCAAACTCAGCAGGCTATCTGCCAAATGTTGGCGATTGGAGAAAATGGTGGTATGGTTGACTACCAAGGCTACGTTTTTGCCTTTTAGATCGGCTAAATAGGCAGTGGTATTTTCACAGCCTAACACAAGTTTTTGTGCTTGTAGCGGTATTATATTAGCCAAGCAATACACAAATAATGTACTAATTTTTAGCAATTTGTAACTATTCATAGCGATAAAAAATCAAGATTGAATCAATTAAAATCATACTGCAATGGCTGATTGCCAAATGTCCTAAACTATTTCATTTCCAATAAATCGAGGTAGCTTTTGAGGTCTAAGGCACGTTTTTTGACCACTTCTAAACGGTCATTGACAATCATAGGTTGGTACATTGTTCCCTCCATGGTTTCATACACGCTACCCAAGGCTTTAAATTCTAAATCTCGGTATTCTATCCATTTGCGTTGCGCTGCCAATAGGGCGGTTTTTTGCTTGGTGTCTAATTTTAAAGAAAGTGCCTTGTAGTTTTTGTTCAATTCAGCATCCCATTTTTTGTAGGCATCCTCCAAACATCCGACCATTCCCTGTGTAGAAGGATTTTTATCCATACATTTGTCTAAAGCAACATCTATAGGATGATTTGGAGCAGTTTCTTGGGTAAAACCAAGGCTGATGGATAGAGAAAAAGTAAAAAACAAAGAAATAACAAATTTCATCTGGGGTTTCATTTTTTACAAAAAAACAAAAATATACCGAACAAAAAAGTAGTTTGAGGGTTTTATAAATCTAATCTTGCAACAATGACGACAAGCGATATAGTAGCCCAACAAAGAAGCCAATGGATTAAAGACAAAGCAGTAGCATTGGGTTTTGATTTTTGTGGGATTTCGTCAGCCACTTTTTTTGGAAGAAGAAGCCCCGAGACTCGAAACCTGGCTCAATCAACAGATGAACGGGCAAATGCACTACATGAGTAATCATTTTGACAAACGCCTCGACCCGCGTAAATTAGTAGATGGAGCCAAATCAGTGATTTCTGTTTTGCTTAATTATTACCCCGAAAAACGCTTGCCCGAAGCTGAAAATGACCTAAAAATCTCTAAATATGCCTACGGGACCGACTACCATTTTGTGCTGAAGGACAAGCTGAAAGAACTTGTTGCGCACATTCAGACCGAAATTGGAGAGGTAAATGGGCGCGTTTTTGTGGACTCTGCACCCGTAATGGACAAAGTATGGGCCGCCAAAAGCGGCTTAGGTTGGGTGGGAAAACATACCAATTTGATTAACCGCGACATTGGTAGTTTTTTCTTTATTGCTGAAATTATTTGTGACCTTGACCTTTATCCCGATGGTGCTATCAAAGATTATTGTGGTACATGCACACGTTGTGTAGATGCCTGCCCCACCGATGCTATTGTGGAACCATACATAGTAGATGGGAGCAAGTGCATCAGTTATTTTACCATCGAACTCAAGGAGGCCATACCCCAGGAGGTAAAAGGGAAGTTTGAAAACTGGATTTTTGGGTGTGACATTTGCCAAGATGTATGTCCCTGGAACAGCTTCGCCCGCCCACACCGCACCTCCGAATTTAATTTGTCTCCCGAATTGGCCGAATTTACCAACAAAGATTGGGAAGAAATCACCCAAGAAGTGTTTCAAGAAATATTCCGTCGCTCGGCTGTAAAACGGACCAAACTCGAAGGTCTGAAACGAAATGTCGGGTTTGTAGTAAATTGATAGAGGCTATTTTACCGTACTCACATGCAAATGGGAATCGTATTGGGTGCTGTGGTAAACCTTAATGGTGGCTGACTGAAAATCTTTTTCGTCGGCTTGGCCAATATTCATGAATTTTTGAGGGTTTCTGTCCACCAGTGGAAACCATGAACTCTGAATATGCACCATGATTTTATGCCCTTTTTTGAAGGTATGCAATACATCGGGCATTCTAACTTTCACGTCGGTGATTTGATTAGGGGCAAATGGTTCAGGTTTTTCAAAGCTGTTTCTAAATTTTCCGCGTAATACTTCTGCCCTAACCAGCCGCTGATAACCTGCCATCGTAAGATTTTTGGGATTGGGGTTGGGGGCGGGTGTGTCTTCGGGTAGTACATCAATGAGTTTTACAATAAAATCGGCATCAGTACCCGTAGTAGAAGCAAAAAAGTGGGCAGTCATTGGTCCAGAAAATGTAACATCCTCTGTAAGTACATCGGTTTGGTAAGTGAGTACATCGGGGCGGCGAGAGGCAAAACGTTGGTCTTCAATCATGTACTGATTATTACGACGCGCAAAAATCCCATCGGTATAAGGCACAGGCTTGGCTGGATTGCTTACATACTCATCAAAACCTTCTTTTTCGCTGGTTTCGTTCCAAGAAAGTTGCCCATTGGCTTGGAAATGAAGTTCTTTGGCTTCTCGGCTTTTGGGTGGCCAAGTATCAAAGTTTTTCCATTCGTTTGTGCCTGTATCAAACATGGTAGCTTCTGCGGCTTTCCATTCTCCTTTGTCTTTGAGATAATAGTTGAAAAACTTCAACTCTAATTCTTCCTGAAAATAGCTGGAAGTATTGCTGCCAAAGGTTAATGGTCCAAATTCCGACCAATCGGCCCTTGCCCAAGCGCCATGCGTCCAAGGCCCCATTACAAGTTGGTTTTTGGTGGTTGGATTTTGCTTTTCGATGGCTTCATATGTACGCAAAGCACCAAATAAATCTTCGGCATCAAACCACCCCCCAACAACCAAAGTGGCTGGTTTAATGTTTTTTAGGGCAGGGCGAATGTTGCGCGATTGCCAATAGTCGTCATAAGTGTCGTGAAGGAGGTATTCATTCCATATTTTACCCTTATTGTTGAAATACTTAGCGGTGTTGGCATTTTTGAGAGGACCTAATTGAAGAAAAAAATCATAGGCATCTTTAGGCCGTGCACTGAAAAGCCCTGCATAGTTAGTTACAGGTTTGGTGGGCTGAGCATCGAAATAACTCAAAAAATTAAAATTATCGAGCAAGAAAAAAGCTCCATTATGACGGGCATCGTCCCCGATAAACTCGTCGGTAACAGGGGCTTGGGGCGACACAGCTTTAATAGCAGGATGTGTGTCGGGCAAAGAGGCAGAAGCATAAAAGCCTGGATAGGAGATACCCGTAATACCTACCCGCCCATTATGGTGAGGGATATTTTTTAACAACCATGCTACTGTATCGTAAGTGTCGGTACTTTCGTCGGTATCATTGGGTGTTTTTTTATTGAAATTGTGCGGGGTCATTTCTTCAAACCTCCCCTCGCTCATATAACGTCCACGTACATCTTGTGTGATGAAAATGTATTTTTCCTCCGACAATAATTTACTGGGACCCGGCCCATTGGTGGTATAATTGTTTTCGCCATATGGGCCTGCGGAGTAAGGTGTCCGTTCCAAAATAATGGGATAATCTCTCCCTGTTTCTTTGGGAATATAGATTACCGTATATAGCTTTACTCCATCGCGCATCGGAATTTGGCGATCCAGCTTGGTGTAGTTTTCTTTGACAAAATTGGGGCTCTGAGCATAGTGGCTTGAGATGCCTAAAGCCCAAAGTAAGGCATATAAAGTAAGCGATTTTTTCATAGAAAGGTTGTTTGATGAAAGAGCCACAAAACTACGACAAACTACATCAAAAACCCATTGATCTCTTGGATGGGTTTGGGAATATTGACATCATTGATCATCTCTCGCAAATCAATCTCAATACTTCTTGAAATAGAGGTAATAGGAATGTCATTATAAGTGCCCTCAAAAGGGTTTTCGGAGTAGTCCCCAATTTTTTCCATCAAAAAGAAAATCCAAATCAATAAAGCAGAAAAGGGGACCGCGAGCCAAAATAGGGCATTTCGTACTTCTTGGAAAATATCAATGATTCCAAATGGCATCAGAATAGAGAAAATAAGGGTTGTCCATACTGCCACGGAAGCATATTGACGTGGAAACGGGAAATTTTTGATGCGCTCGCTGCGTCCTTGTTCATCGTAAAAAGATTTTAAGAGAGCGAATAGTTCTATATGCCTAAAATCGTTGAAGTAGTTTTTATTGTACAAATCTTGTAACACTTGGCCTTGTGTAGCCAAAATTTGAGCTGCAATATTCGATTTTGATTTGTAAGCGGTTAATTCTTCCTGGGGAATGAAGTGCATTAATTCAGCATCGAGATTGCCAAAGTATTCTTCACAGATAGTAGGTGTATAAAGCGCATGGACTCTATCTTCTACGTGTTCCCAAGGTTTACTAAGACGTAACTGATAGCGTAAAGCCGTTAGCCAAGCGATGTGGCGGTAGATAAGTTGTTTTTTGATTGCATCTTCATTTTCGCCTTCAATAAAAGAGACGACAGCCACTCCAAAACTTCGACTGCTATTCACAATCCCACCCCAAATTTTTCGTGCTTCCCAAGTGCGGTCATAGCTACTATTGTTTTTGAAGCCTAAATAAAATGCTACTGTAATACCCAACACACTGACAGGCTGCCAAGGTAAAGAGAGGTCGATATGAGTGTATTTTTTTGTGAAATAAAAGATGATTGCTACGAGAGTTGCATAAATAAAACCATAAATAAAAGGTTTCTTAGACCAGTTGAAAGTCATCCAAAAACCGTATTTTCTTCTTGCGTACATAGTAAAATTCGTTTGAAAGTAGATATAGAGGTTTGTTAAGTATTTATGATAGCTAATTATTCTCTTTGGCTTATTTTTAGTTAGGATTTTGGGTAAAAAAAGCTATTTTTTGTTTTTGTAGATAACTGTAAATAGCAAGTTCGTCAAAACTAAGATATGGCTAAGATACAAAAAAACGCTTTTTGGGGTGGCCATAGCAGCCAAAATTAACCCCTTATTTTTGATAATTCCCGCCACTTTTTACTTATTTCCCCTACCTTAAAACTACGTAATTCGAGTTATAATTCTAAATTTGCGCTTTAAAACCATTTAAAATCGAAAAGTTAGTCATGGTTATGAAGCAAAAGACAACTACCTGTTGGTGTTGGGTGAATGTGATTTTGGTTGCAATTTTGTCAATAGGTACTTTAATGGCTCAAATCAAAATTACATTTCCAGTCGAAAGAGCTATTTTTCAGCGAAGCAATGCCAATCAGGCTTCTATCTCTGTGGGTGGGTACTACACGCAAGCAATAGACAGAATAGAAGCACGCTTAGTACCTGTTTTGGCAGGGCAAGGGCAGGCAGTAGATTGGACCGTGATTCAGAATAATCCGCAAGGAGGCACTTTTTTAGGGACATTAACCGGGCGAGGCGGATGGTACACTTTGGAAGTAAGGGCTTTTCAAGGGGGAGTTCAGGTGGGACGCGATGCACTTGGACGCGTGGGCGTAGGAGAAGTATTCCTTGTGGCGGGTCAATCGAATGCACAAGGTTTTTTTGGATTCGGTGCTGCCGCTGCTGCTGACGATCGGGTCAATACAGTGACTTGGGATAATCAAAACTCTGACAACACCGCTAATCCAACTTTGTCTTTTGCTCAAATCACCGCTGAAACGTTAATCGGTCCTCGCGGAAGAAGTGCTTGGTGCTGGGGTGCTTTGGGAGATTTGTTAGCAAAAAAACTGAATGTACCTGTTTTGTTTATGAATGCAGGCTGGTTTGATACCTCTACTCAAAACTGGTTAGATGCGGCGCAAGGTAAACCCGTAAAGAATCGGTTAGACCAGCTTCTACCAGCAGGAATGCCTTATGCCAATCTAAAAACTGCATTGCAATATTATGGTTCAATTTTAGGTTTACGGGCTGTGTTGTGGCTACAAGGAGAAAACGATGCCGCAGCAGGTGTAAGCAAAGCCGCTTATCAAAGCAGCCTTCAAGGCTTAATAGATGTAGCGCGTTTAGAGCAGGGAGAGGTACTTTCGTCTTTGCCTTGGGTATTTGCACGTACCTCTCGTTATGCCTTCAACAAGGTTTCATTGACCTCTCAAGCAATTATTGATGCTCAAAATGCAGTCATTAATATTCCTTTTAATAAATCTTATGCAGGGCCTTTTACAGACAATATTCAAGTACCAAGGCCTGCTACTAATCCTACCAATGGCGAAGATGATAATGTACATTTCCAAGGGCAAGGTCTTAAAGATTTAGCAAGTGCATGGGATAATTCGCTCCCGCCTGTTTTTTTTGCAACGGTGGTGCCTGTGATGGCACGTGCTATTTTACCATTGAGTATCACCTGTAATACCCCCGCAGTGAGTTTTAATGCAAAAGCGCCCAATGGTTTTGCATCTTATCGTTGGAATAATGGTGAAACGACCCAAACAATTACAGTGAAAGGAGCAGGCACTTATCAAGCAACTATGAGAGACAATTTGGGGAATACCTATCTTACCCCACCTTTCGTAATCAATGAGTCTGTTCAACCTCCTGTACCAGTGATTACCCCCAGCGGAGAGCAAGTAATATGCGCCGACTCTTCTCTTTTGTTGAACGTCAATGTATCTCCAATTAATACTGTCTCATGGAGTAATGGTGTATTCGGTCAATCTATCAGTGTCGGTACACCAGGTACATATACCGCCAAACTCACCAATATATATGGGTGTGCTTCCAGTATATCTTTGCCCGTAACAATCAAGACGTTAAGAATTAAGGCACCTACCATATTTCAGGCAGGTCCTTATAGTGTACAGGCAGAGCCTGATTCGACGATTTATACTTTTTCTGATGCTAAAGTATCAAAAATTACTTGGGACTGGATGCAAGGAGGGCGACTTTTAGCTGCGAAAGAATCGGCTATAAAAGTGACAGAGATTGGGAGCTTTAGTAGCCGTTCAAGGGTTACTTTTGAAGCTGCTTCTGGTGGTAGTAGCCGAACCTGCCTGTCGCCTTACTCTGAGGTCGTTACCTACCGACCTGGCGAGAAAGAAGATGGTCTTATTGTTTATCCTAATCCCAATCGTTCGGGAAAAATTGCTATCGAAACGCTACAAGACCTGACAAACGTTCAAATCACTGTAAGTGCATTGACAGGGCAAGTAGTATATACAGAGAAATTTGATACTTTAAATATTCGTAAAGTAGTTGATTTGACCTACCTTCCAGAAGGCGAATATATCTTAAAGCTTACTTCTGCTACTTTTCGAGATTCACAACGAATTATTATAGATTACTGATATTTTTGAGGCTTCTCTGTGTTAGAGAAGCCTTTCTTATTAATTTTACGTCGTGATTTTAAAACTAAAAATCAAACACTTGGTTTTTATTAAATAAATCATCATTTCTTTATATTTTAGTAAGCATGCATCAACCAACCACTTAAAGTAATGAATTATCTACCCTCGGATTACTTGCCTATTTTGATTCAGCTTGGTTTAGCAATAGGATTTATTGTCGTTACTATGTTGGTGACACATTCTATAGGGCCGAAGCGCAAAAGTAAACTCAAAGATGAAGCTTTTGAATGTGGTATTGAAGCACAAGGTGACGCTCGTACTCCCATTTCCATCAAGTATTTTTGGTGGCTATTCTTTTCGTTCTGTTTGATGTAGAGGTGATTTTTATGTATCCATGGGCAGTAAATTTTGCTAAATTAGGTACGACAGGGTTTGTAGAAATGATTTTATTTATGGGATTGCTGTTAATGGGCTTTTATTACATCATCCGTAAGGGAGTGTTAGAGTGGGAGAAATAGTTTGTAGCAATTCAGTAGGGTAATTTGTGTCAGTTAAGAATGAATAATTAAGGATGTGAATAACTGATTTTTAAATTGAATCAATGAGTTCATTATGGCAACTAATATAAAAATAGTAGAATCACCAGAAGGATACGAAGGGAGTGGTTTCTTCGCTACTTCGTTTGACAAAGTAGTAGGCTTAGCACGTAGTCACTCTTTGTGGCCATTGCCCTTTGCTACTTCATGCTGTGGTATTGAATTTATGTCCACGATGGCTTCACGCTACGATTTGGCTCGTTTTGGCTCTGAACGTCCCAGTTTTTCGCCTCGACAGGCAGACATGCTGCTTGTAGCAGGAACAATTGCTAAGAAAATGGGGCCTGTTTTAAAGCAAGTGTATCTCCAAATGGCCGAGCCTCGTTGGGTTATTGCGATAGGTGCATGCGCGTCAAGTGGTGGTATTTTTGATACATATAGCGTATTGCAAGGAATAGATAGGGTGATACCTGTAGATGTGTATGTGCCAGGCTGCCCACCTCGCCCGGAGCAAATTTTAGAGGGAATCATGCAACTACGCGAATTGACACATAACGAATCACTGCGCCGTCGTAATGGCGACGAATACCAAGCCCTGTTGGCATCGTATAATATTCAGTAATAGACCCCTCAAATCAGATGATTACAAACCAAACCATAGCCGAAGAAATAGTCAGAAAATTTGGAGAGGATGTCTTCGATTTTGAAGAACCTTTTGGGATGCTCACTTTCAGTACCACCAGACAGCAAATTATTCCGATGTTGGAGTATCTTCACCAACACCCCGACTATAAAATCAGCTTTCTGACAGATATTACAGGTATCCATTATCCTGACAATGTAGGTCAGGAATTTTGTGTGGTTTATCATATACATAGTTTTATTCATAATTTTCGGGCGCGCATCAAAGTATTTTTGGCCGAAGCAGATTTACACATCCCAACGGCCTCGGGGCTTTATGCCAGTGCCAATTGGATGGAACGCGAAACCTTCGACTTCTTCGGAATTATTTTTGACGGTCACCCCAATCTGAAACGTATCTTAAACATGGAAGAAATGGATTACCACCCTATGCGAAAGCAATATCCGCTTGAAGATGCCACCCGTGAAGACAAAATAGATGCCCTGTTTGGAAGATAAAAATACTTGAAATATGGAAACGCTTGTTGCTCCCCAAAATAACGGTAACCTGACCAAAGACGAAAAAGTACAGTACGTCAATGAACTGACTACGCTCAACCTTGGTCCCACTCACCCCGCCACGCACGGCATTTTTCAGAATGTACTGACCATGGACGGGGAGAAAATCATAGCAGGCGAACAAACCGTTGGATATATACACCGTGCTTTTGAGAAAATAGCTGAACGTCGTCCTTTTTATCAAATCACCACCCTCACCGACCGCATGAACTATTGCTCGTCGCCCATCAACAACATGGGTTGGCATATGACGGTCGAGAAGCTATTGGGGGTCGAAGTGCCTAAACGCGCACAGTACATCCGCGTGATTATGATGGAACTGGCGCGTATAGCCGACCATATCATTTGCAATGGTATTTTGGGGGTGGACACTGGTGCGTTTACAGGCTTTTTTGTATATTTATGAGCAGCGCGAAATCATTTACAACATCTATGAAGAAATGTGTGGCGCACGCCTCACCACTAATATGGGTCGAGTAGGGGGCATGGAACGTGATTTGAACAAAAAAGCTATACAACTTATCCAAGATTTCTTAAAGAACTTCCCGCCCGTGATGCGTGAGTTTGAACGCTTGTTTAACCGCAACCGTATTTTTATGGATAGAACCATCGGTGTGGGTGGTATCACTGCCGAACGTGCCATGAATTATGGCTTCACTGGCCCTAATTTGCGTGCTGCGGGTGTAGATTATGACGTTCGTGTCATGAGTCCATATTCGTCTTATGAAGATTTTGAATTTGAGATTCCTGTGGGGCAGCATGGAGACACCTATGATCGCTTCATGGTGCGCAATGAAGAGATTTGGCAGAGTTTAAGTATCATTGAACAAGCCTTGAAAAACTTTACCAGAAGGTTCGTATTACGCTGATGCACCCCAGTACTATTTGCCTCCTAAGCAGGAGGTTTATCGAAGCATGGAAGCGCTCATCTATCATTTCAAAATCGTAATGGGCGAAATTGATGCTCCTGTTGGTGAGGTGTATCATACTGTAGAAGGAGGCAATGGTGAATTAGGGTTTTATTTAATCAGTGATGGAGGTCGCAGCCCGTACCGTTTGCACTTCCGCCGTCCTTGCTTTATTTATTACCAAGCCTATCCCGAAATGTGTGTCGGAAGCACTATATCGGATGCCATCGTAACCATGAGTAGTTTAAATGTGATTGCAGGAGAATTGGACGCTTAACGTAGAAAGGAGGCAAGATATGACCACGGCCATCAACTGGGAAGAACTCGTAACTACATCGCATTTAGAGGCAGTAACTCAAATCAAAAGATTAATTGAGGAACAAGCCTACGAGGAAGCCCATGAAGGAGTAGAAACACTGAGAGAAACTATGTCAAGATCAGAAAGAAAAGCACTGGCAAGCCAATTGCGACGATTAATGCTTCATATTCTGAAATGGAAATATCAACCTCAAAAACGTTCTCTAAGTTGGGTTAGAAGTATCGTAGATGCTCGCAACGAAATCGCTGATTTAAAAGAATATATGCCCACCCTCAATAATCAATACATAAAAGAAATTTGGGAGGATTGCAGCCAAAAAGCGATTGAGGGGGCAAAAGCCGAAATGAACCTCTCCCGAAAAGATATATTTGAACCTGTACCATTGACTTGGCACGAAGTTTTTGACGACGAATATTTGTTATAAAACAATGACTGAAACTGTTAAACCTGTAGTATTTACCCCAGAACGGTTGGCCAAAGCCCAAGCCGTAATTGCGCAGTACCCCGAAGGTAAGCAAAAATCTGCTTTATTGCCGCTGCTTCATCTTTTACAAGAACAAGAGGGGTGGACGAGCGAAGCAGGAATGGATTATGTAGCAAGTTTGCTCAATATTTTACCGATTGAGGTTTATGAAGTGGCTTCTTTTTACACCATGTATCACCTCGAACCCGTCGGTAATCATGTCATAGAGTATTGCCGCACTGGTCCATGCTGCCTGATGGGCGGTGAAGACGTATATGGGCACCTCAAACAAAAACTTGGTATCAATACAGGTGAAACCACCCCTGATGGTAAGTTTACGCTCAAAGAAGTGGAATGTTTGGCTGCCTGCGGTTGGGGACCTGTGTTTCAAATTCGTGAAAAATATTACATGAATTTGACCAATGAAAAAGTAGATGAAATCATCAAAGAATTAAGTAAAGACTAAAGTTTTCTGATATATTATGGCAGTTAAAATTCTTACCGAACATATCAATGAACCTGGTATCAATACTTTTGAGGTCTATCGCAAAAAGGGTGGCTATGCTGCCGTAGAGAAAGCCCTAAAGAAAATGACTCCTGAGGAAATCGTAGAAGAAGTCAAAAAATCAGGGGTGCGTGGGCGTGGAGGCGCAGGTTTCCCAATGGGTATGAAATGGAGCTTTTTAGCTAAGCCCGAAGGTGTGCCTCGCTACTTGGTATGCAATGCCGACGAGTCAGAACCAGGCACTTTTAAAGACCACTACTTGATGCGCGAAATACCTCATTTATTAATTGAAGGTATGATTGTGTCAAGCTTTGCCTTAGAGCTAATAAATCTTTTATTTATGTGCGAGGTGAGTTGATGTATGTCATTCATATCCTCGAAAAAGCCATTGCTGAAGCCAAAGCAGCAGGGTTTTTGGGTAAAAATATTTTAGGTTCTGGCTATGATTTAGAATTAGTTGTTCAGCCTGGTGGTGGTTTATATGCGGAGAAGAAACAGCACTGCTCGAATCTCTGGAAGGAAAGCGAGGAAATCCACGGAACAAACCTCCTTTCCCCGCCGTAAAAGGGCTTTATCAGTCGCCAACGGTGGTTAATAACGTAGAATCCATTGCCAATACACCTTAGATTGTTAATCATGGTGGGAAGCCTATGCTGCCCTCGGCATTGGCCGTAGCACAGGTACTAAACTTATATCGGCTTCAGGGCATATCAATAAACCTGGCGTTTATGAAATTCCGTTGGGCATCACTGTCGAAGACTTTATTTATGCTGACGAATGGTGTGGCGGTATCCGCCCAGGGCATCGACTCAAAGCGGTAGTAGCAGGAGGGTCTTCTGTGCCGATTTTACCCGCTCATCTGATACTTACAACCGCCGCTGGCGAAAAACGTCTGATGACCTACGAGTCGCTGGCCGACGGTGGTTTTCCTACTGGAACGATGCTTGGGTCAGGTGGTTTTATTGTGATGGACGAAACAGCTTGTGTTGTGCGTAATACCTGGACTTTTGCGCGCTTTTATCAACACGAATCTTGTGGTCAGTGTAGCCCTTGCCGCGAAGGAACTGGCTGGATGGCAAAGGTTTTAGAACGTATTGAACATGGTAAGGGTAATATGCGCGACATTGACTTACTGGTAGATATCTCCAAAAAAATCGAAGGAAATACAATATGCCCACTGGGAGATGCCTCTGCTTGGCCAGTAGCTTCTGCGATTCGGCATTTTCGCGATGAATTTGAATGGCACATCACACATCCTCATGAAGCTACCCAGCCTGGAGCAGTTTATAAGGAGAAATGGAGCTGGTATAATTTTTTAAATTTTGACTTACGAACCTTAAGAATATATGGAAAATACCGTACCACAGTTGTTTAGAAGTTACATTTGACGGTATCGAAATTGAAGTGCCTCCCGGAACGACTATCATGCAAGCAGCACGTCAAATAGTTGAAGCAGACGATACCAAAAGACATCTTGCACCACCTGCCATGTGCTACTATGAGCCACTCAAGGGTTCAGGTGGCAAATGCCGTGCTTGTTTAGTAAGGGTGGCGGCAGGTTCTGCCAAAGACCCTCGACCTATGCCAAAATTGGTGCCATCTTGTATCACGACTGTTCAAGATGGAATGGTAGTCGAGAATACCACCAACGAAAACGTGTTGGAACAACGCAAGGGTATCGTAGAGTTTTTGTTGCTCAATCACCCACTCGATTGTCCTGTTTGCGATCAAGCTGGCGAGTGCCACCTCCAAGATTTTGCTTTTGAACATGGCCGAGTAACAACACGCTACGAAGAAGAGCGACGTACTTTTGAAAAACACGATTTAGGCCCCTACATACAACTCCATATGACGCGTTGTGTGCTTTGTTATCGTTGTGTTTATACGGCTGATCAAATCACCGACAACCGGGTGCATGGTGTATTGAATCGTGGTGACCACGCCGAAATAAGTACCTACATCGAAAAAGCAATAGACAACGATTTCTCAGGTAATGTCATTGATGTGTGTCCTGTGGGAGCATTGACTGATAAGACCTACCGTTTCAAAAATCGCGTGTGGTTTACTAAGCCTGTCGAAGCCCACTGCGATTGCGAAAAATGTAGTGGTAAAGTGACCCTTTGGTACCGTGGCGAAGAGTGATTCGAGTAACAGCACGCAAAAACCAATGGGGAGAAGTACAAGAGTTTATCTGTAACACTTGCCGATTTGAGCGTAAGAAAACCAGCGATTGGGTCATCGAAGGCCCTACCAAAATAGCTCGCCACTCTGTAATCATGGCCAATAAGTACCGTGCAGATATCAAAAAGCCAGCTTTTGGTTTAAAAGTAGCTGAAGTTCAGTATAAAGAAATTGACGATTCAAGACCTTACATTACTGATAATAGCACCATCAGAGAGTTAAGTAAAGAAAATAATGCCAAAGCCAATCAGCGCGCATTGGCAGAAAACAATAACTAATCAGATATGACTATCACCATCGCTTTTGTTATTAAAGCTATCGTCATCTTGCTCATTTTCGCGATAACCTTGCTTATTGCTACTTACTCTACCTATGCTGAACGAAAAGTAGCTGCTTTTATGCAAGACCGTATCGGTCCTAACCGTGCTGGTCCACTGGGTTTATTACAACCCATAGCCGATGCTGTAAAGATGTTTTTCAAAGAAGATTTTATACCATCGCAAGCAAGTAAATGGCTTTTTATTTTGGGGCCTTGCCTTTCTATGCTTACGGCTCTTATGACAAGTGCTGTTATTCCTTTTGGTGATAGTATCAAATACGATGCTACAGAAGTACCTGTGCAAGCTATTGATGTCAATATTGGTGTGCTGTACGTTTTTGGTATTGTATCCTTGGGCGTATATGGCATCATGGTAGGTGGTTGGGCTTCAACAATAAATTCTCGCTATTGGGTGCAATCAGAGCTGCTTCTCAAAATATCAGCTATGAAATTTCGATGGGATTGGCCATTATCGCTATTTTGATGATGACGGGATCACTTTCCATTCGCCACATTGTAGAACAACAACACGGTGGAAATTGGAATATCTTTTATCAACCATTGGGTTTCATTATTTTTATTACCTGTGCTTTTGCCGAATGTAACCGTACGCCTTTTGATTTACCTGAATGTGAAACCGAATTGATTGGAGGCTATCATACCGAGTATAGTTCGATGAAATTAGGTTTTATTTGTTTGCAGAGTATATCAATATGTTTGTTTCTTCAGCCATGATCGCCAGTTTGTATTTTGGAGGATACAATTATCCCGGCATGGATTGGGTGCAAGCCAAATTAATAGCCGCCATGGGAGAGGCCACAGGTCATAACATCGCTACACTGATTGGAACGGCCGTTTTCTTTGGTAAATCGCTGTTCTTTGTGTTCTTTTATATGTGGGTACGTTGGACATTGCCACGTTTTCGTTATGATCAACTAATGAATTTAGGTTGGAAAGGATTGATACCACTCGCTATGTTAAACATCGTACTGACTGGCGGAGCAATATTATTCTTAAAGCCGCTGGTAATGTCATTTTTGAAATAATAATAAAATAGACGATTGACATTGAATTTTGAGTTCAATGATAGACTTTATTGAAGCTTCAAACGTCGAACATCAACTATCAAACGTCATACATAGTTATGCAACTTACCAATCGTTCAAAACAAGTCAGTAATAAGCAGATGACCTTTTGCCGAGCGTATATACTTGCCCGCTATCGCTACTGGTTTGGGTATTACCATCAAGCATTTTTTCAGAAAAAAGTAACGATACAATATCCTGAAGTAAAGACTAATTTAGGGCCAGTATTTCGTGGGCGGCATGTATTGAAGCGCGACGAACAGGGCCGCGAACGCTGTACAGCCTGTGGCTTGTGTGCGGTGGCATGTCCTGCTGAGGCTATTTCGATGGTGGCTGCCGAACGCCAAAAGGGAGAAGAAATGCTCTCTACCGAGAAGAAAAATATGCTGCCGTGTATGAAATCAATATGCTGCGCTGCATTTTTTGTGGACTGTGCGAAGAAGCCTGTCCAAAACAAGCCATTTATTTGCGCCACGATGAGTTTGTGCCTGTCTTTACAGAGCGAGATCAGGTAGTTTGGGGTAAAGACTTATTGGCCGAGAACATGAATAACCGTTATCTCCGCACCGCTTGGACCAAAGAGGAAGCCCAAGAACAAGATAAAAAAGACTTGACACCACAACCTCGAATTCAATTGTAGATCATGAATATTATAAATGCACTTACTCCTGCTACGGGCTTTTTCTATTTTTTGTCTTTCCTCACCATTTTGTGTGGGCTGATGGTTGTTCTATCGAAAAACCCCATTCACAGTGTCTTATACCTCATTGCAACCTTCTTTTGCCTATCAGGGCATTATATTTTGTTAAATGCCCAATTCTTGGCTGCTGTCAATATCATTGTGTATGCAGGGGCGATTATGGTCCTTTTCCTTTTCGTGATTATGTTTTTGAACATGAAAAAGAGGACGAGGAATCTAAGACAAACCTCACCAAGATTGCAGCAATGGTTGTGGGCGGTACATTGTTTTTGATTTTTGCTGCGGTGTTTCGCAAAACACAATTTGGTACTTACAATCCCTAGAATTTGATTCTCAGGTAGGAATGATCGAAAGCCTTGGGAGTGTATTGTACAATGATTATTTGCTTCCTTTTGAGTTGGCCTCAATTTTATTTCTCATTGCAATGGTTGGGGCAGTGATGTTGGGCCGCCGCGAGGCAGGGGACCGCCATTTTTAGAGGCGATTGTATGAACAGAAATCTGTCGAAATTATTTGAAATTGCCCAAAAGCCTACTCGCCGAATCATCGGTTTGATGTCTGGCACTTCTATGGATGGTTTAGATGTGGCTTTATGCAAAATAGAAGGTAGCGGATTGCAAACACAATTGAAGATTGAGCAATTTGAAACAGTATCCTTCAAGGAAGAAATAAAAGAAGAAATCCGTCGTGTTTTTGCCAAAAAAGAGATTGATTTCCAATATCTATGCCTGCTTAATCCCTGGATAGGACAGCTACACGGACAAATTGTATTGGATTGCCTACAAAAGTGGGGTATTCAACCAACTGAGATAGACCTTATTGCCAGCCACGGACAAACGGTTTTTCATGCTCCTAAAATACTACATCAAAACCCTACATTCGCTAATGCTACCCTGCAAATTGGCGATGGAGATCATTTGGCGGTTACTACTGGAATAATCACCCTTAGTGATTTTCGTCAAAAACACTGTGCAGCTGGAGGAGAAGGGGCCCCTTTGGCAGTTTATGGCGATTATTTTCTGTTTTCTCAAAAAGGAGAAAATCGTATTATGCTTAATATGGGTGGTATTGCCAATTTTACCTATCTTCCTGGCAGCCTAAACGCCCACGAAGTGTTTGTAACAGACACAGGCCCAGGAAACACGCTTTTGGATGCCTTTATGCGTAAGTTTTATCATCTTCCATATGATGAAGATGGGAAACTGTCGGCTTCGGGGAAAGTACATTCTGAATTATTGAATTGTCTTAAAAAAGAGCCTTTTTTTAACGCCCCTTTTCCCAAAACAACAGGTCCAGAATTGTTTAATTTGGAATATGTAAGAAGAGCCCAACAACGCAGCGGCACTACCTCGCTCGCACCTGAAGATATGATGGCGACATTGACCCGATTTTCCGCCGAGACCATAGCAGAAGCTATATTAAAGGTTTGTGACAAAAATAAAAGCTATCGTTTATATCTAAGTGGAGGCGGAATGCATAACCCTATTTTAATTAGAGATTTACACCTACTATTGCCTGATTTTTTGATGGCTAATACAGATACCCTTGGGATAGCAGGCGATGCTAAAGAAGCAGTATTGTTTGCTATATTGGCCAATGAAACTGTGGCTGGAGATAGACTTGATTTTGGTGATAGAGAAAGGGTGCCGAGTGTAACAATGGGAAAAATATCTTTTCCTCACTAAATCATACGTTTCAGCGTAAATTTTGCCAATTGTATCATGCCGTTGCGCCGAACCAAAAGCGTAATTTCTTTGCCTTCCTTTTTTTGTAATAATTTATATACCTCGCTTATTATCAATTCTTTAGAAGATTGATTATTGATAAATAACAATTCATCTCCTTCTTGCAGGCCTGCTTCCCAAGCAGGGAGTCTTCTACTATTTTTTCAATAACATATACATTTAATTCTTGCCTTTGGCCCGTATTTCCATGCCACTCATGTCATGTTCAAAGGTCTCTTTCATACGGCGTTTGATAGGTTTCAACACCATATAATGCTCGCTGTAGTTGAATGTTACATGGAAACGCCTTAACAACTCACAACCTATATTACCTTGTCGGTCATTTCTGGAGGCAAATTTCATCCCAAAACTCACACTGTCGGGAAAAGAAGCCAACACATTATCTAATTCATATTTGCCAAACCGTACTTTATCAATACGACCTAAACTTCCGTTGATGACCCCATTAAGTCCGCGCCCCAATTGCGCTCTTAATACTTTCAGGAAGTTGAATTTTATTGTCAATGCTTTTATCAATGAGTAAAGCATGGCCTGCTCCTGTATCTATCACTACCCGTATCGGAAGCTCATGACCATCTTCTACCAATGCAATGACATCAGCATATGGCTTTGTGTCTTCTATTATAATGGGGTATTTATCTCCATGACGTTTACGGTATTTGTATTTCTCGGGCTTGGTGAGTAGTAATTCGCGGTTAACAAAGTCTATAGATACTACAAAATTATTGAACACTTCGTAGCCAAAAATTCCATCAATTGGAATACCAACATATTCAGAAAGATTGAGTACATCTTCTTCAAGTACTACAATATTCTGAAAAGTAGCCTTCATTTTGCCCATACCGATGGTGTTGCCAATGGCCACAGAAGCCATCAGAGATTCTCCTTCTCCTGCTCCTGTTATCTGAACACGGCGGGTGAAGTTTAGCCGTTGATTTTTGATGGCATTAGGGTTAGTAATAATGACTGAACTTACCCCTGTATCCAAAATAAAGTGAAGCGTATCTGACTCATTCACATGCACAGGCACAATGATTAAATTAGCGTGCATTTCAAAGGGGACTCGTGTAAATGTAGAATTCACTAACAAGAAGAAGCCGAATCTATCGTCTTTTTTATGCTTCTTCTGTGCCAATGATAGGAAAGGCAGGCAACATAAGAAAAGCAGTTTTGTATAGAACCGTATCATAGCCGTACCCAAATATTGTTGAGCTGTTATAAAATTACTGTTATTTCTTAGAAAAACAAAAGATATACTATAAAAAGTGCCGTTTTGAATTAATTTTTTCTTACTACCTTCGCATTGTTTAATAGGCTTTTGATTGGAAAGTTACTTCTAATTCTGTCGATGTCGAACAAACAGCAAAATCGTATGGTAAAACCTAATAAATCAAAATAAAATTAACTTCAAATTTTTTAAAAATTTATAATTCAATGAGAAAAAAAATTGTAGCGGGCAACTGGAAAATGAATAAAACTATAGAAGAAGCCATCATTCTTACTTCTGAAGTGGCCAATATGGTACGCGACGAAGTACGAGGTGATGTAGAAGTAATTTTGTGCACGCCTTATATCTATCTCCCCCTATTACAAAAGTACATTGATGGAATAGGACGTATTTCTTTGAGTGCCCAAAACTGTCATCAAAAACCTTCTGGGGCTTATACAGGTGAAATCTCTGCTGGTATGCTCGCTGCTTTGCATATTCCATACACTTTGATAGGTCATAGCGAGCGCCGTCAATATTTTGGTGAAACTGACGAATTACTGGCTGAAAAAGTAAAACTCGCCTTGGCTAATGGCATCAAACCCATCTTTTGCTGTGGCGAATTGCTCGAACAGCGCCAAAACGAAGATTTTATAAGCATTGTAAAAGCCCAAATTACAACAGCTTTATTCGATTTATCAGTCGAAGATTTTAGAAATATAGTCATTGCTTACGAACCTGTCTGGGCCATTGGTACTGGCCTTACGGCTTCTTCTGCTCAGGCTCAGGAAATGCACGCTGCCCTCCGCGCCCATATAGCTACGCAGTATGGGGAGCAAGTAGCCGACGATACTACCATTTTGTATGGAGGAAGTTGCAACGAAAAAAATGCTGCCGAACTTTTTGCTTGCTCTGACGTGGATGGTGGATTGATTGGTGGAGCTTCGCTCAAGTCGAGGGAGTTTACCAATATCATTAAAGCACGTATGTAGGTTTATTTGGCTTTGGCTATGTATTATAGTTTGGGTTGTGGGCAACTCAAACTATACAAAAATCTATCCTTCACTATGTGACCCATGTAACTATGTGGTGGCTACGACAGCTTTGGAACGACCTTTTGGATTTGTTTTACCCTAATCCTTGCTGTGCTTGTTCTGCACTTTTGGTTGGAAATGAAGAGGTTATATGTACACGATGTCGGTTAAATTTACCACGTTCTAATGAACATTTGATAGAGACCCCACTTCTGGTCAATAAATTCATGGGAAAAGTACCCGTAAAGGCAGTGCTTACTTTTCTGAAGTTTGAAAAAAAAGGAAAAGTGCAGCGGCTTTTGCACCAACTGAAATATAATAATCGCTCCGATGTAGGTCAAACATTGGGGCGATTGTATGGAGCAGAACTAAAACAGACAATGCTCCATGAGCAATTAGATATTTTATTATCGGTACCACTTCATCCTCGAAAGCTTGCCCAAAGAGGCTACAATCAAAGTGATACTTTTGCCAAAGGTCTATCAGATTCGTTGGGCGTAGATTGGTCAGGTCAGATGCTACAAAGAGTTAAGTTTACTTCTACCCAGACCCAGAAATCGCGCTTTGAACGTTTTGAGAATGTGGCAGGGATTTTTGAACTAACTCAAATTGAAAAAATTAAAGGAAAAAGAATCGCTCTTGTAGATGATGTACTCACAACGGGGGCGACGCTTGAATCAGCTATTGCCACTTTACTCGAAAATGGTGCTAAGGAAGTGTCGGTTATTACAATAGCAGCCGCTTATTAAGAGTTGTAAAAAGGCCAAAAATAATATTATTGGTTAAGCCAAGCTTTAAAATCTTGGGTATTCTCACTACTTACAATTACTTCTCGTTTATTGAACGGGTCTAATTCTATTTTAACTCTACTTTTAGAAATATTGAAAATGTTTCTAATACTCAAAAAATGAGCAATGAAACTCCGATTGAGGCGATAAAATTGTTTGGGATCGAGCAGATTTTCTAACTCGCTGAGTTTGTAGTCAATGATATATTTCATACCATCTCTTTTGATTAAATATACATAACGATCTTCTCCTTCAAAGTAGGCAATTTGATCAATCAGAACGCTCATTATCTTCTCACCACGTGATACTAAAAACCGAGATTGGTAGGTTTTAAGAGGAGCTTGAAAGTCATTAAGCAATTGCTTTATATCAATAGGATAAACACTTTTTTGATTTTTTTGAATTTTTCTAAGCTACGTTGTAAGTCGGTTTGTTCAATAGGCTTGAGTAAGTAATCAAGGCTATTGACCCGAAAAGCCCGAATAGCGTATTGGTCATAAGCGGTTGTAAAAATAATTGGTGTTGCAATGTCTATTTGCTCAAAAATTTTGAAACAAAGATCATCGGCAAGGTGAATATCTAAAAAAATAAGTTCAGTTTGATTGGTGGATAGCCATGCTACTGTGTTTTCTACAGAATCTAACTTGGTTTGAATTTCTATAAAAGGGTCGAGGGTGAGTAGCAACTTTTCTAAGTTATCTCGAGCTGGTTTTTCATCTTCTACAATAATGGCTTTCATGGTATTGGGAGTTATCCTTCTTGAATCAATGGTAAGCGAGCGACATATTGCTGATTAATTACACCAAAGAAAGGCGACTGATGGGTAAGATAGCTATAACGAGCAGCCAAATTATTTAGGCCAATCCCTGTCGATGATTCTGTATCACCTCGACGTTGTAAATTATTGACATCCACCAGCCAGTCTTTTTCTATCAATATATCAATAGTGAGGGGTTTACTATCGGAAATGATATTATGTTTGATTGCATTTTCAACTAATAACTGAAGTGCAAATGGAGGTAAACAATGGTGTAAGTAAAAAGTAGGAACAGTTATCGTTATTTGTAAATTTTGTGCAAAACGCATTTGTTGAAGAAAAATAAATGAATTTACAAATACTAATTCTTCTTGCAGGGTAATCAGTGTTTCTGTGCCCATTTCGAGCATAGCACGATATACTTTTGAAAAATGCCCTGTAAACTCGATGGCTTTTGGGGGGTTCGAGGCAATGAGAGAGGTAAGCGCATTCATGCTATTGAACAAGAAGTGTGGGCTAATTTGATTTTTTAAAGTTTCTAATTGAGCCATCATCCGCCGTTTCTCTTGCTGTTCGGCTTTGAGTAAATAGGCTGTACGTTCTTCTTCAAGCAATTGATTTTTACGCTTGAGAGAGTAGCTATCAAGGGCATTGTCTATGATGACCTTTAACTCCTCCATTTTCCATGGTTTGGTAATATAATGGTATACCTTACCTTTATTGATGGCATCAATAATAGCCTGTACATCACTATAGCCTGTCAATATCATACGGATAGGTTCAGGAAAATCAGTTAAAATTTGCTCAAAAAATGCGACTCCGCTCATCTGTGGCATCCTTTGATCGGAGATGATAAGGTGAATAGTTTCTGTTTGCAAAATAAAAAGTGCTTCAGCCGCACTTTTCGCTAAGAATAGAGTATAGTACCGCCGGAAAATAGCCTTAAATGCCAAGAGGTTGTCGGGTTCGTCGTCTATGTAGAGAATAGTGTAGGGCATAAAAACTTTAGCTTAAATAGGTAGCTCAATTAATACAGTAGTTCCATACCCTTTTTTACTACTGACACTAATGATACCGTGGTGGTGGAGGATAATTCCATAACAGATCGCCATGCCAAGTCCTGTTCCTTCGCCAATGGGTTTTGTAGTAAAAAAAGGCTCAAAAATACGTTTTTGAGTTTCTTCATCCATCCCTACACCGTTGTCAGTAATGCGTACTTCTATCATATTTATGGCCTGTAAAGTCACTATTTCGATACTACCTGTTGGGGAGGAACTATCTGGATGAATACTCCAAATAGCTTGTACAGCATTAGTCAAAATATTGAGAAACACTTGGTTAAGTTTACTATGTAAACCATTGACAGAAGTTATATCACCGTAACGCTTGATAATCTGGCAGCGATTTTTGATTTCAAAACTTAGTAATGTGAGTGCTTCATCTATGCATCGATGTAAATCTACTTTTGCAAATTCGGCCTCTTCATTACGGGCAAAAATACGAAGCCCATTTACAATATGTTGAGTACGATCAATTCCGCGTTCGATACTTTCTGTTAGGGTTTGTATTTCTTCATTAAGGGTTATAAAATGAGGATTTTCTCTTTGTTTTTTTGTCATTAATTGGATAATATCTGTCAAATCCATCTTGAGGGCTTGTACATTGTTAGATACAAAATTGATAGGATTGTTGATTTCGTGCGCAATACCTGCTGTAAGTTGCCCAATTGAGGCCATTTTTTCCGATAGAATTAATTGCTCACGCATTTGGTGGAGTCTCTCAAGCGTATTTTCAAGTTGTTTTTTTTGGGCTTGTAACTCTTCATTTTTATGATTTAATAAGATATTTTTATTTTTAATTTGCCACCAAGCAAGACCTGTAATCAGTAAAATTAATGTAAGGCCACATGCTACAATACCTATTGTTTGTTTTTGCCATTTTTGTGTTTCTATGTCGGCTTCTAATAACTTATTTTGTTGTTCTCTCTTATCTGCCTCATATTTTTCTTGTAGTTCTGCCGCGTTTTTGTTTGTTTCAATATTTATAATTTCGGAAGTGAGTTTTTGAAATTTTTGGCTCATATCCAAAGCTTTTTGATAATTGCCTTGTTTTCTATAAAGATGGACAAATTGTTCGTAAGTTTCTGCTTCTTTTTGTTTGGACTTGATATTTTTTGCAATCTGAAGCGCTAAATCCAAATTCAATTTTGAAAGTTCATATTGTTGTTTTGCGGTATATATAATGGACTGATTGATGTAATCAAACCATATATTTACATCACCTTTTTTACGTTGTCGAAACTTGATATTATAATCGAGATAGGGCTGGGCTTGGTTATATTTTTGTTGATCAATCAGTAAAGTGCTAATATTGAGATTAACATTGGCAATACCTGTCGAATCTTGAATTTTACGCTTAATAGCAAGAGATTTCTGATAACTGATAAGTGCGCTATCTGCTTGATGGGTGGCGCGATAAAATATGCCAAGATTTAGATAAAAAGAAGATACTCGTTTTGGTTTTGTGGGAATTTGTTCGCTAAGACGGATAGCTTCTTTTTACATAAAATTTGGCTTTTTCGTACTGTTTAAGGAAATGAAATTGACTCGACAAGTCGGACAAGGCAGAAAGCTTGGACTCATTATCTTTGATAGCATCGCTTAGCGCAAGGTTTTTTAAATGCCAAGCAATGGCTTTGGCATATTCAGCTCTACATTCGTGGTAAATACCCATCAGGCGATAACTATCACAAACACCGCGTTGATAATTAATCTGGCGTGACTTCCTCTCTATTATTTTGGCATATACCAAGAAAGAATCTACATACGATTCATCAAGATAAATCACTCTATCTGCTAAAGCCTGAATAGTTTCGGGTGTGTTTTGCGCCCTAAGGTGAGTATAGCACACCATTAGCAATGGAATCAATCTAAAAATACCTATCAAAACTTGTATTGATAAATAACTTTTGGTGATTTGTTTTCGATTATTAGACTGTTTCTTAGTCATTTGTGCTAAATGTGGATGTGGACAAACCTGTTTTCTTGTTTAGTATAATCAGCTTACGAAAATAGTTGATTCTAATTAAGAATTTAAAATATAAAAAATAGGACAAATAGCCATTTAATCAGCCAACTGCTGTCCAGTAAGATAAAGGATAATGGTAAGAGTAATCTTCTTCTACTTTCCACTGTTTATTACAATGATTACAGGCCACGATATATTGAATAAGGTTCATTACTTTATCATTTGCTTCTACAATACGGAAATCATGACCTCTAAAACTCTGATTGTTTATTGCTATTTTGACACATCCACAAAGGGTTGTTTTCACCTTTAGTTCTTTTTTAGTAATTTCTTGATTTTAATTTAATACCTCTTCTTATTTTGGGTAGCAAAAGTAGGTCCTTGAGGGCCATACAGTCCTGCAAAGGGCTTATCGCAGATGCCCGGTACTGTATCCAATATGTTTTGTGCTACTTTTTGCTGAGAGATAGACGTTTTTTGTCTTCTCATACTGTCACTCATTCTCCATTTTCCATTGGTTTTTCGGCAATTAAATTCCACAATTTGTTTACTGCGTTCGGTCATGCCGTTTAGGCGCTCTTCGTATTCTATTTCGACCTCAAAAGACATCTCGTTGGCCGATTGTTGTTGAAAGACAACGGGTTCTGGAATGTTGATGGCATACACCCAACAAATCCAGCTACAATTATTGAATACCAATACTGCTTGTTCGGACAAGGCTTCTTCTGTAATGGCAATTAATTCTTGATTGGTTGGTTTTTTTGTGCCTATTACCTCTCGGGAATTGTCATAGATAAAATACCGACTAAATCGCCATTTCTCTCGACTACCACTTCTAACATAAATAGCTAAGCCTTGAATTTTAACCTGTGTGCCATTAGCATCTTTTTGAGTAATAGCTGCTAAAGGGTGCTTAGCTGTATTGGTAAAGGTGTAGCCTGCTTCTTTTACCAATTGCCAATCGCCGTTGAGTTGTACAGAGCTAAGTTTCCCATGGTATTTTTTTACTTCAGCGATTACTTGTTGATGGGTAGGGAACGATTGGGCGAAAGAATAGAAAAAGGGGAGGTATAATGAAAGTGTGAGAATGTATTTCATGATAAAAGATAAGTTTATGAAAGTTGATTCTTTGAAGAAAGCGAAGGGTTATTGTTTAATAAAACGAAGTCCAAGCATGTAATTGAGCGTTGAAAGTAATACTGAAACTATCATCATACTTTTCCAAATAATGGAGGGGTTGGGAGAGTCATTTTTTGAGTCGCTAAGCAAAAAGAACAACCCAGAAAGATTGAGAAACTCTGTAGCTGCACATGCCAATGCCCAAAGCCAATGCGTTGAAATAGGTAAATATAACCACTTTAAGCCAATCCAGTAGCTCAATTGATAAACAAGGGCTGACCCAATAATGGTAATAATGCCAATAACGAAGACTAAAAACATCAATAAAATACCCATGGCCTTTAAAATTAGCGAGTGATAATCGTAAACATGATCCAAATTACTGAAGCGATGTAAAAAACCTTACGAGATATAGTGTGGCAATCGACCCAATCAATCCAAAACTCAATGAGGCGTAGAGGCAGAAAAAACATCGAAAAAAATAAAATAAATGGAAATAGTAGCTGCAGCAACGACTGAATTGTCAGTGGGTTTGGAAGAGCAAATAATGATTGAAAGATTATTTTAAATGCCACCATGCAAACTGCAAGTAAGGTCATAAGTACCCATCTTGCAAGTACCTCTTTCAAGAAATGAGGTTGTTGAAAGGTGGGTTTTGAGAGGTAAAAAAGTACTCTTAACTCTACCCAAAGTAGCCAAAGTCCTGCTATCCATATAGGAAATTTACTAATCCAAAGGATTGAAGTTTGTTTTTGAAGAACAACGATAAGCGGATTCAATACAGGAATGACTATGAGTGTCATCCGAAAAAAAGGGCGAAATAATAAACTACATAACCCAACAAAAGCAGTAAAATAAGTTTGAGTAGGGGCTGGCCAAGTCACTTGTTTTTGCAAATGTTGAAGAAACCGAAAGTATTCAATTTGAATAATGTATTTACTTGCCCATCCTTCCAAACAAAGTACCCCTAATGCAAAAGTTGCTAGCCCATATGGCAGAGAAATGTCCTTGTAAATATATTGGCGAGTCACCACTGAAGTGCTAAGTAAAAGCTGTTCGACCCAATGAAAATAAAAAGAGAACAAGACCAATAACAAGGCATTTTTGTTGTCTCTTAAGAGAGAGATAGCCCCTAATCCTCCTGAAAAGTGAGTTTTCATAGTATGGGATTATGGTTTTTGACAACCTTTGCTATCATACTTTTGTAAACCTGCCCGAATCGCATCTTCTAATGGTAATTGATGCAACCAAATTTCCGCTGCAGCTCCTTGGCTACTTCCCTGCAAAGGAAGCCCTAAAATGCTGCGTACCTGATTCCACTTTCCATTTGATACCTTGACATTCGCTTCTATTTCTCCTCGATTGATGTCCTTGCGACTCATGTATAGTTCAGCCCATTGGGTATTGATAGAAACCTTGATAAGAGCGGAGGTATTTCTGCTACTGTTTCTAAGAAACTGACCATAATCATCCATGTCTTCGAGCTTCATGGCAGTATTGTACTCTTTATAGTCGTATTTTTTATGACCTACAAATAAATTATCTTTGAGTGTTAGATTTTTGCATTGTTTGACGTTATTTACACCTCCAAAATCTGCAAAACCCAAGACATTATTCTCGGCAGAAACAATGGTATTTACATCCATCATGATACAATTACCACCGTAAGTAGCGATTTCATCTTTTTTCCAACAAAACAAAATTGTGTTATTACGTAAAATGAACTGAGGAATACCGTCAGCACCTTGATGAAGGCTTTTGCACATTATTCCCTCTCCTGTGTTGTTGATAATGGCATTGTTTTCGATAAGAGCTGTTCCATTTTTGCCAACTTGGATATCTATTGCACCCTGCGATGGGGCGGTGTTGGTCACTAAGCAATTTTTGATGATGACCTTTGTTGATGCTCCTACTCGCACTTTGATACCAGGTGTGTCTGGACTGGGGTTCTCATTGGTAGCCTCACTGGCTTTTCTCAAAATGTACAATCCTTTTTTGTGTAAATAACGATTGCGTGGGCCATTATCAATAATCAATCCATCTATAATGATTGTTCCGTTCCATTCTTTAAATTTTTTGTCTGTCAATACACCAATTCGTTCTGTAGATTCTTTCATATAGTCATTTGTACCACTCAATATTGTTCGGTGTTTTCCCCAAGGATCACGACTACTGAAGTCTGAATTATAGCCACCTATAATACTTACAGGTACTTCAAAAATATCGCTACCGCGCTCAGTAGCTCCTAAGTAAATGCCTGCGGCTATATGTATTCTATCGCCTGCCTGTACTTGGGGTACAACTACAGCAAGCTCTTTAGCGGGTTGATTTTTGGTAGCTTCCCGACCATTACCGTTGAGTGCAACGTAAAAATCACGACCTACTGGGAGATCATGGATTGTTGATGATTTTTTGTCATTTTGGGATTCACTATTTTTATCAAATTTTTCTACTCCCTGCGTGGCATTCTTAACACTTTTAGAAGCATTATCTGTTGTTTTTTTTACCTCTTTTACTCCTTTGTCAAAATCTTTAATGAGTTTGCTAAACTGAGCCTGAGAGGTTGTAAAGAAGCAAGAAAATAAAAAGAAGATTAATTGGTTTTTCATCACTATAACTTTTGGGTTTAACAAATAAGATGTACCAAAATTAAAGAGATAAGACACTTTGCTAAAGTCAAATGTAGTGAATTGGGAAAGAGAGGATGTGAAAGAGAATACATAGAACATCGGCTGGATTTAAAATACAAAAAGCGAGGAAGACTTATCTTCCTCGCTTTTGTATGCCTTTGGTTTTCTCTATGAATCTTATTTATTCCTTCCCGTAGAAATCATCGCACAACGGAAACCGATCATAGCCGTTGAGGAGTCTTGTGGTAAGAAACGACGAGTACCTGGAGACAACCAATAGGCGACATCGTTCCAAGAGCCTCCTTTGTAAACGCGCAACTTATCGTTGATAACTGAATTGCTGGCTTTGGTATCATAGCGTTTTTCATCGTCTAAGAAGCCATCACGACACAGCGGGTTCAAGTCTTTGAAGTCCATATAAGATAGTGGACGATACACGTCATGACCCACTCATTTACGTTGCCCGCCATATTGTACAATCCAAAGTCATTAGGGGGGTACTTGTAGATTTCTTCGGTAATAATAGCACCGTCATTTGATTTACCTGCAATACCAGCGTAGTCGCCTCGTGCACGCTTGAAGTTCGCCAGCATCTCACCTTTATGCTTACCCTTAGAATTACGCAATGAAGAGCCATCCCAAGGATAAATACGCTGATTTGATTGGTTTTCGTCAGCATATTGCGTACCAATCATGGCTTTGGCAGCGTATTCCCATTCAGCTTCTGTAGGTAGGCGATAGTTGGGCAATACATACCCACTTTCTACGGTAGGACGCGAGCCAGAGGAAGCCATCAAAGCCTCTGATTCTGCCAATGCTTGTCCTTTCTTTTTACTTTTCCTACTTCCTCCCGATTTCTTGCCTTTGTTATTGGCTTGATTGGCCAAATTATCATTGACAAAATTGGTACGCCAAATAGAATAGTCGTTGGCTTGCACCCAAGATACGCCCACTACTGGATAGAGGCGAAAGCCTGGGTGGCGGAAATAATAGCTTACATATGAATCGTTGAACGACAAAGGGTCGTACCAAACAGTGGTATCAGGCAATGCTTTGGCAGCCACCTCAGCAGAGGAGTCGCGCTGAACATAGTGTAAATACTCAAGATAGTTGAGGTTAGAAATTTCGGTTTCGTCCATGTAGAAAGATTGCACACTAACAGTACGCTCACGATTATCGCGGCTGCTCATTACATCTTCTTCAAAGCCCCCATCGTAAAACGCCCCCTTCGATAAATACTAAGTTAGGCCCTACGACTTGCGATTTGTAAGGCATTACCACAAAACCATCGTTTGCTTGATTGTCAGCTACTGCACCTTTTTTCCCTTTTCTTCCCTTTTTACCATCTTTAGTAGCAAAGTTGGCATTGGTTGCCGTGCTTTTCTTGCCAGGGTTGAGGCTTGAAGGGTGTTTAGGCTTACAAGCACTGAACAGGAGACTGACCGACAGTACCCAAATCGCTGCTTTCATACTGAATTTTAACATTGATTAAATAGTTAAGATTAATTATCTTGGTATTCGATTAATAAACATGCTACTTTTGCTTGAAAAGAGAGGCAAAAGTACGATATATTGCCTTAAAATTCTACTGATTTGTTATCTAACAATAACTTTGCCAAAGTTACCTTTGTTCTTTAGCTTTCATTTTTTGTTGGAATAACGAAAGCTGTTTTAAACCTATTGTTGAAATACAGAAGATTTTCGCTAAAATACCTAAAATTGTGCCTTTTGTAAGAAATAGAAGCCCCTATTTTCAAAATTATCCTATTCATTCAATTAGACTATCTCTGATAATTGCAGCTATTTTCTTTTCTCTCGGGGTCTTTTCTCAAAATAGCTCAGCTGATTTACAAAAAGAAGGGAAGGCCGCTTTACACTTTTTGACTTTTACCCAAGTAAAGCAGACAATCGAAGGCCGCGAATTTAAAGGGAATGGCCTGCTTATATGCAGATGTATAGGCGATTCTTTTTATTGGGGACACGCCATAAATACCGTGATTCTAATAGCTTTACCACGGTTGGTATCCATAACTTATTAGCGGAGATGTACTTGGCAGATACGACACTTATTGAAATCCTTCCTATGTTACAATTGGCCTATCCTGAGATTCAGAGTTATGTCCCCAGCAACGTTTTAATTTTTGGAAAGAACTACCGTCCAATCGAGATTTACAAAAGGGGAAGAACCCAATCCTGTGCCATTGGTGAGGCGACCCACTCATTATAGACTTCGCTCTCGGTATATCAACAACGCTGCCAATGTAGAAAACGATGCCGATGATACCGCCTCTGGTAATTTGGCCGTTTGGTTTCATAACCGTATTTTTCAAGCTAATGATACTTTAGTATCTTCTCGGCTTTTGATAGTTATTTAGACCAAAATCGTAAAAACAGACATTGGTACAATTACCTTTTCAATGGCTTGCCCAACTCGGGAGCTTATATGACTTGGCTCGGAAAAGAAGCTGATTTTAAACGGTGGAATATCCTTAAAACCATCGGACATAACCAAATTTTCTTCCTGAAGTCAAGTATTTGTTATCCCAAGCCCTATATACCTTACATACCATACGGCACAAACGACATAGATGCCGTGGTCAATGCCAATGTACTTGCTTATTTGGCCAAGAAAAGAGAATTGGAGATGAGTAAAGGGCAGAATGGTGCAAAGAATTTTATTGAGCACCAAGCACAATATCAGCGTTGGGACCGAGCCGCCACTTATTATCCCAATCGCTATCATTTTCATTATGCGGTTGCGCGTGCTTTGGCCGCAGGCGATACTTCTTTGCTGCCAACGGCTCGTTTGATGTTGGAACACCTGGCTCAATCGCAGCAAAAAAACGGGAGCTATATAAGCCGCAGAAAGGTCAATCGTCGAGATGTACTACAATCGTCGGTCTATGGATTGCTGGCCTTGCTGTATTTGAAAGAGGCAGGGCTTGAGGTGCCTAAATTATTGATAGACAATGTCCTAAATTATGTATTGAGCCTAAAACAGACATCCAATCAACAAGTGTTTTGGGAAGGAGGCGTATTTTTTTCGGGAGGGACGGTGGTGAGAAATGTGCTTTATTTTACTTCTGACGCTTACACTACTGCGTTGGTTGCACTTGCTTTTCAGAAATATCACCTTCTACTTACCGACTCGTCGTAAAAACAGGCGGCTCAATGGTAAGATGAAGCAAAGTTTGTGCGCTACCGATAGCCAATGCAGTGGTGGGAGAGGTAAAAATGGCCTCATAGAGGCTAAATTGATCGTTCAGTTTTGTGCCAAACAACTGATAGTTGCCCCTTTTATCTCCTAAAATAACCTGCCCATTACAGGCTGTGTAGAGTTCATATTGAGCGTTGGCAATACGCCCCCAAACTAAGCCTGATTGCTTGATTTCATGCTGCCGATTAGACCTATAAATTCGCCCTTTCTTGCCAATCCATCCCCCCATCGCCACAAAATCTTGGGCATTGTCAAATTGGATTTCGTGAAAAATACTATTCCCAATTTTTTGTCTTTTTTGCCATTTCTCCCTCTCAAAAGCGTACAGATGTGTACGATTAGGGGTGTATATCAGTGCATATACTTGCTGGTTATGAGGGTTGTATTTAACACACCATACCATCTTGAAAGGATTACTATATACCTTTTTCCAAGTGCGGCCTCTGTCTATTGTTTTGAGAATAAAACCCAAGGGGATGGTTTTCTGGGAATGAGCAATGGCCGAGTTGCCTCCACAAACAAAAGCCGTGGAATCATTGACGACAGCCATGTTATAAAAACATGCTTTCTCGTAGCCTTTTACCCGAATGACTTCCCAGGTTTTAGTGTGTAAGTGGTGTTTATAGATAATACCCTTGTCAGCGCAAGCAATCAGATTTTGGTCGTCAAACTGGTCTATTTTATAAATATCAACGTGCTGAGTGGGGTAGGGGACGTTCTTTAAATTACCTTGTGCATCTGCCGACTTGAGTGTGCCGTATTTACCTCCAATCCAAAACCGACCTGCTACAGGAAAAATGTCATAGTAAGAAGAATCTTGAAAAGTCTTGCCTTGCTGCACTACCTCAATATGCACCTTCTGTCCTTGTAAATCATACAAGACTAAGAAAAAGAAGGCGACGAACGTTATTTGGGTTGTAAATTTCAACAATAGGAGTTTTTCTAAGGGTATAGGATATACTCGAACTGCAAAAATAAGCAGCCTTTGATTCTTTCCAAACTATGATTTACTTAAAGGACAACTCAAAGTACCAATACCACTATCATCGGGAGGAGTTTTTGCTTCTTTGTACTTCCCCCTGCCATTATGGCTCCCATCTTATTTGACTCGGTTGGGGTTTTCACTTACAAAGGCCGCCCAGCCACCTTTTTTTGCGCCTTTTTTTTGCGCTGCTGCCGAGGGTAGGGCATTGGCATGGTAGTGATGACAAATTGCAATCGCTACGGCATCGGTAGCATCCAAGTACTCGGGCTGAAGTTCTTGTTTAAGAATACTTTGGAGCATAAAAGCCACTTGTTCTTTGCTGGCACTGCCACTGCCCGTTACCGACATTTTCACGGTTTTGGGAGAATATTCGACGATAGGAATGTCGCGATTGAGTGCTGCTGCCATAGCCACTCCCTGTGCTCTACCTAGCTTGAGCATGGATTGCGGGTTTTTTCCATAAAAAGGAGCTTCAATGGCCATTTCATCGGGTAAAAACTCCTCAATCAACTGTGTGATGCGGTCGTAAATTTTCTTTAGTTTTAACTCATGGCTATTATATTTGTCGAGTTTTAAAACACCGTACTGGATAAGCTCGATGCGCTGTTGAATGATGCGAATGACCCCATACCCCGCGATACGGGTACCTGGATCTACGCCCAAAATAATTTTTTCAGTCTGATTTGCCCCTTGGTCTTGCATCATGCAAAGTAACACCTCTTCTTGGCTTTCTTGGCTTTCTTCGCTCAAAAAAATCGGTGGATTACTCAAATTTTTATTGCTGTTGGTGCTGTTGGGCTATTTGTATAAAACTATTGAGAGCAAAGGCCAAAGTTGGCGAGATATCAGGGACTTATTGGCTACCAATCTCAATGCACGCCATGGGTTAGAGTTGGTGATGGTCGTTTTTCTTACCCCCATCAACTGGGCCTGCGAAAGCCGAAAATGGCAGTTGTTGGCACAAAAAATAGAACAAATTAGCTTTTATGCAGCGTTCAAGGGGGTTTTGGCAGGATTGGCCTTGGGGTTTATGATGCCCAATAACGTGGGTGATGCCGCTGGGCGTATATTATCTCTTCAAAGTGAACAGCGCCTATCGGGGGTAGGGGCTGCCCTACTGGCTAATGGACTGCAGTTTTATGTTTCGTTGTTGTTCGGAACATGGGGCTGGGGCTACTTTCTTTGGCAGCAACCCCAGGTTCGCACATGGCCTCAATACCTACTTTTCGGGCTATTATTAATGACACTTTTGTTTGGCTTATGGATGATTTTTAACCGAAAAATGCCGAAAAATACTTGGAACGATTTCGATGGTTTCGATGGGTTGAGCCTTATGTAGATGTTATTACCCAATACCAATTGAGAGAAATTTATGCGGCTTTTAGGTGGGCGGTGCTTCGTTATGTGGTTTTCACGCTACAATTTAGCCTCCTACTTTTTACTTTTGAGGTGGAGTTATCACCAATGAGTATGCTTTCAAGTATTTTTTGGTTTTCTTTGCCAAGACCCTCCTTCCTGCCCTCAATTTCTTGGGCGATTTGGGCATCAGAGAAGCCTCTTCTCTGTATTTTTTAGCTTTTATACAGTCGAGCCTGCTCGTATCGTGGCTGTTACACTTACGCTTTGGGGAATCAACATTTTCTTCCCTGTACTAATAGGGATGTTTTGGGTAATGAAGGCAAAGTGGTGGCGATAAAATACTGCTATTCAAAGATTTTTATCAATTCAGCAATTGTTTTATCTGAAAGTTGAAACAAAAAACTGGGAAAAATACCAAGAAGAAAGGTCAAAACACTTAAAGGTACGAGCATGATTTTTTCGTGGAAATTCAAATCGGATAGCAGCGTCAAATCGGTCGTATTTTTGGCCCATAAAGGCCCAAAAAACAAACGCTGAAAAGTCCATAAAAAATAAGCTGCTGCCAATACAATGCCCAATGTACCCAATGCCACCAACCAAGTAGGCAACACTGCCGACTGAAAGCCGCCCATCAGCGTAAACAACTCACCTACAAAACCCGAAAAACCTGGCAAACCCAAAGAAGCAAAAAAAGCAACGCCCGTGATGATAGCAAAGACAGGCATCAAGCCAACTAACCCACGGTAGCTGTCAATGAGGCGATTGTGGGTACGGTCGTACAATACACCTACGACTAAAAACAACATCGCTGATAATATACCATGACTCACCATCTGATACACTGCGCCATTGATGCCTTCGGCAGTGAGAGAGCCAATACCTAACACCACAAAACCCATATGGGAAACCGAAGAGTAAGCTATCATTTTTTTTAAATCGTTCTGAGCCAAGGCATTGAAGCCCCCATAAATAATGGAAGCCACGCCCAAAGAGGCCAAAACAAAGGCATATTCGTTGGCGGCATCTGGAAAAATAGGATAGGCAATACGCAGCAAACCATAGCCCCCTATCTTTAACAAAACGCCCGCCAAAACCACCGAAACAGGCGTAGGCGCTTCGACGTGGGCATCGGGCAGCCATGTATGCAGCGGCACTATCGGCAACTTAATCGCAAAACCGATAAACAATAACCAAAAAGCTAACATACGCGAAGGCATTCCGAAAAGATTCACTTCGCCCGAAAGAGATAATAGGCTGTCGGGCAGATAATTGCGCCCGTCGGTCATATAGCGCAAATCAAAAGTATGTACCCAACTACCCATGAGTTCGGAAGCATGAGGGTCAATGACTGACAAATACAGCCCTATCATTACGATAAGTATCAGTAAAGAACCCATCAATGTGTAAAGAAAAAACTTGATAGAGGCATACTCGCGCCTTGGCCCGCCCCAAAGCCCAATCAAAAAATACATGGGCAAGAGCATGAACTCAAAAAACAAAAAAAACAAAAAGAAATCTAAGGCCACAAAACAACCCATGATGCTGGTAGTGAGCAGCAAATAGAGCGAAAAGTAGGCTTTTTCGTGGTAGGAGATCGTCCAAGAGGAAATCGCACCCACCAACATGACCACAGCCGTAAGCATCACCAAAGGTAAGCTAATGCCGTCAATGCCAAGGAGATAGTCAATCGAAACAATGCCTAAATCACCCAAAGAAAGGGTAATCCAATCGGCTTTTTCAACAAACTGATAGCCAGCAATATTGGGCTGAAAATAGAAATATAAAATGCCAGCAAACAACACCTCTATAGCACAGAACCCCAGAACAATCCATTTATACCATTGTTTTTGAGCAGATGGAAGGAACACAATAACTCCTGACCCCACCAAGGGTAAAAATACCAAAAAAGAAAGTAGATATGTGGTCATGAAAAAAGTAAAATCAGCCTAAAATTAGAAAAAACAAAACAAGCATGCCCAAAAACAGAGCAATAAAATAAGATTGGATTTGGCCATTTTGCAAACTTCTGGTGCGATTGCCCACAAAGCCTGCCAACCACGCTGCACCATTGACGGCACCATCTATCACCATTTTGTCGAATCTACCTACGATGTGGGCAAAGATAACCGTCAAATACCCCAACCCATTGACAGTGGTATCTAAAATATACTGGTCAAAATAGGCCAGCCCACGCGATAGCTTTTGAATAAAATTGGTCAGATAAACATCGTAAATACGCGCTAAGAAAACAGAAAGCCAACTTTCTTGCACTGTTATTTTTAACCCTATAAAAATACCCAAAGCCGAAGTTAATGTGGCAGAGATGGCTACTATGAGGTGCAAATCAGGATGCTGTTGTGTTGGAAAAACCCTAAAAAACCACCCATGTGCTGCCTCGAAAGGATGCCAAGAAAACCACACAAAAACCGAAAGTATAGCCAGCACAAGCATAGGTATTTTCAGGTAATTGTCTTCGATAGGGAGATTTGTCCTCTCAATGCCTCGGTTACGTTCTAAAAACACCAACTTCCATTGCCTTGCAATATAAACGGCTGTCAGTCCTGCTGATAATAAACACAAAACAGGAAGGAGGTAGGCCCATCCACCATGAGCAGTTGCCCATGCCCAAGTGGCTACCAACAAGGCATCTTTCGACAAGAAACCTGAAAAGAACGGCAAACCCGCCAATGCCGCTCCACAAGCTGTATAGGCCACAAAAGTAAAGGGCATTTTTGTTCTTAAACCACCCATTTGGCGCATATCTTGGGTGTGTACGGCATGAATCATCGCCCCTGCACACAAAAACAACCCCGCTTTGAAAAATGCGTGGGTCAATAAATGAAACAAAGCGGCTTCGCGTGCACCCACACCCATGCCTACGACCATCAGACCCAATTGAGAAATGGTAGAAAATGCCAAAAGTTTTTTTATATCATCTTGAAAAACAGCACGATAAGCACCAGTCGTCATCGTGAGTGTGCCGATAACCGTAATGACCAGCAGGGCATCGGGTGTCAATAAAAAATGAATCCGAGCCAGCAAGAAAATACCTGCGGCCACCATCGTAGCGGCATGAATCAGGGCCGAAACGGGCGTGGGGCCTTCCATGGCATCGGGCAGCCAGGCCGATAGCGGAAATTGGGCTGATTTGCCCACGACACCCCCAAAGAGGAGCAAGCCTATCAGCGTTTTGAGTGCCGAGTTGGGCGTACCGAGTGTTGAGTCAGTGAGTAGCGTGAAATCAGTGGTGCCTACATAGCCAAAAAGTAATAAAATACCCGCAAGGAAGCCTATATCGCCTATGCGATTCAATAAAAATGCCTTTTTGGCTGCCCAAACCGCGCGGGGTTTTTCTACCCAAAAGCCAATCAACAAATAAGAAGAAAGCCCCACTAACTCCCAACCTACATACATCAACAACAAGCTACCCGACAGCACAATCAGGAGCATAGAAAAAATAAACAACTCCAAAAAAGCAAAGTAACGCGCCTTGGCGAGGTCGTAGCGCATATAGCTCATCGAAAAAACCTGTACCAACAAAGCAATCAGATGTACCAAGAGAAGCATCAGCAAGGCCAAGTTGTCTATTTGAAGCGACACCTCAAAGGAGCGATGAGAAAGAACTATCCATTCAAAAGAAAATGTCTGAACAGGAGTGAGCGTAGATTTTACCAAAAACACAGAAAACAATAGCCCGACGACAGTAGCAGAAACTGCCACCCAACCCGCCCATTCATTGGCCCGCTTACTGAGCGTAAACAAGAAAGAAAAAGAGAGCAATGGTAAAAATAAAATAGCAAGCAGTAAAATGAGCATCAAAAATGGATTTTGCACAGGCAAAAGTAAAAACTATAAGACAGATATTCCAAATTTTAAAAGTGCGACGCTATGCAAACTTGGAATATCTTCTCACCATCCCATCAGTCTCTTTATCCCCTCCACAATCAAATCAGGATCACTCCAGGGTACAAAATGGTTCATGTTTTCCTTCCAAATCGTCGTTACTTTCACTTGGGGTAGCTGTTTTTGAATAAAAGCTGCATTGCCTGGATGTACCAACACATCTTTGCCGCCTTGTACTACCACCACTTGGCAGCGGACTTTCTTCCACTGTGGCAGCATTTGGTTCAATTCTTTTTCTAAAGGTAACAGTTCATCGTTGCTACTTCTAAAAAAAGGGTATCAAATAGCGTAAAGGCGTGAATTTGAGCGGATAACGATACCAGTTGGCAGGCTCTAAATCAGGAGCCACCGAACCCGCCACAATCACCAACCCCTCACATACTGAGGATAATCAATGGCTGCTTGCACAATCACAGGGCCGCCATATGAATGGCCCACCAATACCACGGGCTGTTTTTGTGCTCGGAGAATAGGCAGCAAGGCTGCCGCCTGCCTTGGCAATTCATCTTCTCCTCCGCCTTTGGCGGCTTCACCAAACCGGGCCTGTCCACCGACATCAAATGGCAGTGTTTGAGCAAAAAAGTATCTTTTAAGAACGCCTTGAAATTGTCCCAAGAACCTGGTGAGCCATGGACAAATAAAAGTGGCTGACGCAACGTATCGCCCACGGCTACGTAATGTAAACGACGACCAATACCATCATAAAAATGCCTCTTGGGACGATAGGGGCTGTTGGCAAAATACTTTTGCATGTCCTCATCGCTCATGCGGGCAGTAAAGCAAGAAGATACTGTAACCAAAAGGCCGTAAAACAGCGCTACAAACGAAATCATTTTACGGGTTTTCATGGTTTCACGTAGAAGTTTTGCAGAGAATGTCTTGTTTTGTTTATTTTTAACCAAAATTGAATTAAAGAAGTTGTTTTTCTTTGGCTAATTTTGATGCTTTTTGATAGAAAATATATTTTCCTCTTGCTCTTTTTAGTGCTTTCCTCCACGATGACTTGGGGGCAGAGGGAGTATTTAGATAGCCTAAAAAAAAGCAAAATAGATGCCCCTACGGCCAAAGACACTGCTTTTGCCCAAAAAGCCAAAAAAGTAGTTCCTAAAACCTTCTACAATTTTTTGTTTCGAGATATTTACAACCGCACTGATTCGGGGCAAGTAAGTCAAATCGAACAAAACCCCTACGTGGTCTATGAAGGGCGTTGGATTAGAAAAATCTATGTGCATAGTTTGGATGTATTTGGTCATAGTGTATATGATACCACCACGCGCCCCACCAACTGGCTCGATAGGGTCGGAAATGGGTTTCATCGTAGTACGCGAGAAAGAGTGATTCAACGAAATTTTTTATTCTTTGAAGAAGGCGACATCATTGACCCCGAAAAAATCAAAGACAACGAACGCTACCTGCGCCAACAGCCTATCTTTCACGATGTTAGAATTGTCATTGTGCCTTATTTGAATGCCAAAGATGCCGTAGATGTGCATGTTTATACACAGGATGTTTGGTCGTTGATTCCCGATGGGTCGGCTTCTGGTTTAGATAATTTTACGGTAGGGCTCGATCAAATCAATTTTAGAGGAAGAAGCCATTCGTTTAAAAATACCTTCTCTTACAATGGTAAAGACCCTCGCCAACGCTTGGAATATGCGGGTCGGTATTTTATTCCCTCTTTTGGGAAAACATTTATTTCGGGACAAGGCCTCTTAAATATCCAGCGCGATCAAAAACAGCTATCATTCAAAGCGTTCCGCCCTTTTCTGACTCCTCAAATGAAATATGCAGGAGCAATAGAATTATCTTACAACAATCTGCGGCTTTTTGAATTTACCAAAGACCCCATTACGGGCCTTTCGGTACGCAACTATTTTTGGTCGCAATACTCTTATTTTGATGCTTGGCTGGGGCGTTCTTTTCGTATTTTTTTTGGTGATGACCAATTGCGCGAACGCGCCCGCTTTGTGGTAGCTTTACGCCATACACGTCAGGCTTTTTATGGACGAGATCGGACTGTGACAGATAGTACCAATCAACTGTTCCAAAATACGCGTCCTACTTTGTTTAGTTTTGGTTTTTCTAATCGCCGCTACCAGCGCGATTTGCTGATTTATGGTTTTGGCCGTACGGAAGACGTGCCTGTGGGCGATTTGGTGGCATTCATCTATGGCAACGACCCTGCCGAATTAGGTACTCGAAAATACATTGGATTCAAGTTTTCAAGAGCAAGGTATTTGCCAGCAGGTTATTTTTACAATTTGACCAATGTAGGCACTTACCTAAAAGATATTCGTACCGAACAAGGAGTATTCAGCACCGAAAATACGTACATTACGCCACTTCATGGTTTAGGAAAACGATGGTATGCACGGCATTTTGTCAATTTGAGGTTCGGTTGGGGATTTAATCGCTTTCAAAACGAGTATTTTAATCTTAGTGGCAGTGGTGGTATTCAAGGAATCAGTAGTGATGAGTTGCGAGGTACTCGAAAATTAGTGATAGGATTTGAATCGGTCTTTTTTAGCCCCGTTAATTTTTTAGGTTTTAGGGTAGCCCCTTTCTTGTTTGCCGATTTGGGGTGGGCTACCTTTAGTGGTCAGAAATTACTCGCAAATACGCCCTATCAGGGGTATGGTCTGGGTTTTCGATTCCGAAATGAAAACCTAACCTTCAATACCTTTCAAATTAGGTTGAGTTATTATGCGGGTATTCCTGATTTAAAAAACCCTTTACGTGCCAACTTTGACGGTATTTCGCCACTTCGCTTCCGAGATTTTGATATTTCTGCTCCCGAAACAGTACCTTTTAGATAAAATTTCAATAAAAAATAATAAATGTATTGACATATAATGTAATTACATTTATATTTGCACCATCGAATCAAAAAAAACATGTCAATCGAAACCGACATCAAGCAAACTAAGTTTAGAAATGCCCATCACCGTATGGCATTAAACTTGATTTATACCACGAGTTGGTTATCCAATAGCCAGTCGGTGCTTTTGAAAGCCCATGATTTAACGTCGCCGCAGTACAATGTATTGCGCATATTGCGTGGACAACATCCAAAACCCGTGCAAGTAAATGACATTATTGAGCGGATGATGGATAAAATGTCTAATGCTTCGCGCTTGGTAGATAAACTATTAGCCAAAGACTTGGTCAAGAGAACAGAATGTCCACATGATCGTCGTGCGGTGGATGTAATCATTACAGAAAAAGGCTTGGCACTTTTAGGCGAATTAGACAAGATGCAAGATTGTTGGGAAGAACAGCTTCACCATTTGAGTGAGCAAGAAGCAAACCAATTGAGCAATTTATTAGATAAGTTGCGCGGCTCAGTATAGTAATGAGTTAAACAAAAGATAGTGATAGATAAATAGAAAATAATTTCTCACCTTTTCAAAAATTTAAAAATAGTAAGTCCATAGAATAAATTTTTTTTTTTAACAATTAACAAAACAATAATGAAAACGATTAAAACGATTAAAACGATTGTAAGTGTAGTAGTAGTAGCCTTATTGGCTTTCAACACATCTTCAGCCACTGAAAAAAACGCTACCAAGAAAGCAGCCACTTACAAAGTAGATGCTTCAAAGAGTGTTGTGAAATGGCATGCTAAGAAAGTAACAGGAGAACATTTTGGGACTGTCAACCTTGCCAATGGAACATTGACAGCAGATGGTGCAAAAGTAACAGGGGGTAGTTTTGAATTGGATATGACGAGTATCAAATGTACAGATATTACTGATGCCAATTTCAATGCTAAACTGGTCGGTCACCAAAATCAGATGATTTCTTTTCGGTTGAAAAAAATCCTACGGCCAAATTTGTGATTAAAAAAGTAGAAGGTAGTGGTGCAAATATCAACATCACAGGAGATATGACCATCAAAGGTACTACTCAAAGCATTACTTTCCCAGCTACTGTAAAAGCAGATGCCAAAGGAGTATCGGCTACTGCAAAAATCGTTCTTGACCGTTCAAAATGGGATATTCGTTATGGTTCAAAAACATTTTTCCCAAATGTAGGCGATAAAATGATTTACGATGATTTTGAAATTGATTTGACGTTGGCTACGACTAAGTAGTTTTTTTATCGAATCATTTTAAAGTAGGAGCCCGTCAGTCGGATAAAAACCGACCGACGGGTTTTTGCTTTTTATGGTTTTTGGTGTAATTTTTTTCCTTTGGTGGCGTTTCTATAGAGTTAGCGTAGATGATTTACCCTCAACCTTCGACAAAAGATGAAACGTCTTATCTGCCTATTAACAGCCCTTTCTACTATTTCTTTTGCACAAACTTCGTCGCCTACTGAAGGCGACGAAGATGATGCTTTTGTTTGCCACTACTTTGGATACAAACAACTGAAAACACCTCAAGAAATTTGTAATTTTCTAAGCTTTCGCTCCAATCAACATGCTGAAGAAGTGGTTGATAAGATCCTTAGACAAGTAGGATTATTACGAAATTTTGTAGTAGTGGAATGTCCTAATACCGAAAACTGCTTTGCTACTGTAGTAGATGGGCAGCGGTACATTGTATATGATGGTGCTTTTATGAAACGTGTAGAGAATGCCACCAATACCGACTGGTCGGCAATCAGTATCGTGGCGCACGAAATTGGCCATCATTTGCAGGGCCATACCATTGATGGGAAGGGCTCTCGTCCACAAAAAGAATTGGAAGCTGATCGGTTTTCGGGATTTGTCATGCAACGCCTCGGGGCCTCACTCGACGAAACCCTTGTGGCTATCAAAACCCTCGGCGACGACAAACCCACTTATTCACATCCTGCCAAAGCTACACGCATACAGGCCATTCAGGAGGGCTGGAATGATGCTGCTTCTATTGGTGGTATGCGAAGTACTACACCAGCCAATACTTCTACTGTCAGTCAAAAGCCAAGCAACGCCGCTGCCCGCCCTCCGCAAATTATCGTTCAAACCTGCCCCAAAGTACAAATAGAAGAAGATGAAAATGTGGGCTGTGTGGCGGGCAACTGCGACAATGGACTGGGTATTTATGTCCATGAGAGCGGCGAAAGATACGAAGGCGATTTTCGCTATGGCAAACGCCACGGAACAGGCGTACAGTATTATCCAGAAGGGAAAATGAAATACAAGGGAGATTTTCGAGCCGACCAACGTACAGGTTATGGGGCGTATTATTTTCCGAATGGGGATAAATACGTTGGCCTTTTTCAAAATAATCTCCCACATGGCAAAGGTACTTACTACTACGCCGATGGCGACCGTTTTGTGGGTCTATATGAAAACGGAAAACGCAATGGGCAGGGAGCGTTTTATCACCGAGATGGCCGTCGCGAAGCAGGGCTTTATGCAGAAGATGAACGGGTAAAATAGCTATAAGCCATCGGCTATGAGTAGTGTGAAACCCATAACCGATGACTTTTTCTAACGATTCATCGAAACCAAAAATTCTTCATTACTTCTTGTACCTTTCATGCGTTCGAGTAAGAAATCCATCGCCTCGTTGGGATTCATATCTGATAAGTACTTCCGCAATATCCACATACGTTGCAGGGTTTCTTTATCGAGTAGTAAATCTTCACGACGTGTACCAGAGGCGGTCACATCCACGGCAGGATATATACGCTTATTGGCCAAGCGGCGGTCAAGCTGAAGCTCCATATTACCCGTACCCTTAAATTCTTCAAAGATAACTTCATCCATTTTAGAGCCAGTATCAATTAGAGCGGTAGCAATGATGGTAAGCGAGCCGCCATTTTCTACGTTGCGTGCCGCACCAAAGAAACGTTTGGGCTTGTGCAATGCGTTGGCATCTACACCTCCCGAAAGGATTTTGCCCGAGGCAGGCGTAACGGTATTGTAAGCGCGTGCCAAGCGCGTAATAGAATCTAAAAGTATGACTACATCGTGGCCACATTCTACCATTCTTTTTGCTTTCTCTAATACCATGCCTGTTACTTTCACGTGGCGGTCGGCTTGTTCATCGAAAGTAGAAGAAATTACCTCCGCACGTACGCTTCGTTGCATGTCTGTCACCTCTTCGGGACGTTCGTCTATGAGCAATATAATCAAATAAATCTCGGGATGATTGCGCGTAATTGCATTGGCTATTTCTTTGAGTAACACTGTTTTACCAGTTTTGGGTTGTGCTACAATCATGCCACGTTGACCTTTGCCAATAGGGGCAAACAAATCTAAAATACGGGCAGAATAATTATCTCCTTTGCCACTCAGTTTGATGTGTTCTTCTGGAAACAAAGGGGTTAGGTATTCAAACGGAATGCGGTCGCGGATTTCTTCAGTGGTTTTTCCATTGACTGTTTCAACCCGAAGCAATGCGAAGTATTTTTCTCCTTCTTTTGGCGGGCGAACCGAACCACGAATAGTATCACCTGTTTTTAAGCCAAATAATTTGATTTGAGAAGGCGAAACATAAATATCATCTGGACTGGCGAGGTAATTATAATCTGCAGAGCGCATGAATCCATAGCTACCATCCGACATAATCTCCAGAACCCCTTCATTGACAATCAGCCCATCAAACTCTTTGACATAGTTATTGTACTGGCGTTTTATTTTATTTTGATAATCATTTGTATTTTCTCTTGGTCGTTCTTCTATAGACGGTTTGGAGGTTTCTATCTTGCTTTTTTCAGTTTCAACGGGGGTTTCTTCGTCAAGACTTTCAGTAATAAATGAGGTATCCAAGAACTCCTCTTCTGGTAAATCTATTTTGAAGTCGTTGAAATCATCCTCCAACAGGTTGGTAGATTCAGGTTGTTCGCTCTCCTTGGTAGTAGAAATGGGTGTTTTGGGTGGAACTACTGCCGATGGAGAATTAAACAATGAGGGTTGTTTTGGTTCACCTTTTGGAAGACGCTGACGCTTAGAGCGGTTTTCAGAAAAGTCTTGTTTTGTAGGGACAGGCGTTGGTACGCTTTCGGGTTCTGACACAGAAACTACTATTTCTTCCATCTGGATTGAAGTAGTTGGCTCGGGTATCGAGGTTGAAGCTGGCGTTTCTGGCAAAGCAGCTGTTTTTTTCGTTACAGGCTTAGCAGTATTGTCAGCCCCTTTTCGAGGCCGCTTTGCAGGTTTTTCTGCAGGCAACGGTTTTGTATCTTCAACTTTTGACGTTTGTTGATCTAAGATTTTCTTAATTAAGTCTTTTTTAGATAACTTATTTTGTTCTTTGATACCGATTTCTTCGGCAAGTACCCTTAACTCCGATACGGGCTTGGGGGTAAGATCTTCAATACTGAGCATAAATGAATGGAAAGGTAAAAAGTGACTTTACGCGGGAAGATTGTTTATTATTAGGTATTTAACAATTAGAAAGTAACCCAAGAAATTAAATAGGATGATAGTGACACTGAACAGGCAGGGCGGTGTTTGGGCGAAATAACGTCAGGGATTAACCGCGGTTCTGTCAGAAATGTTTTGCAATTATAATGTTAAAACGTGATAGTATCAAAAAAATTTTGTGTGAGCCATTTTTTAACACCTAATATGATTTTTTTGCCAAAAGTACGACCACTTATCATTCCTTCAAGTGCTTATTCTTGAAAACTCACTAACTTTGCACCCGCTTTTGAGTAGAGAGACCTGAATGATGAATAAAGAGTTGAAAATCAAAAGCAACTACTCTAAATTCAAAAGTCGTAAGTCAATCGTCAAATATATAGTAATCTATTATCAAAATTAATCCTTGTAAATCAAGTTTACTAAGGTCTAAAAACAAACAAATGGAGAGAAATCAAATTATTGGATTAGTACTTATTATGACAATGCTGATTGGGTATCAGTATTTTGTGCCAAGTCCAGAACCCCCCAAGTCTAATCCTGCCACCCAAGCTACCAATACATCCAAGCCCATTGTTCCTGTTGAACAGGTAAAACCTATGTTAGATTCAGTAGCTGCCAAGGCGGCTTATGGTGATTTTGCTAACTCAGCACAGGGAACAGCTCAAGATATAGTCATTGAAAATGAGGATATACAAATTACTTTTAGTACTAAGGGAGGTAATGCAAAAAAGGTGCTACTCAAAAAATATAAAACCTATGAAGAGAAACCTTTGTATTTGATTGATGAGCAAAGTAGTAAATTATCGCTCGAAATCCCGACCAATAAAGGTACCGTAAATCTTTCTGATTTATATTTTCAGACCGATGCCCAAAGCCAAACAGTGGCAAGTGGAAAAATGGCTAAAGTGTCTTTTCGGTTGCCTTTGGGCGATAATCAATATATAGAACAAACCTATACAATTCAAGGAAGTGGTTATTTGATTGATTACGATATACAAGTAGTGGGTATGGATGGTTTGGTAAAAAATGAACCGACGCGCTTGATATGGCAAGATAAACTCAAGCAACTTGAGAATGACATGGCTGAAAACCGCAAGGTTGTTACTACCAATTATTATGCTGACGGTGGGCTTTCGGACATAGGCCGTGGACAAGGAGATAATGTAGAAGAAAAAATAGAACAACCTGTATTGTGGTTTGCGCATAAAAATAAGTATTTTTTATCAGCTTTCATTACCAAGGGCTTAGCACTGAACAATGTAACGCTCAAGTCGTTGGTAGATGCCAGCAGTACCACTTATATCAAGACCATGCAAAGTGAGGGCGAATTGGCTACAGCCGATTTGAAATCAGGCAAGGGCAACTTCCAACTCTTTTTTGGACCGAATGATTACCAAGTAGTAAGTGCTGTAAAAACAGCGCCAGACTTTGGCGATAATGTGGACTTAGGTTATGCTTTTTTGAGACCATTGAATAAGTTTTTCTTTGTGCCTATGTTCAACTTCTTGGAGAAATTTTTTAGTAATTATGGTATCCTTATCATTGTGTTGGTGCTGATTGTCAAGCTTGTTATGACCCCCTTGGTCTATAAGTCGTATGTAAGTATGGCCAAAATGCGGATGCTTGCACCTGAATTAGCCATCATCAAAGAAAAAGTAGGCGACGACTCGGCCAAGATGCAGCAAGAACAAATGAAGCTTTATCAACAAGTAGGCGTAAGCCCGCTGAGTGGTTGTATTCCTGTCTTAGCTACCATGCCCATTTTGATGGCCTTATTCTTTTTGTTTCCTAATTTAATAGAGCTTCGGCAGGAATCGTTTTTGTGGGCCAATGACCTATCTACTTATGATGCACCCATCAAACTTCCTTTTTCGATTCCTTTTTATGGAGCGCATGTCAGTATTTTTACCTTGGCCATGACGGTGTCGCAGTTGGTCTATGCTTGGTACAACAACCAGATTACCCCTACACAAGTACAACAGCCTGGTATGCCCGATATGCGCATGCTGACGTATTTTATGCCTGTGATGTTTATGTTTATTATGAACTCATTTCCTGCGGGGTTGAGTTTTTATTACTTGGTATCCAACGTTGTGACGATACTGCAGCAGCAGGTAATTCGCCGTTTTGTGAATGATGATAAAATCCGGGGTATTTTGGAAGAAAATAGAAAGAAGATAGCTTCAGGCGAAAAGAAAAAATCGAAGTTTTCGGATATTTTGGAACGTTCGATGCGAGCAGCCGAGGATGCCAAAAAACAAGCTGAGGATGCTAAAAAACAAGTAGAGGCTAAAAAGCAGAAGAAAAAATAATCTATAAGTTAATTCGCAGTTTATGATACCAGGAGGGTAGTTTCAAGGAAGCTACAGTGTGTCGAAATAAATTGCTACAGACAAAGGTCAAAAAGTTTGACTTTTTGACCTTTGTCTGTAGAAAACTATTAGACCGTATTTATACACGACCCATCAGAGGGTCGCTAAAAGAAGCCTTTCCTGTTTCAACTCTTCCGGCAAATCGTTGCTCAAAAGCTTCAAAACCTGCTACTTTCACACTGAAATCGTACCAGCCGAAACTTGTTGTAAGGTCAAGAATCACCATTAATGAACTCCCTTTTGATTGGCGAGCTCCAATGTTTTTACTTGAGGAGTATTCTTGTAAGCATGGTCGGTAATGAAGATTTTTAATTTTTGTTGAGTATCTTGATTCTGCAATTTTAGCTCAACATTACGGTCAATGATTGCCCTTGTGAAGTAGCACGTTGATAGTCGCAATCAATAGCAATATGAGGATCATTGGCATTGCCACTTAATTCACGAAAAAAACCATTGGGGCCATAAACACAAAGATGATAGGCTTCATTTTCAAAATTTTGGAGTGGCCATTTATCTATCAACGTATCACCTGCTGATACAGCATAAGACCATGCTTTGAGTTCTTCAAAAGGCTTTTCTTTTCCATTGCGATACTTGCCAGGCACATAAACTTGAAAGGGAGCACCTGCGGCATTTTTACCAAAAGCATCGTTTTTTGCACTTAATGCAAGCTGAAAAGCGGGGTCGTTACTTTTTTCTAATTTTCCTACTGTATGAAGCTGATAAGGCAAAGCCGACGAGGGGCGTACACCTTTTTCTTGTTGTGGTAAATGAGGCGACGAGGCGGGGCTTTGATTGATTTGTATAATTTCTTCGGGGGTGAGTTTTTTGAAATTAGAAGGTACTTTTTTAAATTTTGCTTGATGAACACCCTGAATAAAACTATCTTTTTTGACAAAAGTTGGCAGTTTTATTTCTTCGCCGTTGTAGGGTCTGAATGTAGAGCTTAAATCTCCACAAACTGTTCTTCTCCAAGTGCTTATATTGGTTTCTTGTATTTTTTTCTGAGTTTTATGACTCAAAAGATTTTCCATTAATTGTAAGACTGAAGTATGGTCAAACACTTGAGAGTTGACATATCCGCCACGGCTCCATGGAGAGGCTATCAACATTGGGACCGGTATCCCAGGCCAATCGAACCAGCTCTATGTCTGTTGGCAGGACCGCCTCCTTTTTGTTCTTGCTCTATGGTTACATGTTCTACACTTGTGTCTATTCCTTTAGAAACCAAGCCATCTGTTTGGTTGGGATGAGGGGCTACAAATGGAGGGACATGATCAAAATAACCGTCATTTTCATCGTAAGTGACAATGAAAATGGTTTTCTTCCAAACTTCGGGATCTTTGGTCAGGATGTCCATTACCTCCGAAATATACCAAGCACCATACCAGGGAGAGCCTGGGTGGTCAGAAAAGTTGGATGGAGCAACCACCCAAGACACCGAAGGCAATTGGCCTGTTGCCACATCTTCTCTGAATTGATAAAGAACATCTCCTTTTGGAATAGATACCTCCCGCTCGGTGTCGCCATCTTTGTAGCGCATGGTGGTGAGTTCGTGATAATGCGGATCTTTGATATTGGTGGTAAATGCCTTTTGGTGTAGGCTTTTTTCGCGCTGAGATAATTTTTCAAAGTTTTCGCGACTCCATTTCTCGCGCTCCTGCTTTACTAATACCAACGAATCTCGTTTCCCTTTCAATAACTTTTGAGTGAGTTCGGTTTCTTTACCCGTTTCAGGAAGATTTTTAAGTTTTTGTTCTAATGCGTCAATTTCATTAGGTAGTACGTTAATTTGGGTAGCGAGGAATTTTTGGTAGCCCGTTGAAAACCGTACATGGTATTGAGAAAACCACTCAATAGGATTATCAGTAAAATTGGCGAGCCAGTCTTCTTCTTCGTCCTTAAAACCCATTGGAAGACTTAGTTCGTTCTGATAGATTTTCCAAGAAATATTATTGTCTTCTAAGCGTTCAGGAAACGTAGTCCAGTGCGCCAAGTCATCGTAGTCAACATCCGAATTACGTACATTGGCTTTAGATTCTATGCTGGGCTTTTCTCGAATAGTACCTGTCCATAGGTAGAGTCGATTGGGAGTAGTGCCTGTGAGTGAAGAACAAAAATGCTGGTCACAAACCGTAAAGGCATCAGCCAAGGCATAGTAGAAGGGGATATCTTCGCGATTATAGTAGCCCATGGTAAGCGGCATGGGGGCGTATTCTTTATTTCCTGATTTTTTTACATCCAGCCATCGATCATATTTGCCATCATTGCGAGCATCTACCTGATTTTCCCATGAGTGGGGAGAGCGCTCATCCAAGTAGCTTTGGTATCTTTAATATCAAGTCTAAAGGCGCGTAGGTCTCTCCGGCAGCATTTTTTGAAGCCACACTAAGTTTTTGTTAGGCAAGGTGATAGCCCTTGGGTCGTTGTAGCCTCTTACGCCTCGAAGTGTCCCAAAGCAATGGTCAAACGAGCGGTTCTCTTGCATCAAAACGACAATATGCTCTGCATCTAAGTAGGTGCTACCTTGCGTGAGGTTTATTTCTAAGGCTTTTTGAATAGAAGGGGGCAATGTGCCCCAGACACTTGCTCCACTTGAAAGAAGGGCGGCTTTTTTGAGAAAATCTCTTCTTGAATCCATCATGCTAAAAAAATAGAAAATAATAAATAGAAAACTATACTACGGCCAGAATGCACCATAAAGACTAATCTTCTTCTTTTAACAAATTGTTAGTGGCTATCAAATGAACTACCTCGCCCTAAATCAAACATAATTAGATAGGCAATTTTGATTCAAAGACTTAGTAGTTTATACAAGCATTGAACTATTTACCTTTTTTCTAAAATAAAAATCAAGACCTAACAAAGCAAAAACTGAGATTAAAAGGCTGAAAATAATAGAAGATTGTTTGCAGGTTTCGATGAAAATAAAATTATTCAATTCAAAAAAACTATTAAATTTTGATTGGTTATCAATAGCTTTTTCAGAAAAAAACAAAGACAAAATAGCGGTAAAAATGAGTATTGAAGCGATAAAAATGATATATCTCCATGTTTTCTGACTTATTATAGGTTCAAAAACATACTGACTTTCTACCATAGTTTGATTCATAATTTTGTTAGTGAATTCCTCTTTTGGGTTCAAAAAAAGTGATTTTTCTAACAATTTATCTAATGCAGGTTTGCTTTCAAACTCTTCTGAAACTACGATTTTACTCATAACATCGTCAGTAAATGACAATCGAGGCTCATCTAAGACCACTTTCTGGATGAGTTTTTTAATTTATCTTCTTTCATATCACTAAAAATCGTAAAGACCGCTCCAATTCTTTGCGTGCTCTAAATAGCTTAATTTTTACATTTGATTCCGACAAACCTGTTATTTCTACAATTTCTTTGATAGAACTTTCATCGATGTAATACAAAGTAACAATTAAAGCATCAATTTTGGGTAATTTTGTGATTGCTTCATGTACAAATTTTATAGTTTCCCTTTCACTTAAAGTATCGAATGGTTGCGAATTTGGTAAATTTTCTATCAAATCATTGCTAATTACGACTGTTTCTAAGCTATTTTCTTTGAGTTTGAAACTGAAATTCGATAGGTAATCGTGTAAAGCCAGGTAGAGAATTTCGATTTTCCTTCATAAGTATTCAACTGTTGAAAGGCTCTCAGAAAACTCTCTTGAGAAGCATCTTCGGCATCTTCAGTATTGGGCAAAATTCGCAAACAAATCGAAAATACCATTTTCTTATACCTATCCACCAGAAATCGATAGGCAGCATGATTCCCATTTAGGACTAAATCAATATAATGTTTGTCGCCAATAAATATCATAATTGTCTATTAGACAATAAAGTTGAGATAATCGTTACAAAAAGATTTTTGTAACCAAATTTTAAAATCGCATGTCTTATGAGAGAATTAAACAAAAAAATTATGGACTCAATTTTAAGAGATTTTATTGTAGGTATGGCAGCGATTGCCGCAACTTTTGGCATTTTATATGTCTTGTTGATGACCCGCCACCGTGAACGAATGTCGCTGATGGAACGTGGACTTTCGCCAAAAGACTTCAATAACCTCAATTTAATACATTCAGCCACATTAAAATATGGTTTATTGTGTATTGGCATTGCTTTGGGTATCATGACAGGCAATTTTATAGCCCGTCACTTTGATGTTCCTCGACAAGGAGCTTTTATTGCGATGATTTTCCTCTTTGGAGGTACCAGTCTAATAATTAGTTATTTTATTGAACAAAAAAACAATCATGAAAAATATCTTATTTTAACAATAGTTCTATTCTTTTCCAACAATTTATTGGCACAGAATAACCAAGTTCAGAAAATGATTTTCAAAAAGATAGCCTTTTTTGGGTTGGTTATAACGAATGTGATGTGGCAAAAATGCAACAATTTATCGCCGAAGATGTTGAATTTTACCACGATAAAGGCGGAATCACACTCGGCAAAGACGCTTTATTGAAATCTATAAAAGTCAACTTGTGTAGTAATCCAAACTTTAAAACCCGTAGGGTGGCTTTACTCGAAACTGTAAAAGTTTTTGAGCTAAAAAATGGAAAAGAAACGTATGGTGCAATTATTTCGGGCGAGCATTATTTTTCAATTCTTACAACGGAAATCCTGAAAAAAGGGAAGGTTTGGCAAGGTTCATGCAACTTTGGTTACGGAAAGATAATGTGTGGCAAATGACAAAAATTTTGAGTTATGATCATCATGAGGCCCCTTACCAAAACCTAAGAAAAGAAATTCAGTTGTCAAACAAAATTCTTGAAACTTATAAAGGATTTTATACGACACCTCGTGCGGGGCAATGCAATGTTACAACTCAAAATAATAGCTTATTATTAGAAATTGGCAATCAAAAATTACCAATTTTCCCAGAATCAGAAAGTCTTTTCTTTGTAAAAGAGCGTGATTTAACTTTTGAATTATAAAAAATGATAAGGGAGAAGTTGTTGAATTTATTGTCCGTGAAAAGGGAAAAATAGGTGATAAAGCAATAAAAAATTGACAACCGTTAACGTGGATTTGTGGTAAGTAGAGGCCGACGAAAATAATTGAGCATTAGTAATTTTTTTATACTTTTACTTCGGTGAAGGGAAACCTATTGTGCCTCTTTATATAGGTCAAAATCAGTAATTTATAGTAGTAAAAATTATAGAAAACAAGTTCTCTCCCTATTTGGCCAAAACCCTGTTCGTTACACAACAGATAAATTGGGACTGAATTGTTTTTAGCCGTTTACGGCTCATTTATAGTCTTACTTATTTCAGAAACTTCATTACCAACTTATTAAATTCTTTGGGTTTATCCATATTAGATAAATGGCCTGCTTCTTTGATTGTTGTCTTTTGGGCGTTAGGGATTTTTTTGCTAAAAGGTTGCTAATTCGCCCTATACTCTCTTCATCGTTTTTCTCCCACAATAACCAAGGTTGGGGCTTTGATATTAGTCAGTAGCTCAGCAGTAGTGGGTGTTCCAAAATCAGGATTGATACGAGGATTGATAAAATGGTCGCCATTGTAGTCTGCGATGATTTCACTCAGATTGATGATGGTTTTATCATCTGCGGCATATAGGCGCATGAGAGGCGAAAGAAGCCATTTGCGCTGTTCTTCGTCGTGCCATCCTTGGTGAGAGGCCAAGTAAATAATCTGGCCAAATAATGTTTGATAATTGGAGGTATAATCGTTAAAACCGTCAAGATGGGCATCAACTGCCACTACCTTATTAACTCGATTGGGGTATTTGGCAGCAAAATTAAGGGCAATATTTGCCCCCATCGAAAGGCCAACCAAGTGTACTTTTTCGATTTTGAGCGAATCGAGCAATTCTTTTAAATCTTCTGTAGGATTGTGTGGATCACGGGCACGGTCTGATAAGCCAAAGCCACGTACATCGTAACGAAGTACCTTGAACTTTTTGGAGAATCGTTCCCATTGTAAATCCCACATCCGGCTGTCGAGGGCTAATCCGTGGATGAAAACTACCACCTCTCCTTTACCTACCAGCTCACAATAGAGCCGCGTTTCACTCAACGCGACTCTATTGGAAGACGGGATTTGGGCGGTAGTGGTTATTCCACTCAAAAACAATAGCCCCAATACTACCAATAAACGCATTGAATTAATACCCATCATCAAAATCGCCTACGCCGCCATTGCCATAGTAATCATCGGTGTCATTACGGTTTTTTTTCCCAAGTCCTTTATAGATAAGGGCTTTTTTTAGTATTGAAATCTGACCGCAGTGGTAGAGGTCATGCTGTAAGATGCCGTGTAGCATGGTGTAGTAGTCGTATTGTCGACTCGGAACGATCTCTTCCAAAAATTCATCATCTTCTCGTCTTTCGAGTTCGGCAATGAGTTCTTCTTGGCTAAGACTTAGCTCCATCTGGAGGGCTTCCCATTCAAATTCATCGAAAATAGGGAATGTTTTCCAGTCTCGGGCCTTAGTCACTTCATACTCTACATCTCCTTGTAGGCGTTTTACCACAAAAATTCGCCAAGTGGTCATATGATACACTAATTCGGCAATGCTGTGGGTATTAGGCATTATTTTTTCGGCGGCCATTTCCCAAGATACATCACTCAACACTTCTACTACTGATGGGCCATGCCATGCTTCTTCACTTTCATAAATGAGGTTAAACTGATCAATAATCCTCAATAACTCTTCTTTTGCGTCCATTTTTATGATTTTGCTACTATTCTTTTGTGTGTTATTAGTGATGCTTTACTGGATAAAAAACAATAAACGCCAAAGTTAATAAAAAAAAAACCAAACCTAACTCGTACTTTTGCATTGAATTGACACATTAACAGCACCGCTTTATCTATTAAAATAATCTTAGTTTATGTCGCGTAGTTTCAAAATAGGCTTGTTTATCACCATTTCTGTTATCATTACCACTTTTAGCTTTTATTTTTGGCAAATCGCTAAAACCCCTAATTTTCAGCAAGGAAAAGACAAAGACTTTGCGCTCCTGATACCTTATGGAGGTACGTTTGAGTCGGTGATGGATAGCCTCAAGAAAAATGAAGTACTGAATGACGAAATGTCGTTTCGCTTTTTATCGAAACTCATGAAATTGCCCGAACGCATCAAACCAGGGCGGTATTTGCTCAAGCCCACCATGGGTAATATGGACGCGATTCAGAAGCTGCGCCACGGAAACCAAGATGCGGTGCGATTAACTTTCAATAACATACGCTTGAAAGAAGACCTCGTGAGGCGTGTCGGGAGCAAATTTGCCTTTGGGGTGGATACCCTTGCGGCATTGCTCAACGACCCACAAGTTTGTCAAAAATTTGGATTCGATACGATCAATATCGTCAGCATGTTTTTGCCGAATACATATCAGATTTTTGGACTACCAAGGCCGATAAGTTTTTGGGGCGTATGTATGATGAGTACCAGAAATTTTGGACTCCTGCCCGCATAGAAAAAGCCAAAGCATTGGGCTATAGTAAGGCAGAGGTATCGGTCTTGGCCTCGATTGTAGATGCCGAAACCAATCGTGAGGATGAAATGCCTCGCATTGCGGGGGTTTACCTCAATCGTATTAGCCAGAGTATGCCGCTGCAAGCTCGATCCAACAGTCATTTTTGCTTGGCGTGATTTTAGTATCAAGCGTGTAACAAACCGTTTCTCAGCCCTCAATTCCCCTTACAATACTTATCGAGTATTGGGGCTTCCGCCAGGGCCTATCAATATCCCGAGTACTGTGGCCATTGATGCGGTTTTGGATGCAGAAAAGCATAACTACTTGTATTTCTGTGTGAAACTCGACCCAGACGGAAAACTGTTGGGATACCATGCGTTTGCCGAAACCTATGACGACCACCTCAACAATGCGCGAATGTATCAAGCAGCATTGAATAAAATGAATATTAAATAAGAATGAGTTTAGAGTAGGAAGTACAGAGTACCGAGTCTTTGTCACCCTAACGAAAGGAAGGGTCTAAGTACCGAGTCAATTGAGAACTCGAGACCTAAGACTCGTAACTCAAAACTTAGAACTAACAACTCTCAACTAAAGCTATGTTTACATACGAGCATCAAGGAATACGGGTACGCTATGCCGATACCGATCAAATGGGCTACGTTTACTACGGTAATTATGGCCGTTTTTATGAGATAGGTAGAGTTGAGGCTTTACGTAGTCTTGGATTCTCATATCGAGATATGGAGGAAGGTGGCGTGATGATGCCTGTGTATGAAAACTACTCCCGTTATTTACAGCCTGCCCGCTACGACGACGAGCTTTCTATTAAAATAACCATCCCAGCACTACCTACTGCACGGGTTGTTTTTCGTTATGAGATTTATAACCAAGAGGGTATTTTGCTCCATACAGGCGAAACAACTTTGGTGTTTTTGGATAGAACTACCAACCGTCCTACGCGTGCGCCAAAGGGCTTAATTGAGCTATTGAAAGGTTATTTTTAATCATTTACCTCAATTTTTTATTTTTACCTCCTTTCTTTATTCCTATTGCATGTAGATAGGAAATAACGGGTTTATAATGGATTTTTTATTGAAAAAACCGTTATCTAAAAGTTTATTGGCCCGTTAATCTTTTCAGCTTTGTCAGTTATAGACTTCTAAAAGTACAATTACTTCATTTTGGAGTTATTTTTTTGTATTCACTCAAAAATCTTTTGAGTAGGCTTCACTCGTACGTACTAAGGTGGTTTGTAAAAACACAACTTCTTCATTTTTACAAACATCATTCATCATTTTTTCATTTTCTAAACATCAATTCACTATGCGAATGTTTCCCATGCTTTGTGGTTCATCCAAAACGATGCTTTTGGCTTGTGCCCTGCTGCTGCTGACGGTTGGTAGTTATGCCTCCAGCCACCGTGAAGCCCCGCTGATTTCTCAAGATCCGCTGGCTGACAACACCGATGTGTACGCTTTTAAAAGCCCTGATGATCCGAATTCCATCACCATTATTGCCAACTATATTCCGTTTGAGTCGCCAGAGGGTGGGCCAAACTATTATAATTTTGGCACTAATGTTCGTTATGAGATTCACATTAAAAACCGTACAAATACACCTGGTGATGACATTACTTATCGTTTTACGTTCTCAAGTACCAATGAAGATCCCACTACGTTCTTTAACATTCGTTTGGGTAAACAAAACTTGAAGACTACCTACAAATGTGAAAAAAGTACCGATGGGGGCCGTACTTTCACGACCATTGTCATGAATGGTATGGTGCCGCCCGCCAATATCGGGCCACGTTCTATTGAGAGCGGAGTAGGTTTAGGTACAACCTACGATGCTTTGGTACAAGGTGCTATTGCGACAGCTAATACAGGTGAAAAAGTATTTTGTGGACCTGTAGATGATCCTTTCTTTGTGGATTTGGCAGGCGCTTTCGATGCTGGTAACTTCCGCCCCGAAGGCAACACTACCAATGCACCCAAAGATGGTTTGAACCGTTTCAATGTTCACACCATTGCGCTTAAAATTCCAGTAAACGTATTGCAAAAAGATGGCAAGAGTGTGTCGCAAGCGGCCAATATCCTTGACCCTGATTATGTAATAGGCGTTTGGGCTTCAGCGAGCCGCCAGATGATTCAGACACTATATCGGGAGGGGGATGTAGGTTATGATGGCAGATTTGTACAAGTTTCGCGGTTGGGGATGCCCCTAACCAACGAGGCTGTTATTCCAGTAGGTATGAAAGACAGATGGAATGCTACTTCTCCATATGGAGGAGAAGATCTGCAATTCGCCAAATATTTCACCAATCCAGAATTGGCGCTTTATATGGATGATTCACAATTTGGTGGCGCTGTCCCTTCGCTCAATGCCCTGCGTATTCAAGCAAAATCACTTGGTTCTTTTGACTTTCGTAATGGAAAGCCAGGGTTGTTTGGCCTCAAAGGAAATGCCGCTTTGAATGGTACGGCATTATCAGAAGCAGCTTTTGGAGGTATTTTATTGCCAGACGATAAAAGCCCACGTGCGGTAGATTTGCTCCCTATTTTCTACACAGGTGTTCCCAATTTAGCTCCTTACCAATTGGCAACAGGCAAAGCGGGCAATCCTTTGGCAGTAGGTAAGCCCTTCATCAACAACTTTTTGCCTACTTTAGGTGATATGTTGCGTTTGAATATGGCGGTGCCTGCTACGCCTCGCAACCACCCCAAATTCAGCTCATTAGGCTTAGTACAAGCAGCTGTATTGGGGCTTACCGATCCTATGTACAATGCTTCAAGCGAATTACAGTTTATCCCAAACATGGATGGCTTCCCTAATGGCCGTCGTTTAGAAGACGATGTTACTACTATTGAGCTACAGGCAGTTTCGGGCGTAGTACTGGCAGCCGTAGGGTTATGGTACGATGATTTTAAACCAGGTGTAACAGCCAGTCCAGTTACACCACGCTTGGTCAATGTATTGAGTTTCAATTCAGGACCTACCAAAAATGACGTGGAGTTGAAACCAACTTTCCCATATGTTCAGAATCCTTGGAGAGGATATGATTATCCTACAAAAGCAAGATTCTAACCTTCATCACTCATAATATCAAAAAATATGAAAAAGATAACAAACATTTTTTTACTGATGGGGGTCGTGGCAATGATTTGCCTGCAAAACTCTCCCCTATTTGCGTCTTCGCACCGCGAAGCACCGCTTATCTCCAACGACCCGTTGGCAGATAATACAGACTTATATGCTTTCAAAAGCCCTACAAATGCGGAGAATATTGTATTGATTGCCAACTATATTCCATTTGAGCACCCAGCAGGCGGCCCCAATTGGTACTCTTTTGGTGAACGGATTCGCTATGAAGTACACGTTGATAATAACGCAGGTACTCCTGGCGCAGATATTGTGTATCGTTTTACTTTTGAACGTAAAAACGAAGATCCAACTACCTTTTTTAATATCAGACTCGGCAAAGAAAACCAAAAGACCACCTATCGTTGTGAGCGCAGTATGGATGGTGGTCGCTCGTTTCAGACCATCGTGATGAATGGGATAGTGCCCCCACCCAACATTGGGCCACGTTCTATTGAGGGAGGGGTAGGCTTAGGCGCTGCTTCTTATGATGAATTGGTACAAAAATCGATTGCTACGGCCAGCACTGGAGAGAAGATTTTCTGTGGCCCTGTGGACGATCCATTCTTTGTAGATTTAGCAGGTATTTTTGATTTGGGTGGAAAAAGCAGTGGACGTGATGGCGTTGCCAAATTCAATTGCCATTCCATCGTCATAGAAGTCCCCGTTGCTACTTTGCAGAAAAATAAGAAGACAGTAGCACAGGCGAGTAATATCCTTGATGCAGATTATGTGATTGGCGTGTATGCGTCGGCCAGTCGTCAAATGATTAAAACCCTTTATGCAGGTGGCGATGTAGGTTATGATGGCCAATATGTGCAAGTATCACGTTTAGGAATGCCTTTGACCAATGAAGCCATCATTCCAATAGGCGAAAAAGACCGTTGGAATGCCGTTGCCCCCAGTGAAGACCTACGTTTTGCTAAATATTTCGTGAATCCTGAATTGGCGCTTTACATGGATGATTCGCAATTTGGCACTGCTGTACCAGGTTTGACACCTTTGCGTATGCAAACCAAATCGTTGGGAGCTTTTGATTTTCGTAATGGAAAACCGGGCTTATTTCCTTTGAAGGGAAGTGCTGCTTTGAACGGAACGGCATTGGCCGAAGCTGCTTTTGGAAGTATTTTATTGCCTGACAATAAAAGCCCTCGTGCAGTGGACATCCTCCCTATTTTCTACACAGGAGTTCCTAATTTACCTCCTTATCAATTGGCAACTGGCAAAAATGGCAACCCTTTGGCAGCAGGTAAACCTTTCATCAATAACTTTTTACCAACCTTGGGCGACTGGTTGCGTTTAAATATGGCCGTTCCTGCTACGCCACGCAACGATCCTAAGTTTAGTTCATTGGGCTTAGTACAAGCAGCGGTATTGGGTTTGACAGACCCTGCTTATAATGGTTCCACTGCTTTGCAATTTATTCCTAATATGGATGGATTTCCTAATGGCCGTCGTTTGGAAGATGATGTAACTACCATCGAATTGCAAGCTGTAGGTGGTGTGGTATTGGCAGCGATTGGTTTGTGGTATGATGACTTTATCCCAGGCACTACCACCAGCCCTGTTACGCCTAATCTTTTGAATGTACTTACCTTCAACGCGGGTGTTACCAAAAACGATACAACCCTCAAAGCGGTATTCCCTTACGAGCAAAATCCTTGGAGAGGCTTCCGCGGAAATGGCTATGTAGGCCCAACCAATGCACCAGCGCGTATTGCAGCAGAATCGGTAGAAGCTCCCGAAGGTTTGACTATCAAGGTGTTGGGTAATCCTACTACTACAGACGACGTAGCCTTTGAAATATTGGGGGTAGAAGGCCAAGCATTGCGTATCGGACTTACCAACGGCCAAGGTCAAGTAGTAGGCCAGCAGTTGGTCAGCAAAGCCAAAGCAAGAGAATTTCAAACACTCAAATTAGGTCGTCAGCCAGGTATTTATCTATTACAGGTAACCACGGCCAATGATCGTAAAACGGTAAAGATTGTCCGGCAGTAATCGCACAGCAAAAGTAGATTCTAAGTGGGTTTAATAGATTTTTAAATCCACTTAGAATCTAAAAATCTATTCTACTCGTATTTGTTAAAAATAACATTCAACTCCTTCTTTAATTTATGAAAACGTTCATCATTTATCCAAAAAGACTTTTCTTTTGCTTCTTGGTCTGTTCGATGGCAATTTTTAATACCAGTTGCACCGACACCAATAAAAAAAACAATGAAATTTCTACTACTGATATGGAAATTCCCGCTTTATATGAGCGTAGAGGGGAACTCGCTAAAGCCAACGAATGGCAACGCACAAAAGAAAAGGTAGAAGAGCTTAAACTGCAAATTAAGCAAGATCCCAGCGATGTGAAGCCACGTTTGCAAATAGCCATGATTTATCTTTCAGAGGCTCGTATTACGGGAGAACACCCTTATTATTATCCTGCTATATTGAAAATTTTGGACGGTGTATTGGCGATGGATTATAAGAACTTTGAAGCCATTACTTTCAAGTCTTCTGTAAAGATGTCGCAACATCAATTTGCAGAAGCGCGGGAGTTGGCAGAAAAGGCCCGACAAATCAATCCCAATAATGCCTATGTGTATGGAGTGTTGGTGGATGCCAATGTAGAATTGGGTAATTATGAAGAAGCCGTGGCAATGTCAGATAAAATGCAAGCCTTGAAACCTTCCTTAGAAGCTTATTCGAGAGCGTCTTATCTACGCGAAATTTACGGACAATACCCCAGTGCTATTGAAGCCATGAAATTGGCCGTAGATGCAGGCTTACCAGGCTCTGAGCCGCAATGCTGGAGCAAAAATATTTTGGGTCAATTGTATGAAACGACCGGACAATTAGACAAAGCCGAGCAGCAATACGCACAGATTTTGGCCATGCGCCCCAGCTATGCTTTTGCCTTAGGTGGTATGGCACGTGTACAAAAAGCACGGAAAGAGTACGACAAGGCATTGATTACTTTAGAAAAAGCGGCTGCAATCATGCCTGAATTCTCATTTCATGAAGAAATGGCCGAAATCTATGACTTACAGGGAAATAAGGAAAAAGCCCAACAAAAATATATAGAGGTAGCCAAAATGCTGGACGAAGATGCGCAATCGGGTCATGCCGTAGATTTGGAGCTATGTAAACTTTATACCAAATCGGGCCAAATAGACGAAGCATTGAAATATGGAATGAAAGAATTTCAGAAACGTCCCAAAAACATCGATGTGAACCATGCCTTGGCTTGGGTATATTATCAGCAAAAAGACTTTAAAAAAGCCCAAGAGTATATGCAAACAGCTTTACGCACAGGTGCTAAAAACCCTGAGATGCTTCAACAAGCCAGTGCCATTGAACTTGCCTTGGGCAATGCCGACAAGAGCAATAAGCTGATTGCTGCTGCAAAAAGACCAATCTAACTTTATACTTTAGATTTTTTAAAAGGATGTTAGTTCGCGCTTGGATAGCCATCTTGTTACTGACCAATTACTTGCTTTTGGCAGGAATGGGTTGCCTGACTATGCCCAATGACGAACATAATCCAAGGCTGATGGTAACAATCAATGATGAAGGCCAATCATATCAAGCATGTAGGTACCTCCGCATGGATGGGCTCGAAGCCTTCATGGCCGAGTCGTTGGCAAGCCGCTATCAGCAAACTCCCAGTGATATTCCTCCCCACCAGATTTTGACCATAGTTCATGCCATAGATAGGCACTACTTACCAGATTTAGTACAACTCCCCCTATTTTCTCAACTAAAGTTCGCCTTTTGAAAGCCAATTATGGCGATTCCCATTTGCTACTTGGGGCTTTGTTTTCTGTTTACACACCACCTTGGCGTAGGTAAGATTTTAGATTAATTCATCATTTTTATGTCAAACTGCGTAAGTAGTAGTGATAAACCATTTTTATGGTTAGTCAAACGCCATGTCAGCAGTCCAATAAAATCTAAAACTTATTTCCGTATTCAAATGAAAACGTATATTTATACCATTGTTTTTTTAATCATTACGCTACAAGTATCTTTTGCTCATTTGGGTAAGATTTCGGGTACAGTCTATGACCAAGCCACCAACTTGCCATTGAAAGGGGTTACTATTCAGCTCACTGGACTTGATAAAGCTACTATGACCAATGAATTGGGGCAGTATCGTTTTGATGAACTCCTGGCCTCTCCCTACAAAATAGAATTGTCATACATAGGTTTTAAGGCGCAAACAGTGGATATCGTGGTGAAAGATGACGAAACTACGTTTGTTAAAACCTTGATGACGAGTACTACCCTTGAACTAAGCGAAGTGGTTGTGTCTTCGCAACGCGCTCACGATCAGCAGCTGATTAGCAATCTGGACATAAAACTACGACCTATTACCAATTCGCAAGAGATTTTGCGAATGGTGCCGGGCTTTTTATTGGGCAACATGCAGGCGGTGGTAAAGCTGAGCAAATTTTTCTACGTGGTTTTGACTTGGATCATGGCACGGATATTCGATTAACCGTGGATGATATGCCAGTCAATATGGTATCTCATGCCCACGGACAAGGCTATGCTGATTTGCATTTTGTTATCCCTGAATTAGTAGCAGGAGCTGATTTTAAGAAGGGGCCTTATCATGCCGAAAAAGGTAACTTTACAACGGCAGGCTGGGTTAATTTCCGTACACGTGATGCCCTCGACCGCTCTTTTGTGAAACTCGAAGGAGGGCAATTTGATACTTTTCGGGCCGTAGCGGGGATAGATCTATTGAAAAATCAAAAAAGTCGTGACAAAAATCAGTCGGCTTATTTGGCTTCAGAATACTCATTTACTAACGCCTATTTTGAGAACCCTCAACACTTTAATCGGTTCAATATTTTAGGTAAATACCACGGTCATATTTCACCTAATACGCACCTAACTCTGACGGGTTCTACTTTTTACAGTAAATGGAATCATTCAGGTCAAATTCCTGACCGCGCTGTTGCCTCCGGCTTGATTGGCTTTTTTGGTTCCATAGATCCTTCGGAAGGAGGAGAAACCAGCCGCACTAATTTTAATGCGCAGTTGGTGACAGTAACGCCGCGTAATCATGTTATCAAAAATCAGTTTTTTTATAGCAACTACAATTTTGAATTGTATTCTAACTTTACCTTCTTCTTAGAAGACTCGCTCAATGGGGATCAAATCCGACAAAAAGAGCGACGAAATCTATTGGGTTACAATGGGAGTTTTGCTACCCAAAATCAAATAGGCAACTCACGTTGGACTACCACATTGGGGGTACAGTACCGCCACGATTTGACGAAAAATACAGAATTGTCGCATACAAAAAACCGTACAGAAATCATTGATCCTATTCAATTAGGAAATATAAATGAACTCAATGCCGCTCTCTATGCCGATGAGTTGATTCAAGTGACTAATGCTTTCACAATCAATGCAGGACTCCGGTTAGATATTTTTCGTAATCAATACGAAGACCTACTCGCCTCGCCCAATACCCTAAAACGGGCTTCTGCGGCTATTGTATCACCCAAACTCAACTTATATTATACTTTCAACCCGCGCGTGCAATTGTATCTAAATACAGGAAAGAGTTTTCATTCTAACGATACACGGGTAGTAGTCCCACAGGGAGGTCGCCAGATTTTGCCTCCTGCATATGGCTTTGATTTAGGGGTAATTTTTAAACCTTTTCCCCAATTACTCATCAATGCGGCTGCCTGGTATTTATGGTTGCAACAGGAATTTGTGTATGTGGGTGATGCAGGTGTGATAGAACCCAGCGGCAAAACCCAGCGACAAGGCATAGACGTGTCGGTGCGCTATCAGCTTACAAAACACCTGTATGCGGATATAGATGTGAGTAGTGCGAAACCACGAGCCATAGGCGAATTGGAGGGGCAAAATTACCTACCATTGGCTCCTACTTTCACTACAGTGGGTGGATTATCTCTACAAACTAATTCAGGCTTGAGTGGTTCGTTGCGTTATCGCTATATTGGCAATCGTCCTGCCAATGAAGATAATTCCATTGCGGCCAAAGGATATTTTGTGACGGATATGCAGGTAAATTATGCTAAGAAGTCGTATAACTTAGGCTTATCTATCCAAAATTTACTCAATACCCGCTGGAAAGAAACCCAATTTGCTACCGAAAGCAGACTACGGGACGAAACCTCACCCGTCGAAGAAATCCATTTTACGCCCGGTACGCCATTTTTTGCGCGGCTGAGTTTGACATTTTTCTTTTAGTAAGTATATCGTTCTATAAAGGTTTTCATAATTTGGTAAGTAGATGAATCACGTTCTTCAAGCCAACTGTTCAAAGCACTATTGTCGAGTTCTTAGGGAAGTTTACTAATTTCGGACTTTTATCGAATAGGCAAATTTCCAATGATTGACCACTGGGCAAACTCAAAGTATCGACCACTGCGACAGCTACATCTATTTTTGAATCGAAAACGTTTTTTTTCAGAAGCGGTTTCGCTGGCAGATATTGCTACCTTATTAATAGAAAAAATTCTGCTTTATGACATAGACCAAAGGGCTACGGCCGTAGCTTACAACTTTACCTTAGCGGTTTTTCCCGCTATTTTATTTCTTTTTACATTGATTCCTTATGTTCCTATTGCAGGCATGGAAGTGCAAATTATGCTTTTTATGCACGATGCTATGCCGACCTCTTTGTACGATTTTGCAGCAGCTACCATCTACGATATTGTGAGCCGGAAGCAAGGGGGTATTTTGTCGTTTGGCTTTGTATTGGCACTTATTACAGCTACCAATGGCATGAGTGCCTTGATGACCGCTTTTAATGTAGCTGATCATACCTCCGAAAACAGGGGCTTTTTTAAGACCAAAGGTATAGCCTTGTTGCTCACAATATTACTATCTTCCGTTTTATTTTTGGCAGTACTCATAATTATTGTCGGTGATTTTTTGGTAGATTGGTTGCACAATACCATCCTTTTTGGAGATAATCTTACGGTATTTTTATTAGATGCACTTCGCTACGGGGTAATGTTCGCTACCTTCACCTTGGCTGTAGCGATTATTTACCATTTTGCGCCCAAAATAAAACATGGCTGGCGTTTTTTTAACTTGGGAGCCATTGTGGCATCGCTTCTTGTTATTATTTCTACCTATGGATTTTCTTTTTATTTGTCTCAATTTAGTAGCTATAACAAGCTCTATGGTTCTATTGGGACCATCATCGCACTGATGATTTGGTTTTATTTAGTGGCCTTGCTACTCATTTTTGGTTTTGAATTAAACATCAGTATTTGGAAAGCCAAGCACGGCAAGTTTGTAAAAAGCAAAAAAAAATAAATGCCATCTGCAAAGCAAAATGGCATTTATGTACTACCCTAACCCATAAATATTGAAAGCTGTTGTTTCTATATCATTCCTTTTCAGCAGAGAAAATCATGCCAAATTATAAAAACAGCTTGTTTGTAAAAACAATACAAGGCAATGGTGAGTTAAGTGTTTGATTTTTAGTGTATTGCTTTGATTTGTTGACTGATGAATAGATAAAAAATTAACAATTGGCATAGTTTTTAGCTGGCTAATAAAGCAAACTTATTTGACCGATAACTAAAAAGGGGATTGATTATTGAGACAGATAGAAAACATTCGTTTACATTTACTTAATAAATACACCAATCTATATTGTTTCAGGGGTTTTCTTTGATGATTATATGAATCCAGAAGTAACCGTCATCTGTACCTGTTATAACCACGCTTCCTACGTGAGAGAAAGTTTGTTGGCAGTCATGCAGCAGACCCATACCTCCATCCAGTTGATAGTGATTGATAACGCCAGTAATGATGAATCACGGAGAGTAATACAAGAGGTGGTAGATCAATACCCTCAAATCGTTTTTTTAAGAAATACCCATAATATGGGTCTTTGTAAGGCTTTTAACCAGGGATTAGGTGAAGCTACAGGGAAGTATATTGTCGATTTGGCTGCCGATGATGTTATGCCGCCAGAGCGTATCGAAAAGCAAGTAAAAGCTTTTGAAAGCCTCCCAAAAGAGTATGCTGTCGTGTTTTCAAACGCTGCTTATATGGATGCTTCGGGTAAAAAATTGGGGTATCACTACGCCCTTAATAGGGAAGGAAAGGCAGAAGGTTTAGTACCCACAGGCGATGTTTATAAAGAGATTTTACGCCGCTATTTTATCTGTACACCTACGATTATGATGCGTAAATCTGTATTGATGAAGCTTGGTGGTTATGACGAAAACCTTAGTTTTGAGGACTTTGACTTTTTTGTTCGCTCTGCACACGACTACAAATACCATTACTTAGATGAGGTATTAATGTATAAGCGGGTATTGGATGGGTCAATGGCTACGCAATTTTATCGAGTGGGCAATGCCATGCTTAAATCAAGCTGGGAAGTTTGCAATAAGGCATATGACTTGAGCCGCTCCCAAGAAGAATATGATTTGCTTGCCGATAGGATACGTGGTTTTATTAGAAAATGCTTTGTGGCTGAAGATGCCAAACAGGCAGAAGAATTCCGTAAACTGCTCAATTACATTGAAGACCCTGGTTGGGAAACAAACCTATTGGTCATGCTGTGCCGCTTACACTTGCCCGTCAATTGGGTTTATCAACTCTATACCAAGTGGCACAGCAGTCGCAAACTTGCCCTCATGCAAGAAGGTCTGCCGTATGTGAGGTTGGAGAGATAAGCCGTGCAAAGTATTGTTTTTCTAAATAGTAAAGCGTAAAATTGGAACTTAAACCACTGTTCCAATGCCTGCTGAATTTATCCAAATACACCCCCAAACCCCGAGCCACGAAAAATACAGCAAGTGATTCGCTGTTTGCGAGAGGAGGTGTTGTGATATATCCTACCGATACGGTTTATGCCATGGGGTGCGATATTCACAATGCAAGGGCCGTAGAGCGTATTGCCAAAATAAAGGGCATCAAGCCACATAAAAACGATTTTTCCTTCATCTGTTATGATTTAAGCCATATTGCCGATTATGCCAAAGTGAGCAACAACGCTTTTAAAATCATGAAACGCTTATTGCCAGGGCCTTTTACCTTTATTTTGGAAGCCAACAATCGGGTACCTAAAGTATTGTCTAACCGTAAAACAGTCGGCATTAGGATTCCAGATCATCCTATTACGCGGCAGATTGTACATGAACTCGACCAACCTATTATTACTACCTCCATCAAAGATGCCGACGAATTTATGGAGTATCCTACCGATCCAGAAGAAATCTTTGAACGGTTTCAACATCAAGTAGATATGGTCATTGATGGAGGCTTTGGTGGTTTGGTTGCTTCCACTGTCATTGACGCTACCGACGACGACTTTGAAATAATAAGACAAGGAATAGGAGAGTTTGAAGGATAGGAAGAGATTTTAAATTCCTCTAAGATTACTTAAAATCATGTATGAAAATCATTCGTAATCTCTATTTCTCATCTGTTTTTTGGATTGTTTTGGTAGCACTGACTGCCCTTTTTCTGCTGTCGTACCTCTTCCCATTGCTTTTTGGCTTTGCTAAAATAGCTGCGACTTTGGTTTTGGGCTTCTTACTGATTGATATTTTTTTACTTTTCAAGACCCCAAAAGGCATTTTTGCCCGTCGAGACACACCCGATCGGCTATCTAATGGTGATAATAACCCCATTTCTATCTATCTCGAAAATCTATATTCCTTTGGAGTGATATTAGAAATCATTGACGAAATTCCTTTTCAGTTTCAGAAACGCGACGTATTGTTTGAAACCCAACTCTCAACCCATGCGCATCAGATAATCTGTTATGAATTGCGCCCCACCAAAAGGGGAGAGTATAGCTTTGGGGCGGTCAATGTATTCGTACAAACCTCTTTAAGACTCATTAAACGCCGCTATCAGTTTTCGCAGAATAAAATAGTGGCGGTTTACCCGTCGTATTTGCAAATGAGGCAATATGAGTTGATGGCCATTTCCAACCGACTGACCGAGCTGGGTATCAAACGTATTCGCCGCTTGGGGCATAGCATGGAATTTGAACAAATCAGGCAATATGTACAGGGAGACGACCTCCGAACCCTTAATTGGAAGGCCACGGCACGCCGCAATGAATTGATGGTCAATGCTTTTCAAGATGAACGGTCGCAAGCAGTATATTGCCTTATTGACAAAGGCCGTGTGATGAAATCTCCTTTTGAGGGATTAACGCTACTGGATTATGCTATCAATGCTACTTTGATTTTGAGTAATATCGCCTTGCTAAAACAAGATAAGGCTGGCATAGTTACGTTTTCGGAAGTGATAGGGCAGATGGTGCTGGCCGAGCGTAAAACAGGTCATATGCAGCGCATTTTAGAAACATTATACAAACAAAAAACACGCTATTTGGAAAGCGATTATGAAACGCTTTATGCCCATATAAAAACACAGATAAGGCAAAGAAGTTTGCTATTGTTGTTTACCAATTTCGATACACTCAATGCCATGCGGCGGCAGTTGCCTTACTTAAGACGAATGGCCAAAAACCACTTGCTTATTGTGATTTTCTTTGAAAATACTGAAACAAATGACTTATTGAACTCGCCCACCCTCAACATACAAGCTATTTATCTCAAAACCATTGCAGAGCGTTTTTACTATGAAAAACAACGAATTGTGAAAGAACTTGAGCAATATGGTATTCGGTCGATATTGACTACTCCACAAGAGCTCAATGCAAATACTGTCAATAAATACATAGAATTGAAAGCGAAAGGAATGATGTAAAGAGGAGGATTTGAAAGTGTAATAATTAATATTTTTAACGAATAGGGATTCTAATAAAAAAATATTTATAGTAAAAAAGAAAGAATAGTTGCCAAAAAGTTCGTTTAATATTGTATTTTACATAGATTGTACTTAGCTTTGCCTAAACAATTATTGCATTACAAACCCTATCAAATTTTTTGATGAAAACACAAGCTACTCAAAGTATAGCAATGCCCGTAGGAGTGACGTTGGATCGTTACATTATGCACAACCAACAATCTTTTGCTTTTGCTACAGGCGACTTTCTCAACTATTGAGAGATATTGGTTTAGCAGGAAAAATCATCAATCGAGAAATCAATCGAGCGGGTTTGATAGATATAACGGGGGGCTTTGGTACTGACAATGTGCAAGGAGAGGCACAACAAAAACTGGATGTCATTGCTAACATTCGTTTTATCAGGGCACTTATAAATGGCGGCGAAGTATGTGGTATTATTTCAGAGAAGATGACGATATCATTTACACAGGCAACAACCAAAGCAAATATGTAGTTGCCATAGACCCACTCGACGGTTCGTCTAATATCGACGTCAATGTATCAATAGGGACTATTTTTTCTATTTACCACCGTGTTTCTCCCGTTGGAACACCCCCTACGCTTGAAGATTTCTTACAAGGAGGTGAAGAACAAGTAGCTGCTGGCTATATATTATATGGTTCTTCTACGATTTTGGTTTACACCACTGGCAATGGTGTGGCTGGGTTTACCTACGACACTTCATTGGGAGAGTTTATTTTGTCGCATCCTCAAATCAAAAGCCCTAAAACAGGGAAGATATTCTCTTATAATGAAGGCAACTTCAACGATTTTGACAAAGGGGTTCAGCATTATTTGGTAAAATGCCGCAATCGAAACTACGCTGCGCGCTATATAGGCTTCTTTGGTGGGCGATTTCCACCGTAATTTACTCAAAGGAGGCATTTATTTGTATCCTCCAACGACCAAAAACCCACTGGAAAACTCAGGCTTTTGTACGAATGTTACCCTTTTGCGATGCTTGCAGAGCAAGCAGGACCAAAGCGTCCGATGGCAAACAGCGTGTTATGGATATCAAGCCCGAATCGCTGCATCAGCGTGTGCCATTCTATGTTGGATCTGAAGAAATGGTAAAAGAACTTTTGGATGGGCTATCCTCCTCAGAAACGCCCTAATCGGTAGCGGGCTGAGAGATAAATACCTGAAGTGTTGAGCATAACCTTGCCCATGCCTATTTGTGCAAGTGGGACTTTCAAATAGGGTTCTACTTGAAGACTCCAATCGCGTGTGAGTTGGCGTTCAAAGCCTGCAGATACATTCAAAACACCCAACCAATAGTTGCCCGTTGTTCCCTCCCAAGTTTTCCATTTGATATTATAGGTATGAGGGGCGTAGGTATAATCATACTTTTCCTTGAGCATAATATAGCTCGAAATACCCGAATTGACAAACCAACGACTCTTTGCTCCTTGGCTTAGATCATAGCGGAGATTGATAGGTATGTCAATAATTTTACACTCTGCCCCTATGTCTATGGGTCTTGCTTTTTGGCTGCTCCAAGATTCTGGCCAGTAGTATTGTTCTGCTGTAGCGTGGTACAATTTGACCGTTCTGACTCCGCCCGCTTGCATACTCCACCGTTTTGAAAAACGATAATCCAGCACCAGACCCTACGGCTAAGGTAGGTTGCTTCATCATTTGGTTCGTGGTAATATAGCTCAAATCAGGGGCTATGAGGGTGCGTATGCCAAGCCCTTTACGGAAAAAAGAAGATGGATCAGATTTTTTGGGAATGAAAAGAGGCGACAAACACAGGTACACTTACGTTTGTTTGTATGGCAAAGGGAAATTCAAAGAGTTGCCATCTTTTTGCTAACAGGGGGTGTAGATTCAAAAGTATAAGGTATTTGTTTTTCCTCAGATGCTTTTTCGCTGAAATACTGGTCCTGATTCCCTCGACTGGGGGCATCTTGTTTATCAATGGTCAAAGAAACATTTTCCTGTGACTCCGCCTTCCTCTCTAAGGTTAAATTTTTACTATTTGATTGAGGTAAGAGACCAGCTTTTTCTGAAACAGATAGCTTATTCTTGCTCGAAATCCACTTTGTATTTTTTTTAGACCTGGGGATGCTTCCTTTATGACTTAGTTCGTCTTTAGGTTGGACAATGTTCAATGGGTTAGCAGCCGATTGTGCTATTTGTTTTACAGTAGTGGCTTGCTGCTCATCGGAGGTTGTTTTGTGGTATTTTGTTGCTTCGTTGCGATTTGGTTGGGAGTTATTCATTTTTTTGAGAATGATTGGTTTGATTCATCGGCGGCCTATTTGGCGCAATAACTTGATTTTGAGTTTGATTTTTGGATATATTCCTCGTAGGCTTACTCTCCCAAAGGTAATAGCCTCCCAACCCCACAACCAATAGCAGTACAGCTATTGCGCTTGTTTTCCTCCAGAAAATCGCACCCACTTGATCGTCCTCATCGTCCAATTTTTGACGCATAGCATTCCACGCCTGCGGGTTGAATGGACGCTCAAACTCTTCTGCAGATTTTCTGAAGAGTTGGTCCAGTTCATCATCTGGTAAATCTTGCATACTCATCGCTTCCTTTTTTTTGTAACATATTTCTCAAATTTTCACGGGCTCGAGCCAAATTTGATTTGGACGTACCTTCGCTAATCCCCAATTGCTGCGCAATTTCTTCGTGTGTAAAACCATCTATGACGTATAAATTGAAAACGGCGCGGTAGGCAGGAGATAATTGTTGAATCAAGGCAATTAATTCTTCGTGTGCCAGTTGGCTATAGATACTTTGGCTTTCAGAGGCAGCAAGTGTGTTCTCCGAATGGCTGATATCTTCATTTTGTTGATATTTTAGATTTTGACGATAGTGGTCTAAGGCTGTATTGATTATCACACGCCGCAACCATACCTTGAAAGGCTTATCAGCATCATAGAGCTGCATTTTTTGAAAAATCTTTAAGAAACCATCATTCACTACCTCTACTGCCTCATCTTCGTTGGGTACATACCGCAGACAAACCCCCAGAGCATAGCCATAGAATTGCTTGTATAGCAATTCTTGGCACTTGCGGTCATTATGCAAGCAGCCCTCAAGGATTTCCGGTAATGTTTTCAACGCACGAGAAAATAACATTCAGTATAGAAAGTTACGGAGGCATGAAATAAAAGGTTGCGTAGTTCTTACCGAAAAGTAAGAATTTTTAGGTTGATTGCCAAATGTGGGGTTTTTCAATGCCATCAATAGGATTTTCTAAGCATCTGGTCATAATCTTGGTGCAGTAGGTTTGCTGGGTTTGTCCCAAGCGTTGATGCCTCTGGTTTTTACTTTGCGTTGATAGACTTTATCGTTGCAAGTGGCGTAGATAATATCGAAATTTTCACCACCAAAGCATAGATTAGATACCTTGCCGTTGGGGGTAGGAATAATGGCATTGACGCGTCCTGCTTGGTCGCATACCTGTATGCCCATGCGGGTAGCTACATAGAGCCGCCCGTCGCGGTCGGTTTTGAGGCCATCAGCCCAAGCATCATCGGCGGTGTCGGGCGCGTGGATATGATAGTATTTTTGTTTGTGGGTCAGCCTGCCATCGGCCTGAATTTGATAGCTATATACCCAATGTGAGCGCGAATCGGCTACATAAAGCAGCGTTTGATCGGGCGATAGCGCAATTCCATTGGCAAAACGGAGGCCGTTATCTACTTCTACTTTTTCGCCATTGGGGCGTATGAGCCAAACTTTACTGAGTTCGTTGGCATCAGAAGAGGGGTTGGTTACATATAAGTTACCATTATGGGCAAAACCAAATCATTACCTGCAAATCCTTCGGCAAACGCCACTGCTTTTCCGTTGGGGGCATAAGCCATTATTTTTTTATTAGTCTGAGCATTGGCATAAATACGACCATCTGCCCCAAAGAGTTGTCCATATACTTTTCCTGTATTTTGAGCAAATAGGCTTACTTTTCCATCAGTTCCCATCTGATATATTTTGTTATTGGGGCCGTCGGTAAAAAAAAGCTGCCCTTTGGTATTGACCGTAGGGCCTTCCGTAAAAGTATGCCCCTCGCTTACCAATTGCCAGTCTTCGTTGAGCAATAAAATATCGTTGAGCATTGGGTTTTTAGTGCTACCTTTTTTGATGGGCTGTGGCCAATCTTTCCATAAATAGCGCATAGCATCGGCAAAAATCGCGGTGCCATGTTTGCCATTGTGGCCGCCTTCACCCCAAATGTGCTGCACTTCATAGCCCGCAAATTGGAGCGAACGCTCCATGGTTTGGTTGGCCATCCACCAGTCGCCTGCGTAGATATTGAGGTCGTTGGTGCCATCTTGTAAAAAAATACGAATGGGTTTGGGTTCGTATTTGCGTAATAGCGTGTGGTAACGGTCAGCACCTCGTAAGCCTACATATGTACCAATGGCACTAAAAACGCGACTGAAGGCATCGGGGCGTTCCCAAGCTGCCGTAAAGGCGCACACAGCACCACTGCTCGAACCACCAATGGCACGGTCATTGCCATTTTTTGAAAGTCTGATGGCGCGCCCATCGGTGGTTTTTTTTGTTTCTACTTCGGGTAAAATTTCTTCTAAAATAAGTCGTGCGTAACTGTCGCCAAGACCATCATACTCAAAACTTCGATTGAAACGGTCAAGGGCTGCATCGGCATTAGCGGCCTTGACGCGTCCGTGCATCACAAATACCCCAATCGTAATGGGCATTTCTTTTTTATGAATTAGGTTGTCAAATACTGTTGGAGCTTGCCATTGAATGCCATCTTGATTGACATACACGCATGCGGGCTGGGCAGGATTGTATTGGGCAGGCACATATACCCAAAATTCGCGCCAAGTGCCTGGGAAGATTTTGGAGTTTTCAAAGCTAAATTTGAGTACTTCGCCCTTGGGAACATCGGCTTTAGCCACTGCATCGGGATGTAAGGGGTATTCTTCGGCAGTTTGGGCAAAAAGGGTAGGAGAGAAGAAGCAAAGGAAAAAGAAAAGTAGGAAACCGAAATGGTAAGTTTTCATAGAAGTAGGAGATTGATTTTTACCTACTTAAAGTCATCTATTGGCTGTAAATACCTTTCTTTGTTTTGCCAATACAGCACTTTCGATTTCTCAAAACCGAAGGTGAGTTTCGTGTATCAATCCTTCAACAACCATTCAAAACAATAAGTCAGAAAATCAACAACGAACGAGTATTATTGGGCTATTTTTGTTCTTCTTGCTTCGCTCTTCCGTTATTCGATAGTCCAATGCCTTTGAATCACCTCCAGCAACTCCTTTTGCGCAGCACAACCCGCAATGACATCGCCCTCGAAGAGCCAATCTTGTCCTCCCGAAAAGTCGGTAATTTGCCCCCCTGCTTCCAAAATGAGCAGCGTACCAGCAGCCATGTCCCAAGAATTAAGGTTGTACTCATAAAACGCCTCAAACCTACCCGCGGCCACATAGGCCAGGTCTATGGCTGCTGCACCCATACGCCGCAGGCCGTGGCAACTTTGCATGAGTGTTTCTAATATTTTGAGATATTTATCTTGTTTCTCAAATTTATAATAGGGAAAGCCCGTGGCCAATAGGCTGTCATTCAGGGTTTTGGCAGTAGATACTTCTAAGCGAGTTGCATTTTGAAGAAAAGTGGCATCCAGCGGTAAACCGCCCAAGGTGTATTTCAAACTAAGAATCCAAGCGCCGCCACCTTGCCAACCAAAGAAGAGTTCGTCTGTGCCGAGATGATAAATAACTCCTGCAATCGGGATTTTATTTTTGACCAATCCTACACTCACACAATACACAGGCAAGCCATGAATAAAATTGGCCGTGCCATCGAGGGGATCAATGATCCAATACAAATCTTCGGGGTTTTGTTCTTGGCCTGCCGTGCCTTCTTCTGTAATAAACCCCGCTTGAGGAAAAATTTGTCGTAAGCCTGCTACCAGCATCTCTTCGGCTTGCTTGTCCACATATGACACCAAATTATTCGCCGCTTTGTATTCGGTTTGGGAGCGGTCAAATTTGGCTGCTTCAGCCTTGATAAACCCACCTGTTTGGCGGACTATTTCGATGGTTTGGTGGGTGATAAATTCGAGGTGCATGAGTAGTTATGTTCAAAATTGCGTCGATATTGTAAAATTATTTGGTTAGAGAGGGTTATTTAGGAATCAAAAGAGTTTTAAGGCGATTTAGACGCATTATCATACCCAACATAAGCCACCACGCCTGTAAGCCGATGATGTAGGGTTTTTGAAAGTATAAAGTGGCACAGCCTATTAAAAAAGAAGCTAAAATTAAAAGCAAAGAAGCGTTCAAGTAATGCTTTATCCAAGGTTGTTGTGCTTTATTTTTCAACAAAAAAACCAAAGGTAAATGAGCTGGTAATATCCATAGTAAGTCGGGATTCCAAGCCGTCACTCCATGATCTGTACCTATCCAAAGTAACAACAGCAGCCACCCTGCCAAACCTATAAAACCAAATAAAAACTTATCGAATACAAGCGATTTTTGAGATTTTTGTTTTGCCAATTGGTAAATAATATAGTAAAAATCCCCAACAAAAAGAAAATCGTTTGTGGGTCAAGAAGTATATCCTGCCAGCTTAATACTGCTTTTTGTGGTGTTTTTGTAAATAAATCTCGACTTCCTAAAACCAGTTTTTGCCCTCCAATGTTGGCCTTTTCTACATGCTCCTTTAAGTTGTCGGGTAAGTACATTTCTTCTCGTGTTGTGGCTACATGATCGGAGGGAAGCCAATGGCCAAATTCATTCCATAGCGCGACCAAGGTTTTCCTTTGAGATATTTGTTCATCCATTGTCGGTAGCTTTTAGGAATACTATCTGTGGCCACTGTTTGGCTATCAAAAAGCAAACTATCGCCCCCTGCTACTTGAATGGCATCGCGGAGGCGTGTGGCGCAGTTGTCATAAAAGAATTTGTAGGCATATTGTCGATTTTGTGGTAGGTAGTTGTTCTCTAAAAAGTCAAAAATACGTTGTTTTTGGGCTGGGGAGAAGTTTAATACCTGTTCCGTTACGCTACGGTTTTCGTACTGTGCGCCATAGATGGTGTTATAAATCGGCGACACCGATAGCTGATAGGGGAGCGTACCACGCAAAAATTTGATATAAAAATTGTCGGTTCTAAAATCAAACGTCCCGTAGTTATAGACACGGTCGATGCCAAGAGCGGGGTCAGAAATCCACAGGGCATTGTGTCCAAAGCTACTGTACAACTCCTCGCCAGGCGATACGGTGATTAAACTTACCTTGGCCTCTCTACTAAGGGTTTGGGCAAAGGAAGTGTAAAGTGTAAAGAGAATGATGAGCGAAAAGGGAAGAATGAAGCGAGCGTGGATGGATGCCTCCTGTCGTCGGTATGACAAAATGGGTTGGTATGACAGCGAGGCTTTAGATTCCTCCTTTCGTCGGAATGACAAAATAGGAACTAAATCCAAAAGCCTATGATTTCCCCGAAACAACAATGACGATTTCACCTTTGATAGTTTTTTCGGCAAAATAAGCAATAATTTCTGGTAAAGTGCCTCTGATAGTTTCTTCATATATTTTTGTTAATTCTCGAGATACGGACGCTTGTCGGTCAGCGCCAAAGTAGGCTACAAACTGTTCTAAGGTTTTCAATAATCGGTGAGGTGATTCATAGAAAATCATGGTTCTTTCTTCTTCTTTCAATGCAATTAGGCGCGTTTGGCGGCCTTTTTTATGGGGCAAAAACCCCTCAAATGTAAACCTGTCGGAGGGCAAACCCGAATTGACCAAAGCAGGCACAAAGGCAGTAGCACCGGGCAGACATTCTACTTCTATGTCGTTTTTGAGACATTCGCGCACCAACAGAAACCCAGGGTCGGAGATAGAGGGTGTGCCGGCGTCAGATACCAAGGCCATGTTTTCGCCTTTTTGGAGGCGTACAATAATGCGCTGCACCGTCTGATGCTCATTATGGATGTGGTAGCTTTGCAAAGGTTTGCTGATACCGAGGTGTTTGAGCAAATGCCCCGAAGTACGGGTGTCTTCAGCCAACACCACATCTACGGTTTTGAGTACATTGATAGCTCGCAGCGTAATATCTTCTAAATTACCCACGGGCGTAGGCACTAAGTATAGTTTACAGTTCACAGTTTTACAATTCTTATTTCACATAAACAACTTTCTCCTTTTTTTCTACCAACTGACCCAACGACTTTAATTGAAAGCCCTGTTCTTCCATCAAGGTCTCAAAAGACGCTTTTGCATCAGGTTCAATGGCAATCAGCAATCCTCCGCTCGTTTGTGGGTCGGCTAAGATAAACTTTTGCTGTTCAGTAAGTGCGGCCACTTTATGGCCATAACTATCCCAATTTCTTATCGTTCCGCCTGGAAAAGATTTTTGAGCGAGATATTCCTCAATAAAAGGCAATGTAGGCACGGCTTCAAAGTTGATTTCGGCACTTAGCCCGCTGCCTTCGGCCATTTCGATGAGGTGGCCGAGCAATCCAAAGCCTGTTACATCGGTCAGGGCCTTGATATAAGGCTATGTACCCAACACTGCTCCTATTTTGTTGAGTTGCATCATCTGCTGGGGAGCGATAGCAGCATGTTCTTCTTTCAAAATACCCTTTTTTTGGGCGGTTGTCAGAATACCCACCCCCAATTTTTTGGTCAGATAAAGCAGACACCCTGCTGTAGCGGTATCATTACGTTTGAGGTTTTCGATGGCTATTTTACCTGTTACGGCCAACCCAAAAATAGGCTCGGGGCTGTCAATACTATGACCTCCTGCCAAGGGAATACCTGCTTCGGCACAAATAGAGCGACTCCCTTCTGTAACAAGTGCGGCCACTTCGGGGGGGAGTTTATCAATAGGCCAGCCTAATATGGCGATGGCCATAAGGGGTTGCCCGCCCATGGCATACACATCAGAGATGGCATTGGCCGAGGCAATGCGCCCAAAGTCATAGGCATCGTCCACGATAGGCATAAAAAAATCGGTAGTACTGATGATGGCTTCCCCATTGCCCAAGTCCATGACAGCCGCATCGTCGCGCGAGGAATTGCCTACCAATAGCCGCTTTGTCATACCGACGTGAGGAGGTATCTTTTCTTCTGATTTCAGTATCACATCCAGTACTTTAGGCGATATTTTGCAGCCACAGCCTGCTCCGTGGCTATATTGGGTCAATTTGTACGTTTTTAAGTCGGTAGTCATCAATGTGGGGTATTTAGTTTATACATATTAAACAAAATCCAAAAGTAGGATTTTTTATTGGATACCCTTATTTTTACATAATTCCTTTCTTAACAATTTGTTAAAACAAATTATTTTAAAGATTGCTATAAAAAATTATATTATTCCAATAAATCAAGCAATTAGGTATGCAAACATACTAATTTGGTAAGCTATTATTCTTGTTTCTCTCCTATTATTCTTGTTTCTTTGTGGCAGTTTTTAATAACAACAAACGAATCAAATCAAATCACAATTCTAACTAAATTAATCAAATCTATGAATGTCAAACATTTACTTAAGATGCGTGGTCTAATTGCATTTTTCGCAGTTATGACGGCAGTTTTTATGGGTTTTGATACGCAGGCACAGGTAACTACCTCTGCTATCAACGGTATTATTAAGGATGACAAAGGAGAAACCTTGCCTGGTGCTACGGTGGTGGCATTGCATTTACCTTCGGGTACGCAATATGGGACTACCACCAATGCAAGTGGGAATTTCTCTATTCAAAACATGCGTATTGGAGGCCCCTACAAAGTGAGTGTTAGCTTTGTTGGATTTGGCACTAAAACATTTGAAGATATTTCTTTGAAATTGGGTGAGCCTTATACACTCAATGTAACACTTGCTTCAGGAGATGTTCAATTGGCAGAAATCGTAGTAACTTCCAACAAAAACGCGATTTTAAGTAGTGATCGCCTTGGAGCTGTTACTAATATTGGAACAAGCCAAATCCAAGCATTGCCTTCTATTAGCCGTAGCATAAACGATTTGACACGTTTGACCCACAAGCTAATGGAACATCTATTGGGGGGGGAACTATCGTCAAAACAATATTACAATTGACGGAGCAGATTTTAATAATAACTTTGGTATCGGGACAAACTTACCTGGAGGTAATGCCACCCCCATTTCTTTGGATGCAATCGAAGAGGTATCTATCAATGTTACGCCTTACGATGTACGTCAATCTGGATTTATTGGTAGTGCTATCAATGCTGTAACTCGTTCTGGAAATAATAACTTTTCAGGTTCTGCTTATACCTATTTTAGAAACCAAAACCAGCAAGGGAATAAAGTAGGAGATAATACTTTTACAAGACAAGATTTAAAATACAACCAATATGGTTTTCGTTTGGGTGGACCTATTATCAAAAATAAACTTTTCTTCTTTGTTAATGCCGAAACTGAAAAACAAATAACCCTGGCCCTTCGCAAATTGCGGCTACTGCTTCATTACCGTTCTCTCAAAGCAATCCACAAGTATCAAGGCCTACAGCGACAGAATTGGATCAAATTAGCACTTATTTAAGAGATAAGTATGGATACGAAACTGGGCCATATCAAGGTTATTCTTCTAATAGCTTTAGTACGAAGTTTTTGGTTCGTTTAGACTGGAATATCAATAAAAATCACCGTTTTAATATACGATACAATGAGCTAAAAAGTGAATCGTCGCGTGTGCCAGCGAGTACATCTACTTCACCTTTTACAAACGTTTATCCGCAAAATCGCCAAAGCACACAAGCTTTGCAATATGAAAATACAGGTTATTTCCAAGCAGCTAATTTTACATCGCTTGCTGCAGAGTTAAACTCTACTTTTAGTAAGAAGTTTTACAATACTTTGAGAGCTACTTACACCCGTCAGAATGACCCACGTACTACCAAAGGTAGTCAATTTCCTTTTGTTGACATCTTGAAAGATGGTACGCCACTAACCTCTTTTGGTACAGAATTGTTCTCTTATGGTAACTTGCGCGATGTAGAGATGTATTCTTTTGTTGACAATTTGACTTGGTCAGCGGGTAAGCATAATTTCTTAGTAGGTGCACAAGCTGACTTCAATACCACTAAAAATGGATTTCAACGATTTGGAACTGGTTTCTATGTATTCCAATCATGGGATGATTTCATTTCGGGTAAATTACCCAGCCATTATGGTTTAACTTACTCTTTGTCGCCCAACTTTGCACAAGCCTTCCCTACATTTAAGTTTGCTCAGTATTCGGCTTATGCCCAAGATGAAATCAACGTCAATAATAAGTTGAAAATAACGGCAGGGATACGTTTTGATTTGCCAACTTACCCAGAGCCGTTGAAAGAACATCCACTTATTTCTAAGCTTACTTTTGCTAAAGGAGAGAAAATCAATACCGCTACATTGCCAAAATCTACCGTGATGGTTTCGCCACGTGTTGGTTTCAACTATGATGTAAAAGGCGATCGCTCGCTACAAGTACGTGGTGGTACAGGTATATTTACAGGCCGTGTGCCATTTGTTTGGATTGTATCTCAAGCGGGAGATGCTGGTATGCTTCAAGTTACTCAAACATGGACAGGAAAAGATGTTCCTGGGCCATTTAGATTGGAACCTTACTACCCCGCAACTGTTCCCGTAGCAGGAACGTCTATTCCAACGGGTGGAACAACGGCAATTTCACCTGAATTTAAAAATCCACAAACTTGGAAAAGTAACTTAGGAGTAGATATTCAATTGCCTTTGGGTTTTGTAGCTACTTTCGAGGGTATCTATAATAAAGATTTAAATACAGCCTACTTCCGTAACGCCAACTTGGTTGATCCAACCCCTTTTAATGTATCAGGTTACCCTGATAACCGTTTGATGTACCCTTCGAGCAATACTCAAAAATACATCAACCCATTGACTTCTGCAGGACAATATAGCCCAACAGGAACAACGGCTTATAATGCTACTATTTTGGGAAATGCTTCACAAGGGTATTATTTTTCGTTTAACGCTAAGATAGAAAAACAATTTAGTAAAGGCTTTTTTGCCTCACTTGCTTATGTAAGAAATGGTGCTAAAAATCTTTTTGATGGTAGCGGAGACCAACCTGCATCGGCTTTCCAAGGCACAGCAACCGTCAATGGTTCTAATTTTCCTGTTCTTAGCTATGCAAATTATGTAGTACCTAATCGTATAATTGGATCTTTGTCTTACCGTAAAGAATACGCTAAGTTTATGGCGACAAGTGTATCGTTTGTATATCAAGGCTCTGCCGACGGTCGCTTTTCTTATACTTATTCAACCGATTTCCAACCGCGACGGTGCTAATGCTGACTTGATTTATATTCCTAAAGATGCATCTGAAATAACCTTTGTATCACAAACAGTAGGAACAGGCATACAAGTGGCGGTTACTAGTACTCCAGAACAGCAAAGTGCTGCATTGTTCCAATATATTGATCAAGATAAATATCTTAGTACACGTAAGGGACAATATGCAGAACGTAATGGTGCTTCTTTGCCTTGGAGAAATCAGGTAGATTTTCGTATTCTTCAAGATTTCTATGTGAAAGTAGCTGGAAAGCGCAATACAATTCAATTGAGCTTGGATGTATTTAACTTAGGTAACTTATTGAATAAAGATTGGGCTTAACTAAAACCATAAACAATAGCCAACTTCTTTGTTCCTACCAATAACGGCAGCATTAGTAGTTGGTGGCACTATTAAACCTACTTATCGTTTGGCATTAGACAGAGGGGCCTTAATTAAGGATACTTTCCGCAATAATGTAGGTTTGTCTTCTACTTACTATATGCAGTTTGGTGTACGTTATATTTTTAACTAATAGAATTCATTAAGTAAAAACAAAAAAATCCCACGCTTAAAGCGTGGGATTTTTTTGTTTTTAGTGTTTTTAGTACCACATTTCTTTGTTCTTTTGTGAAAAGAATGATTTAACCACCAAAAAACCTCAAAATACCATGTCGCAAAAGCGCGTACTCATTGCTGAAGATAGTCTTTGTTATCCAAAATTTAGCTCGCAAAATTTTGGAATTTCAAAATTATGAAACCACCGCTGTCAAAAATGGGGAGCAAGTGATGCAGATTATTGATAAAGAAGACTTCGATATTGTATTGCTCACATCAATATGCCTATCATGGATGGTATGGAGTGCGTAAAGACCATTCGACATTGAGTGATACCAAAAAGCTAATCTCCTTGCGGTGGTAGCCATCACAGGCAATGCTAAAAACTACTCGGAAGAAGAATTTAAGACGGCAGGCTTCAATGATGTACTTGTCAAACCCTCAATTTTGACCGACTTGTTGAGAGATTGTCAACGAACTAACAGAAGAGTAAATTTTCCTATGATTATCACTCTTCTCGGCACAGGAACTTCGTCGGGCGTACCGTTGGATAGGATGTGCTCAGAAGATGTCGTTCGCTCGACTATCGCGACAAACGCTTGCGGGTATCGGTGCATATCGAGATACAAGGCAAAGTTTTGTGATTGATACAGGACCAGATTTTAGGCAACAAATGCTTCGTGAAAGCATCGTACAATTGGATGCGGTGCTTTTTACACATCAACACAAAGACCACACGGGCGGGTCTTGATGATGTGCGTGCTTAATTTTCTTCAAAAAGCGCGATATGCCTATCTATGGGAGAGATGAGGTTCTCCATCAGCTACGTCGAGAATTTGATTATGTATTTGCCCTCACCGTTATCCTGGTATTCCTCGTATCCAACTGCATGAAATTACCAATACCCTCGAGATTTCGAAGGCATTACGTTTACACCCATTGATGTTTTACATTATAAATTACCTGTTTTTAGTTTGTTGTGGGAATTTTGCCTATATATCAGACGTAACCATATTCCCCAACTTGGTTAAGACCAAAATGTGCAAACTGACGCGAAAAGTTGGGTGCTGCAGCAATACGGCGTCATTGATTTCTCATTTTACACTTCGCATGCCGGTTGAAATGGCAGAGAGGCTCTTTAACCCAAGCGGGCTTATTTTACACACATAAGCCATAAAATGTACCTTCATGTTTACCTCTGATAATAACCTTCCCTCTCATATAAGATTGGCTTATGATGGCTTAAAGCAGATTAGACGACTAAAATAAGCGGCACCTATTTTCTTTTTTGATTTGAACTCATTGATAATCAGATAAAAAAATAAAATATAAATTTTAATGAAATTATGTTTATATTTTACCCTAAAGCCCTTTACCTTTGCAGTCCCAAAACAATGGGAATTGGTTTCGTAGCTCAATTGATAGAGCATCTGACTACGGATCAGAAGGTTTTGGGGTTCGAATCCCTACGAGACCGAAGAAAAACAAAAGCCCTCAATACGCGCTGTATTGAGGGCTTTTTGATTTTGGTAAAGTTTAGAATAAGAAATAGTTATAGGATTTGTAAGTACCTATTCAATTTTGCTGATTTTTTGTGAATTTTGTATTGTAAGTAATTGACTAACAATGAAATACAAAATGAGATTAAAAAAATCTCAGTATAAACAAAATACATTCAAGAACTTATATGCTGTTAATTTTGACGGTTATTAGACTAATTTGAAATTGCGGGTAGAAATGGGCTGTCAGGGTTACCAGTAAAACTCTGATTTTGAAAATTTCGTTAATGGATTTAGCTTTTTTGGGATCATACTAAACATTATCCCGCTGTTTCTTTAGTCAAAGGGAAATTATAGGTAAAATGCTTATAACTGTCATTTTGAGGCATTAAGAATACGCTATAAGGCTTAGGAGGCTTTATTGGCGTCATTAAATATATCACTTGAATATGAAAAACTAAACAGCAAATCAATTTTATATATAAAAGCTGTGATATTGTATTGTAATTCCCAAACCCAAATCTATGGGGTTTACATTTTTTATAGTTCTTAAAGTTAAATCAATGTGTTCTCGGTTATTGCTAATAAAAATGCCAGAAATCTGAGAAGACCCACTAAGTTCAAATGAAGAGAAATCTTTGGGTTCATTAATCGAACATTCATAAGATACATATAAATTTCCTTATACACCTTTTATATTTACATTACCAATATTTGAAAGTTTGAATTTCCCTTCAAGGTAATATCTGTAGAATTTTTATCCCGCTTCATTGGGAGGCTATCTATTTGAAATGATTCAATTTCGAGTATAGGTGAACTCAAATTCTTTGCAGATTGTAAATTTGAAATTAATGCCCTGCTTGTTTTACTTGAATAGCTAATAAATTACTCATTTTCGTAAATACGTCTGATTGTTTTTTTCGGAGGCTTTTAATACTTCCTTAGTATCTAAACTTATTGAGTCTAAAACTTCTGACGGGCATATTCAAGCATTAAACTATCTTTTAGTAAAGCTTTTTTTGTCTTTTTTTTGTTGGGCAACATTATCAGAGCTGTCTTTATCTTTAGCAGGCTACTTGAATTGTGAAGATGTACACCATTTGGTGAGCTACGTCTAAATGAGTATAGTATGTAATTACAACTGAAAGAATAAGTGGAGTTAAATAACCTAAAATTTAATCATTTCTCCTTAAAGTTTGATGGAATTTCTTTAAATAAAGGAGCCTTTTTCCTTTTTTTTTGTAGGCATAGCAGTTTTTATTGATTATTAGAGCATAAGCACGCACTAATTTCAGTTTATTCTCTCATATATGTAAATTCATGAGTTGTGACAAATCGACGAGCATACGCCAGACTAATTACAAATTACTTTGATACTGGGGATAAAAAAGCCCGACTATGAAAGACCACGAAAACTAAAAACTCCTTTTACAGCGCGCGTAGAGAGGGTTTTTTAGTTTTACTCTACCTCTTCGATTTTAGGCATTTTGGCCAAAATTAGCACCGAGTTTCATGGCTTTACTGAAACTCTTCATTTTGAGCCGCCCTTGTATGAAGGCCGTTTGCATGTCTAATTTGCCCGAAGCAATTTTTAGCAAGTGAGCGTCTGCAATACTAAACGTAACATCGGGGTCAGCGGCTTTTCCTTGGCTACTTTTAGCAGTAGAAGTATTGAGGTCAATCTTCCACAGGGTTTCGATATCTGCTTGTACCTTAAATTGAAATAAACCACTATCGGGCTTGATAAGCTCAGGTTGTGCTTTAAGATGTTTTTTGAGCGTTTCAAATACAATATCCGATTTCGCTTTTCGTGATTTTTTATCGGCTTTGATCTTTTTCTGTGCTGTATGTTCCAAAATAGCAGCTTCCAACTCATTGGCAGATTCACGAATATATTTAGTAAAATCATCTAAGTCGGGCATGGATTTCATATCTGAAGTAGGGCTAACAGTGACTAAGCCGTTATAACTAAAAATGGTAATAATCAGGCCCATACCATCTATAATAGGGGCCATACCCATAATAGACAATAGCTTGTGGCCATGAATATAGAGTGGTATATTAGGGCCAGGTACGTTTGTAATCGTAACATTGAAAGCAGGGCTGTGCATTTCAGAAATTTGAAAACGAGAATACAGATGAGCTGCCTGATTGGCAATGCCAAAAGGCACGGCTTCGGCGAGCTTGCTTAGTGTCTTTGCACCAATAGCTCCTTGATAGGTCTTGCCACGGCTCGTATTTTCGGCGATTTTTTCTAATCGTTCTATGGGGTCAGAAGTGTGGGTGGCAAGTTGTACAAGCATCGCTGAAATCTGGTTATCTATGTTTACTTGTCGGTAGGTGCGGGTCGAAATAGGTACCATGGCTACGAGTGATTTTTGAGGAAGTTTGCCTTTTTCCAGTAAATATCTTCGTAATGCTCCTGCACAGATAGCCAGCATGACATCGTTCATGGTTGTACCCATTATTTTTTTAAGATTCAAAATCCTATCCAACGACAAAATAGCAGTGTTCCATTTGCGTCGAGCTGATATAATGCCGTTGAGTGGGGTAGCGGGGGCTGTAAAAGGCGCAGTGGGCAGTTCTGCGCGTTGTACTCTTGTTATAAAGCCCGCCTTGATGGTTGCGCTCAGAGTATCAGCCATTAATTTGGGGAATTTAAACGGCTCTTTAGCAAAACTCAACGTACTGTTCAAAATCATCGAAAGACTATTTGGCAGCGGTTTTGGATTATAAGGTTTCGGTGGAGGGACAGCCCCTTTATTGGGAGCTAAATCGAACAACAAGCTTAAAATACTGGCACCTGCCACGCCATCAATGGCTACATGATGGATTTTTGAGAGGATAGCTACCGAGCCTGCGGGTACTTGTGGAATATTATCTAAGCCTTCTATAAAAGTCATCGACCAAAGCGGGCGCGCATTGTTCAATGGTTCACTAAAAATACGGGAACTTACTTCACGAAGTTGCTTCCAGCCACCAGGTTTGGGCAGGGCAATGTGGTGGATATGCAAATCAATATCAAAATGAGGATCATCTACCCAATAAGGATAATCGATACTCATAGGTACATACATGAGCCGTTGTCGTAATTTGGGAATTAGATGAAGACGAGAATGAATAATATCACGAAATGTGTCAAACTGTAATGAACCATCAATGACGGCCAATGAACCTACGTGCATGGGGCTGGTGGGTGTTTCGACATACAGAAAAGCTGCTTCCATGCCGCTAATGGCTTTCAAGTTGTTCCTATTTTTTTTAGATGTTTTTTCTTTCATCACTATTGATAAATTAGGGGCTATTAACTGCTATAATTGACTTGCTTTAAAAACTCTACATTTAACTTGCTTTAGAAAAATAGATAAAAGTAATCTTTAACGAATTCTCAGCAGTTTTTAACATTTTGCTGTAACAGGTAATATCTTTGACAAAGATGAAAATATTTCAAGAACAAATGTAATATAACAAGTGGACGGTTGCTTCTATCCTGTTATATTTACCAACAATAAAATATAAAAAATACCAGAAGGATAAAAAACATGGCAGTAAAAAAAGAAGAAACGGCCTCTTTCGTACTACGGTTTACGCAAAAGATATTCAATAACGATGCAGGTGAACCTGAAATCCAATGGCGTGGCCATATCCGACATGTGCAAGATGGCGAGGAAAAGCGGTTTTCTGACATGGATACTTTCGTACAGTTTGTCCAACATAAACTCTCCGAAATGACTGCTCAGGCAGTGGAAGATAAATCGCCTGAAGAACAAAAAGGAATTTTATCCAAAAGTTTTGAGATTTGGAAAAAGGTAGCTACCAACACCCCTAAGATGGTATTGGAGTCTATCAAAGACCCTAAAAAACAAATAGCGCAGATTCAAGACCAAATTCAAGACCAAATCCATCAAGTTAGTGAGGCTATTAATCAAAAAATTGAAGATAAAATTGGGCGAAATCTGGAAGCCGATGACTGGTTGAGTTCTACTAAATCAGACTACAAAAATATGATGACACTACTGGAGTCTATGAATAAACAAATTCAAACACTCAATAAAAAAATAGATAAGCTTTCTAAAAAGAGTGAAAAGTGAAAAGATTCGATGGCATTATTTAGATGCGTCGGTCGGTTATAAACCGACCGACGCATCAAATAATGCCTACCTAAAGCCAATAGCTGTACAAAAGCCCATGATAGATTTTTTTGAGAAAAGAATAGAGAACATTCGCACCAAAAAGACTACGGCACGTATTCATGTGCAGACATTGGGCAATTTTCAGGTTTGGCGTGAGGGAGAGATGGTATCACCCAAAGAATGGGGGAGGAGTAAAAAACCGTGGAACTCTTTGAGTTTTTGGTGACAGCGCGCCATCGTAAAGCCCTCCATAAAGAGCAAATCTTAGATAGACTTTGGGAGGAAGACCTCGAAGGTGGCGACCAATACTTTAAGGTAGCACTACATGGTGTCAATAAGGTGCTCGAACCCAACCGAAAAAGCCATACAGACACAAGGTATATCACACGACAAGGGTTGGCGTATCAACTACGATTAGATGATATCTGGATTGATGCCGATGTATTGGAAGCTTATATTGCCTTGGGGAATGAATTATTAAATGAATACCCAGCCTTGGCCCAAAGTGCTTATAAAGAAGCCATTGCATTACATAAAGGAATTTATTTACCCGATCGTCTTTATGAAGACTGGCCCTGCGATGAGCGCGAACGATTGCAAGTACTTACTTTAGGGGCTATTGTCAATCTTAGTGAATTGACCCTGCCCGACAACCCCATGGAAAGCGTGCGGCTTACGCACCAAGCCCTGCTGATTGACCCTACTTGGGAAGATGCCTATCGCATCCAAATGCAAGCCTATTTCCAAAAGGGCAACCGACCAATGGCCATTAAGACCTATCAACAGTGTGAAAAAGTATTAAAACAAGAGTTCGGGATTTCACCATTGCCCGAGACCAGACAGTTATATCAAAAAATTACAAACCAATAAAAACTGTAACTTATCTGTAACTTGGCTACTTTACCTTTAGTGACATCAATTTTAAAAAAGGACTTTTAAAACAATATATACAATGGAAACCAAGACAGTAAAATCACCTAAAGCTACCAAAACAGCTACAAAGAAAACAACTACTAAGAAAGCAACCAAAGCTGCCAATCAAGTAGAAGAGATAAAAGCAGAAGTAGTAGAAACAGCCAACGAAGTAGTAGCAGAAGTACAAGATTTCAAAACGTCGCTGATGAATGGTGTAAAAGAAGTAACCGATACGCTTGATATAGACGACAATGTAAACCGAATCAAAGAAACGGCCAAGGTTGTCAATGCACAAGTAAGTGAAACCACTACCGAAATCGTCAACGATGTAAAGCAAACTGGTAAAAAAATCAAAGAAGTATCTTCAAAGTTGGCCAAAGAAGCCGTAGATAACTTGGAAATCAGCGAGCGTTTGAGCAATGTTAAAGATGCTGCCGCTAAGATGAATCTGAAAGTAAAGGCCACTGCGACTAATTTGATAGATGAGGCTGTTGAAAACAGTACTAAATTGCAGAAAAATGTTAAAAAAACAGCTAAAAAGGCCCTCAACAATGCCAATGAATATTCCTTAGTGCAGGCAGATACTCTGGTAGAAGGTGTGTTGAGTAACGGCGAAAAATGGCAGAAAATTGCTGATAAAGCCGTAAAAGGAGGCATTAAGTTGGCTGAAAAACAGCAAGAAATCGTTTTTTCGACTTTAGAGGCCGTAAAAGACCAAACTATTACAGGTGTGAAGCGTTTTAGAAAACTTTTCAATAATAACTAATATAGATCGTTGTTGTTCACTTAAGCTGATTCACCTTAAAAGTGAATCAGCTTTTTATATTGTTATACCACCATGAAGAATATTCCCAGACCATCGTTTTTTCTATACTTGACCGAAGCCATCAGAGCTATTTTCGACATTGGACGGGGCTTGGTGTTTAGACTTACCCATCAAATAAAGTCTGTTGATTCCAATGCTCCAGTATTGGTTGTACCAGGCTTTTTGGGCTCTGATTTTTCTACGGCGTTTCTGCGTAAATTCATTACTGATTTAGGTTTTCCTACCTATGGTTGGGGATTAGGACGCAATCTGGGAGATCTTAATGAGTTGGCTATTTTAGTCGAAAAATTAGAAGCTATTCAAGCCAAACACCAGCAAAAAGTGACACTCATCGGCTGGAGTTTAGGGGGAGTCTATGTACGCGAAATGGCCAAACAAAAACCTGAATTAGTACGGCAGGTTATCACGATGGGTTCACCATTTAGAGATATAGAGGCACCCAATCATGCACGTTGGATTTATGATTTGATAGGAAAAAAAGGGTTAGATGCTAAGTTTTTAGCTACTATCCCATTGCCTGCTCCCGTATCTACTTTAGCTATCTATACCAAGCAAGATGGAGTAGTAGCGTGGAAAACTTGTATGGAAGAACAAGACATGCAACATAGAAATCTTAAAGTATGGGGCAGTCATACAGGATTGGTATTTAATCCTTTGGTTTGTGAGGCCATTGAAAAAGAATTACTAAAAAATGATACATCCAAAGACTTTTCCCTAATGACCTAATACCTCGTTTGCCAGATGGTTTTTTTGAAAGAGCTGCCAAATCGGCTTTGGATTATATTCCTGTGCTGGTCTTTTCTCTATAGCGAGATATTTACTCCTGTAAAAACACCTTTATTAGCATACATAAAGGTGTTTTTTGCGTATAAACCCACCAAGTAAAACATCAAATCTATGAATTGATTGATATAAAGCCTTTTTATATATCCTTTTAAGCATTTTAAGATTTACTGTGCTCCAAGGTGAAAATACAGAAGGTATATTTTTTATAAGAAAACAAAATGGTCTCACCCCAAAGGAGCGAGACCATATAATTACTTTACCCTACTTTAAAAATTACTTCTTGCTCTATATGTTTCAATTTTTGCACCATTTATCAAAGAAAAGTCGCCAAATGAACAAAAACGGGCTTGAAATGACCATTTTTATCCTTGAAATCTACTTTTTTTAGCATGAAATCAATAGGCGTATATGAATACAGTTCCTGTCCTAAAAATACAATTTCAAGGTTTTTATATGAATTAAAGACTTATAATAGAAAGTTTGGCACGGCTTTTGGTAGAGGGATTAAATGAGTATTGATTGTATAATCAAATCCCTAAAAATAGCTTTTCCTAAGGTTCTTTGGGGAAACTGTAGCGGGCTTTGAAGAAGGTAATCGTACAAATCATGGGAGATTTCATAAGTCTGATAATAAAAACGGTCAAGGAGTATATACTCTTCTTGTAATGCAAAAAGGCTATAACGTTGGCTATTGAATTGATAGGAAGGTTTTTGAAAGGCAGTTTTTGAAAGAAGTGGCTTAGACTCAGGAGATAAAGAGAGTTGATGATGAATGTAGTTCCAGGCCTCCCATTGTTCAGGATATAATTGTAGATAGGTCGAAAACCAGTTATAAAGTTGTTGTGTAGTAGAAAGAGAAAAGTTTTTTTTTGAGCGTTCTTTGTCAGGAAATATAGGTGGGTTTACAACAATTACGTTTCTATGGTCGTCGATGCGGCGGTAACAAACCACAGGAAGAATAGGTACACCAGAGATATAACTCAAGAAAGCAGCGCCTTGCTTGGCAAAAATAGGTCTCTGTAAGAAATCAATAAGTTCGCCCTTATCTTCACTTGTGCCAGTATTGCCGTCCATATATACTAAGAGAGAATGGCCAGAACGTAATTGGCGTAAGATTTTTAGAAGAGAAGAAGCTTCTTCAGCATTGATAACTTGCACTTCACTGGAGGAAGGGTAAACTGCTTTGATTTGGCGTGTATGGTCAAGGATTTCAGCAGCTTGTTGGTCATAAACACTTTTCCTAACAAGAATAGAAAAATGATAGCCCAATTTTACTAACCATGAAGCCAAATTGCGATAAGAACCCAAATGGAAAGTACAAAATATAACAGGTTGCTTAGGTTGGGAAACAAGAGAGATGTCGCCCTCGAAAACGGTAAAATCTGAGAGTTGAGGGATACTTCTATCGAGGGTTTCGAGGGCAATATGAATAAGATTTTGTTTAAATAAATCAGGATGAGAGGAAACAGGGATATGAGGTAAAAAATTGGTAAGGTTTGCTGAAAAGACAGCAAACCTTACCAAGTACCCTTGTTCTTTTGTTAAATCAACCTGATTGAGCGTATAGATATGCTTCTCAACAAGAAGTTGATAATCAACCCAATCAAAATGTTGCATTTAAAAAAATTAAAACTGAGGAGTTAGTTTGATACTAAAACAGGAATGCCACGGGTCAGACTCTGACTCAAGATTAAGGAGATGGTGAGTTTCATTTTTTGTACGCAATCTTCCTTGTTGGACGAGCGCAGCAAGCGGTTGCTTCGCTTTCATAGCAAAGTTTTTCTTTTTCATTGGAATTGTGTTTTAAGGGGTAAAGACTAATATAAATTACAGGAAACAGTACCACAATTAAGAGGCATATTTTCTATAACAAAGATAAACATAGTTTCTTGATTTTTTAACTAATTAAAAATATAATAAAATGGTAAAATTGGATACTACTTTCGTTATTCCACAGAGGTCAGAACAGGAGTCAAGGCTATTTGATTCGCCTTTACGCCTAACTAAATCTTTTTATAAAAAACCTAAAAATAGCCTTATTTTACTTTTAGCGGTTGTTTTACTGGTAGAGTTTATCGCCTGGGTAGTGATTCCTGAGGTAAAAAGGAATACCTATTTGCAGTATCATACATTTTTCAACTATTTGAAAAACTTTATCATCGGCTTTATCGCACCAGAGCTATGTACGCTAACTATATTGGTGTACATGATTAATTTTTTGCACAAAAAATTGAAGTTTAATACACTTCGACTCAAGCCTTTAGAAATCCTTCGTTATGAACTGGCTTTTTTACCTCTCTTTTTGGTTGCTTTCTTTTTTTTCTTTCCCATCACATTGAACGTAAGGTACATATTAAGAGAATTTCCTGATTATACATTTACAAGATATTCGCTTTATATTTTCCATTCATTTACTTGGAACACTTATTTTCTTTATTTACCATTTGTGTTAATATTGGGCTACGGACTTATCAACTTGTCTTTAGTGAAAGATTTTATTGATGTCTCAAAGCATATAGCGACTGCGGATTCATACCCAACTAATGCGCCTTCCTTAGCTAAGGATATTGCCCAATATAATACCTCTTTAGAAAATAATTCGGTGGAAGGAAATTATCTCCAAAGTATCATGGTAAAAGACCATAAAGGCGATGTTGTGCTTAATGTAGAAGAATGTTATTACTTTGAGACTTTGGGTAAATCTATCAATGTATATCATGCCAACGGGGTCTATCGAAAGATACAGCCACTTTCTTGTTTGGCAGAGGAAATAGACCCCAATAGCTTTTTTAGGGTGAGTCGTCAACAAATTCTCAATCTTCGTTATGTGAAAAGTTTTACTTATTGGGAAAAAGGAAAATATATTATCTACCTCAATACCCCTGCTCAAGTAGCCTTATCATGCCACGTGCACAGGTGCAGAGTTTTAAAGAAGCTTTAGAAAATTTTGTTGTGATGGATAGTTAAAATACCTTTGTGTTTTAAAAAAGTCTAACAATTTCTAATGAAGCTATTCCCGATTTATTTCCTACTTTTTTTGTGGATAATTGGTTGCCAACGGCCTACTACCCAACTTCAGAAGGGAGCAGTACTGGAAAAAGAAGGGTTGATCGACTGTTTTCAAGAAAACTTGCAGGCTAATGGGCGTGAAGTGTGGTGTGAAGCATCGGCTGTATTGTATGACGGAAAAACACTTACAGTAGCCAACGACAAAGAAATGCCAGGGGCTGATGCTTCGGTGTTTTATTGGCTCTATAATAACGATGAAGCTCTCGCCAATAAACCCACTTATTTGACCGAAAAACTGTTTAAAAGCACGATTAAATACGAGGATTTTGCGCTTACACCTGATAAAAAGTACGTGTTTTTAACCACAGCTTTTGATAGAATTAAAGAAAATAACAATGAATGGGATGGCTATAATACACTTCTCTACTGGCCTGCCAGCGTACCTATCCAACAGGTGGCACCTAAGGCAGCGCATTTGAAAAAAGGAGAGCTATTTTCAATGGGTCTGCGTGAAGCGCTTTCAAAAGCTTTGGCCAACTCTGAATTCCCTGCGGGGATGCCTTATTTTAAAATAGAAGGGCTGGCAGTAAATAATGATAAACTGTACTTTGGAGTTCGAGAAGAAGGAAAAAAGTACGACGATTTTAAATACAAGACCAAAATCTTAGCAGCTAATTATCGTTTTGAGGGAGATTCGCTTGTGTTAAATATGCCTATACTGCCTTTAGCCGATATTGACATTGCATCACTTGAGCCTCATTTGCCCAAACCATTGGCACTCTCTTGCATTGAGTATGATACTAAACGCAACATTTTCTGGCTATTGACTTCGATGGAAAGCGATACCCAAGGCAATTGTGCCTATTTATGGTGGGCTTCTGAATCAGATTTGAAGCAGAATAAAATGCACCTTGTCAAAAATAAGGCTACACAGCAACCCCTAAAATTTACGCATAAAGCAGAAGACTTGGCCTTGATAGGTGATAATCGCCTTTTTGTGATTCACGACGACGATCGCAACCGCACTACTGTGGGTACACAAAACCGAAAGCCACATCAAGCGGCCTATTCAATTGTAAGATTTCCGTAAAGACTTATCCTACTAACCATATCTTATCAGTTTCATAGCCTTGTTCTCGCCATTCTACTTTCACTCTCTGTGAATATAAGGTATTGACTTTGAGCCCAATATAATCAGCTTCAATAGGGATTTCGCGGTTGTATTGACGATCTATTAATACCAGTAGTTCTACTTGCTTTGGGCGGCCAAATGCCTGCATGGCATCCAAGGCGGCGCGCACCATACGGCCTGTGGCCAGTACATCGTCCACCAAAATGACACGTTTATCTTCAATCACAAAATCGACTTTGGTGGCATTGGGTGTGAGAAGCTCACTACGACGGCGAAAATCATCGCGGTAGAAAGTAGCATCTAAATAACCCAGTGGAATGGGTCTATTCAAGATTTTGTGGAGTTCTTGCACAATTCTTTCCGCAAAATAGATGCCACGTGGCTGTAGGCCCATCACGACGCTATTGGCGAAATCGCTGTGGTTTTCTATTAGTTGTTGGCACAGCCGGCTAATCATGATTTCGAGCAGCGGACTACTCAAGATGAGGCGTTGGTTCATAGCGTGCAAAGTTACCCTAACATTTCTAAAAACTCTTCGATTGAAATCATTTTTACGTTCAATTTGGTAGCTTTATCGAGTTTTGAACTACCTGGTTTTTCCCCTACTACCAAGAAGTGTAGCTTGGCCGATACGCCACTAACAAGCTTACCGCCATGCGCCTCTATCTTACTTTCGAGGGCCTCGCGACTGAGGTCGCCAAAAGTACCTGTGTATAAAAAACTTTTACCTTCGAGTTTGTTAGACTCCACCACGACGGGGGCATCGTCGGTTTCCATTTTCAAGCCCGCAGCACGTAACCGTTCTATCAAAGTACGATTGTTGGCATCGGCAAAATAATCAATAATACTTTGGGCTATTTTTTCTCCAATCTCGGGCACATTGCGCAGTGTCTCAAAATCGGCAGCCATCAGGGCATCTATATTTTTAAAGTAAGCGGCGAGTTTCTCTGCTACGGTTGCTCCCACAAACCGAATGCCAATGCCAAACAACACTTGCTTAAAAGGGGTTTGTTTTGATGCTTCGATACCCTTTAGGATATTTTCGACGGTTTTTTCTTTGAAGCCGATGCGTTTGGTTTTACCTGTTTCTTCATCAATGATCACTTTTTCAAGCCCAAAGAGCTGCTCATATTGCAAATCGTATAGGTCGGCTTGGTTTTGAATAAGTTTTTTATCAAATAACAACTCGACTTTTCCTTCACCCAAGCTATCAATATTCATGGCCTTGCGGTGGATAAAATGTTCTACCTTGCCCCGTAGCTGGGGAGGGCATCCGCGCTCGTTGGGACAATAATGGTTGGCTTCTCCTTCTTTACGGACGAGTTCTGTGTCACATTCAGGGCATTGTGTGGGAAACCCAATCGGAAAAGTTAGCTCTACTTTCACGTTCGGCTGTATTTACACCCGTAATTTTGGGGATAATTTCGCCACCCTTTTCTACAAAAACTACATCATTGATCATCAGGCCGAGGCGTTCTATTTCGTTGGCATTGTGTAGCGAAGCCCGTTTGACACGAGTACCAGAGAGCCACAATCCCTTACCATCTTCTTGGAGGTTGTCTAAGTGGGCTACGGGCGTGAGTGCGCCCGTGCGCCCTACTTGGTAGGATACAGCACGCAACACCCCTGGTTTGTTTTCGGCTTTGTATTTGTAGGCAATTGCCCAGCGGGGACTTTTGGCTGTAAAGCCCAGTTCTTGCTGCTGAACAAGTGAGTTTACTTTAATAACGATGCCATCGGTAGCGAGTGGTAAGCTGTGCCGTTTGTATTCCCATTCGTGGATGTAGGCCAGCACTTGATCTATATCCGTGCAAATTTTCCAACTGGGAGACACATTGAATCCCCAACTTTTGAGTGCCACCAAACTATCGGAATGGGTTTCAAAAACGGGTTCGTCGCTCAAAAAATAATAGATGTAGCAGTCTAAGCCACGACGGGCGGTTTCGGCTGAGTCTTGCAACTTGAAAGCCCCTGAGGCGGCATTGCGTGGGTTGGCGTAAGTAGGTTCGTCAGCGGCTTCGAGGTCTTGGTTGAGTTTTTCAAAAGACGAAATAGGCATAAAACCCTCGCCCCGTACTTCAAAAGCAGTGGGTAGTGGATAGTTGGCTGCGCTATTCTGTATTTTTAGTGGCAAGGTTTTTATGGTTTTTACATTGGCCGTGATATTGTCGCCCTTGGTGCCGTCGCCGCGCGTAACGGCCTGCTTGAGGAAGCCGTTTTCGTAGGTCATACTCAGCGAAATACCATCAAATTTGAGCTCACAAACGTACTCATAATCAGCACCATTTAGTCCTTTTTGAACGCGCTCGTCGAAGTCGCGCAGGTCTTGTTCATTGTAGGTGTTTCCGAGCGATAGCATCGGGTAGCGATGCACTACAGGGTCGAAATGTTTGGTAACAGTGCCACCTACTCGCGCGGTTGGCGAATCTTCACGCTTTAGATCTGGGTAGGCTTTTTCCAAAGAATCAAGCTCTGAAAGAAGTGTATCAAACTCAAAATCGGACACTTCTGATATGCTATCTTGGTAATAGCGGTGGTTGTAATGATTGAGCAAGTCGGTGAGTTCATGGATACGAGCAGTGGGGTTTTGCATGGCCTGATAGCATAGAGTTGTTTTTGCGAAGTTAGCAAGCATTATTCTAAACAAAAGAACATTTAAAGGGTTGTTACTTGCGAAGTTAGGCAAGCATTTATTCTAAACAAAAGAACATTTACCTAAATTTGTATTCATGCTCATTATTCGTACTTTTTTTATCAACTATATGATAACAGATACACTTATTGCTCTTTATGAAAGAGATTTAAACACCCTTAAACGCGAGTTATTGACTTATCAAAGTGAGGAAAATCTTTGGAAAACCCAGGCAGGAATTGCCAACTCTGCGGGTAATTTAGCCTTACATCTAATTGGTAATCTCAATACTTATATTGGTGCTCAGATTGGAAAAACAGGCTATGTAAGAAATAGACCCTTAGAATTTAGTGCACAATTTGTGTCGCGTGAACAAATAATTAAGAACATTGATGATACAATCGAAGTGATTAAAACAGCTTTAACTACCTTAACTCAAGCAGATTATGATGCCGAATATCCCATACTTGTGTTTGAAAAAAAGACTTCTACAGAGTACTTCTTAATACACTTGGCAGTTCATTTAGGTTATCATTTGGGGCAGGTAAACTACCATCGCCGCCTTTTAGACCTCGCTACTGCTTCATAATTTTTTGTCTAATAACCCCCTCTCTGTAGGAATAGAAAGTAAATAAATGCCTGTGGATAAGTGTTTTAGATCTAATGCAACTTCTTGGGAGGACACGGAAGTGGTTTTTAGCAATAGCACACGCCCACTTAAGTCGGTCATTTCTATGCCATCTTTGGGGGGCGTGCTGGAGTATTTAATCTTTAATTCATGCTGTGCTGGGTTTGGATAAACCGATATTTCATCTGAACCAGTAGATGCCACACTTAAAATAGGAATGACTTCAAAGCTTCTATCGGCAGTGGCAATGGGAAAAAATGGGCGATTAGAATCGGTATAAGCGCGAATCGTTACTCTCCCTGATCCTGTGAGTGTTACTCGATTGCCGCTTACCTGAGCGGGGCCTGATACTACGATGAAACCCACAGCATCGCCATTGGAGGCGGTAGCGTTGAGCGTAAAAGAAGGTGAATCTTGAAATTTGTCAGCAATAGCCGTAAAGTTGATGGCAGGTAGCGAGCGCGTGCCTTGCGACACCCACAGCGGCCAAGTGCCATTGGTAAGCAGGGTGGTGCTGGTACCTCTGCCTGTGATTTTATCTGAATTCAGGCCAATGACTTTGATATTTTTAGCTGTGCCAGTGCCTTTGGCTACATACACGATGCGGTCGTCTAAGCGGGAATAATCTGGAAAGCCCAAATCAGTATTGACGGTAATTAATTCGGTATTACCTTTTTCTAAATCTACTCCCAAAATTCCATAGGTATTATCAGGGTCATAGATGTAGTCAAAAGCCAATATGGAGGTAGTGTTTTTAGAAAAAGACGGATTGCCAACACTTTCTCCCTCCTCTAAATCATTAAACAATTTTTGAATAGTACCATCGGCAAAATTTTGCTGAACACTGTCCCACACCCTTATAAAACCCACATCCCAATAATCGAGCGATTTTCCAGTAGAGGTTTTGAGCTGATTGAAGGCATCATACACCAGATACTCGCCAGATGCGTCCCATTCGAGTCCATCGGCGTATTGCACATTGCTGGTACTTACGCCATTGGTGTAGGTGGGGTTGTAAAGTTTAAATATGTTCCATTTTTTCAAATCAAAACTATAAACATAGATACTTTTATCGGCCTTGTCGGTGATGGCGGCCAGTTTTCGCCCATCTTTGGAGATGGCTACTTTGTTCCAGATAGTTTCATCTGACACCAGCGATTCGTCGGGATTGCCCACCAAACTTATGGCTCTGATACGGCGGTCGCTACTCACAAAATACACAAATTTGCCGTCATCGGTTACACTGGGGCGGTTCAAAATAGCCCGATTAGATTTGAGGGTAATATTTGTGCCTGTGGTGGAAGTGGAGTAGAGCTTATTGTCGCCTCCATAGACCAGCAGGAAGTCTTGGCCTGTATTGTTGGGTAGGGTAGTGGGGTTGGCTGGCGGTGGGGTGGAGTTGGTACTTTCGACAATCCCTACTTGGTCGAAGGCCGAACGGGCCGCAGCTACTTCGGCCCCATTGGCTCCGTAGAGGTCTGAGGTGGCTTTAATGATGGCCAAACGTAAGTCAATGAATTTCGAGAAGCGCGTCAGGTAATTGGTCATGGCGCGATAATACACCCTTTCGGCTTTGTCTTTGCCCACGCTGCCGTTGTTGGCAAACAAATAAAAAGCATGGTTCGGAATACCACTATTGATGTGTACACCGCCGTTGTCTTTAGTAGTATTGTTATACTGCGCCATGGTTTTAGGCTGGTATCCATTGGTATTGCTACCTCCTTGGTTTGGATTAGCCATGTCGCGGAGGGCACCTGAAGGATATATATTTTTTTTAACAACAGATTCGCCTACAGTCCAGTTGGCCCTGTCCACTAATACGCCAAAAACATCGGCCAGAGATTCATTAATTGCTCCCGATTGACCTTGATATTCGAGTTTGGCGGTATTTTCAATGACTCCATGCGTCATTTCATGGGCGGCTACATCCAGCCCTCCTGCCAAAGGACTAAAAGCGGAAGAACCATTGCCATAAGCCATAATATCACCATTCCAAAAGGCATTGTCCATGTCTTGGCCATCTTCATCACGTACATTGACGACTGAGATAACATTGCCCCCTTTCCCGTCGAGCGAATTGCGCTTGTGCACTAAGCTAAAATAACTAAATGCAGTGGCGGCGTTATTGTGGGCCGATACCGTCAGCGGTGTCCAAGTATTATTGGTAGAAGCAACCTGCCATACCGAAATGTCATCAGCTTTACTGTTGCGGGCATCAATGGTCCAAATCCCTCCCACAGGCTTATCAGGTAGTGTAGAAGCAGTGTTGTTAAACATTGGACGCGTAACATCTACCAAATAGTAGGTAGTACCTTTTAAATAAGCATTGATTGTTTGATTGACTCCGTTTAAATCACGTGCAGTAGCCTTGACGGGACCATCTAAAGCACAAGTGTGGTTGGTTTTAGAGAGAATAGCACCCGTATTTGCATCAACAACATAATTCCATCTTTCCAAAAAATTAGGACGTACCACCATGCGCCATGCCAAGTGAGCTGTTTCGGGTTGATTGTCGGGATAATAAATCAATAGCTCTGTTTCTGAAATCTGTTTTTTCCCAATCTGTAATTCTCCTTTTGTGAGTTCACGTAAAGTAGTTGCTTGTCCTACATCTTTGAGGGCGATTTGAATAGCGATATTTTCGGTAAACGTGGGCGAAATTGAAGCGAGGGTCGGTGTTTTAAAATGCTGCCCATTGAGGGTCGTAAATTGATTTTGCTCTATGTGTAAAATTAGCTCTCCGCCATAGACAGGCAGGCCCTTAAAGTGTTGTTGCAAACGGATATGGGTTTGTTGTAGCTCATCTTCTTCGATAGTTGTAACCTCAAGCTCTTCTTCGGGTTGAGAAAGTTTAAGATAAGGTTTGAGCTCACTGATATAGGCCAATGCTGCCGAAGTCAAGGCAGTTCGCCCTCGGCTGGAGGTTTTGAGTGTACGGCGGTATTCAATAAATATGGGTAACCCCAACGAATCTCTCACAACATGGGCGGTGAGTGTACGTGGTTGAGTAAAATTTTTGCCAGATAAGTTTTTAAAAGAACGACTGCCATCGATGACAGGTACATTTTGAAGAGAAGGAGGCAGCAGTATTGTACCTTCCTTGTGAGGTTTGTCCCTCAAAGCACTATTTTGAGCTACCAATAAGTTATTAAAAAATACAAAAGAGAGAAACAAACAGTAAGTAAATAGGGATTTCATCGCGACAGGTAGATTTTGAAACAGAAATATAAGTGTTTTTCTTCAAAGCAAAACAAGACTTTATTTTAAGGTATGGGTTTGCTAATGCTGAACTGACCAAAAGCTAACATAAATGGTGAAATAGAACTGTTGAGAACGACTTTACAGGATGGGTTTTTGGAGTAAGCAAGCATGAAAAAACATAACTTTGCTATCTGATAACGAAATCTATAACATAAGACTACTTCAATTTTTGTGATATGAAGAAAAAAATGATTTTTATACTGGCAAATGTTTTGTTTGTGTCTTTTTCAGGTAAAAAGGATGATAAAGATACCTTGCCTAATTTTGTCATTATTATGGCAGATGATTTAGGATATGGCGATATATCCTGTTACGGAAATACCTACATAAATACACCCAATATTGATAAACTGGCATCTGAGGGAATTAGATTTATCGATTTTCATTCTAATGGAGCTGTTTGTAGTCCAACACGTGCTGCTTTAATGACAGGTAAATATCAACAGCGTACAGGAGTGGAATCGGTAATTACTGCAAAAAATCATAGACATGTAGGTTTAAGCCTCGACGAAATCACAATTGCGGAAGAATTAAAAAAATACAACTACAATTGTGGTATGTATGGGAAATGGCATTTGGGATATTCTAAAGAATATAATCCCACGTTACAAGGATTCGACGATTATAGCGGATTTGTAAGTGGTAACATAGACTATAATGCCCATATTGATCAAGAGGGCTACCTTGACTGGTGGAAGGGAACGAATATTGACAATGAAGAGGGGTATTCAACTGATCTAATAACAAAAAAAGGAGTACGATTTATTCAGGAGAATAACCCCCAAAAGAAAGGTAAGCCATTCTTCTTGTATTTGACTCATGAAGCCCCTCACTCACCTTATCAAAGGCGTATGAGCAAAGTTTTAAGAGAAAATGGGGTGGGTACCACTGAACCTATTATGAAAGACAGCATTCGATCTATTTATAAGGAAATGGTCGAAGTAATGGATGAAGGAATAGGTAAAGTAATCGATGCTCTCAAAGAAACAGGACAGTATAAAAATACGATAGTAATTTTTTTGTCTGATAACGGTGCCAATACAAATGGTAGCAACGGCGATTTGAGAGGATATAAAGGAGATGTTTATGAGGGAGGAAGCCGTGTACCTGCCATCATAAGTTACCCCGATAAGATAAAAAAAGGGATGGTTAATAACCAAACTATACTCACAATGGATATATTGCCAACGCTGCTTGATTTCATAGATAAAAAACCTACAGGGAAAAAAGTGGACGGAATAAGCATAAAAAATAACCTATTATATCAGGTTAATTTACCTGAACGAGCTGTTTTTTTTGCTTACAACAATCGTAGTTTTATTAGAAGTGGTAAGTGGAAGATGATTCATATTAAAGAACAAAATAAGGACAGATTCGAACTTTATAATCTATCTATTGACCTTAAGGAAAGCAAAGATGTTGGATTAGAAAACCCTATTTTGTTAAACAATATGAAAGAAGAGCTAATGAAATGGGAGGTAGATGTTAGAAAAGGGGTAAAAAAGGTGTCAAGTGGAGGTTGATTTAGGCGAACGATTGGATGGAATTTATTTAATAGTAAACCTGACTAATTATTTCATAGTTACTCTCGTTTTTATAATGACTCTAAAATTAATCGCCTATAAAGGCCAAAAAATCAAACATATATAACATTGTTGACTGTTTTTTGAGCGATGAATATATATTTTTTACGAAAAAAGCGTTTCAAAATCGTAAAAATTGGACAATTCTAACGTATTTTTACACCTCCCCAATACATACGTTCAAACTAACCTAAAAACATGATGAACCGCAGAGATGCCATAGCGAGGGTTGCCTTATTGATGGGCGGGACCCTTTCCGCTCCTACTTTGATGGCCTTTGGTGAAGGCACAACCAATCATTTCAATTTGGGAGCTGATTTTAGCCTCAACGAAGCCCAAAGAACTTTGGTGGCTGAGGTAGCCGAGCATATCATTCCACGTACTACTACTCCAGGAGCAAAAGATGCAGGGGTAGGGCCATTTATTGAAATGATGCTCAAGGATTGTTACAAGACCCAAGAGCAACAAAATTTCTTGGAAGGACTGGCCGATTTAGATGCTAAAGCCCAAAAAGCATACGGCAAAAATTTCATGGCAACTTCGGCTGCCGAGCAAGTAGCTATCTTAAAAGCCGTAGAAAAAGAAACCATCGAAATGATGAAAAGTGCCAACGTGCAGACCGTAAAAGTAGGCGATAACGTGGACAAAGAAGTAGTAAGCTCTAAAAAGCTTAAAGGAACTCCTTACTGGCGTTTGATGAAAGAACTGACCCTATTCGGTTATTTTACTTCTGAGCAAGGAGCTACTAAGGCACTGGACTATGTGCCTATCCCTGGTCGCTATGAGGGCTGTATTCCGCTTAAGCCTGGCCAAAAAGCGTATGCACTTTAACATTCAAACTCACATTTAACCTAACGAACATGTACTTAAATATAGATGCACAAAAAGAAATGACCTACGATGCCATTGTCGTGGGGTCGGGTATAAGTGGCGGCTGGGCTGCCAAAGAACTCACAGAGCGTGGCTTGCGCGTATTGTGTTTAGAGCGTGGCCGCGACATCAAGCACGTAGAAGGCTACGAAACAGCTATGAAAGGCCCGTGGGAATTTCCGCACCGTGGCCGCCCCGATAACATGGCTGCCGAAGAACATTGGGCACATATGCGTACTGGCTATACCGCCAATGAAGAACACCGCTACTTGTTTGAAAACGACAAGCAAAACCCTTATCTCGAAACCCGCCCTTTTGATTGGATTCGAGCTTATCATACAGGTGGGCGGTCGTTGCTTTGGGGGCGGCAAAGCTACCGTTTCAACGAAGAAGACTTTATGGCTAATGCCAAAGAAGGCATTAGTGTAGACTGGCCCATACGTTACAAAGACATTGCTCCTTGGTACGATTATGCCGAGAAGTTTGCGGGTATCAGTGGTTCAAAAGATAAGCTCGCCGTACTTCCCGATGGGCAATTTTTGCCCGCTATGGAGTTGAATTGCTTAGAAAAGCACGTTAAGGCAGAGGTAATGAAAAAAATGGGGCGTACCATCACCATTGGGCGTGTGGCACACCTGACCAAGCCCCAAAGTTGGCATACTGCGCTGGGCCGTGCCAACTGCCAATACCGCAATATGTGTATGCGTGGCTGCCCGTTTGGCGCTTATTTTAGTACCCAAGCGGCCACTTTGCCTGCGGCCATGAAAACCAAACGCTTGACTTTGGCCAATGATAAAATTGTTTCAGAGGTACTGTACGATGAGAAAAAAGGCCGTGCCACGGGCGTGCGTACTATTGATCAAAATACCTTGGAGGTCAAAGATTATTTTGCCAAAATTATTTTCTTAAATGCTTCGGCAATCCCTTCTGCCTCTATTTTGTTGAACTCAAAATCGAATCGTTTTCCTAATGGTTTGGGCAATGACAGCGATCAAGTAGGTCGTAACATCATGGACCACCACCTCGGCGTAGGTGCTTCGGGTGAGTTTGATGGATTTACAGATCAATATTATTTTGGCCGCCGTCCCAATGGTGTGTATATTCCACGCTACCGCAATTGGGGCAACGACAAGCGCGACTATGTACGTGGCTTTGGTTATCAGGGCGGTGCCAGTCGGAGTGGCTGGGGGCGTGGTGTAGGCATGGAAGGCTTTGGGGCATCGTTCAAAGAAGAGATTTCGCAAGTAGGTCCTTGGAGCATGGGTATTGGTGGCTTTGGCGAAGTGCTACCCAACGAAAACAATCGCTTTACGCTTCATCCTACCAAAAAAGACAAATTTGGCATGCCACTTGTCGTTTTTGATGCAGCATATGGCGAAAATGAACGCAAAATGCGCAAAGATATGGCCAACGATGCCGCCGAAATGCTCGAAGCCGCAGGGCTCAAAAATGTGCGCAGCTACGACGATACCTCCAAAAATTTGGGCATTGGTATCCATGAAATGGGTACGGCTCGTATGGGCAAAGACCCCAAAACATCGGTGTTGAACAAAAACAACCAAATTCATGCTTGTAAAAATGTCTTTATGACCGATGGGGCGTTTATGACCTCGGCTTCTTGTGTCAATCCTTCTTTGACTTATATGGCCATGACAGCCCGCGCCGCTGCTTTTGCCGTAGATGAATTGAAGAAGAAGAATTTGTAATAATCAGGTAAAGTAAAAAAGAGGCCGTCTCGAAATTGCTTTGAGACGGCCTTGATTATTTTAGGCGTACCCAAAGCTTTTATCGAAGGGTTATTGATATTTTAATCATACTTAAAATATCAGCCGATGTACTTTTAGCGGGTTAGCCGATTGTCTTTCTTCTAAATAGCCAGTGTTACGCTGCGTAAGGGAAATTTGTATATTTGGGAAAAATAAGGAAAAATATGCAAAACTGGCAAGAAAGAATAAGCATTAACGCTGATGTTAGGTTTGGTAAGCCTTGCATCAAAGGTACGAGGATTGCCGTATGGGATATTTTGGGCTGGCTATCGAGCGGGATGACTAATGAAGAAATAATAGAGGACTTTCCAAGCCTGACCAAAGCTGATATTTTGGCAGCATTGGCCTACTCGGCACATAGAGAAGAAAATATCAAAATATTGGTTACAGGCTGATGAAAGTGCTTTTTGACGAGAATATTTCTTATCGGATTGTTAAGAAACTGACGCACCTATTTCCTGAATGCTTACATATCAGCCGCTCTGGATTGAGTATGCCTGCTTCAGATATAGACATCTGGAAATATGCAAAACAAAATGATTTTATGATTACTACGTTTGATGAAGACTTTGAAGATTTAGCTAATTTGTATGGGTTTCCTCCTAAAATAATTATACTGCGGCTTGGCAATGCTTCGACAAACACAGTGGTAAGTACTTTGTCAGCTAAAATAAAAGAAATAGAAACTTTCTATTTATCAGACACTTATGGGCTTTTAGAGATTTATTGATTCAACAAGGTACATCTTATCCAGTTTGCTAAACGCCTAAATCATTGAATTGAGCAGTTTACGGCCTTATCCGTATAGCTTGTCTATGTCTTACTTTCCTAACAAACTCTACCCTACGGTTTTGCTGGCGGCCTGTCTCGGTGGTGTACAAATTAGCGCCAAAAGCCCCACAAGCAATTACAGAACCAGTATATATAATCATTTATTATTTGACTTAAATATGCTCCTATTACGCGTGCCATAAGCCACAATAGAAATACTTTGAAAACACCCGGATATAATCTTCTTTTGAAAGTGAATATTCCAGTATTGAACACGTCTAGAAAAAAACCAAAAAAGTCTAAAAGTAATTCTAAGCCTCCTTCCTTCAAAAACGTAAAAGCCAGTAAAACCAACCCTATGTACTGGATAGTTTTTAATATATAATCAAGTTTTGGACAATTATTAGATAATGCGCTTTCAATTCCTGAGAAACTATAAACGTTTCCGAGTATATTGAAAAAAAGAGTTAAATACTCCAAAGCGAATCTACCCGCAATTGCTTTTCCAAATCCTACAATTAGTAGGGAAAATTGGGCAATCACCAGTATGATAATAAAAAAGGTAATTGCAATATAGCCCCCATTTAAACAGCTTGAATTAAAGAAGTTTTTAATGTTATCGAAAAACTCCATAAATAATCATTGTGATTGGGAAATATTGGTTCTTTCGTATCTTCTTTTGGGGACATTTCTTAAATCGAGTCTGGCTTTGCAAAACTCTCATCAGTGCTTTTGGTAGAGTCTGTCTGAGGCTTTCTTGATTTATTCATTGCTCTGTTTGCCCTACTACTATTTGTTGTTTTCTTCTTACGAGTCCTAACCTCACTTTTATCAAACGTCAGCAACTCCTTAGACATGTAGCCAAACGTAGTCCCACCATTATAATAAGACACTTTGTACCAATTACTTGTGGAATCTCTTCCCAAAACTTTTACTGAATCTCCGTAAACGATTAGCCCTAATGAAGTTCCTTCGATTGGAAAATCTCGGATTAGTGCTCCATTAGTAGTTTTTATATACGCCATTTCATTAATGGGGATAATTATCAAATCAGCATCTTTGGGTTTGAACGCAGCTCTGATGCCAAAATACAAACAAGCAATAAATATTGAGGGCAACAGCATGACCATTGGTTTATTCAATGGTTTTTTACTGAAAAACCAATTGGATGTTTTCCATAGAAAGAACGCTGCAATCCACCATAGAATAGGTGTCCAAGCTCGAGAAGGCAAATACTTATTTGCTCCCAAATAGAGTACACAGTAGATAGAGGTGGCCAACAGACTTTTTCTTTTGATTACTTTTTCATACCCCTCTGTATATATTTCTATAGGTAGATACTGTGTCTGGGTTTTTCCGTTGGCGGAAGTATAAGAAAACGCCAAACTTTCTTGATAAGCACCACTATTTTTTAAGGTTTTATCCCTGCCGAGATTGACAATTACTGTGATGTTTTTAGGCAAATCTTTCTGCTCAATCTTGCCTGATGATACCTGAATCCACGATACACTTGGCTTGACAGTAGCGTTTAGATAACCACCGCCACCATTTTTTATAATGATAGTTTGTGTAACTTTTGAAGATAATTTTACGTCCTTCAGTACAATCTTTTGCAGTTTTTCATTGGTGGTACTGTTGATTATTTCGATGATTGGTGTTCCCGCTGACTCCCTGCTTTCTCCATTATCTTTCTGCTTGTCTTTTAGAATTTCAAGGGCTTTTTTAACTTTTCCTTGTAAGCCTTTTCTTTGTCTGGATTACTAAGAATAGCTCGTGCTTTATTTATGCATTTTCGTGCTTTATCGAGTTTTTCATTACTATACTCGGTCTTAATTTCATTGTTAATAGCGTCGAATTTCTTTTGGTCAAAAGAGCCATAAAGAGGTAGTTGTAAGACTTCATATGGGTCTTATACTGAAATTTATGTCGCGACCGAACCTAAGGAGTTTGTGGTGAGTACCAATCTTTCTAATCTTTCCCAATACTTTTCTTCTCCTAATTTTTTTCGATTAACGCGGTCTTTATTGGTCAATTTAGAACAAATTGATAGTATTGAAGCTGAGAAGTTGTATTTGAAGGTCAAGGCTCATGCGATTGATATTTCACCCAACAACCGCAAAGAATTGTTGCAGAAACTCCAAACGGTCAAAACAAAACCCGTGTTCAAAATAAAAGTCTAACCGTAAAACGGATTCACAAAGGGTTGTACTTTTGGAGTTGCCGAGCCTCTGACAAATTTTTTGCTCGTCAATGATTTATGAGAGAAGTTGGAATTTACGATAATCAACGCTTACAGGGTTTGAACCCTGTAAGCGTTGATTATCATCAAAACAGTCGAATCGTATTTCAATTATTGATCAACTATAGAAGGGATTTTGTCATCTTATTGAGACCATCTGTTACAACCCAAAGGCTGCCTTTACAGCCTCTACATGGTCTAATTTCTCCCAAGTGAAGAGTTCCACGGTTTTTTCGGCACGTTGTCCAGCGTTTTCAAATACCTTGGTAATGGTCTTTGACTCGCGCCCCATATGCCCGTAGGCGGCAGTTTCGGAGTAAATGGGGTTGCGAAGTTTGAGGCGTTGTTCTATGGCATATGGACGCATATCAAATACGCTTTCTACGATGGTAGCAATTTCGCCATCGCTCATTTTTTTACCATTTTCGCCCTTCACTTTGGCAGTACCGTAGGTATTGATGTACAAACCACAAGGTTTGGCTACCCCAATAGCATAAGAGATTTGTACGAGTACTTCATCACAAACACCTGCTGCTACCAAGTTTTTGGCAATATGGCGGGTAGCATAAGCAGCTGATCGATCCACTTTTGAGGGGTCTTTGCCCGAGAATGCTCCGCCCCCATGCGCACCTTTGCCCCCGTAAGTATCCACGATGATTTTACGGCCTGTCAAGCCTGTGTCGCCGTGAGGCCCTCCAATCACAAATTTGCCTGTAGGGTTGATATGGTAGGTAATTTTATCGTTAAACAACTTGCGCAATGAAGGCTTTAATTTAGCTTTTACGCGCGGAATGACATAGCCAATGATGTCTTTGCGGATTTGTGCCAACATGGTTTCATCATCTGCAAAATCATCGTGTTGAGTAGAAACTACGACGGTATCAATGCGAATGGGTTTATTAGTATCAGAATATTCAATCGTTACCTGCGATTTGGCATCGGGACGCAAATACTTAATGCGCTTGTTTTCACGGCGAATGATCGCCAATTCTTCCAAAATTTTATGCGACAAATCTAACGCCAAAGGCATGTAGTTGTCGGTTTCGCGGGTGGCATAGCCAAACATCATGCCTTGGTCACCTGCGCCTTGGGCATTGGCTTTACTTTCAAAATCATCGGCGGCTTCGCGATCTACCCCTTGGTTAATATCGGCAGATTGGTCGTGGATGGCTGAAAGAACGCCGCAAGATTTGGCTTCAAACATGTATTCTGCTTTTGTATAGCCAATTTTGGCGATGACATCCGTGCAATTTGTTGTACATCTAAGTAGGTTTTGGTGTTTACCTCACCAGCCAATACTACTTGCCCTGTGGTAACGAGGGTTTCGCAGGCTACTTTTGAAGTAGGGTCAAACGCCATGAAGTGGTCAATGAGTGCGTCCGAAATTTGGTCGGCTACTTTGTCGGGATGGCCTTCCGATACAGATTCTGAAGTGAATAAATACGACATTTATAAGCGTGAATTATGAATGATAAATAATAAAGGATTAACGAAGCATTGAATTTTAGCGCACAAAAATAGGTTATTTTTACAGATAAAGAAAAAAGGGTAAACTTTGCAATAGAAAAGTAATAGGGAGATAAAGCTATGGTAAAAATAGAAAACATACAATTAGGGGAATTTCCTTTGTTATTGGCTCCTATGGAGGATGTTTCTGACCCACCCTTTCGGGCTGTATGCAAAGCAGGTGGCGCCGATTTGATGTACACAGAATTTGTATCGTCAGAGGGTTTGATTCGGGATGCGGCCAAAAGTGTACAAAAATTAGATATTTTTGAATACGAACGCCCCATTGGAATTCAGCTTTTTGGAAGCGATATAGAAACCATGGGCGAATGTGCGCGTATTGCTACGCGAGTAAGCCCCGATTTGATTGATATTAACTACGGCTGTCCTGTCAAACAGGTGGCTTGTCGTGGGGCAGGGGCGGCCTTATTGCAAGATATTCCTAAGATGGTTAAAATGACAGAGGCGGTGGTCAAAGCAACCCACCTGCCCGTTACGGTCAAAACCCGCTTGGGGTGGGACGAATCCACCAAAAATATCCAAGAAGTAGCAGAGCGGTTGCAAGATATTGGTATCAAGGCACTGACAGTGCATGGCCGCACGCGCGTACAGATGTACAAGGGCGATGCCGACTGGACGCTGATTGGCCGTATCAAAGAAAATACACGTATTAATATTCCGATTTTTGGCAATGGAGACATTGATAGCCCCGAAAAAGCCCTGGAATACCGTAACCGCTTTGGGGTAGATGGTATCATGATAGGCCGTGCGAGCATAGGTTACCCCTGGATTTTCAATGAAATCAAGCATTTTATGCAAACTGGCCAATACCTCGCACCGCCTACTACTGCCGAACGAGTACGCGTATGCCGTCAGCACTTAGATTTTTCTATTCGTTGGAAAGGCGAACGCACGGGCATCGTGGAGATGCGCCGCCATTATGCGTCCTATTTCAAAGGATTAGATAATTTTAAGCCTTTCAGGATGCGTTTGGTAGAAACCATGTCCTATCAAGAAATAAACGATATATTGGCAGAAATTTCAGAGGTTTACTCATTGGAGATGGCTTAATTAATACGAACAATGATACGAATTGGCTTTTTTTTGATGGGGTTGATGCTTGTGTCAGCCTACGCCTTGGCCCAAACACCACGTCTCAAACAAGGGGTCTGTGGAAAAGTACTGTGGAAAGCAGGCAATCAAATGCCCTCACCAGACAATAAAAATATACTTGCTAAAGGCTCGCCTGTGGTTCGTGAAATCTATATTTATGAATTGACGACTGAGAAGCAAACTATTTCAAGCGAAGAAGCGGGTTTTTACAAGGCGGTTCAAACCAAACTCGTCAAAAAAGTAACGACTGATAAAAAAGGGAAATTCTCAGTTAGACTACCAGACGGCTATTATTCTCTTTTTATCAAAGAAGAAAAAGGGCTTTATGCCAATCAGTTTGATGATGCTATGAATATTAACCCCATTCAAATAAGCAAAGGAAAGTGGGTAAAAGCGGATTTTATAATAGATTATGCAGCTGTTTATTGATGTTTTTTTATCCTGATTCGCTTTTTATGCTCTTTGTTGATCGTTTGCTCAAAAGTCACTTCATCCTATTTTCTTTGTGTTGTCTTCCACTTGTCTTATATGGGTGGTTTTTTGAATCGATTGCGCTGAACGTAAATTATATTGCTTATGATGATGTCCATGTGTTGCAAATCGTTGACGACCAATGGCAAAAAGCGACAGAATGGTACCAAAAATTAGGATTGGCTTTATTGTGGGTTTTCCGAGTACTGCATTGTATTTACCCGATTGGTGGTATTCTAACCACCCATTGAGCCAATTGGCATGGTTAATCTAAAACCTTGATGATTGTTTGGGTAATGTATTGTGGGTAAGTCAAGTTAGAGTTTTATATAAAAGTTTTTCAAAAACTATCCATTCCTTCACGCTATTTTATTCCTATTCCTTGGATTTTGTTGTGTGTTCATTCTTTTGAGAATATATTTTGGGGAACAAGTTCTTAGGGAAATTTTGGTTTGTTATTTTTTGTGATGATAGCGGCCTATTTTTATAGTTATACTTCTGCCCAATATTTACCTTTTGCACTTCTTTTTTCTCTTTTCGCTACTTTTACATATGGCAATGCCTGCTTACTTTCTTGATTGGAGGAGTAGTATTAGCGCTCTCTCAAAAGTGGCAAAAACTGGGGCTCACTGCTATTTTTTTTTATGGCAACCATGTTTCTTTACAGCCTTACCTGTGCCCATGCTTCGCCTAGTAGTTTAGATTTGGCTAACTTACAGAATTATTGGCTTGCTTTACTCTGCTTTTTTGCTTTCGTGGCTCTTCAGCTAATTTGAATGTTCGCGCTCCTCTTCGCTTGCTATTTGGCTGTCGGTAGTTTGGGGCGTAGTGCTGGTTAGCTTGGTTTTGTGGTTGCTTGGCAAATCCCTCATAGAAGGCTTTATTTAAACCAAAACTAAGGTATCACATTCATCTTTTTGTTTTGTTCCTTTTTCTTTTTTGTTAGCTTATCGGCATTGGGGGTAGTCTATAAGAGAGCCGGAAGCGATGATTTGATAGGTATGTTTATGGGACGTTATCGAATGTATCCTACTTGGCTGCTTTTATGTGGATATTTGTTAATATTAACCCAAGGAAAATGGATTTGGAAGCGTGTTGGTTTTTAATTTTTAATGATCAGCTTGAGTGTTTTGTTTACTCTTGGTGCTTTATCATGCCATTGCTCCCGCTGTCAACAACCGCCGTATGGCCATAGCACAGGAGTTTAATTCAATGTACAATGCTGACTTACTCGGACTTCAAATGTTTGATTTGACAAGAAAGGACTTTCTTTACAGCTTCAGAAAAATATATCAACCATCTTTATTTTTTAAAACCGAAGAGAATAGTATTTTTCCGAAAGTTACCCATCCTAAAAAAGGTATGGAATTAGATAGTATTTACTTTGAAGGGGATATTTTATATCTTCATTACCAAAAGACTATGTACGTCCTGCCAAAGATTTTGATGATGGAGCCTATATTCTCCTACAATCTCCCCAACATACCTATATGAGTGCGGGTATGCAGCGTGCATTACCTATCAAAACTTTTGTTAGACGAGGTTGGTATTGGGAAAAAGGATTTACAGCTACATTTAATCGCCCTTCGGTTGTAAGAGCCAGCTACAAAGTATATGTGCTTGCAAGATACAACGGCATTAATGAACTATTTGATGTTGGACGAAGTGTTGTTTTTTAAGGACTGTTTTAAGAACCCCCTCTAATGAAGTCAAAATTTCGCTGCATTTGAGTAAATTTCTAATGGGATAATAAGCACTTTTTTCGGGTGTTGCTTTGAGATTAAAAATAGGTTCTCCATGCCTACTTAGTGTACCTATCCATTCTCCTTCGGGGGTATTATCAGGGAAATGTTGCCATGTATAGTCTTGTTAATGTTGCCATTTTTTCAAAATAGCACGATCTCGTATACTTGATAAGCGTAGTAGGGCGGTACAAGCTTCTAAATGCACCCAAGCGAGTTTAAAATAAGCACTGGGTTCAATAGCAGGCAAACTTTTTATATCTAACCATTGAAAATAGCCACCATATACCTCATCCCAAGTGGTATCGGCCAAATAAATTACATGTTGTGCCAATTGCCTTCTCAATTGATTAAAGTCATTAAGTGCTTCTGTTAATTCATAAAAAGTATTGAAGGCTTCAAAAACCTGCCCTGGGTGGATTTTACGGCCTAAAATACAGTCGGAATACCCACCCTCGGCAAACACATTTTCGAGTAGAATATTGGCTCTTGGTTCCCAGAAATGTTTCATCAGTTCATTGATTACATCTTCTGATTTTTCCCGGAAAGATTTTTCACTCAATAAATCTTTGGTCGCCACCAATGCTTTTGCCAGTCCATTCAATTCGGCTAAATTTTAAGATTTCGACCCGAAATGACATCCTCTGCCTGTCTTTTGTAATCTTTTTTCGCGTCGGCGAAAGGCTTTGAGGAGAGATTTTTGGCAGCTTCGGCGTATTGCTCTTGGTAATAGCATACAAAATACCCCATGACATGATGACTGCTGCTTCAGGACAAGTACATCGGCGGCTTCTTGAACGCCCCGCCCCGTACAATCTACTATTTCCCAATAATTATCTTTTAAAGTCTGCGGCATAATGAAGCAAAAAATCGGCCCCTTTGTTGAGCATACGCCAAATAATTTGCCTGTGGGTCTGATTGATATAATTAGGCCCAAGCCCAGCTATGTTGCCCATACCACTGAATCCATTTGTCGGTCGAAATTACCTCGCCTTTTGCTGAAAGTGCGCAAATATAATCGCCCGTGTTTTATCCAAACCCCAATTGATCCAAAACGGAACGATACGTTGGAGCATGTCTTGTTGGTATTGCTGGGCGTAGGCAATTAGATTCATGCTGCAAAATAGATTTCTTTTCAGTTGTTTTACACCTCAATCCATATTTTCCCATGTTTTATATAGAATCGAATCGTTTGCGACTTATTCCGCTCACTACTGCTCAACTGCAACATCACGCTACCGATTACCGAGCCTTTCAGCTTTCGCTGGGGCTTGTGCCACGCGATATGCGCATGGAAGCCTATTTTCAAGAAGAATTTGACGATGCACTGGCTAACTATTGGTTGCCAGAGACCGCAGCCAATTCGACTCAATTTCAGTGGTTTACCAATTGGCTCATTGTACATAAAACCGACAATTGCGTTGTAGGAGGGATAGGGGTAGCGGGACTGCCCAACGACGAAGGAGAAACTGAAATAGGCTATGGTATAGATCAAGATTATCGGCGGCAAGGTATTGCTACCGAAGCTTTAGTATGCCTACTTTCTTGGGTTTTCAAACATAGTTTTTGTAAAGCGGTTATTGCTCATACCTTGCTTGCCTCCAACGATTCGGCTGGCGTATTGCTAAAGGCAGGATTTATGAAAATGAAAGAAGAAAATCCGATTGTCTTGTGGCGAAAAGTAAGGCCAAATTAGGTATCGTTTTCAAAAAGCAGTAGGTTTGCCAAAAAAATAGTATCATGAAAATAGCACCCAATCATGTCGTAGCATTGGCTTACGAACTGAGTATTATGAATGACACCGACGAGTGGCAAATGGTAGAAACCGTGAGCGAAGCTGAACCTATGTACTTTATTCAAGGTATGAGTGGGTTGCCTGATAGCTTTGAAGACAAGATAACGGGCTTGTTACAGGGCGATTCCTTTGATTTTACCATCTCTCCAGAAGAAGGTTATGGCGACTATGATATGGAGGCCGTCGCCGAACTGCCACTTGATATTTTTAAGGTGGACGGAGAAATGCAAGAAGATTTACTTCAGGTGGGTAATATGATTCCAATGACCAACGAAGAAGGACACCGATTGGTAGGCCAAGTCGTGGAAGTAAACCAAGAGTTTGTGTTGATGGACTTCAACCACCCGCTGGCAGGCCGTGAAATGCACTTTGTAGGACAAGTCATCAAAGTACGCCCTGCCACAGCCGAAGAATTAGAACATGGCCACGTACACGGCGAAGGTGGGGTAGTGCATTAGTAGTTCTGACGGGATCGCCCGTGCGGTTTCGAGTCTTTGTCACCCTGATATAAGAAGGGGCTAAGTACCGAGTGCTGAGTACTCGGTACTCAGCACTCGGTACTTACCACTCACACAATGGGTTCTTGTTGGCTCAAGCAGTGAAAGCTACCCAATCCCCATACGATTTCGGTCGAGTCAATGCCCACTACGGGGCGGTCGGTGAAACATTGACTGAGAATATCCAACGCTTTTTGGTCGTTGGTGCAGCGAAAAGTAGGCACAATAACAGCGGCATTGCTGATGTAAAAATTTGCATACGAATCGGGCAGCCTCAAATCATCGCTATACACAGGCGTTGGCATGGGTAATTCGACGATATTGAGTGGCTTGCCATTCAAAAGCCGCATTTGTTTCAATTCGTGTAGGTTTTCTTGTAGCAGGTGATAGTTGTCGTCGGCTTTATTCTCTTCAACCACCGTTACGACTGTGTCCTCATTCACAAATCGTACGGTATCATCAATGTGGCCATCGGTGTCGTCGCCCACGATGCCGTCGCTTACCCACAATACTTGTTCTACGCCATAATAATCGCATAGATACTGTTCAATTTGTCCTTGATGGAGGTGTGGATTACGGTTTTGGTTCAATAAACAGGCGCGGCTTGTGAGTACAGTACCTTTGCCGTTGAATTCTACCGAACCTCCTTCCATGATGATGCCAGGCGTAACATAATCAAGTCCTAAATAATGGGCAATGGCTACTGGAATGAGGTCGTCGTTGTTGAAAGGAGGATATTTGCCGCCCCAAGCATTGTAGCCCCAGTTCAATACCAACCGTTGTTGGGTTTCGGGATTTATCACAAAACCTGGGCCGTGGTCGCGACACCAAGAGTCGTTGGTAGCATGAAGGGGTAATTCAATTTGATTCATATCCACCCCTGCACTCAGTAAATGGAGTTGAATAGTTTGCTTCACTGTTTCATTATGGGCGTTGATACACACCTTTTCGCCTTCGCTGATGGTCTTGATAAACTCAATATGTTGGCATCATTTTGGGATGACGGTCGTAAGCCCAAGAGGCTTCGGTATGTGGAAAACTCAACCAAGTAGCGCGGTGGGGATGCCATTCGGCAGGGAAAAGAAGCCTTGTTGGCGAGGTGTGATTCGTGAAGACATGAAGCTATGTAGTGTTTTGATGGCTGCAAAAGTAAGGAGAATTCGAATGTTGAGAATTTAAGAATTTGAAAATTTAAGAATTTTAAGGTTAATGATCTAAAAATCAATAATTTATATTAAAATTCGAGAATGGGGATGTTGAAATAACTGAAATAATGCCTCATCCTTTTCTTAATTTCCGCTATATTTAGTCGAAAAAAATAACTGAATAACCTTCTACCTCTATGCAATCACGCATCTACACTTTATTATTATTATTGCTTTTGTCCATGGGCTTTTATAGCCAAGCACAGCAAATAAACCTGTCATCAAGTCGGGGGGGGCGATGTTTGAAGTACCACAAGCCGAACCGATTGCCGACAAAAAAATGAAGTACAAAATACTTTTTGAGTTGTCGAAAGGAGCAGATAAGCCTGATACCCTCAATGGCGCTTTGGACAAGTTGGCGCGATTGGTCAATCTACACATTTCGGCGGGTGTCCCCAAAGAAAATTTAGACATCATCGCCGTTACTCATTTTCAGGCTACCCCTTTGATTTTGAGCGACGAAGCCTACCAAAAAATCTATAAAGTTCCCAATCCCAATACGACACTCATCAACGAATTGGCCGCATTTGGTGTAAAATTTTACATCTGTGGGCAATCGTTGTATATGCGTAAATTTGACAAGCAGCCCCTCAACCCCAGCTATAAAGTGACACTCTCTGCCATGCTAATGATGAGCACGCTGCAATCAAAAGGCTATGTATTGATTGTACCCTGACAAGGCCAATTGATTGTTGGTCTTGGGTAGTAAGCTCATCATTTTCAAATTACCGAATTTTCAAATTGTATTTTTACCGTTTTGCTATTCAAAGACATTATTGGCCACGACCAAACCAAACAAGTGCTGATTCGTTCGGTGCAAAACAACCATGTAGCTCATGCCCAACTCTTTGATGGCCCTGTGGGAGGGGCGGGTCTTGCGTTAGCTTGGGCTTATGCCACCTATGTCAATTGTGAGGACAAGCAGCCCGACGATGCCTGTGGACGTTGCGCCTCTTGTGCCAAGATGCGTAAATTAGTACATCCCGATGTGTATCCTATTTTTCCTTTGCCACGCACGCCCAAAGATGGAGAAGATCTGTTGCGTGATTTGACCATATCATGGCGGGCTTTCTTGGAAGAACATCCCTATCGTACATTGCCCGATTGGCTGGCTTATATCAACGCTACGGGCAGTCAGCAGGGTATTATCCCTGTCAAAGAATCGAGGAATATTATTGGGAAATTGTCTTTGAAATCCTTTGAGGGCGAGTTTAAAATCATGCTTTTTTGGCAGCCAGAATTACTCAATGTGCAGGCCGCTAACGCCCTGCTCAAAATTTTGGAAGAACCACCAGAAAAAACGCTATTTTTGATTGTATCCAGTCAATCAGATAAACTGCTCACTACCATCATTTCGCGTACACAGCGAGTGGCTGTTCGGGCATTTACGGATGAGGAAGTAGCCCTATTTTTGTTGCAAAAAGGCATAGAAGAACGCCGCGCACGACAAATAGCCTACTTGTGTGAAGGCAATTTGTCGGAAGCCATACGCTTGACCCAAGAGTCTGAAGACAATCGCTTCGAGTGGTTTGCCAACTGGATGCGCAAGTGTTTCTCGCGCGACTTTGCTGCTTTGGTCAAACTGGCTGATGAGTTTGATGGCTTAGGTAAAGACAAACAAAAGGGTTTATTTGACTATATCCTCAATTTGTTTCGGGATTTGTTTTTATGGCAAAATGGCGTTGAAACGCTGGTACGATTGAAGGAAGAAGAATTGGACTTTGTTCAAAAATTTGGGAAAACTGTTGCCCTTAATGCCGTAGAATTATTGATTCAAGAAATAACAGAAGGCCACTATCATCTTGAACGCAATGCACGTGCTAAAATGCTATTTTTGGATATTTCGCTTACGGCTGCACGAACCATGAGGGGGTAAAGGGAACAAATCGATTGTTTGGGCATCTGATAAATAAAACCACTTTTACATTATTTCTATTTTATTTACCTAACCCTAACTACTTATGGACTTCATTATCACTATCATCGTTGGAGGTATTAGCTGGTTGGTTGGCCGATTTGGCCTTCAAGCGTTTTTCTTTTTCGCTGTTCTACCAAATTTTGTTGGGTATTGCCGCGCTTTTGTCGGGAAATACTTCTGGATGGGGAGGTTCAGACCATGCTGGTCATGCTGGGGTTTCCCGAAATTATTTCTCGTATTTTGGAGGCTTTCATCGGTGCGGCTGTTATTTTGGGCTTAATTATTGTGTACAAAAAACTGACCAATAAGTTGTAAACTCTTGCAGTTGCCTTTGGCAAGGTTTTAAACCTTGCCAAAGGTCAAATTTATAGTCAATCTTTGCTCAATAGATAACTAATAACTCCTTTGTTGGTGAATGCCGAAAAAGTAAGTAGTTATCGATCGTGATGATACTTCTTACCTTCACCATTGAGTTGAAAACCAGCTAATTGTTGTGGGATGTACCTAAATGTATTTTTACCGTCGTTGTGAAGTAATACCCCCGCATTGCTGGCATATTGCCCCAACCGTAAACGCGCATGCAACTGATTTCCACAGAGCAGCAAGTCCTTTTTGCCATCTTGGTCATAATCAAAGGCAATCAAGGCGTGAATGGGGGCGGTTTGTACTTCGATAGGTAATGATTTGGGGAGAATTTGCCATTAGCTCCTTGTTCAAAAAGCATCGTGGCCAAATGGGTGGCTTCTAAGCGTTGCGCTCCTTCGAGTTCAGAGGTATCGAAAATATCTTTGAGCGTAGCATCGGCATATGTTTTATAGTCAGTAAAACGCTTGCCCATGATAGGTAGCTGCCCAATCAGCTCGTCGCGGGTGATGTAGGGATAGCTCTTTCCTTGATATAAGTGCAAAGAATCGGATCGATACGGCCATTTTGGTCAAAATCTTTATAAAAAAGTGTTATGGGCTGTTGGGGGGAAGCCTTACACTGGCTATTGAGTCCCAAATTACCTACTACCAGTTCTACTTTTCCATCACCATTCAAATCTTCTATCAAGAGTTTGTTCCACCAGCCGCTGTATTTTTTGTCAAAGTAGCTGTCTGTTTTATTGACCCATTTCCCATTGGTATTTTCAAAAATCGTTATGGGCATCCATTCACCTGCCACGATGAGTTCGGGCTTTTTATCGCTATTGAGGTCGAGCCAAGCGGCATCTGTTACCATGCCTATTTTTTGTAAATCGGGCGATAGGCTGGCCGTAGCCTCCTTGAAATTTCCTTTGCCGTCGTTAAGCAATATAAAACTGGGAGGCGTTTCGGGATAATTACCAGGAATCACACGCCCACCTACAAACAAGTCGGGTTGATGGTCGCCATTCAAATCGGCGGCACGCACGCAACTTGTGCTGACACGCATCATAGGCAGTGCAGTTGTATTTTTAGTGAAATTTCCCTTGCCATCGTTGAGATACAAAGCATCTTGTAACAAGGGGTCGTTAGCCTGAAAGTTGGCATAGCCGCCATGACAGACGTACAAGTCGAGCGTACCATTGTCATCTACATCCAAAAACAAGGCATCAGCGGCATCGCTTTTAGCATCTATGGCGAAGGCGGCTTGTGTTTTTTTAGTAAAAGTGCCATTCTTTTGTTGTACAAACAATGCGCCCGCCTGCCCATTGCCTCCGCCTACAAATACATCCTCCAATCCATCGGCATTGACATCGCCCTTTGCCATACATGGCCCTACTTGCGATTGCGGATTGACCATTAACAGTTGCCGTTTGAAGTCGTTGATGGTAGATATAGGCTGCGTATATGCAATAGGAGAGGGGCTTTGTTGAAATAAAGGTTTTAGTGGAGCAAGTCTATAGGTGGCAGCAACAGCCTCCTTTTGTCTTAAAGTAAGCCATTGATTGGCTTTGATGTTGGTCAAGACTTGCTGCTTGCTATTGGGCCAAACTACCCTGAGCGAGTCAATGGTCGGAGCCACTCCTAAGCCAAAATGCAATACCCCCGACACACTCGACTGATAGCCGCGCATGGGCATTTGTTCGATATATTGGACTTGCCCTTTTTGATAGAGCATTACTTTCGTTCCAATGCCGAAGCGATTCATACCTTCTCCTTCAAGGCTGATTTTGAGGTAATGATTGGACTGTTTTTGCTGGGCTTCGTTTTGATATACAAAAGCAGCTTGGTTGATGTTATTAACGACCAAGTCCAAATCTCCATCATTGTCTAAATCGGCATAGACGGCCCCGTTGCTGTTGGCTGTTTGGCCCACTCCCCATTGGTTACCTACGTTTTTGAAGGTCAAGTCGTGGTTGTTTTTGTAGAGGTAGTTGGAGAGATTGGAAGAAGGCATTTGTAGGACCAAATTGAGTACGTCTTGCCGACCTATGTTGGGTTGATTTTGCTGGAAATCGTTCATGTATTTCAGAAAATCAAGATTGGTGTAGTCGCGCAAGTAACCATTGGTAATGTAGAGGTCTTTCCAACCGTCGTTGTCGTAGTCGGCAAAGAGGGCCGACCAGCTCCAATCTGTGTTGGAGATGCCCGCCAATTGGCCTATTTCTGCCCCACCAAAGCCCGATGCTCCTCTTTGGTTGAGGTGCAGCATGTTACGCATATATTGCTTATGGAATCCCGAACGCACCATCATATCAAACTTTTCGTAGTTGTCGGGGGCCATGAGCAATTTTGACGGCGATTATCTTCAGGCAGCATATCGAGCGTAAACACGTCGGGGGCGGCATCATTGTTGATGTCAGCTACGTCATTACCCATCGAAAAATGAGAAGTAGAAGCAAAGGTCGTGGTGAGTTGGTCGGTAAAGCCTCCCTTTTTATTATTGATATACAGTCGGTCGGGGATGGTGTAGTCGTTGCTCACATATATCGGGCCAACCGTCTTGGTTGATATCGGAGATACCCGCGCCCAAGCCGTATGAAAGTGGCGAACTATTGATTCCTGATTGCACCGTTACATCTTAAAACGACTGCCCTCATTCCGAAAAAGGCGTGAGCCACTGACAGGGTCATCGGTCTTGGAAAGAGCTGCACTACTGGCTTCGTTCAATACAGGCAGTGATTTGGTGTTGTGGTTGAGTAAAAACAATCTAAGTCGCCATCGCGGTCATAATCAAAAAAATAGGCATTGGTGCTGGAAGCTTGGCTGGCCAAGCCGTATTCGGTGGCTTGCTCTATGAAGGTCGGAATTCTTGGACGTTGTTACCTTGATTGATGAATAGTTCGTTGGCTTTTTTTCAGGAGGCAATTGCCCGAATGACACACATAAATATCCAATCGCCCGTCGCCATTGACATCGGCCATGGTTACGCCCGTCGTCCAAGGGCCAGTGCGACCTGCCGCACCCGAGGCTATGCTAATGTCTTCAAACTGCATCTTGCCTCTATTGAGGTAGAGCTTATTGTCGCTCAGATTGGCCGTAAAATACAAATCGTCGAGTTTGTCGCCATTCAAATCGCCCACGGCTATGCCGCCGCCATTGTAGAAATATTCATACATCAAGACGTTAGTGTTGAGCCCCTCTGTGATGATATTCTGAAAATCAATGTGGGTTTGCTCGGGTGTAAGTAAGGTAAAGAGTGGTGTTTCAGTAACTTGTTTTTCAGAGGTGGTTGCGTTGTTACATCCTCCCAAAAACAAAGCAAAGAAAACGAACAATGAGGGTAATAGGTATTTCATCAACGATAGCAGATTGGTATTGGGCTTGCAAAATACCAAAATATCTACTATTTTTTTTATTTGCTAGATTTTAAGGCCAATTGGGGACAATTACTTTTGGCATGTTACAATCCACTACAATAAGCAAGTAGTTTTTTTAAATCCTCCTCCTTATCAAAATCAATGGGATTTTCTTTGAGGTGGGTTTCAATGGCTTTTTTATGGGCTGAAAAAAGCTTTAAAAAGCCTGATTTATTGGTTTTGTAAAAACGTCGGTTGTCGTCCATTAAAAAGTAAATACTTTCTTTTGAAAAAACAACGTCGCCTTTGGAGGCTAATTTCTGCACTGAACTATTGGCTGTGGTGAGCGTATTAAGCTCTTTGATGGAAGAAGTAGCCGACGATTTTCCCATGCCTGCCATTTTTTCTACTGCTGCCACTTTAAACATCGTTTTTATGACCAACTGCACTTTGGGATACCCAGCGATGCTTTCCACATAACCGTGGGTGAGGTCATAATAAAATGTGTTGTCGCCCATCTGTATTTTTTTGATGGTTTGCTCATTGGCCAAGGAGAGTGTGTCGCGGGCAGGGCCTATGAATTGTACTTCGCCTAACTGAAAATTATAATTGAGCTTGACATGGGCTGACGTTCCATTCAAAAAAGAAACCGTTCCTTCTTTGAATTGTGGATAACGATAGCGGGTGGCTACGGGAATAGCGTATTTGAGATCGGTATCAGCTTTTACACGGATAGTGGCAGGTTCTTGTGCTTTCAGCGTGAGCGTATGAGCGATACAAAAAATGAGGATACTTGGAGAGGCTTTCATGCTGATAATAAGGGATTTTATTCAACAAATGTAGATGAATTTATCGAAGAAATGAAAGCCTGTTTTGTTATATCAACAAAGATAAAATATCTTCTTGAGAGAGTGATTTTACAAAGGTTTCTTCGGTGGTAATGAGGCTACTGAAAAGTTTTTGCTTGCTGCGTTGCAAGTCTAAAATCTTTTCTTCCACTGTATTTTTGGTGATGAATTTATAGGTAAATACAGTGTTGGTTTGGCCTATCCGGTGTGCTCTGTCTATGGCTTGGGCTTCCACAGCGGGGTTCCACCAAGGGTCTAAAATAAAAACATAATCAGCAGCTGTGAGATTGAGCCCCACACCGCCTGCTTTGAGCGAAATGAGGAAGATTTTTAAACTATCATCTTCTTGGAAACGAATTACTTCTTCTTGCCGATGGGTAGTGCTACCATCCAAGTAAGCGTATCGGATATTTTGCTGGTCTAAATCGTGTTTTAAAATAGACAAATGTTTAACAAACTGACTAAAAATCAGCACCTTATGCCCTTCGCTGATGAGTTCTTCGAGCTTGGATTGCACCTCATTTAACTTGCCTGATTCGCCTTCGTACGCATGGTCAATCATCTGTGGGTGATTGGCCAACTGCCGTAGTTGGGTCAAACCTTGTAAAATCATCATTTGTGCTTTTCCCAAGTGGGCTTCTTCGATGCTTTGTAAGATAAAATTGCGGTAGTACGACTTGGTTTCTTCGTAGCGTTGTTCTTGCGCTTCGGTCATTTGGCAATAATGCACACTTTCTACTTTAGGAGGCAATTCTAAAGCCACCTGCGATTTATGCCGCCGCAGCATAAAAGGCTTCACAAGGGCAAACAGCTTGCGCAAACGTGCTTCATCGTTTTGTTTTTCTATCGGAATCTGAAAATGTGACCGAAAGTACGACTGGCTGCCCAATAAACCAGGATTGACGAAGGTCATCTGAGTCCAAAGGTCGAGGGTGGTATTTTCGAGCGGCGTACCTGTCAGAATGAGCCGATGGGCAGCTTGTAGTTCCATCACGGCTTGGGTAGTGAGTGAGGTAGGGTTTTTGATGGCTTGCGATTCGTCCAGAATCAGGTAATTGAATCGAAATAGTTTGAGAAGTTCTACATCCATGCGCATTATCCCGTAGGAGGTTAATACCAAGTCATACTCATTGAAGTTGGCTGCATTTTTATCACGATGGGTGCCCGTATAAGTCAAAAGTCGTAATTGGGGCGTAAATTTTCGAGCTTCAAGTTCCCAATTATACAGTAGTGAAGTAGGCATTACCAGCAAAGAAGGCTGCTTAGTCCCTTTTTCTTTTTGTCGCTGGAGCATGGCTAAGGTAGTTACGGTTTTGCCCAGCCCCATGTCGTCGGCCAAACATCCCCCCAGCTGATAGCTATTTAAAAAGTGAAGCCAATCGTAGCCAGCTTTTTGGTAAGGACGTAGTTTACCTACAAATCCATTAGGTAGCGGCTCGGTATCTATTGCTTCAAAATCACGTAGTTTTTCCAACTTTCGGTGCATGATTACAGTCGCAAGACTATCTTCTGCATATTGTTGTATCAGCGCTATATGGTGTTTTTTGAGTGTAAGACTTTCAGAATGAGGCTCATATTCTGCAAAAGCAAATAGGTCAGCGTATTGAGTAAGCCAAGCATCAGGAATAACAGCCACTTCTGCCATTGGGTAGCACAAACTCTTTTTTGCGTTCTAAGATTAGGTTTTTGAGTTGAATAAAAGGAATTTCATATTGGCCAAAACATACCTTGGCCAGTATATCAAACCAATCGTGAACCTCCTGAAATGTAATGTCAATCGAAGAATAACCTAAAAAATACTGTTTAGAATCTTCCCTATTTTGTCGCAGTGAAATACCTGCTTCCTGTAAGGCGTAATGCTTGGACTGAATCCAAGTAAAAGCCTCGTTTTTGGGTAATAAACATCGCCCCTGCCCTATGTTTAGTCCCAGCTCTTTGAGCCATTGAATCTTGTTTTTTTCTACTACCAAATTACGCCTTACTTTGTGAAAAACATAGCTGTCGCTTGTTTTCTCGATGCGTACGTTGGAGTGAGCGGCAAAGCTATCAAACCGAAAATTGAAATCTCCATACCGAAAAGAAAGTTCAAATACCACTTGAGAGGCTTCGTCGTCGTGTATATTTTTGCTATCATCAAGGAGAGTGGTTTGAGTTGCCGTTCGATGCTCGGTGATGCTTAGTATTGGAATTAATGGAGCAGTTTCGTACCTAATTTCAAACCCTTGTGCAAAGACTTCGTAGTTGGCAATCAGAGGAGCCACAAAACGCTGGAAATAGGTTTCTTCTACATTTCGTGGAACAACAATATGGTTTTTGGTGAAGAAAGGGCGTATTTTCTTGCCTTCTACACGCTTATCAAAATGATACAACTGCGTATCTATCAACAGCCAGGCGGGTTCATCGCAGATGAGAAAGGCATTTTGGTTTCTGATATAGAGCCTTTCGTTATTGTATTTTAGGATAGGAAAATAGTGCGTACTTTCTTCATTTCTATTAAAATGGAAAAACACTTTGGCCTTGTCGGGCATAAACTGTATCGGTTTCCAAGCGGGGTTATTATCACTACCCATGATAAATACCTGTTTATGTTGAAGTTTTTCCAATAACTCGGCCCTGATAGTTTCTAAATAGCTTGCAATAGCTTCTTGGAGTAATTTATCACCTTTTTGAGGGTCATACACTTTGAGGAAAAAATCGGAGGCTGTTAGTTTTTAGTTAAATTTTTTTAGAATAGTGTCTTGCTGCATGGCCTCAATAGATTTTACCAAAGCAGGGTCGTCGGGGGCTAATCAGGCAGCGAAATCGACGATATTCTTAGGAGAAACGATTTGATAGAGAAGGGTTAATTCATTTTTTGAATTGAGCTGCACAATATAAGACCCCAATAAATAACCCAAATACTGATGCTGGAATAACGAATAAACGATGGTAAAGGGCTGGCTGGTAGCTACTTTCATGGAAGGACACTTTTCGGATGTTTACAAAGATACTTACAGACATGAAAATAGCAAATGGGAAGATACTATATCAAAAAAAGCGGACAAAGCCGCTTCAAAAGTCATCATAGGTTTGTTGTAAGAAAAGTCCTTGGTGGTTTTATCTTCAATAATAATTACAAATTTCGCATTTTTTTGTTATCAATCAATTAGCCCATTTTTGCCAAAAATTTGGCCTAATTTAACATTTTAATCATATTTACTTTCTACTTAACGATAACCAAGCATGAAAACAGAATTTGAGAACATTATTCCAGACCGAGGGAGTTCTTTCAGGGTACTGCAGTGGCAATGGCACGAAGACCGTTTTTTCTGGCATCAGCATCCCGAATATGAGATAGTTTATATTCATAAAGGAGCTGGAAAACGCCACATTGGTCAGCATTTATCTCATTTTGAAGAAGGAGAGTTGATGTTTATAGGCCCCAATGTACCACATCTTAATTTTGGTTATGGTGCTAATAGTGAGCATAAAGAAATTGTAGTGCAGCTCAAAGCTGATTTTCTGGGGAGCACTTTTTATGGAAAAGCCTGAGATTCAAGAGATAAAAAGACTGTTTGAGTTGTCGAAGCAAGGGCTTAATTTCTATGGGAAGGTGCGTGAAAAAGTGGCAACTCAAATGTTGAAATTACCACAATTGAATCACTTCGACCGATTGATTGAGCTATTAACTATCCTACAAGCACTGGCTACAACCAAAGAATATAACCTGCTTCAGGTAAACGGATTGAGTTATGAACACAGCCACAGAGAAGAAGCACGCATTAGAGCCATTTATAAGTTTGTAGAAGCGCATTACCAACAAGAGATTGATTTACAAACAGTAGCAGATTTGGCTCATCTCACGGTACCGTCTTTTTGCCGATACTTCAAAAAAATCACCCAAATGACTTTTACCGATTTTGTGAATGAATATCGGATTCAGCAAGCTTGTAGATTACTTATAGAAAACCCAGTAGTAACCGAGGTGTGTTTTAGTACAGGGTTCAATAATCTTTCGCATTTTACCAAGACTTTTAAGTCAGTAACTGGTAAAACACCACGAGAATACAAAAAAGAGCTGAGGGTTTTTTAGTATAAAACAGCAATCCTCAAGACTTTAAGAAACTGACCAAAGTTGAGAATCAACTGACTGAAATGGCGATTTATAAAACCTTTTTGGCTCTTAATGTTCTTTTATATCCCTAAAATCGGGTTTTTATCCCTACTATTTTAAGGATATCTTTTAAGGAAATACTTTTGTTTCAATAAAAGTAGGAAGCCGAAAATACTAATATAGAGTAGGCAACAATCAAACTATCTTTTCTATGAAAAGCAAATTATTTCTTATGCTTGTACTGGCTCTTGGTACAGGAACTATGCTCTTTGCACAACGCACAACCATCAAACAAGGGCAAGGCGTTAGGGTAGGTCAACAACTTCATTCACAAAATGGCTTCTATGTCTTGCGGATGCAAGAAGATCGCAATCTCTGCTTTTACAGTGATGCCTCAAAAGGACCCCAAGGTATGAAGTACATCTGGTGTGCCAATGAAAAAAACCTAACGGGAGAAATTTTGAAACTTCAAGAAGATGGGAACCTATGCCTCTACGATAAAAACGGTGGACACATCTGGAGCACCGACACCTATCGTGGCTCAGAAGACAAAAAAGGACATCATCTTGTAGTAGAAAACACAGGGTTGGTCGTACTCTACAACTCTTCCAATAAACCTATTTGGAACAATAAACAGGGGCGACTTTACTAATCTACTTGTTGCTTGGGCTACTTAGGTGCTGCCAGTTTACTACTTCCATCTTTCTTGGAGTGTAATTAATTCGCCCCAATTTTTAGAGAGCCATCATCTTATTCACCTTTTTCTTTTCTTCTATATTAGAAAGGGAAAAGGTGAACTTTAAACTCCTATGCTAAAGAAGTTATTTCGTTTTCCCCAAAACTCAGTTATATACTATGGCCTACGAAGGAGGGCGAGTAAGCTGAGCAAAATATCTTTCATTAGAAATAGTTTTATTTGTTTGTGAAAAAACGCAAGATAGCAAACGTCGTTTGGAATAGTTATTAAAAATCTCTACCACCATTAAAATCGGGACTCCTTTTTTTAGAAGCTAAGTAGTCAGTTAATTTGGCGCGAATTTATTTTGCAATGAATCGCCCCGATTCCCCGTTTTTACGTCGAAAAGACCTTAGGCGCTAAAAGTTTAAAAACTTAGCACTCACAGCGGTGGTAGCCAAACTTTTCTCTCAAATTTACGAACGCACCAATCACCACTAACTCAATTGCTTGCTTAAAGATTTCAATGCTGCCAATGAGGGACTTTACAGAGTTTCGAGCATTATTCAAATACAAAGCATTGAGAATGTCGAACAACAATGTTAGTGAGATTTGTGGGAAGCTAAAAAAGTATAATTATATATCGAAAGCTATGCTTATAAAATGGCTTATTGTCCTGTTTTTAGTTTTGCTGAGTTATTCGGCAAAAGCCCAGGATATAAGGGGTATCAGCGCTGAAATTCTTAAAATTGATAGCTTGATAAAATTTGGCCAATTTCAATTTGTCGAAAAGAAAGTAGATAGTTTGTATGGATTATTAAAAGATTTAGATTATCCCAAACAAACCCTGGAAGTACGTTTACAAAAGGCTATCGCCATAGATAAAAGAAACGAACATCATAAAGCTTTACCTATTTATTTAGATGTTTTATCGAAGGCTGAGAAGTATGAATTTAACGAAATCGTCTGCGAATCAAATATCTACCTTTCCTTAATCTATGAAAAAAATGGAGATTTCGACCTTGCCTATACGCACATTAAAATGGCTTTGGAGCAATGTAGAGCTCATCATTTAGATTTATTTTATAGTACTATTTTTATTCGCTTAGCTTCTATACACCGTGTTATTATTAGAAATAGCTCTGTCGATTCCATACTAATCAAACGTCTTGGAAAACTGGGGTTTAGGGCAAACCTCGACTCAACAATGAGTCTTGCTAAACAAGCCCTGCCTTATGCTCAAAGGTTCAATAATAGTAAAGACATACACGATTGTTATTTCTTGATTGGAGCTTGTTATAGCTATCAAAAGAATAATAAACTGGCTATGGACTACTTCTTAAAAGCCATTCCTTATTTACAAAAAGTGAATGATTATGTGAGCATCTTCTTCGAATACAGCAATATTTCAATGAAGTACTTAGACTTAAAAATGCCTCGAAATGCGCTGAGATACAACGATTCGTCATTCAAATATTATGATAGAATCACGATTGAGGATAAATATATTATCGCAGAAGATCGAGCAAAAATTTTTAGTACGATGAAGCAAACTGATTCGGCGTACCATTATTTGCAGTTTGCTTTGAGTGAGATGAATAAAAGCTTGGAAAATCAAAAACACACTGACATCCGAAAATTAGAGGAACAGTATCAAAATGATAAAAAAGAAGAAACGATAAAAAATCAACGTCGCCAGATGGCTCTTGTGTTGTTTTTACTCGTAGGCATGTTACTTGCAGCGATTGATTTTGTGCGTAAAAATAGAAAAATAAAAGCTCAAAATAGGGTTATCAACCAACAGGTCATCGATTTGCAGAAAACCATCGAACAAAAACAAATCTTACTGTCGGAGTTGCAGCATCGGGTCAAAAACAACTTGCAGTACGTTATCAGCATTTTAGAAATTCAGAAAGAATCAGTCAATCACAGCAATATTGATGATTTGATTAGAAGCAACCAAAATCGTATTCATTCGATAGCTCTGCTACACAAAAAACTGAACCTAAACGATAGCGTCAATGAAGTAGATTTGTGTAGATATATCAACGGACTTGCAGAATTGGTGAAGGAGTCGTACAGCAGTTACCAGCAAAAAGTCAATTTATATATCATTTGCGATGTAAAAACGCTTATCATTACGAAGGCTCTGCCACTGGGTTTGATTATCGTCGAGTTGGTCAGCAATAGCATGAAACATGCTTTTAAGCAACAACAAATAGGGGTTATCAATATTGAGATAACCAAAGACGAAAAAAACGACACCAACAACTTGCATTATATTGACAACGGTATGGGGTTTGATTTTGAAAAGATAGAAACCAAAGGAATTGGCTTGGAAATCATAAAAGGACTGCTTGATCAACTTAACGCCAGTGTCGAAGCACCTACTCATCAAAAAGGCTTTGAACTTATTATTTATTTTAAATCTTAGAATATGATGGAAGCAAAAACGATTTTGGTGGTAGAAGATGATTTTCTGACCTGACCAAACCCTTCAAGTATTGAGACGATTGGCTACCACTTATGATACCAATATGCTATTGCTTAGAAGGAATTTTCGCTTTTGCGGCCTCAAAAGCCTTTTTCTTAGTTTCAAGGTCTGTTTGGGCGGTGGCTACATCTTTTTGATTGATTTCTAAGTTTTTCTTTAGATTGACCAGTTCTTTTTCGGTCTTTTCGATGTCTTTTTTGAGGCTTTCTTCTTTGCGTGTCAGTTTTGAAAAGTCTTTTTCAGATTCTTTCATGGCTTCTTCGGCCACGCGGGCTTCGTCGTAGAGAATGGCATCTTCGGCAAATTTTTTTAGAAATGCTTCGGCTTCTGTATAGCCTTTTGTGCCTTGAGTTACGTATGAGCCATTGCCCAAATCCAAATAGATAAATACTTGCGACAGGCTTTTTTTGGAACTCACTTGGCTGGCCAAATTGATGGATGAGGACGAAATGCTTGGGATATTAGCACTGGAAGCGCGATAAACTCCGCCACGAGAGCTACTCACTTTACCGTATTGTTTTAGATACTCTTCCCAGTATTTTCCCAGATACTTTTCATCAATTTTGGTAGTAACATACAAACCCTCAAAACTGGCTTTATCTATCTCTTGTTTGCCAGGCAGAACCGTCTGGGCATTAGAAATATAGCCTAAAATGAAAATAGGAGCGATTGTAAGTAGTTTTTTCATTTTTTTGTTTTTTCGTAAATTAAAGCAATTTCAAAACAATTTCATAAACATTACGTTGGAAGTCTATGCTGATAGCGCACAATTTAGGTATTTGTTAGCAGTTGTGGTTGTAAGTGCCTACTTTTGTAACTCTCTAATCTTCAATAAATAATTTAACCTGTGACCAAGTGAAAACCAAAACCCAAGTAAGATTTGTAAACAAAGACAAAAATTTATTCTTCCCTACCCTCAAAAAACGTGTAGATGCTTATTTTAAAGAAAGAAATCTCTCTAAAAATTTGAATAGTGTTTTAGTCCTAAAAACCATCATTCTAACAGCGACTTACTTATTTCCTTTTGCTATTTGGCTATGGCTTCAGCCTTCTTTGGGCGTAAGCCTTTTGCTGTGGTTTGTAATGGGCATAGGTTTGGCGGGTTTGGGCATGAGTGTCATGCACGATGCTTGTCATGGGGCGTATTCTGAAAATGAAAAAATTAATAAGTGGATAGGAAGCATCTACTTAAATATGCTGGGGGGGTCTACTTTCAATTGGAACCTGCAACACAATGTGATGCACCATATGTACACCAACGTAGTGCACTTAGATGAAGATATAAATGATAAACTGGTGCTTAAATTTTCGCCACATACACCTATCAAAGCGTTTCATCAGCTGCAATGGTTGTATGCCTTTTTGTTTTATGGTATCCTAACGCTCTATTGGGTTACGCTGAAAGACTTTGTAAACTTCATTACTTTTACCAATAATGGGGTCAATACCAATACCAAAATGCAGAACTTTGTCACTTTGGGCAAAATAGTAGTCCTAAAAATCGCCTATTTTACTTTCTTTTTTGGTGTTCCTATCTTACTCTTTGATATTCCTTTCCAAGAAGTGATGATTGGATTTTTAATGATGCACTTTGTAGGGGGGATTATTTTGACTACTGTTTTTCAACTGGCACACTCTGTAGAAGGGACCAGTCATCCTTTGCCCAATGAAAAAGGAGTCATTGAAAATGACTGGGCCATTCATCAGATGAATACGACCGTTAATTTTTCACGTCAAAACAAATGGATTTCTTGGTATGTGGGTGGGCTTAATTTTCAGGTAGAACATCATCTTTTCCCAAAAATTTCGCATGTGCATTATCCTGCACTTTCTGAAATCGTAAAGGAAACAGCCCTCGAGTTTGGTGTGCCTTATTTGGAGAACCCCACTTTTGGCGTGGCACTACGTTCGCATATTACTCACTTGCATCAAGTAGGACGTTTGCCCGATTTTAATGAAGCTTTTGGGTAGCCCTCTTTTAGAGCAAGTCGTTTTTGAATGCATAGGCTACCAATCCAGCCGTATTTTTAGTCCCCGTCTTTTCGAGCAATCGTAACCGATGTCCCTCGACGGTGCGGGGACTAACATATAACTTTTCGCTTATTTCAAGCGTCGAAAGCCCTTCGCAGAGCTGCTGAAGCACTTCCATTTCCCGGGGTGAAATATGAACCTTGCTGTTGAATAACGGAGCAGGAGGAACAGCACGGGTAATGATCTTACGATGGAGAGCTTTTGAGACAAAATCGCTGTAATAGAAGCCATCTTCCATTACGCGTCGAATGGCATTTTCTACTTCTCCAGGCTCAGAGTCTTTCAATAGATAGCCATTGACCCCTTTTTCAAGCAAATGAATGATAAAACGGTCTTCTTCGTGCATTGACACAATGATAACTTTCAGGTTTGGAAAACGTACCTGAATCTGCTCGGTCGTTTCTACTCCGTCCATGACAGGCATTTGCAAATCCAGCAGGGCAATATCAGGAGTGACTTTAGCAAGTAAATCCAATAATTCTTTTCCATTGGCTGCTTCGCCAATCAATTCAAAATCTTTGATTTGATTGAGCATAGCTGTCATCCCTTTTCTGAAAAGGTTATGGTCGTCGGCTATGACAAGTTTTATCTTTTTCATACCTGTATTTACTTTTAGTAGGTATTCTATTTTTATTGATTGTGTGAATTTTTTATTTCACTTTAAATTTATTCAAAATCGATTTTGCAACTAATTATTTTTTAGTTCTACTACAGCCCTACATCCTTTTTGATGGGCTGTTTCATAATGAATTTTGCCATTGATTACCCTAAGTCGCCCTTCTATACTATCTAACCCTAGTCCAGGTGATGGCTTTGAACGTACACCTTCTAAATCAAAACCTTGTCCATCGTCTTCGATAACCAATCCAAAACAATGAGGAGGTAGAGATAATTGCACATGGACGTTTTTTCCCTTTGAATGTTTCATGGCATTGTTAATCAGTTCTTGAGATACTCTATACAACATTAATTCTGTTCGAGGGTCTAATCGGTAGTTTTCATCGCCACCGCATCCAAAAGTTACTCGGAGTGAGTTATGCGTATTGCTTCGAGCTGCAAATTCTTGTAAAGCAGCTGACAAGCCGAAGCGTTCGAGGGTAGTAGGTACCAATTCTCTACTGATACGCCGTACGTGGTTGATGGTTTCGTCAAGCGCATCTCGGACCTGTTTGGCCAATTGCTCAGCTTGTTGATTGGAGCCTATTTGTCCATACAAAGCGTTGAAAGTTAGCTTAGTGACTGATAGTAACGCGCCAATATCATCGTGTAAATCTTGGGCTATTCGCCGCCGTTCGGCCTCGGTCGAAGCCATCGACACCTGTAGAAGTTTTTGTTGAAATTCGGCCTCCATATCTTTTACACGCATTTTTTGCTCAATTTGCTTGCGTTGGTAATAGACCACAAACAACACCACAAACAACGCCATGATGAGCATGATACCCGTGCCAATAATGATAAGATATGAAAATTCCATGAATGGATTTGACTGCCTGATTGCACTCTCCAAAAATACAGATAAAAAATGGGGATGTGATATTTTTTTAGTTATCGGCAAAAAAGCTGAATTTATAATTCAGCTTTTTTGCCGATAATGGCTACTTCAAAGGCTTTATCGGTTTCATATACCAGACGGTGAGCGAAAGGAAAATACTAAGAACAATAGACAGCAAGGAGTCAATTAGCCAATATTGATTTCTTGCTTCCAAATTATTGAAAGTATCTTTGATAAAAAGATACGAAAAGACAGTTCCAGAATAGTAAAACAAGACCCCCGCACTAAACCAAAATAGCGGAAAGGATTTCAGTTCAGGTACTTGTAAATTCTGAATAAGTTCGTAAAAAAACAAAAGAATTAAGATGATGGCAAGACAACCTGATATGTTGTAGGAAAAACGGTTGAAGTAAATAGTCTTTGTATCGAAAAGCGATTGATAATCTAAGAAGGGAATCAATGTAGCAATAAAAATGAATACAAAAGCGATGAGCTTGAAATTACGCTTTTGTAAAACATAGTAATACAAAAGCGTAATTAGGGTAAAATTGATTAAATTATGCCAATTATAAAGATAAATATTATAAACAGAGAACTCCGCCATTATTGAAGTAATGATATTTCTCAACAACATCAGTGAGATATAACCAAGTATTATCTTATTGGCAATAAGCAATATATCTGCTCCCCTAATAATGAAAATAAGAAAGGGAATTAAAATACTAAAATCAGCAAGGAGGGAGATAAATTTAATGAACATCCACTTTATGAATTACAAAAATTAGGGCATGGTATTCCTCCTCCTGCACCGCCAGCTTCATCTTCACCATCTTTTCCTGTGGTATCTACGCGAAGAAAAAAAGTTTGGTCGTGGTTTTTTTGGGTTGGATTTCCATCCGCATCACGATCTACTGTAACGGGTACTAAAAACAATCTTGGCTGTAAACCTTTTCCATTTTGGAGGTCAATATGGCCTGCTTCATTTTCAGGAGCGAGGCCGTAGTAAATACGTAAACCGTCGCAGCCTTCAATGCTCAATAGCTGCTCAATGATACTTTTGCTAAAAAACTCTGCTTTTCGTTCAGTTTTTGTATTTTCAAAATTTGTTCGGTAGCCTTCAATCTCATCTTTTCTGAAAAAACGACCAGCTCTTACGGGACGACGAGGGGATTTACCTTCTACGGATGACATAACAAGATATAATTTAGAGGTTGATATTGTTGCAAGTTAAACAGAGCGATTGGTAGATACAAACCGTTAAATAAATGAGCCAAGTAAATTTACGCAAAATAAAAAACAGGTATTTCTACGCTAAAATAATTAAAATAGAAGCCTGACCTTTGTCATGGGTTTGGTTGAATCGGTACCAAATACGGTACAAGATTTTTTCTCATAGGTTAGGTTAAAAAGAAAAGCCGAAGGCGTTTGTCTTCGGCTTTTTTATGCCCTGAAAAAAAATAACAAAGCCAATGTTGAGCGTTTGCAAATAAACACGTTTCTTGTATTAAAATCATAGACTAACTGTGCTATCTACCTTAACCAATCATTACATACATGGAAAAAATGTTTATTTTAGCTATTTTTATAGGTTTATTGTTATTAGATATTACTGCTTATACCCAGCCCGAAAACCGACTGGCAGCAGGTATAGATATAGGGGGAGGCTGGAAAGACAAAGCGTGGGTGTTGAGTGGGCAGTATAGCCAGTATTTAAAATTGGATAAAAAAGGATTTTTTCAGGTAGGTTGGGGTATAAGAGGTACGCATTTGAGGGGAAAGGAGTTAGACTTTATCACAGCTCCTGCAAATCTCTCAAGAACAAAGACAGGCTTGGGGGCATTGACGGCTCCTTTGCTTCTTCGCCAAATTGATACTTTACAGATTCGGAGTGCTATCACCTCTTTCAATTTCAATTTGGGCGTTCAACTTTCTTTTTTTAATCGTTTGGACATTGGTGCTAATGCCGACCTGATTGGCTTTGCCTTTGGTTCGCGGCGCGCAGGTTATTATTTGGGGTCGAGGGGTTATAACAAAATAGATTCGCTCAACCTACATAAAACATATCAGCAAGCTCGTCCCACTTTTTGGGGGACGCAATTGTTGGGCGACAATACGGTGGGAAACCTACATACAGAAGTCTATGCGCGACTGCGTTTTGCCGAGCAAATAGGCTTAAAAGTAAGTTATTTGTTTACAGCCAGTGAGTATAAAACTGATGTTGCGCTCATAGACGACAACCGCCGCTTTCGTTTCCGATTTCCCATGATTTATGTAGCGCTCCATTTCCCTTTGAGTTTGTAGCGTGCAACTTTTTAACTTTGACAAACGAAATCGCCCGTGCGGTTTAGAACTTTGTCAAAGTTAAATTAAAAGGTATTTAGTAGGCTTTCAGGCTCAAATCCAAACTTTTGACTTGGTGGGTTAATGCACCACAAGAGATGTAGTCTACGCCTGTTTCGGCTACTGCGCGTAGGGTGTCTTCGCGTATGCCGCCTGAGGCTTCGGTAGGATATGCTTTATTGATTCTCGCTACAGCGGTTCTGAGGTCTTTGAGGCTAAAATTGTCGAGCATAATTCGCTGTACTTGGCCTACCTGCAAAACCTCCTCCAATTCACTCAGATTACGTACTTCAATTTCTATGTTCAATATTCGGCCTGTGCGTTTGAGGTAATCGTTGGCTTTGGTAATGGCGGCTTCAATGCCACCAGCATAGTCCACATGATTGTCTTTGATGAGAATCATATCATAAAGCGCGTAACGATGATTGACCGCCCCGCCAATTTTGACTGCCATTTTCTCGAAAATGCGAAAATTAGGGGTAGTTTTGCGGGTGTCGAGAAGCTGGGTAGGAAGTCCATCCAACAAGCGTACCATCGAACGAGTGTAAGTGGCAATTCCGCTCATGCGCTGCATGGTATTGAGTACGAGGCGCTCGGCCTTTAAAATGGCTTGTGCATCGCCACTGACATGGAGTACAACATCGCCAGGTTCAATGGCTTGCCCATCTTCAATAAGAATGGCTACTTCCAAAAGGGGATCCACTTCTTCAAAGATGAGTTTAGCTACTTCTACACCAGCTACAATACCAGCTTCTTTGACAAGCAAGCGAGCGCGGCGTTCGGCATCGCGTGGGATGGTAGCAAGCGAGGTATGGTCGCCGTCGCCTACATCTTCTGAAAGTGCTAATCGAATGTAATCACGAATATCCATAGCGCAAAAGTGCAGTTTTTAGTCATCATTACAAAACAATGGGGGCGTTTTGAATCAAAGCATTGATTTGACTTATTCATCTACTTTTCTTCTCATGGCTTTAATGGCTGCATTTCGTTCCTTGGCTTGGCGACGTTTTTGAATAGATTGGAGCGTGGGTTGGGAGGGTTTTCGGGGCTTGGGTTGTTCAAAGCATTGCTGAATCAATCGATCAAATTTTTGATTACCTTTTCTTTATTGGCCAATTGTGACCTTTCTGTTTGGTGGGTAAGTATCAAAACACCCTCTGATGTAAGTCTGTTTGCCAATTTATCTAATAAAATTTGCCGCTCAGTAGCACCTAATAAAAGGGTATTGGTCACATCAAAACGCAATTCTACTTTGGTTTCTATTTTATTGACATTTTGCCCTCCTTTGCCACCACTGCGTGCGGTATGAAATTGAAGTTCTGAATGTAGTAGTGAGGAGTCAAACATGTTTTTCAAGTAAAAATGGGGCAAATACCTACTTTTCTGTAAAAAACGTAATAAATTGTCGAATAAACGAGTTCAAGAGATACTTTGGCTAAAAATAGCCTAAGAAATGAATGGAAATTGGAAGAAGCATGGATAAAACACTTGATTTTGTAGCACTTCAACGATTTGTTCTCAATGAACTTGCCCAACGTCTTTCTCCCCAACTGACCTATCATGGTACGCATCATACCAAAGATGTGCTGACTGTGTGCAAGCAGTATGCTCGAAGACTGGGAATCAAAGGCCGAGAAGCAGCACTACTCAAAACGGGTGCTTTGGTACATGATATAGGTTTTTTGCATACTTACCACAATCATGAGGAACAAGGTGTTGCGATGATACAAGAAATGCTTCCTCGCTTTGGTTTCAATCGCCAAGAAATTAGCCTTATTTCGGGGCTTATCATGGCTACTAAAGTGCCACAGCACCAAAATACGCTGGGTGAAAAAGAAAAAAAGAAGGCATTTCGTTTGTTGGGTGTAAATGTTTGTTTTTGGATGATTTTAAAAGGAAGGTTTCCTTTTTTATCTTCAAAAAAAGAAGCACTTTCACAAATATTGATAGATTCTGAGCCGTCGTTGATTATGATTGGTTTTTGAGCATAAATAGAAAAAGAACAAAAAAAAGGTAATAAACAAAGAAGTAATTTATGCTTCATTATTTCTTAAATTTTAAAATCTGATGGATTTATATTCAATGAGTTTACCACAAATTTATATTTAAAAAACAAACGACAAACAGAAACTAACTGCTTGTCGTTTATAAAATATTACCTTAAATACTATCAATAATCGCCACCAGCGCCACCACCGCCAAAATCACCCCCACCAAATCCACCGAAGTCACTACCTCCGCCACTGCTACCGCCCCAATTGCCCGAAGAACTTCCCCAGCCCGTATAGGTAGTATAAGGGTAAAAGCCACCACCTCGATTGCGCATTCCACCGCCGCCACCACCGCCTTTACGGGAAATAAAAACAATGATGACAAAGAAAACAATAACGAGGAAAATAATAAAGGAAATGGGAATACGGCTTTCTCCGCCTTCTGTGCCGTCAGATTGATACTCTCCTGCTGCATATTTAATGATTTCGTCGGTGCCACGGTCGAGGCCGCGGTAGTACATTTGCTGCTTAAACTCAGGGCCTATGATGGTGGAGATAATGCGTTTGGCAATGGCATCTGGCACAGCGCCCTCCATGCCACGGCCTGTGGCGATGAAAATCTTACGGTCGTCGGTAGCCCACAATAGTACTATGCCATTATCTTTATCTTTTTGACCGACTCCCCAGCGTTTGCCCAGTTCAAAAGCATAGTCGCCTGCTGGATAAGGCTGGGTGGATTTTACTACCACGATAGTGATTTGGGTAGAAGTAGAGTCGTTGTAAACGCGGAGTTTTTGTTCTAATGTTTCGCGTTCTGTTCCATTCAGCATTCCCACATAATCGTTTACCAATCTCCTTGGCGACATCGGCTCAGGGATATCCTGTGCCCAAAGCATCAGTGTAGAAAGCGAAAAGTATAAAATGAAAAGGAAGTTACGCATGAGGAAGGAGTTTACCCAAATGAAATATCATCGGGGAGTTCATTAATATCGTTGTTTTGGCGAGGGAAGTAGGTTTTAAGCTGCTCTCCTGCCAATACAATGCCTTTGCCCAAACCGTCGCCATAGGCTTGTTTGATAAAGTGGTAGCGCATCAAGTCACGCACTTCATTCCAAAATCCATCGGGTACGCGCTCGTTTATACCTTGATCTCCCAGTACGGCAAATTTTCTGTCGTTGATCGCCAAATAGAACAATACCCCATTTTTTAAGTCGGTGCGGTGCATCCCTAATTCGGCAAAAACTTCTTTGGCGCGTTCGAGTACGTCAGTTTCAGGACAAAATGCTTCAATATGAACACGTACTTCGCCCGAAGTGGCCATCTCGGCGGTTCGTATGGCCTCCACTATTTGTGCTTGTTCTGATGCTGAAAGTAAGGGTTTTTGCATGGCATTTGAAGGAGTTAATCGGCAGTCAGCTATCGGCTATCAATAGCCAACTGCCTTAAGCCGACTAAAAGCTAACAGTAGGAGCGGTTTGGGCTGCTTGAGAAGCCTCAAAATAGCCTTTTTGAGCAAAGCCGAACATCCCTGCAAATAGGCTTGCTGGGAATGTACGTACGGATTGGTTATAATCTTTGACGACTTTGTTGAAACTATCGCGCTCTACTTTGATGCGGTTTTCGGTGCCTTCCAATTGGGCCTGTAGTTCCAGAAAGTTTTGGTTGGCTTTGAGGTTGGGGTATTGCTCTACCGATACCAATAAGCGCGAAAGTGTTCCACTTAACTGATCTTGTGCTGCCTGAAATTTTTGCATATTTTCAGGAGTCAAATCATCGGGTTTGAGTTGGATAGAGGTAGCTTTGGCACGAGCCTCAATAACAGCCGTAAGCGTGCTTTTTTCAAAATCAGCTGCCCCTTTGACAGTATTGACCAAGTTGGGGATTAAATCGGCACGGCGCTGGTAGGCACTTTGTACATTGGCCCAGGCACTATTGACCGTTTCATCTTTGCCTACGAGGCCATTGTAAGTATTACAGCCATACATTCCCAAAAGTAAAAGAACGACGACGACGACAATTGTTGTTTTTGACATGATATTGTTAGGTTTTAGTTAACGGTTGCAAATTTGCTCAAATGTAAATGTTTTGACTAAATAATTACACAAATGGTCACTTTTGACTTTTGGTGTAGTATTATAGGGGACGATTATTGATAGGGCAATTGAAAATGGTGGCTGAACCAACAGCCCTGCCTTCTTTCAACTTAGAACTTCCTACTCATTCTTACACTTTCTAACAGCCCATCCAAGTACTCGCGTGTATTGCTCAGACGAGGCACTTTATTTTGACCGCCTAATTTCCCACGTTGTGCCATCCATTCATAAAATGTACCAGACGGAACGTTGTGCATCAGCGGTGGCAATAACGCCAATTCTTTATAGCGTTTAGCATCATAATCTGAGTTCACTTCTCGAAGTCGATTGTCGAGTAAACGGCAAAATTTTTCCCAATCGTCGGGATGTTTACTGAACTCAATCATCCATTCATGGCGGCCTTTTTGCCCATCTTCCATATAGACGGGGGCGGCAGTGTAGTCATTGATAATCGCGCCAGTTGCTTCGCAAGCAAATGTAATGGCAGCGTCGGCGTTTTCAATAATTACCTCTTCGCCAAAAGCATTGATAAAATGCTTGGTACGACCACTCACTTTGACTCGAAAAGGATATTTAGAAGTGAATTTGACGGTATCTCCAATCTGATAACGCCACAGACCGCTATTGGTCGAAATAATGAGGGCGTAGTTGGTATCAAGTTCTACTTCATCAATTGTTAATGCACGAGGATGGGGTTTATCCCACTCTTCCATGGGTACAAACTCATAAAAAGTGCCGTAGTCAAGCATCAATAGCATTTCCCCTGGTTTGGAGAGGTCATCCTGAATAGCAAAAAATCCTTCTGAAGCATTGTAGGTTTCCAAGTAAGTGACCTTGTCAGAAGGGAAATATTTGGTCATAAACAACTCCCGGTATGGCTGAAATGCCACAGCACCATGAACAAAAACCTCAAAATTAGGCCATATTTCGAGCATATTTTTTGCTCCTTGCTCCTCCATAATACGGTCGAGCAATACGATAGTCCAAGTAGGTACGCCTAAAATACTGGTTACATTTTCTTGGCTACAGAGGTTAGCCATGCGTGCCAGTTTTTCTTCCCATTTGTCCATGAGTGCTACCTCGATGGGGGGGGTTCTGATGAAATCAGCCCAAGCAGGCAGGTTTTTCATAATGACTGCCGATACATCACCGACCATGCTACCGTTTTCTTGAAAGGGATTTTCATGTAAACTTCCCCCGATAGACAGCCCTTTTCCCTCAAAAACAAGTGTATCGGGGCGGTTTTGAGCGTAAAGCGTCATGACATCGCGCCCGCCTCTATAATGACATTCTTCCAATGATTCGGGCGTAATGGGTAAATATTTACTGCGAGCGTTGGTGGTACCGAAGATTTAGAAAACCATTCAACATCAGATGGCCAAAGTACATTTTGCTCGCCTTGTAGTACCCGTTCTACCAATGGATAGATAGCTTCATAGCTTGAAATAGGCACACGCTCTTGGTATTGCTTGATGGTTTGAATACTATCGTACCGATATTTTCGACCCCAGTCGGTGTCGCGCGCTGCCTCGATGAGTTCATGAAAAACTTGGTGCTGAACCTCCACAGGATGCGCCTTGAAGTGCTCGATACGCTCGGCACGACGTTTCATGAAAAATACCAGTATGTCGTTTAATAATGACACAAGCGAACAAAGTTTGTTTTTTCAAACATATAAAAAAGGAACGAATAAAAGAAAAACAATGGCCTTGAAAAGTACTTGCTATGGATGCTGTCAAGGATTGGGTATGCGATTGGGATAGTCGGTAATGATGCCATCTACCCCCATGGCTTTGACGCGTATCATTTCATCGGTGGTATTGATAGTCCAGGGTACTACGGCGATGCCCAAATGGTGTAGTTGTTTTACCTTTTCTTTGTCAAGTAGTTGATAGTAAGGGCTATAGATGTCGGGCTTAAATCCTAAATCTTTCAAATTATAATCAATTCCTTTGAGGTTGGCTACCAAAGCCGACAATAGCACAGGTTGATATTTATCTGCCTTGATTTGTTGTTGCCAATGTTTCAGCACATTGAAATCAAAACTTTGTAATACAACTCGCTCTGGTGGAAGTAATTTACTGAGAGTTGCATGCACCAAATCCGAAAATACTGCGGGTTGGGGTTGGGTAATATCATACGCTTCGGCTTCGCTTTTGATTTCAATATTATACAGGAATAAGGGCAGATTTTTCTCGACTCGATAGGCTTCAGCAGCTTGGATTACCGCGCTCAAAAGCGGTTTATAAGTTTTTATTTTTTGTTGTTCGGGGAAATTAGGATTGCCTTTGCTGCCTACATCATAGCGTTTTATTTCGTCGTAATCCAGTTGATAAAGATTGATTTTTTCTCCCTTTAATATGGGTGTACCATCTGGCTGGAGCGAAAAATCGGGATGAAAATAGGGATCATGGGATACGACTACTTGGCGGTCTTTGGAGATTACTACGTCCAATTCAAGTGTATTTACACCCCAATCGAGGGCTTTTAAAAAAGCGGGAACGGTGTTTTCGGGCATGAGGCCGCGGCATCCTCGGTGGCCTTGCCAGTTGAAAGAAGCATTTTGTGCCATTATATTAAGTGAAAATGTAAGAATCAACAGGACAAGAAAGAAAGGGTGGAGTGACCGTTGCAAAGATGTTGGGTAGATTTTAAGTAGATTTTGACAGAGATAAAAGGTCGGTTGCATGAATAAAAAAGAGTTTGGGGCTTGATACTACAAATCTACGGATTTACCCCAAAAAGTTTTTTTGAAATTTTTTGGAAGAATAAATTACTTCGCTACTTTTGTAGAAGAAATACGCGAATAGCGAAATTTCGCAAACAAAAAATGAGTTAAATTTTATGAATATTCCAAATCAAAACCTGCTACTCATTCTCAGAAAAGTCATCTGAGAAAGGGAGGTTTTGGCTTTTTATTGAAAACCCTTTCTCAAAGTGAGAGAGGGTTTTTTGTGAATTGGAAACATTGATCAAGATACAGTGTGATAGACTCTATAAAAATAACGCCCCCTTATTACATAGATATTCAGGCAGAATCAAATCAGATAGCATTTTCAATGCCTTCTGATTTGCAAACAGGAAGCCTATTGGATATACTTGTAAGTTCAAAACCTGGAGGTGAATTTTTAGAGTTAGGTACTGGAACAGGATTAGCCTTGGCTTGGATTGTTTCTGCTATGCAAGAAGATTCGAGGGTGATTTCAGTAGATAACAATCCAACATATATTGCGATTGCCAAAAAATACTTTGACAAAGACAAGCGCGTATCAATCCATTATGAAGATGCCAGTCAGTGGATTTTAAATAATCAACATAGACGTTTTGACTTGATATTTGCCGATGCTTGGCCTGGGAAATACGAAAAACTGAACGAAACTTTATCTTTGCTGAAAAAAGGAGGCTTTTATGTGATTGACGATATGCTGCCTCAACCCAATTGGCCTATTGAACATCCAAAAAATGTGCAAAGACTCCTAAAAGAATTAGCCCAACGATCAGATATTAAACTTATTAAAATGAATTGGTCAACAGGGATTATCATTGCAATTAAAATCATTCCTGATGAATTTGATTTGTAATTTATTCCCTTGATAAATCATTAATCGTCTCATTTTCAAACTCACTCAATTCGTTACATCTAACCTCAAACAATAAACATTCTCATGAGCCAGAAAGTCCAAATTTTCGATACTACCTTGCGCGACGGCGAACAAGTGCCGGGCTGCCAACTGACCACCGATGAAAAAATTATCGTTGCAAAACAACTCGAAAAACTGGGCGTGGACATCATAGAGGCAGGTTTTCCTGTATCGAGTCCAGGCGATTTTAAGTCGGTGGTTGAAATCTCTAAGGCTGTTCGTCAGCCCGTAATTTGTGCCTTATCAAGAGCTGTCAAAGGCGATATAGATGCCGCTGGCGAAGCACTTCAGTATGCCGAACGAGGTAGAATACACACGGGCTTGGGGTCTTCTGATATCCATATTCAGCATAAATTCAACACCACCCGTGAGAAAATTGTAGAGCAGGCCATTGGGGCGGTCAAACATGCCCGCAGCTATGTAGAAGACGTAGAGTTTTATTGCGAAGATGCAGGCCGTGCCGATTTGGCCTTCTTAGCGCATTTGGTAGAATCAGTGATTAAAGCAGGGGCTACGGTCGTCAATATTCCTGATACTACAGGCTATTGTTTCCCTGATGAGTATGGCAGTAAAATCAAGTATATTTTTGAACACGCACCCAGTGCGCACAAAGCCACCATCTCCATCCACTGCCACAATGATTTGGGCTTGGCTACGGCCAACACCTTGGCAGGCGTTATGAACGGAGCGCGGCAAGTAGAGGTAACCATGAATGGCATTGGCGAACGCGCTGGCAATACCTCTTTGGAGGAAGTAGTGATGGCACTCAAAGTACGCAAAGAAATGGGTTATGAAACAGGAATCAATACGCCTTTACTGTTTCCGACGAGTCAGTTGGTGTCTAAAATGATGCGTATGCCCGTACAAGCCAACAAGGCCATCGTAGGCCGCAATGCCTTTGCGCACTCTTCTGGAATTCACCAAGATGGCTTCTTAAAACATGCTTTTACCTACGAGATCATGAACCCAGGCGATGTAGGCGTGGATAAGTCTTTGATAGTACTCACCGCCCGCTCTGGCCGGCATGCCCTCAAACATCGCCTCGCTTTGTTGGGTTATAGCTACGACAAACCGACATTGGACATTATCTATAAGCAATTTTTGGAAGTAGCTGATGTCAAAAAAGAAGTTAACGACAAAGATTTGGTAGAATTGGCAAGGGGCTTGGTCTTAGCATAACGTTTCAAAAATTACGTTTAGATATTCCAAACCTGTACATTGCGGTTTGGAATATCTATCCATTTAAAATCATATCAGCTCCTTTTTCACCAATCATAATGCAAGTGGCGTTGGTGTTGCCTGCTATAATCCGTGGCATGATTGAGCCATCAATGACCCGCAAGCCTTCTATGCCTTTTATTCTGAGTTGATTGTCCACCACGCTGGCTTCGTCTGTGCCCATTTTGCAAGTACCTACGGGATGATAAACCGTTTCCAAAAATGTCTTGTTGTGCAGCATCAGGGCCTCGTCGCCGCGTTCTTTGGGTAAAATAATGGCTTTTCGATAGGGTCAAAAGCCTTGGCTCTCCATGATTTCGAATGCTTTTTGTGCCTTTGAGCAACGTAAGTTCATCTTCTTCATTCGACAAAAACGAGGGTCAATCGATGGGGTATCGAGTGGGTTAGAAGAAACGAAGTCCCACAAAACCAACACTTTTCGGTTTTAAAAGGGTAGGTAGTACCGTATAGCCACTGGTATGCGGAAACGTATCTGGATTGTAAAAGTCGGCCTTGCCATCGTCGCCGATGTGTACAGGCGCAAAATGAAACTGAAAGTCCACGGGGTCAGTACCATTGTTGATATTCAAAAGGCATTGGCCTCTAATGGACTGATAGTCAGCGGTCCTTTTTTCAAAAATAGGTATTGGGCCAAGCCCTTGATTTGCCCCCAAGCCGAAAGTGAGTCGTTGGCCGTAGGCAACAGTAGCCAATGCATACTCCCCGAAAAACAAATGGTCTTGTGGTTTTTTTCCACGCCTGGCAGGTGTTTTTTACAGGTAATGCCGTGGTATTTGAGTTCGTCGGCATCACCTATACCCGAAAGCATCAGTAGCTGGGGGGAGCAAAACGACCCTGCCGACAAAATAACCTCCTTTTGGGCCAGGGCCCGCTCGGTGCTATTTTTGCCTGTTATAAATTCAATGCCAACAGCGCGGTCGTTTTCAATGATAATTTGCCGCGTGTGTGCGTGTGTGATGACCTGGAGGTTGGGGCGATGTAGCACGGGTTTTAGAAAAGCCACCGCTGTGCTGCATCGTTTTTGATTTTTAATCGTAAATCTGAAACAAACCTGCTCCCGCTTGATTTTTCCCATTAAAATCGTGATTTTCGGGTAAGCCGTTTTCGATACAAGCAGACACGAAAGCATCGGCTACAGGTGTACGAAAGGCTTGGGCCTGTGTAATGTTGAGTGGGCCATGTTGCCCATGAAAAGCATTATTGAACTGTTCATTGTGTTCAGATTTGATAAAATAAGGCAGTACTTCTTCATAACTCCAACCCGCATTGCCCAAGGCAGCCCATTCGTCGTAGTCGGCGCTATTGCCGCGTATATAGGCCATGGCGTTGGTAGAACTACTTCCCCCGAGGGCTTTACCGCGTGGTAAGTACATTTTTCTATTCAGCACATCAGGTTGTGGTTCGGTTTCAAACCCCCAATCCACTTCGGTACGGTTGAGCTTGGAATAGGCTGCTGGGATATGAATTTCCATTTTTTTGTCAGGGCCGCCCGCTTCTACCAACAAAACGCGGTTGTTGGGGTTCTCTGAAAGGCGGTTGGCCAATACACAGCCCGCAGAACCCGCCCCAATGATGATGTAATCGAACGCCGCTTCCGCCCAAAGGTTTAGTTTATGAAATGTACTCATTTTTTATTTTAATGATTGGAAAACTCTTTAAAATAGCAATACCTGTGGTTTGATAACCTGGTTCAGAATTGGATATAGTGGGTATCAAATGTAAAATCTTATCTTTTGAATTAATTGCATAGGGCAGTTGGTAGGTTGATTCGAAGTAAGAGAATGAATTAGCTGATACCAACGTTAGATTGGCCGTATTCAAATATTCGTCCAGTTGCTTCAACATCAATTTTTTCAATAAATGTAAGACTGAACGTCAAGTTTGGTGAAAATGCTGTTAGACTTGGTCTTGTAAATGATTGATATAATAATCGTTAGTAATAAAGATTTTGTTTGCTTGGAAACACATTGGCACTAAACTGATGGCGCTCTTGAGAGGCAGGCGGATTTTTCTTTCCCGCTATCTCAATACGTGTCTGGGAAGCTTTAAAATCATAATAAATATTTACCTTTTTGAAGGATTAATCTCTGCTTTTAGACCCCACGAGCACGTTGGTGTTGAGAGTAGACAAACATTGTTAAGAAGTTGTTGGCGTTGAATCGTCGTTTTTTGGTAATTCAGGTTGATTTGACTTTTACTATCCTTGAAATATTTACCGATTCGCCCTACTACGTTTTGGTGACACTGCTGTTTTTTATCGGTATGTAAATAACTTTCTACGGCTCCTTTGGCCGAAATACGGCTTGCGTACATCAGGTTGTAGTCGTTCCACATCTTTGAAAATGTCAGAAATCCAAACATAGCCTGTAAAGGGTTTTGTGCAACCTACATTCAGGCTACCTCTGTGTGTGACAGACTTTGCGAAAGCGGTATATTGCGGCGTTCAATGCTTCGGGTAATCTCGCAATAGATAGCCATAAAAAATGTCGCCAATATCGCCAAAAGAGTATTGTCGTTCTGTCAAACCTGAGAATTTCCAAAAAGAGTTTGCTTCAAAACCAACGTTTAGTCTTGGCCTGGAAGCTACTTGGTTGATGCGTTGTGATTGGTTTAAAAACGTATCTCTGACCGCCAACCGATAGTAGGTCAGGGGGAAATCTAAGGTAGTTTTCCATTTTTGTATCCGGTATTGGATCTGTATTTTTGAATAGAACTCGGCTTTTCGCCAGTCTAAATGATTACTGAAATCGCTTGAAGCTGGTTGGGTTTCATTTGTGTTTGAGATACTTTGGATTTGGCTCTGAAACTGCTGGTTTTCTATCCGAAACCCGATTTGAGGCGATAGCGAAATTCCTTTTACATTTTTACGCATACTTACTCGGTTGTGCATAACAAAACTTTGTAGAGCAACGCTTTGAGACAGGGAGTCGAACGCATTATTGTTATTGAAAAATCCAAAAAATTGTACTGGCATCACTTTTAACGTTTGTGGTGAACGCTGAAAATGCAGGAAGGATTGCCATAATTAGCCTGATCTTTACTTTTCTTGAAAATATCCTTTATTGATTGGTTAGTGAGAAATAATTGGGTTGGTTACCCCTTGGGATACTGGGCTATCATTATTTGCTAAAACCCCCGTTGCTCGGTTCCATTGTTTATTTAGGGTTAATTGGTTTTTAAAATAGGCAACCTTATTATTTTTTTCAAGTATGATATCGGCCTCCAACGCATTGAACAGTAGATGATTGCTACTTATTTTCTGCCAAAAACGCGATTGTATCGTTTAGTGTGTTGGATAGTCTGAGTGAAAAGAAGGTTTGGCGTTGATAATCATTCAGATATGAAACATTCAGTTTTAGCTCATAAACTGCAGCGTTTTAGAAAATTGACCGAACCTAAATGAGGCCGATTGTAAGCTAGCGCGTAGTCGAAAAAACAGGGGTTTCGACGGGGATGATGCGTACCCACGTTTTTTTTCTTTCCACACTTTCAAAGGGGTTCAGCGCATCTTCAACGGTGTGTACTTTTACTTGTGTTTTAGATTACCCAGATTATTGCTTTGATAGGAGGCAATAATCTGTTGTTGTTGGTAAAGAGCATTGATGGTGACGTTGGCTTCCCACAATACAGGTAAGCCACCAAGAGCCACATCACGAGCAGTGCCTGTCGTAGCTAAGTTGTTACGGAGTCGGATGTTGATGGCTGCATTATCAGAAATGAATGCTTGCCCAACATTCGGATAGGTTGGTGATTTTCAATTACTTGTACCTGCGAGACATCATTTACTGAGGTTTTCACGGGCTAACCATATACCGCCCGCCCAATAGGTCTAACCCTTCGATACATAGTATTTATTGATGGGTTTGCCCTGATACGATATTTTGCCAGCAGCATCCACCTCTATCCCCAAGCCGCTTGATGATGTCACCACGTACGATCAATGGGTTTTAAAGGTATTGACTGAATACGACAACGTATCACCACTACGGGTAATCGGTGTTTCTTTCTTGATGACTACCTCTTAAGTTCGGCGTATTTTTCTTGCAGTTGAAGGTTTACTTCCCGCGCTCGATTGTCCACCATTTTTGTTTGAGTGGCAACCCCATCCCATACACTTTGAGCTGAAGGCTGCCTGTATTTGAGGGTATATTTGGATGCATATATTCACCTAAGGCGTCGGTGATAGCGGAAGCTCTTTGGCTTAGTCGTGGTATTGCGTTCGTGATGTTATAGCGATACATGGTATGATTTGATTTGGTGACATCCGGTTATTTTCCAGTAATTACCGACTGGGCAGAAACATAATTACAATAGAAGCAACCATACAAAAGTGGGTTCATGTAAGCCTCCTTATTTCAGCTTTAACTCAAAGGGTTATTGTCCCAACTGCGATCAGGAAGGCTTCTGTGGGTACATATTCAGAAGACCCAGAACGCTTGACTTTTGGTTGTCAAAAGATATACCCGTCATATTGATATAGCCGTAGTTTGGTCTTTCTTTACTTCTTCTCGTTTCTCAAAAGCCTTTTGGTGGGTAAGTACAAACGGGGTTGTTTTCGATACGCGAGCATTTCGGTAATCTTACCACTATACCTTGCCGTCTGTTTCATGAATACGCAGTGATTTTTTAGTATCATTGAGTTTGACAATAAGTCCGGGGTGTTTCCGCCAAAATATAAGGGCCGTCGGAGATAGGAATGTCTGCGGTAAACTGCTTCATATTGCCTGCCAGCGTAATGGGTGATTGCTTTTGTACATGGATATCCTGACAGGGTATCTTTGCTCGGCACTTATTGTCCATGCGAGATCACTCTGTTTGTATATTTCCAGGGAAAAACGGAAATAATTACTTCGTGGGTGGTGACCGTTTTTTGCAAATAATCTTTGATGATAAATTTGGAAAACCGCGTTTTGAATCGGTACTTAGGTTCACTCGATTAGCTCTCCTACGGAAAGCTTGCCCTCTTGACCAGCCTATCTATGGAATCCCTTTTAGAAAGTTTTCGGAGGCGAAATACGAACTTTGATTTTCCTTGATAAACAGCAGAAATGTTCTTCCACAATGCGGTTTAGTTGGTAGAATCGGGGTGAGATACAAGCCTGTACATGGCTCGATAATTAGGAGGAATTGTTGAGGGAAAAATTCCGCAAGCAATAAAAGCCCAAAAATAGAATAATTTTCATGATAACTGTAGAAATTGAGGTATGTCTTTGGTCTGAAATTTTTACATCGAGTAACACACTATCATAATTAGGATTAATTTTTCATAACATTGTTATTAGTTTGGAAATTATGGATGATTACTTACTCTTAAGTAATCAACAACAAATTAGCAAACCCCTTGGTAAAAACCCAATTTTGAAGTAGTTATTTAAAAGAGTAGAATCATTGTTTTTTGAATTTCCTCGATTCGATGATATCCTACTATATTTGTTAAAAAAAGCGTAGCGACATGGCTTCTGTGCAGACACTCCCAAAACGAAAGCTCCCTAAAGTCCCCCAATACCTCATCAAAGAGGTGTTGGATGGGCTGCCCGTGTTACAAAGGGTACAAGTCCGTTCTGCGAAAAGAAAAAAACATTGGAAGAAATTATGGGTGCAAGTAGACTTCAATTATTCATCATCAGGTACTTATTTCGTTTGTTAGACCTTAGCCTTGACGAAAATTTATTCTACGTCTTTACAGGCAGGTGGCCTCCACATTGGCAAAGGCAATAATGTGGCGAGGCGATATTTTAGTGTATGAAAAACAAAGATTAACCCCTGATTATTGATGAACATTATTTGCAAGTTCCTCACTCTTATCAATATCGAAATTGACGTTGAGATAGACAATGCAACTTCACAGATTATGAATACATTGACTGCAAAACCAAGAACTTACTCGCTTTGGAGTTCAGAAAGTGCTTTGGATTTTGACCCAAACGCAACACGGTGATTGTAGCCGAGCCAGATGAATTGGCTATCAGCGACCCCAACACAAAGACATAGAAATCTTCAACGGCATTGTCTTTAATATTCCTAACACTTACAAAAAGAGGGCATTGTGTTGGAATAAATGCTAATTTTGGCGGCTCAACTCCAACTTTTGCATGGCACACAACCTCCAAACTTAGAAAACCTCTTGCCGTTTTGACCTCGAAACCACTGGTATCAATATCCAAAAAGACCGTATTGTAGAAATCAGCGTAGTCAAAGCCCTGATGAATGGTGAAATCGAAAGCAAGACCTTCCGCGTCAATCCAGGAATACCCATTCCGATAGAGTCCAGCCTCATTCATGGGATTTATGACGAAGACGTTAAGGATGCGCCCACCTTTAAGAATTTCGCTAAGACTTTGGCGCAATTCCTGCAAGGCTGCGATTTGGCAGGTTTCAATTCCAATCGCTTTGATGTGCCGATGTTGGTAGAAGAATTTTTACGTGCCGACGTGGACTTTGACATCAAAAATCGCAAACTCGTAGATGCTCAACGCATTTTTCATTTGATGGAGCCGCGAAATCTCACTGCCGCGTACAAATTTTATTGTGGTAAAGACTTAGAAAATGCCCACAGCGCCCATGCCGACACGGTGGCTACTTTTGAAGTGCTATGTGCCCAAATAGAACGCTATGAGGGAGTACAAATCAAAAATGATAAAGGCGAGCTATACCAACCCATACAAAACGACATGGAAGCTCTCCACAACCTCACCTCGGCCAAAATCGTAGATTTCGCTAATCGCATGGCATATAACGCCAAGGGCGAGGAAATCATCAATTTTGGCAAACACAACGGCAAACGCGTAGTGGATGTCCTGGCCCAAGAACCCAGTTATTACGATTGGATGATGAAAGGCGATTTTCCGCTCGATACCAAACGAAAACTTACCGAAATCAAGATGCGAATGGCCTTTGGTCGTTAGGTTTTGAGTTTTTTCTTCTTGGCTGCTGGAAACAGTATATTGTTCAAAATCAACCGATAGCCTGCCGAATTGGGGTGTAAATTCAAATCGGTAGGCTCTTCGTTGATTTGGTGCTGATAATCTTCGGGGTCGTGGCCGCCATAAAAGGTAAAAAATCCTTTGGCATAAGTACTGTGGATATAACGAGCCTCGCCTGCTGCCCTGTTTTCTGCCAAAATAACTACTTCAGGTTTGATGTATTGTTTTTTGAAGGCGGTGGTTTGTCCCATAAATCCTTTGATAATCTGTTGGTGATTTTGGGTGAGCATCGTAGGGACAGGATCCCATTTGGCCGAAAACTGAAACAAAGTAAAATAGTCGTTGGTTTCGCTCAAGCCACGTTCTTGGGGCTGATTGTCCACGCTCGAAAATTCGATTTCGTAGGGATTGGTAATCACTTGAAAATTCTGAAAAGCAAAGGTTTGACTAAAGTCTAACTTTTTTTGTGCGCCAGGGTCGGTGCCGTCGCCATCATAAATGGCATCGGCAATGTCGGTATTTTGAGTAGCAAGGGCTACATCGTAGGTATCGGTGGCATTGCACATGGCAAACATATAGCCGCCTCCTGCCACATATTGCTGTACTTTTTGGGCTACGGCCAGTTTGAGTTTCGATACTTTGTCGAAGCCCCATTTGGCGGCTATTTCTTCGGCTTCACGTTTTTGGGCCCGATACCACGGATAGTCCCTGAAATGAAAAAATTTGCCATATTGCCCAGTAAAATCTTCATGATGGAGGTGTAACCAATCGTATTCAGCCAATTTTCCTTGCATCACTTCATCGTCATAAACTATTTCGTAAGGAATTTCGGCGTAGGTCATCACCAGCGTAACGGCATCGTCCCAAGGTTGTTTGGTTTTGGGTGAGTAAACCGCCACTTTGGGTGCTTTATGGAGTTTGACATTGTCCATGTTGGCATCGGGTTGTGCAATTTCGTTGAGAATACCCGACGATTGGGCATCAGAAATGACTTCATAACTAATACCCCTAATCACCATCTCATTGACTACCCGTTGGCTCCAGTCCATCATAAAACTACCTCCGCGATAATTGAGCAACCAGTCTATCTCGGTATCGTAAGTACGCAATACCCAATAGGCTAAACCATATGACTTCAGATGATTTTTGAGATTCGTCCATCGGAATGAGGATTTTGGTAGCCGAAACTTCATGGACAAAACTAAAAGAATGATAAGTGGTAGGCGTATGAACCGTTTCATCGGTTTGGGTTTTAAAATTTTCAGAATGACATTTGTACTAACGAATCTATTGCAAAAAACGTGCAGAAAACGACATCAATGCACTTAATTTGAAATGAATCCGTATATATTTAGTTAATTTTAGATAGAGTTTATGGACTAACAGGCCACTAAAACTATGTTAAAACGACGTAAAATCCACCTTATGACCACTAAAAAAATATGAATCTATTAGAAAATTTCCGAGAAGGTCTTCGTTCTATTCAATCCAACATGCTCCGTACGGTGCTCACAGCACTGATTATTGCCATAGGAATTACTTCTTTGGTGGGCATCCTGACGGCCATTGATGGAATGCAAAGTTCGGTCAATAACAGCTTTGCTGATTTGGGGGCGAACACCTTTGATATCAGAGGGCCCCAGCCTTTTAGGAGGCGTAACTCTGGGGTAAAAACGAAAGATTATCCTGCTATTACTTATAGGCAGTCTAAACAATATAAAAATGAAATTAAGGGTACTTATGATGCCTTAGTTTCTATTTCTTCCAACATTCGAGGAGCTGTAGAAGTGAAATATCATTCTATCAAAACAAATCCTAATGCACGTATCGTAGGAATTGATGATAACTTTATGAATATTAAAGGTTATAAACTCTCCAGTGGAAGAAATTTATCGCAAACAGATTTAGACAATGGACTTAATGTGGTTATTATAGGTTCAGAAATTGCCCAAAAATTATTTGAAGGGAAAACAAACCCTCTTAATGAAGAAATTATTATGATGGGCAATCAATATAAAGTGGTAGGCGTATTAGAAAAGAAGGGTTCGCTGACGGGCGGAGGAGACGACCGGGTATTGTTTGTGCCACTTGAAAATGGTCGCGTATTGGCAGCCAATCGGGAATTGACTTTCGATATTACCACCACGGTCAATAGCATGGAAGACCAAGAATTGATCATGGAGGAAGCAAGAGGGGTAATGCGTCGGGTGCGCAAAGACCCACTTGGGAAGCCCGATTCATTTGAAATAGAAAGTGCCGATGCTTTGGCCAAAAATTTCGAAACTATTACTGGCTACTTACAGGTGGAGGTTTTGGGATAGGACTTATTACGCTACTGGGAGCTACCATCGCATTGATGAATATCATGTTGGTATCGGTCTAGAACGTACCCGTGAGATAGGTATTCGCAAATCTTTAGGCGCTACTCCACGCTTGATAAGACTTCAGTTTTTGATGGAAGCGATTGTGGTTTGTATTTTAGGAGGGCTTGGTGGTTTAATCTTAGGAATTGCAGTGGGTAATATCATCGCTAAAGTGATAAGTTCGTCGGCAAGTTTTATTGTACCTTAGTTTGGATGTTGATGGGTATATTGGTCTGTGTTATTGTAGGAATTATTTCGGGATTTATCCAGCCATAAAAGCCTCACGCTTAGACCCTATAGAAGCTCTGCGCTACGAATAAGTACTTTTTTTGATAAAAATATCTACCAAAAAATTTGCTTTTCAACTGCTACCCGCTACTTTTGCAGTCCTGTTTGAGGATAGGCCCAGGTGGCGGAATCGGTAGACGCGCTGGTCTCAAACACCTGTGGGAGCAATCCCGTGCCGGTTCGACTCCGGCCCTGGGTACTAAATAAGGACTACTTTATGAGATTTTACTTATTTAAGTAGGCAAAAACCCGAAGAGACTCTTTTCGGGTTTTTTTGTTTTCTTACTTAATATTACTACCCTTCTTTTACCTTGTATATTTGATAAATCATTTTTATAGAGCATTGATTAGTATGATCCTATGTGATGAGTAGGTTTCGAACTATTGCACCTTGAGTACCTTCAGGTTGCATGTTTATCAACAGTACTCACACGTAGAAAATACATTCCATTAGCTAAACTACTCATCTCAAATTCTTCTTGATGTTGGTTGGTTGCTGGTACAAAAATTCGTTGCAATATAGATCGCCCTGAGGCATCTAAAAAAGCTACTTCAACAAGCTCATCTTTAGAGTGTTGTAGTTTCAAACGCAAAGTATTAACTACTGGATTAAGAACAACCACTGCCCAACTTTCCCGGTAGCGGCCGTTCCTTGTTCTGGAGATTCCCTGTCTGATGGTATTGTTTATGGTAAACTGCAGCGTACGAGTGGCCAGGAGGGTTCCGACAGCGATTCGATTTTTAGGGAAAGGACCACCCACCCCATCGGCTGCCCTCAAGTCCACCACCAAAGTATAGGTTCCATTAGGAAAACCACTACTACCATTACCATAATTGGGGTGATCGACCGAGAAATAATCACTACCCACATTGGCAAACATCGCGTAAGGCGGATTGTTGTCGATGGTATTAAAACTAATAGGTCCTGAGAGTTTAAAGACGGCCGATTCCGATGCTGTACAGCCTGTGGCCAAAAGCGTCCACAAACGAGGTGACAAGGGAGCCACAATCAAGTTGGTTGGAGCAAGATTATCTTTCACAGCTCCCACTATCGCTTTGGGTTGAGCACCCAAGCCCACATCTTTCAAATCCACCAAAATGCGATGGGTTCTCACTTCCACACTCGATTCATTGCCTATACAACCATCCAAGACACAACTCGCTTTATAGACATAAGCAATATTAGGTGCATCGGGCGTGACTGTAGCCCCCCCTGGGTTCCAGTTGACCGTAGCTCCCCCCACCGAACAATGGGCATCCAAACTTACGGGGGTGTTAGGACAAACGTCATATTTGCTGGCCGTCAAGGCGGAACTTGGTGTAGGTTTAACCGTAATAACTGCCATGCCACTTTGAGCTTGGCTACAATTGGCATCGCTCACACTCACCAAAGTATAGGTATAAACCCCTGCCATGGCTGTACTCTGTGCCACAGTAGCACTACTGCTCATACCCATCGTCGATACGAATTGACTGCCTCCACCATTGACGCTATAAGTAAAAGTATAAGGAGCCATACCCCCTGAGCCCGTAAAAGTTACCGTGGGTGATGGAGCATCCTGACAAACACTGCTTGTACCCGAAATCATCGCTGTAGGCAGTGGGGCATTTTGTATCGTCCCTGTACCCTCCAAGGTAGCTCCACCTCCACTCAAACTTACATTACGTCCATTGGCATTGAGTCCACTCAAACGCAGTAGCAGGGTCTCTGCCATTTCATTGATACAGTCTCCATTGATGGTCACCGATACTTGCTTACTGGTTTGGCCTGCACTAAAGGTGAGCATGCCACTGGTAGATTGATAATCATTGCCCGCCGTAGTGGCCGTTCCATCCACGGTAGCATAGTTGACTACTACATCGGCATCTGAGGGCTGGCTCATAACTATATCAAAACTCATCGACACAGGTCCTGGATTGACTTCTGTTACGGTAGGACTGGTGATGGTAATAACGGAGGCATCATCGTTGGTAATCGTACCTGTACCACTACCATCTAAAATACTACCATTGACAGCCATTGAAAGCGTCATTAGGATGGTTTCGTTGAGCTCGACCGTATTATCCCCATTGATGACCACTGTGACGGTTTCTGATAATGCCCCTCCTGCGGTAAAGTTGACCGTACCATTAGAGAAGGCTTGGTAATCGCTACCTGACACAGCACTACCACCTGTGATGCCGTAGTTCACCGAACAAGCATTGGCATTGACACTACGGCTAATCGTGAAGTTTAAGTTAGTCGTCCCTGCATTACCCTCTACCATAGACACATCATTGATAGAGAATTGCGTATTGACGATGCTGACTTGGTAATCCTCTACTTCTCCTGTGGTTTGTTGACCAGCAAAGCTGGGCGAACCTATTGAAGCAGAGGTATAACGGAAACGGGCAAAAGTGGTAGCAGGGGTGGCTCCCGCAGGTACCATAAAACTTAGGGTATTGTCCCCAGCTGTAAGAACTGTGTTCGTAAAGACCTGTTCGCCAACATCGCTCCAGTTACCATTGTTATTGAAGTCCACCCAAGCATTAAGATAACCTACGGAAGTGGCGTTAACTGTTAGGTTGGCCATCGTATTGGTCACCAAGGCCGAAGGCAGCGTTACGCCATCATCATCATCGCCTTCGGCATCGGTATCGTCACCATCGGCATTAGCGTTGGGTTGTCCATCTAAGTCACCATCTACGGTAGCCCCCAAATGAAATAGCAGTGAGGTGTTATGGCGTGCTCCGTTGTTGGCACTCAGCGTATTGTAGCTGTCAGGCGCATCGCCCCAGTCTAATTCATCGTTGGTAATGAGTCCTTGTTGGGGGGAACCAGCAGTAGTCACGCCTGCGGGCGCGCCTGTAAGTGCGCCTAAGCTGACCAAGAAAATTTCGTTGGCTTCTACTTTGAGATCTCCATTGACCAATACCGTGATGGTCTTGCTCTCGCCTGCGGTGCCTGTAAAAACCAACGAACCGTCATTATCCACATAATCGTTGTCAGCAGTGGTGGCTTGGTTGTCATCAGTGGTGTAGGAGACCGAAAAGCCTCCCTGAACAGCATTGTTGAGAGTCACCGTAAAAGCATATGGAGTTGTACCCACATTGCCTTCATTTTGAAACAACGGCCCCCCTGACAAAGTCACGGTAGCTGCATCGTCATTGGTAATGGTGCCTGTTTGGGCCACTCCCCCCACCGTTACCCCTACGGGCGCATTGCTGATGGCTCCCAAAGACACCGTAAAGGTCTCATTAGCTTCTACTTTGGTATCCCCATTGACTAAAACAGTAATGGTCTTTGTTTCCCCTGAAGTGCCCGCAAAAACCAAGGCGGGGCCGTCATTGTCCACATAGTCGCCATCGGCTGCAGTGGCTGTGCCATCATTGGTGGTATAGGCTATGGTCAATCCGTCTTGTACCTCATTATTGAGCGTGGCAGTAAAGGTATAACTCGTCGTGCCTGCATTGCCTTCGGCTTGGGCTATGCCGCCTGTCAAAGTCACCGTGGCTGCATCGTCATTGGTAATGGTGCCTTGCCCTTGCCCATCGGCAATCGAGCCATTGCTCACATTGGAAAGATTGACAAAAAAGGTCTCATTGGCCTCTACTTTGGTATCCCCATTGATGATAATGGTAATAGTTTCCGAGTTATCGCCAAGGGCAAAATTCAATGTACCACTACTGGCAACATAATCGTTGTCAGCAGTAGTGGCCGTATTATTTGCTGTCGTATATTGGATACTTTCAGCAGTGGCTGTACTCGTACGGGTTACGGTGAATGTCATGGTCGTTGTGCCTGCATTGCCTTCAGAAACAGACACATCATTGATGGAGAAAGCTAAGTCATCGTCTATAATGGTGCCTATTCCCTGAGCATCCGAGATAGTTACAGCTTTCCCTCCTGCTGATACATTGCTCAAATTAACAAAGAAAGTTTCATTGGCTTCGCCCACCATATCCCCAATGACTTGAACGGTAATCGTTTGGTTTTGACCAGCCCCGTTAGCAGGAAAAGTGACTATACCCGTGTTGGTATTGTAATCACCTGAGCTAGCCGTTCCATCAGCAGTGGCAAAATTAACCGTGACCGCCTGATCAACTACTTGACTTAAAGTAACAGTAAATACAAAATTGGTCGTACCTGCATTACCTTCCACTTGGCTCACATCATTGATCGATATCGTCGCTGCGTCGTCGTTGGTTATCGTACCACTGCCCGTACCATTGGAACCTGAAATAACTACATTACGACCACTGGCACTCAATGCACTCAATGGAACGCTGAAAGTTTCATCGGATTCTACCTTCACATCGCCATTGACGGTTACAGTAAAGGTCTTTGTCTCACTCACAGTACCTGAAAAGTTCAAGGTGGTGCTATTAGCCACATAATCATTGTCGACTGTGCTGGCTGTGCCATTCACTGTATTTATATTGACACTAAATGGTACATCTACGGCCTTGTTCGAGGTGACTGTAAATGTAAAGGGTTTAGTGCCCACATTGCCCTCAGTATCAGATACATTATCAATGCTAATGGTAGCTTGGTCATCATTGGTAATGGTCCCCAAACCTGTCCCATCTGTGATGATCACTCCATCAGGTGCCCCCGAAAGCAATACATTGAAGGTCTCGGTCAATTCCACAATATCATCGGCATTCACCGTAACACTTACTGAGGCGGTGAGGCTACCACCCGCAGTAAAGCTAACCGTACCCCCACTAATAGCTGTAAAATCACTGCCAGTGGTGGTAATATTCGCTGTATTGACTCCTAAAGAAAAAGCTTCGCTTGTATTATCCCGACTAACGGTGAAGGTAAAGTTGGTGCTACCACCCCCACTACCTTCATTCAGCACCACATCATTGATCGTAACAACTGTAGGTACTCTGAAACCAAAATCAAGAGTAGTATTATTTTCCACAAAACTGGAAGAGTAGTTAAGCGTAATGGCTTGACTCGCAATAGAGCCATTGATAGCATCTTGTCCATTGTCATCGTTATCGGTATTGTTATCTGGATCGGGCGCAACACTCCCCAGGGCTGGAGATTAAACCATTTAATGGCTCTCCAGCACCAAACTCCAGAGAAGAGGGGATTTGAACGATGTAATTGTCTGAGCAAAGATTAGTGAAAGAGTAGAGACCTCCCGCAACAGTAAGTAACCGTATTCACAAAGCTATCAGTTTGCATCTAAAATACCAGCGAGTAGTACCATTATCTCTGTAAAGATTGACTACTACCCCATCAATACCTACATCGCCACCATCAAATACACCATTTTTGTTATTATCTCTAAATATTAAGTTACCAAGGCTATGCTTACTAAGATCAGTGACTGTTGGGTCGCTGCTACCTCCAAGTGCGGTATCGTCTGTCAGCACATTGTAATTACTTCCGCCTGTTCCTTGGTTAGAAACTTGTAGAGTACCTAAGGTAGAGGATCATTGATGGTCACCCGGAATTTGATGATGATATTTTGTCCTGCAGGCAGTAAAATCCTCCCATACCACCAACACTGACGGTTTCTCCTGCCATAACCACAGCTCTACGTGCAGCTTCTTCTACTTGATTGGTCTCTTCGAAGGGCCAGTAACAATGACTTCGGTCTCAATAAGGTTTGACTTCTTTTTCTTGCACTTGAGCCACTTCTTTTCTTTCTTTCTCTATAATGGAAAGAGGTTCGGCAGCCAATCTTCCGAACAGTGATAGAATGACTTGGGGTAGGACAAGTACCATTAAAAGCCAATGCCCATGTTAGGTCCATAAGCTGTAGTTGTACCATTTGTATTGTATTCCCTTTATTTGTCCAGGTAGTCGAAATATTAGGCCCAGAACCTTGTAGAAGTTCATCGTGGTTGCATCAAAATGCCGAACCCGAAAAGCACGTGGATACATAGCGGCAAAGTCAGGTCATTGTTTAAGATATGGCACAAAGCGTGTTGGCATCTCCCCTGAATTATCGCCAGCCGTCAGTAAAATCCCCTCAAGACCTGCTGAAGTGGTAGTTGAGTTAGTAATGTTATTGTTATCTAAAGTAACATCTAAACGAGCCGCTGCCGTAGCTCCATTTATTAGCAACCATATCTACTGGGATATCAATATTGGAAGAAACAATACTGGGGTTATCTTTAATTTCTAAAATGGCCTGTCCATTGTTTTCGTGCAAAACCCGAATAGCAGAGAAAATAGAGGCAGTCGCGTTGTTATTGGTAATACTGGCATTGTTGTTAGTGCGGCCATTTAGGTCAGAACCTAAAAAAGTCGAAGCCAAAAGCTACCTCACCAGAGGATCCACTACGGGATTGTTATTTACAATATAGTTAATAGCCGCGGCGGCGCCATTAGACCCCACTTCAACCCAGCCATCGGATTGCCAAAGCGCTGCACGCTGCAATTGGTTATATTGAGATCTCATGGTAGAATTGCCCTCGGCAAACATCTGAATCCCCTTAGATCCAGCTCTATAGAAATCACTATTGGTAATATTTACAATAGCCGAAGCGGACCCAGTAGTGCGCATCTCAAAACAATCTGCCCTTGTAACAAGATAATTTGTATTTGAAAAGCTGCAATTATCAACTGTCAATGTCAATGAGCCTGAACCAGTGCGAATGTGTGTATTACGGGTGAATGAATTGGAGAAGGTACAGCCTGTAAAACTGCAAGTCCCCTTCAAGTCAATAAACTTGACCCCGTTTTCTTCAATATCATTCACATTGGCACTCGCGCCAGCTCCTGGTCACCGTACAATTGGTCATAGTAAGGTTGTTGACGTTATTGCCATTGATTCCCTGTTCCTGCGTCGTAGTAATGTCCACATTATTAAAGACGTTGGTGCCAGTTACAGCGCTCATGTAAATAGCGGCATTGCAAGATATATTTTGGTCTTCGTCGCACACTCCATCTCCCCCTGTATCCGCGGTATTGGCATTATTCAGGGTCAAATTTCGCAGGGTAATGTTTGAAGCAGTGATTAGTTCGATGCCCTGTTGACGATGTTACTGATTGTGCCACCGCTACCGTCGTTTGTGCCTGTGCCAGTAATCTCAAAAGAGCCTGTCGTCGTCTGAAGGCGGATACCGTACGGAGCATTGGAGGCAGATACGGATTGAAAAATGACATCTAAGACACCATTGTTAAAATTACCTCACACCGCCCGTATTGCTGATGCTCACCTGGCGGACTAAAGCAGAACTAAAGTTATTAATGCAGCGCTGTACCACTGGTATTGCTGAGGTTGACCCCACGTACCTCGTTCTGAGATTGCATGTTGGTGGTGTTGCCCGCCTGGTTGATGTCTGGGCGGGTACCATTAATAGTAGGAATAGTCGCGGGTGAGATCGGTGGGTGTACCGAAAAAGTCACTCCAGCCAAAGCCGCAAGGCTAGCCCCTGCTGCCCCTTGTCCAATCAGTTTTTGTTGGCCCAATAAAACGGTATTAGTAGTATTGGTATAAGTGCCAGTATAGACAAAGATATTATCGCCTGGGTCATCCGAAGAGGAACCGTTAAAGGCGTTCATGTTATTCCAAGGTGCACTAAGGCGACCATCTCCACCAGCAGAAGCAGAAGCATCAATAAACCAAATCATGCCCGTTACTGTAATAGTAACTGTTCCTGTCGAAGAGAACGTGCCATCCGAAACGGTATAAGTAAAGGTAGTGGGGCCTTCAAAGCCTGGATTGGGATTGAAGGTGAAGCTACCATCGGCAGCAAAATTAACCTGCCCCGATGTACCCACCTGATTGACTGCCGTGACAGTGAGCATATCGTTATCTAAGTTGACATCGTTTGAAGTAAGTCCTGAACCTGCAGGCACAGAGATAGATACATTCCCTACCGTAGAATAAGCATCTTTGACCGCTATTGGTGCCGACTTGACAGAGCCTGGTACGAGTGTAGTATTGGGGTCAATGGTATCGGTAAAATTCACTCCTGTAGCATCATCCATGCCAGCATTGGTAATCGTAACGGTATATTCGATTACATCCCCTGGAGTAGGGCCAGTAGTACCATTGTCAGTACCGACCAGCTGATCGGTCTTGGTGGCTGTAACACTCGGTGCTAATAACATGCCCCCTGATTGAGTCAATCTCGTCTCATTAGTTTGACTAATAAATGGGCTGTACGATGAGGGCGTACTTGTTTTTTGATTTCCTTGAGCATTCGTAGAAACAGTTCCTTTCTTGGCTGTTTCTTTCGGAAGATTGTTTGTATTGCCCCCTGAATGGTAAATAGAAACCATATCTTCAGGCGGGTTGAGCATGCCTATAAAGAGGCCGAGCAGAACGCTAACAAAAATGGGAGTAATAAATTTCATGCGATAAGAGTTTTTCGTAAGTTGAGCACCTTTGATTTGGTTTAAACAAATAATTTTACACTAAAAATTATCTTTTTTGATTCTTTGAATAAACTTCCCAAAGCTAAATAAATAACAGGTTAAGTCACAATTTTTTAGGATATAGTTTTTATCAATTATAGTCTATTTTTTTTATTGTTAAAATAACTCACAACTCATTTGGAATTCAAGTGTATTTCAATAATTTTGTCAATGATAGCAGCGTCCCTATCATCAAGGGGTTTGTTATTGTTTTTTCTTATGACTAATCTCAACGTTTTAAAACTCTCTTCTTCACTTATATTTCTCCTATCGGATGACCATGCAAAGACGACCGTTTATTAAGCTATTGGGTTCAAGTTTACTGAGCCTCCCTTTTGTTTCTAATGTACAAGGAAGTTTTAATTCCCAAACGTATTGGCAGATGTGGCTGGAGCAAATAGTAAATTCATGTCAAATTGAAGCTGTTGATGCGTCGTTTCATTCTTTCACACTTCCTCTGTTTCTACGGCAGTCCTTTCAGGTGAATTCTGTAAAACTAATACACTCACTTATTTTTTTTATGATAAAGGGCAATATTGCTTTCAAGTTTTTGCAAAAACCCACCCTATTGAGGGGGGTGTTAAATTTAATGATTCCATTTTGGAAACGCCAAACTGATGGTAGTTGGGCAAAAATAACTTGTTTGTCTAACTATGATTTAGAAGCATTGGCCCAATCAAGTCAGAATTTCACTGACGATACCGCAGCTTATTTAATGCCCTTAGATCAAGTAAATCCAGAGACCTATATCACTGCTAAGGGCGAAATTAAGATTACTTCTCATCTCTATTTTAAATAACACAGTCAATACCCATATTCAGGTATGGGAAGGTCAAAGTTTAGTTTGGCAAAAAAGATTTGTCAATAAACACCCCCTTCGATTAGTTAGTTTCCAATTTATTCACAACCCTTTTAACATCTTTTCTTATGGCAGAACCCTTTTTATCAGAAATTAGAATCATGAGTTTCAATTTCCCTCCTAAAGGCTGGGCCTTATGTAATGGGCAATTATTGCCCATTAATCAAAATCAAGGGCTCTTCTCTTTATTGGGGACAACTTTCGGTGGCGACGGACGCGTTAACTTTGCTTTACCAGATTTGCGTGCACGTACTCCTATTCATGTAGGTAGTGGGCATACACTTGGTGAGCGTGGGGGTGAACAAGCGCATACCCTTTCGATTGCGGAGATTCTACGCATACACGTGGCTAAAGCAACCAGTAGTGTCCAAGACACGGTTGCTCCCAGTAGTACCTATCTTGCAAATACTGTTCCGTCGGAATTTTATAGCGGAGCCAGTAATTTGGTAGCGATGAATGCCAACATGGCGACCAATATAGGAGGAGTCAGGCGCACCTGAATATGCAACCCTTCTTAACGCTCAATTTCTCAATTGCTTTACAGGGGATTTTTCAAGTCCTACTTAATTATCAATAACTCATCATAAAACAATACGACTATGGCTCAACCTTATGTTGGAGAAATAAGAATATTTGCTGGCAACTTTGCCCCTGCGGTGGCAGTTCTGTGGGGGCAATTACTCCCCATTTTAGAATACGAGACACTGTTTAATTTGATTGGAACTACCTACGGGGGTGATGGCCGATCTACTTTTGGACTACCCGATTTGCGCGGCAGAATACCTGTGCATATGGGCAATGGCTTTACATTGGCTGAAAGTGGCGGCGCAGAACAAATCACACTTACTATAGCACAAATACCTGCACATTCACATCCATTCTTGGGATCAAGCAATTCTGGGGGAGGAACTAGCCCAAGTGGATCAGTATTAGCCCGAAATGCCTCGGTAGATGGCTATACTACTGATACCTCTGTCGGGTTTAGCTCTTTAAACCCTGGTATGATCTCATCAGTTGGTGGCTCACAACCACACACCAACTTTCAACCCTATTTGTGTTTGAACTTTATCATTTCTTTATATGGCATTTTTCCTTCGCCCACTTAGAATAGTACTATTTTCCCCTATACAAATTAGTTTCAAAAAAACATTCACCCATCGTAGTTTTTAACATTTTCATTAAAGGCTACGGTCATAAAATAACTAATCAATATGGCAGATCCCTTCGTTGCCGAAATTCGTATCTTTCCATTCAATTTTGCTCCCAAAGGTTGGGCTTGGTGCGATGGACAGCTACTTCCCCTTTCTCAAAATACCGCCTTGTTCTCTTTATTGGGCACTACTTATGGTGGCAATGGAAAATCTAATTTTGCCCTCCCAGATTTACAGGGGAGAGCACCTATGCATCCTGAGCGGGGGCCAGGGCTATCATTACACGACCTTGGAGAAACTGGTGGTAGTGAAACGGTCAGTTTATTAGAAAGTGAAATTCCTTCTCACAGCCATACCGTGCAAGCTATTAATGACAGCGGACTGCAATCAAGCCCTACAGGAGCACTGCCCGCTCGAGCCAGTATTTATAAAACCAGTCCACCAGGAGCGCTCGTTGATATGTCTGTGAATGCCGTCGCTCCCGCTGGTGGCGACCAGCCTCATAACAACATGATGCCTTATTTAACTTTTTATTTCAATATTGCTTTGCAAGGAGTCTTTCCTCCTCGAACGTAACCCGATATGGTCACATTAAGACCCATTACTGAGGTAGATTTACCTTTTTTATTAGAAATCTATGCAGGTACCAGAGCCCAAGAACTGGCGCTGGTACCTGACTGGACAGAAGAACACAAGCGCTTATTTGTGACCCAACAATTCATGGCACAGCATCAGTACTACCAGGAGTTTTACAAAGGGGCAGATTTGCAATTGATTATTAATGAAGCTATTCCCATCGGGCGACTTTATGTTCATTGGAACTACAGCCCAAATGAAGTCCGAATCATGGATATTGCGATGCTACCCGAGTACCGCGGTAAAGGCATCGGAAGTAGCCTGCTGAAGGCTATTCTTCAAAAAGGAGAAGTATTGGAAAAAATTGTAACGATTCATGTCGAATACAATAATCCTGCTTTACAACTTTATGAACGAATGGGGTTCAAAAAAGTCGGTGAATTCAATTCTGTTTATTATCTCTACGAGTGGCAGCCTTCTGTCGGCGCGCATTAATTTTTTACTGAGTCATGTTAGAAAAACTCACTATTGCTGATTTTCAGCCCCATATTAATCATTTATTTTCGATTCGTTTCACTCCTGAGGTTGTTCAAAAGGCGCAACTCATCAGCGTTGTAGCTTGGGGAAGTAAAACTGACAAATTTCGTCAGCCCTTCACTTTAGAATTTGAAACAGAGCTAACACAAGCTTATTATTTACAAGGTATTTTTGAGTTAATCCATCCCATAATGGGCGAACTATCCCTTTTTATGGTTCCTATTGGTAGTCAGGGTAAAGGGATGCGGTATGAAGTAGTCATTAGTTAGCATAGCAACCTTGAATGCTATGCTAACTTTGTAAGATACACTAACTATCGAAGAGGCATAATGTTTTATTGTAGCCTAATTTATTAAGACCAGCTTCCTGATCCTGCGCCCCCCCCATTGACGGTAGATACTGACCCTGCTTGGAAACTTCCCAAGTAGTTGCCGTTTTTATCATAGAAATAAAACGCGGTATAAACAGAGGTGGCAGTCAAAACGAAATTGGTGGTTTGGCTGTACAATTGGTCTAATGTGCTGCAAGTGGGACAATTGAGATATACATCACCAAACAAAGCCCCCCCGCCTGGGAAAGATACGCCCCATACGCTGCCATTAAAAGTCTTGCCATTGGTAACAGTGCATTGACAGCCCATATAAAAAACCATACTCCAAACACTTCCACTGGCACCATAACTTGGGCATGGGTCGGTAGTGGCTGTAGCCAATGTTTGGGTAGATAATGACTGAACTGTTGATTCAATCAATGAATCGCTGATTTTACCTTTTAAAAGGGTGCTAAAATCGCTGGCAAGTTGCTCGTTGCTGATATTTGATTTTCCAGATTCCATAACGTTGAGTGTTTTATAGTAAAAAATAAAAATTGTAGAAAAAATGGGTAGTCTATATGAATAGGTACTACGGCACAGGCGGAGAATGATTGAGAGGCATCGTCATTAGTTATAAGTGAAAGGATTTTTTTTATGTTCATTTGAACGTCACAAAGTTGTCGCCTTTTTTCCTCTCTCTTATCCGTCAAAACACCTGTTTTTTAAATTAGGCATTTTGACGGAGTTGTCTTCGTGTTTTTACCTACTGTTTAAAACAGGCATTTTTACCTATTGTAATCCTTAAAAAGACGATTAGATTTGCGTTTTCTATTATTATTTTCAACGTTTTTCAACTCTAATCTTAAAAAACATGGGACAAGAAATCAACACCACACGCAAAAAGGAAATGATAACAAGGGGTAGCAATACCGCTACCAGAAGCACAAAACTGGGTTAAGAAATGGATAGATACCAACACCATTGGGAATGAGACTTTTAAACCAACGGATTTACGGGCATTTGTAGTACCCCGCGCCGACTTTGTAGATCTTCTTAATCAAGTCGACACGGAGTATATCAGGATGTATATTGGGATAAAGCCCAATCCCGATAGCAAAAATGGCCAAGAACCTTGTTTGGTATTGGTAAGTGCTGCCGTAAAAGGAACAACTATACCTGGGTATGATGGCGACGACAAAGATATGATTATTGATTTGATAGGAGAACAAACTGTGTATAATATTGCGACTGGGAAAGAGGTAACCACTGATTATGAAGTATTTGACTTTAGTCGTCCTTGCCCTCCTATCTGCGACCCCGAAAGCCCCCTATTCGTGCCTGTTGAAGGAGAAAGTTGTTAATAGAAATTAATATGGACAAAGCGAATGACTAATTGGTTTCTAAATGGGTATTTTATGGGGCGATTGGCTCGTTATTTTTAGCTGTTGGAATCGCTGTATTTCGGTATCATTTGCTAAAAAAGAGTTACGCTACATTGTTGCCTTGCTGGGTCTGGGTGTATTGGCAGAAATCATCGGTTATATTTTAGGAAAACTCACTGGCAATAATTTACCCGCCTTGCATCTATACACCATATTAGAGTTCAACCTCATCGCTTTGTTCTATTTTAGCTTTTGGGTATTTTTATGACCGTCGAGTCATCCCTATTTTGATGGCAATTTTTACAGGTTTGGCGCTTCTTAATTCTCTCTTTATTCAAAAAATAACCGAGTTTAATACATATTCAAGGGGCTTAGAAGCCATTTTAGTAATCATATTTTCGTTGATGTGCTTTTATAAAATGCTCACCGAACTCAATACCAAACGTCCTGAAAGACACCCTGTATTTTGGATTAACACTGGCTTCCTCTTTTATTTTGCAGGGAGTCTTACCCTATTTATTTTGAGTAATTTGATTTTAAAAGAGAATAAATCTTTCAATTATCTATCTTGGGGATTACATTCGTGCCTTCTTATTCTTTTGCATTTATTTATCGGCATCGGGTTATGGCAACGTCCTCGGCAACCTTAGATTTATACCTTGCTATTTTTGGTGGTTCTTTTGTGATGTTACTCTTGGTGGGGTGTGTTGTGGGATTTATTGTTTTATACCAAAAACGCTTATTCCGACAAGAATTAATGTTCAAAAAAATGGAATTAAAATACCAGCAAGAACTCATCAATAGTACATTGGAAGGAATGGAGTCAGAGCGAAAGCGACTATCGCGAGATTTGCACGATGAAATCGGGGCAGCCCTCTCCACCATGCGCCTACTGGTAGGTCAAATGCCCGCAGAATCTCGCACTTCTCCCGATATTGTCTTATTAACTGATAAATACAAAGCACTTATAGATAACACAATAGACAATGTAAGACGCATTTCAAATGATTTGTTACCCAATGGTTTAGAAGAATTTGGCCTTAGCTATGCCATCGAAGGTTTATGCGAAAAATCATTAGAATTGACCGATGCAGATATCAACTGGTCGATAGAGGACATACCAGAAGCAAGTTCCCAGCTCAACTTGATGATTTATAGAATCATTCAGGAACTACTCAACAACACGATTAAATATGCTGAGGCTACTCAAATTGATATTTTAATCACCAAAGGAGAACATCAATTATTGCTGCATTACACCGACAATGGCAAAGGTTTTGACTATGAAGATGCCTACAAAAAGAAAAGTTTGGGACTCAAAAATATTGAAACCCGTATCCGAATGTTTGATGGCACTTTGGTATTTAATACTCGTCCCAATGAAGGTATTTCTGTAAAAGCAACTATTCCTTTTGTCTGATAACTCTCCGATTAACATACACTAACAATGTCATCTATCAAAGTAGCCATCGCCGACGACCAAGTACTGTTTAGAAGAGGCATGGCCTCTATCATCAATACTTTCCATGGAATTGCTATTGTTTTGGAGGCCGACAATGGAAAAATACTATTAGATACCTTAGCCACCATAGAACCTTTACCTGATGTAGTTTTACTTGATTTATCTATGCCAGAGTTAAACGGGATTGAGACTACGAAAGTGCTACATGTCAAATACCCCACCATCAAAATCATTATTTTGTCGGTGTATGGGGAAGATCGTTTTGTCACTCACCTCATGGAATTGGGGGTAAATGCCTATCTGTTTAAAAACGTAGAACCTGAAGAGGTAGAACGTGCCATTCATACCGTAGTAGAGAAAGATTTCTATTTCAATGAAGCATTTCTCAATGCCATGAAACATCGCCTCGGTAATAGAAGAAACCAAAAAATTTTACTTACCGAAAATATTCCTTCTACGCTTTCAGCCCGAGAGATAGAAGTGCTTAATTTAATTTGTAAACAAAAAACAGCGCAAGAAATTGCAGAAAATTTATTTATTAGTGTTCGTACTGTGGATGGCCATCGCAACAATTTATTGGAAAAAACAGGCGTTCGTAATTCGGCAGGATTGGTGTTATTTGCCATCAAACATCGGCTCATAGATCCTACTGAACTGCTTTGATTAGCCATTTTTTAGCATAAAAAAGGTGTTTTCTAAAGCAGAAAACACCTTTTTTGTATTCGCTAGTAAAAGGAGCTTACTCCGCCTTCACCACCTTGATGGTCTTGACTTTGTCGCCCTTGATGGCCTTCAAAATGTACATCCCCGCATTTTGCTGGCGTACATTCAAGACTTCATATTGCTGCGGAGAACTCAACTTTACAGCGCGTGATTGCACCGTCTGGCCTTGCAAATTCACCAAGCCCAAACTCACTTCCTCTCCTACAGTACCCGATAAACGTACCACTATCTCATCACTCACTGGGTTCTGAAAAATAGTAAGCCAGTTGCTATTCGTAGGTATTGGGTCCTTGGTACTTTCCACTAACCCATCCCTGCCATTATTAGGGCTGGCATACCGTAAACTGTAAACTTCGTGTGGCCAAGAGTGTACCTACCCGTAGCTATGCGATTCTTGGGAAAAGGACCACCTACACCATCGGCTGCTCGCAAATCAACCACCGTCAATGTATAAGTTCCATTGGGAAAGTACTGCTGTGCCACCGTTGCCATAATTGGGATGGTCTTGCGCAAAATAGGTGTTGCACCCACATTCGCAAAAAGCGCATATGGGGGGTTGTTATCTACTGAATTGAACAACATCGGCCCCGATCAGTTTGAAGACGGCTGATTCCGAAGCTGTTGCAGCCATGTGGCCAAATGGTCCACAATCGAGGTGAAATTGCACGGGCGCAACAATCGCATTGGTAGGAGCTAAGGTTATCCTTCACCTGAACGCACAATCGCCTTGGGTTGTGCGCCTAAACCTACATCTTTCAAATCCACCAAAATACGATGGGTTCTCACTTCAACACTCGACTCATTGCCCACACCCTGCTGACACACACGAAGCTCGGTAGGTGTACGGCTGTAGCTGCATCGGGTGTGACGGTCGGACCTCCTAGTTCCAACTAATCATCGCTGTGGGTACAGAACAATTCAAAAAGAGATACTTCCGTATTGGGGCAGAACATCCACCTTACTGTGCCGTCAGACTTCGACGAAGGCGTGGTTTGACGGTGAGGTTGGCGGTGGTGGCTTGGCAGCCTGTGATGGTATTGGTAAAGGTGAAACTCACCTACTCCTGCAGAAACACCCACAACCATCCCTGGCATTGTCGACTGTGGCGATGCCTGGGTTGCTACTCAGCCAATTGCCCCCTTGGTCGGCGAGAGCGTCAGGTCTTATGGCCTGATACACAGCTGACGTTTTGGGGTAGGCTGGCTTTGACGGTGACAGGGGTTTAATATTTACCAGTGCCGTTCCACTTTGCATTTGGCTACATCCTGGGTACTGCTGTTGTCTTTGACACTCACCAAGCTGTAAGTAAAATCCCTTCCAGTGCTTGTTGAGGGCTGTCAATGGCGGTGTTGCCTACGCTGGTCAGGGTCAAGTCTGGCCCACCATTAATTTTGTAAGTGAAAGTATAGGGGCGTTGCTCATCCATTGTCCCACCTGTGAATGTAATGGTAGGAAAAAGGCGCGTTTGGCAAACTGACACCGTTCCCGAAATACTGGCCGTGGGTAAAGTGACTGTCACCGTCGCAATAATGGGTGTACCTGAGCGTGTTGTTGGCCGTGGGCGTAATGGCCTAAAGTAACTATCGCGGGTGCGGGTAGTATTGGTCAACGAACCGCTGACTGTTTCCGCTTCCACTGGCGAGACATGCCCGTGCACGTTGTGATATTGTTCTGTCCAGTTATAAACCGTCCCGTTGACGTTACTGCTCAAAATCAAGGTTGTTATGTACACTGGTCGAACAAATAACTTGAGGCATCTGGCGTAGCGACTGCATGGCAAAGCATCACCGTCCCGATTGGGTGGCCGTGTTGGTGCAAGCATTAGCATCGGTGTAAAGGTATAAACAACCGAATGAGACCCCACCGCGAGTGTGGCGGGTTGAAACTGCTGGCCGCCACATTGTCAATGGTGAAACACCGCCTGCTGGCGTACCCGTCAAGGTAATAGACGCGGCATTTTTGCAATAGCGGCGTTCAAGCCCGTGATGGCAACCGTAGGCAAAGCAATCACCGTCACATTAATCCCTACCTTCTACTACACATATTTACAGGGTCAGTAATCTCAAATAGAGCGGATAGGTACTACCCGCCGTTAGATTGGTGACAGTGAAAGTATTGGGGCTATAGGTGCCTGCTATATTGGTCAGGGCGAGTTCTTTGTACCAAGTTGTACTCACTGTAAAATCATTCATCCCCCCGATTTGCAAGGCGGGCGTACTACTTGTACCACAGATAGTGATGGGAGTGACAATCACATCATTGTTGGTAACGTTGGGGATAGGATTACCCTGCGGGTATTCGATGATGCCGCTATTGGTCAGCGTGCCAGTGTTGGTATGTGCTTGGGCGGTATTGACCGTAAACAACCCTGCGTTAGTAAAAGTACCAGCATTGTTGAGGTTATCAAAAATACTGAGTTTGGCGCAGGCGTTGTTGTTGAAGGTAGAATTTGGGACATCATTTTGTCACGCCATCTGTTGCCGTTTGCTTGATGCTAATGTCACCACCTGCATTGTTGTTGAATACACCGCATTGGCCTGTAAATTGCTAGGATACCCATTGAGGTTAAGGGGCCATTTTCACCCATCCGAATCAAGCCTGCATTGGTAAACGCATTGGTAGCTTATTATTCCACCTCCTACTTTGTCAAGATGGATTTCTGCACCTGAAGTGTTGGTAAAAGGCGCAAGTAGTACTAAGAATCCCCGTGCTGTACGTCCCATCAGGAAGAATCGAAGACGTTACTAACGGTGATTTTACCATCATTTTGGAAAGTACCAGAGCTATTCCAGATACCATTGCCCCAGGTTTTTTCAATAGAAATGATACCCGTAGCATTGTTAGTAAAACTACCACTAAAATTCAAGAATGCCGTCTTGTGCCCAAACAAGCCCAATATTCCCGACGGTAATCTTCGCATCGTTAGTGAAGGTTCCTGAATTTCGAATTGCACCTGTAACGCTAATATTTGAAATCCCTATTTGATTAATTCTTATATCTCCTCCAACTTTGTTATTAAAAGTACAACCGCTTTCATTTCTAATACCAATTCCTTTGACATTCGATTGGCTACCGATTTCGATGAGAGATTCTCATTGTTGAATACAGTACCATTATTGAGTAATCGAATACCAGAACTACTCGCTTGGTCAATGTTGATATTGAGCCACCGCTCGTTTTGTTGTTAAAGGTATTACCTTCTAATCTAATTCCTTCTCCTGTAATGGCCGCATTGCTGCCTATTTTGATAGAAGCTTCGTTATTCACTAACCCAGCAGAATAAAAGGCTTGCCCACTACCTGTTTGATCAATATAAATAGCTTGTTATTAAATGTCCCACCGTGCGGAATACCTATCCAATGTAGCAATATTGCCTATGCGTATCGTCCCGCTGTTGTCTAAAGCGCCTTTGTTTTCTTCCAGAGTCGTGGCACGGTTGATGGTCAGCAAGCTGTTTGCTTTGTTGTTAAAAGTACCTGTTAGCGTTCAATATAAAGTCCCTGCCCCTGTAACCGCTGCATTGCTACCAATTTCGATGGTGGCTTCTGTCACACTCCAGATGATAAAGGCTTGCCGCTTCCCGTTTGGTCAGTAGATAGCAATACGTTTTGTTGTTCAATGTCCCACCGTTGCGATGCACAATGCCGATGGCAGTAATTGTAGCAATATTCCCTATGCGTATCGTCCCGCTGTTGTCTAAAGCGCCCTTGTTTTCTATTCCATGAGTCGTGGCACGGTTGATGGTCAAACTGTTTGCTTTGTTGTTAAAAGTACCTGTTGGCGTTTCAATATAAAGTCCCTGCCCTGTAACCGCTGCATTGCTACCAATTTCGATGGTGGCATCGTTGTTTACTATCCCAGATGTATAAAAGGCTTGGCCGCTTCCCGTTTGGTCAATATAAATAGCAGCATTTGGTTTATTATTCAATGTCCCGCCATTGCGCTGCACAATGCCGATGGCACCGACGGCAGTCGTATTTCCTACCCTTATTGTGCCACTATTGTCCAACGTACCATAGTTGTCTAATCCATGACGTGGAGATATTGAGCCATTGATAGCAAGACTTCCAGTAGCATTAATGGTCAATACTGCTCCTCCCAGTACCAACACCGACTTGGCTACGGCTGGTGTCCCTGCCCCGATGATGGGGTCGTTGGCTACATTGGGAATATTTACATCATCGGTAGCTGTAGGAACACTGCCGTCCTGCCAGTTGCCTGGGGTGTCCCAATCGGTAGATACGCAACCCGTCCAAGTATCGATGGCCGTCATGGTAAAAGGCGGGTTAAGTACCACGGGGTTGCTGCCGTAGGTAGCCTCGCAACTCGGGCTGCCCTGCGTTCGTACTTTGATGATGTAATTGCCTGCCGCAAGGTCGCTGAAAGTAGGGTTAGTACTCCAATTGCCACCGTTGTTGATGCTGTATTCTAACGTACCTCCTCCTGTAACGGTGGCATTGACTACGATAGTCCCCGTAGGGGTGACGCAGGTAGGTTGCGAAACGGTGGGCTGCGTAACGGTGGGCGAAACGACCGTGATTAATACGGGAGATGAGTTGGCCTCGGCACAGACCCCACTTTTGACCACGGCGCGGAAGTAAGTATCTGCTGTCAGGTTACCGATGGTGGCGCTGGTCAAAGTCGTGCTGGTACTGGCGACGTCGGAGAAAGTGGTAAAATTAAAGTCGGTTGATTTTTGCCATTTGACCACAGCACCTACTTGATTGCTCAGGGTCAAATTAGCGGGGGCAGTACCTGCGCAAATCGTTTGAGCGTTGCCTACCGTTCCTCCTACGCTGACGGCATTAATCTGCATGGCCCCCGATTGGTTGCTAACCACACCAGCAGGGTTGCTGGCGACAATGCGCATTGCATAATTACCAGCGGGAACATTGGGAAAGTTTCCAGTGAGCGTTCCACTTGTGGTGGAGTTCAGGGTAGCTATGGTGGTTGGCGAAGTCCAGGTAACTGGTATTCCAGTAACGGGGTCACTTAATTGCAGTGTGAAGGTATTGGAACTAATAAAGTTGCAATTGACTGTATAAGGAACTGAAATTGGACTCCCTACACAATAAGCCCCCAGCGGATTGGGGTATGTCGGGGTGATTATACGATTAGGTACCGTGATATTGTTGCCATTATCGTCATCCGAAGCGTTGGTAACGTTTACCACAGGATTGGTAGAAACCACCCGCACCCGATAACCCGTACCTGCTGCCTGGGTGTTGGAAAGTACCGCAGTAATTTGCGCAGCACTGGTGCTGGTCAACGAGCCAATAATATTGGAGCTGTTGTTTCCGTCAATAAAGTTACCAGAGGCATCACTCAATTGCACCCTGAATTCATTGCCTGGATTGAAAGAACCAGTAATGGTATAGTTTACGAAAAACAAGCTACCAGGGCAATAAATCACTGGCCCAAAGTCATTGGTGGTCAAGGTTTGCCCCTGTATCCCATTGGCTAAGGCCCAAAAGCCCAAAAGGCTTAATAGGGTTTTAAAGGAAAAAGGAATCCACCGCCATGAATGGTTTCGCGCAGTGCAAATTTTAGAAATTGCCAAAATCAAATGATTGAAGAGTATGGGTCTGTTCATGAAGGGTATTAAGTTTTGTAATGTCAAAAATGGATTGGATGATTATTGGTTAGATGATATAATTATTTTTTGCACTCAAAAATCGGTAGTTGATTTATAAAATACTTGGTCTATTGTGTCAAAAGCTTGGTTTATTGTGTCATTTTGGAAAAAAGTTTAGTCTATTGTATGTCAAAGGGTGATTTTATCAAATATACAAACAAGTTAGTATTGAAATCACCCGTGTCGATGCTACATCTTTGTATCATCAAAACAGCCAAAGAAAACAAACAACAATTTAACCATCAAAACAACAGAATCATGAAAAAGCAACTCAAAAAACTATCGTTCTCTACTGAAAAAATTGTGTCATTAGCCAAAGCAGATATGCAAGCTGTAAACGGCGGTACTTGGGCAGTAAGCAATGGTGGGCAATCGCACAACTGCCTGGCAAGTAGTCAAACTTACTATCCAAGATGTCAGTATTAAGATTGCTTTTTATCCCGATACCTAAAAACAAAATAGATAGTTATCGGGATAAAGCCCCTACAAGTTAAGTATTGGAATCGCCATCGTTGCTACCACCTATTTGTATCATCAAAACAGCCAAAAAACAAATATAATTGAACTAATCAATAACCATCAAAGTCATGAAAAAGCAACCTAAGAAACTACCATTTTTCACTGAAAAAATCGTTGCTCTCACTCAACCACAACTTCGAGAAGTACAAGGGGGATGGTCGGGTATAAAACTGCGCTCAACAGTAGATTTTACACTCACAACCAGAAATTGTGAAACTATCACTGGGGACTAATCCTCTACCAACAAGTATGATTTAAACGGCTCTTTGTCTAAAAGCGACGCTTTATACACTCTATTTGACGGTTTAAGAGGAGATTTTATACATCAGGCACTACCTGTAACTATCTTTGTTTCAGTCAAATAATCAACGATTATGCCAACCTCCTACTTCCCAACAGCCTTTGTTAGAGTACCTTTAGCGAGCTATGAGCAAATAGAAAATATGGACTGGGCTACCCTTACCCAACTCCTATCTACGCCTGCTTTTTTGGAGGCTTTGTATATCGCCTCTCCTGCATTGTATGAAGAGGCTATCAAACTCAATTTAACCCAGCAACCCGACGACAAATCGAAGCGAATTGTGTATTCTCTGATCAAATACCTCTCCCGCTATGCCACCCGCTGTACGCCTTTTGGATTGTTTAGTGGGTTTTCTACTCTACCCATAAACCACACTCATACCCATATACGTATCAATCACATAGAGGCACCACGCAAAGTAACGCGACTGGACATGAACTATCTATGTGCCCTTAGCCAAGATCTTGAAAAAAATCCCAACGTAACGCCTTTTCTCCGTTTTTCCCTAATACCAGCCTTTATAATATCAACGGGCAATACCGCTATATTGAATACCGCTACAATGCTGCTGGTATGAGGATGCACCATTTGAGCAGTGCCGATGCCTCTGAGTATTTAGATGCTGTCTTGGCACAAGCAAAAAAGAGGGCGACCATTAGGCAGCTGATCAGTGCTGTCATCACTGACGACATCACCGAGGATGAAGCCCAAGAGTTTGTGGAACAAGTAATTGCTTCGCAGTTGCTGGTCAGTGAACTTGAGCCTGCCCTCACAGGCGATGATTTTCTGGTACAAGTTATTGGTACTTTACAAATCATCAATGCGCAACATTCGTCAGAAGAAATCTCGTTTGTGCTACAAACCCTCAATGACGTAAAAACCGCCTTAGCCCAAATAGAAACTACCAGCAATGACGCAACCACTACTAAGTTTACTAAGGTAGAGCAGTTGTTGGCACAATTACCTACGCCTTTCGATCGAAAAGTATTGTTTCAAATAGATACTTATTTACCTGAAATATCGGGGCAACTTAATCGGGGCTTGCTAAACAAGCTGGTCTCAAAAATCCCTACATTGATGAAACTTTCGCCTGCAGGTCAGCCTATCTTAGACGATTTCAGGAACAAGTTTTATGAAAAATATGAAGATGAAGAAGTCCCTTTTGTGTTGGCATTAGATCCCGAAGTAGGCGTAGGGTTTCCTGCAGGTCAATCCAAAAACGATATTTCGCCCTTGGTAGAAGGGATCTGGGCAGGAGGAGGAAATGGGGCGAAAAAAACATAAAGATTCCTCAAGCCCATACTTATTTGCTCCAAAAAGTAGCTGAAGCACAACTTACAGGCACTTTCAGATTGACATCAACGAAGAGGAGCTTCGCCAAGTAGAAGCCCAACAGCCTTATTTACCACTTACAAATACGGCCATGTTTTCGGTTATTCAGGAAAATGGTCGTGAAAAAATAATCTTAGATAGCTTTGGTGGTGCCACGGGTACTTTCTTATTGGGTCGTTTTGGCCATACCGACCCCTCTGTATTGAATTTGCTCCAAGACATTAGCCGCGCTGAGGATGAGCGACTACCCGATGTCATTTTTGCCGACATCGTCCACTTGCCCGAAGCACGTACAGGCAATGTCATCATTCGTCCTCAGCTCAAAAACTACCAAATTCCTTTTTTGAGCAAATCTTCTACTGACCCTGAGCATGAAATCCCAATCACTGATTTGCTCATTAGTGTACGTGGCAATCGAATTATATTGCGGTCAAAATCTCTCAATAAAGTGGTGATTCCGCGGCTCTCCAACGCCCATAATTATTCCAGCACTAATGCCCTTGATATTTATCATTTTTTGTGTGCGGTGCAATCGCAACATGTACGCACGGGCTTGAGTAGTTTTACAGAAAGTTTCAGTTCGTTGTTTATGTTTATCCCTCGTTTGGTACTCGACAACCTGATTTTATCCGAAGCCCGTTGGAATTTTAGAGAACAACACTCAAAAGCAATCATTGCTGCTTTTAAAAACAATAACTGGCCGCAACTAAAGGCAGCCATAGCCCAATGGCGTGCTCAATTTTCAGTTCCTCGTTATATCTGTTTGATAGATTATGACAATGAATTGTATGTGGATTTAGAAAATCAGTGGTTGGTCGAAACCTTTGTCAATGAAATCAAATCGCGTGAGCAGTTTACCATCAAAGAATTTTTATTTCAACAAGACCAGTCGGTCGTACAGTCGGAGCGTGGTTGGCACACCAACCAGTTTGTTGTTGCTTTTGATCATACCTCCGAATACCCATTTGCCGCAACCCCATTAAGCACGTCAAAATCTGAACTATTGCGAGAAAAAACAGCATCAGCTCCGCGCAAGTTTTTTACGGGTTCCGAATGGCTTTATTACAAAGTTTATACAGGTATTAAAACCGCTGATTGGCTGCTTTCAGAGGTACTTTTCCCTTTAACGGAGCAATTCAAAGCAGAAGGTTGGATAGATCAATTCTTCTTTATTCGTTATGCTGACCCCAACCTTCATTTTCGTTTACGCTTTCACTTCACCAACCCGCAGTTGATAGGTCAAGTAGTACAAGCGTTGCACGAGGCGTTGGCTCCCTATATGGCCAACAAAACGGTTACGTCTATCATCAACGACACCTACAATCGTGAGTTGGAACGCTATGGTAGCAACTCAATTGATGCCGTAGAGGAATATTTCCATACAGACAGTCATACGATTTTACATTTTTTGTCCTTGATAGGCGGTGCTGAAGGAGAGGAATGTCGCTGGCGGTTTGGTATTAAACTCACCGACGACCTGCTCGCAACTTTTGGCATGGACTGGAAGCAACGGATGGACTTCACCGAAAAAAGAGCCGTAGCATTTGGGCAAGAGTTTGGGTATAATTCGGCGCTTAAAAAACAATTAGATGGCCGTTATAAAGAAATTGAAGGCGCTATTCAAGAATTGTTTGATGAGGCCAATCCTGAACATACTTTTTTCTATGAACTTTCGGCCCATCGTACTGAAAAGCTTCAGTTGATGATTCAGTATGTACAGCATCTGGCAGCCCAAGGGCAACTGCAAATAGCACTCGAAGATTTATTGGCCAGCCTTATTCATATGACTATCAATCGCCTATTTAGGAGCCAGCAGCGGTTTGTGGAGTATTCCATTTTTTATCACCTCCATAAGTATTACCGAATCGTATATGGGCGTACGGTACTGGCAAAAAAATCGGTGAGTGTAAGTAAAGTGAGCGAATCATGAAAAGTCTTACAAAAAATATCTTTGGCGGGAAAATGAGTCCTTACGCCCTTGTAGATAGGTTTCCTCATATTCAGCAAGGAGCCATGATGGACTGTGGCCCCACCTCTTTAGCCATTATTTTTCAACATTATGGCACCGAAAGTGTCAAGCATTTACTGACCCAGCTCTCCGAAATCACCCAAGAGGGAACAAGCCTCTATACATTGCTCGAAATCTCCGAAAATTATGGTTTCAAAGCCGAAGGCTACGAGTTAGACTATGACTACCTCCAGCAAATCCAACTGCCCTGCATTGCACACTACGAGGGGCAGCATTTTGTCGTCGTTTATGAAGCCACTGATAGCTATGTGCGTGTTTCTGACCCTGCCTTTGGTAAAGCCCGCTATACCAAAGAAGAGTTTACCAATAAATGGAGTGGTATTGTTTTAGAACTTAAACCCACGGAAGCATTCTATAAAAATGCAGAACTGATTGAAGCGGGCAAAAAACATAAAGAAGAAAAAATCTCTATTTTTCGACAGGTTTATTTACCCATTATTCGAGAAAACAAACGCGTATTGACCGAAATTCTGTTGTTTTCTCTTTTGCTCGAATTGGTGGGACTGGTGCTTCCGCTTTTTACCCAAACCATGCTTGACGATGTACTGGTCAATCAGAACAAAAAGCTTATGCTGGGGCTATTAGTGGGTTTAGGGCTGGTGTTTGTGGTACAAGTGGTACTCACCTACACCCGAAGTATGCTCATGGTACATTATCGTTTTAGGTTTGAGGTATCATTTATGACCCAGTTTTTTGACCGGCTAATTTCACTCAAACAAAAATACTACGACAACCGCAAACGTGAGGAGTTTATGGCGCGGTTTCAGGAAGGCATTGGGATTCGGCAATTGACTAACCCCATCATCATCCAAAACTTCCTGGACATTTTGTTCATGCTTATTTATTTTCCCGTATTGTTTGCTTTTAGCGGTTCTTTGGGGCTTATTTCGCTGATTTGTTTTGTAGCCTACTGTGTTACTACCGTCTTTTTTATACCTGTCATCAAAAACCTGCGGTCCAAAGTATATCACAAAAACCAAGCCTCTTGGGTGGTTTTCTCGACACCTTGTTGGGTATTAGAACCGTTAAGTTACTCTCGCTCGAAAAGTACAAACTCGTCAAGTGGAAGCATCTGCATCGAGAGTCTATCAATTCAGTGATGAAAGATGAGCAAAAGCAAATCCTCATCAACTCTTTACAACGATTAATATTCATTTTCAGTCAGATAGCGGTATTTTGGGTGGGGCCTATCAGGTATTTATCGGTGAACTTAGCATTGGTCAATACATGGCATTTTCTTCTATTTTTATGACCCTGATGAACTCTGTCAATAGTGTGAGTATGCTATGGATGATGGTAACACAATTGAGCGTAAGTTTTGAAAAAGTCAACGAAATATTTCTTGAAGAACGCGAATCGAATAATTTTCAACAGCAAGTCAATACGTTTTCGGGCGATGTGGTGCGTTTTGAAAAACGTGTCTTTTCGCTACAATCAACGCGATGAAAAATACCAATTACGCAATATTAACTGCGAAATTCGCAAAGGAGAACGCATCGGTATTGTAGGGCGTAATGGGGCAGGAAAATCTACCTTGGTAAAACTCTTAGTAGGTCTGTATCCCGACTATGAAGGGAAAATCCGCTGTAATGGGGTTGAATTGCGTGAGATTAATCCCAAAATCTTACGTAAGCATGTCCATATGTTCCCACAAGATACTTACATCTTCAATGATACGATCAAAGAAAATATCCGCTGTGCCAATCTTTCGGCCTCTACAGAGGAGGTGGAAGCAGCTCAGTTGGCCGATTTGCACAATTTTGTCAAAGGCAATCACCTCGGTTACAACCAGATGGTAGGCAATTTTGGGGGCAATTTGTCGGGAGGACAAGTATTGAAAATTGGTTTCGCCAGGCTGTTTGTCAGTCCTGACCCTGACATTATCATTTTGGACGAAGCCAGTAGTGCGCTCGATGTAGAAACAGAGAAAAAATCTTGGAAAATATTTACACTCGTTATGAGGGCAAAACCATTATTTCAATAGCGCATCGGCTGCATACGCTCAAAAAGCCGACCGTATTTTGGTTTTTGATGAAGGTACTATTGCCGAACAAGGCAAGCACGACGATTTGATTGCCCAAAAAGGCATTTACTATGATTTCATGAAAACCTATGTTGATTACTAACAAAAATAAACGCCAGCCAATACAATAAACATGAGCGCACTCAAAGATCTCCAAGCCACCCAATACGAAGATTTATACCATATTGATGATGCGCCTATTGCCGATTTGCGCCTTAGTGCCTTGAGTAGAATGGGTTGTGGGCTGTTTTTCTTGCCGTGGTAGGTGCCGTAGCAGGCTTTTGATTGTCTTACCCGATACCATCCAAACTACTTTTATACTCAAGTCAGAAATTACTGAAGATATTTATCGTTTCAACAGCGGTGTATGTAGAGCGGGTGCACGTAAGAAGTGGGCAAAAAATAAAAGCAGGGGATGCGATTCTCGAAACAAGCGCCCCTGATATTGCCGCTTTGGCCTCCGAGTTGGTATCTGCTCAAAATAATCTCAGTAGTTTTCAACAATACAAAACGCTTTCGTCTCAAAGTGAACGGCAAATCATCGAAGTTAATATAGCGCGTATCCAAGAAGAGATTGCCCTCAAACAATCGCAATTAAACGTCGCAGAGCAAAAATGGGCCTCTGAATCGAAAAAATTGACTTTTGAAACCCAGGAAACAAAGCGCGTTTTTGAGCTGAATCAAGGGTTTTATAAAAATGGAGATATTAGCAAAAATGAGCTAAACCAGTTGGAGACAACTGCCATACGCGCTCAAAATGCCTACGACATTGCCTATCAAAATTATATAGAAAGCCGTAATTTACTCAACCGAGAAATCGCCACACGCACACTGGAAATCAATGGATTACAGAAGCAAATCACCAAAAGCAGCAATGACCACTTGCTCGAAGGAGATAGAATAAAAGGGAGTTTCGCATCGGCCCGCCAACGCCTCGAAGCGATATATGGCACCTATGAAATCACGTCTAACAATCATTTACTCCTCAAAGCCAAGCATGATGGTACTATCTCTTTCTGTTTGAGGGCGACAAAGAAGTATTGCCCAGTACGATATTGCTCAAAATGATCTACGAAGAGCTCCATTATATGCTCATGCGCAAGTAAATTCATCGCAGATTGGCAAAGTACTCACAGGCCAGAGCGTCGTGATGAAATTGGACGCTTATCCTGTTTATGAATGGGGGCAGTCAATGGTACCGTCAATGAAGTGTCTCTTACCCCCGACGAAAAGGGCTTTTTAATGTTCGGATTCAGCTTACCGACCAAAGAAAGTTGCAAAATCGCTTGAGAATTGGCATGCAAGGCAAATCCAATATCATCGCTGACGAGCGAAATATGTATGGATATTTGTTCCGGAAATTCAAGAAAGTGGCCTCAGAAATGTCTGAATAATTTTACAATCGGCCACTTTCTTCTTTTTTACTTTACAGTGGGTGGTACATAAAACTTCCAGTCTGACTGATAATCTCTGGTCAGTTTCTTGTTAGTCATTACAGCTCGCACCATATCCACGGGAAGGGAATTTTGTTGCATAATGGCATCGTGAAATTGCTTGTAGGTCATTTTTTTGCTGTCCACCAATTCTTTTTCAGGGCATAAAACTGAAACGCGCCCGTCATATAGGCCAGTTGGTACAACGGTTCATACCTCCTACAAACGACCGTCTTACCTCTCCTTCAGCATTGGCTCGCTCGTGGCCTACACGCTCTACCAAAAAGTCAATGCACTGTTGGGGTGTCCATTTACCTAAATGATAGTTGAGCGAAAAATAATACGGGCGCAGCGATGCATTCGCCAAAACAACATTCCGATACGGTCTTCGGGCGACTGCGGGAAGTTCATGTCCCACAGAATCATTTCCCAGTATAAAGCCCAGCCTTCGGTCCAAAAAAGGCGTGCGAAAACGGCGGTAAGTTTTGTAGCGGTTGTTCATAAATCCCTGCAAATGATGCCCTGCAATGAGTTCGTGGTGGACGGTTGCCCGCGAAAAATGAGGGTTATTGCCGCGCATGCTCATCAGCTTATCTTCGTGCGACATGGCCGCGGTGGGGTACGAAATAAGGATCGTTTCCCCTCCCAGAAAAAAGGGGCTAAATTTTGCCGTTCTGCCGACATCATGGCCATACGCCAGGTCTCTTCGGCAATAGGAGGAATCGTAATCAAGTCTTTTGTTTCAAAAAGCCACCGATTCATTGTAGAGGCGCAGGATCATTTCGGGCTGTTTGCCCACAGGCACTACTGAGTTTTTGACTTTCTCTTGGGCTTGTTGCCATTGTCGCCAAAACCCATTTCACGAGAAGCTTTCAGCAGTTCGCGGTCGCACCAGGCAAATTCTTTGTTGGCAATTTCTATCAATTCTTCGGGGGTGTAAGAGATATACTCAAACTTCAACTGCCGAATCAGTTCGTCACGCCCTACTGCTACGCCATTAATACCACTGCCATCGTCTTTAAACGGTGCTGCTGTCTTGGCTTTTTTATTGAAAAAGTTGGCATAACTCACCAAGAGTGAGTCTATTTTGCGGTAAGGCTCAGGGACCCACCAAGTAAAGTTGGGGTCATATGCGTTATAAAAATCAAACACGCTTTTCAAAGCGGTTTTTAATCCTGTAGCTGTTCCAGCGGCGCGTTCAGCCAAGGCAGGGGTTATTTTGTCCAATTTCTCTACCCCTTTACGTACATCGGCAATTTCTCGACCGAGTGCATTTAAAGCTATCGCTATTTGCTCTCCATCCACTGCTGCGCCGCGCCGACGTGCTTTTTCCAAAGTATAGATTTTATCGGCAAACGGAAACCAAGCCTGTGTTTGCGCCACTTCTGTAGCTTCCTTGGTCAACTCCCGAATGTCCACCTGCAAGTTCCTTTGAAACAAAAGATAGTCCACTTGACTGTCGGTAGGCAGATGATCAAAATCCATTTTTTGAAGTTGCTGGAGGTAGTCATTGGTGAGTGTCTCCAAACGTTGCCTTCTTTCGGGGGCATTCTCAATGACATAAAAGCGAGTCAAACTTCCCCGGTCTGCCGCATAGTTGGCCATCAAGTGATGTACTTCGCTTGTTTGCCGATAAAGTGAAGAAAGGGGAGCAGGTTGGGCATACCCTTGCGACAACCATAAAAAGGCCAACAATGAAAAAAGGGAGTAGGGTTTAAGAGAGCACATGGTAAAAGGAGTATTTATATGGTTATTTTATGTACCTAAAGTCTTCATTTCCTTGGAGTTGCACCAATACTTCGTACATCAGATTAATAACGTTCTGTACATCCTCCTTATGAACGGTCTCGACGGTGGTGTGCATGTATTTCAATGGCAACGAAATCAAGGCTGATGCTACACCTTCGGTAGCGTAGGCGAAGGCATCGGTATCAGTGCCTGTGGAGCGACTCACAGCTTGGCGTTGGAAAGGGATTTTTTTCTCTTCTGCTACCTCAATCATCCTGTTCAGCACGTTGTTTTGAACCGCAGGCCCATAGCATAACACTGGGCCACCTCCACATTTCATGTCGCCCTGTTCTTTTTTCTTATACATCGGCGACTGGGTATCGTGGGTTACGTCTGTGCAAATCGCCAAGTCGGGTTTGAGCCTCCGTACTATCATTTCTGCTCCTCGTAGCCCGATTTCTTCTTGTACCGAATTGACGATATAGAGTGTAAATGGGAGTGTAATGTTGTTTTCTTTCAAACGGCGTGCTACTTCAGCAATCATAAACCCTCCTATGCGGTTGTCTAAGGCACGCCCCACATAGTAGCGGTCGTTCATTTCAAAGAGCCCATCTACAAAAGTAGCCACTGTCCCTACATGAATACCCATCTCTTCTACTTCTTTTTTATTGGCTGCGCCTACGTCTATGGTCAGGTCGGCTACTTTGGGAGCGGTGTCTTTGGCCAGTTCGCGCACGTGGATGGCAGGCCAACCAAACACGCCTTTCACAATCCCTTTTTTGGTATGTAGATTTACTCGCATTGAGGGCGCTATGACGGCATCAGAACCTCCATTGCGAATTACGTAAATATAACCCTCATCAGAGATGTAATTGACAAACCAAGAAATTTCGTCCGAATGAGCTTCGATGACGACTTTATAGGGTTGGTCGGGATTGATGATGCCTACTGCTGTGCCGTAGGTGTCCACCAAGTAGTCGTCAATGTAGGGTTTGAGGTAATCCAACCAAATTTGCTGCCCTGACGACTCAAAACCCGTAGGTGAGGCATTATTAAGATATTGATAAAGAAATGCGGTGCTTTTATCTGACATGGTATCGTGTGTTTGTTTTTTACAAATTTATCTTCTCGTTTCGTATTTCTCTACTTCTGCCCGCGAAATATAGGTGTATTGTTGGGTAATGGGCCGTTTTAATTTTACTAAAATATAATTTTTGGTCGTAGTGATAGCCGAAATCTGTGATTTATCTAAATACTTTGTAACTAAATCAGGATGATCTAACAACACATAATCATAGACAAAGTGGCGCGAAGCATTGGGGGTATCTTGGCATTTTTGCTGATACAAAATATATTGCATCGGTACTGGACGCTGCAACGCATTTTTAAATAAAAGCCACTCTCGGTAAAATCCCAATACATTGCCCCAAAGCACTCCTACCCCTTTCGCTTTGGGATCAATGCGGCAACAATGGTTTTCAAGTCACTATATAAGCCTAAATCATACATTTCTGTAAAATAATTTTCCTCTCGTGATTTTCTCCAAAAAGCCATTTCTTCATTTTTGTAATAACCCAAAGCCTGCAATTGGCTGACGACAGAAAGTCGTTGTATATAATTGGGCGATGATTTGAGCGGATAGCATGGCGTTCCTTTGCCGAAGTCGTAAATGGCTCCGAATTGATTTTGGTACTTTTCTATCTGGCCCTCTTTCACACACAAAAACGGAGGAATATAGCCCAAAACGTATTTACTCCATTGCCGCAGTGGTAGCAAGTTTTTGTTGTAATTGGTATAAAGATATGGCAATCCTGCCAATAGAAAAAGTACCATCAAACCATTTCGCCACTTGTTGGTCCAAAGATTTACCATCAAGCCTGTCCAAACAAAACCCATCGAAAAGAAAGGCATAATGACTCGCGTATTATATATCTGATATTTGATAAGTGCCGAAAACAACACAAATCCTACCACAGCACAAAGCAAGAGTAATTTGAAATTGCCATGTTTCTTTTGAAACAAGAGCCAAACAATCCCCACACAAATGAGTATAAAATGCCACGGATTATGCGACATATCTTCTTGAATTCCAAAGCGCGTATAGTAGTCGTCCACATTGAGCTCTGGCGTATTAAGCGGTATGCCAATCAACTGATGAAAAACCGCAACTGCTTTGTCAATGGCTTCATTATAGCTTTGCACAGGCAAGCCCAAATGCCCCGTTAAGTTTTTGAGTGTGACAGAGACAACACATCCGATGCACTTACGTTCGGTAGCCACTTCTTCTGTAAAAAGTGGGCTTTCTTTGGTTGAACTCAACACATTGTCAAACAAGTCGTAGTTGCGCTTAAAAAAAGGTGTAAATACGACTATCAACAGCAACAAGGCCGTCAAAACGGTGTATATGCTATATTTTAAAGGCAAATTCTTGAGCAATTCGACACCAATCCAAATACAAATAGGAAAACCAAATAAGAGTACAGTATATTTATTGAACCCTCCTAACGCCAGTGCCAAGGCCATCCAGCCAACGGATTTGTAATCAAAAATCTCTTTCCGAGTCTGTTTTATGATAACTATCCCAAAGTACAAAAAAGACAAAAACAAAAAATTGGCGATGTAATCATTCTGGGTGGTGGTACTTTCCAAAATCCCGATAGGTAAAGTAAGCTGCATGACACTCAAGAAAAGCTGCATTTTGCGACCGAAGCCAAACTGCTTGCCTACTAAGCCAATGACAAAAACACTCCCCAACATGGCTATCCATTGCACCAAATTGACGTAATGGTCATTCCAACTATCAAGTGCCATGATATGGCACAAAGTATATTCTGAAAAAACATTATGGTAAAGTTGCTGAATATAGACCGTAGGATAATGCGCTACGTTTTGGTTTGTAGCCAGAATACGACCCTTGCCAAATGGTAATTGACCGAATCAGTGTTGTTGGGCGGAGCAATGACCGCCAATATCAGTAAAGGAACTAGATAAGCAAAGCCAATAAAGAGCAACAAGTAGCGTTCGTTGCAGGGCAAATGTCGGAATACTTTTACGATGTCGCGATATTCTACTCCCCAATACTTCTTTGTAAAATTGAAATAACCAAAGACGAAAGAGATTATTCCCCAAAAAAGAAAATAGAGGAATAATTGAGCAAATAGAAGTATGACAACAGTTCTGTGGAAACATAAACCAGACTTCCTCCTACCAAAAGAGTTTGTATGAAGGCAAGCCGAAGGCGAGATATAACACTGTATTGCTGCTCATTGTTACCATAAAAAAAACAAAAAATCACAAAACCTACTATTAGTAAAATGAAGGCACTCATAAGCGAAAAAGAGTAAACAATGAACTTCCAAAAGGAGCTTTAGACAAAATGGTGCTTTCCCATTCTACCAACCGATATAATATTTGATTGACCAAGGGAGAAGGCAAAGCTACGTCTGAGACAATATTTTCGGGTTTTTCCCAACCCCTACGCAACTTGAATGCTTGCCATTGGCGCACCACCAAGATAAGAGGCGACAAAATAAAAGACCAATAAGTAGCCGCTACTAATTTAAAACCCGCTTTTGCTCCTATTGTCTTTAAATCTTCCAACACAAAGCGGCGTTTTCCCCCTACGGCAACATCGTGTGTGCCATAAAAAACACGAAAAGCATTGTTATTTAAAATTAACAAACCGTCAGCTTTTAGATGCGTTCTAAAATACTGCATGGCACATTCGATGTCTTCTTCCTCAAGACAATAAAAAACATCGTTGCACACAATGATATCGTAACGATTTTGAGGACGAAAGTCATCAATAGCAGCAAATCGACAAAGGCTAACATCGAGTTGTCTTTCTTTGCAGAAAGCAACAGCATCTTCCGAACCATCCAGTCCAATTGAAGAATAATAACCTTGTGTTTTTAAATATGAAAGCAAACCACCTGTGCCACAACCAGCATCCAAAATGGCAATCTCTTGGTGTGAAAAATGCTGTCGAATAGCTTTGAGCACCTTACCATGGAGTACTTTATACCACCACAATTCGCGCTCTACGGCATACATTTTTTCGTATTCTATACGCTTGTCTATCATTTACCAAATACCATTTATCAAATACTATTGAGCTTTTCATTTCAGCTCCATCACTTCTCCACATATTGGGGCAGTCCACTTTGTACCATAAAAATTCGGCCTACGTATTCACCTACCAAGCCTAAGCTGGTGAGTAATAAGCCACCAAAAAGTGTAATAACAGACAAAATAGAATTGAGAATGAAAAACTGAGAGTGAATGGCATAGAGTATTAAATCTATCAATATGGCTAAAACAGAGATGACTGTAAAAGCAAGGCCCAAGCCCGTCAGTAGGCGAAGGGGCTTGAGTGAATAACCAAATAAAATAGTCATAAACAGAGAGGTCAGCTTGCGTAGGGTGTAGCCTGAGCGCCCTTCTTCACGGGCATTGTGCGATACCTCCACCCGACCGATTTGGCGTGTAATCCGAAAAATAAGCCCGTCAATGTATGGATAAGGCCCTTTGTATTTGATGATTTCTTGCACTACGGGTTGGCTTATGAGTTTGAAACTCGACAGATACAAATCATTGGGCTTTTCCAACAACCAAGTCGTGAGTCGATTGACCAACCAACTACCAAAATTTCTAAAAATACTATGTTTTTTTTTGGAATAAAAGGAATAAACTACATCATAATTACTTGCTTGAGCAGTTTCAACGAGTTTCAAGATTTCTTCGGGCGGATTTTGGAAATCGTCATCTATCATTACGCAATAATCGCCCATAGCGTGATTAAGGCCACACATTACCGCATTGAATTCCCCAAAATTTCGACGAAGAGATATAAATTTTACTTGCTGAAACTGTTGTGTTAAGATTTTACAAACAGCTTCTGAATCATCCTTACTTCCATCATTGACCAGCACAATCTCAAGGGTATTTTTATCCAATGTTGCCAAAACATGCTCGACAAGGCGGTGGATGGATGATTGGCTGTTATAGACTGGAATGATAACCGACAGCAACATTGGGTTGTAACACAGATTGATTGATGACTTGAACAATATAAGCGGCCTCTTCGTCGGTCATGGAAGGATTCAAAGGCAAGCTAATTACTTCGTTATGAATTTGTTCGGTAATAGGCAACTTCAAATGGTTATAGGCTGTGTATGCCCTTTGTTTGTGAGCGGGCACAGGATAATGCACCGTGGCTTGGATACCATGCTCCATGAGGTAATCTATGAATTGCTCCCGTTTGGGATGTCTCACTACAAACAAGTGCCAAGCATCCTCGTACAAGGTTTTGATAGAAGGTAACGCTAAATCGGGATGTTTAATTTCTGAAATATAAAAACGCGCTAATGTACGGCGACGTTGATTTTCTTTGTCTAAATGCCCTACCTTTACATTCAATAGCCGCCTGCAATTCATCCAAACGGCTATTGGTACCTATATCGTCGTTATAGTATTTGACCGTAGAGCCATAATTGCGCAAACTCGCAATTTTCGCGCCAGCTCTGTATCGTTGGTCATCACTGCTGCATCGCCCAATGCCCCCAGGTTTTTGGTAGGATAAAAACTAAAAGCAGCGGCATCGGAGAGATTACCTGCTTTTAGATGATGATAGGTAGCTCCGTGGGCTTGTGCAGCATCTTCGATTACTTTGAGACCGTACCGTTGGGCAATGTCCCATATAGGCTTCATCTCGCAACATTTCCCATACAAATGTACTGCCAAAATAGCTTTGGTTTGGGGCGTGATTTTACGTTCAATCTTACGAGGATCAATGTTGTAAGTTCGTATATCAGGCTCTATCCAAATGGGTTTAAGCCCTAAATTTGTCACAGCTAAAATCGAAGCAATGTAGGTATTGGCAGGAACAATAATTTCGCTATCCTCAGGAAAGTTGTATGCTTTGAGTATCAATTCTAAAGCATTCAAGCCATTGGCTACGCCAATACAATGTGAAGTGCCACAATAATCTGCCCAAGTTTTTTCAAAAGTAGCTACTTCTTTTCCTAACACATACCACCCCGACTCAGCCACCCGCTGCATTACGTCAGCTATCTCTTTTGATAGGGAGCATTGACACGTTTTAGGTCGAGGTGTGGTATCATGGTTTGTCCAAGAAATAATCGTTTTTATCATAATACTCATTAGACATCACCAATAGTACCGCTCCTTCCGAAAACTGATCCATGACATGCCAATCTCCAGGCGACAATACCAAACATTTAGTAGGACTATCAAGAATATAGGTATCTTCTTGCTGATTGTGAGTCACACGGATACGGCAGCTACCTGCTACACTCACCAAAGCATTCCATGCTTTTTTATGGCCATGTTTGGCCCGTTCTTGTTCGGGAGTTACGCCATAGATATAAAACACACGCCTTATATCACCAGGTAAAATCTTCTCAAATACAGTCAAACGACCCTCTTCAGAGCCATGAGCACTTAGTTCAATCAATTGGGGCATGCAAAGAGTAAAATTATGCTGTCAGATTAAAAAGAAATTAAAAATCACTTAAAGAAAGGTATTTTTTTCGTAATGGTATTATTCTATCTATTATTTTGTTTTTTTACTGCCAATTAACCTATTGATAATTAGATAGTTGATTGATTAATTAAAAACACAAAAAGGCCGTAATAATGACGGCCTTTTTATCCCAAAATCATCAAAATTCTTATACCTTATTGGGGTCTGGATGCACCCATGGTTGGCGATATGAACGTTGTAAGAGCGCGGTCGCTTCACGATCACCTACGATTTCTCGTTTTTGTGGGTCATAAACAAGCGGTCGGCCCAATTTCATCGAGAGATTGGCCAAAATACAACTGGCCGTAGAAATATGTCCTTCTTCAATATCTGCTATAGGACGGCTATTTTTATCAATGGCAGCCAGAAAGTCGAGCATATGTAAGCGTGTTGCTGGTGCAGCGTTGAGTTCAATACGTTCTTCAGTAAGGTCTTCAGGGTATTTTTCTTTTTCATAAATTACATCTTTATGAATCTTCTCGCCTTTTCCTTGTGGAATAAAGTCATACTGCATGGTACTTCCCCACAAAGTCCCTTTTTCGCCATAAAGTGTAAACGACCAAGGATAATCCGGGTTATTGGGTGTCCCCCAGGAGCGATGCTGCCAAACACAGTTCAGTTCATCATACTCAAATATTGCCGATTGTGTATCGGGGATATTTGATTTGCCCTCTTTTTGTAAATAAATTCCTCCTGTCGAGCTAATCTTTTTTGGCCAGCCTAACCCTAGCATCCAGCGCACTGTATCGAGCATATGTACACACATATCGCCCATGATACCATTGCCATATTCATTGAAAGTACGCCACCAGCGAATATGCGGTAAGCCATCATAAGGGCGCATGGGGGCTGGTCCAGTCCACATTTCATAGTCTAAAAAATCGGGGACTGGTTCAACGGGTGGGTTGCCGTTGTTGCGCATATGGTGGTAGCAACACATTTCAACATGCTTGATTTTACCCAATAAACCCGCCTCAACAATGTTTTTTAGCCTCAATCAGGTGTGGCGTACTTTTACGTTGGGCTACCTACTTGCACTGTTTTTATATTTCCGAGCGGCTGCCACCATCGCCTCCCCTTCCATTATATCCACACTAATAGGCTTTTGGACATAGACATTTGCCCCTGCTTTCACGGCATCAATCATTTGTAACGCATGCCAGTGATCTGGTGTACCAATGAGTACAATGTCCATTTCATTTTCGGCGAGCATCTTGCGATAATCACCATATAAACGAGGTATTTTGCCCGACTTTTGCCTTTGGCTCACCAACTTTGCCGCTGCATTAAGCATATTTTTGTCCACATCGCACAATGCTATCACTTCAACGGGAGTCACTTGAATGAGCCTAAATAAATCACTTTTCCCATACCATCCTGTTCCAATCAGTCCTACACGCAGGGTTTTAAGGGGATTGATTAATTCTATACCATATGCTCCAAAAGAATTGAGGGCAAGAGCCGCCGAAGCGCCCTGCAAAAAACGGCGACGATTAATGTTGAATAAATGCATGGGTAAAAAAGGCTATGGTTTAAAGTAAAAAGCTAAAGTTAGAAAAGAAGTAATTTTCTTTTTATTACTCTTTTCTTACCAAGCCATTTGTCGGTAGGCATCAAATATTTCTGCATTTTTCACAGGGTCGGTGAAAATCTCCATGAGTTTAGCCCTGCCATCTTGGGCGATAAAATGGGGCCAAACAAGAGCAAAATCGGCATTTTCGGTAAGTGAAAAATAATCCATGTTTGCCTCTCGGGCCATTCCCTGCGCATTGGTTTGGTGGCGGGTTTCAAAATATTGTTCCAATTCGGGTTGAGCAGCTGGCCCATCAATGAGTCTAAAGATATTGCCTCCACTATTATTAAAAAGTACAATTCGGAGGTTTGAAGGGATATGTGGGTGCCAGAGCGCATTACGGTCGTAAAAAAAAGCAACATCACCCGTAAGGATGAAGACGAGCTTGTCAGTCATTAGAGCGGCTCCTACTGCTGTACTCGTACAGCCATCTATGCCGCTTGTGCCTCGATTTGCAAATACCTTGGCAGGTTGATTCAATCCTAAGAGATTAACATACCGCACGGGCATACTATTGGCCAAATGCAAGACACTATTAGGAGGTAAATTCGCTACCACTTTCTCTACGAGTGCAAATTCATTCCACTGGCTTTCTTGGGATAAAAACTGGCTCAATTTACGCTTTGCATGGCGGTTGGCCACGAGCCAAGTTTCTCGGTATGAGCCACGGCCTTCGTCGCTATCTTCATTGAGTACATATTGCTGGTAATCCAAGTCTTCCAACAGTTTTTGAAAAAAGTAAGTGGGTTCAACGGGAATTTGGGTTGTGAGCCGTTTGGAAAGTATCTATCAGTTGTGTTGTATTTTTAATATGCCAGTGTCGTGCGGGAGCATATTTGCGGAGAAAGAGTTTAAAGTTTTTGGAAATAAAAGAATCACCTAATGTAATCAGCAAATCAGGCTGAAGGTTGGATAATAAATCTTGATTTTTGGCACGCAAAAACACATCATGCTGACGTACAAAACCCTCCTCAGGAGGGATATTAGCAATGACATCCCCTAACACTGGTACGCCCATTGTTTCACCAAATTCCTTCAGAGTCTTCCAGAGCGAGTCATCGGGGAGCATTTGTCCTATTGCTATCAGTACCCGATGAGTATTTTCAAATTCGTTTTGTAGGGCTGTGCCAAGTCTCCACCGAAAGGGTGAGGTTGTACAGGGAATCTTTCTACCAATTTTATGTGGCGGTTATAAGTAATTTTTTCATCTGCTGTTGGATAAAAGGTTCTCTAATCGGCACATTGATATGAACTGGGCCTTTTGTAGCAGATTGCGCTAAATTTATTGCTTCATTTAACACCCGCTGAATGTACCAGTCGGTATCTGGATGGGTATAATCGGCAGGTAGCTCATAAGATTTTTTAACGTGTTTTCCATACAATTCATTTTGATAAATCGTTTGTCCATCTTGTTGATGAATCCACTCTTTGGGGCGGTCGGCAGTAAAAATAAGTAATGGAACTTCTTGAAAAAAAGCTTCTACGACTGCAGGAGCCAAGTTATAAGCGGCACTGCCCGAAGTACAAACCAAGGCCACAGTCTGTCCGCTATATTGGGCCATACCCAAGGCAATAAAGCCAGCTACTCGCTCATCAGGTATGACTTTGGTTTTGATAGCTGGATGCCGTGCAAATGCCAATGTCAATGCGGCACTTCGAGAACCAGGCGAAATCACTACCTGCTGAACTCCTTTCTGGGCACAAATTTCAGCGATGTTGTTGATAGAGGGAAGAATCATAATTTGAGAGAAGCCAGGAGTGAGTAGTCAGAATCAAGTAAAAAAAATAGCTCCTCGCTCCTATTTTAAATGGGCAAGGCTGTCGTACTTTTTACTTCCGACATCACAAAAAAACTCGATATATGTGAGATTGCTTTTAAAGTAGCCAGTTTTTCTTGATAGAATACATGGTAGCTTTCAACATCTGTTGCAATGATTTTTATTAAGTAATCAAACGTGCCTGACACCACACAGCACTCCACTACTTCGGGCATTTGAAGCATGGCTTCATTGAATTCCTGGAAATTCTCTTGCTGTTGCTTGTCGAGCGTGATATTACAATAAACCATGAGCCCTTTATTGAGTTTCTTACGGTTGAGAATGGTTACGTATTTTTCTATCACTCCTTCTCTTTCAAGCTTCTTGATGCGATCATGGATGGGAGTAATAGAGAGGTTGATTTGAGCGGCTATCTCTTTGATGGTCAATTGTGCATTCTGCTGTAACAACTGCAAAATGTGCAAGTCTGTTTCGTCTAAGTTGAGCATATCAAAAAGCAAAAAATGTAACCGAATTTTTTTCGTTTGCCAAACCTCAATCAATGCTTTGGCAGAAATATTTTGTAATAATATTTAAAATTAAGTTTATTTTTCTTATTTAATTATAAATGTCAGAAAATATTTTCGCTTGTTTTAATTTTGCGCTGTACTTCATCAACAAACATTCCTTTTTCTACTTCTCAACCGCTTAAATACTTTCATCCTATGATTATCGGAGTTCCCAAAGAAATCAAAAACAACGAAAACCGCGTAGCTTTAACTCCTGCTGGCGTCGCCGAATTTCGTAAAAATGGCCATACAGTATATGTACAATCGTCGGCTGGCGAAGGGAGCGGTTTTGAGGATAAAGAATATGTCAATGCAGGTGCTACTATTTTGCCAAGCATTGAAGCTGTTTATGAAATTGCCGAAATGATTGTGAAGGTCAAAGAACCTATTGCTTCAGAATATCCTCTTATCAAAGAGAACCAATTGTTGTTTACCTATTTTCACTTTGCCTCGTCTGAAGAGTTAACCCATGCGATGATTGAGCGTAAAGCTGTTTGCTTGGCTTATGAAACTGTCGAAAAGCCCGATCGTTCTTTGCCATTGCTGGTACCTATGTCGGAAGTAGCAGGGCGTATGGCCATCCAAGAAGGAGCTAAATATTTGGAAAAGCCCATGGGGGGGCGTGGTATTTTGCTCGGCGGTGTAGCTGGGGTAAAACCTGCCAACGTACTCATCTTAGGGGGAGGTATTGTTGGTACACAGGCCGCCAAAATGGCTACTGGTTTTGGTGCCAACGTAACTATTGTAGATGTAAATCTCAACCGTTTGCGGTATTTGGAAGATATTCTTCCTGCTAATGCCGATACGGTGATGTCAAATGAATATAATATCAGAGAGTTGCTTCAGCAAGCCGATCTTGTAGTAGGAGCCGTGTTGATTCCTGGTGCCAAAGCACCGCACCTGGTTACACGTGATATGCTGAAATTAATGAAAAAAGGGACCGTAATGGTGGACGTGGCGGTGGATCAAGGAGGCTGTATTGAAACCTGCAAGCCTACTACCCACGAAAACCCCATTTATGAAATTGACGGCATTGTACATTATTGTGTGGCCAATATGCCCGGTGCTGTGCCTTATACCTCTACTTTGGCCTTGACCAATGCCACGCTTCCTTACGCAATTCAGTTAGCCAACAAAGGCTGGCACAAAGCATGTTTACAAAATGAAGATTTGAGAAAAGGATTAAATGTAATCAACGGAAAGGTCGTCTATAAAGCCGTAGCTGATGCTTGGAACTTAGCTTATACCCCTTTAGAAGGGGTCATAGAAAAAGAAAAGGTGGGTTAATTTTTAAATAAATTAGATTGATGAAGAAAAGGCCGAACCAGTGAGTTCGGCCTTTTTTGTTTTAACATCAACTTTCAATGAGTAGAAACATTCTGACAATAAAAATAATCTTTACTCGGCCAGAACACCTTCTAAATTGGCTGGAGAATAAAAGATAGATTTTAGTGTTTTATTGTCAGAAGTACGGAAAACGAGGTATTTGCCACTATCCTCGCGGTAATAGCAGTCGGTGCCTTTGTCTTGAAAGTGCTTTACCGTAGCCTCTGCTTCTTGGGGCGTATTGCAGGCTTTACTCATGTTGGAGCGTTGTACTTCATCAAACAGCGCCTTGAATTTATCGCCCAATCCAAATTCTAAAATAGCCCCCGAAAGTACGTACTGGATATCTGCCAAGGCATCGGCTACGGCCACAATATCTTTGTCGGCTATGGCTTCTTCCAGTTCTTTGAGTTCTTCTGCCAGCAGAGCGACACGCAAATTGCAGCGATTTTCGGATGGAATTTGGGGGCTTTCAAGAATAGGATGGTTGAATGTGCGGTGAAAATCCGCTACTTGATTGAGGCAATCGGGTGATTCCATGTATAATTGTGTATTTTTCTGGCAAATCTACTAAAAAGTTAGCCCAATGATAGCCTCTAAGTGTTCAAACCAGTATTTATCTATTTATAGTCGTTTACCTTAGGGCGTAAAAATACCAACTGCACTACAAGTACTACCAAAACCAATCCAGCCATGATAGCAAAATCTTGGCCTAAGTTGCCTTTGTCGGTCGATTTTCCCAAGAAATCGGTAATAAAAGCCCCTGAGAGAATGCCCGTTAGATTCATAAATCCATAGCCAGTAGCGCGGTATTTGGGCCCTACAAACTGGCATAGAATCGGCATATTGTTGCCATCAAACATACCAAACCCAAAGCCAAAACAAATAGCCGCCCCCACAGCATGCACCAACGAACTACCGAAACTTACTAACAATAAAGCAGGCACCATAAGCCTACCCCAATAGCACTGGTATAAATGCTCCCTCTGATGTTTCTATGAACCCATCTATCCGAAATGATTCCTCCAATAATTACCCCCAAGAGCGACGATAGGGCGGTAGTAACGGTCGAGATAGGTCCTGCTTGTGTCATGTCTAAGTTCAATCGGGTGGAGAAAAGAGTAGGTAGCCAGTTTTTTATTCCCCAACCTGGTAAACTGGGGGCTGCAAAACAGAAAAGAATGATCCAAAAGGCAAAATTACCAAACAATACTTTCAAGGTTTTTGATAAAGGTATAGAATCAACCATCGTTTCTTGTGTTTTATTTTCAGCCTCCCGTAAAAAAAACATCAAAACCAATGCGTAAATCATACCAATCATACCAAAAGACTGGAAGGTTACATTCCAAGAAAACTGGGCGGCTATGGTAGCGCCAAACCCACCCAGCGCTTGCCCAGTATAAAGCCCTGATAAATGAATCCCATTGGCTAAAGAGCGTGTTTTGGACGTATGAAAATCGGCAATCAGCGATAAGGCCGCTGGGATATACAACGCCTCGCTGATACCCATGAGCGCTCTTAGCCAGTAGAGTTGCTCGAAGGTATGTACCGTCCCCATCGCAAAAGTAACCCCCGACCATACAAACAAACTTCCCACAATCATCCATTTTCTATTTACGCGGTCGGCTATTAGGCCCGATATAGGGCTCATAAATGCATAGATATACAAAAATACGGCCATAAGTCTGCCGAAGTTTGTCGCTGTTTGGAGTTCGGCAATATCTGCTTGCATAGCGGGTTTCATGGTCGAGAGCATCTGTCTATCCATGTAGTTCAACAAAGCCACTATCCAAAGTAGGGCGACCACTATCCAAGGGTATTTTTTTGAATACATCATTTTTTTAGGGTTTGAAGACTCCTTAGCCGCGCATCGAAGAAGTTCTGAGTTGTAGTTTTGGGTTAAAAATTTCTACGCGATTCGATTCATTTAATTCACTATTGAGTTGTTCTATGAAAAGGCGAGCTGCCATTTTCCCCATCTCGAAGGCGGGTTGTGCCACACTACTCACCGAAGGTGTCAGCAACGACATAATAGGCTCGTCGTTGAAGCCAATGAGCCCTATATCTTGAGGCATATTTAGCCCCAAATCTTTGATGGCCTGAAAAGCACCAATGGCCAATCTATCGCTCACTGCAAAAAAAGCATCAGGTTTGTTGTCGGTTTTTGAAAGTAATTCTTTCACTGTTTGGTAGGCATAATTTCGATCAAAATCACCATGAATATTAATTGCATCATCCACTGCTAAGCCAAATTGCGTGATGGCATCTCGATAGCCTTGCTCGCGGGTGTTACTGATGGAAAGGTTTTTCCTGCCTCCCAAATAAGCAATGCGGCGGTATCCTCTCTCCAATAAATGAGCAACTGCTTGAAATGCACCTGCGTAATTGTCCAATAAAACTTTTGTTGTTTCAATATCCGAGCAATCTCTATCGAAAAAGACCAATGGAATATTTTTATTGACGATTCGCTTAAAATGGTCCACATTTTGGGTTTCACTTGAGAGCGAAACGATAAAACCATCTACATGACTTTGCAAAAGCCGTTGAACATTAACCACCTCGCGCCCATATGACTCGTTCGATTGGCAAACCACTACGGTATAGCCCGCTTCTAAAGCCGCCTCATCCATTCCTTTGACGGCAGTAGAAAAAAAATAATCCATGTTGGGTACCACTACGCCTATCAGATTGGATTGCCTTTTTCAATAAGCTTGTTGCCAACATATTGGGTTCATAGTCCACTTCTTTAGATAGTTTCAAAACTGCCTCGCGTGTTTCAGCATTGACTTCGGGCATTCCTCTCAACGCCCTCGAAACCGTGGAAATAGAAATACCCAACTGCTGGGCAATGTCTTTTAAAGTAGGAGCTTTGCTTTTCATATAAAATTGTATTTATCAAAGAAATAGTCTATTATCAAAAATATCTTTCAAAAATAGTAGAAAATGGATAACACGATAAGATTTCATCAAAATATAATAAATTTACTTCAAAAAATATATTTTACAATATTACCGCAAAGGTTTGCGGAAAGGTTTGCATAAAAAAATGATGATTATTGTCAAAATTCTATAAATTTTCTGTTTGAAACTACTTTTTCATCTACTATCTTCGGAAAGGTTATTGAAATCAAATACAATATAAAACAAAACACAAATTGTATTATTTCAATAATATAGTATTATAAAAAGTAAAACTTTAATGACTAAACCGATGAATACAAAATTTATCACTCATTTTAAACCACCCTTTTTGATAGCCGCTATTCTACTACTAATGATAGGGAATATAACAATTGCCTTAGCAGACGATAGGGTGGTTCAGGGGCGTGTAATTGACAAAGCAAACAATAGCCCACTACCTGGGGGTGAGTATAATTGTAAAAGGAACAGTCGTTGGAACTGTTACCAATGGCAACGGGGTCTATTCCATCAAGGTGGCTGACAATGCCATTTTGGTTTTTAGCTATATTGGCTACAAAAACCTTGAAATTCCTGTCAATGGAAGAACTACTATTGATGTAAGTATGGACATTGATGCTGCCTCACTGGAAGAGGTAGTGGTTGTAGGCTATGGCACTCAGAAAAAATCACATCTTACTGGAGCTATTTCTAAAGTTGAAGGTGGTAGTATTGCAGCTATCCAAGCCAATCGCGTTGATGATGCCTTGGCTGGCAAGCTTTCAGGGGTTTTGATTCAAAATCAAAGTGGGGAACCTGGTGCAGATCCAAGAATTCAGATCAGAGCAGCAGCCTCTCTCTCAGGTGATTCTAACCCACTTATCGTAGTGGATGGATTTCCTATATCAGGCAGTTTGGCCACAGTTAATCCTAATGACATTGCCAGCTTGGAGGTATTAAAAGATGCAGCATCAGCGGCTATCTATGGCTCAGAGGTGCAAATGGTGTTATTCTAATAACCACCAAAAAGGAAGTTCGGGCAAAGCAAACTTTAGCTATAACGGGTACACGAGTATATCGAATAAGTATGTCAAAGATATTGCTATGCTTAAGACGGCCTCAGAATGGGCGAATGAGTTGACCACAGATAAATATGACCTATCAGGGTCAATCCTCAGCTTTTGAATTACAGATTAAACGCTTACAAAAACGCACCAGATGTGGTAAGTGTCGAAGATTGGTTATTTAAACAAGGCTCTACCAACAACCACGACTTAAGTGTCTCTGGTGGTAGTGACAAGGTAAAAGCATTTGCCTCTGTAGGATATTTGAATACCAAAGGTATTGCTCTAAAACAAGAATTCGAAAGGTACAATGCTCGATTAAATGTTGATGCTACATTATCTAACAGGTTTAGTGCTGGACTAAGTTTCAATGGAAGCTACAGCAATCGAGAAATTTTGCCTGTGGACATGAGGGACCTTTGAGAGCGTATAGCATCAGTCCTATTTATCATACAGCAGCTTCTATCAAATTTGTACAAGAATTGGATGCGCAACGTGCCGCTTTGGCAGCAGGAGGATTGACCATCGCAAATATGGGTAGAACATTTGATTCAGATAGAAGAGGCAACTTAGGAACCAAAGTATCTATACGCTGCAACCCTGGTGATGTAGCTCACGATTGGCACTACGGAAGAAATCAAAATGGTATTGGAGGCACAGGTGATCAAGGCCCTATGGCAAAGCTTGACAATGCAAAACAGACAGAAAAAACATACTTTGGTAATCTAAACTCTTATTTACAATTCAAGATTCTTGAAGGGTTGAATATCAAGACTGTATTTGGTGCGGATATCAATGATGGGCAGGCTTATTCATATAGTGGTGTATTAGCAGACGCAACACATCGCTTCAATCAAACCTCCTTAAATCAAAATAGTGTAAAAAGGACCTCAGTCTTGGAGTGAAACTACTTTAAACTATGCCAAGACTATTGGCAAACATGATATATCAGCCGTTGGAGGCGTAGAATTTCAGAATTTTTATATAAAAGGTACATCAATAACAGGTACAAACGTACCGCTTGGTTTACCACTCAATTATTCATTTTTGGCACCTGTTGATGTAAACACCAGATTAAGAGACGAGACAGTATCACGACAAAGTGTTTTTGAAGAGTAACCTACGCCTACGACGAAGATATTTAGGTCTTTTTTCCTTGAGAAGAGATGGTGATTCACGCTTTTTGGAGCAAACAACAGATTTGAAGTTTTCCCTGCCTTCTCCTTGGGGTGGAATGTGCATAACGAAGCCTTTTATAAGTCAAATGTACTTACCGATCTTAAGCTTCGATTTAGCCGAGGCTCTTTAGGAACCACATCATTCTTGGGTTCCTATAGCTCATTGAGCCTTTTACAAGCTCAACCAACAATTTTTGGTACGGGATTTCTTATACCAAGTAATGTGGCAAACCCTGACCTTACATGGCAGAGCAATACAGAAACAAACTTCGGTGTGAACTTAGGGTTTCTAAGAAATAGATTTACGATTGGTATTGATCGTTATAGCTCAGATATTAAGGATATGTTGATTAATCAAAGTGTGTCTGAAGTATTGGGTACACCATCTATTGTCCTTAACCGTGGAGATGTAAGAAGTTCCGGGATAGAGGTTGAAATAGGGGCCAATATAATTAATAAAACAAATTTTAAATGGAGGCTTGCTGGTAACATTTCGTCAGTGAAGACTAAAATCACAAGTTTGGGAGACCTACAATCTTTACCTTATGTAGTGTATGGCGGACCTGCGGGCAGAGGGCCACAGTTTAGAAATTATGTGGGGGGGCAAGTAGGTGAAATGTGGGGATATGAAACCCTCGGACAAGTGGAAGCAAAATATATCAATGACCCCTCTCAAAACATTGGACTCAGTAGCTCATCTTACTATGTAAAAGATCAAAATGGTGATGGAAAAATAGATCCAGTAAATGACTATGTAAAGTTAGGGACAAACACACCAAAATTCTACTGGGGATTGAATAGTTCAATGAATTACAAAGATTTTGATTTATCACTCCAATTTCAAGGTTCACACGGGGCAAAGGTCTATAATATAGATCCAATCTACTGGGAGTCTCAGTTTGGTGGCAGACTTAAAGCAACCTTCGACAAAGAAAATGATGGAATTGCAGATGACAATAAACAATTTTATCAAGAAGCGAGAAATGCGCACGGCTCGATGATGCAAGATGCTTCATACATTGCATTAAGGAATATGACCTTAGGATATAATCTTAATTCTAAGTTAGCCAATAAAATTGGTATAGGGTCAGTGAGAGTATATCTTGCTGCAACAAATTTATGGTATAAAATGGCAAAAAATTACACTTCCTTTAACCCTGAAGGAGTTGAAATTACTAATACTGGATATTTAGGACCCACTACATATGGATACCAAGAAGGAGCAAGCCCAGTAGTAAGAAGCTTTACGTTAGGCTTAAATATTAATTTTTAATAGCTATTTAGCCATCGACTTTTTTTCCAAAAATTACCACAAGTACACAAAAAATAGGTAAAATTTAGTTTGAATCGTTGAAAATTTGCCGAAAGCTGATGGCTAAATAATTACATTGATTTAACGAATTATAAAAAATAAGAAAATGAAAAATATTTTTAAATACATCGTAATCCTCTTGGTTATCACATCTTGTGAAAGTAACCTGAATCAAGTACCTCCTTTGGAGGCTGAGGCTTCATCTTTGACTTCATATACTGAAGTATTAAATGCTGCCTATCATTATCAGCAAGCCTCTACCACCCCATTAGCCGTTATGGGAGATTTCAGGGCAGACAATATGCTCATGAGAGAAGCACCCTATACTGCGTTTGACAAATTCGATAAAGATTTGGCTGGTGGAGATTTAGTGGAACAGTTTTTCCGTCCGTTTTACAGCAACTTATACAAGTCTATATTGAGTGCAAACAATGTAATTACAAATTCAACCAATGCTACACAAGTAGCTGAAGCTAAATTTTTAAGAGCGTTATCTTACTTCAAGTTAGTGAAAGTATTTGGCGATGTAACCATCAATTTATCTGCCTCGCCCAGCATATCCGACAAATCTATTTTGGCTCGTCAGCCAGCAGCAAAAGTATATGACGAAGTGATTATTCCTGATTTTTTAGCGGCTATTTCTGCCTTGGGCAATACCAGCACAGCAAGGGCCTCTAAAATAGCAGCGCAAGGTATGCTTGCAAAAGTATATATGCAAAGAGGAAACTTCACAAGTGCAGCTCCCTTGTTAGCGGAGGTAGTAAGTACAGCTGCTGCTGCGAAAATCAGCTTGAGACCTAAATTCTCCGATGTGTTTGGAGAAACAAATGATTTGAATTCAGAAATTATTTATGCTACTCGAATCTCAACGTCTATTAATAATCTATATAGTTATTCTAAATTCTCAGAATGGTTTAAAGGTACCGATACTAAATCGCCAAACCCTTTAGATCCCAAATTAACTGCTGCTTTTGACGCAAACCCAGGCGATTTAAGAAAGGATATAACCATTGATGTAGCCAACAGAAGAGGTAGAAAATGGGGTAATTTAGACCAAGATTGGATTGAACTTAGATATGCCGACATCCTATTGCTACATGCTGAAGCTTTGAATGAAACAGGTAGTCCTGCTGCCACTTGCGCTTAAAGTGTTGGATCCAATAAGAACACGAGCTGGACTAAAAGTCCTTGATGCAACTGTATTGAATACGAAAGACAAAGTAAGGAAAGCCATCTTAGATGAAAGAAGATTGGAACTTGCCTTAGAAGGACAAAGATGGTTTGATCTTGTAAGGACAAACACGGTGGATTTTGAAATGGGACTGTCTGTCAATAAAAACTATCATTTATTTCCTATTCCCAACTCTGAAGTACTTGCAACCGGTGGCGTAATCACTCAAAATGCTGGGTATTAATAGGTTGATTCATTAGATTTATTAAAAAGGGGAAGAGAAATTCTCCCCTTCCTTCCTCTCCCCAACAATATGCGTATTTCTTTTATTACTCCTTTTATTAGGGCAACTTGCCACTTTTGCCAAAGATATTTTGGTGAAAAATAACGCTGAATTAAATGAGGCCATAAAAAAATCCAAACCAGGCGACGCGATAGTGATGGCCAATGGCACTTGGAAAGACCTTGAAATCCTTTTTGAAGCCCAAGGAACGGCTACCAAGCCCATTGCCCTGAAAGCCCAACAAAAAGGAAAAGTAATCATCACTGAACCTCAAATTTGAGAATGGCAGGCGAATATTTGAGGGTAGAAGGATTGGTTTTTAAAAATGGTTATTCACCAACAACTGATTTGATTGCGTTTAGAAAAGATTCGCAAATTTTAGCCAATAACTGCCGACTAACCGAATGTGTCATTGACAATTTCAATAGCCCCGAACGAAACAATGTAGAGGCTTGGGTGGTACTTTTTGGCAAAAACAACCGCGTAGATCACTGCCAATTCATCAACAAAAGAAATCAAGGAGTAACATTGATTGTACGATTAGATACCCAAGCAAGTGTAGAAAATAAACATCAAATTGACCATAACTACTTCGGATTCAGACAAAACTTGGGGGGTAATGGCGGTGAAACCATCAGAATCGGGGTAAGTCATAACTCCATGATGAACTCGCAATCTATTGTCGAGTACAATTATTTCGACCGTTGTAATGGCGAACATGAGATAATTTCCAATAAATCGAATCAAAACACCTATCGTTTCAATACTTTTTTCGAGTGCAAAGGCACGCTCACGATGCGGCATGGCAACGAAACTTGGGTAGAAGGCAATGTCTTGATAGGCAATGGGGTGGATTTTACGGGGGGATTCGGGTTATCAATGAAAAACAGACCGTTATCAACAATTATTGTGAAGGACTCACAGGTAACCGTTTCAGAGGCGCATTGACCATAATTAATTTCGTTCCCAATTCACACCTGAACAGATACGTTCCTGTAAAAGAATCAAATATCTCCAACAACACTTTTGTTGACTGTAGCCATATCGAACTTGGGGCTGGCAACGACAAAGAACGCAGCGAAGCACCTCAAACGACGACCATAAAAAACAACTTGTTTTATAGGAATAGCACACCGCAACACTTTGGCAAATATGCCGATTTGTCGGGCATTACTTTTGAAAACAATGTGGTAAATAAGCCTACTGATTTTCCCAGCAAAACAGGTTTTAGTGTCGTTGAAAGTAAGCTAATAACTCAAAACAACGGCACAAAAGAAATAAAAGAAAACATCGGAGCGAAAATCACGGGCAGCGTTGCTACGAGAGAAACCACAGGTGTAAAATGGTATCCTAAAACCACTACTTCCAATCAAAAACCAAAAACAATCAAAGTTACGGCAGGTTTAAATACACTTTTCGATGCAGTAAAAAATTCAACATCAGGCGATATTATCCAGCTTTCAGCAGGAAATTATCATCTGACCAAAATCATTCAACTCACGCATCCTGTTGCCATCAAAGGGCAGGAAGGCACAACGATTACTTTTGAAACTACCCATCTTTTTGTCATTGAAAATGAAGGCGGCCTTCGTTTAGAAAATCTCACCATAGACGGAAAACTTGCCTCCGACAGCCCACTCAATGCCGTGATTGCTACCAGTAAATATGCAATGAACAAAAACTATAGCCTGTTTATTGATAATTGCACGATTACTAATTTGATGGTAAACAATGTGTTCAATGTGTTCAAAGTAGCTGCCAGTACCTTTGCCGATACGGTTTCAATCACCAATAGTACGTTTTCAAAAATATCGGGTTCGGTCATTGCTTTAGACAAAGAGACCGACGACATTGGGCTGTACAATGCCGAAACCATCCTTATAGACAATTGTAGTTTTTCCGACATAGAAGGCTCAGTATTAACTTCGTACAGAGGCGGCAGCGACGAAAGCACCACCGCAGGTTTGCTTGCTATCAATCATTCAGAATTTAAAAATGTAGGTTTCGGGAAAAACAATGCATCCAAAGCCGCCATTAGTCTTTGGGGGTTGCAAAATACTGAAATCAAAAACTCCATTTTTTCAAATAGTCGCGGCATCAATATGGTCATGACCGTTGGCGAGCCAAAGGCCGAAGTCCATCACTGCATCTTCAATCAAAAAGAAGATTTCAGCATCAAAGGCGATGGGTTTAGTCAAAATAATATCAGCAAAGAAGCGCCAGAAGGCAAAACAATTTTAGGGGACGATAAAACCGCCATTGGCAAAAAATGAGCAATAGACTTTTTCTTTTCATTTTACTTTTTTCTTTTAAAACCCTTTTGACGATTGCTCAAACGCACCCTTGTTTGACTTTGACGAAAAAGGGCTTGAAAGAAATAAAGGCAAATTTGGGCAAAACCCCGCTGTATGATAAGTCTTTTGAGTCGGCCAAAAAAGCCGTGGATGTAGAAATTTCAAAAGAAATAGACGTGCCTATTCCGAAAGAATTGGCGGGTGGATATTCGCACGAAGTACATCGTAAAAATTATACCACCATGGAAAATGCAGGCATGCTTTTCCAAATAACAGGCGATGTAAAATATGCCAAATACCTGAAAGCCATTTTGCATAAATACGCCGATTTATATCCCACTTTGGGCTTACATCCTGCCCAAAACTCATATGCCCGAGGCAAACTATTTTGGCAATGCCTCAATGATGCCAATTGGCTCGTGAGTGTGAGTCAGGCGTATGATTGTGTGTATGATTGGTTGAGCAAAACCGACCGCGACCACATCGAAAAAGATTTGTTCGTTCCTTTTGTTAATTTCCTCTCTATCGAAAATCCACAATTTTTTAATCGTATCCATAATCACTCCACTTGGGGCTGTGCGGGCGTAGGTATGATAGGCTTGGTGATGAACAACGACGATTTTGTAAAAAGAGCTTTGTATGGCGTAGCAGACAAAACAAAACCAAAAGTACAACACGACAATGATGGAGGTTTGATAAGCTATGAAAAAAGTGGTTTTTTAGCACAGATTGACGGCCTTTTCTCTCCTGATGGACTTTACTCAGAAGGTGCTTATTACCACCGCTATGGGGCGTATCCATTTTTGATTTTTGCGGTGAGTTTGCAAAACACTCGCCCCGAACTAAAGATTTTTCAATACCGCGACAGCCTCTTGATCAAATCGGTGTATGCACTCTTAGACCAGACCACCTCCAGAGGCGAATTTTTCCCACTCAATGATGCCCAAAAAGGCATGTCTATTCACAACTCATCCCTGATTTCGGCAGTTGATGTGGCCTATCATTATGGCAAAAAAGACCCCCGTTTACTCTCCATTGCCGCCCTACAAGGTGAAGTAGTTTTGGACGAATCGGGCATGGCAGTTGCCAAACATATCAAAAATAAAAAACCATTGACTTATCAATCAGTCCTTTATAAGGATGGTATTGACGGTAAAGGCGGCGCTTTGGGGATTATCCGCACAAAAAATGATTTCAATTTAGTGTTCAAGTTTGGTACACACGGTATGGGCCACGGGCATTTCGACCAGCTTTCCTATTCCTATTATTTCAAAGGTAATGAAGTAGTACAAGACTACGGCATGGCGCGTTTTGTGAATATTGAGCAAAAATCAGGCGGCGTTTATCTGCCCGAAAATACCACTTTCGCCAAACAAACCATAGGCCACAATACCTTAGTAGTCAACAAAATAACTCAATACAAAGGCAATAGCGATGAGGCCGACAGGTATTCGCCAAGCCTTAATTTTTACGATTTCTCTAACCCCGAAATCCAAGCCATTAGCTCGAAAGATTCCAATGCTTACGCAGGCGTAGTTCTCAACAGAACGTTGGTCATGGTAGATTCAAAGGCTTTTAAAAATCCTTTTTTGATAGATGTGCTAAAAGTTGATTCCAAAGCTGAAAATACGCTCGACCTCCCGCTGTATTACATGGGTCAATTGATGTCAAGCGATTTTAAGACAACCGTTCCGAACGAACTAAAAAAACTGGGAAGCAAAAACGGCTATCAGCATATTTGGAAAGAAGCCCAAGGTATGGCCAACAATGGCAACAGCAGTTTATCATGGTTGGGGAATGGCACTTTCCATACCTATATCTCAACCACAAGCGACAAAGACAGCCTCATTTCGGGCAGAGTAGGTGCCAGCGACCCCAACTTTAATTTACGAAGAGACCCCCTAATGATTTTAAGAAGAAAGGCATCGAACACCACCTTTGCCGCTGTTTTAGAGTCACATGGCAGTTACTCGCCCGTCACAGAAAAAGCCATCAATTCATATACCCATATTGAGAAAATTGAGGTAATGAGTGAGCAACCAGCTTATACTTTTTTGAAAATCACCGACAAAGAAAAAAAGACTTGGATTTTGGGGATTTCTAACCAAAACTTCCAAAACAACAAAAACCATTCCGTAACGATTGAAGGCAAAACGATTGTTTGGAAAGGTCCATACACATTTGTAAAATTTTAACTCACATAAACCAAATTTTGATTATGAATTTAACAGGAAAAGTAGCCGTAGTAACAGGTGGTGGAAGAGATATTGGAAAAATGACTTCCCTAAAATTAGCCTCTTTGGGTGCCAAAGTGGTCATCAATTATTTTGACGCAAAAGAAGAAGCCGAAAAAACACAAGCCGAAATCATAGCCGCAGGTGGCGAAACCATTTTGGTACAAGGAGATATGACCAAGCAAGCCGATGTCGATCATTTGGTTGAAAAAACAATCGAGGCTTTTGGCTTAGAAATCAATATTTTGGTAAACGTAGCAGGAGGTTTAGTGGCCCGCAAAACATTGGCTGAGATGGACGAAGATTTTATTAATTTTTTGTTCAAACTCAATTTTAACACGATGTTTTTGGTTACCAAAGCAGTGGTACCTTCTATGCCTGCGGGTTCATCTATTATCAATTTTGCCTCACAAGCAGCCCGCGATGGCGGCGGCCCTGGCGCTTCGGCTTATTCAGCTTCAAAAGGAGCAGTGATGACTTTTACCCGCGCAATGGCAAAAGAATTAGGACCAAAAAACATTCGCGTAAATTCGCTCTGCCCAGGCATGATTGCCACTACTTTCCACGACACGTTCACGAAAAGCGAAGTAAGAACTAACGTAGCTAATGGAACGCCACTCCGCCGCGAAGGACAAGCCAAAGAAGTCGCGGATTTGGTCGCTTATTTGGCTTCGGATGAATCTTCATTCATCACAGGCAATAACATAGACATCAATGGTGGTTTGGCATTTTCGTAAATGGCCACTGACTATCCGCAATCGGCTGTCGGCTTGATTATCAGATAAACACACTAAATAGTATTAACTAAAAAATACATGCAATGAATACTACAATCGAAACATTTATAGAAGATAACTCCCTTGAGTGGGAGGTAGTAAATGAATTGGTGAGAAGAAAAATAATGGCTTATGACGAAAGTCTAATGCTGGTCAAAGCCGACTTCCAAAAAGGAGGTGTGGGGGCTATACATCATCATTATCATAGCCAAATTACACACATAGAAAGTGGTGTATTTGCCGTAACGATTGGCGATGAAACCCGAACCTTGAAGGCGGGCGACTCTTACTACATCCCACCCAATGTACCGCATGGTGCAACGGCCTTAGAAGCAGGGCTTCTGGTGGACGTTTTTAGTCCAATGAGAGAGGATTTTATATAGCCCCACTAAAGAAAATGAGAATCTTGCTACTTAGTTGTTTTTTGTTTTTTAATTGCCAATTAAAAAAGGGAATTGAGATAAACAACGACTCAAACGTGCTTCCCTCCAGCATACTGAATCTGACCAACTGGAAAATAACCATTCCTTTTGATGCCAATGGCAAAGATGGAAATGAGAGCAGTGTAGCTGCCGAAACAAACCAACCTGAATTGCAAACCTACACCTTGTCAGGCTACTATTTTGTGAACAATACCAACGACGGTGTCGTGTTCAAAGCCCATGCAGGTGGTGCGCACACAAGTGGGTCGGGATTTCCACGCTGCGAGCTAAGAGAAATGATAGAAAATGGTTCAAAAACGGCCAAATGGCAATCAAACTCAGGTAAACATACGATGGAAATAGACCAAGCCATCACGTTTTTGCCCAGTCACAAGAAGCATGTCGTAGCAGGACAAATCCACAGCACTGGCGATTTTGATGATGTAATTACATGCAGGTTGGAAGACAAAAAACTATTCTTGTCGCACAACGGGGCAAAAGGCACAATGCTGACCGACAACTATGTTTTGGGTACACGGTTCAAGATAAAATTTGTGGTTGAAAACAATGAAATCAAGAGCTATTACAACAACGCTATGGTTGAAACCTATCGGTTGGCATTTCCTGATGCCTATTTCAAAGCAGGGTGTTATACGCAGTCGGCTTCTTGGGGTAAAAATGACAACCACCAAGCCGATGCCTCCGATTATGGCGAAGTGGTGATTTATGGTTTGAGTGTCGCGCATGAGTAGTAAACTAAAAAAACAAAACAATGAAAATAAAAGGGCTTCGCTGGTGGATCATCGCATTGATTGCCATTGCCACGGTTATCAACTACATAGACCGCAACGCTTTGGCCGTGATGTGGCCTGGCATTTCCAAAGACCTGCAATTAGACAAGGAACAATATGCCTTTGTCATTTCCAGTTTCTTTGCTGTATGGCATTAGCCAAAGTATTTCGGGGCGGATATTCGACAAGATAGGTACGCGTATTGGGATGGTTATGTCCATTGGCTTATGGTCGGTAGCAGCCGCTTTACATGCCTTTTCAAAAGGCATTGTTAGTTTTTCTATTTTCAGGGGGCTGTTAGGTTTGGGCGAAGCAGGCAATTGGCCTGGGGCAACCAAGTCAAATGCCGAATGGTTTCCTGTGAAAGAAAGGGCATTTGCACAAGGCATTTTCAATGCTGGTGCAGCAATGGGTGCGGTAGTTTCTGCTCCTTTGGTGGCCTACTTTTATGGTGCTATTGGTTGGCGTACCACCTTCTTGTTGTTGGGAGCTTTGGGTATTATTTGGATCATTCCTTGGCTCATCATCAATAAAGCCATGCCTGCCAAACACCCCTGGCTCACTGAGGAAGAACGTACCTTTATTTTAGACGGCCAAGAGCCTCAAAATGTAGTAACAGAAGAGAAATCTTTGCCTTTGAAAACGCTTTTAGGTTTCAAAAAAACGTGGGCGATCATCCTTTCCAGATTCCTGTTAGACCCTATTTGGTGGTTGTTTGTCAGTTGGTTACCACTCTATTTATCTGAAAAATTCCACTTTGACATCAAGCAGATTGGTGCTTTTGCTTGGTTTCCTTATGTAGGTGCCACCATTGGTAGCTTAGGAGGCGGCTGGCTTACGGGTTATTGGATACGAAACGGTATGCAGGTCAATAAGGCACGATTGAGGGCAATCACGCTCGGTGGTGCCATTATGCTCCTGCCCTCTTATTTAGTAGTATGGCCGAAACACCTACCATGGCCATGGGTACTATTTTCTTTGCTTTAATGGGCTTCCAAATCGCCATTGGCAATCTCCAAACTTTACCAAGTGATTATTTTTCTGGCCCTTCGGTGGGTACTTTGGCTGGCATGGGGGGTACGGCAGCTATTTTTGGTGTGTTGATTACTACTTGGATGGTTCCCTATATCACCCAAACATCTTACACACCCTTTTTTATACTGGCAAGTATTTTGGTGCCTGTAGGTGTAGGAGCTGTTTGGGTTTTGGGTCGGACTAAATCTGCATAAAATCCCTGTGCTATCAGCTTGACTATTAAATAGATACACCAAAATCAACATCATTGTAGCAGCGACCTGCCTAATTTCAAGCAAGTAATTACCATTTAACTGGCATCAACAAATTTATAGCCATTGTCTGCACTGGCAAGTCAAGCTATTGTCTGTACTGACGATTAGACAAAAATTTTCAACACACAATTTTTAACACACAATGACAAAACAATTACCAAAAATCGTAAAATTGGGCTTGCTGACGCTCTTCTTTCTGATACAACTGCCAAGCCAATCTCAAATGCTGGCATCGGTCGGGAAAAACCCAGCTTTGGCAACACAACGCAAATCTTCTACTTACAATCGTATTCAGTCATTGGCTGACATGACGGTAAAAGGGAAGGTAACAGACACGCAAACAGGTGAAGCACTACCGGTGTAAGCATCTTGGTGAAGGGTACACTGCAAGGTACAACGACCGACAACGCAGGTGAATTTTCTATCAAGGTTACCAATAACAAAGCCATCTTGGTTTTTAGCTATGTAGGCTACGAGGCACAAGAAGTGGTTGTTGGCAACCAAACTACGCTCAACATCGCCCTCAAAACCGACAACAAATCTTTGGAGGAGGTAGTAGTAGTAGGGTATGGTACCCAAAAGAAAGGGGATATCACGGGCGCAGTTGTCAAATACAAAAACGAAAGCATGGACGAAGCACCAGTAGCACGGATTGACCAAGCCCTACAAGGTAAAATAGCGGGTGTACAAATCCAAAACACCTCTTCTGATGCAGGTGCCGACCCCAAAATTCGAATCCGTGGGGTAAGTTCTGTCAATGCTGGGGCAAACCCATTGGTCGTTGTTGATGGTCACCCCGTCGCCGATGGCTTGGCTTTTGTCAATACCGCCGACGTAGAGTCTATCGAGGTATTGAAAGATGCTGCTTTGCGGCTATTTATGGTTCTCGGGGAGCCAGTGGTGTTATTCTAATTACGACCAAAAGCGGAAAGCCAGAAAAAACAAAATATAGCCTTAAATACAACCAAGGCGTAAAGTCAGCGTATAGTCGGTACGACATCTTGAGTACCAGCGATTATGTAAAAAGGCTATTTGACGAAGCGGCCATCAGGGCCACTGACCCTGCCATCACAGCGGCCAACAACACCATCATTGCCGCTGATAGAGCCGCCTATGTCCTCGAAAATGAAATCATTGGGGAAGAAACCGACTGGCAATCACAGGCACTCCGAACCGCCAATGTGAAAAACCTCCAACTAAGTGTTTCAGGAGGCACAAAAGACACCAGATACTATATTTCTGGCGGTTATCAGAATGACCAAGGCATCATGTACCACAGTGAATATGAGAAGTTTAACGTTCAAACCAAGCTAAATATCAATTTAGGTAAAAAAGTAAAACTCAATCTCAACATCAGCCCTTCATTTATCAAAAGAGAAAGGCCTGGCATTGAGTTCAATGATTTTGCCCGTTGGCGTACTTTCCACCCCGTCTATTTGAACGAAACTTCGGCTGCATTTGTCAGACAAAATCCCCTTTATGCCGATGTGCAGGCAGGAGATTACGCACAGGCTCGTTATTTTGCCAACCGTACTTATTCAGGCTTAATGCCCGACGGCACCACTTGGTCAAGTGGCACAGCCGTTGTAGATCCGTTTACAACCAGTAACCAACAACCTAAGTCGGTCTTAGAATCGCGAAATTTTGCCACCAACGACTACCGCGTTTTGACTTCTGGTGATTTGAACATCAATCTATTGCCTGGCCTCGATTTCAAAACCCTTGCCAGTGCGTATGTCAATGCCACCAATGGCTTAGATTTTACCAAAAGAAATTCGGCCAGAGCGGGAGATGTAAATAGAGGCGTTTATAACAACAACCTATTTGTGGATTTATTGAGCGAAAACACTTTGAATTATACCAAGCAATTCAAAGATCACTCGTTGGGTCTATTATTAGGCTTTACAGCACAAACGACCAACATTTCACAAGCAAGAACCACTGGTTTAGATTACCCAAGTGATGAAATCACTACCTTAAATACGGCCTTGTCTATTGACTTAGCCAACACCTATACCAACAAAAACAAAATAGGTCTATTGTCTTATTTGGGTCGGCTAAATTATGGCTACAAAAGCAAATATTTGCTGGCCGCCAGTTTTCGTGCCGACGGCAGTTCTTACTTTGCTCCAGGCAACAAATGGGGCTATTTTCCATCGGTTTCGTTGGGGTGGGTTTTGTCTGAAGAAGGTTTCTTGAAAGACATCAACTGGCTCACCAACCTCAAACTGAGAGGAAGCTATGGTGCTACGGGCAACAACCGAATCGTTGATTTTGCCTTTGTAGATTTACTTTATAACGCCAACTACCCTTCAGGCGCAGGTACTGGAACGGTCGCTTCGGGTCAAGTACCCTCCAAAGACATCCTTTCCAATTCAAATATCACTTGGGAACGTACCTTCCAATACAACGGAGGTTTAGATTTCGCTTTATTCAAAAATGCTGTTTCGGTTTCATTGGATGTGTATCAATCTAAGACCGATCAGTTACTTGCGACAAGCAGCACTCGCCTTCACGGGTGTGCCACAAACTTGGAACAACATCGGAAGTTTACAAAACAACGGAATAGAGTTGGAATTGAGCACCTTTTAATTTCAGAAAAAAGGACTTTGAATGGAAAACATCTGCTAATATTTCCCGCAATAGAAATAAAATATTGGAGCTGGGTGCAGAGTCTCAACTGCTGAATCAAGGCGAACGCACAGAGCTGTATCTCAATAAAGTAGGTGCACCTCTGATTCAATTTTTGGGCTATAAAACCGATGGCGTTTGGATTTCTCAAACTCAAATTTCGGAGTCTAAACTCACCAGCGCACTGTCCAATGTTTTTGTGCCAGGTGGCTTGAAATTGGTAGATATCAATAACGATGGCAAGCTCGACATCAACGACCGCACGGTCATTGGCAATCCTTATCCCGATTTTATTTGGGGTATAACCAACAATTTCAAATTCAAGGGTTTTGATTTTAGCTTAATGCTACAAGGGTCGCAAGGCGGGCAGTTGATCAACGAGACCCCAATTATAACGAGATAAAACGTACCAATGCCAACTTCAACACCACCAGCAAGTGGTTGAGTCCGCTCAATCCTGGTGATGGAAAAACCCCCTACTATACTTCGGGCTTCAACTGGATGCTCACCGATTATGTCGTAGAAGATGCTTCGTATCAGTCGCTAAGAGAAATCATTGTAGGCTATACTGTTCCTAAAAAATACTCAAAAAATTCATCTAAGTTCAGTGCGTTTTTATGCCAATGCCCAAAATATGCTCTTCCTTACTGCAAAAGACTACCGGGGCTAAATCCAGAGGCTGGGTTTTCGACTGGGGTTTACAACACACCGCTCATTGATGGTTATCAGAGGGGCAGCTATCCTATCAATAAATCACTCCGCTTTGGCGTTGATTTGAGTTTTTAAATAGCTTGACTGCTTGGCCTTTTGCCAACGACCTATGACTAATAAGCTATTTTACAAGACTTTATAAAAGAATATTCAAACAGATTTTTTACTATGAAATTCATACAATTTTCTCTACTACTTGTTTGCTTGGGCCTAATGTGGTTGCGAGAAAACGATTGACCTGTACCCACAATCCAACCTAAATACAGGTACTTACTATACAAATCTCGATGAAGTAAGAGCAGGGCTAACAGGCTGCTATAACGGTATGCAAGCACCTCTTTTAACAGAATGGCAACTGACCGAACTCCGTTCTGACAACGCCAAACAGGGCGTACCTGCCAGTACAAGTTCCTCTAATCGAGATTTGAGCGATTTGGATATGTTTTTGCCTGCTACCATCCATACAGGAATTTATACCTATTGGCTCAACACCTACAACAATATCCGCAACGCCAATATCATTTTACAACGTCTTGGGGTAGTCTATGACCCCTCGGCAGGAAGTATCACGCTACAAAATATCAACCTTAAAATCTCAGACAGCGACCGCAAACAACTGGCTGGCGAAGCCCTTTTTATTAGGAGTTATCACTATTTTAATTTAGTGAGATTGTATGGTGGGGTTTTTCTGGTACATACCCCCATTTCGGCAGCAGATGCCAAGGGCATCAATCGTTCGAGTGTGGAAGAAGTTTATAAAATGATAGAGGCTGATTTAAAAACAGCCACTTCGTATTTAAACCCTGCCAAATTTGCTCAGATTACAGGCACAAGTATCGGCAGAGCCAATCAGTGGGCTGCCAAGGCTCTTTTGGGCAAAGTGTATTTGACTTTGAATAGAAAAGCAGAAGCCACTACACTCCTGCAAGATGTAGTAACCAACAGCGGCTATTCACTACTCAGTTCATATGCCAACGTATTTTCTATTGCCAATGAGATGAATGCTGAAATCCTTTTTGCAGTGCGCTATAAAGCAGGTGGACTGGGGTTAGGTTCGAGTTTTGGCAATAGCTTTGCTGCCCTCAACAGTGGCTCAACCCTCATCAATGGGTCGGGGCAAGGGTTCAATTATCCCACCACCGAACTCAACGCCCTCTTTACTACAAGGGACGTAAGAAAAGCCACCAATATTGCCACCTTCGGCACAGGCACTGCTGCAAGATTATATGTCCCCAAATACCTAAGCCCTGTGGTTTTGTCCAACGACGGTGAAAGCGACTGGCCAATTATACGGTTTGCGGATGTACAGTTGATGTTGGCAGAAGCCCAAGGCTACAAACCCGAAAGTATCGCCCTCATCAACTTGGTCAGAACAAGGGCTGGACTAACGGCTTTGCCCGCTACCGTCAATACAGTAGCTGCTTTTGAGCAAGCATTGGCCGAAGAGCGGCGACTTGAGCTGGCCTTCGAAAATCATCGTTTCTTTGATTTGCTGCGCTATAATACCACCCTGACCACCCTCAAAGCAGAACAAGTGCTAAAAAATCATTTTGCTTCTGAATATACCTCGCATTACGCGCTTTATCCTGCCCCGATTTTGACATTGGCTCAATTGCAAGCCAATGTTTCGACAGATAAATTATTATTGCCCATTCCTCAAAGAGAAATAGATACCAATCCTTCTTTAAACATCACCCAAAATCCAGGCTATTAATCTCACCACATACTACGCCGCTCACAAAAAAGCCGCCACTTCGGAAGATGTGTCGGCTTTTTGTGGCCTCGAAGGCAACAACGGCACTAAAATCGAAAAAAATTCAAGCAGCATAAATTTCCAATAGCTTACTTTCTTCCGTCTTCCAATTATACGTATCTTTAATAGCTTTTCGGGCATTTTTACCCATTGTTTTCAATTCCTCAGGGTGTTCAATACACCAAATCATACAAGCTGCCAGCGCCTCTGCATCATAAGGTGAAATACAAAAACCACAAGCATTAGGCTCAACTACTGCTTTCAAAAGTGGTAGATTTGATGTAATAACAGGCAGCCCCAAGGCCATGTAATCAAACAATTTGGTAGGGTAAGATTCTGCATAATCGCCTACGGGTTTTAAAAGAGCTATTCCTGCCAAGGCATCTTTGGTGTATGCAAATGCTATTTCTTGAGGAAAATAGCCATGAAAAATAAGATTGTCTTTGACTTGTTGATAGTCAATAGAGGTGCTGAGTGTAGCACTTGGTATGCGCAAGTAGCCAAACAAACGAAGCCGTACATTGGGGTATTTTTCTTTAACAACATTGAGTGCCTTCAGCAAGGTATCAAAAGCTCTTTCATTGCTGATAACTCCCGTATAGAAAAAAGTAGGCATTTTCAAATCTGGGACAGGGCGTGGCAAAAATAACCAATGAACAGCTGCAAAGTTCTGAATCACCCTATATGGTTTTTTGAGGTATGGGTAGAAGTTTAAATAAGACTCTTCGGTAAAAATAAATTTGAATTTTTTACGTGCTTTTTGATCAAAATAGCGAAAAAGCCATTGGTATAATGTCCCTTTGTTATGAGTTTTAGTGGGTATCTTTTTATAGAGATTTTCTTGAACTTCATAAATTATCTCTGCCCCAAACCATTGAAAAATAAAAACTAAGGGTAACAATTCCGCTACAAAAATATGTACAATATGAGGCTTATACTTAAAAAAGCACCATAATACTTGGGGATGAACAACGAGAACGCGATGCCAAAGTCTTCTAAAAAAAGGGAAAGTCGCTATACATGAACAATCGGTCATTGTTTTCTGATGTTCGACCAGCGCCTGCCAAGCATTATCCTCTCCTACCGTCAAGGCACAAGCTACCTCATAATATTCGCTCAAGCTGATAGCTATTTTTCCCGCAATTCTTGGGTCCGTAGAAGCGTGAACTGTACTTAGAAGTAAAACCCGTTTTTTAGTAGGTTGGATAGATTCCATTTTGCAAATATGCGTGAATTCGTGTATTTTTGAAAGAACGCCCATTTTAAAACTAAACCATGAGCAATGAAATTATTGTTCAGTACCTTTATCAAACTCTATTTTTGTTTATTTTCTTTGGTGTCATACACTCAACCACACCCTCTAATTAAATCATCTATGCCTTCCTCTTCTACCGACAAAATCGCGCTTTATCAAATCTACACCCGTCTTTTTGGCAATCTCAATACCACCAACAAGTTTTATGGCACACGCGATGAAAATGGTACGGGAAAGTTTAACGACATTACTGATAAAGCCCTTAGTTCGCTCAAAAAGTTTGGTATTTCTCATGTTTGGTTTACGGGTGTTATCGAACACGCCACCATGACCGACTATACCGCCTACGGTATTCCCAAAGACAACCCCTACGTGGTGAAAGGCATTGCAGGTTCTCCATATGCTATTAAAGATTATTATGATGTCAATCCAGATTTGGCTGTGGATGTCCCCAATCGCATGAAAGAATTTGAGGCTTTGGTCGGTCGCTCACACAAAGCAGGTTTAAAGGTCATTATTGATTGTGTGCCCAACCACGTAGCACGGCAGTATCATTCGGATGCCAAACCCAAAGGGGTCAAAGATTTTGGCGAAGAAGATGATAAAAACATGGGTTTCAACCCACAGAACAATTTCTACTACTTACCCAATCAAGCCTTTCAAGTGCCTGATAATGTACCTATTCCACCCAATATTAACCCTTTTCCCTATCAAGAACTCCCAGCCAAAGCTACAGGAAACGACGTATTTGCCGCCAAGCCGAGCATCAACGACTGGTTTGAAACTATCAAACTCAACTACGGTGTGGACTATCAAAACGGGCGAGCCAAACATTTTGACCCGATTCCGAATACGTGGCTTAAAATGCGTGATATTTTGCTCTATTGGGCTGGCAAGGGGGTAGATGGTTTCCGCTGCGACATGGCCGAAATGGTTCCTTTTGAATTTTGGGGATGGGTGATTCCCGAAGTGAAAAAAGTAGTTCCCAAAACCATTTTTATTGCCGAAATCTATAATCCTGCCGAATACCACAACTACCTTTTTAAAGGTCAATTTGATTATCTATACGATAAAGTAGGTCTGTACGATGCCCTCCGTCGTTTAATGGAAGGCCACGGCAACACTGCCGACATTACCCGTGTTTGGCAACAAGAATCAGGGGATTTTGCCAACCGTATGTTACGATTTTTGGAAAACCACGACGAGCAACGCATTGCTTCGAAGTATTTCGCTGGTAATCCTTTTTATGCCATTCCTGCTATGGTCGTATCGACTACCCTCCATACCGGGCCACTGATGCTGTATTTTGGACAAGAAGTAGGGGTAAACCCAACCGTAGCCGAAGGATTTTCGGGTGAGGATGGTCGTACCACCATGTTTGACTATTGGGGCGTACCCGAGTACCAAGCATGGGTCAATGGAGGTAAGTTTGATGGAGGCAAGCTCAATGCTGACCAAAAAAAATTACGGAGTTTTTATGCCGACCTGCTGAAGTTAGTAAATAGCAGCGATGCCATCATCAATGGAGCATTTTACGATTTGCAATATGCCAATGCCCAAACAGCTGGCTACAATGCTACCAAGATGTATAGCTATCTGCGCCATTCTGGCAAGCAAAAGTTATTGATTGTTTGCAACTTCGATTTACATCAATCGGCACAAACTACCCTTCAAATTCCGACCCACGCTTGGGAAACGATGGGCTTGTCTGCCACAGGCAAATACGAGTTCAAAGAAATATTTCATCACCCAGAAACAACGACTGTAGAAGCAAAAAAAGGCATAGCAATAACAATCGAGTCTAATAGTGTACGCATTTTTGAAATTAGAGTGGATAAATGATACCAGAATACAAAATTTCGTAGTAAGTAGTCTCCATATAACTAATCTAACTTTTTACTCAA
>JAWKMH010000006.1:0-334191 GCA_041392315.1 Spirosomataceae bacterium | reverse complement strand
AATCTGGATGATTATTAAATACAATGCCAACCAAATCATAGGTTTCCCTTTCATGCCAATCTGCTGTTTTCCAAATAGCACTTATTGAAGGAATTGAGGTGGTATTTCGAGGAAATTCTACTTTTAATATGAAGCTATGTTCATAGGGTATTGAGACGAAATGATAAACAACTTCTAATGTGCCCTTTTCTGGGCCATTATCAATACCTGTGAGAGATGTTAAATAATCAAAGTAAAGCCGCTCATCTCGATTTAGAAATAGACATACTTTAATGAGTTTATCTACAGGGACTTGTACAATCGGATGATTTGTTTTATGATTTGTAACTTTAAAAACATCTTCCCCAAATTGTAAAGATAACACCTCTCTAATTTCTTCAAATTTCATGGATTTTTGCTTGTTTTTCAATTTCTAAAAGTAGTTTTGGAGCTATAGGATGCTCTTGACCTATTTTTTCTTGTAATTTCAGAAAGCCACCTATAAGTGCTTCAGGACGAGGAGGGCAACCTGGGACATAGATATCTACAGGGATAATCCGATCAACACCTTTGACTACATGGTAGCCATGTTCCCAATATGGACCGCCACAATTAGAGCAACTCCCCATCGAAATTACATATCGAGGTTCGGGCATTTGTTCGTACAAACGCCGAATACGATCAGCCATTTTGAACGTAACAGTGCCTGCTACGATCATGACATCCGATTGGCGAGGAGACGGGCGCGGAAAGATTCCAAATCGCTCTAAATCGTAGGTTGAAGCATAAGAAGCCATCATTTCTATAGCACAGCAAGCTAATCCAAAGCCCATAGGCCAAAGAGAAGAAAGTCTCGACCAATTGAGCAAGTCTTCTACACTTGTAATAATTATACCACTTTCACCTGTTTTTAATCTGTTTTCTTGTAAACCCATGCCTCTTTTTTTAGGTAAAACTAATCATTACTCAAACCAAATTAATACCTCCTCTTTAGATTTACGAATTATATTAGGTACTGTCGCTTCCTCAGCTGGAAATCCTACTGGAATCAACAAAAAAGGTTTTTCATTGACAGGTCTTTTGAGAATTTTCGTTAAAAAATCCATTGGACTAGGTGTATGAGTAAGTGCAACTAAACCTAATTGGTGAATGGCCGTCAACAAAACACCACAAGCCAAGCCCACAGATTCATTGACGTAATAGTTCGGGTGTTTATGTCCATTTTTTTCTAATTCGTAACCGCGTCTAAATATAACAATCACCCAAGGAGCTATTTCAAGAAAAGGTTTTTGCCAATCAGTACCGAAAGGAGCTAAGTCTTCCAACCATTCTTGACTCATGCGCCCGTTGTAGCTACGGTATTCTTCTTCTTCGGCAGCCTCTCGTATTCTTTTTTTTATTATAGGAGAACTAACAGCACAAAATGTCCAGGGTTGTTTATTGGCTCCTGACGGGGCTGTGGAGGCTGTCATAATTAAATTTTCGATAACTTGCCGTTCTATAGGGCGGCTTGAGAAAAAACGTAGGGAGCGTCGTGCCTCCATCCACTGATAAAATGAGGCACTTTCTTTTAAAATTTCATCATCATTTAAAGTAATAGGAGGATTGAAAGGAAGATGCTTCATATTGTTTGTTTTTCAAAAATACCTTTGTTGAGGGTAAAAAAATGAGATTCAATAGCTTGTCTTTCCAAAAGATAGTTGTCGTAAGCAGGATAAAATTTTAGTCTTTCAGTAATTGCCTTATCGTGTATTTCTGCTAAACCTAATAATAATTCACATCCTTCTCGAACGGCAAAATTACCACCTTCTTGTGCTGTAATATAGTCAACAAAGCCATTTTCTACTGCGTACCTCTGAAAAAGAGGATTACCTTTATGCTGCACAAGTATGCGAACACCACATTTTTCGGCAATGGATAAATCTAAAGCATCGTCAAAAAAAGATGCAACCTCTTCTGCTTTAAGTTGGTGATTGGTCATAAAATGCTCTAAGGCCTCAATTTTGTGTTTAATGCGAAAATAACACGCATGATAGTGCTCGCGTTGTACCAACTGAAAGGATAATACATTCCTCTCTCCTGAAATAACTGTTGTGAAAGGCATTTGACCTTTACAAAGCCACCATCCAAATCGAAGTAAATTTGTTCCCATAGAATCTACTTCACTAAAATTACTTGTACCGTTTGCGTCTTTAGTGCCATCATTAAAAACACCATCCCAGTCAAAAACGAAGGCTTTTATTTTCTTTATTTTTTCGACTAAAATCTCCGAGGGGGTGATAAAATACCCCCCCAAGTGGGTGAAGATTGCAGCAGTTTCTTTAGACATGAACCAAGAATTGTTTTTGTAAAAATAGATAAACTAGCCAATAAAATGTAAAAAGAACAATGGAACCTTTGTAGCTGTAATAAAAAGTCTTGAAATTACGTTGGTAATCAAACCCGAAAACTATAACCTAACATGAAAAAAGTAAGTTTATTCTTTTGTACATTCTTTTTAGCATTACATGGCTTTTCTCAAAGCAAAGCAGATGATTGTCTGGGTGTCTGGCTTACAGGTTCTAAAAAAGGACATGTACAGATATACAAACAAGGAGATAAGTATTTTGGTAAGATTATTTGGCTGAAGAGCCTAATGATCCAGTCACTAATAAACCTAAATTAGACAAGAATAACCCTGATACTCAGAAAAAAACACTTCCTATTTTGGGGTTGGTCAATTTAAAAGACTTTAAGTATGATGGAGATAACTTATGGGAGAATGGTAAGATTTATGATCCCGAAAATGGTAAAGAATACAGCTGCAAAATGCGTTTAATTAATCAAAATCAATTGGATGTACGTGGTTATATAGGAATTTCGCTCATGGGGCGAACCGATAGCTGGACAAGAGTAAAAAATTAATAATATAGTGAATACACTTTTCCTATTTTTTGAAACTCGAACAACTTCAAGTGCTTATAGTAGGTGGAGGGTATGTGGGTTTGGAAAAGCTCACGGCTGTTTTGGCCAATGCACCACAAACATCCGTTACGCTTGTTGCTCCTGAAATTAGAGAAGAGATTCGAGTGTTGGCCAAAGACCACCCCAAGGTTTTATTAAAACAGAACTGGTATGAGGCTTCGTTTTTGGATAATAAAGATTTGGTCATTGTAGGTACCAACGACAAGGCTGTCAATAAGCGCGTGCAGGAAGACTGCAAAGGCCGTCGTTTATTGGTCAATGTGGCAGATACGCCTGAATTATGCGATTTTTACTTGAGTTCGGTCGTAAAAAGGAGACTTGAAGATAGCAATTTCAACCAATGGGAAATCACCCACTTTTGCCAAGCGTTTTAGAGAAGTTTTAGAAGAAATACTACCTGAATCACTGCAGGAAACGTTGGATAATTTACAACAGATTAGAAATAAACTAAACGGAGATTTTCAAGAAAAAATGAACAAATTGAATGAGATTACTAAAGTAATGAAGTAAAAAAGAAAGATTGAATACGGAGTTTAATGTCACAAAGAGGGCTTATCTTTTAGTATCATAAAATAAATAATAGTACCTAAAATAATATAGCTGATAATCAACCATTTTTTCTTTTGTTCAAATGCTGCATGATGATGGTAATAATCATAATACATCGATGTCGACAAGCCTGCTACCATAAAAAATACACACATGACAGCACAATACGGACGATAAATAGTAAATTCTCTCAGAAAAGAGGCTCCCATGAAAATATATAGCAGCCATAAACCAAATCCCAAACGGTATAAATAAACGCTTAGGCGACGGTCATTTTGATGTCAAAAAATTTATCATACATGAGAGTAATTGGCTGATTTTTAGTAAAATTAATTAGTTTTGTGTGAAAAGTCAAATTGATTAAAAACCCTCCACACGTTTCATGCCCTTAAAAGTTTTAGTAATCCGATTCTCTTCTATTGGGGACATTATCCTTACTACCCCTGTGGTTCGGTGTCTAAAAATACAACGTCCTGACGTGGAAATTCATTATGTTACGAAAGCTTCGTATCAATACTTGTTAGATGATAATCCTTATATTGATTGTGTTCATCTTTTAGAGGGAAGTATTTGGAAATTAATACGGCTACTGAGACAAGAAAAATTTGACTTAGTAATAGATCTACATTTTAATCTACGCACTTTACAGATTAAAGCAGCTTTGGGAGTTCAAACGTATAGTTTCAATAAATTAAACTGGGAAAAGTGGCTCTTTGTTCGTTGGAAAATCAATGCCCTACCAAATGTGCATATTGTGGAGCGTTATTTGAATACAATTCAATCATTAGGGGTAGTTAATGATGATCAAGGCTTAAATTATTTCGTACCTTACCGTGATATAGTAGAACCCGAATGGCTTCCTGAAACACATCAGAAAGGGTTTGTTGCTTTTGCTATTGGCGGACAACACGAAACAAAGAAACTCCCCATTAATCGGATGATTGAACTTTGTGAAAAAATCAATTACCCTATTGTGTTGTTAGGGGGCAAAGAAGACGCTGCTAATGGTGAAATGATTGAAAGAGCACTTGGTGGGCACTTGGTTTATAATGCTTGTGGTAAATGTAATTTTAACCAGTCGGCCTCACTGATTGAGCAATCAAAATTAGTATTTAGTCATGATACGGGTTTGATGCATGTCGCGGCGGCTTTTAAGAAAAAAGTATATTCAATTTGGGGAAATACAGTGCCAGAATTTGGCATGTATCCTTATCAGACCAATTTTGTGTTGTTAGAAAACCGCCAATTGGGCTGTCGTCCGTGCTCAAAAATTGGCCATAAGCGTTGCCCACAAGGGCATTTTAAGTGTATGAACGAACTTTCCTTTAACTTTGAGATTAAAGAGTTGAGGCGGGCACGTTGGGAATAAGGCGTTCTATAATTCCAACTACCTGCCCCAATCCAAGGGCATCTACTTCCGAAAAATCATTGAGCAGGTGGCTGTCCACATCCAGCACCATTGCTACTTCGCCATTGGGCGAAAATACAGGCAGTACAATTTCTGATTTTGAGGCCGAACTACAGGCAATATGCCCTGGGAACTGCTCTACGTCAGGAACAATCAGTACTTTTTGTTGGCTATAAGCCGCACCACAAACGCCCTTATCGAATCGAATACGTGTACAGGCAATAGGTCCCTGAAAAGGCCCCAAAATCAACTGATTTTCTTTTTTGAGATAGAAACCTACCCAAAAGAAACCAAAAGCCTCATGAAGTGCAGCAGCGATATTCGCTAAGTTGGCAATTAAATCGCTTTCGCCTTCTACAAGGGAGGCAATTTGAGGTACTAAACTTTCATAAATAAGCTGTCGGTCAGAGGTTTGGGGTAGGATTAATGATTCGGCCATTTGGTTAGTGTTTATGTTGGACAAAGAAAAGGGATAAGCTACTCAAATACAAAAAAACCAGAAGCATTGGCCTCTGGCTTTTCCTAACAATCTGACACCAATATGAAATCTTCGGGTCATTGGCTTTTACCATTAGTAACCCATTCATGTAGTTTTTTATCATAGACAAGTGTCGAGTCTGGCCATTCTACGAAAAGTTTCATGCCAAGATACTTGTCTATATTTCCTTCTTTTATCATTGCTTTAAATAAGAACCTACCTCTTTCTTTTACCAGGGAGTCGGTTTTGAAATGAGGTGTACACCATAGCTCTTCATACTGAATAGGCATTAGGTTAGGCCCCATTTTAAATTTTCCACCTACTCCTCTCCTAAATGCACCATTTCCTACTGGCCGGTTGATGAAAAAATAATGCGTCGAATCGGAGGTAACATAATAGTTCTCAAACCGATATTGTGGCAAGCGGCTCACATATTCTTTTCGGAATAGTGGTTCAAAACGGGTGGTATTAGATGCACCACGAGCATACTGGCTTGTGTAAGTAATGATATTGGCCAAGAGGGTGTCTTTTTCTGCTTCAGAAAAATAGTTGGCTACTTGGTAGGGTTTATTTTGACATGCACCTAAACTCAAACAAGCAATGAATAAAGAAAAGAACGAATTTGAAAATTGTGTTTTCATAGATTTGGAGGCTTCGAGTTGATGGAAGCCTCCAAATTAAAAATTACTTGGTATAATCTGCTGTAGAAGGGCTGAAATTAGCCCATTTAGCCGTCCAATCTGTGGTACCAAAAGCACCAATAAAAGCAGCAGCTGTGAAAAAAGAGCCTGTAGGAGCAATACCACCTGTAGCCAATGTGCCACTACTCGTCAAAGTAAGAACAGGTACTGCATCGAAAATAGCGGTATTTAACCCTAAACCATTTCTTGTGGCCAGCAATTGATTACCAGTCTGTGCCTTGAACCAATCTGATACAGGCTTACCATCTACTGTGATAGCAGCAGGAGTAGCCGCTGTGTTTACATCACGTACGCCAAAGCCGCGGGGTTGTCGCTTGTCCCTTGGCCAAAGCCATCCGTACCCCAATTGGGCGTACCAGCTACGACAACACGGTTCAAGACTAAGTCGCCTTTGGCAGCATTGGTTTGGGTGTTGGTACCATCTATATAGATACCGTTTGGATAGCCCGTTACAACGGTATTGTAAATCTTTAATTTGTTGTTACGACGTAAGTGCATCCCATTTTGGAATTGTGGGCTAATAGCGGTCGAATTAGTAGCTTTTGCACCAATCAAAGTAGCGTTTGAAATAGTAGCAGAAGTATAAGGAGTAGCATCTGTACCTTGTCCGTCGTTATCTACTTCAAAACCATTAGAACCTGATTGGTCGGCCAAAGTAGCCCCACGCATCCCGATGATGTACTGCAAATTACCACGGAAACCAAAATCCATATCAAAATCGTCATCCAAACCACGGTAAGCAATCAGGTATTTGGCATTGACTGTGCCACCAAACCACTCAAAGGAATCGTCGAGACCAAAAGATGCTTGTAGATATTCCATCGTTGTACCACTACCTACAGAGCCAAAAGTGAATGAATTTACTTCTTGGTTGGGGTTGATGGGCACACCTGCGTATTCTACACGTACATACTTCAATGAACCCGAATTGTCGGCATCGTTTGAGCCACCATGCCAGCCCTTGTAGCTACCTTCCAATTGAATGCCTTTATCTCCAGTTGATTGGTTGTTTACGGCTCTACCACAAATCACCAGACCTCCCCAGTCGCCTGATTCGCGTTGCCCTGCTGGACGCTCAGATGTCATTACGATGGGTGCATCTGCTGTGCCATTGGCAATTATTTTACTACCTCTTTGAATAATAAGCGTTCCTTTTGAAGCACGGTCGCCGATAATGGTTGTACCAGCTTCGATAGTCAATGTACCTGTGGCGGCAGCAGAAGAGAAAGTTTCGGTAGTATCAGCTCCTACACGGACAAAACCTATAATCTTATAAATTTTGTCATTAGTCCAAGTGACATTTCCAGTGATTAGTCCTTTTACATCTACAACTGTTTTTGCTGGGACAGCAGACACGGTTACAGTTTGAGTAGCGACGGTAGAAGATTGATTTTTTTGGTCAGTAGCTTGAAAGGTAAATACCAATGAAGCACCCACAGGTAAGCTCTCAATCACATAATCCTTAGAATAGCTGTCTGATAATTCGCTACCTGTGTAGGTTTTGCTATCGAAAGCTTGACCATTTTTCAAAACAGTTAATGTTTTTAGCCCTTCTCCTGCATTAATAGTAGCCGTGATTTTGACCGTCGCACCTACCAAGCCATTGACAGGGTTCCCTGCCGAAATCACGGGGGCAGGACCGATTTCTTCGGTCTTTTTACAAGCATTGAAAATCAGTGCTGTGGAAAGTACCGACAGTGTAACGACTGTTTGGGCTAGTTTACGAAAATTCATTTTGTTAAAATTATTAAGGTGAAAAATTGAGTTAAAAAATTAATGGTTATTAATGGTGGAGTGTACATAATAAAATAGCTTCTGCTCACAGAAGGCGATAACTAAATCCTAAGCTAAATACCTGTCCTGTACGGTATTTTTGTACGTCGAAATCAGTGCCTGACACAAACTTGCCGTCTTTGTTTGAATCTTGCATAATGCGCCAAGGCTGGTTGAGTAGGTCTTGGATACCGCCCTTAATCGTCCAACGTTGGTTCAATCCTTTTGAGAAAGTCAAATCAATGACATTGCGAGGCATTTCATACAAATCTGGATAGGCTTCAAAACCAACGGCAATGATACGGCGGCCAATGACGTTGTATAGCAAATTTACTTGAAGGTCTTTTTTGGTATCATTGTAGTTCAATCCTACATTGACAATATAAGGTGATTGGCCTTGTAAAGGGCGGTTGTTCGACTGTCCTACACCTTTCGCTCCCAACTGCACACGGCTGTAAATCAGGGCTGTATTGAACAAGAGGCTTGTGCGTTCTAAGAGGCGAGAGCCCGGTCTTAAATTTCCTAAGCCTTTCTTTATCTCTAATTCAAAGCCCGCACTATAAGCACTTTCAGCGTTGTTGGTGATGAAGGTTTTTGAACCCAACCCAGTCGAACCTAAATCTACCGTTGATTCAATGGGTGTTTTGAAATCCTTATAGAAAGCAGCTACGCTAATGACCTCCGAAGGAGTGGGATACAACTCCCAACGCAAGTCAAAATTTTGAACAGTAGCAATTTTCAAATTGGGGTTTCCTTCATAGACTACATTGAAATCAAAATCGAAGAAAGAAAAAGGAGCTAACTCACGAAATTCGGGGCGGTTTACGGTTACACCGTAGGCAGCACGTAGCAACATTTTTTCGGTGAAATTATAAGTTAAATTAGCCGAAGGTAGCACACTGGTAATTTTATTATCCACTTTGGTGGCCGCACCTCCCAAAAAAGCTGAGTTCATCTGTTGGCGGTTGTTTTCTATCCGCACCCCTGCAATCGCATTGAATTTTTTAGTGATAGGGAGATTAATCATCCCATAACCTGCTAAAAGCGTATTTTTGGCGGTATAAGAATCGTTGGGGTTGGTTTGTTCATCTATGCGTATGCCACCATCATTCCTGATATTTTGGAAGAGCGTGTTAATATCGCTGGCAGCCAAAGCAGGATTAAAGTTTCCACCACGCACATAGCCCAAATTGCGGGCCTTAAAAGTACGGTCTTTTAACTCATAAAAACCTCCGAATTTTAGTTCAATGTCTTTTCCCCCCGTCGTAATTTTTTGTGTTAGGTTGGCGGAGCCTGAGTAACCACTTTCGTTCATTTTTGAGCTAAATCTTCCCAAAAAATATGCCTGTGCTTGGCCTACAGGGATATAGATTTCACTGCGGCCTGTGGCGGGGTCTAAGACATCTGAGCGATAGCGTTTATAATCGGGCTGGTCGCGGTAGGAGTTATTGTAGCCAGCTACCCATTCAATGGTCGTTTTATCGTCATTAAATTCATGCTTACCTGTAAGTTGGCCTGTGTAAATACCACGATATACTTGGTCGAAGGAGTGATTGTTGGGCTTGTAATTTTGGGCAATATCCTGACCCGTACGGTTTACATAACGCCCCGTACTGATTTGATTGAATAAGTTCTTGAACTCTATGCTGTGGTTGTCGTTGAAGCGAAACGCCCAGTTGTGCAGAATGCCCACACGGTTATTTCTGGAGTAGGCTTTATCTTCATATTCATAGAGGGTTTCAATTTGATTGCCACCACCGATGTTATAGTCGTTACGCTGATTATCAGTAAATTGACGGGTTTCGCTAAAATTGACCGTCGTAATATTGCCAATCTTAACTTTGCCGAGTTGCATCTTGAAATTACCTGTTAGACTTACGCGCTGGTCGGGGGTAGCTGAGCTTCTCACGGGCACCCATTCATTGCGCAATGAACGGCCTACTTGCTCTACTAAAGCAGGGTTATTGCTAATGGCGCGTATGTCTGATGGAAAAAACTTGGGGAGGTCTAAATAACCATTATTGAAACTGGTCCAGTAGTTATCACCTTGTTTTGAAGCCTGAAAGTCCTGAAAAGTAGTGCCTTGACGAACCCCCACACTATAGTCAAATGTAATGGTGTTTTGATCGGGAATATTTTTGGTGAAAATCTTGACAATGCCGCCTGCAAACTCGCCTGGCAAATCTGCCGAAGGTGTTTTATAGATGAGCAGACGGTCTATTTGTCCACTCGGAATGACATCAAACGAAAAGGCTTTTACGTCGGTTTCCATCGAAGGTGTAAAAGCATTGTGTAGCATGACATTATTATAACGCTGATTGAGACCACGAATCGTAATGAAACGGTCACCTACGATGGTAATCCCTGGTACACGCTTGACGACTTGTGCTGCGTCGCGGTCGAGTGTACGGGCGATTTGCTGCGATGAAATTCCACTCACAATATTCTGTGATGCCTTTATTTCGCTAATGACCGAGACTTCGGTGTTGGTTTGGCGGGTAGCAACAATGCGTACTTCATCGAGGGTGGCAGCGGCTTCCAACAAAGCCGTATTGATTTCGGTAACTTTATCGGCTTCAATCGCAACATTTTCGATATTTTCCGTTTTGTAAGAAACATAGGTGATTTCAATAATGTATTTACCAGGAGGCACTTTTGCGATGGAGAAAAAGCCATTGATATCAGTGGCAGCCCCCATTTGTGTGCCTACGATACGGACAGTAGCTCCTATAAGGGTTTCTTTGTTTTTGGCATCGGTGATTGTCCCACGTAAAGTACCCGATTGGGCAAAAGAAAAAGCGCTGTATAGCAGCGCCGCGATAAATAGTAGAGATTGTCGTTTCATCAAAGGGGTTTTCAACTTTAAATTCATTGGTTTCATATTTTTTGGGGCGTCATTTTACAGCACAAAAGTAGAAGTCCAATGTTACGCCAATGTTACGCCAATGTTATGTGTAAATTATATTTAAAAAAATCATTAAAATAAGACTGATAATCAAATAGTTAAGGCCGTATTGAATGTTGTAAAATAAAGTTTATAAATAGTAAACAAAAAAGGATTTATTTGTCAAAAATGAGTTTTGTACAATTTTTACGCCTGTCTTTTCCTACTTTTGTACCTGTTTTTAATACCTAAAATGAAAAATTTAGTTAGAAAAGTATTTCTTGGTTTGGGAGCTGGTATGATACTTATGGCAGGGTTTGGAGTAGTAACAAAACCAGTACATCACACTACTTTCAAGAAAAAACAGTCTCTCTTCAAAATAAAAGATACTCCTCCTACGCGAATGGTCTTTACGGAAAACCAATGGGCAGATAGCGTCTTTAACCAATTGAGTTTGGAACAGAAAATAGGGCAATTGTTTATGATTGCTACCTATTCGGATCGGAATGAAACATACTATCGCTATGTAGATAACCTCATCAAAAATTATCATATTGGGGGCTGTTGTTTTTTAAAGGGGGCCCACGCGGCAGGCAAAACTTACCAATCGCTACCAATCATTATCTAAAGTACCGCTTATGATTGGCATTGATGGTGAGTGGGGCTTGGGGATGCGTTTGGATAGCATAGAAGATTTTCCTAAACAAATGACTTTGGGGGCAATCCAAGACAATCGTTATATTGAACAGATGGGGGTAGAAATAGGCCGACAATGCCGAAGATTAGGGATTTCAGTCAATTTTGCTCCTGTGGCCGACATTAATTCCAACTCGAGCAATCCAGTCATAGGTTTACGCTCATTTGGCGAAAATCGCGATAATGTTACAGCAAAATCGGCGGCTTATATGAAAGGGCTACAACGCCAGCATGTAATAGCTACTGCCAAGCATTTTCCTGGACATGGAGATACAGGCACCGATTCTCATTTTACCCTACCTGTGCTATTACACTCAACAGAGCATTTGGCTGCCTCAGAACTTTATCCTTTTCAAAAATTGATCAATGACAGCCTCACTGGGATTATCACGGGCCATTTGTATGTACCCGAACTGGATAATACGCCCAATTTGGCTGCGTCACTTTCTGAAAAAATCATTACCGACTTGCTAAAAAAGAAAATGGGTTTTGAGGGCTTGATTTTTACTGATGCAATGAATATGAAAGGGGTAATGAGAGGGCGTACAGCTGTTGATGCCAATATTAAAGCATTAATGGCTGGGAACGACATCATATTGTATCCTGAAAGAGTGGCCGAGTCTATCAAAAAAATCAAAGAAGGGGTGATGAATGGCACCATACCTTCAGAAATAATAGATGAGAAAGTCAGGAAAATTTTACGAGCCAAATATTGGGTAGGGCTTAATCGAATACGACCAATTAATTCAACACTACTTAATAATCAATTGCAGTCGCCAGCTTTTAGTGCGCTTACACGTAATTTGTGCGAGCAGGCTGTTACCCTGGTACACAATGAAAACCAACTTTTACCTATCTCAACGTTAGATACCTGTACTTTTGCCTCGATTGCAATAGGAGGCGGAGGAATTAATGCTTTTCAACAGACATTGAGTAAGTATGCCCCATTTAATCATATTGTGTATGCAGAAAAACCTACTACAAACATAGAAGTAGAAAGCCTCATCGCTCAAACCAACGGGGCAAAAGTAGTGATAGTGAGCCTGCATGATAGTCGTCGAAATTTCAATCGGCCTTTCTATATCACGTCGGCAACCATAGATTTACTGAATCGTTTGCAGCAACAATCAAAGGTAATTGTCAGTTTGTTTGCTACTCCTTATGCCTTGAAGCAACTGCCGACAACGTCGGCAGTGGTATGCGCCTACGAAGATTTACCAGATTTGCAGTCAGTAGCAGCACAGCAAATTTTTGGGGCATTACCATTTAGAGGAAAACTACCCATATCAATTGAAGGCCGTTATGAATTAGGAACTGGTTACGAAACCAAGGGGACGAATCGTCTTATTTTTGGGATGCCTGAACAAGTAGGAATGAGTTCGGTCAGTCTGATGAAAATAGATACACTGATAGCAAAATCAATTGAAGCCCGTATTTTTCCGGGGGCACAGGTGTTTGTGGCTCGGCGTGGGAGGGCAGTGTTTCAAAAGAATTATGGAACGCTCACTTATGATAATCCTACCCAAAAAGTAACCAATGAAACCCTTTATGATGTAGCTTCCGTAACAAAAGTGGCAGCTACTTTACAAGCTACCATGTATTTGCAAGAGCAAAATGCCATCGACTTAAAACAAAAAGCGGCACACTATTTGCCTGAACTTGTTGGAACCAATAAAGCCTCTATTACCATAGAGGACTTATTGCTGCATCGATCTGGTTTGGTAGCCTTTTATCCAAAGTTATGGGAAAATACCAAAACAGGCGGTGGGGGATTAATGACCGAGTATTATAGTTCTTTGCGAGATAGTGTGTATTCGTTACAAATTGCTCCCAGGTTATTTGCTAAACCTGCTATACAAGATTCGGTATGGAAATGGATTATACAATCTCCCATGAGAAAACAAGTACGAGGTAAATATCCCTTCGTTTATAGTGATTTAGGAATTTTGATGTTGCAAAAAATTGTGGAGCGTGTTACTAATCAGCCATTAAACGACTTTTTAAGTCAAAATTTTTATGAACCACTTGGTATGGTAATGACGGGATTCAGACCATTGGAAAGATTTGCGGAGGATCAAATTGCTCCCGAGAAAAAATGATTTTTCTTACAGGAATCAACTCCTAAAAGGAACAGTACACGATCAAATGGCGGCAGTTTATGGAGGGGAAGGGCATCATGCAGGACTTTAGTACGGCATATGATTTGGCAATATTGATGCAAAATGAATCTTCAAAAAGGGCTTTATGGTATGACGATATGCCAAGAGCAGACTATCCTGTTTTTGCACAGGTTGAGGATAGTGCCAATCAGGATTGGGTTGGGACAAAAATCAATAAGTGGTGAAAGTAATTATGTCGTCTTCGGCACTGTGCATGTTCTTTGACATTCTGGCTTTACAGGTACAATGGTGTGGGTAGATCCTAAAGAAGATTTAGTTTTTGTTTTTCTTTCTAATAGAGTGCATCCCAATGCCGAAAACGGTGAAATAAACCGAAAAAATTCGCCGACGGGTACATGAGCTGGACTATCACGCTATTATGTGGAATAAAAATGGAGATAGTGATTTAGAAAATACAATTTTCAATAAAGCATTAATTTTGACCGTTTTTATAAAAAATCAATTTTAACTAAGTTATGTTAAAGACTACTGTTTGTTATTGTGGCGCTGTTTTGTGGGGTACCCTGAAAGCGAAGTACCAAGCTATTAGTACAGTCATAGTCACGGATGCTTCGGTGGAGCATTTCCAGCTTCAGGCTATTGTGCGGGACAGCAAATTCGCGTTTATTTTACGGCAACAGGTTTTGCAGGTACACCTACATTTTCAGCCCAACTCTCTGGATGCTGGTGGGCGTGTTTCCGCAACCCCCCGAACGTTATTGTTATTCGCACTTCCAGTTTTATTACAGCAACATTACCTGTAGGTTCGATGTTGAAACGGGCTATAAAGTAAGGGTGGTATCTGGGGCTGTTACTTCAGTAGGAAGTATTGCGTTTCCAGACGTCCGAATAGCCCACAGTTGAACTTGTTGCTAATATCACCTCTTGTAGTAGTGCTACCGTAGGAAGTATTGCTTTTAGCAGTAGTGCTGGAGCATCTTTTCTGGACGAGTTCGGTCACTGGGAAGTTTCATGGGCAACATACCCCTCCCTTTACTGCATCAAATGGAGGAACTACAGACCTACAAACGACCGTAACCGTTACGCCCTCTGTCAATGGCTGCACGGGCGTTCCTACTACTTTTACAGTTACCATAAAACCAGTAGCAGTGTTAATACCATTGCAAATCTAAATCTTGCAATGGTGCCACAGGAGCCTATAACGACTTTAGTAGCTCAACACCAGGTACTACATTTTCGCCACGGCTAATGTTGGCTTTGGTACTTCAGGGAGCGGAAATATTAATTCCTTCACGGCTGCTAATGCCACTTCTTCGCCTATAGTAGCAACGGTTACTGTAACCCCCACTACTAATGGATGTGCTGGAACTCAAAGAACGTATTCTTGTTACGGTTAATCCAACCAATACTACAGTCAATGCTGTGAGCAATGCAGCCTATTGCATGCGATGGAGCACCAGGAGCAGCGATTAATTTTTCAAGCCCATCAGCAGGAGCTACTACTTTTTGAATGGACAAGTACCGCCAATGTCGGCTTTGGTACTTCAGGAACGGGCAATATTCCCGCCTTTGTGGCTGTCAATGGCGGAGCTTGATATAGTAGCTACAGTTGCTACACCTAAAATAGGGGGATGCAGGTATTAACGTACTACTTTCACCATCACAGCAAGGCACCGACCCACTGTTAATGCTATTTCGGTAGCTGATTTATGCAATGGAGCCAATTCGACAGGTATTAACTTTTCAAGCCCTTCGGCTGGTGTGCTACATTTTCTTGGTCTTCAAGTAGTAGCAACATCGGTTTTGGAACATCAGGAACGGGTAACATTTCTGCTTTCACGGCAACCAATGGTGGTACGTCGCCAGTAACGGCCACCGTAACGGTTATACCTAATTTGGCAGGTTGCCCAGGAGTGAGTAGGACTTTCACCGTAACGGTTAATCCCACACCTACAGTTAATACGATTGCAAACAATACTTTTGTGGGAGGTAGTCGGGGCAGCAGGAACTACTCTTACAAGCCCAACGGCAGGGGTTACATTTAGCTTGGACGAGCTCGGCCAATGTAGGTTTTGGAACAAGTGGAACGGGTAATATTCCTGCCTATACTACCATTAACTCAAGTACAACACAGGTGGTATCAACAATAACTGTAACTCCATCTGTCAATGGATGTATAGGCACTCCCAAACTTTTTACTATCACAATCAACCCAACTCCCATAGTAAATGCTATAAGTAGTGCTACCTATTGTAACAATGCACCAGGCAGCCATAACGTTCGCAAGCCCAGTAGCAGCAACAACCTTTAGTTGACTGGTTCATTAAACGTTGGATTTGCATATAACGGGTGCGGGTAATATTGCTGCCTATACAGCTACCAATGCGGTACAAATCCTTTGGTAAGTACCATCTCTGTAACACCTACCACAGGTACATGTACTGGGCCTGCTGTGCCATTTACTATAACTGTCAATCCAACTCAGTGGTAGCCACATGGTTGTCAATGCCACCTTTTGTGGAAAAATGTCAATGCACTCAAGTTGACGTTTTTCGCGCTACCCCAACACAAGTTTTGCTCATTCTCGACGACGAACGTAGGTTTTGGAACAAATGGTACAGGAAACATAGCAGCCTATACTACTTTAGACAGTGATGTTGCAGCAATAAGCAGCGTGTCTGTTACCTGCTGCCATACTTGCACAGGTGTTGCTAAAACCTTTACTGTTACTGTAAATCCTTCGCCTAAGGTGAATAGTGTATCAAATGCTGTTTACTGCAATACGGCTCCTGCTACTGCAATTGCTTTTTCAAGCCCAACCACAAGTACAACTTTTGATTGGAGCTCACTTCTAATGTAGGTTTTGGAACATCAGGTACAAATATAGCCGCTTATACCGCTACAACAGGGGCAAGTGTGGTGGTTGCTGCAACCATTAATGTAATAGCTAAAACGGCTACTTGCATAGGGCATTACCAAGGTCATTTACATTGTAACTGTCAACCCTACACCAACCGTCAATAATCTAAGCAATCTTACTTATTGTGGTTCTGTGTCGGGAGCTCCAATCACTTTTTCGGGACCAACCTCTGGGACTACATTTGCTTGGTCGAGTAGTGGTAATATTGGATTTGGTACAGCAGGTAGTGGCAATATAAGTAGTTTCAATGTGGCAACCGTAACAAGTGCCAACACTGCTACCGTAACGGTTACACCAACAGCCAATGGCTGCTTGGGTACTTCTCGAACATTTACGATTACTGTCAATCCTATCCCGCTGTGAATACTGTCAGTGATGGAACGATTTGTGCGGGAATTACAGGGTCGCCTATTAATTTTTCGAGCGATACACCTAATAATAAATTTTTTTAATTGGTCCACACCCATTAATGTAGGGTTTGGTAACAATGGTACAGGAAATATTGCAGGTGGTTTTATAGCCTCCAATGGCTCCAAGCAAAGTGTAGTAACTGCTACTGTGAGCGTAATCCCTGCAACAGCGAGCTGCACAGGCCCTGCTCGACATTCAACTATATCAATCCTACTCCATTCAATCCGAGTAGTACCCCAACGATTATCTATTGCGCAACAGATATAGCTAAACCTTTAGAGGCAAGTGTAGTAACTTGAAATGGTACACCGAAGCAAATGGAGGTTCTATGTTACCTTCTGCGCCTACTTCCCTCAACAAACAATTCTACTGATAATTCGGTTACGACCAATTTTTATGTGTCTCAAACCAATCAATATAATTGCGAAAGCCAACGCAGCCAAGTGCAAGTTACAATTAAGCCACTTCCTACAGTCCTCTTTGGTTTCAAAATTAGAATATTTGCTTTGCCAGTTTGACCTGTTTTCATACAATTAGATGCCAAAATCCAAGGAACTGCAGAGTTTAGTTTGATTCTACCAAATAGCAACGAAACAAGCACAACACCAACAATTACCACAGAAGCTGGTTTTATAGGCGATTATGCAGTATTACAACTTAGGGATGGATGCAGAGGTCCACTGGTATTAAGGTAAATGTGCGTACTACCTCCCCCCACAGTCAGTAGTACGCCTTGTTGTATTTTGTCAGAACGAAACACCTAAAGCGTTACAAGCCACACAGGGACAAGATTAAAGTGGTATGGTAATGAATAAGACAGGAGGTACAGCACAAGATACCTCAATATTCCACCAACCCAAACCCTGGTACTTAACAATTTTATGTATCACAAACAGGTGATAATACTTGCGAAAGCCCTCGTGCGGAGATAAGTGTGATTATTCAGGCCTTGCCAAGCTACCTTGAGTGGTGGAGCGTCCGTAACACAAGGCGAACCTGCTACGCTATCCATCGTTTTTACAGGCCAAGGCCTCGACATTTACGCTTTCTAATGGAGGTAGTGACTACACCATTAAACCCGATTATCCCTGTAAGCCCTCAGAAACAACTGTTTATACCATTACAAAAAAATCACAAACTCATGGTGAAGGTAGCCCAGCAGGGAGTATACCATCATCAAGAAGGTCGCAACGATTGATGTAGGAAACTCCAATCGTTCTTCACTTGTGCAGGTCAGGCGTTTATTATTCCGTATTTTTCATCAGATTTTTTTCCATCTAATACACAATTTCGTGTTCAAATCTCAAAAACCACAGACGACGCAAGTTTTCAAACAATCCCTACAGAGGGAAATAACAGCCCACTAACAGCTACCGTTCCCAGTGGGCATCGTGGGGAGGCCTTTATTATGTTAGAGTAGTGGGGGTTGCCTCAATTTTACTGTCAAAGGTAAAATAAGTCAAGCCCAAATTAACGTTCGTGAATTACCTACGGCCACCATTTCGGGTCCAGCCAGCATTTGCGAAAATGAAAGTGCCAAACTGTTCATAACCTTTACAGGAGAAATGCCTTTGACTATTGCTTATCGAGATAGTTGGCTCAAAAAAGATACAACTTTTTCAACATCAAGACACCCTATGAATTTACAGTAAAACCAGGGAAAACAACACATATATAGTATCGTTTCTATTTCAAACGGTTGCGGAAATGGCCCAGCTATCATACGTCTGAAACTGATTGTTCAACCCACTGTTGAGTGTGTCTCCTTCCACCAATAGCGAATGGCTCAAAGTATATCCTATACCCGTGCAAACGCTGCTTGTACCATTGAAGTAGAAGAGGCGGCTGACTGAGCCTGTTTCCTTGTTTTAACGGATGGCTACGGCCGCGGATTTTTGCGTCAGCAGACATACACCAACAAAGATGAAATAGACTTTAGTAAGTTACTGCCAGGAATGTACTTTTGACTGCAGAGCAAAAGGACGTAAAGCCCAGCGGAAATCCAAAATACAGTAGAAAGAAAGCAGCAATGTGTTTGATTAAAAGAACACAAAGACGATATTCTCTTTGACCATGAATTATACAATACCTTTAGAGCCGGCTTTCGTCTTTTTGACAGTCGGTTTTATTTTTTCTGTATCTGCCCAAAATACAGGTATGACAAAACTGATAACAGCTGATAATGGGTGATTTTCAGTTGATAGGGACTTGAAAGCAGCCCAAACAGTAATCCTCTTTACACTTCGAAAAAGTGATTTTGTTAAAACCATTCCCATTATCGACAAAAATAATAGTGTCATTGAGCTGGTACTCAAGGCAGTAAAGCCAGACAAATTTAGGAGCTGGCGATTTAATTTTGCAATTAGACTTATGCTTTCGCCAGGTAGCAATGCTGTTGTTGTGTTGCCAGGAGGGTACAATATTCATCTTAAAGATAGCTGGCAATTGCCTATCATTAATGCTAACACTTGCGGTACAGTAGGCGATTTGGTCCCTATTCAAAATGCCTGTAAAGCACCAGGGCTTTGGCAAAGTTTAAAAGTACAGTTCAAAAAATAATGCTCAATCCTTCGAAAACTAACACTCAACGGTGTTGTCATTCAAGAAAAATGGTTTGAATAACGTGGACAATGCTCAAACATCCTCGCTTTGAATGTAATAACAGGAACAGTAGCTTTTAAAAATGTCTTTTACCAACTTCTTAGGGATGCACGTCCTCTAACGCTCAAAAAATCTTACTATACCCTCTACAAAGCAGGCAATGACAGACCGAAAGAGTTGCTCCAATATCCCTCAAAAAGATACCACCTCGATTTTAACCAGAGAATGGGGCATAGGAAACAATAGCTATTATCTACTTTATGAAGGCCAAATGGATAAAATGACCCAAGAGGGAGACTATCATTTGCAGCTGGCTTATATGGCCAATGGTTGCTTGAAATTGATGAAAGGTGGTACTTTATCAATGGAATGATTTTCTTCAAAATCTTGTGCCAGTAAATATTCACCTCTCTAAAGGCACACATCCTTTTCGATTACATTACCACAAACTCACCTGGCGGCGACCTGCACTTTAGGAATGTACGCTTTACACAAGGGGTTCGAACGCAATCCATTGGTGGCACGTTCTTTCTTCAGTGCCAGAACCAGATCCTATTCCTAAATTCAAGTTTCGGCCAACAATAAAGCCGAAATGGTGCGCTCATTTATCATTCATGAAGGAGAAAAGGTCGTAAACGAACGCATTGCTTAATGGTAGGACTGCCACAGGGGCTTAATTATAGCCTTGATCTCAATCGAGGTTCCAGACAGAAGTTTTGAAAGGGCCATTTGCTGACGTTACAGAAATGTGGCACGAACGCGGCGAACCCGCAAATTTTACATCCAATGGTGCTGCCAATGCCACCAAAGGCCAGGTGGATTGGCTGTGCTCAAAGACCCCAATGCGCCATGGCCCGATTCGCTGACCGATTTGGTCTATCGTGGGTAATGACTCAACACCGTTGGGGTTCCGACAGTGACGTATCGTACAAATGACTCCGAGATAACCATGAAATAACTGCTACCAATGGCATACTTACCCGAATCATCAATGGTAACATGCTAAACGGATATGTGCGAATAGCAGCTGGAAAGCAAACATTTCTCTGGTAGAAAAGGGCTTTATGAAGTAAATGAACAAACTTACTTTGTAGGTATAGACCTCCCAAAAGTAAGCCCATATTGCGAACTGTAAATAATCAACAAGAACTGTTATTGCCCCTCAATGGCAATGTAAAATATTCGCTGATTTGGTAATTTTTTTGGTGAAAACAACGATTCTGCAATGAAATTCTGTTGTAGGTTCAAAGAATATTTTCAAAATAAAAACATAAACTCCAATGATACGCTTTTGTCTCCGCTTTCGTATTGGCCGCCGTCATGTTGTCGGGTATAGCAGCCATTACTACGACCGAAACCCCTAAAAACGAATACAGCCGACGTTGGTATTCAATTTGTGGACTTGCCTGGGCCAAGGTGCTTGAAAAAGCAAAAAAAGGAAAGAAAATTATCTTTTTGATGCCTACGCCAGTTGGTGTGGACCATGCAAGGCCATGCAAAAATGTGTTTACGCAAAGTAGTAGGTGCATTTTTCAATGCCAATTTTATCAATGTTAAGAAAGACATGGAAATAGGCGAAGGCCCTCAATTGGCCAGCTGATACTCCTATTGAAGGTTACCCAACGCTATTTTTTATAGATGGTAATGAAAGAAGTTACCAGTCATTTGGGAGGGCTTGATGCGCCGGGTCTGTTCAGTTTGCCAAAATGGTAAAGGCTAAGAAGTAGGTAACTCTTCATTTCAAACGAAGAAAGCCAGAGTCGCGGCTTTCTTCGTTTGAAAAATAGTTATGCCACTAATCTTTTACTTTGAGCAGAAACTCATCCATTTCTATTTCTGAGGCGGGAGCCATTTAAGTCGGCTACGAGCTCTAAGGTGAGTGCTTGTACTTCTTGACAAATGTAGCTTTGTTGAGGCGGTTACTGCTTCGGCCAACTCCACGTTGTTGTTCTCCAAAGCAATATTGATCTTATCGGTTACTTCTAAGCCACTGTCTTGCGGGTATGGATGCGGTTTACTGTCGCGGGCGAAGCACCTTCGCGGCGTAATTCTTCAGAAACAGGTGACATCCAACGCCACTGTAAGGCCGCCTTCGCTTGCTACCAGCCAGGCACATCTTCGGCTAATATTTCAACATCTTCGAAAGCGTGAAATCACCAACCACTAATATGTTGAAGCCCTTTCAATCGTAGAAATATCATTGGCCGTAAGCGCAGCTTACTGACTTGCTACTTCTTTCATTTTAGGCCCGTATTTAGGACCAAGTGCTTTGAAATTAGGCTTGGATTTTTTTCTTCAAAACCCCGAATCATCGCTCACAAACTCTACCGATTTTACATTGACTTCCTGACATGATAATCGGAGCAACGTGCTATCTGACGGACGTGTTTTTCGCTCAATACAGGTATGAGTACCTTGTGGACAATGGCTGCCGTACTTTGGATTCTGTGCGCCTTGCGCAGGGAGTGAACCAACGAAGAGATATCTTGTGCCAATTGCATGGACTGCTCCAATTCGGTGTCCACCCAGTATTCCTCATAAGTATGCCAATCGGTGAAAGTGGACAGATTCATGCTTGAAAGGCGTATTTTTGGCCACAGATTCCTCACGAACATGATCGGTGAGATTGCGGTATAGCCAGTCGCCAAAGAAAGGAGCAATCGGCGACATTAGCTGTATGCTACTGCTGCCAAACAATGTTGAAGCGTTTCATAAGGGCTCGCTTATCGGTGGTCATTTCACTCTACAAACGCCTACGGTTTAGGCGAACATACCGGAAGCTGGAGAGGTTATCACACACAAGACAAAATCTTGAATCAAACGCCCCGTTTGGTGGGGTTATAATTGTCGTAGTGTTCACCTACTTCTTTGACCAATGTATATAGTTTGGAGATAATCCAACGGTCGAGGTTCTGTTTAACTGCTCAATGCGGTACACGGTTGAATTGTTCTACCCCTGTAATTGTCCAAATTTGCATAGAGTGCAAAAAGTTATAGGTATTAAACAACGTTCCAAAAAACTTTACGCTGTACTTCCAGAACACCTCTAAATTAAACTTAAGATTGTCCCATGGTTCGGCGTTTGTAATCATGTACCAGCGCGTAGCATCGGGGCCATAGGTATCAATGGTAGCGAAAGGGTTCAATGGTATTGCCCAAGCGTTTCGACATTTTGTTGCTGTTTTTATCCAACACCAAGCCCGTAGAAAACCACGTTTTTGAACGAAACTTCGCTTCAAACAAAAGCTCCCGCAATGGCGTGAAGCAAAAAACCAACCCCGTGTTTGATCTACCCTCTCGAAATAAAATCAGCAGGAAACGATGTGGTGTTTTTTTCGTCGGCAGTGCCGCCCATACTTTGGGGATATCTTGTCCAAATTCTCGAAAGGCAGGCGCCAGAGCATAAGGCATTGCCCGAGCTCTAACCACATACATCAATCATAGGTCTGGCAGCTTCGCGAACAAAGATGCCATATTGATGGATAGGGAGATCAGTTACAATGTCCATGTCAAGAGCTTTTTTATATAAGCTATTCTGTCAATATAAGGCCTGTGCAAATCAAAATTTGAATCAGAAAAATATTCTTTTGCAGGTATTAAATAAGCTAAATAATCTTCGATTAATTCCCATGATTAATACAAAGTCACCTGGTAAAAATGAGGATTTTGATAGTGAATTAATGTCTCCACGTTCATGATTAGCTTTTTCGCCCTCTTCATATTCTTTCAAGGTTAATGGAGGAATAGAATCGCTTTCTACGATTTCAGGGTTTATGCTTGCAATAATTGTCTGTCTGTATTTTTCAAACTTTTCGCCGCCAAAATAGTACCATCCTTCTTCTTTAATTTCTCTTATACTTCCAACACATATTCTTTTTCCCGATAAAAAGTCCACCCAGATGGGTAGCGGTGTTCCCCAATAGCGACTACGACTCAGGTTCCAGTCTACCAAGTTTTCAAGCCAGTTGCCAAAACGCCCTGTACCTGTGCTTTCGGGTTGCCAATTGATGGTTTTGTTGAGGCATACCAAACGGTCTTTTTCTTGTGGTAGTACAATAAACCAACTCATCCAATTTGATAACTATAAAAATCGGTTTGTCAGTACGCCAGCAATGCGGGTAGGTATACTCTGTATTTTTCTACTTTAAATGCCCTATTTTCTTCCTTTTAATTTAATAGCTATCAGAACATTTGAGCTTGAAATCGGGTGCATTACGTTCTTCGTTTGAGTAATATTCTTCTTTGACAAATCGTCCACCAATTCACTTTCAATTTCTTTGACAAAATGACCCTGTCTATCCACAATCGGGACTTTTGCCGTTTTCGTCGCGCATTGGCGATAGCGGGCATCGCCACTGGCCTTGGCTGTCGGAAAGTCGTTCAGGCCAAAAGTAGGAGGAGGTGTGCACAACGTTTGTGCCGTCTTCAGTCGTTACAAAATCGCCCAAAATCACACGGAAGCTTTGTTGGCATCTTGCAGCGGCTGAATGTAAGGCAGCAGTTGCTCATATTCAATGTCTTCAAGATATTTTCCTTAAACTCCATCAACACTTTCAAGGAATCACCTTGTCGCCGTCTTTGTAGGTGCTAAAATCAGCTTCTTGTTCTTTTTCTGAAAAATACTTACTCACCAAGTCTTTGGCCAAAACTACATTAACGGCTCGATAAGTATATTGATTGATGGTTTTTATTAAGACGTAATCGATGGAAGCCCTCTACCGTTAAGGCCGAGCGGCAGGAAGTGTCCAAGGCGTAGTGTCCATGCTAAGATATAGACCCTTGCTGCTATTGGCGGTGTCGAATAAATAAGCTGATTTTCCCGTATGTTTTACTTTAAAATTGGGCTACGATTGTCGTGTCTTTTACATCTTGGTAAGTACCGGCATATTCAACTCATGCGAACTCAACCCTGCAATGCCGCAGGCGAATAAGGCTGAATGGTATAGCCTTTATAGAGCAATCCTTGATCGTAGAGCTGCTTGAGTAGCCACCATAGCGTGTTTGATGTATTCGTTTTTGTAGGTAATATAGGGGTCGTCCATGTCCACCCAATACCCCATTTTTCGGTCATGGCGAGCCACGTGTCCGTAAAGCGCATCATTAAAGCTTCGCACGCAAGCTGTAGTCCTCGATGCTGATTTTTACACCAATATCGTCTTTTTAATGCCGAGTTCTTTTTCACCAGTCTGATGGGCAGCCCGTGGGTGTCCCAACCCTCCTTTGCGTTTTACTTGGTAGCCTTGAGGGTTTTAACGACAAAAAATATCTTTTGATTGTCCGTGCCATGACGTGGAATACCCTGGTACGCCATTGGCCGAGGGGGCCTTCATAGGTAAAGAGGGTACCTTCGCGCACCTACTGATTTTTCAACATTTGATTCTTCTGAGAATTGTTGGATTTTCGCTTCTAAATTTTCGCGTAATCCAATCCTTTGTACTCTCTGAACGCCATTGGGTGGTTTTTATTTCTCATTTTCAACCACAAAGTTAAGGATTTTTTGTCTTAATCAGGTTTTAGATACGGTACTACTACCTGGAGAGATCTGACCTCACTTCAGATTTCTTAAAACGCAGCGTACTGGCACCACTGGCTTTTACTTTGAGATTTTTGCCAACTAAGACACGTGCCGTACTTGCGCCTGAGCTTAAATCGGCATTATCAACTGATAATCAAACGCTTCTAAGCGTGAAGCCCCTGATAAATCTCCGTTCAAACTTTGTCCTTGCCCATGTAAACCAAATCTGAAGCTCCCGAAATGTTCATCGTTATGAAGTTCCAATCGCCATCAATCTCAGCTTTGGAAGCACCCGAAAGTTGAATGTCCATATCGGTGTTTTACCAAAACCTTCAATCATGGAGTTGGTCGCGCCTGAAAAGTCCACTCTGTAATATAGGCATTGTAATGTCCACAATCCATTTGGTAGCGCGACGAATAAAGCCAATTACGATAACGCATGACTAATTTGCCACTTCGTCCACAAATACGTCTAAGTCTTCAATATCGCGGCGGTCGCCACGTACAAAGATGGAATTGCCCCGATTGCCGCACCCTGAATATCAAAAGCATTGCCTATTTGGAGTTGGTCAAAACCACGTAAATCAAAATTACGGGAATCATTAATGACAGCGTTGAGGCGGCATCGCCATCGATAAAAATATAAGATTGAAAGAATCCCGATAGAAGTACAAAAAGAAAAATAGCTGATATTTTTTTCATAGCTGTAAGGAAATTTGAGATTGACTGTTTTGTAGCTATGACAACATAGACACACCCGAAACCCCTATGTGGCTTGGAAAAATTTTCATATTTGCTATACAAATGAAAAAGTAATGCGTTCAAAATAAGCCAATAGAGGAATAGCAATTTATCTTTACCTTTTCAAAATATCGTTCTTTTAGATAGTGCAAACTCCTTTGGGTTGTCATACTACCAAATGGAGGTTTCAACTGCGTTCTTGGCACTTAGTTCGCCAAAAACAAAAAACATAGGTTGGGCGCAAAATCGCCTTCTTTGTTGCAAGACCAACGCTACAACATTCTCGTGCAATTGTCCGGACGCACAACTACTCACTGCCATTAGCAAGGCGACGAGCGTATTTTTTGAACAGGTGTTTCGGAAATACTATGCGGGCTGTGTGCCTACGGGCGAGGTATATTGCGCGACACAGAAGAGGCAGAGGAGATTGTACAAAATGTGTTTGTAACAATTTGGGAAAAGCGAGAAACCATAGAGATTACACAGTCGCTACAATCGTATCTGTACCGAGCGGTGCATAACCATTGCTTAAATCGGATTAAACACCAAAAAGTGCGCGACGAACACCAACAGTATGTACAAGATTATCAGGAGGTTTCGTACGAGTCTGTGAGCGAGACAGTCTATAAAAATGAATTGGAGCAACAGCTATCGAAATCCATTGAAAAATTGCCTGAACAATGCCGTATTATATTTAAAATGAGCCGTTTTGAGGAATTAAGGTACCAAGAAATAGCCGATAAAATGGGCTTGTCGGTCAAAACCATTGAAAACCAAATAGGCAAAGCCCTCAAAATTTTAAGAACAGAATTAGCCGATTATTTACCGATGTTGATGCTTGCGTTGGGTTTGCAAAACTTTTAGATGATGACAAATTATTGCCAATGAATACAAACATAACGATTCCTGACGATTTACTGGCGCGATATGTAGCAGGAGAAGCTACTGAAGAGGAAGTCGTGCAAGTAAAAAAATGGCTTTCTCTGTCGGTGAGCCATGAGCAGGAATTGGTACGTTTTCAGCGAATTTGGCAAACCTCTGCCGGCTTGCTACCTCAAGCAGAAGTACATGTTGATTTGGCATGGGAAAAAGTGAGTCGGCAGATGAAAATCGGCAGCCCAGCAAGGCGTGTAACCTCAACAATTGGCACTCGCCGCTCACCATTCACCATTCACCATTTACTAACTTGGCGCATAGCAGCAAGTGTATTGGTGGTGATAGGCTTGGGTTGGTTGGGTTATCATTTTTTAAGACCCATCGAAAAGCCAATGATAGTCAATAAGATTCAAACTCAAAAAAACACCATTGAGCAACAACTGCCCGATGGTACAAAAGTGTTTTTAAACCAATACTCAACGTTGATAACTAAGGCTGATTTCAATGATGAGAATCGTACCGTAACATTACAAGGCGAGGCATATTTTGAAGTAAAGCGTGATGAAAATCGACCTTTTATTATCAAAGCCAACGGAACAGAAATACGTGTGTTGGGAACTTCGTTCAATGTAAAAGCTTATGATAAACAGGTACGAGTGGCCGTAACAAGTGGTAAAGTACAATTTTCAACCTCTAAGGCTACTACTTTTTTAGTAAAACAGGAAGCGGCTATCGCACAGGCAGATACTCTCCTAAAACTTCCTTCTCTCAATTTCAACGAATTGGCCTACCGCACTCGCGTATTTGTATTTGACAAAACTAATTTGAGCGAGGTCGTGGCTTCATTGCGCGAAGGCTACCATGCCGATATTCAATTGAGTAGTCAATATCTCTCTGATTGTCCTCTTACCGCACGTTTTGAACGTGAAACGTTAGATAATACGCTTCTCGTCATTGCCGAAACGCTTCATCTGAAAATAGTCCGTCGTGGTAGTGCTATTGTACTTGATGGAAGTGGATGTAAATAGATAGGGCAATTGGTGGTCAGCCTTTAGAAATGGGCTTATTTTTTAACCAGTAACAGCTATTAAAATGTATGAAATTATTCTTAAAAATCACTCTTTTTATACTCACATCTATTGTGTCTTTTTCACAACAATCTATTTTAGATAGACCCATTACAGCTCGATTAAACAATGAACGGTTGGAAGATGCTCTAAAAATAGTAGGAGAACAAAATGAATTTAGCTTTTCTTATAATCCCAACGAATTTGATTTGAACCGCCGTCTTACTTTCAATATCACCAATAAACCATTGAGGCAATGGCTGGACGAGGTATTTAGAGGAGCAGCTACCTATAAAGAGAGGCGAAATCACATTATTCTTCAAAAAGCAGCGGCAAAGCCCGAAGCACCCAAAGATATCATCATCAATGGCTATATATTTGACCAAGAAACAGGAGAGCGTATTGCGCAGGCAAGTGTTTTTGAAAAACGAACCCTGGCTTCGGCAGTGACTAATCCAATGGGTTATTACAAATTGCGACTTCCAGCTACATTGCCTAACCCACATATAGAAGTCCGTAAAGAAAGTTATATTGGTACAAGTGTAGCTATCAATAATCAACAATCCTTAGATATCGGCTTGATTTCTGCGAGAATCAATACCAAACCTTTACCGATTTTGATACAGGCATTACCTATGAGTACGCCAGTAAGAGATACATTTAGCTTTCGAGTGCCTACTCCTGTATTTGTAGCCTCTGCCGATACTTTGGAAATAACAAAACAAAAAAAGAAACTGGATTTGGATAAAGTTGAAAGGTCATTTGTAGATGCTTTTGCTACAGCTAAACAAGCTGTACATATTCAAAACGTCAAGGACACTATCTATCGTCCATTTCAAATCTCTCTTTTGCCTTTTATAGGTACCAATCATGTATTGAGTGGCAATGTTATCAATACCCTTTCTTTCAATGCGATTGCTGGCTATTCGTTGGGAGTCAATGCTTTAGAGTTTGGTGGATTGGCTAATATTGTGCGTTGGGATGTGCATGGAGCGCAATTTTCGGGTTTTGCTAATTTAGTGGGGCGAAATGTATTTGGCTTGCAAGCAGCAGGCTTTGCCAATGCTGTCTTAAGAAATTTTGATGGCATGCAGCTTTCGGGTTTTGCTAATTTGACGGGGGGGCATCATAATGGCTTACAAATTGCAGGTTTTGCTAATCTGACAGGACGGAGTTTTAATAACGGTTTCCAAACTGCAGGTTTTGCCAATCTGACTTTGGGAGAATTGAACGGTTGGCAGATGGCTGGTTTTGGCAATATAACCGTGGGGAATGTACGCGGCTGGCAACTCAGTGGTTTTGGCAACATGGCACTTCAAAAACTCCAAGGCGTACAAATCAGCCCTTATTTCAACTATGCTACAGTGCATCAAAAAGGGCTACAAATAGCCCTGTTCAATTACGCAGACTCCTCTGCCGCGTTGCCCATTGGGTTGTTTAGCTTTGTAAGACGCAACGGCTTCCGCCGTTTTGAGATGAGTACAGATGAACTCAATTATGCCAATCTAACCTTCAAAACGGGTGTTCGGCCTTTCTATAATATACTTACCATAGGCGGCAATTTCGGTATTGCCAACAAACCCCTTTATACCTTTGGCTATGGTATTGGAACGGCCCAAAGCTTGGGGCGAGGCTGATGAGTAATTTGACATGACAGCCAATAAAATCATGGAAGCCACCAATCGTTTTGACTCTTCCAATGGCCTGTTTTATCGGCTTGCTTTAGAATAGAAAAGAAAATTACGCCCCTAATTGCCCTCTTTGGAGGAGCATCACTTACGGTCATGATTGCCCAACCAGGCTATCTAAAATTAGACCAATCGCGATTATATCAGCCTTTTCCCACTACTACGCTTCGTGATGGCCTTGAGCTTACTAATTGGGTAGGTTTTCAGGCAGGAATACGGATTTGTAACCATTAACAATCATTAACGGGGCGTTGGGTTACTCTAAAGAAATACCTACGTCTTATTGCCGTTAGTGAAGTAAATGTTTTACAAATTTAATCCTCTCAAGGCAATGAAAACAATATGCAATAGCTTAGTAGTCTTCTTATTAATAGCCGTCAGTTTCTCCACAAACGCACAAGTATCTATGGGTGTTCGTGGTGGAGCTTCGCTGTCTAAAACCACGGGTCACGGTAACTTTATCGAAAATTTTACGGGTAATATGGACTATATTGTGAGTGGGAATGGCGGTATTTTTCTACAAATCCCGATAACAGGGGGGCTTTCTTTTCGCCCTGAATTGGCCTACAAGCAAAGCGGTGCGGGTCTATCTTCCAATAATTTGTTAGACTTAGCGGGTGTTAACATTCCCTTAGGAGGAACAATTCGCCAGCGTTTAACTTATGTCCAAGCTCCTTTGCTGCTCCAATACGACTTTGGGGATAATGGTAGTATAGTAAAACCATATATAGTCGTTGGTCCCAGTTTTAATTATTTGGCCGATGGTAAAATAGTAAGCCGTGCCGATTTGATTTTATTTCGCTCACAACCTATGCGTACCGATATTGGCCTCGGGGCATTCAGTCGCTTTGAAGTAGGCGGCGTGGGAGGGGCTGGGTTGAGCTTTGCCGTAGGGCAAGCCAAGGTATTTGTGGAAGGGCGGTATGAGCGTGGCTTTACGCGGGTATATGACACCCCAGTAGTGAGTGTGCCTGTGCATAATCAAAGTTTTAGTGCTTTGGTGGGTTTGGCTATTCCTTTGAGATAAGATAGCGGCAGCTAATCTCCCCAAACCAAACAGCCCCTTGAATTGATGTTCAAGGGGCTGTTTACGTGAGGTGTCAATCTACTTTTTCAACCAAGTGGCGATATATACCACTGCATGAACAGCAGCAAACACAAGTGAGAAGTAAAATAGACCAGCATCTGTACCATCGGTTTGGGCATGATGCACAAAAGCAATCACGCCAAGTGCAATAGCCAAAGTCAAGCCAACCATTCCAATGATTTTTAAATCGTCTGTCAGGGAGGCTTTACCTGAAGATAGGCTACTATTTTTAATACCATACCACAGGTAAATATCAAAGCCTGCAATCATCCAGACAATAAGCCGAATCCAAGTATCTAATGGCAAGAAGGCCATCATAAAGAAGCAAGTAACCACCCCTAAAATAGGCACTAAAGGCACAAGGGGCGTTTTGAAGGCGCGTGGTGCATTGGGCAGTTGCTTACGCATGACCATAATCCCGATACACACCAAGATAAAAGCAAAAAGAGTACCGATACTGGTCATTTCGCCTACCACCCGCGCAGGAATAATGGCCGCAAACAAGCTTACAAATACCAAAAACAAGAAATTGCTTTTGACAGGTGTTTGAAATTTAGGGTGCACCTCTGAAAACACTTTGGGCAGTAGTCCATCTTTGCTCATGCTAAAGAAAACACGTGTTTGTCCCATGAGCATTACCAAGATTACGGATGAATAACCCGCCAAAATAGCCACAATGATGGCGCGGTTGAGCCAAGGGTAATCAGGGACAAGCACGCCAGCGGCATTGGCCGTACCCATATGCTCAATAGCCACCGCCACAGGTGCGATACCGTCTTGCCCTTTAAATGAAGTATAGCTCGTTACGCCCGTCATTACATGCGCAAACAAAATATAGAGAACTGTACAGATAGCCAGCGATACTAAGATACCGATAGGCATGTCTTTGCCTGGGTTTGGCTTCTTGAGCCGCCGTACTCACCGCATCAAAACCAATATAAGCAAAGAAAACAATAGCCGCAGCGCGTATAATACCACTAAAACCAAACTCCCCAAATGTACCTGTATTTTCAGGAATATAGGGCGTATAGTTGTCGTTGTTGATATACTGCCAACCCAATACAATAAAAATGACTACAACGGCTACTTTCAGGGCTACGATGAGGGCATTCACCGTGGCACTTTCTTGAGTACCTTTCATCAACAATAGGCTCATCAGTACTACGATAAAGACCGCCGGTAGGTTAATCATGCCACCGTCCCAAGGGCCCGCCGTAAGCGCGGCGGGCAAGTGTACCTCAAACCCTTCCAGAAACTTGACTAAATACCGACTCCAACTGATGCTGACCGTGGCAGCTCCTACGGCATACTCTAACACTAAATCCCAACCAATAATCCAGGCAACAAACTCGCCCATAGTAGCGTAGGAATAAGTATAGGCGCTTCCTGCCACAGGGATCATAGAAGCAAATTCGGCATAGCATAAACCTGCAAACGCACAGCCCAATGCCGCTACTATAAATGAAATAGTAATGGCAGGGCCTGCTTGATTGGCTGCTGCACCGCCTGTGATAGAAAACAAACCTGCGCCAATAATGGCTCCAATGCCCAATGCCACCAAGCTCCAAGGACCTAGTGTTCGTTTTAGTTGATTTCCCTCACCCGAAGATTCATTTAACAGTTTGTCTAAGGGTTTTCTGATCCAAAGTTGATTTGCCATTCGTTTTGATGGTTATAAAGGTTAGAAGTTATATTGATAGAGAATTATGGTTTTTATTTAAAATAGGGTTGAAAAATACGCCCATATTGATTTGTTACCAAATAAATGCGACGAAAAGTTATTTTCAAGCCAAACAAAAGTAGGATAAAATAAGCTGAAAGTCAGAAAGTTATTTCTCAAATAATAATATGGCTCTGATTTTCATCATTGTTGCTTTCAGCAAAGATGACCAACTTTGTAACCCAATCATATTATCAAGATTAATTTTCTCAAATCAAGTTCTTCAATGAAAAAACAGCTTGAAAGTCGTTCGGATGTAGAATTATTGGTCAATCAATTTTATGAAAAAATCCGTCAAGATCCTGAATTAGGACTTATATTTGAAGATATAGCACAAATAAACTGGGAAGTTCATTTACCTAAAATGGTTGATTTTTGGGAAGGAATTTTGTTTGGCACACTCAATTATAATGGCCAGCCTATGCCACCGCATTTTCGGCTAACAACACAATATACCTTAACGCCACAGCACTTTGACCGTTGGTTGGCTTTATTTTTTGAGAATGTCGATACATTTTTTGAGGGAGAAAAAGCAGAAGACGTAAAATACCGAGCTTACAGTATTGCCACCATTATGAACGCTCGTGTACAACAAATTAATGAACAAATAAAGGTTGAAAAGTGATTTTGAAGTGTTTATAATAACCTACTATTTTAAATATTTTTTGTAATTGTAAAACTTTAAATTGTACTATTAAAAGAATATTAACATATAAGCCATTGGTAATCATTGATTTGTATTGTATTTATTTTATATCTTTTGTAGCGCAAATCAAAACCAACAACTATTATGGCAATTGCAAAACAAGTATTAAAAAGCAAACCCGTTTGTAAAGTAACATTTTTACTTTCATCGGATGTGGTAGCCGATGCAAAAGAGGTGGCACTTCTCGGAGAATTTAACGGCTGGCAGCAGAGGCTGCTACTAAATTGAAGAAACAAAAAGATGGTTCATACAAAGCTACTGTTGAGTTAGAAACTGGAAAAGAATATGCTTTCCGTTATTTGCTCGATGGTACCACTTGGGCCAACGACGAAGCCGCTGATAAGTACATCCCAACGGGCGTATCTTACGAAGAAAACTCGGTGGTTGTTCTTTAATCGTAACGCTTTCTTACAAAAAGGCCGACTCAATTCGTTTGAGTCGGCCTTTTTGCTATTTGGAAAGCATAAATGCTAAGTATTAGCAAATGAAAAGGCTTTGCGGCAATAAAAACCAGCCATGCCTGCAAAACCCGCTACTGTACCTCCTACAAAAGTAACTGCTGTAAATAGTAAAGCTGCATTAGGAATACGAAACAACTCGGCTATTTTATTGGTAATAACGCCCTGAGTCACAAAATTTTGATACGTAGCATAGCCAAGCCATAAGGTAGAAATAGCCGCAAACGCAACACCGTAAGCACTTAATGCTGTTTCAGATTTCCAAAAACAAAGCGCGAAACAAACGATAGGCATTAGCCACCACGGCCCAAAAAATTGTGCAATAGCACTAAGAATGATAATGAGTGTATAAAGCATGACTATTTTATTTTTAGTGTTTTAATTTCATTTCAGATACAATCTTAGGATGCTTTTCATCTTTAGATTTTAGAAAAACCAATTCATTGAGTTCACCCTTTGCCCATGGGTCGATCATGTTGTCATAGAGTGGGCTGCCTGGGTTGCCCGATTGGCCTCCAGGATATAGACCGTACGCTTTGGGCCAAGTTTTATCCAATTGCACTACCATTCTCCATGAGGGGCCATGGCCGGCCTCGGTAGTAGCATTTACGATATTGGCTCCACCGCCATTGACTACATCCATGCGCGAGAATGACTTAAACAGTGGTACTAAATGCTTTATGTCGGTACTTTTGGCAACTCCCCAACCCCATGTTTCGGGATTAATAGGGCCATGTTTGACTGTAAGTGAGTCAATAGTAGCTTTGAATGAAGCGCGTACTATATCTTCAGCTGTTTCAATTTTATTAGTAGTGCGTGTGTCGTCAAACCACTTGGCGGTAGGTTGCTTTTGGAGCATTGCCCAAGTGCGGTCGCGGGTGGGCTGCGACATGGGCATTGTTTCATCTTTGCTTGGAAATTCATCTTCCCATATAGCCAAGCGAAGCTCTTTGACCCAACGCTCAAAGATAGTGGCAGCCATTTGGTCGGGGTCGTTCTTGAGGTTCCATTTCTCTAAAATCGAAAAGGCAGGATTGGTTTTTGCACTGGCATCCTTTTCCAATATTTTAAGTAAATCTGGCAAAATACGTCTTGCTTCCACATTGAAATTATCATTTTGCATCAAACGGAGGCTGTCCAAGGTAGCTTTTTCCATTTTCGACAGCCGTTCGTTAATGCGTATACCCCGCTCTCCAGGGGCAAACTTCCAACCCAAATAATAAGGATAGGTGGGGTCGGCAGGAAATTGGTTGGCTGAACTCACAAAACCACGAGTAGGATTTTTGGTGTAAGGGTTATGCTCTACAGGAATCCAATCCTTCCAATCATGGCCAGGGTTGCTACCATCACCAATAAACTTACCTTGCTCTTTCCACTTCAAGGGGAAAAAACCCGTCGAAGTGATGGCAATATCATTTTGATTACTGGCAAAGACTACATTGAAGCCAGGCGCTGCTAAGTGAGGGAGTATTTTGCGGTAGTCATCGTAGTTTTTGCCTCGATTAGTGATATAGAGTGCCAGTAATGAATTACCCTGTGCCACAGGTCCCACCCAAGTAAGCGCATGGCCTACGGGCAAGTCCCCTAAAAATGGTTTTTGGCCTTTGTTATATAGTATTGGCCCATGATGCGTGTAAAGTACGGTGTCTGTGGCAATGGCAGGTAAGCCCTTTACTTTAAATTCATTGACCTTGGACGTAATGGTCTTCCACTTGCCATCGTGCTTGTATTCTTTCAAAGTCGAATCTTTGAACTGAATTTGGTATAAATCAAAAACATCCGAACCCACATTGGTCATTCCCCAAGCCACATCCTTATTAAAACCAATGCCTATACCTGGCCAGCCAGGCACACAAACACCATAGACATTGACCGTAGGAGAGACTAATTGCATTTGGTACCAGATAGAAGGCAGCGAAAGTCCCAAATGAGGGTCGTTGGCAAGGAGTGGTAAGCCAGTAGCAGTGCGCGAGCCATGTACAGCCCAATTGTTGGAGCCAATGCCGGGGTTTTCGGCCTCTATGTCAAGGCTGGCGATATTGGCCTGCATCATTTCGGGTACTTTGGGTACAGCAATGGGCGTAAAATCCCATTTTGTACCCGATGGAACAATGGGTGACTCTTCCACAGGATAGTCGGGAAAAAGGTCGTTGACAATGTCTTTGCCATATTTATTCAAAACGTTGGTCATACGGTAGTCGTCTGAGCGAGCGTTCATATCTTTCCGCATCACCATTTCTACCAAGGCCGTTTTGAGTGGCGACCAAGCTTCGGGCTGATAGCCCAAAATTTTATATTCAATGGCTAAATCCTTATAGGTAACTTGCTGTATATAAGCATTTATACCTGCAGCATAAGAAGTAGCTATCATTTTTGAAGTAGTATCCTTCATAAATGCTTCCACTAATTTTTCCGCACCCTCGGGCAGTTGGAGGCGGCGGTTGTAGCGGTCGAAATCGAGTGCGAGTGGCCCCATCACCTCACTCAATCGGCCTGCGGCTACGCGGCTATAAAAATCCATTTGCCACAGACGGTCACGGGCAATGACATAGCCTTGGGCAATATACAAATCTTCGTCGTTATCGGCAAAAATATGCGGTACGCCATTATCATCGTATTTGACTGTGACTTCACCCTTCAAGCCTTGTAGTTGCATATCGGCGGGTGGGAGTTTGAGAGGAGCATCGGCATTTTGCCAAAAACCACTAAAAGGGCTAAAAAAAGGCCCTAAGGCAGGCAGCACAGCAATAGGGCGGTTTAAAAAATAAGTTAATCCTGCCGCTACGCAAAGACTTAAAAGTGCGCGTAAATATTTCATTGAGAAGTGTTGAGGTAATTTGGTATTATTTCTGTAAATAATAGACTTAAAGGCGCAATTTAAAATAAATATTGGTTAAGCATTAATTTCTTGGATTTAAAATAAAGCGATTTACAGATGCAAGGTGAATGTGCAATTACCATTTGGCGGACGCTATCCAAAACAGCAAAATTCCTATCTTAACCAAAGACTTTATGGTAGTATTCAACTATTTTTTTGTCGGAGAGGTAACCTCTTCAGCATCTCCTAATAAATAGCCAAATGGTTTGAGTGCATCTATCGAATCAAAAACTACTTTGATAATGGCCGTAATGGGCAATGCCAAGATCAAACCTGAAACACCCCACAATTGGCCTCCCAAAATCAATACTACAGTAGCAGCTAAGGGGTTGACACTCACCTTAGAACCTACAATATAAGGCGTAATGAAATTCCCTTCCAGCACCTGAATAACTCCAAAAACAGCCAACACCCCTACTGCATACATGGGAGAATCTAAGGCTACTAAGGCCATCAAAGCAGGTAGGAGGGAGCCAATAAGCAATCCAATATAAGGTATCAAAAGCAGGCAAGCAGCAAAGAAACCGAAAAAGATAGCATGAGGAACGCCCAAAACCAGCAAGCCAGCCGAATTTAAAATACCTACAATTAATATAACAGAAACCAGTCCTACCAAATATCCTTGAACTACTTCATAAATGCGATTGAGTGCATAATCTACACGGCGTTTGTGCCGTTTATCAAAAACACGATAGAAGAAACGTCGAAAAAATCACGATAAAGCAAGAAGAAAAACACAAATAAAGGCACAAGGGCAGCCGAAGCCAGCGTCCCAGTAGTGGTAGCTACTGCACCTGTCAGCATAGAGGCACTATCTTTGAGGGGCTTCGGTGAGGTATTCACGGCCTTCTGATACCTGGTTACAGTGACTAAGCCCAAATTGGTCTGATAAGAAATCTTGACCTTGATCAATCCAAAAATTAGCTTTTGCTAAACGAGGAAGCTCTTCGCCAAAACTAACAATTTGCTTAGAGGCAAGATAGTATGAGCCCCTACCAAAACGGCAAAAAACAGAATTTGTGCCAACGTAATCGCCCAAATTCTTGGTACACGCCAACGTTCCAAAAAAAGCGCAAATAGGATACAATAAAACAGCAAAGAGTACCGAAAAAGTAAGGGGATGAGCGTTTCGCGCAAGACATATAATATATAAACAATAATGACTGCCGATAACAACCAACCCGCCAGACGTAACGAAAAAGGAAAAGATTTTTGCATGAGCGTAAAAAAAGGGATAAAATCAACCAAATTTACTTAAAAACATAGAAATCCATGTTACAAAAATTGATGTGGTGAGCTTCATGATGCAAATTGCGACTTGTAGCTGCCACCAAGAGAAAAAGAATGAGGGCTTTCATGAAGGAAAAAATCTTTATAAAATCAAGAAATTAGGAAAACTCCCTGAAAAAATTCAGGAAACATCTGGCTTGGCCCTGGCTACCAAAGAAGGCACCTTTTGGACACACAACGACAGCGGAAATCCAGCCCATTTGTACGAAATAGCCCAATCAGGCAAAATTATTCGGCAATTAAACCTGCCTCAACTCACAAATACCGATTGGGAAGATTTGGGTCAAGATATAAAAGGAAACTTGTACATTGCTGATGTTGGCAACAATGCCAATCAAAGAAAGGATTTAGTGGTTTATAAAATCCATCCCAATCAAGCTACGGACAAGGAAACAATACACTTTCATTATGCCGACCAAACTGCATTTCCACCACCACCTAATGAACAAAATTTTGACTGCGAGGCCATCGTTTGGCACAAAGAAAAACTCTATTTGTTTTCCAAAAACCGAAGTAAAACCAACCGTTTCGTCAAATTATATACCATTCCAGATGTAGCAGGTAGCTATGTGGCTACTCCCCAAGATAGTGTATATAGCAAAGCAATGGTAACAGGGGCAGATATTAGCCCCAATGGAAAAACTTTAGCACTTCTTACTTATGGCAAAATCTTGCTGTTTGATGTAAGCGAAGGCATCAATTTCAAAAAACCAACCTATTGTATCAAAGCCAACTTAGGCCAAAGCGAGGCCATTGTGTTTGTCAATGATACTGATTTTGTGGTTACAAACGAGCAAAAGGGCGAGTTGTGGTCTATAAAGCGTAAGTGAACCCCTCAATCTTTGGGGGTTCACTGGATGGTTTTATGGCTTTTCTGGAGGGAGTTTTACTGTGGGCGTTTCGCCTGTTTCTTTTCCTTTCAAGTAGTCGGGCAAATTGAGTCCTGCCATGTTGAAGAGGTCGTTGAGGGGAGGTACAGATTTCATCATTCCCGAGATAAAATTGGCAGTGGTAGAGCCATCAGAGCTACCATTGCCAGCGTTGTCCCAAACTGTTACTTTATCAATCTTGATATTTTTGACGGCTTCCACCTGAATCTTGATTAACTCGGGAAGTTTTTCAATTAACAGTAGTTGGAAGGCTTGTGACGGGTCGCCACCAGCAGCACTCACTACGTCTTTGTAACCTTCGGCTTGCTTGGTCAAAATCTCAAAAAGTCCCTTTGCTTCGGCTTCCATCTTGGCATAGATGGCATCTGCTTCTCCTTTGGCTTTTTCGCGAATACGCTCTGCTTCGGCTTGGGCTTCGATAATGGCTCGCTGCTTGGCTACTTCAGCAGGTACGATGATATTAGCCAATTGTGAGGAACGCTCGCGTTCGGCACGGGCTACTTCGGCTTTTTGTTCGGCCAAATAAGACTCTTCCAAGGCGCGTGCTTGTTGTACTTTTTCGGCAGCACTGGCGCGTTTGTTTGCTTCGGCTTCGCGCTCACGGCGAATAGCCTCTGAATTGGCAATCGTGATTTTGGCTTCATTTTCTCCTTGTACAGCAAAGGCGTTGGCTTCAGAAGTCTTGATACGGGTATCTTTTTCGGCTTCGGCTTTCCCGATGGCTTCGTCGCGCAGGGTGGCTGCAATATATACTTCGCGATCTTTCTTGGTTTGGGCAATCTGAATATCGCGCTCACGCTGGGCTTCGGCCATGCGCGTATCGCGGTCGCGATCGGCCAAGGCTTTTCCTACTTCTCCCACTTTTTCTTGCTCTGCCACGCTGATTTTGGCCTCATTGATGGCCTTAGCTGCAGCCTCTTTCCCCAATGCCTCGATATAGCCCGACTCATCGCGGAGGTCGGTTACGTTTACATTGATAAGTTTTAAACCTATTTTCTTCAGTTCGGCTTCTACATTTTGGGTGATGTTGGTCAAAAACTTATCGCGGTCAGAATTGATTTCTTCGATGGTCATGGTGGCAATAACCAAGCGCAACTGTCCAAACAAAATATCTTTGGCCAATTCTTGAATTTCTTGCATTGAAAGCCCCAAAAGGCGTTCGGCAGCATTGTTCATGCTGTCGGTTTCGGTCGAAATAGCTACCGTAAAACGGCACGGTACATCAATACGGATATTTTGGCGGCTGAGGGCATTGGTCAAGTTGGCCTCGATAGAAATAGGCTTTAGATCTAAGAAAGCGAAGTCCTGAATGACAGGCCAGACAAAAGCTCCGCCCCCATGAATACAGCGTGCGGAGGACGTAGAGCCGTCTTTTTCGGTGCCCGTTCGACCATAAATAACCAGTATTTTGTCGGAAGGACAGCGTTTGTAACGCGCAAGCAGCGCCGCAATCGTTGCAAAAATAACAACCGCAATGACGGCAATAGTAATCAATGGAGTCATAGTCATGTCCATAGTGGTAGAAAGTTTATGTGAAAAAAATGATTGAATGATGAGAATACTTAGTGGGTTTCCACGACCAATGTACCATCAGTTAGTATCTCCGTGATTTTGACAGATGCACCCGTTGGAATTGGTTGTGAATTTTTGGTAATGGCGTTGAGTTCACGAAGGGTATTCTGAATACTGACATGAATTTTTCCGTACCCCTCTTGGCGAGCAGGAATAACCAAATAGACTTGGGCTGTTTTTCCGATGGCGTTTTCGATGCGCATGGTATTGTCCTGACTTAACTTGCTGATTTGTTTGATGATAATAAAAAACAAACCTACCAAACCCAAGCCTACGACTACCGAGAGCGCTACCAACACCATTTTGTTGGGGATCACCGAGTAAAAGCCTATGCCTGTCCAACCAAAGCCCAGCAGAAAATTCACCAAGTTGCGAAAAGTAAAAAGTTGAAAAGGCCCTGATGTGTGCGACAAATCGCCGTCAAAATCGGCATCAAGACCATCGGAAGCATCGCCTCCCATAAATGTTAAGAGGGTTTGTAGCAGAAAAATAATAGAGGTGGGGAGCGTAATGTACCAAAGCCCCTTCAAAAAAGGGTCGGCTGTTGCTAGGAATTCCATGTAGTTTAGGGTTTATCGTTTATATCAAAAATAACGATGCAAAGATAAATCTCCTAATACCACCCCCATAATGATTTTAAGTCCATGCCTTGGAAATGCGTGATGAGTGGTATTAGACAACAAACCACCTCAAATAATCTTCTAACCAAGCCGCTAAAAAGTAGGGAAGATTGAGGAGACGATAGGGTTTGCCTTTACGGGTTTGAACGTGGTCAATGGAAATGTTTCCTGCATAAAAGCGCACTGCTACGTCGTGGGGACAACGATCCATAAATTCGTGTAATGAACGTAACGTACCACTTGGTCTTGACTTGATTTCTATGGGAACGAGCAGATTGCGATAAGGATAAACCAAGTCCACCTCCGAAGAAGTTCCACTTTCTTCACGTACCCAAAAGTGAAGCCCTGAATCGGGTAAGTAACGCAATGATTTGATTTCTTGCACCACTACTTGTTGAATGAGTTTGCTGCGAGAGCTATTATTTAAGTCGCTGACAACGAGTAGCTCACGGTGTAGCCCCAATTGAAAATTAACCAATCCAACATCTAAGTATTGGAGACGAGGGCTTTTTTTGAAATCGGGTAGAGAAGGCAACGAAACATTAGTCGTAGGGTAGATTAGTTCCAATATTTTAGCTTTTTCTAAGGCATTAATTGCTTTTTTTACCTCTCGTGTTTTGAAAGACGAATTGCCAAAGTGGTTAAAAATAATGCGGTTGTCTATCTCAAACGGCGCGGTATCCATGACATGACGCAAGATTGTACGCTGCGTGAAGTTGGTGGCGTATTTTTCAATATCGGCTTTGTAAGCCTCAGTGATAGAGGCATACAAACTGATGATTCGGCTTAGGTTTTTGTCCTGAAGATAGCTGTACGTGATATTGGGCATACCACCAATCATTACGTATTCGTGAAAAACTGGGTAAATTACGGCAAGTAATTGATTGTCGAGCGGAACATGGTTGAGCACATTTATTAGTGCTTGATTTTCCATTCCACTGAGGTATTCTTGAAAGTTGAGTGGATGTAATTCCGCAAATTCCACCCTGCCTACGGGCATACGGGCGATTTGTTCCATCGCAAATTCCAGCAACGAGCCTGTTACGATGATGTAGAGGTGGGGATAATCTTCATAGAAAAATCGCAATGCCTCCAATACTTTGGGAGATTCTTGTACCTCATCAATGAAAATCAGTGTTTTTTTGTCTTTGTTCTCGACTTCTCCCTTTGCTAAAAATAGCAATTGTATCGTCGTAGCAAGGTTTTCAACGGAATTGAAAAGTTGGCGGTCAGCGGCCCGTTCTAAATTAAAATAGAGGTATTGGTCAAATGAATTTCCGAACTGTGTCACCAAGGTAGTTTTTCCTACTTGCCTTGCCCCGCGCAAAATCAATGGCTTGCGAGAGGCTGAATTCTTCCACTCGTACAAGAAACTCTCTAACTGCCTCTTTATCATGGGTTTGTTCGATTTAATAGGCAAATGTAAGCGTTTTTTGTTTGATTTAATAGGCAACTTTGGCTGTTTTTTGTTTGATTTAATAGGTGAAATACTTTTTTGCTCGTGGCTGGGAGGGATAGGTTATGATATTTTATCAAGTGTCAATTGACAAAAAAACAAACCCCCGCCCTCATTCATCCGAACAAGAGCGGGGGTATTAACATATTGGAAAGAAAGTGAGTCTCTACACGATTCCTTGGGCTTTTGCTAAGGCAGCATCCAAGCCGCTGGCGTCGGAACCACCTGCGGTGGCAAAGAAAGGCTGACCACCGCCACCACCTTTTACTTCCTTGGCAAGCTCTTTTACGATGTTGCCTGCGTGTTTGCCTTGTGCTACTAAGTCGTCAGAAAGCATCACGGCCAACTGAGGCTTACCACCCAACACCGTTCCTAAAACGATGTAGAAAGGCGCTTGTGATTGCTCTTTCAATTGATATACCAACGATTTCAAAGCGTCGGCGTTTGGAACTTCCACGCGCGCAATGAGGCTGGCAACGCCGTTGGTGTGTGTTACTTGGGTCAACAAGGCGTCTTTTACTTGGGCTAACTTCTCGTTTTCGAGGGCTTCTATGCGTTTTTGCAAAGCAGCTTTTTCAGCCAAAAGACCTTCAACGGCTTTGACAACGTCTTTTTGCCCTTTGAACATATCGCGTAGGGTATTGGTAATGCGTAATTCGTCGTTCAACAACTCAAAGGCTTTTTCGCCCGTTACGGCCTCTACCCGCCGAACCCCCGCCGAAACAGACCCTTCAGAGATAAACTTAAAGAGCGAGATTTCGCCCGTAGCAGGTACGTGCGTTCCCCCGCAAAGCTCGACCGAAAAGTTGGGGTCAAACTCTACCACACGCACAAAATCGCCGTATTTTTCACCAAAAGTGGCCGTTGCACCCATTTTGATGGCGTCGTCGATGGGAATGTTGACGTGGGTTTTGAGCGCAATGTTTTCGCGGATTTTACCATTGACAATGGCTTCAATCTGCGCGAGTTCGTCGTCGGTTACTTTGGCAAAGTGCGAAAAGTCAAAGCGGGTCACTTCGTCGTTTTGGTACGAACCTTTCTGAACAATGTGCGTTCCCAACACCCGACGCATAGCCGCCAACATCAAGTGCGTAGCCGTGTGGTTCCGCATGATATTCTGACGACGATGAGCGTCAACTCGAGCGATGAGTGAGGAGTGAGGAGCGATGAGTAGTTCGTCTAAATTCTTATCCCTCGAAACATGAATGAATAAATCATTCTCTTTTTTGGTATCCACAATGTTTATCACTCTTCTCTCATCTCTCATCACTTCTATCGTTCCCGTATCTCCCACTTGGCCACCCATTTCGGCGTAGAAAGGTGTGCGGTCAAGTACGATGTGGTATTCGTCGCCAGCTTTGGTTTTTACCTTGCGGTATTTGATGAGTTGAGCGGTGGCTTCGAGGGTATCGTAGCCCAAAAACTCAAAATCGCTTCCTTCGTTTATTTCTACCCAGTCGGTGGCTTCTTTGGCGGCGTCTTGGCGACTGCGGTTCTTTTGTTCGGCCAATGCCTTTTCGTAGCCAGCTTCATCGATTTTGTAGCCTTTTTCTTTGGCCAAAAGCGCCGTTAAATCCACAGGGAAACCGTAAGTGTCGGAGAGTTCAAAAACGATGTTTCCATCAATGACGCCTCCCGTTGGGTTAAGCGACTCGAATCGCTTGATTCCCAGTTCTAAGGTACGCAAGAAGCTCTTTTCTTCTTCCAACACTACGCGCGTCACAAACTCCTCCTGCGATTTAAGCTCTGGGAATACATTTTTGAATTGTTCGGCCAACACAGGCACCAACTGACTCATAAAAGGCTCAGTAAAGCCCAAATATGAGTAGCCGTAGCGAATGGCGCGGCGCAAAATGCGACGAATTACGTAACCTGCTTTGGCATTGGAGGGAAGCTGCCCATCGGCAATGGCGAAACTTACCGCCCGAAGGTGGTCAGCGATAACGCGCATGGCGATGTCGGTATAATCGCTGGTGTTGAGCGTCCCGCTTACGCCGTATTTTTTACCGCACATTTTCTCAATGACCTGAATGGTATTTTGAAAAATATCGGTGTCATAGTTCGATTGTTTGCCCTGAATGGCCATACAAAGGCGCTCAAAGCCCATCCCTGTATCCACGTGTTTGGCAGGAAGCGTAATCAACGACCCATCGGCTTTGCGCTCAAACTGCATAAATACGTTGTTCCAGATTTCTACCACTTGCGGGTGGTCCGCATTGACGAGTTCCTTGCCCGATTTTAAAGCCACTTCGGCTTCATCGCGGAGATCAATATGGATTTCGGAACAAGGGCCGCAAGGGCCTACGTCGCCCATTTCCCAAAAATTGTCTTTTTTGTTTCCTAAAATGATTCGCTCTTCGCCGCCTAAAATGGCTTTCCAAATGTCCCACGCTTCTTGGTCAAACGGCACGCCGTCTTTTTCGTCACCCTTAAAAACCGATACATAAATACGATCTTTAGGAAGTTGATATACTTGTGTCAGTAGCTCCCAACTCCAAGCCAGGGCTTCTTTTTTGAAATAATCGCCAAAGCTCCAGTTGCCCAACATCTCAAACATGGTATGATGGTAAGTATCAAAACCTACGTCTTCCAAGTCGTTGTGTTTTCCACTCACGCGCAAGCACTTTTGGGTATCGGCAATACGCTTGCTGGGCGGCGTGCCATTACCCAAGAAAAAATCTTTGAACTGCGCCATGCCCGAGTTATTGAACATGAGCGTGGGGTCATTTTTGGCTACTAAAGGGGCAGAGGGGACAATTAAGTGGCCTTTACTTTTGAAAAAATCTAAAAATGCTTGACGTATTTCGTGGGAAGTCATTATTCTCAGCTACGTTTTATGGGATGTTTGACGTTTGATGATATACTATGCCTTTGAAGACAAGTGTCTAATGTCATTTTTGAGCCGCAAAACTACGAAAAAACGTATTAGAAACCTGTTGTGAGGTAAAAATAGCCTCTCGATGTATGGTGGTATGCTGATTTAGATTCCTCATACTTCGGAATGACAAAAAAATAAAGCTTTACTCATACACAAATTCCCCAAATTCACTACGAATCGTTACTTTTTTGCCTTGATATGCTTCTACTCGACCGATGATTTGGGCTTCAATGTTGAAGGACTGAGCGATTTCAATGACCCGTTGGGCGTGGATTTCAGATAGGTAAATTTCCAAACGATGCCCCATATTAAAAACTTTATACATCTCCTGCCAACTCGTGCCACTTTCGGCCTGAATCAGTTTGAAAAGAGGAGGAATGGGAAAAAGATTGTCTTTTACAACATGTAGATTATCAATAAAATGCAACACCTTGGTTTGCGCCCCTCCGCTACAGTGCACTATGCCATGAATGTGGGCACGAAGTTCGTCTAAGATTACCTTTACTACAGGTGCGTAAGTGCGCGTAGGTGATAAAATAAGCTTGCCCACATTGAGGGGGGTATTTTCTGCCACATCATTGAGGTATTTTGAGCCACTATACACCAAAGCCGAATGAACTTCGGGGTCAAAGGTTTCGGGATATTTGGTGGCGAGATAATGTCCCAACACATCATGGCGGGCAGAAGTAAGGCCATTGCTACCCATGCCACCATTATAAGAGGTTTCGTAAGATGCCTGCCCAAATGAAGCTAATCCTACTACCACATCACCTGCTTGAATCGTATCATTAGAAATCACATCGGCACGTTTCATGCGAGCAATGATGGTGCTATTGACCGTGATGGTACGCACCAGATCTCCTACATCGGCGGTTTCGCCCCCCGTGCTATAAATCTCTATTCCATGACTTCGGAGCATCTCTAATACTTCTTCTGTTCCATTGATGATTTCAGCAATGACTTCGCCTGGGATTTTGTTTTTGTTGCGATCAATGCTCGACGAAATTAGCATTGGGCCAGTAGCTCCAACACAAATTAGGTCGTCGGTATTCATCACAATCGAATCTTGTGCAATACCCTTCCATACCGATAAATCGCCTATTTCTTTCCAATAAAGGTAGGCCAGGGAGGTTTTTGTTCCTGCACCGTCGGCGTGCATGATGGTACAATAATCAGGGTCGCCTGCCAAAATATCAGGTACAATTTTACAAAATGCCTTGGGAAAAAGCCCTTTGTCGAGTTTGGCAATGGCGTTGTGCACATCTTCTTTGGAAGCAGATACGCCGCGTTGAAGGTAACGTTCGGTCATGGTGATAGGTCACAAAATGAACCGCAAAGGTATCAATTTTATATGTGAAAGTAGCAGAGAGTTTATTGTCATTCAGAAGAAGAGGGAATAACGTATAGATTCCTCCTTCGTCGGAATGACAAAGGAGGGCTGGAATGACAAAGGGGGAAATGGCAAAGGCTGGAATGGCAAAACTTACTTGGGCAATTGCCAGCCATTATGATAATGGGCTTTGATGAGGGCGTTGGCTTCGGCATCATTTTTAAAAGCACCCGCAGTGGCATCCCAATACACTTTACGGCCTGTTTTGTAGGCAATATTGCCCATATGGGCGTTGATAGCGGCTACACTTCCTGTTTCTATACCGCATTTTAAGATTTTAGGGCTATTGTCTTTGATGGCCTGCACGAAGTTTTTAGTGTGTTCGTTGAGGTACTCGCCATTGCGTGCTTGGTCGGGAATATCTTCGATTTTATAGACCTTGATACCGTTTTTAGTTTGAGTTTCGGGATGTAACATCCAGCCGCCACGGTGCAACACGACTGTTCCGTTGTTACCGATAAAAGCAATGCCTTCTGTCAAGCCATAATTACCACCATCTATACCAGTGGCGTGTTCCCAGAGCATATTAAAGCCATCGTATTCGTACACGGTTTGTAGCGTATCAGGAGTTTCGGAGGCATCATCGGGGTAGGCTAATTTTCCGCCCGAAGCCATGATAGATTTAGGGGCTTTGGCTTTCATAGCGTAGAGCGCAATGTCTATTTCATGTACACCCCAGTCGGTCATGAGGCCGCCGGCATAGTCCCAAAACCAACGAAAATTGAAGTGGAAGCGATTGGGGTTGAAAGGCCGCTTTTTAGCTGGGCCGAGCCACATATCATAATCTACTCCTGCGGGTACGGGGCTGTCGGGTTTTATGGAAACGGGTTCCATCCATCCTTGGTACGCCCACACTTTCACCAAACGAATATTACCAATTTTTCCTGACTGCACATAATCAATGGCTTTTTCGTAGTGCGAACCGCTCCGCTGCCATTGTCCTATTTGAATAATTTTGTTGGAACGCTTCGCTGCCGCCAACATTAGATTACACTCTTCGATAGAATTGGCCAGAGGTTTTTCACAATAAACGTGCTTACCTGCGGCCAAAGCGTCGGTGAGCACCAAGCAATGCCAATGGTCGGGAGTACCAATAATGACCGCATCTATGTCTTTGTTTTCGAGCATCTTGCGATAGTCTTTGTATAACTCAGGGCGCTTGCCTTGGGCTTTTTCGACATCGGCAGCGCGTTGGTCAAGCACACTCTGATCTACATCGCAAAGGGCGATACATTCTACATCGCTCATCAGTAAATGTGAGCGTAAATCCGACCAACCCATACCTTTGCAGCCAATGACCCCCAAATGAAGCTTTTCATTGGCCGATACGCGCCTGCGCTGACTGGCTAAGACTTCTAAAGGTGCAAATGAAAAAAGACTGGAACCTGCCACAATAGCGGCTGAACGAACGAAATTTCTACGAGAAGTAGTCATTATGGTTAAGTGTTATTTGAATACAAAAGAGCAAAAAGCCAGCAATCTAATTTAAGGATTTTTCACTTCTCCGATATGATACTCCTGAATCAGTGGCTTATTTTCGGGAGTAAGCGTAAAAGATACCCACAGTGTTGCTTTTTCGCCTTCGATAAGATAGCGGCCACGTAGTTGGTTTTCAGGAACTATCTCTTTGATGCTTACTATCTTGCCCGCCTTTTCAAACAGTGCTTTCGACTCATTTTTAAGGTCATTCAATACATAATCGGCAAAGAAATTTTCGGCAAAGAGGCCACTTTTTTCGGCGTTTTCCCAGTTGGGTAATAGCTGTGTCAGTTCTTTCTGGCGCTGTTTGATAATAGTCGAGGCGGGCAATTGGCGAGGCTTGAGTTGGGCGCTCACAATGAGCGTATCCAACACTTTTAGATTGACGGGCACAGTAGAGGCATAAGTGAGATTAGCGAAACAAACCACACCAACGCCGTATTCGGGCAAAAACCGCCAGTTGCTTCCAAAGCCGGGCAATCCGCCACTATGCCCTACATACACGCGATTTTCGCAGTCGCGCAGCCAATTCAGTCCATAGCAATAAGCCGATACAGTGCCACAAGGCCGGCCACTGGCATACTTGTATTGCGGTGCAAAGCCACTGATATTCCAAGGCTGGTGCATTTCTCGTATCGAACTGCGTTTTAGCGGGCCATTATCGGCATCGTTTTTCGGAGGCCAAGCAGCTATATGTAAAGCCATGTATTTACTAAAATCCTCAATAGAAGTAATCAAGCCACCCATAGCACCATAAGCCCCGTCGTGGAGGAGGGGTTCATCTACCCATTTTCCATCAAGCCAGCGGTAGCCGTGGGCAAGTTTGTCGGCAGGGACTTCAGTGTATTCCCATCGGGTGTGGGTCATACCAAGAGGAGTGAATATATTTTCGTTGATGTATTGTTGGTAGGTTTTACCTGATACCTTTTGTATCAGATATCCCAACAGCGTGATACCCAAGTTGCTGTATTCGTAAGCGATGCCAGGGGCATTGGAAAAAGAAACAGGGCTTTGAATGAGTTGGAGTAGTTCCTCGTTGGTATCTGCCAACTGTCTGTCGCCCCAGGGGTTATCTTCAGGAAAGCCGGCGGCGTGGGTAAGTAGGTGTCTTATGGTAATGGCAGGGGCATCGGAGGTGAGTAATTTCATCTTTTTCATTTCAGGAATGTACTTATCGGCGGGGTCGTCCAAATGGAGTTTACCTGCATCACGCAATTGTAAAATCGCCATGGCCGTAAAACTCTTGCTCATTGAAGCAATTCTGAAAAGTGATTGGGTGGTAGCTTTTGTTTTTTTGCCCACATCTGTATAGCCTGCATTGCCTGTATGAACCAAATTACCATCAACCACTATGCCATAGACAAAACCTGGGAAATGGCTTTGAGCGGCATGGTCTTGGTAAATCCTGTCTATGACTGGGAAGGTAGCTTCTATTTTTTTCTCTCGTTCGGCATCAATAAAGATAGGCGGCTGATACGACTGTGCGACAGTGTTGGCAATACAAACCCAATGAAGTAGGATGAAGTAAAAAGCTATTTTTTTCACGGTATAGTTTTTAGAGGATTTATGAAAACGAAAATAGTGATTTACATTTCTTTATCGCTATTTTGGTCATTAAATTTGCTATTATGACTGTTTGAATATGTCCCCTTATTTCCTACAAATCTCTCTTTGGCTGGCTTATGGCGCATTGCATAGTGTATTGGCAAGCAGTACCGTAAAGCAATTTTTAGCCCTAAAATTAGGAAGGTCATTCCGCTATTATCGGCTGATTTACAACCTATTGGCATTTGGGTTATTGGTGGGTTTGTGGCTATACCAACGCATTTTACCCACCGATAGACTTTGGGCGTTTGATTGGCGGTTAGATATTTTAGCAGATTTGCTCAAACTGTCAGGGCTTGTTACCGTCTTTTTTGCATTAAAAGGCTACTATTTGGGTGAATTTGTGGGTTTGAAAACACCCCAGCAAGCAGCTCAAACCAATTTCAGAAGCAGTGGCCTGCTCCAATATGTAAGACACCCAATTTATAGCGGAACGATATTGTTTGTCTTAGGCCTTTTTTGGGAAGAGGCCACTATTCGTAGCCTTATCATGGTACTCTGCGTTATAGTGTACATCCGTATTGGTATTGTATTTGAAGAGCAGAAACTCGTTCGTCAATTTGAAGATACTTACTTAGATTACCGCCGTCGTGTACCGATGTTATGGCCGAACTTTTATCAAAGTCGGTAAGTTTTTAGTCTAAACAACAAAACACTTTATTATGTCAAACAGCATAAAAACAGCACTGATCACAGGCGGTACCAAAGGAATAGGCTACGGCGTAGCTGAAAAGCTCATCAAAGAAGGATATAAAGTAGCCATTACAGGACGCAACGAGGCCACAGTTAAGGAGGCTACTGCACAGCTAAACCAAATTAAAGCAGGCTTTGCGTTGGGTGTGGTGGCAGACGTGCGTAGTTTTGATTCTCAGCAAGATGCTGTTAATCAAGTAATAGACACTTGGGGGCAATTAGATGTGTTGATAGCTAATGCAGGTGTAGGTCATTTTGCACCTGTCGAGTCACTCACCGTGGAGCAGTGGCAAGAAACCATTGATGTGAATTTAACAGGCGTTTTTTATAGTGTCAAAGCAGCTTTACCTGCCTTGAAAGACGCTAAAGGGTATTTGATTACGATAGCGAGTTTGGCAGGTACCAATTTCTTTGCCAATGGCTCCGCCTACAATGCCAGTAAGTTTGGTTTGGTGGGTTTTACGCAGGCCGTTATGCTTGATGTACGCCACCATGGTATCAAAGTAACGACTATTATGCCAGGGTCGGTGGCTACCTATTTCAACAACCACGAGCCTTCTGACAAAGATGCGTGGAAGATCCAACCTGAAGATATTGGCGAAATAGTAGCTGATTTGCTCAAAATGAACCCCCGCACCTTGCCCAGCAAAATTGAAGTACGGCCTACCATGCCGAAATAATTCTTAAAAATAGCGACTTTGAGTAAAGGCAGGTCTAAATTTGGGGAAATATTTCCCCAAATTTAGACCTGCTACCTTTTTTATGAAAGAGGAACAGCTTTTGACATATAGAATTTACAATCAACTCAATTTGTTCAACTATCATCTATTTATAATCATGAAAAAGGCTCTTGTCGTTCTAACTATCATTTCAGCGTTTTCTTTTACTACTGTTGTGGCTCAAGAAAATGTGTCTTTTGGCCCTATTGTAGGTCTAAATTTTTCAAGGCTTACAGGAAATACCATTTATAATGATTGGAAACCAGGCCCTTCTTTAGGTCTTTTTATTAATTACAGTGGTCAAAGCAGATTTGGTTTAAATGGCCAACTGTTATATAGTAGAATGGGAGGCCAATCTTCTAATGGAGCATCTAAGGGACATTTAGATTATATTCAAGTCCCCGTCATGGGTACTTATTATCTTAATGGTAGAGGTAATAAATTTCGCCCCAAAGTAATGCTTGGTCCTTACATCGGTTTTTTGGCACAGGCTGTTAATGAAAGTGGGGTGTCAATCAATCCTGAGGGTGTAAATCCTCCTTATAAAGGATTTGACGCAGGAGCTGCTATGGGTGCAGGATTCAACTATTCGATTGGTAACAAAGTTTGGCTAAACGCCGATTTACGTTACAACTTGGGCCTGACCCAGGTAATGAACACAGTTCCTGATGTATATAATCGTTCTTGGGGTATCAATGTGGGTTTGAGTTTTCCTTTGGGCAAATATAGTCCCAGTACCGGAACGTTGCGATAGGATATTATCCATCAACTACTTACAAAGTCATTGGTTGTCCACAACGTTGTGGACAACCAATGACTTTGCTGTTTATTCGTCTGCTGCTTTTACTACGCCATCGTTTTTATCTAAGTCTTTCGCCAATTTAACTAATCTTACGAACTCCGAACGATACCCTTCAGAATCTTTGGCCAAGGCCTGTTGGGCTGTTTGGATAACTTGGGCATAAGTAGCGGCTCCTTTAAATTCAGAATTGCGCAGCAACAAGCCCCACTCGGCTACCGAAGCCGCAAAGCGAAAGTTGTTGGAGGTTTTTTCAAAAGGAGTGTGTATATCGCGCACCGCTACTTCTATCAAACGGCTTTTTTCGCTATCAGGAAGTTTATAACGTAGCTTGAGGGTCAGCAGTTCGTTGGATTGCGACGAGGCCGCAACGACTGTTTTTTGGTATTTCAATTCATCTATCTTGGCCAAATACGCGCTCTCTACACCTGCAGGGATAATTTCGTAGAGGGCTGTTACGGTATGGCCACTGCCCATTTCGCCCGCGTCTTTTTTGTCGTCGTTAAATTCCTCGTTTTTCATCATGCGGTTTTCATAACCAATCAGGCGATAACCTTTTACAAAAGTTGGGTTAAACTCTAACTGCAATTTTACGTCTTTCGCTATAGTAAACATCGTGCCGCCAAATTCATGCACAAACACTTTGTGGGCTTCTTGAAGATTATCAATATAGGCATAGTTGCCGTTGCCCTTGTCGGCAATGGTTTCCATTTTATTGTCTTTGTAATTGCCCATGCCAAAACCCAAAACGCTTAAATAAACACCACTTTTGCGCTTTTCTTCGACGATTTGTTGTAGCTCGCCCTCGCTCGATACTCCTACGTTGAAATCGCCGTCGCTGGCCAAAATCACGCGGTTATTACCATTTTTGATAAAATTCTCTTGGGCAATTTTATAAGCCAATCGGATACCTTCGCCCCCTGCCGTAGAGCCTCCTGCAGCGAGTTGGTCGAGCGCATCTTTGATGGTCGCTGTTTGGTTTCCCGCAGTGGAAGGTAATACTACTCCTGCAGCTCCTGCATAGACAACAATGGCCACACGATCGGAAGGGCGCAGTTGATTTACCAACAACTTGAACGCTTCCTTAACCAATGGTAATTTATTGGCCGCATTCATCGAACCCGATACATCAATCAAAAATACTAAATTGGAGGCAGGTAGATTATCCGTTGGAATGGTCTTGGCTTGAAGCCCAATATGCAGTAATTTTAAGCCTTTGTTCCAGGGTGAATCTGACAACTCGGTATGAATAGCCACAGGGTGTTCGCCTTTGGGCTGGGCGTAGTCATAATCAAAATAGTTAATCATCTCTTCGATACGCACCATATCGCGTTGTGGAAACTGCCCCAAATTCAACATCCGACGTACATTGCTGTAAGCTGCTCTGTCCACATCAATCGAAAAAGTAGTCAGCGGATTTTTTTGGGTATCGTGAAAACTATTTTCGTTCAATGCTTTGTACTCTTCTGTATTGAAATGGGTACCTGCTGGCATACCTGGATAGGGTGCAAACGTGGGAGGCAAGGCGTTTGGCTGCATTTTGGAGAAAGAAGAGGTGCGTTCAGCCGCAACGACTACTTCATGCAAAACTTGCGAGCCTATCTGTAATGCCACATTAATAACAGAGTCTTTTCCAATTTTTCGTTCTTCATTTTGATAACCTACAAAGCTAAAAACAAGCTTGTCGCCTACATGAGCAGCCATGCGATAGCGACCGTTGGCATCGGTAGTAGTTCCTGTTTTGGTGTTTTTGATAGCCACGCCGACACCTGCAAGCGGCTGGTGGGTGTTCGTTTCAACAACTGTCCCTGTGATGGTAACAGGCGAAGATTGTGCGCAAGCAAGCAAGGCCAAGGTGCTAAAGAGGAAGCAAAAAATGTTTGTTTTCATGATTGTTTTCGTTTAGTTTCAACCATTGGATGCAGCAAGGTGCATGATTCCATAAAAGTTTTTGAAAAATTTTTGTGGAAAGTACAAACCGACTGCATCTACTATAAAAAAGGAATAACTCGTAGTGTATGTTTTTGAAAATATTTCGTACTAAAACTACCCTTACCGACACCGATTACTTGGTGGCATACCAGCGCACAGGCGATTTAGAGGGCTTGGGGGTTTTGTATGAGCGTCATATAGACATGGTTTTTGCGGTATGTTTCAAATACCTGCGCGACGAAGATGAGGCCAAGGATGGTGTCATGCAGATTTTTGAGCAAATCATCACAGATTTGAAAAATCATGAAGTGCAAAACTTTAAAAGTTGGCTGCATAGTGTAGCACGAAATTTTTGTTTGATGCAACTCCGCCAAAAGAAAATAGCGGTAGGTGATGAGGGTATTTTTGAAAACGAAGCCTACGAAAATTTTGTGGCCCAATCACCTGAAAAAGACGGCTGGGAAATAGAACATCAACTGGCCGATTTGGGTGACTGTATGCAAACACTTGCTCAAGAGCAACGCCAAAGTGTAGAGTTGTTTTTTTTTCAACAACTGTGCTATCAGCAGATTGCAGATCAAACGGGTTTTGCGCTGTCTAAAGTGAAGAGTTATCTCCAAAATGGAAAAAGAAACCTGAAATTGTGCATGGAGGGCAAACGACATGGATAAACAAAAAAGACATAACCATCCCACTACCGACCAGCTACGCCAATATGTAGCGGGAGGGTTGTCGCACGAGGAACAACACCAAGTCGAAAAAGCAGCTTTACAAAATCCACAGATAGACGATACCTTGGAAGGTCTCATTGCGCTGAAAGAAACAGGCATTGATACAGAAGCTACTTTGGTGGAATTACGCCAAAGGCTATTGGGGCGTGTAGAAAAAAAAGATAAAAGGTTATTCCCTTTTTACTATGCGTCGGCAGCGGCCGTAGTTTTGGCAGTGGGGTTGAGTTGGTGGTTGGTGAAAGAACAAGCAGAAAGTCCTGCAGCCGTGGCTACCTCTTCTGTAAACAAAGAAACCACAGAGCCTATTGAAGAAGCCGCACCGCTATCTGCTGCGGTACCTATTCCTCAAAAGAAGGTACTAAAACACCTAAAATAGCAACTGCAAACCCTCCAAAGAAAAAGCAGCGACTACTGCCCCAACACAGCCACTACCTACGGCTGTAGTGGCCAGCGAGCATTTGAAAAAAGAAGAGGTGCAAGAGGCGCTTTTGTCAGAGGCAGTGCCTACGCCACCACCCTAAGAAAACCCACCAAGTAGGGTTTTAGAAGAAAGTAGCAAAGTAGCACGGACAGCAGCTGTAAAAGCGAGTGCGCCTGCCCCTGCCAACGAGCCTTTTTTTACGCTCCGTGGCCGCGTGATAGATGCGGACAATCAACAAGCCTTGGTGGGCGGTACGGTGGCATTGGTAGGACACTCGACAAGTGTAATGACGGATTCAAATGGAAATTTTATACTTCGCAATATCCCCAGAAATAGTCAACTTATCATCAAATCCATCGGCTATCAACCTACCCAACTCACCGTCAAGGATTCGATACTACCCATCATTGCCATGCAAGAAGATAAGCAAGTCTTGAGTGAAGTAGTGGTATCAAGTCACCCTGATAAAAATCAAAAAGTGAGTCCTAAAAACGGTTGGAAGGCATATAATGAGTATTTAATAACCTCGGCAGCCCGATTTGTAGCACAGCACCCGCAAGCACCACGCGGGCGGGTAGTGGTGGGCTTTACCATAGATAAAACAGGCAAATTGAAAGACTTCAAAAACCAAAACAAAGCCGAACCCTTACTTTTTGAGGAAGCCGTCAGAATAGTGAAAGAAGGGGATATGTGGAATGTTACCTACAAAAAGAAAAAACCGCAGACCAAGAAGGCTGAATTTATAATCGATTTCAAGTAAATCACTATGCTTGGGGTGGTTTCACAGTTTTATGGTGTTCTTGACTATTTTCTATGGGTCAATCCACCTTTTTTTAATAATACATTCTTCTAAATCACCCATTGTTATTTTGTGTGGAGAGCGTTTGGTGTAGGGTACTCGCCTAATTTTACTCATGAGCCATCTGAAATTAATTCCAAAACCTTCTTCATCAAAGTATCTACAAAATTCAAAACCAGTAGAATCTATGTTAAAATGATAAAAAAAGGCGTCCATAAACTCTACAGTATCATCACCAGTCATGTATAAATCTCTTTCTACTTGGGTATGCCTAATGAGTTTTTTTTTATACTTCCCTCTCTTTTGGTAAACGAATTCTACCAACCTGCCGAATATTTCATTGTTCATTACCCATCTATTTTTTAGCGGTTCTGTGTTATAAATTTAGGTGTAATTATAGGAGGATATCCTAACATAGATACTTCAGTAGTTGGGTCTGAGACCAAAAGTAGCTACTTCAGCCGTCCCATGCCACCGTCAATACCAATCACTTGGCCTGTTATCCAACTACCCTCATCGGAGAGAAGGAGTTTGGCGGCAGCGGCCAAGTCTTGTGCTGTACCCACGCGCCCGATGGGGTGGCGTTTGTTGGAAGCTTCACGCTTTTCGTTGGTAGAGAGTAGGGCATTGGCCAAGGGGGTATCGGTGAGTGAAGGGGCAAGGGCATTGCAGCGGATTTTGACGGCTGCCAGTTCTGCCGCCAAAGAGCGAGTCAGCCCCTCAACCGCCCCTTTGGCGGTAGCAATAGACGCATGAAAGCCCATGCCCATTTGCACGGCCACGGTGCTAAACAACACAATCGAAGCGCCACCCGCTTTGCGGAGGCGTGTCAAATTGGCTTGAATGGCCGCCACTGCCCCCAGTACATTGATGTCGAAATCTTGCTTGAAATCTTCTAAAGAAAACCGCTGAAAAGGCTTGAGATTGATAGTGCCTGGTGCATAGACTATGCCATGTAGCACCTCGGGCAAGGTATCAAAAATACCTGCGGCAGGCTGTGCTACGTCCCACGTCAGATGCGTACTCTGAATACCTACTGGGGTAGTACGAGAAGCCGTAAAAAGAGTAGCTCCCTCTGTTTGCAGCGATTGGGCAATGGCCAAGCCAATACCTGAGCTTGCGCCCACAATTAAAATATTTTTTCCCGAAAATTGCATTAGAAAGGTACGTTTTATAGTCTTAAACTAAATGAAGGCTTTAATGGTTTTAAATTTTAGCTACCAAAGCACGAATCAATTAATTAAGACTATAAAACATGAAATACCTATCATTTAGCAACGACGACCCAATGCCAGCACTTGGGCTCGGTACGTGGAAATCGGCCAAAGGAGAAGTATATGCGGCCGTTCGATCGGCCATTGAGATAGGCTATCGACATTTTGACTGTGCGCTGTTGTATGGGAACGAAAAAGAGATAGGCCAAGCTCTGACCGACGCCCTCAAAGTAGGGGATGTGAAAAGAAGCGAACTTTGGATTACTTCTAAACTGTGGAACAACAGCCACCAAAAGCCATATATCCTACCCTCTATCAAAACTTCCTTGGCTGATTTGCAGCTTGATTATTTGGATTTGTACCTGATTCATTGGCCGATTGCGCTCAAACCAGCAATTACTTTTCCGACAGTAGGCGAAGATATGTTAAGTCTCAGTGAAGTACCCCTCTCAGAAACTTGGGCAGGTATGATTGAATTGAAAGAAAAAGGACTTGCTCGGCACATTGGCGTTTCTAATTTTAGCGCCAAAAAAATAATGGAAGTGACCCAAGCCACTGGCGTACAACCAGAAGTAAATCAATTGGAAATGCACCCTTTTTTGCAACAACCAACAATGCTCGATTTTTGCCAAACCAAAGGGATTCATCTTACAGGCTACTCGCCTTTGGGCTCGGCAGATAGACCACCCACTCGCATTGTAGAAGGAGAGCCTAAACTCTTTGAAAATGCCATCATCTTGGAGTTAGCAAAAAGCAAAGAAATTTCACCCGCCCAACTTATGCTTGCTTGGGCTGTCAATCGGGGTACTTCTGTCATACCCAAATCGGTCAATCCACAGCGATTGAAAGAAAACTTAGCTGCAACTGATATAGCACTTAATAGGGAGGAAATGGCACTGATGCAAAGTGTTAATATAGACTATCGCTACATCAAGGGTGATTTTTGGTGCTTGCCGGGCAGTGGTTATACCCTCCAAAATCTTTGGGACGAGTAATGCTACAAAACCCTACGCATGGGCCAGTTCATGCGTAGTTTGTTTTTGGGTTTTTGGCAAATCTACCTTCACAAACCATATCACCACGACCGTAGAAATCACAAAATAGACCGCAAGGGGTATTACTGCCCAAGGTAGCACCTCATCCATACCAAACCAGCCTGTTTGGTAGATTAGCCATAATCCTACGACATTCTTGAAACCTTCCCAATAGACCGACAAGGGGTTTTTATCCATCAACTCGGTGTAGGCAAAAACGCATAAGAAAATAAACCCTCCGTACACAAATAGATAAGGGGTATCTATTTTGGCAATGTAGAGAAAGAAATAGTTAATCAGCGCGAACGTAAACAAAAACTGAATCCACGTCCAAATCCTAAGACTAACCGATGCTTGAGGCGCATATTTCTCAAAACGATAAGGGTCGTCAATCTTATGAACAGGGTATTTGTCTATCACATCTGTAGGCCGCCAGCCTGTAGGCATCCACCAAATGCGTAGCTTATCGCGCCAGCTACGAGTACGATAGGCATCTTTGATAAGCAGCCACAAATGTTGAAAATTAATTTTGATGGGATTCCACGTTTGGGCAGGGCGGGTAATACCATAAACGGGCGGTAAATTGGGTAGTTCCTCCTGAAAAGTACCAAAAAGTTTGTCCCAAATAATAAAAATCTGACTATGATTCTTGTCCAAGTACTCGGGATTGATGGCATGGTGTACACGGTGATGTGAGGGCGTAACGATGATATATTCCAAAATACCCATTTTGCCAATATAAACCGTATGGTACCAAAACTGCGCAAAAAGATGCAAGGGTGCTACCACGGCAATCACTTGGGCATCTACCCCCAGCAAAGCCGCAGGCAGTAGAAAAATAGTGAACAAATTGACAAAAGAGGAGAGGCTTTGCCGCAAAGCACAAGCCAAATCAAACTCTTCGCTGCTGTGATGAATGGCGTGTTTGTTCCAAAAGAAATTGATTTGATGGCTCAGCCGATGCACCCAATAGCCCGAAAAATCTAAAGCTACGAAAGCCACCACATACACCCAAAGCGTAGATTCAATTTTGTAAATAGCCCAATGCGACACCATGTAGCTGTAAGTCAGAATCGAAACACTCAAGCCAAGTACATCTTTGATGATATTAGTATAACCCGAGCTTAGGCTCGAAAGTGTGTCCATGGTTCTAAAAGGTTGTTTTTTTACGAACCAGCCATATATTTTTTCGAGCAGCACCAACCCCAAAAAAATAGGCATCGCAATCAAAAGTATTTTTCCGTAAGTTTCCATGTTTTTATAATTCTTCTGCAAGCATACTGTATTCAGTACAAATGTAAGAAAGACTTGCGTTTTTTCAAGATGTAATTCAACTGTTAAGTAATCAAGCAAAAATTTTCAAGTATTTGCAGTTGATTTATAACTCTGATTATCAGCCCAATAAAGTCCTCCCTCACAGGCCGCGACGGCGTACCGTGAGGATTTAGGAGGGGTTACTTAAGTACCAAAACAAAAATACATTGCATTATTCGACCCCGTCGGGGTCGTTTATTTGTAGCAGGTTATTGGCTTCTATAAACATCTGACCCCGACGGGGTCAAACAGAATAATGCAAACTAAATATACACAAGTACTTATGACAATTTAGTGTATATCAATTAGCTATTTCCCTTTTCTCCAACTATCACATATAATTTGTGCTACTCAATGATGTTATCGGTAGCTATTCTTTCACTTCAATCTATAAAAGCCACAATTTAACTTCAATTTTCCCCTGTTTGAGAGATTATTTTTCATTAAGGTTGTCGTATGCTACACCTTTGTATCGTCAATCACGACGAAAACAAAGTATTAAACAAAAAACAATCAAAACAAATAACTATCATGAAAAAGACAATTAGCAAAATCACTTTGAAGACAGACAAAATCTTAAGCCTTTCGAAAGAAAATGCACAAGGTATTATGGGCGGTGTAAAACCTCGGACTGGCAAAACATGTGGAGCCGACAATACCTGTTGGTGCAACGACTAAAACAAAACAATTTAACAAGTCAAAACCAATCAACCATTTTTTAACAACACAAAGTCATGAAAAAGACAATCAACAGAATCAATCTCAAGACAGATAAAATCGTAAGCCTTTTCAGCCAAGCAAACACAACAGATTGTAGGAGGAGTAATTTACTACGAGAAAGCGGCTTCCAAAAACTGCTAATATCGCTTCACGGACTTCGAGTTAAATCGAGCGTAGTGAATGCCCTTCGCTCGATTTTTTTGTGGACAGCAAGCCATTAGGATTTAAAACCCATTTTTCATCAATCTCCCAAAAATCACCCTCATGCAATGATTTTACCGAAAAAGTGGTTTCTTTGGGTAGAAGTATTAAATAGGATGAAGAAGGAACAAAACACCCGCACAGCCAAACCAAAGACCAAGAAAAGCCGTCCGCAAAAACAAATTGTAACGTTTGTGGATGAGTTCAAATCAGAAATCGCTGCCTTTTTTGAGATAAATGAGCCACGGGCGTTTGGTCTGTCTCAACTCTACGAGCATTTCGATGCCGGAAGATTCTAAACTTCGCCAACTACTCAATGGTATTTTGGAGGAACTGGTAGAAGAAAACCGTGTAAAGCGCACCGATGAGGGCTTGTATGTCGCCAATGTCAGTGCTAATGCCAACGTACTCATCGGTAAAGTAGAGCATGTCAATAAAAACTATGCCTTTGTGGTGTCGACAATACACCAACCAACCATAAAGCCGAAAATACCGATGTGTGGATAGACTCCGACGATTTGCGAGGGGCTATAGATGGCGACACCGTCCGAATTACACTTTTTAGCGATTTTCGGGCAGGCCGCCGCCGTGAGGGGCGCGGCAGAAGAAATCATTGAGCGTGGTCGCACGGAGTTTGTGGGTGAGATTGAACTGGTGGCTCCGGCCACGGTACCGTAGCCATTGACAACCGCTGTATTTACGATGAGTTGTTTATACCTGAAGCTAAACTTAAAAAATGCCCAAGAAGGAGATAAAGTCATTGCCAGTGGTATCTTACACAATACTCCAACACGCTCCCGACGCATGGAAGGCGAGGTAGTAGAGGCGTATTGGGAAAAAATCTACACGCATCGCGAACTGAAATGCACGCCATTTTGGCCGAATTTGGCTTACATACAAATTTCCCGAAGAAATAGAAATCGAGGCTAACGCCATTTCCACTGACATTACCGCCGAGGAAATAGCACGCCGCCGCGATATGCGCGACATACTGACTTTTACCATTGATCCCGTCGATGCCAAAGATTTTGACGACGCGCTTTCGGTCAAAACCCTCGATAATGGTCATTATGAAATCGGAATACACATCGCCGATGTAACGCACTATGTACGTCCAGGAACAGCACTCGAACGAAGCCTACGCCCGCATACATCAGTCTATTTAGAGGTGGATAGAACTGTGCCTATGCTACCCGAAAACTCTCTAACAACCTCTGTTCTCTCCGCCCCAATGAAGATAAGCTAACTTTCTCGGCGGTTTTTGAACTCAATGCTGAAGCTAAAATAGTGAGCGAGTGGTTTGGGCGCACGGTCATTCATTCTGATAAGAGATTTAGTTATGAAGAAGCGCAAGAGGTCATCAGAAAATCCTGACACCCAAGAAATGAGCGGTGTACTTACTTTATTAAATGAACTTGCGCACAAACTTCGGGCAGAAAGATTTGCCAAGGGAGCTATTAATTTTGAAACAACAGAAGTGAAGTTTAGGCTTGACGAAAACGGTAAACCCTTGGGGCTTTATACCAAAGTCCGTAAAGATGCTCATAAACTGATAGAAGAGTTTATGCCTACACAAGCGCGCCTTGAGTTTATTTACCACCAATCTGAAAATAAGACACATCCCAATGTGATGATTTATCGTATCCATGAGCAGCCCGATATGGAGAAGTTGCGCATTTTTGCAGCTTTTGCAGGACGTTTGGGCTACCAAATGAAAATAGAAAATGAAAAAGTGGCTGCTCAATCGCTCAATTACCTCATGGAGGCGTTGAAGGAAAACCCGAGCAAAACGCCTTGAACAACTGGCCATCAGAACGATGTCGAAAGCCCGATACAGCACCGAAGATGTAGGCATTTTGGGTTGGCGTTTAGAAGAAGATATTCACATTTCACCTCGCCCATTCGTCGTTATCCTGACATGATGGCCCACCGATTGTTGCAACATTATTTGGATGGCAAACCCTCGCCAGAGCGTACCGAATACGAACCCGCTTGCAAGCACTCATCGGCTCGAGAAATATTGGCCACCAACGCCGAACGCGCCAGTATCAAATACAAACAAGTAGAGTTTATGGCTTCCATGGATCCCGACCGCGTGTGGGAGGGCATAATCACAGGTGTAACAGAGTTTGGAATGTTTGTAGAAATCACAGAGACAGCCTCTGAGGGCTTGGTACGTATGAACGACCTCAAAGACGACCATTACGAATTAGATAAAGAGAACTATCGACTCGTGGGACAGCGCAGCAAGCGGTTTTATACCTTTGGCGATGCTGTCAAAGTGAAAGTCAAAGAAACCAATATTTCGCGCCGAAGCATGGATTTAGTTTTGGCTGAAGATAAAGATAATCAAAGGGTTATTTCCTTGAAAACCACAAAAAGCAAAATGTCTGCCAACACAACTCGAAAAATTACTAAAACAAAAGAACGTAAAAAACGGCGATAGAGTCTTTTCTTACTGACCCCACTTTGTCATACCGACGAAGGAGGTATCTAATCGACGCGGTTTTCAGATGCCTCCTTCCGTCGGTACAACAAAACATCTTTGATACCAAACCATCTAAAACCCTTCTTTCTCTTCTTCTTTCGCTTTTTTCTTGACAGGAGCTTTGGGGGGTGTTTGGGCTACTTTCGCGCCAGGTTTGGTTTTGGAGGTGTCGGATTTTGCATTTTTAGCATCGGTCTTTACCGCGATTTTGGTGTCTTTGGTCGTTTTCGTATTTTTTGCTGTTTTATCAGCTGCCTTGGTATCTTCCTCCTCTGTCATTTCTTCTTCCTCCACTTCTTTAGCTGCTACTACGGGAGCTGTTTTAGCGGTTGTTTTGCTTGGGCTTGCAGCGGGTGTTTTGACTGGCGTGCCTTTTGCTGGAGCTTTGGTATCTTTGGCTAAGACAGGTTTTTTGGGTTTGGGTCGATACATAGCATTGAATCTATCCATAAACAAATCACGCTCCTCAAAGCCAATGGATAAAATGGCTGACTCTTTTTTGTCTCTTGATTTTACAGCTATCAAATCGTTGGTTTCTTGCTCTGATGATACTATTGCCAGTTTACCCTGTTGCCAATCAAAATAGTACCACACACTTTCTGAAGATTCGAGGTAAATACTGATTTCGTCGCCACGTGTATTTTTTCTAATCTCAATCATTCCGTCCATTTCGGCATTGATGTCGGTATTACCCAAATTAGATACGCCAATCTTCCCCACACTATAAAACGCATTTTGTACAGGCGACCAGCGCAAATTTACATTTGATAACACGAGCGTTGCATTAAACTTAGGTGAAGCATCAAAGAGAGGTTTATAAGCTGCGGCTGTGCGAGCAATGTAACCATCGGTAGCTTTGCGGCCAATGAGTGCGGTAAGTTTATTGCCTAATCTTTCAAAATTAGGCTCGGCGGCATCACTGTTTTGTTCATCCAAATTGGTTTGTACAATATTTTCAGCAGCTTTGGTAATAATTTCCTTATTGGCTGGGAAATTAAAGGACAACAAACTATTAAACTGATAAGTGCTACTGTCTAGATTGGTACGGACCGACCCCGCTGCTAAAAATAATTCTTCCCCTGGTTTGGCCTCTTGCTCATAGATAAAATTAAGTTTCCCTTGGTAATCAATCGTTCCTTTGGCATCATTGAAAGTAAAGGAATTTGCTTCGTCAACAAGCTCATCTGGGGTTTTGACTTCGGGTGCGATACTGAAAACCTTTTTTTTGTCATCAAAACGTAGTAACCCACTGACCTCAAAAATAGCTTGGTCGTTGCGCCCTTCTTTAGGTGATAAGAAGGTGGCATATAGACCGTCGGCGGTAGCTGAACGATAATGTAAGCCTACAGAAATCGGTAAATCAGACTCATTTTTAAGGGTTGGCGTAACTTTCAGTGCTACGTCCTTGGTAGGGGTCTCTTTGAATGGAATCCAAGAAGCCATTAAATCGCGACGTTGTTTGATAATAGGTTTGATATAGCCGTCGAACTGAAGGTTAGGTTCGGGAGCCAGCATAGTCATTGAGCCTTTGTATTGGAGACGTGGCCCTACTACAAAATTATCTAACTCAACGATTTCAGCACGGGCTACTGTATAAGCCGATTTTGTTTTGGATTGGACCAAACGGCTGCTTGTTGAAGCAGTGAGGTTGCTTTCTCTCAAGTTGAAATTACCCATTTTGACAGGGATCGTATCATTCGTCACAGTAGCATAAAGATAGGTAGCGTCGCCTGTAAACTTTGTTCTGGATACAATCTGAATATTGCCATTTTTAAGGCGGTGGTATTCGTTGAGGGTATCTAATATTAATCTTGCATTCTTAAAAAGCGGTAAGTCTCCGTTGCGTTGGACAGTTACTAATCCTTTATCGGGAATTACTTTAGCATCTGCTGTTTTGATAAAAGGTACGCCTCCGATGTTGAGCGTCATCTTTTCTATTTCGTATAAAGCAGAAGACCCATTAAAGGTTAATCCTTCCTGTTCAGAGGCTGTTGCCGTGAAAGTTGAAGTGCTCACATCGCCTTTCATAGCAATGGTCTTGGCGTTGATGTTCCATTGTGCACGATTAATAGAAGTACGGTAGGCGGTAAAGGGAAACTCCATGGAGGTATTTTCCAACGAAGTTTTGTTGGTTGAAATACCTACCAATCCTTTTACTAAGTTAAAATCAACATCCACATTTTTTCCTAAAAGCACTGGGCGAGTGGCATTGGTAGCCGATATAATTTTATATTGGGCATCGCCTGCCAAAAAGCCTTCTTTGTTGAATTTAATGTCTTGTGAGGTCAATTCGGAATCATCGCGGCGTAAAAACCCTTTGCCGTATAAGCCTGAAGAACGCAATACAATACGCCCATCCAGCTTTGTAGTACCATTATAAAAATTAAAAGCATTTGCCTTTGTAGTCAACGACATACTATCCGCTTTTGGCATCCATCGCATTGTAAAATTTCTCAATTCCACTTTGGGGAAATAAGCTTTTCCGATGGTCGCTTCTTTGATTTCGGCTTCTGCACCACTGGCAATGAGTGAATCAGACATAAACAGCATAGCTTGTGTGGGGATACGAGCACTCAAATGGGTAATCTCGCCTTCGGAGCGCAGCCCTTGTTTGTCCATTGTTAGTTCTTTTGTAAACTTTACCGTGGCATTGGTTCCATATACTTTAAACCCCGTAGCGGGAGCTTTGTATTTGAAACCAAGTGAGTTATCGGGCATGGAGCGGAGCTCTGCTTGAAAAGGAGGCATGATACCGTTAGAATTGAAGGTGCCGATAAAAACAATGTCTTGAGTTCCAAGGCTATCGTAATCAAGTGTTGGAATTTTAAAGAATACTTTTCGATCATAAGTTAGATTTCCACGGTCTGCTTGGTCAAAATAGACCGTCATACCCTCAGGGACATTGAGGCGTGGAAATACTGAATTTTTCTTCGCTCCAGATTTGTTGGTGGGGTCGTTGAGATATATACGCCCTGATTTTTCATAGACAATATCACCCCCTACTTCGGTAGTGCTGCCCTTATCATAAGCTGCTTTTGGAATAAAAGTGATGTTGTCAATTTTGGTCAAGTCCACAAAAAACTTATCATAATTGAATATTAAATCACGGCCATTAAACCTAAAATTGGCTGAAGTGAGCAAACCATTCATGGAGAAATCACGGTTTTTCATTACCTTGATTTGTTTGTCAGAAGGCGTGGCAAAGATTTTTAATGAATCGCTAATGGTAAACTTTTCTACCCCACGGATGGTCATTACGTTATCTTTGAGATCAATACTGGCGTTGGCAGTGGTGGTATTGGCAGCATAAAGCGAGGAGACACGAAAGTTATCAAAATCAGCTTGTTTGTTGTTGGCCAATACATACAAAATACCTTTGTCAGTAAGCCTATATAGCCCATTTTTAGAATCAATAGTTACGTATCCATCATAATCTAATTGCGCAAACGCCGTACTTAACGCATTTAGATCGCGTTTGTAGAGCGTTGCTAAGTCTGCGGGGGCAAAAGTGGGTGTTTTTTGTTTGGTGATATAATTGGCAGCCATCAATAGCGGGTGAAAACCATACTGCTCGCTCATGGCTCGAAAGCGTTCTTGTTTGTAAAAGTTAAACGATTCAAAACGAATAGGTACTTCTGTTTTGCCTGCGATTCTCAAAAACTCAATTTCGTTTTTAGGAAAACTCCAACGCAACATTTCGGCATCAATATACATTTTGTGGTAGGAGTCAGCGTATGGCGTATATTGGTAGCCTGTACGGTCGGCACTCTGGGTTTTAAGTAGCCCGTCTGTATCGCTGTAAGAAAGTCTGATACCTGGATGATAAAGTGAATCAGTACCCAAATAAGTAGTAAAAGTAGCCAAAGGCGCCGTGATGAGGGAGTCGGTAAGTTCAAAACGACGGCTGGTGGACTTAAAAGCAATTTTATTTTTATAACTTACGGTAATAGTAGCGGGTTCTTGGCTCAATGAGCTGCCAGTAAGCTTCAAACCAACGAGTGAGAGTCCGCCTTTGTATTGTATATTTTTACTCAGTCCCTTTAATTGGGCATCGTTTCGGTAAGAAATAAAGCGCGGATAGGGCGATAATTGCCCTTTGTTACGCCTTTTGCTTTCATACTCGAAAACACCCTCTACAGGTTGAGTCAATTTGGTAGTATAGTTAAGTTTAGCATCATCTGCCGTAATTTTAGGAAGCCCTACATTAAAACTATAAGCACTCAGGGAGACAAATATGTCTGGATTGCCTATGGTTTCCCAGGTCACCTTTCCACCTGTCCCAACCCAGACACCCTCTTTGATGGCTAATTGGCCGCTGGTCTGGGCAAGAGAGACGGAGTCATTGGCTGTCACTATCACCAAATTGACATGTTTGAACGCGATGACTGCACCTAAAATGTTGGGAAGTGGTTTTTTCTCATAAACAAAACTGGCAGATAATGCACCCGTGGAGTCGGCGACTACATTGTCCCAGCCATCGTTAGCCGTAGTTGCTTTGGCAGCTTCACCGGTTTTTGCTTGCTCAGGAGCAGCTTCCTTAAATTGGAAACTAAAAGACCCCTCAAGGGCAAATAAACGATTGAAGTTAGAAGTATAAAGTAGGCGGTTTTCAAATAAACTTCGGGCTGTTTCAAAATATTTTAAAGCACTTTTAGCATCATATTTCTCAATCATTTGGGTAGCAGTAGTGAGGTAGCCATCTACTTCATTGGGGTTGGCATATGCACCATTGAAAGAGGCATAGGTTCCATTAAAAAATTGCTCAAAGTGAGGTGTATTGGGTTTATAGCCCTTGGCCACCATTTGGCGGCTCAGAGCAATGATACTTTTTTGGTGGTTTTGCGTCAAACGACTATCTAACCACAATGTTTCAAGGTTTTTAGCTGCCTTTACATAATTGGGGTTACCACTCATAGCCATCATTTTTTGAACATCTGCTATAAATTGAGCTGGTTCGTCAGAAAGTTTGATAACCTGCGCTTTTAGATTAGCTCCTGTACCTGCAATAAAAACAATGAAGAAAATATATAGATAAAGCCGTTTCATATATATCAGTGACCTTTGTGGTGAATAAACCCAACAATATAACTAATTTTAAGGACTTTTTATTTTTGCTAAGGTGTTATGTCCGAAGATTTTCTGTATTTTCTGTGGCAATTTCAGTATTTTGATAGCACTGACCTACAAACCACCACAGGCGAATCACTCCAAATTGTGACTGTTGGGCAGCGCAATACTGATGCAGGCCCTGATTTTTTTAATGGTCATGTATGGATAGATAGCCTTGAATGGATAGGGACAATTGAAATGCACCTGAGAAGTTCAGATTGGCACCGCCATTTGCATACGCATAATCATGCTTACGATAGCGTCGTGCTTCATGTAGTGTGGGAAAATGATGAGCACATTCAGCGCCCTGATGGTACCCATTTGCCAACGTTGGAACTGAAAACACGCACATCCAAGGAGTTGCTCTTTAAGTATCACACGCTTCTGGAAAACAAAGAAATCATACCCTGTGCAAGTCATTTTAATGCTGTGGCCGACATCCAAAAACGAGCCATGCTTGATCGTGCCCTCATGCAACGTTTGCAACAAAAGGCGGAAGCAGTAAAAATGCTTCTTGAACGCAACCACCATGATTGGGAGGAAACGGCGTATCAGGTTTTGGCCCAAAATTTTGGTTTTAAAATCAATGCCGAACCTATGCTCCGGTCAACAGGGCTACCCCTCAAAATACTTCAAAAACATTGCGACAATCTCATTCAAATAGAAGCGATGCTGTTGGGACAGGCGAGTTTTGTGGACGGAATAGAAAAAACAGATGAATATACGGCGACCTTAAAGCGCGAGTATGATTTTTTAGCCTCAAAATATTCACTGTATCCTCTGCAACTACGCCCAAGAGAATGGCGATTTTTGCGACTGCGCCCAGCCAATTTTCCCACAGTCCGATTAGCACAATTGGCCGCTTTAATACAAAAACAACAAGGCTTGTTCTCCTTGTTTATTCGTGCAGAATCATTGATGGCGTTGGTAAAAAAACTGCGTGTGCCGCAATCGCCTTATTGGCAAAAACACTACCAATTCCAAAAGGAGGCTATTGGGAAAGTTCCAATGCTTGGAAAGGCGTCGGCAGAAAATATCATTACAAATTCGGTCGTACCTCTGTTAGTAGCCTATTCGGAAGTAAAAAATAATCAAGACTTTTTAGATAGAGCTGTAGCATTGCTTGAACAACTTCCTGCCGAAAAAAATCATATTACAGACCAATGGAAGGCATTAGGCTTAGAGGCTAAAACGGCTTTTGATACCCAAGCAACTATTGAACTTTACAATAGTTTTTGTCATAAAAAACGCTGTTTAAATTGTAGTATAGGTACAACAATACTTAAATCTAAATAAACCGTTAGATAAATTCTTGTACTACAAACAAACCATTTAGTAGATAATTTTGTATCTTAACGAACCTTATCATACCCATACCCTTCATGAATCGAAAATTTTTATTTACTTTTTCAATAGTTGTTTGCCTGTCTTTATTTGTTAGTTTTCGTGATGATAGCGAATATATATCTATTTTCCAAAAGATAAATACAGAAGTAGTCAAAAATAGCCGCGCTTACGAAACACTTGGCGAAGTCACCTCTACCATTGGTCATCGCTTAACGGGCAGCCCTAATGGTGCCAAAGCAGAACAATATGCGTATAATTTACTTAAAAAATATGGCTATACTGATGTGAAGTTTCAGCAATTTGAAACAGAAGCGTGGCTACGTGATACTGTCACCTTGGAGATTGTTCCCAACAAAAGCGATAATTTTAGATCTGTACCTGTAGTTGCATTGGCACATTCTCCTGTACGAGCACGGGTCAATGGAGCGATAATAGATGTAGGGAATGGATTAGAAGAGGATTTTGAAGCCTTAAAAGACCAAGTTAAAGGAAAGGTTGTACTTGCCAACATAGGTTTGATAAATGGTAAGGTTGGCCAAAAAAACTTGCATCGTTCCGAAAAAACAGCCCTTGCCATCAGGTATGGCGCAACGGCCATCATTACTATCAACCAAGTGGCAGGCAATGTTTTATTGACAGGTACAGCATCTGTTACGGGAGCGCTTATCGGTATTCCTGCCGTTAATATCTCAAAGGAAAGTGGCGAAGAGGTTAGAAATTGGATGAAAGTAGATACCGACTTGCACGCTGTGTTGGAGATGAGTAATGTAAGTAAAAAAGTAAAAGTGAGAAATGTAGTGGCTACCTTACAAGGCAAATCCGACGATCGTATTGTGATGGGCGGACATTTAGACTCTTGGGATTTGGCCACAGGTGCTTCCGACAACGGCCTTGGCTCTTTTACTGTCATGGATATTGCACGTACATTTAAAGCTATGAAAATCAAACCAAAACGCACTATTGACTTTGTGCTTTTTATGGGTGAAGAACAGGGGCTGTTGGGTTCTCGGCAATATGTAAAAGAATTGAGCAAGGCAAGACAGATAGACAAAGTGAGGTTTATGATGAACCTCGATATGACCAATAATGTGCAGGGGATGAACATTGGAGGGCGCGACAGAGCTGATTCCATTTTTTCAGAGTGTGGGTGAGCAAATCGAGAAAGAGCAGACGAAGGCTTTGCTAATACAATTAATAGCCGTGCGGGTCTTCACTCTGACCATCAGCCTTTTATGCTCGAAGGTATTCCTACTGGTGCACCTGCGGGCAAGCTTGCCCCTCATGTTTATGGTTGTTATCATGCTGATTGCGATAACTTCAATCTCATCAATCGCGATGAAATGGTCAATGGGGTGCGCTACTCAGCCATGCTACTTTATGCTTTGGCCAATAGCAATGGTGCCTGCCAAAAAACTTGACAGCAACAAAACCCGCGATTTGCTCATTGCTCAAGGGCTAAAAAAAGAATTAATCATTGGGAAAGATTGGCGTTGGGAGGAATAGAGACCCAAAGTCTTGCGGCTCTATTCCACCTTCACTTTTCCCGCCCCCGAATAACTACGAAAATCTGCTGAATACATGGCATCGGCACTGACTGGGCCGAGGGTAAAAGTACCTTTGGTAATGACCCGCACCATGTAGTAAAACGTCTTTTCGGTATTGTTGGCAGTAGTATAATAATTAATGCGGTCGTCGCGCAGGTCGAGGTGGTCGGGTGATGTGGGGGTTTTAATCCACGGCATATCGCGTGGCTCTGTGAGGCGTGGGTTTTCGATTTCGAAAGCCGCGGGCAGCAAAGTCTGTTACTACTACATTTTCTACAGGAGTTTGCCATCGGTGCTGCTTAATGAAGTTTTGACTACCACTAAGTCATTCTGACGGAAGCTACTAATAGGTTGGCCATTACGATTCAAAAACTGCTTTCTCACACGCAGGCCGACATCTTCTTCGATGTAGGTCGCCTTGTGGCACTCAAACCCTCTGTTTGAGCAAACCAGTAGAGTGATCCTTTGCCAGCGGCTGCCTGTGCCTCGGATAGGGCTTTTGCATTGATAATCAAGTCTTTCCCATCAAACTGATAACCTTTTGCCATTCATCGTTATCTTAGCGGTTACGTTTGAGGCAGTATTTTTCTTTGCCAACTTACCTAAAGCTAACATCGAGAAAGCCGCTTCTTGGGTGTTTAGATAAGGCGAGGCATTGAGTGCTTGCGAGAGCCTTCGTGCCAAAGTAGGTACTTGGAGATTGTCGGGGTCGGTTTCGATGAGAGTATTGAGCGTCAATGCCAAATTGCGAATAGGACTCGCAAAACTGCCAGACAGCCCTCTACTGCCCGATTGGTCTGCAAAATTATTAGGCAATAACGCCTTATAGCTGCGCTCGTCGCCAATTTGCTTATAAGTGGCAGCCAACAGATAACGTGTGTCTTCAGAGAGTAATGTTTGGTTCTGTTTGTAATAATTCATGGAAGCGCGGTTGGCTTTGCCATTGAGAGCCAACACATAAAGGCCATAAAGTGCGGTACGCGAGGCGATGGTTGTGCTGCTGTAACTGCCCGATTCGTCGTAAGCATAGGCCAATTCAGTTTTGGGAGTGCTGGTAAAGGTTACCAAGTAATCCAACATTTTACCCAAAATGCCTTGATTTACTTCAAAACCTGCCCGCTGTGCTTCTATCACAAAATGCGTAGCATAGGCCGTTCCCCAGGGCGACTCCTCGGTAGCAGCTGGCCAATAACTTACCGCGCCGTTGGGCAATTGCATACTTTGCACTTTTTGGATGGCCGTTTGTACGTTGAAAGTAGGATTATAATCACTTTCGCCTGATTTTACCAAATAAGTTTTAGGAGCAAGGGTTTTGGCGACATCGGCCAAGTAAATCTGTGGGAAAGCCTTAGATATGGTTTGTTCAATACAGCCATGCGGATAGCCCAACAATCCATCTAATGCCTTGGCATATTGCACCATAGGCGAGCGACTGACGATGAGCTGACTACTGACAGTGGAAGGAATAAAATCAGTAACACTGAGGTCAATCTTGCCTGTGTTACCACCCATAATGACTCCCGATTGGGCTGTTTTGAGCAAAGAGGTAGCAGGACGTACGGTGAGCTGTGTTTTTTCTACAAACTTTTCCTTGCCGTTGCTGACCGTTACGGTTATGTTGCCTGTCCCCAAGACTTGGGCAGCTTTAATAACAAAGGTAGTACGACTTTCTTTTTCGGGGGCAATAGTTAATGTTTGGACGTTTGATGTTTGACCTTTGACAGTAGATACTGCGCCATTGACATTCAAGCTCACTTGTACTTTGGCGGTAGTTTTTTCGGTATTGGTAACATTCACAGGCACAATCAGCTCATCATCGGGACTCAAAAAACGTGGTAAGGCTGTACTGATTACGATGGGGTCGGCTACTTTCATATTTTTGCTGCCCGACCCAAAAGCATTGTCTTTATAGGCTACGGCCATGATGCGCAAATCACCCGAAAACTGCGGAATGTCCACCTCAAATTCTGCCTCGCCACTGAAGCCTGTATTCAACTGCCCCGACCAATACGACACTAAATGGACCCGCCCGTTGGATAGCGGATTGATACGCTTCTCTAAATCATAGCCATCGCCACCTACACTGCTTGTAGAAGCCAAAGAAAGTTCGGGGAATAAATAAGCGTACAAGTCGTGGCTATTGACTTCCAAAGCCCGTTTTTGATAGAAAAACCCGTGAATATCGGGCGTCTGAAAATTTTTAATCTGCAAAATTCCTTCATCTACCACCGCCACCGTTACTTGGGCATTGCGGGCGGTTTTGATTTTGATTTTTTGCTTGGTCTTGGAGCGTGATTTCTCCACAGAAACAACTTCTACGGGCAGTTGCGTGTCATCATCTTCGACTTTGACAGAGGCAAATCCATGCGCTACGGTGAGCGGCAAGTTGGAGTTGTCTAATGGACGAATCAACGTAGCAGAGACGTAGGCATTGGGTAAATGTTCTTCGGTCACAGAAAAACTAAACTCCGCTGATTTATTGTCAGTATCTAAGTATTGGTATTCGAGTATTTTATTTCTTTCAATGGTCACCAACAGTTTTCCAGCAAAAGGTGTTTTGAACAATACCTTGGCCTTATCGCCTACTTGATAGCTGGGTTTATCAAACTCCATCAGCACTTGGCCTTCATTGCTTACCTCAAACGACGATGCCGTGGTATTGCCCCAGCCGTAGGCATAAAAACCGACGGTTGAATAGCCCATACTTCCTACACGCCTAACACGCACTTCATACTCGCCCGAAACGGTAGGTACATACCGCACTTCCGCCAGTCCGTTTTTGAAAGAAAGGGTATTGGCATACACCACTTTCTCCCGTTTTTTGGAGGCATAGCGAAGTAGGCCGTCTTGGTTTTCGACTACGGTCTGGTAATCATTTCTTACTACTTCTATAAAGGCCGTGGCGGAGGTTTTAGCTTTGCCATCTTTATCAACAGCTACGAGGCCGATTGGCACGGGGGCGTTGAGTCCCACGTAATTGTCGGCCATTTTTACTCCGTAAAACACCTCTTGTGTAAATACATCAAAGCGTTTGAGCCGATTGACAGGCCGCCCTGTTTCGTCGAAAACCGTTACATATACTTTCCCTTCCAGTACTCCTAAATCTTGATATGTCGCTGAAATGGGGAAAGTTTCTTTGGCCAAGCCGCTGTCGTCGGTAGTGCCTTGGCGTAGTATTTTTTCAAAACCATTGGCTGTACCTGCGGTAGTATTGGGCATATTGAAAATGTATTCTTTGAACTGTGTCGCTATAAAAGCCTTGCGTTTGAGCGAAAACTCCATCTCATAGTTTCGACCCGAAGCGGGTGGGCCAAACAAATTCAAAGCGGTGGCATTGAGGGTGATATTTTGCCCTGTTTTGTAAAACGCTTGGTTGGTTTTAACATCTACTTTGATGCGGTCGGGCATAAACTCTTCGATGTTGAGTTTTTTAGAAGCGATTAATACATCGTTGCCATTATAAATCTCTACACCATATCCCCCCGTAACAGCAGCTTTGTCGAGAGCTAAGGAAGTTTCTACAGCTCCTTCGCCATTGGTATTGACTCGGTACGATTTGAGTTCTTTACCATTGGGCAGTAAAACCTTGATTTTCAAAGGGATATTGCCAACACTCCTCCAGTTTTGTTGGCGCACCACGGTATTGAAATGGATGGTTTCACCTGGGCGATAAATATCACGGTCTCCATATACAAAAGCCTCAAAGCCCGAGGCATTGTCACGCTTGCCCTCTACTTCAAAGCGTGAGGTTTCTACTTGGGTATCATTCAAAAATAGGTAATTAAAATCTTCATTTGCTGGATTTTTTGGGTCGGAAATGCGTGCCAGGACCATCGCCATTTTAAAATTGGCGGCTTTTTCAGATAGTTTTTCAAATTTAATCATGCCTTTGCTGTCCGTTTTCCCCGCCAAAACTGATTGATTGTTGGTCGAAATAAGGCTAATCTCTACATTTTCGAGCGGCTCGGCGGTTTTGATAGCATTAGCAAAAACCCAAAGCTCGTCTTTGCCTTGTTTGGCAATAAGCCCAATATCCGACAGTGAAACGAGTTGGGTCGCACGATTGTACTGCTCCTCTTTTGATTGGACAGTTACCACATAAATTCCCCGAAAACTATTAGGAGCATCGGGCAAGCCTAAGTTGAGAGCCGATACTCCACGTACTTTAGGTAAGTTAATGGTTTCGACGATTTTGTCCACGACAATGTCGCTGTAGGCTTGGTTGTAGTCTTCGTCGTAAGTGTAAGCGCCTGTGGGAGCCCAATTGTTTTCGTCACCACCTACATAACCATATTCTTCATAGCGATTGCTGCGGAGGTATTGCAAGATATTGTTTTCATAAATCTTCGCAATCTTGACTTGCACTTTCGGAATATTCACTACTTGTACTCCCACATTGCGTGCTCCTTTGGAAGAGAGATAAATGGCTTTTTTATTGACAAAAGAAATGCTGGCAGGCATTTCTCCAAAAAACAAATCTTTGCTTACGCTTTCTTCTAAGTGCGCCCCCAATACGCCTTTGATTTGATCGGTGAGGGTCAAGATGTAAGTGTCTGTTTCGTTGAAATCACCGCGAATGATAAAGCCATTTTCGGTCAGTTCAGCCTTGGTTTTGACGGCAGGCTGGAGGGTGTAGAAATTAGACAAGTCCGTATTTTCCAGTTCTTGGGTTGTTACAACCCGCACCATGCCACGGTTGTTCTCAAAGCCTGTTTTTACGTCTTTTACCTCGAGTATTGTTGCAGACGGGATGGTACTCGATAGCTTGATTTCTTCTTTGCTTGCATGGTTGGTATTGGGTATTTTTAAGCCTTTGGTCAGCGAAAAGGCCAGCGGCTGCTCGTTCTTGTCGGCAGTAGCACCATGGAGCGAAACCGTAACGGCCTCTGCCGTTTGGGTCTGGATAATCGAAGCACTAAGGAGCTTTTCCTCACTGTGTGCCTTGAGTTTTTCGCCTACCTCGCCACTATTAATAGCATAGTTGAATCGCAATCTACTCTTAGCCAGTGGTTTGCCTGTTTCGCGAGCTTTGGTCCAGTATGATTCGGCTTCAGTGAGTTGCAGATAAGGTGTATGAAATTCGACTTCCTCGCCCGAGATGTCATACTTTTTGTCGTGGGCTTTCTTGGCCAGCTCATGGGTAAGTTCGGCGCGGTATTCGGTGGCCGCCTCAAAGCCATTGGAAGGTGAAAAAATAAGTTCGTTAGGAGCTGTCCATTTGAATTTGCCTGCCACAGCAGGAATAAATGCTACAAAAGGAGTGGACTCCCAACTATTTAGATCTGAGGTAGAAACGATGTCTTTGTTGAAAGTAAAGACCAAGTTTTGCGCCAAGTTGATTTCGTCTTCAAAGTTGCGACCTACCACCCGAATCTCATTGAGTTTTCCACATTGTGTGAAGAAAAGAGTACAAAAAAGAGTAATCAATAAAAATGGATAGATTTTAGACCCTTTCAGGGAAGCAGGAAGAAAGGAGTTCATAAGAGTAGGAAGGTTTAGAGTTTGGCATATAACGCGGAAAGTTCGCGAAATTGTGGGCATCCACCAACAAAAAAGCCGCTGATTTATTTAGCGGCCATTTTTGCTGTATCAGTCGCAATAATTACGAACTATTTTTTAAAGCTTTGGGGTAACTATCACATTGAAATATCGTCGAGTATGGATATAATTTAGCCATCAATTTTTGAATTTGATTTGTATTCGAAATCAATACTTTTAGCTAAAAACCTCCTTAAATCTTCATTTTTGAAAAATCTTTTTCTCATACTCATTCTTTAGCATTTCATACTCTTCTTTTAATCGACCGAAATCAGAGTCACCAAACTCTGAATTTCCATGGTATTTTGACCCAAATCCATGATGGTAAGCTCTTTTGAGATCATTCTGTGCTGCTTGTAAAAAATATTTTTTTCTCTTCAAGTGCTGCAATTTTTCCTGAACGTTCTACTGCATTATCATCTTGATTTGAACTGATCTGTGCAATCTCTTCTTCGCACTCATTATATTGCATAGAATTTAAACATGCCGAATTCCAAAATGTTCTTCGATAGGACTGTTGCCGAGGATAAAGCTTTACTATTTTTGATAAATCATTTTTTATGTTGTTCTCACGAGTCAAAACAGTACGTTGATAATGGCCAAAGACCATAGTTATAACCCCTATCTCTAATTCTTTTTCAATTTTTATTAAATCATTTTGTTCTGAGATTTGCTGGAATCTCAACTCTTTAAACTCAGTAGGGGTTTTTTTCATCATAAGATAACTGCTTTGAATACTGTCCTGTTCTTCTGTTAACTTATTCTTGTCGTTTATGATGTTAAACATCCCGTAAATAAATTGGGGATTTTTAGTAGCACGGAAAAAAATATTGATATAGTAGGTGTCATGTAAAAAAATTAGCATTACTTTATCTTTTCCCTGCACGTAACTGTAAGTACCTTCAATTTCTACTGATTGATATTTTATAACAACCTTTGTCTTCAAAAATCTCTAAAGGAACAATATTTAGGACTTGTCCATAACTTGATGAATCATGTTTGGGGCCTTCCTCTCTTACATTTTTCACATTGAAATAACATATATAACGTCCTAAAACGTCTATGGGTAGCTTATTCTGAAATTTCTTATCTGTTTCTTTAGACTTGTGAGTATCTGATTGGAATATTCTTTTTAGGACAGCATCAGTAAACGAATCAAATCTATTGTCTGTGAAAAAGTCTATCACTTTTTGATCATTGCCCACAATTTCAGTTAATTTCTGTAAAGGGTTGGTTTTTGTGGATTCACCAATTTCGATCCTTTTTAAAACTTTTGAAATACTTGTGTCATCTATATCTAATATTTTATCGGTCATCTTTTTCAATAACACTCGCCCTGATGTCAGTTCGTTTGTTTATCAGTCCAAAATAGATGCCCTCAAAGTAATTCGTGTCGCTTTTAGTGAGTAATAATGAATATTGAAAAGCCCTTGTAATTGCATCATAATTGAACTGAAGTAATATTCTGTTTTCAGTTACGATTCTTGCTCTTCCCTATCTATACTTTGACTTTTTCTTCGCTTCCTTTAATGACACTCGCTAATCCATTGTCTTCCACAAGCACAACATAGCTTTTTAGTTCTTCTTTTTTGAATTTGTAGAAAAGTGAATGTTCTGAAATGTACCTTTAAACCCTTGTAATAGTCGTGCATATTCGCTGGTTGGTAGACTGTCTATGTCGTCTAAAATATTGCTTTCGTGTTCTGTACGAATTTGCCTTCCACTCAAATAATACTGTATTTTAGGGTCAATATGTTGAACTCTTCTTTTCCCATTTTCAAAATCCGATATGAAAGACGATTTTTCTAAGTTAACATTTGACTTTTTTGGCAAACGGTTATACTTGACATTACCCAATTTTGAAGGCGATTTTTGGAACTCAAACAACCAGTCATTACTTCATTTTTATTTCTGTCAGCGTTATACAGTACCAAATAGCTATGCGCTTTAGTAGATAATTCAGCATTATTGCCATAATTTAGATCCTTCCGTTTATTTTTTATGGGTCTCTTTCTGTCCCTGTACCATCTTCTAAATATAAATGGATACCATTGTTGTACATTTCTACCTTACCTGTTAGATAGGCATAAGGGGCTTTTTGAGAATGGTAGAAATATTTTAGTTCTGCATCTTTCCAATTGGTAATTTTTAGACGTGCTACTCCAATGGTTTCTTTTCCTGCTTTTCCATTTCCTCCAGACCCGTCCGTACGCCAATAAAAAATATCATAATAATCAACCACCTCATCGATTTGCATTTGAATATTATAGGTTTCACTAAGGAAACGGATGAAGCCTATTATTTTTTCGGAAGCTCTATTTGGTTTATATGTAGGGTTTTTTATGAAATTTCGTAGCGTAGAACTACCCATTAGTTTGTAGGAAACGGATCGGTTTTTAATGGCACCGCTAATGCTTTTTTCAATATCTTTTCTATCTGTTTTTTTCGTTGCCAAAATTCGGTCGTAGATATTTTTTAAAATTTTCCTTAATTCTTCAACATCATATTTGTCTAACTCTTCTGCGGTAAAATGACTCATAATTGAAATATAAACTTTTAAAGAATTTTCATTAATCAAACCTTGAATAAGATTAACTGTATTTAAGCCTTTTTTGTCAAAAATTTACTTGATTTTGTCATTTTTTTGTCATTTTTCTGTTCGATATGATACTTTTTTAGGTGCTTTAAATAATATTTAGTTCAACTAATGATATTTATTTGTAAAATACAAAATATTAATTAATCTGTTTTTATTAAACTTATATTCCGAAAATAATGAATTTATACAACTATAATTTTGCATTATACACATTATATAAAATAAATTTTTTTAATAATGTTTTTTTGATATACATTTATACAAAAATAAAACCCATTAATATGAAACAGTTGATATACCCACTCGTATTCCGCTGTCGATTTGTGGAGGTTGCTCATGGCATTTTACCCACATCAATATGCCGAAGGAATTGGCCAGTACTATTTTAGGCCTTTTCATCATGTACCAACTAATGAAGATGGCAACATATCTTCTGCCCTCCTCATTCTTTCATTCGCGTGTTCATGGCATCTTGCATGCGCTTCATTTGTTGTTTTTAGTATTAGTTGTATTAGGTTGTGGAATTGAATTGGCTTATACTTTGTCCACACCGCATCAAGCCTTTGAGGTTGTAGTTTGCAGTTTTATTTGCATCATGAAGATTGTTCTTTACTTAATCGTAGAGTTAATGGCGGATTTTATCTACATGATTAAATTGAAATCGCCAAAGAACAGATTTAATAACCTGACCCAAACGTTTCAAAAAACTCTTTCGCAGTTTTTTGGGTGGTTTGGTTTTATCAGAAGGATGCTTAATCGGGAGAAAAATGAGTCGAGTTCTACAAAAACTAAAGAAACGAGAATCGAGCCCAATCGTCGCTATAACGAAGAGTCGGACTTAAGACCACCATTGAAGATTCCGTCTAAAGATGATGTACAAAGAGCCCTGCGCCGCCGACGCAAAAAGAGTAACAGGCGGAAATAAACGAAAAGTAGAAAACGTTTGCTGAAGCTGTTTAAAGCCCAAATTCCTATTGGTGAATCGTACCGTGAAAGATTAGAGCAGTTGCTGTTGAGGTAAAAATAAAAAAAGGGTCGCTAATCTAATGAGCGCCCCTTTTTTGAATGAAGATATTTCTTTATTCGCTACACCAACTCTCCATACATAGCCTCACGCTGTGCTTTTACACGCGGGTCGGTGATGTATTCGTCGTAGGTCATGAGCTTGTCAATGATACCGTTGGGGGTAATCTCGATGATACGGTTGGCGACGGTTTGAATAAACTGGTGATCGTGCGAATAAAAGAACAATGCACCTTTAAATTCTATCAGTCCGTTGTTGAGCGCAGTGATAGACTCCAAGTCGAGGTGGTTGGTGGGGTCGTCGAGGGTCAAGAAGTTGGCCGCAGATAGCATCATTTTGGAGAGCATACAGCGTACTTTTTCGCCTCCCGACAGCACACTTGCCTTCTTGAGCGACTCCTCGCCTGAAAACAACATTCTTCCCAAGAAACCACGGATAAAGCTCTCGTCTTTTTCTTTAGAAAATTGTCGCAGCCAATCTACCAAGTTGTCGTCGGTTTCAAAAAAATGGTCATTGTCTTTGGGAAAGTAAGCATTGGTGATGGTTACCCCCCATTTGAAATCACCCGTATCGGGCTTAATTTCTTCATGTAAAATATTAAAAAGGGCAGTAATGGCCAAGGTATTGCGGCCAATAAAGGCCACCTTGTCGTCGCGGTTGATGCGGAAAGTTACATTTTCAAACAACTTCGTCCCATCTTCGGCGGTTTTAGACAGGTTTTCTACGGCCAGCACCTGGTCGCCAATTTCGCGCTCGGGCTTGAAATGGATATAAGGGTATTTGCGTGAAGAGGGCTTGATTTCGTCCACATTGAGTTTGTCGAGCATCTTTTGTCGTGCGGTAGCCTGCTTCGATTTGGCCACGTTGGCACTAAATCTACGAATAAACTCCTCCAACTCTTTGCGTTTTTCTTCGGCTTTTTTGTTTTGATCGGTACGCTGTTTCAAAGCCAACTGGCTCGATTCGTACCAGAAGGTATAATTACCGCCATACAATTGCACTTTGCTAAAATCAATATCCACCACGTGCGTACATACTTGGTCGAGGAAGTGGCGGTCGTGCGATACCACAATGACGATGTTTTTGAAGTTGTTCAAAAAGTTTTCCAACCACATCACCGTTTCTACGTCCAAATTGTTGGTAGGCTCATCGAGTAGCAAAATATCGGGATTACCAAATAAGGTTTGGGCCAACAATACCCGCACTTTTTGGCTGGGGTCGAGGTCGGCCATTTGGGCGTAGTGGAGGTCTTCGCTGATGCCTAAGCCACTCAACAAGGCTGCTGCTTCGGGCTCGGCCTCCCAGCCGTTGAGTTCGGCAAACTCGGCTTCGAGGTCGGCGGCTTTTTCGCCGTCGGCATCGCTAAAATCTTCTTTGGCATAGATAGCATCTTTTTCCAACATAATGTCGTAGAGGCGTTTGTGACCCATCATCACTGTGTTTAAGACAGGGTATGCATCAAACTCAAATTGATTTTGTTTCAAAACGGCCATGCGTTGCCCGGGTGTAATGGCCACACTGCCCGACTGTGGTTCAATATCGCCCGAGAGGATTTTTAAAAAGGTGGATTTCCCTGCCCCATTGGCCCCAATGACCCCGTAGCAGTTGCCTGGATTGAATCGTATATTTACTTCGTCAAAAAGCACTCGTTTACCGTAGCGCAACGACACATTTGATACCGTAACCATGTAATGAATTTAATTTTTCTGTGAAAGATGCCGCAAAATTACGCATTTTTGAGTGAATAAATGCACCAATCTATCTATGAACCACGAAGATTTATACTCCTTTAAGCCCGAAGATTTGCAAACTTGGGCTTTGGCCCAAGACCAACAAGATACACTTGCGCGATTTCCGAACGCAATTTTATATTCCCAGCGTGAGGGTAAGCCTTTGATTTATTTGTGTGGTAATTCGCTGGGTTTGCAGCCTAAAAAGTACGTCAAACCATTGAACAAGAGCTAAGTAAGTGGCAAAATCATGGAGTAGAAGGCTGGTTTGAAGGTGAAACCCCGTGGCTGAGTTATCATCGGTATTGTCAGGAAATGTTGGGTAAAATTGTTGGGGCGATGGCCCAAGAAGTGTGTCCCATGAATCAGCTAACGGTGAATCTACATTTGATGTGGGCTTCTTTTTACCAACCCACTGCCCAACGACACAAAGTGCTGACCATAGCAGGCGATTTCCCTTCAGACCAATATACCATCGAAACGCATTTAAAATTTAGGGGATATGACCCCGCCGATACCCTCATTGAAATTGCCCCCCGATCTAGTGAACACACTATCCGTACTGAAGATTTATTGAAAGCCATTGAAGAACATAGCCACGAACTCGCTCTTGTGTGCATGAGTGGCCTCAATTACTATACAGGGCAGGTTTTTGACATGAAAGCCATTGCCCAAAAGGCCCAATCATTGGGCATTATCGTTGGCTTTGACTTGGCCCATGCAGTGGGAAACGTGGCCTTGAAGCTGCACGATTGGGGCGTGGACTTTGCTGTTTGGTGTTCTTACAAATACCTCAATTCGGGCCCGGGGGCTGTGGCTGGAGTGTTTGTGCATGAAAAACACCATAACAAGAACCTCCTACGTTTAGCAGGTTGGTGGGGCTACGATGAAGCCCGTCGTTTTGAGATGACCAAAGGGTTTGTACCTATGTCAGGGGCAGCAGGCTGGCAGTTAAGTACGCCCAATATCTTGGCGTTGGCGGCTCACCGTGCTTCCTTGGCTATTTTTGACCAAGCAGGCATGGAGCGAGTAGTTCAAAAAAGCTACGCATTGACTCGTTTTTTAGCTGTGATGATTGAGCGTGTCAATACAGTGGTTGGATATGAAAAAATAAAAATCATTACACCTAAAGAAAAGGGCTGCCAGTTGTCGCTGCTGATAGAAGAAGGAGGCAAGCAAGTTTTTGATGTGTTGGTAGAAAAAGGCATCATCGGTGATTGGCGTGAGCCGAATTGTATCCGGCTCACGCCCGTGCCTCTTTACAACACTTTTGAGGAAGTATATAGAGTAGGAACGGCATTGGCCGAGATTATAAATCCTTGAGCTTGCCTAAATCAATATCGCTCAATACAGACTTGATTTTATCAATACTTACATTGTTGCCGCTAACTTGCACAATGTAGCGATTGGCTACCAATACCGAAATTTCTCCATTTTTGCTCTCTGTATTGTATTTCTCAAAGGCTTTATGCCCTTGGTATTCAGTGGTTTTTTCGTAGCCTGTTTCGGTTTCTTTGTCAATCGAAGCCATAGACCAAGCGGCCATGCCCATCAGGGCTGCGCCCATGCCCGCTACATCGGTGATGTTTACGTCAATGTCTTGGCCGTCGTCATCTCTGTAGGAAGCCTTGGCTGTAGAAATACCAAAGCCCATCATGGCGTTTTTTTCGCTGGAGGCTTCTTTTCGTTTGAGGCCGTCGGCATCTTCTGGTAGGAGTGCTTTCAATAGCTTTGGATCAATGGTTTCTTTAGGGCCTTCTTTCGACATTCTTTCGGCTTCTTTGGCCATTTTTTGAATAGCATCGAGGCCGCTGGTGGGTTCTTCTTTGGCTTCTTCTTCTTCAGATTTACTACCACAATTCCACACCAAGACCGTTAGGGAGAATAGTAAAGCGAGGATTTTAATCTGTTTCATTAGTAAATTATTAGGGTTTAAAAATAAAAAACGGGAGACTATTTGTTTCCCGAAATTACGGTTTTTCTATTATTGTCGCGCTTTTTGCCGTCCAAAATTTACTTTACGGTCAAGGTTTGGTGGGATTTGCGTCAATTCTATTGGTCTCTTCGGCAGCGTTATCTGTAAAGATACGCTGCTCTTTGTTTTTATTTTTATAGGCATATATCAAAAATACAATGCCCAACAAAACAGCAGGGATGCTCAAGATTTGACCCATGTTGTAAGGCAATTCGTTTTCAAAGGCTACTTGGTTTTCTTTGAAAAATTCAATGACAAATCGCAAACCAAAGACCCAAACAAGAAAAATTCCTAATAGCAACCCCTGCGGGGTTTGGGTTTTGCGTTTGTTCCAAAGCCAAAAAAGAATCAAACACAATACCAAACAGGCAATAGACTCGTACAACTGTGCTGGGTGGCGTGGATATTGTGTAAATTCGTAGTTGCGTGTAAAGACAAATGCCCAAGGCACGTCAGTTACTTTGCCTACAATTTCGGAGTTCATCAGATTGCCAAAACGAATAAAACAACCTGAGAGAGCAACTACAATTACTATTCTATCAACAACCCATAAAAAGCTCATTTTTTTGGCACGGGCATAAAAATATAAACCCAACAAGATGCCAATAGTAGCCCCGTGGCTCGCCAGACCCGCAAAGGGAGGTGTAATAACTTGCAGTGGATTTTTGAATAATATTTCTGGCTCATAAAATAAAAAATGCCCAAGACGTGCCCCCACAACCGTAGTAACAACCATCGTGAGCAGCAAAGAATCTAATAGTGTTTCTTTAAGCCCTTCTTTTTTAAAGATATGTGCCATGATACGCTGGCCTACCAAAAAGCCAGAAGCAAACAACAAACCATACCACCGAATAGAAAAAGTACCAATACTAAAGATTTCGGGATTGACATCCCAGATGATGTAACCAAGCATAAAGCAATTGATTTTGATTGAGGGTTTCAATAAAGCAAAAACCTTCGCAAAAATCAAAAAAGATTGTCAATAAACAAGACATTCACAATCTTTAAGCTTATGCATAGCTTGTCTATTGATAGCCTTTAGCTATTAAAACTCCCACTTTCCTTTTTGGTAGAAGTCTATAATCTGACGTTGAAGGATATATTCGTACCGCGACCGTATGGCATTGGCTTCTGCACGGGCAAGATTTGCTTTGGCCAAGGTATATTCAAAAATGGAAACAGTACCTGCATTTAGGCGACTTTCGGTAGCACCAAAGTTAGCCTTCAGAGAAGTCACCTGACTTTGAGCGGCGGCGTAGCGGTCGTTGGTGGCGGCCAGTTGTTGAACACCCAGCTCAATAGATTGGCGTAATAATTGTTTGACTACATTGGCCTGGTTTTCAGCAATTAACTGCTGTGATTTAACCATAGCTACGCGTGGGCGTATTTGCCAACGACCCATGATAGGGATGTTTAAACCCAAGCTCAAAGAACCATTGCGGGTAGCGTTCAGCTGTTTGAAGTAACTGGGCTCCGCATTGGAAGAAGCATAAAAAGCACCAAAATTGCTGGAGAGACTCACTGACGGAAGACTATTGGCCTTGATGGCTTTTATTTGGTGGTTGAAGCTACTCAAACGAAGTTGATTGCTAACAATTTCAGGAAATAGCTTTAGGGCATCCTCATAAATTGATTCCGCATTGGGTGAAATATTTAACACGGGTGTTTCTGTTTCGATAGGAAGAAAAGAAATGCTTGTATCTGGTACAAGGTTCATCAATTGAAAAAGATTCAATTTGGCCAGTTGCTCGTTGTTGCGGGCAGTCACTTCATCAAACACATCGTTGGCCAATTGTGCTTTTATTTCATATAAGGTATTTTCACCCACAGTCCCTGCTGCTATTTGTTTTTCTACCCTATCTACTTGCTGCTGAGAGGAGGCTACCTGTGCTTGACTGGCTTCGTACAAGGCTTTTGTGGCCAAGACTTGCACATAAGCTTGAAGTAGCCGAATAATTTGCTGATTTAAAACGGCTTCTTGATTTTTTAAGGCCGCATCTCGTAGCGCAATTCCTTGCTGTATTTGATGCTGTATTTGAAACCCTTGAAATAAAGGAACTTGAAGCCCTACGCCCACATAATTGGTATTATAAACTTCATCAATATAAGCATTGGTAAATCGATCAATGCTGCGTCCAAAATTAAGATTTTGCCCTGCATTGAAGCCAATTTGGGGTAATTGCTGTGACTTAAACTGCTGGATTTGGGCATTAGCTCCTTGGGCTTGCAGTTGGCTTTCACGATAACTCAGATTATTTTTTTTGAGCAAATCAAAGCACTCTTGTAGAGATAATGTTTTTTGAGCACCGACTGAAAATGCAAAGAAAAAACAACTGGAAAAGAAGAAATATTTTAACATAATAAGTAAGAACGAAAGATGCTATGTTCAGAAATTTTATCTTTTGAATCGCATGGGCAGCTCTTTTTAGGCTTGACTAACCCAACCATCCTTGAGGCGAATAATGCGATTTCCATATTCGGCATTAAGTTCAGAATGAGTTACTTGAACGATTGAAACACCATCTTTTTGGTTCAATTCTCTAAATAACTCCATAATTTCTTTGGCTTGTTCAGAGTGCAAGTTGCCAGTGGGCTCATCAGCAAAAATAATTTTCGGTTCATGGACAATGGCTCTCGCTACGCCCACCAATTGCTGTTGTCCCCCCGACAATTGGCTGGGAAACAGGTCTTTTTTTGCAACCATATTAAATCGGTCTAATAGCTCGGCTACACGACTTTTCCGTTCTGATGACGATGTCCCTTTATATAAGAGTGGGGTTTCAATATTTTCATACACCGTCAGTTCATCAATTAAATGATAGGCTTGAAATACAAAGCCGATGTGGTGCCGGTGGAGTTCCGTACGCTTCTTTTCACTAAGTTTATCTACTTTTTCATCTAAAAATAAGTATTCGCCTTCTGAGGGTTCTTCCAATAATCCTAAGATATGTAACAACGTGGATTTGCCTGAACCCGACGGTCCCATAATCGATACAAATTCTCGTTCTTTTATCTCTAAGTTAATATTACGTAATACATAAGTTTTTCCAAAACCTGCTGGATAATGTTTGGAAATGCCGTTTAATTGAATCATTGATTTAGGTAGATTTAATAGATTTTAAGTAGAGGATATTCAAACGTTTCAAATGTTGATTTCTCTAATAGGTTTGCATGAGTTGTGCCAACTATTTAAGTTGCTGATTATCAGAAATTAATCGCTTTGCTTGATAAAAAAAACGTCCGAAAACGGACAGTATTTGTACGTCTTCGGACGGGGTATGAAGGATACTTAGTATTTATTTGAAAGTGAAATATTTAGGGTGTGAGAACCCTAAATAATAGTTCTAAAGCCAACTATTTAGCATAAGAAACTGAGCGCATTTCGCGAATGACAGTCACTTTGATTTGCCCAGGATACTGCATTTCTTTCTCTATTTTTTGAGAAATGTCGAAAGAAAGCTTTCCTGCGGTTTCGTCATTGACAGCATCAGAATTAACGATAACTCGTAATTCGCGACCTGCCTGAATGGCATAACATTTATCCACACCGTGAAAATTGGTGGCTAAAGCTTCCAAATCTTTGAGACGTTGAATGTAAGACTCCATCATTTCGCGGCGTGCGCCAGGGCGAGAGCCTGAAATAGCATCACATACTTGAATTACTGGCGATAACATACTTGTCATCTCGATTTCGTCGTGGTGAGCTCCAATGGCATTGCATACTTCAGGGTTTTCTTTATATTTTTTGGCCAATTCCATGCCTAAAATAGCATGTGGAAGGTCTGATTCTTCATGCCAAACTTTACCGATGTCGTGTAGCAGTCCAGCACGTTTGGCCAACTTGGCATTAAGTCCCAGTTCAACGGCCATGGTAGCACAAAGCCGTGCTACTTCGCGTGAGTGTTGGAGTAGATTTTGACCATATGACGAGCGGAATCGCATTCGTCCAATCATTTTGACAAGTTCAGGATGCAAGCCATGTACACCTAATTCGATGACTGTACGCTCGCCTATCTCTACAATTTCTTCGTCAATGTTTTTCTTGGTTTTGGAAACCACTTCTTCTATACGAGCAGGGTGAATACGGCCATCTTGTACAAGGCGGTGGAGCGACAGCCGAGCAATTTCGCGGCGAACGGGATCAAAACCCGAAATGACGATGGCTTCGGGTGTATCGTCTACGATGATTTCACAGCCTGTTGCGGCTTCCAATGCCCGAATATTACGCCCTTCACGTCCGATAATTTTTCCTTTTACGTCATCACTTTCAATGTTGAAAACCGAGACTGTATTTTCGATGGCATGTTCGGAAGCGGTGCGTTGAATAGTTTCGATAACTATTTTTTTTGCCTCTTTGGTAGCGGTTAGCTTGGCTTCATCAATGGTATTTTTGATATAGGCGGAGGCTTGGGTTTGGGCATCTGCTTGAATAGCCTCAATGAGTTGTAGCTTGGCTTGTTCAGCAGTGAGGTTGGCTATTTTTTCCAATTGCTCTACCTGAGAGCGATGCATTTTTTCGGCTTCTTCGCGGCGTTTGGTAGCTATTTCGGTTTGTTGTTCGAGTGCCTTTTTTTGGGTTTCCAACTCATTTTCGCGGCGTTTAGCTTGTTCCGTCATCTGATTGAGCTGCTGCTCGCGTTGCTTGATTTTTTGTTCATTCTGAATGATAATCTGTTTCTTTTTATTGGAGTCATCTTCAAACTCTGATTTGAGCTTTAAATACTTCTCTTTGGCTTCAAGGATTCGGTCTTTTTTGATGTTTTCTGCCGATATTTCTGCATTTTTCACAATTTCCGCGGCTCTTTGCTGCGCTTCTTCTTCGGTTCGTTTGTTTGCTTTTTTGAGGGCAAAATACATAATGCCTGCTCCCGCTGCTGCCGCAATCACTGCGTCGAGCAAAAGTAATATATCCATTGTGTGCTATGTGTTTGTTGGTTGAACATATCCCCTCAACGCAGCACTACGCAAAAAAACTGAAGTTTATTTAGACGGGGCTTTTAATGCTGCCCCGAAGGATTGAAGTGGTTTTGCAGGTTATCTAAATGGGTAAAGACCATCTCGCTCATGAGTTTCAAATCATGCTCTCCTTTGAGTCGTGCTACCATTGCATCAAGACAGACCATAGACAGTATCTTTTTCAGTGTTTACTTCGCCTTTCGCCATTCGATATCTTATCTGCTCTGTTACCAATTTGGCAGCCTTGCGTATCAATTCCTCCTCGTTTTCTGAATCGGATTGCAGTTTGTATGACTTGTTTCCGATGGGTACATTTATAGGAGGTCTTGATTGTTTAGGTTTCATTGGTATCAAATCAAATTTTCTTCAACATGTCAATCGTTTCGTCAATATATCGAATGTAATCGTCCAATTGGGTGTTCAGTTCCGTGAGCGCGTTTGCGTTTTTCGGGTTTTTTACAATTATAGACAAATGTTTGAAATTATTTAACTTTTCTTTTAAAGAAAGTTCTTTTTCGCGCAATTGTTTATTTTCTTTTTTTAAAGTTCTTGTTTCTTGACTTATTTCTTTTAGTTCATCTGTTTGTTTCTCATACTGCTTTTGAAGCAGCGCATAATCATTTTTTAAAGCATTGTGCGTTGTTTTTTCGTAGTTCAATGTGGCTTGCAAAGTCAACACCCGCTGTTCAATTTGCTGGAATTGCCCATTCAACCTTTCTAAAAAATCATCGTTTTGAAAAGTAGCAAGTTTCATGCCTATTCCTAATCGTTAATGCGCCAATTCTTATTTTCGAATCACGGCCCCCAATTCTTTCTCAAAAGCCATCATTAGTTTTTGCATCGTTTTGTCAATTACTTTATCGGTCAGGGTTTGGTCGGTGTCTTGGAGTGTAAAATTCACAGAATAGGATTTTTTATCCGAACCAATTTTCTCGCCTTCATAGACATCAAAAACGTTGATGTGGGTCAATAGATTGCGTTCGTATTTATGGGCTATTTGGCGAATTTGATCAAAACTCACGGTTTTATCCAATACCAAGGATAAATCGCGGCGCACTTCGGGATATTTGGGTACTTCTACAAAACGTACCTTATCTTGGTATTGTTTCAATAAATAAGCCCAATCAAAATCGGCATAAAATACGGCCTGTTTGATGTCGAGTAGTTTTGTTTGTTTATTTTTTACTTGTCCAAAACTTACAATTGGCTTTTTCTTGAGAGAGTAGGTAAGACCATATTCAAAAATAGTCTTGTCGGTTATCTCCTGTTTTTCAATGCCCTCAACGCGCATGGCATCTAATAGCAACTGTACTTTGGCAGCCAAATCGTGAAAAGCCAGTTTTTGGTCTTTGGCTGCCCAACTTTCGGCTTGCTGGTGTCCTACCATCATCAGTACCAAATGCGAAAGTTCTTTGTACTTGCCCTCGGCGGTTTTATGGTAGGTTTTACCAAATTCACATATTTTGAGATCTCTTTGGCGGCGGTTGAGGTTATAAGCCAAGGTTTCTAAACCCGAAAACAACATGGTTTGGCGCATCACCGAAAGATCTTCGCTCAAAGGATTGAGCATCACTACATCCTCACCTAGTAGGCTTGACCGCACGGCATCGTTATATAGTGACTTGGAGAGCGAGTTGGTCATGGTTTCGTTAAAGCCATTGGCCGCCAGAAGATGGGCGACGCGCAGCTTTTGTTTATCAGGATCTACCAACGGGAAGCCCGAAATGAAATCGGCTGACAAATGCGCCGAAAGTTCGATGTTATCAAAACCATAAATACGAAGCACTTCTTCAATGACGTCGGCCTCGCGCGTTACGTCCACACGATACGGAGGCACAGCCGCTGTAAATCCTTCTACTGTTTCATGTTGAACTGTAATGTCGAGACTTGTCAATATTCTTTTTATTAGGTCGTGGGGTAAGGCTTTACCGATAAGTCTATCCACGTTTTTGTATTTGACGGCTACTTCTTGGTGAGCAATGGGATTTGGATAAATGTCTATGATGTCGGAGGCTATTTGTCCGCCCGCTACTTCTTGCAGCAGCAACGCTGCGCGTTTGAGGGCATACATGGGCATATTGGGGTCGGTACCACGTTCAAATCGGAAAGAAGCATCGGTTTTTAGTCCGTGAAAAGTACCCGTTTTGCGAATCCAAGCAGGGGAAAAATAAGCAGACTCCAAGAAAATAGCCGTTGTGGTTTCGGTTACTCCTGATTTTGTCCCGCCAAATACCCCGCCGATACACATGGGTTCTTCGGCATTACAAATCATCAGATCTTGACCAGAGAGTTTGCGCTCTACCCCATCGAGGGTCATAAACAGGGTATCTTTGGGCAAGGTTTTGACAATGACCTGATTACCCAAAATCTTGGCTGCATCAAAAGCGTGGAGCGGTTGGCCTAATTCGTGGCAGATGTAATTGGTGATGTCCACCACGTTGTTGATACTTCTAACCCCAATGGCTTGTAGTTTTTCTTTGAGCCAATCGGGCGATGCCGCCACTGTTAAACCCGAAATCATTACGCCTGCATAGCGGGGACAGGCTTCGGTGTTTTCGACCATTACTTCGATGGGCAACTGCTGATTACCGACTACCCATTGCTGACTGCTAATGGGAGGCATCTTAAGCTCACGACCCAGTACAGCCTTCAGATCGCGGGCAACTCCAAGATGAGAGGCAGCATCTGCGCGGTTGGGTGTTAGGCCAATTTCGATGACATAGTCGGGCAATACACCAAAATAGGCAGCCGCTGGCGTACCATTGGCAAGGTCGGTATCGAGTACTATGATACCTGCATGGGAGTTACCGATGCCAATTTCATCTTCGGCACAAATCATCCCTTCGGAAGGGTGGCCATACACTTTGCGTTTGCCAATGGTAAAAGGCTCGCCTTCAATTGGGTAAATGGTAGCACCCACTGTAGCAACGACTACCTTTTGCCCAGCGGCTACATTGGCTGCCCCACACACAATCGTAGTGGGCTCGGCACTACCAATATCAACGGTGGTGAGGTGCAATGTTTTTTCTTTTACTAAGAAAGGCGCACAGGTAAGCACTTCGCCTACTACTATTCCTTCCAATCCGCCTTTTACTTGTTCTACGGGTTCTATGCCTTCTACTTCCAATCCCGTTGCGGTCAGTAACTGCCCAATTGCTTCGGGTGTTTCTTCAATATCAATGAGTTGCTTGAGCCAATTATAGGATATTTTCATCAGAAAAGAGCCTCTTATCCCAGAAGAGCGTATAGGTTAAAGTCCTTTTTTTCCTCCATCGGGATTGGTTGGAGGTATGATGCCGCAAAATTAGCGGTTTTTAGGGAAATTTTGGATTCGTGAGGCAAAGCAAGTGCAGAAAACCTTTCTATTCAAAAAAATGAGAACTACTCGCTGCCTTTATTTGGCCGTTGGGCAGGGCATAAATACCGTACCATTCCAATTGTAGCTGTTGGGCCAAGGGCTTTGCTTTTTCCAAGCCCATGACTAAAAAGGCGGTGGCGTAGGCATCGGCTGTCATGCAGTCGTTGGCAATGACAGAGATGCTTAGTAGCTGGTGTGTAATGGGCAAACCTGTTTTGGGATCAATGGCATGACTGTATTTTTTACCGTTGCGTTCTACAAATTTCCGATAGCTACCTGAGGTGGCTAACGATTTATTGTTTAATGCAACCACTGCTTGTAGCGGGCGACCTGATGCTTCTTGGTTGGTGGGTTTGTCAATGCCTATTTTCCAAAGTTGGCCTTTCTCGTTTTTTCCTTGGGCACGGACTTCACCCCCTATTTCCACCAGGTAGTTTTGGCTATTGTTGCTTTTTAGAAAATCGGCCATTACATCTACGGTATAGCCTTGTGCTATGGCATTAAAATCTATCTCTATGTGTGGGTTGGCTTTTATAAATATTCCATTTTCCAATCTGACTTTTCGGTAATCTATCAGTTTCAGAAGGCTATCTGTTTGTTTTTGAGTAGGAAAAGGCAATCCCTTTTTGTAGCTAAAACCCCAAGTTTTCACCAATGGACCCACCGTAATATCGAAAGCCCCTTCGGTAATTTTGGCTATTTGCTGCGATTTCTGAAAAACAAGGGCAAAATGTAGGTCTGCTTTTACGCCAGTCTGATTGGCATTGAGTTTACTAATAATAGAGGTGCTGTCCCAAAGCGACATACTATGGTCTATTACCCGAAACAGGCTATCAACGGATGACGATAAATCTTGAGTGCCTTCATACACTATCCGAAAGGTAGTTCCTTGGGCTTCGCCTTCTAAGTAGGTATATTGGGGTTTGTGCTGGCAGCTTGCAAAGACAGCCACGGCAAAAATGATGAGCAATGATGGTTTCATTTGCTAACTTCCAAAGTCGTCGAAGGCGATATTGTCTTTGGGTACGCCAAGGTTGTCGAGCATATTTTGTACTGCCGATAGCATCATAGGTGGCCCACAAAGGTAATATTCGATTTCTTCGGGTTCGGGATGTTCTACCAAATATTCATTTTTTACTACTTCATGAATAAAGCCTACATAGCCGTCCCAGTTGTCTTCGGGCAAAGGTATGGAAAGAGCGATTTCGAAGCGAAAATTGGGGAATTGGCGTTCGATAGCACGGAAATCTTCTTCATAGAAAATTTCTTTTTTGCTACGTGCGCCATACCAATAGGATACTTTTCGGCCTGTTTTGAGGGTATGAAACAAATGAAAAATATGCGATCGAAGAGGGGCCATACCTGCACCTCCGCCAATATAAATCATCTCATTTTCTGATTTTTTGACATGAAACTCTCCATACGGCCCACTAATCGTAACTTTATCGCCAGGCTTACGTGAAAAAATATAAGACGAACAGGCCCCTGGGTTTACATCCATGAAGGCATTTCTTGCCCTGTCCCAAGGGGGAGTAGCGAGGCGAATATTGAGCATAATGATATTGCCTTCGGCAGGGTGATTGGCCATGGAGTAGGCCCGAAATAAAGGCTCATCTATCTTGGTCGTTAAATCCCAAATCTTGAACCGATCATATTCGTCTTTGAATCTTTCGGGAATGTCATGAAGCTGGGTTTTAAAATCTATCTTGGCCTCGGGTACATCTATCTGGATATAATCGCCTGATTTGAATTGGAGGTTTTCGCCTTCGGGGAGTTTCACCACAAATTCTTTGATATAGGTGGAAACATTGTCGTTAGAAACGACGGTACATTCCCATTTTTTGATGCCAAAAACCTCGTCAGGTACACGAATTTCCATGTCCTCTTTGACTTTTACTTGGCACGCCAATCTTATTTTTTCTTGTACTTGTCGGCGGTTGAGGTGGTTAGTTTCAGTAGGTAACACCTCACCGCCGCCTTCATAGACTTGGCATTTGCACATGGCGCAAGTTCCACCTCCACCACAAGCAGAAGCTAAAAAGATATTTCTTTCTGCCAAGGTGGACAACAACGACGCTCCAGGCTTTACAGTAAGGGGGTTCTCTTGGTCGCCATTGATAATAATTGCAATGTCTTTGTTAGGAATTAAACGGTCTTTGGCCGTTAGGATAAGAAACGCAAAAAGTAAAATCACTAAGATAAAGACGACAACACTTGCAGACAGTATAGGTAACATATCGTTCGGATTAGAGTTGGATGCCAGAGAAACTTAAAAAGGCCAAGCCCATCAGAGCCGTAATAATCATGGCAATACCCAAACCTTGAAGGGGTTGGGGAATATTGGAATAACGCAGGCGTTCGCGGATGGCTGCTAAAAGCACAATGGCGAGGAAAAAGCCAATGCCTGCTCCCAAAGAGAATACGGTGGTTTCGGCAAAATTATACTCACGCTCTTGCATAAAGAGTGATGCCCCCAAAATCGAGCAATTCACAGTGATAAGTGGTAAAAATATCCCTAACGAACTGTAAAGAGCAGGCAAGAACTTTTCAACTACCATTTCGACCAACTGAACCGCGCCAGCAATGGTTGAGATGAAAAGAATAAAGGCCAGAAAAGTAAGATCAACAGTTTGGAGAGAGGGGTGAATCCAGCCCAATGCTCCAGGGTAAAGCATGTATTTGAGGATAAGGTAGTTGAGTGGCGTAGTAAGTAGCATCACAAAAATAACAGCCAAGCCGAGGCCAAAAGCTGTTTTTATCTTTTTGGATACAGCCAAGTATGAACACATACCCAAAAAGAAGGCAAAAATCACATTTTCTACAAAAATGGTTTTTATCAGAATGTTTATGAGGTGTTGCATTTTTAGTTTCAAGTTGAGAGTGTTAAATGGTGTCTGCCGACAGCCCAAAATCGGCTGCTGTTTATGATACATTAATAAGTTTTCGATTGCGGCCTCGTTGCCACCAAATGTAGATGCCGATTAAGAATAAAGCGGCAGGCGGAAGCATCATTAGGCCATTGTTTACATAGCCCATGTCATACAACCACTGTGGTACAATCTTGAAGCCTAACACTGATCCTGACCCTAAAAGCTCTCGGATAAATGCCACCGTTACCAAGATAATCCCATAACCAGCGCCATTGCCAATACCATCTAAAAATGAAGGCCAGGGCTTTTGGGCCAAGGCAAACGCCTCCAAACGCCCCATGACGATACAGTTGGTAATAATAAGCCCTACAAAGACAGATAACTTTTTGCTTACATCAAACATATAAGCTTTTAAGACTTGGTCCACAATCGTTACGAGCATTGCCACTACAATAAGTTGAACAATGATGCGGATACGATTGGGAATAGACTTGCGAATAAGTGAAATAATCAGATTGGAAAAAGCGGTTACCAAGGTAACCCCTATGGCCATAATCAGAGCAGGTTTGACCTGTACCGTAACGGCCAACGCCGAGCAAATCCCGAGGATTTGCACCGTTACGGGGTTGGTATCATCCAATGGGTCTTTCAAGACTTGGATATTTTTCTTGGAAAACAAGCCTTCTTTTTTCTTTTCTTCAACAACTGGAACAGCGGTGGTTTCAGTACTCATAGCTTTGGAGGGAGTTAGTTTGCTTGTGTTTTTTTTATTTTTTCAAAATAAGCCAAATAAGGAGCGATACAATTTTTAATCATAGCATCAGTGCCTTTGGAGGTGATAGTTCCGCCTGAGATGGCATCTACGCGGTGTTCGTTGCCAAAGGCTGCCTTATCGGTTTTTTTAATGACATTGACAGATACAAACTGGCCTTGTTTTGACATCATTTCTTTGCCCTGAAACTGCGTTTGGAAAGGCTGCTCTGCGATTTCTGCCCCTAAGCCAGGCGTTTCTGATTTGTGGTCAAAGAAAGCACCATAGACTGTATTGAAATCATCTTGAATCGAAATATATCCCCAGATAGGACCCCAAAGACCTACACCACGAAGTGGCACGATATAGTATTTTTTTCCGTCTTTCTCTGTAAATACGTATAATGGAAGGCGGCGATTTTCGGGCTTTTTGGCTACCTCGGCTTTCATGTCCACCTCATTTGTTTTCACCCCCTCAATGGGTTCGCCTGAGGCATTAAGGACCCACTCTTGCACACTTTGTTTGTAAGTATTCTCAATTTGAGCACGGTCGGTGTAAGCCAGTCGAACGGAGCGAAGTATGTTAGACTTTTTATCCAAAGCAATGTTGGCTTCTTGGGCGGGTTTTAGACTTTCAGAAGCCACTGCCAACACTACAGCGGTGATGACCGACAATACGGCAGCGTAAATAAGAGTGTATCGGTTGTTATGCACGTCTATTTCGGTTTTTAATGTGTTGTTCTACGACAATATGGTCTATCAAAGGCGCGAATACATTCATCAACAAAATACTTAACATGACACCTTCGGGGTAGGCAGGATTGAACACGCGCAATACGACCGTAAATGCGCCAATCAGCAAACCATAAATCCATTTTCCTTTTTCGGTTTGTGCAGCGCTTACGGGGTCCGTGGCCATATAAACAGCCCCAAAAGCAAAACCGCCCATCAGTAAATGATAGTAGGCGGGGGTGTGCATGGCATGGGTAGGTAGGTCGGTGGGTGCAAGGCCATTGAGCAATGCCCCCATCAACAATACCCCCAGCACACAAGAAACGATAATTTGCCAACTGCCAATGCCTGTAATAATCAGAAAGAGCGCCCCCAATAGGCAAGCAAAGGCACTGGTTTCGCCAATAGAACCCTGCTCAAAACCCCAAAACATATCTGAAATGGAAGGCAGTTTAGTGAAATTGGCATCGAAAGTTACTAAATTGGTAGCACCTGAATAGGCATCTACCAGCGCATGGCCTGCTTCGGGCGATAGGTCGGTCCAAATATCGCCAGACATATAAGCTGGAAAAGCAAAAAACAAAAAGGCCCGCGCCAACAAGGCAGGGTTCATGAAGTTCATGCCAGTACCTCCAAAAACCTCTTTGCCCAATATGGTACAAAAAATAGCAGCTAAACCTACCATCCATAAAGGTATCGTAACGGGCAATGTCAATGGGATAAGCAAGCCTGTAACCAAATAGCCCTCGCTAATGGGGTGATTGCGAATAACGCCCACAATAAACTCTGCTGCCAAGCCCACACTGTAAGAAACAATAATAATGGGAATGACTTTCCAAAAGCCAAACATAAAACTATCTATGAGCGAAACTTTCATCCCGTAGGCGGTGTAGTGCTGGTGGCCTACATTCCACATGCCAAAGAGCAGCGTAGGAATCAAAGCGATAATGACCATAAACATGGTACGTTTGAGGTCTATGGCATCGCGTACATGTACCCCCGAGGAAGTGGTATGCCCAGGTACAAACAGCAATGTTTCGAAGGCTTCAAAGGCTGGGTATAGTTTTTCAAATCGCCCCCCTTTCTCAAAATTGGGTTTGATGGAATCAACAATGTTTCTGACGAGTTTCACAAGAGGAAGGGGATAAGTTAAATTATTCGAATCAATTAGCCTTCTCGGCGTATGTAGTCAAGTCCATCGGCAATGATGCGTTGAACATCTATTTTGGAAGTACAGCCAAATTCGCACAAAGCGAAATCTTCTTCGGCTACCTCATAAATACCTAATTGCTCCATTCGTTCGATGTCTTTGGCCAAAATAGCTTTGAGTAAATAAACGGGCAAGATATTCATTGGTAATACTTTATCATATTGACCTGTAATCACAAAAGCCCTTTCTTCCCCATTGGTATTGGTGTTGAGGTTATAAGCACGATTGGGCATGAGCCAAGAAAAGTAAGAACGCGATAGGCTCAATTTGTGAAACCGAGGCAGAAGCCAACCTAAAAATTCAGGTTCTTTGCCTTCGGGAATAGCTGTGAGTTGATTTTGATAGTACGACAAAAAATCATCAGGCTGTGTCTTTTCACCTGTAAGGATATTTCCTTGAATAAGGCGGTAATCGTTGGTATTGAGCTGATTGTTGGTCATACTACTTAACCGTTGCCCTGTCATTACATTAAAGTATTGGGGTTGGGACACACAGCTACCTGTCAAAGCTATTACCCGATTGGCTCGATAGCGGCCTTCAGCGAACAGCCTACCTATAATAATGACATCTTGCGGATGCACATACCAAACTATATCTCCTTTCTGAATAGGATCAATGTGATGAATCTGAATACCTACATTGCCAGCAGGATGTGGTCCTTTAAAATGGTGCAAACTTCCAATAGAGATGTCCTTGAAGTCGCTTTCGGTTAGCCTCTCCTCTTTTTCGTCGCGCAGAGAGACATGGAGATGGCCATGTGATAGCTTATGTAGGACTTGAAGACCCGTCTGAAAACTATCACGTTCTTGCTCAATGATAAAGCCCAAGTCAGGGGCCAGTGGTGCGGAGTCAAAGCAGGAAACAAAGATGGCTTTGGGGGTATTGTCAGGATTAGCGATGAGCGAATAGGGGCGTTGTTTGATATAACTCCAACAGCCGCTTTCGAGCAATTGATCGATAATAGTCTCGCGGTCTGTCTCTTGGAGATTGGGGGTAGAAAAAGTCTGGTAGCGCGTTTCTTGGTCGGGCAGTACACTAATTTCCATAATACGCCTTTTTTCTCCACGAATTATTTCTACCACTTCGCCGCTGACGGGGGATGGTAGGCGGATTTTGGGGTTGTTTTTATCATAAAACAAGGGCTGCCCCGCCAATATTTCCTGACCTACTTCGACCAATAGCTTGGGAATAATGGTTGGGAAATTGTGTGGTTTTAGGGCAACTACATCGGAAAAAGGCAATGGTGTGATTCTTCTTTCGGCAACTCCTCTGATATTTATATTGTAGCCTTTTTTAATCGTAATAGTCTTACTCATAATACTACCTTTTCTTTTTTTATTACAAATAAAAAAGAAAATATTTCTAATATCCTACTAACATGCTCAAAAAAAAAAAAGCCCTTCTTTTTGACAAAGAATAGGATTGTAGATTTGAGTAGAAATAACCAAGATTTATGAGGATGGATGTAATCTCCCCAATTAAATGGCGTATTCAAGCTTGCTAACCTCCAAACGATATCCTACTCTGTGAACTACGACAAATTTCAGTAAAATATCTTCTTGAAGTAGTTTTCATAAAAACACAATGAAAACGTCCACGCTTATTCCTACAGTCATGCCCATTAAAACCTGATTTTGATAAGAGAAGAATCTATGTTTCAAAATCTGCTTCTGAAATATAGAATAGCTAAATTGTTCATAATCAAAAACAATCCCTTTTAACTAACAACTTCTATGCCTCCACCAACCTACCAAAACCAAATATTTTCATTTCTATTTTGCAGAATACAGCTTACTATAATTTTTTCTGTCAAACTATTTTTAACAGCGTAGGTGGGAAAGCATTTCCCATCTTAGTTTACAGCAGGGTTTCTTTGGCGTAAGAGTACCGGAAAGTAGAAGGTTTAAAATCTTTTTCAACTATTCTCTTTTTAACGAATCTACGGGATTTATTGTAGCTGCTCGGATTGCTTGGTAGATGACTGTAAGGAGGGAAATAAAGATAATAACTATTGCTGTATAGCCAAAAGTGCTCCACGAGATTTGAATCCGATAAGTAAAATATTGTAGCCATTTATCCATAAAGTAGTAGGCCGCTGGTGAAGCAATAATTACTGAAATAAAGGACAGTTTTAAAAAATTTTTGGATAACAATGAGACAATGCTCATTAATGAAGCCCCCAGTACTTTGCGAATTCCGATTTCTTTGGTGCGTTGTTGAACTGCTAAATGCGTTAACCCAAATAAACCCATTCCGCAGAGGAACATCGAAAGAAGCGTGACAAAACCTACAATTTGCTGCCAACGTTGTTCCTGAATATAATTAAGGTTGTTGAGTTCATCCATAAAATTGTATTCAAAAACGGCATTCGGAAGAGCTTTTCGGTAGATTTTTTCAAAAGCTTTGACACCTTCCTGTTGCCGATTTTTGTCAACTTTAAGCCAAATACCACCGTAATACACCTCGTTTACGGTCATCACCAAAGGAGAGATTCGCTCGCGAAGTGAATCAAAATGAAAATCCTTGACGACACCTACAATCCGGACGGGTGATTTGATAAAAAAGTCTTCTGTTTTTACCAAGGTACCAATGGGGTTTTCCAAAGCAGCGGCTTTTACAAACGCTTCATTGACAACAATCTCCTGATTGCTGGAGGGATTTTTTCCCTCTTTTAGATGAATACCTAACACAGAGAAATAGTTTTGGTCAATATTTTGGTAAGTACTTTTTATCGTACGTTGATTTACTTTGGTTTTGTAATTACCACCCCTTTCATCACCAAATGAGATTCCGATAATGGATGGCTCTTTGGCTACTTCGTTTTTCATGAATTCGGTAATAGGTTTGGCTTCGCGGTTGCCACTGATGTAGGAGCGAATGACTTGGTAAGGATTATAGCCTAAATCTTTCGTGCGGATGTAGTCCAGTTGTTTATAGAAAATGATGGAAATAATCAAGAAAATAGTAGCCAAGACAAATTGAAGAACAACCAAACTCTGCCCTAAAAAACCACTTCCAGAAAGCTTTTGCTTCCTGTATAAAACTTCGGTGGGTTTGAAATTGGAAAGAATATAGGCAGGATATAAACCAGATAGTAAAATGTTGGCAACCAATACCAAGATAAAAGAGAAAATTAATGACCACTCAAAAATTTCGCGGCCACTAATTTGTTTATTGGTCAATTCATTGAAAATGGGAAGTAAAATCAGCATAATTAAAATAGCTAAAACAAATGCCACGACACATAAAATGGCCGCTTCTCCCAAAAATTGAATGATGATTTGGCCTCGACGACTGCCCGTTATTTTACGAATCCCGACTTCTTTGGTACGTTTGAGCGAACTTGCGATGCTGATATTGATAAAATTGATGCTTGCCATCAATAAAATAAAAATCGCAAAGCCTAGAAACAAGTATGAATAGAGAGGGTTGCTATAATTAACGGCCCCACCTTCGCCACCTGTATTTAAAGGGTTTAAATGAATATCTGTAATAGACTGCAAGCCATAACTTGTTTCAGGATTATAGCCATTATCTTTGATTTGTTCTTTGGCATGTCGGGCATGTACTTGGTTAAATTTTTTTATAACCGATGGTTTATTTGCCTTAGAATTCAATACCACAAAAGTTCCAAGATAAGCATTCAACCAATTTGTATCTTCAAAACTCAGTTGCAAGAAGCGAAAAGGATGAAGTACCTCAAACTGAATGGATGAATTTTTAGGAGGATTTTCTACAACACCTGAAATGACCAATGGTTTACCCAAGCGATCAGCGGATGGATCAGCCTCCATGTGTAAAACCTTACCTACTACATTGGTGGAATTAAAAAATTTGATTGCCGTTTTTTTCGTAATAACCACAGAGCCTACGTCCTTTAGTAATGTCTTTGGATTACCATGAATCAACCTAAAACTAAAAACATCAAAGAAATTTTCATCTACAAAAAGCAGCTGGAGTTTGAACGCTTTTTGGTCGGTGCGGATGTCACCTAAAATTGCTCCTCCCATTACCCTTACATAATCTTCTATTTCGGGTATTGCTGCTTTAAAAGCTGGCCCTTGTACTTGTCCCGTCCCTCCTGAAGTTTGAGGTGCTTCTCCTTTGTTAGCAATTAGTGTGGTCGTAATTCGGTATAAATGAGGGCTTTTTTTGTGAAATGTATCAAAATTGTATTCATCTCTAATATATAAAATAGCTAACAATACACAGGTGAGCCCTAAGGCCAGGCCCACGACATTAATGCCTGAATAGAGGCGATTTTGCCAAAGATGACGCAGCGCGATTTTGAGGTAATTGCGTAACATAAAAGGAAAAAGTGGAACGTGGTAAGTTTTACTTTTTAGGAGATAGAGATTTAACGGTTGTCTAAATGACCTCTAGGCGATATCCTACACCATGTACCGCTGCAATTTTGAGTGAAGCATCCTCTTGCAATAACTTTCGTAAACGCGAAACAAAAACATCGACACTTCTTCCTACAGTTACGCCCTCATCTTCCCAAACAGATTTGAGGATGAAATCACGTTCCAAGACTTGATTTTGGTGTTTAATGAATAAGTGCAGCAATTTGGCTTCGCGAAAGGTGAGATTATGTTGAGTGTTGGATGAATACAATAATTGATTCTCCAAGTCCATGCTTGATTCGCCAAAATGAATCTGTGTAGATTTTTCAATCGCGTGTTCCTCAGGCGTTTTAATAAGTGCCGTCGTTTTTCTTCGCGAAAGTACAACATAGGAAACGCTCATAAAAGCAAGTCCCAACCCTAATGTCCACCAAACTGGGTTGGGTTTAGGAGTATTTTCAGAAGTTGAGAAGGTTATTTTCACATTGTAACAACCCATGACCTGATCACGTCCTGTGCAGGCAACTTTTGCTTTTGAATAATCCAGAAACTATACCCAATGTAACTGGTTTGTTTCGCAGTCCATGACCGCTACATCATAATTACTTGATACTGTGAAGGTCGAGCGATTCCTAATAAAGAGTTGCACCTTGTTGTAATCGAAGGATTTGCTTAATTGTAGCACATAAGTGCCATCCTCTAATTTCTTAACAGCAGGAATATTGGAAGTAGACTTCCGCTCGCAAGTAATAAACCATGACCTGTGCGGCGAAGCGCAAGGTTGGTTTTTTCTTCCAATCGTTGCGAGTTAGTCGTGTCAGGGGCAGAAGTTATCCAAGCATACTGTCCGAACAGTATGCTGATTACTAAAAATGATGCCACTATTGCCAATTTACCTGCCATAATTTCCATAGTTCCGTATCAAATTTTAGCAGAAATAACTCAATGGTTGAGCCTTCTAGTGGTTGGCTTTTTGTTGATTTAAAATTCTAAAGGAAATAAAGAACCGCACCTAAATCCCCATGGTACACCGTTGTGGCTTGTAGGGAGGATTTTTATTCCCTTTCGGTCGATAAGTATAAACTTGTAAATAATTGATTACTAAACGCTTAATTATAAGGTTTGCGAGTCGTCGCACCCTTAAAACCTTATAGGATTTCTACGAAAATGTACGCATGGAATATTTATTCCGAAAAACGGGTGTAAGCTTTTCCATTCACCTGTCTTGTGAACTATAATGAGCATTGTCGCTTGGGTTTGTGCTTTGTGACCGAATTAGCTTCAGCAGACCTGAGTTTTTCTTTGGTAAATCTTTTTGACTTGTCCGTTGCAGACAATAAACCCAAATAGCAAGGCGAGAAAAATAGTCCAGTTGAATAGTTGTTGTGTCAGATTGTTCATACTACCAAGGGCCGTTTTGTTTAACTTGATAAAAACGTTTACCGTCAGCGAAAAAGACCTGATCCTGCCCACCACATACGTTCTGATTTATCTGAAACATTGAACACAACAATTAAGTCCGTCGGCTATTATTGTAAACACGGTAAATGTTTTTGACGTAAGGGATAGATGGGTCAAATCTGGTAGTACTACCTCGGGCCGGTTCAATGATACCCGACTGTTCTATAATGAGTCCCCAAAACCTGTTCCACCTAAGCTGTCTTTAGTGGTGTATTCGGTAAACGTTTTCCTGTCGTACTTACAATGCTGCTTTGATGGTAAACCACATATTGCCCATTTTATTCTGGACATGCCACCCGCGTAGTTCTCCCCCAAACCTTTCTTTTTTCATTGAAATTAACAATCGCTTTTCCATCATAGCGAAAAGACCTCTATCAGACGAAGCAAACCAAATAGCTCCATTTTTGTCTTCCATAATACCCGCAACGTTTATAGAGAAGCCGTTTAAATAATGCAAAACTTTTTTCGGCCTTCGCTATCAGCAGCCAGGTCATATTAAACACACGCCGCCGGAAGTCGTACCAAATCGCACCAGATTTGTCAACAAGGATGCTTTTGCGACTTATATCAATATGGTTCAGGCCATCTTTTGATTGTAATTCCTAAATGTTTTTTCAATGGGTTGTTTGGAATCGTGTTTTATACACCCTTGGTCAGTCCCAAACCACATATTGCCCTCATCTTCATTAATGGCAAAAACAGAATTGCTATAAAACCCATCAGGATTAGAAAAGTAGGTTAACGTTTTTTCATCATACCGCACTACGCCTTCTGCTATGGTACCAAACCATAAATTTCCTTTCGAATCCTGAAAAATACTTCGGATGTATTGACTGACTAAAGTAGTATCAAAATCGGGAGCCAAACCCGCTGCCTTAAAGTTTCTTATGACTGTTGGACTTGGTTTGGAAGTATTTGGGCTTTTGGTTGTCTTTGTTTTTTCTTGTCCGTTGCAGGAAGTGCAAAAAATAAACACCAAGAACAATATATGAATATGTACGTATTTCATAATTCCTTTTAATTACTCAAGAATTTCAAAAACCGAAAAGCACTTGTGCCAGAATAGAATTAAGGTGATTTGATTAAAGTCTTTTATGGATTCAGCTATTTATTTTTTGCTATGATTTTCATAAGGAGCTCAACGTTATCCGAAACAGCTTGATCCGCTAAATTATCATAGAACTTCCCTGATCTATAACGGATTCCCCACTTTGTTCGATCAATGACGAGCTTGCCAGTCGCTTTGATAATTCCGTCCTCAACTTCTATTTTGGCTGGAAAAGTAACTTCATTTGTGACACCTTTAATAGTCAACTTCCCTGCAACTTTAATAATATTATCTCTCACTGATGCAACCTTGGTAATTTCGATTGTAGAAATGGGAAATTTTTCGACATCAAAGTAATCAGGTGATTTTAAGTGTTTAATAGGTGTGTTTTTATTCGCCTGGTCTCCATATTCAATTGTATTCATGTCGATTTCAGCTGTACCGCCCACCAATTGACCTTTTTCAATCATCAATTGACCTTTTGAAATATAAACGTATCCTATGTGTTCCTCTTCAATATCAAATACCATTGAACCTTTCCATGTTATAACACTTTCCTTCGTATCTATACTATATTTTTCACCCACAACATGTCCTGAAGATTGAGAGCTTGCTAATGCATTATTTTCATTTTCCTCTTTTGCTGCTCCACCGCACCCGAAAAACAAATGAGCAATGATTAAGATGAAGTAGGCGGTTGATAGCGTGTTGTTCATATTGCAGAAATAATATTGGTTAATATAATTGAGAAACGGTTTTAAAATTAGCAACATACATTATTCCTGACCAGCTGCATTTTTAAAGTCCGTAATGGTCTTTCCATCATAACGATACACGCCACCTCCAGAGCCGAACCAAATATTCCCATTATTGTCTTCCAATAGCCCCAAAAGCATTACTTGTTGTGACATTATTTCGGTTACCGTAGGCTCTCCATTGTATAAGGAGTTTGCATCATAACGGGAAAGTGCCCAATCTCCATTTTGTGCTGCTCCGGTAGTCCAGATGTTCCCTTTTTTATCTTCGATAATAGCATAAGTCCCCCTCTGCGATACCTTCGTAAAAGCCCTGCCGTCATAGCGCCAAAGACCATCGGCACCAAACCAAATATTTCCTTTTTTATCTTCGATTATTGACCAAACGTTGTTAAACGCCTTGCCATCTTTGTTTTTTAAAACGGTAAATGTTTTTCCATCATAAACGAACATATCTTCGCCTTGTGCACCAAACCAAAGTTTGCCAGTTTTGTCTTCAAGGAGTAATCGAATACTGTTACTGGGAAATCCGTCTTTTGTGGTAAAGTCTCGAAAAGATTTCCCATCGTAACGACTTGCTCCAATCCAAATATAACCTGCTTTATCTTCATAAATATGCAGTGCTGTATTACTGGCAAGCCCATCCTTGTTGTAAAATGCTGAATGAATTTACCATCATCATAATAAACACCTGAATCTCTCGAAGCGAACCAAAGATTTCCTTTTCGGTCTTCCAAAACATCCCAGAAACTGGAGTTTCGGGGCGAACTTATTTTACTTGTTAGATTGGTAAAAGATGTTCCATCGTATCGAAACACCCCTAAGTAGGAAGCAATCAAAATGTCTCCGTTTCTGGCTTGCTTTACATGCCGAACCATACTTACGGGCACCTTGGAAGTGGCTGCTAACCTTACCGCCAGTTCTCCAGCACTATTCTCTTTAAGTTGAGACTCGGATGAATGTCCATTACTGGTTTTATCTTGTGGTACGTTCGTTTGGTTTTGTCCACAGGAGGTGTGAAAAACAAATAGTAAGAACAGAGCAAATAATTTTACCTGAAGAATACTGCGTATATTACTGTCAATTGCGACGACTGTATTTGCCAAAAAAATAGTACTGTTGATTACATTTTTGGAAACCGTGGTCTGTGCAGCGATGTCTATATTTCTGTTATCAGATTTGTTTTGTCTATGGCAGGAAATGAAACATAAAAAGGCTGACAGCAGAGGATACATTTGGCTTGGAAAAGGCGGCTTCTTCATTTGTCAAAATTAAATTTCATGGCTGTTTATGTGTTCCAAAATGATAAAAGAGAGTTTAACAACCGTCGCCGCCTTTTTGTCTGGCAAACATCGGACTAAAAATCATATACATTAAATCCACCTTATTCAACTGAATAACACGTTTGGCCACGGCATCGCTTGGTCGGGCAGGTTCGATGACAAGCTATCGCCGTATTGAGCCAATGCCAAAATACCTGACACCTCTACTTGATAATGTTCACGTGTGTCAGAAGAGGCCTTTGTTGAGCACTTGCCCTGCATGTTTGAGATACATTTTAAAGGGAACTTTAGAAGCCTCTGCCGAATTGGGGTTTCCTTCACCAAAGCTAAAACGCCTCTGCTGCTTTTTGAAAAAGTATAGTCTAAAGGCCGCCCATTTAAAGTCAAGGGATTACCATAAAAAACTTTTTCGCTATCTTCAGAAGATGCATGGATGGGGCTAAGGATTAAAATTATGCCCAATAGCCCGAATAGTGATGCGATTGTTTTTTTCATTGTTGTGTATGATTTTAGGTTGATTTAAAGTCGCTCGATTTATATTACTGCACTACAATCTCATTGTGAGGAAGCGCGTATTTGTCTTTGGTAGTCAAAAGCACAATATGGTCGCCTTTTTGGCATTGAGCCATTATCTTTTGTAAGTCAACTTTTTGATACTTCTCGGTAGAATGCATCATTAGCGTTTGGGTATTCTTGTCATGAATCGCTACTATAAATTCAATGGGCGCGGTTTGGTGCCATTGATTATTTTCAAAAGTAGCTTCTGCTACGGTAAGTGTACCTTGTGTGGTGTGAGAAAGTACGCATTTCCCTTTGGGAGAATAATTATCTACGATGAGCTTATTGTCTAAAAAGGCCGCCGAACAACTGCTAAAGGTTTCTTGTCCTTGGCTGGGGAGGATCATACTTGAGAGCAAAATGCCTAACGCGAGTGTTTTCAATGTTTTCATAGTTGCTATTGGATTTGATGGAAACAAAAGTAAAAGCCAACCTTCAACAAAAAGAAGGATGGCTGTAAAAGAATGTAAACGAAATGTAAAAGTTTGTAATGAGGGCTGAAATAGCTATTTTACTTCAGGAATCGATAAGTAAATTTCAGTAAGAAGATATTGCGAGCTTGCTCAGAAAATAGGTTGTCGAAAAGATTTTGCCCAACACCTTTATCAAAATCTTGCCCAACATCAGGTGTATTGCCCTGCGACCATACCAAATAAAATTCAGAGCCTGCTTTATACTCCCAACGAGCTACCAAATTAGAACGAAATTGCACAAAATTAAAATCAGGCTTGTCGAAACTATAGTCCACGACTCCGTCGCGATTTTCGTCCACGTAGTAGGTATTGTTTTCAAAATGGATTTCCTTTTCAGAAAATCGGTGAAAGCGAGCATCATACGTTTTATTGAGTGGGTCGATTACATAACCAAAGTTTTTGTAGAGCGGTCGGGTGATAAAGGGCTGTCCATAGTATTGCAGAGTTAGGTCGGGTGTAATGTTGTAGTTGAGCCGCAAGGTATAGCGTAAGGTTTGTTGATTTAGTTCGCTTACAATCACCCGTTGTTGACCTCCTACATCAATCAAACTTACATATTGGTCTTGTTTTCGGTAGTTTTTATTGACACCTATGCCCACGCTCACTGTCAGGGCATTGATAGGCTGCGCTTGTAGGCCCAAACTATAGTTACTTTGACGGGCGGTTTGTCCAAAACCCCAGTAATTGAAGGTTTGTAAATTAGCAGTAATTTTTTTTCGGGAGTCACTCTGTATATAAAACCAATGATTGATACCAGCAGGTTGCCGAAGTGACGAGCCACCCCTTAGGGCATTGTTAGAAATTCGGTAAGGCATCCAAGTAGTGCCGCTACCTACGCGCCAATTGTTTTTAAAATTGCCATGCAAATTGGTGTTGAAAGCTTGGTAAAGAAATTGCCCACTAAAATCCCATCGCGACCAGTGATTATAATTGATACGTGCATTACGAAAAATGCCGATTTGCTTTTGCCATTGCACGCCCGCCCAAGTAAAATGATTGATTTCATTGGCGGTGAGCATAAACCCAATGTCATTAATTTCTAATTCGGGAGAGCGATAAGTAAGGCCTGTCTCAAACTTAAACACCTCTCCATGTTTTCCTGATTTTCCTCCTATTTTGCCCAACCGAAACGTACCGCCTGTACCTGTTAGGGAGGTTCTATCAGGGTCTATTCCCATTTCTGAGGCATTGGTACGTTGAAATAAGTGCTCAAAAGCCATTTGAGTAGCCAGAATCTTGGCTTTTGACCCTACTACATGACTAAATACAGCGTTACCTCGGGCGTACCAAGTGCGGTTTTTCCAATAGTGTAAAAAATCTATACCTCCCGAATACGCACCTTTGTGGAGCATATCTTGGAGATTGTCGGATAGTGGACTGCTTTCTCTTTGAACACCCGTCAGAATACCACCAATGACAGTTTGACCTCCGTTAAAATCTTTTTGAATACGACTTACAAAAAAATTGGTCAATGGTTCTATGATTTCCTTTCTTCTTTTGCCCTTTTTATCAACAGTGGCCCAAACGCGCTGAGTAACGCTTTCAAGGAGACCAATACTCCAACCTTTTTTGGTTTTTCCACTAAATTTAGCCGCGCCCAAAATAGGTGTATTTTGTGGTACACGACCATATTCGCCGTCGTCTAAATCTGGATAACCATGAGGTGAACCACCAATGCGGCGTGAGTAAAAAAGCAAATCGGAGTCGTAATCGTCGCCTGCTTCAGAGCCAGTAAGCTGATAGTCGAAAATGTTTCTACTCTCAATAAAAAAAGGTCTTCTTTCTTGAAAAAAGTTCTGAAACCCATCAATTCTTACTTGTGAAGGATCTGCCTCAACTTGCCCAAAATCAGGGTTTACAGTAAAGTCTAAAATCAAATCGCTAGTTATAGCTACTTTACCATCAAGCCCCATGGTCAGTTTATTGTCTCGACCTGTAGCAAACGGATTGCCTTCTTGAGTTTTGTAAGTTTCTGTTTTGCCAACGATGTAGGGGGCGATTTCAATCTGTTTTTGGGGTTTTACTTCTTTTAAACCGTGCAATTCGCCAAAAGCACTCACCCACACGCCCGCATTTTGAGGGATATATTGCCAATTAGACCGCTCTTCTTTCCTAAAAAGCCGCCTTGTTACTTGAAAACCCCAGATTCTTTTTGACTCAGTTGGGTTATTTTCGCTGCCAAAGCGTAGCTGACTAAAAGGGATTTTTACCTCGGCTGTCCAGCCTTGCTCGTCAAGGTGCGTTTTGGCAAACCATATTGGGTTCCAGCTCGTATCCCAATTATTGCCATTATTTGAAATAAACTCATCTCCACGCACCCCTGAAGCTGAAATGGAAAACGAAAAGGCTGTTCTTAAATCATGATAGCTATCAATATTGATTTCGACCCAATCTCCAGGAAACTCATCTCTACGACTCATGCGTTTCACCACCGAATCAGGAGCCGCATCATAGCAACGATAGCCTACATATAAAAATCGGTCGTCATAAAGAATTTTGAAAGCAGTGGGCTGAGAGGGGGTCATACCTCCATTAGGTTGAAACTGAATAAAATCTCCCCCCCAATCCACTGCCTGCCAAGCTTTATCATCTAAAATACCATCTAATTTGAGGGGTACTTCCAATTTTTGTGTATGATACTTTTTTTTAGGAATAGTGACAGCTTCTTTTTTATCGGTTTGAGCAAAAACTAAAATGCTCCATAGCCATAGGAATAAGGAAAGGATGAATTTCATAAAATGACTTTTTATAAATGGCTGTTTATAAGCGTATGACAGCCCTTACAGCAAAGAGCTGTCATACAATTTTTTATAAGGAGGAGGTTTACTAACCTAACGTTGCTTTGTTTACTTATTTTTACGGATGTAGATATTGCCGTTCATTGTTTTCATCATGATTTCTGAGCCACCTCCATTAATTTTTCCTTGTGTCCAGTCGTCTTTTTTAATTTTATACATCCCTTTTTCTTTGTCTGCCGACTGAATAATTTTAGTGGGAGACTTGTCCACATCCACGTCAAAATCACTGAAAACTTCCCCCCTGTCTGTTTTAAGTTTTACATTCGTCTTAATATTGGCTGGAAAAGTAATATCTACTGCTCCATTGATTGTGGTAAATGCCATAGGGGTGCTGGATGAAACCTCTGTAAAATTGACATTGATGTCTTGGTTAATCGTATTGGCAACAACCGAACCCGAAATATTTTTCATGTTGATATGGCCGTTTACATTCGATATTTCGTGATTTCCTTCTACGTTTTCTACCCAAATATCTCCATTATTGACTGTACTGAGTTTGAGTGAAAACCTCTTAGGTACTTTGATGGTAAAATTGATTTCCCTATTTACTTGGTCAGTACCAATACTGACTTGGTTATTGTTCTCTTTGGCCGTTATTTCAAACCCTGCATTGGTTATTATTTTTTTCATGCCATTTCCTCTATCATTTGTATAGCTATTTTTTTGCTCTTTTTTGTCGCTGGCTACGGCATCAATAATGATTTCTTTGCCCTCATATCCAACTACTTTGATACTACCCGTTACGATGCCAATCTTCAATTTTCCTTCTTTGGAGGGGTCTGTTAATGGAACGGTGAGTTGCTCTCTATCTTGAGTGTGAGCGAAAAAAGGGGTAGCTATTAGGAGCAACAAAAATGCGAATATAATGTGAAGTGGTTTCATTTTTTGAGGTTAAATTATGTTAAAAGATTGATTTTCAAGACTGTTTTTTAATATAAATATTTCCATTGAAGGTCTCAAATTTGAAATTATTACCTCCTTTTCCAATTCTAATAGTGTTGATTTTGTCTAATTTATAAGTGGTAGCTCCGTTTTTCTCTGAAGTTGTTTTTATGGTCTTGGCGGGTAACTTTTCGATTTGTTCAAAATCCGTAAAAAACTCCCCTTGAAAACTTTTGAACTCGCAGTCTCCTGAAAAATTAGCTGGATAAGTAATGTTTAAATTGCCATTGAGGGTATAATATTTTGCGTTGTTGGGAGGCAGTGCTGTATAGTTGATGGTCACGTCTCCATTAATAGTGTGTACATCATGGGCTCCTTTTACATTTTTTAGGGTAATTCTCCCATTGATATTATTGGCTTTCAACAACCCGCTCACATTTTCTACCTCAATGTCTCCTTTATTGATGGTTGAAACAACCAAATTTAGCGTTTTGGGGATTTTGATAGTAAAGTTTAAAAGATGGTCGTAATGTATTTTTTTGTGATTGTTCCATCTATCCTGTTTTTGGTGTGGGCGTGTGTCCCAAGGTTCGGAGATATACACAATGACACTATCGTTCCTCTGATCAAATTCGAGTTTTAGTTCTTGTTTTCCTTCTTCCAACTGTTCGGTGGTTTTAGCAGAAATGGTTTTATCCACTTCTATCAATAGCTTATTTCCGTCATAGCCTTCTATTTTGATGGCTCCATTAAGATTATAAACGGCCAACACACTCTGAGGTGAAACCACAAATTCTTTATGGATTTGTTCTTTAAATTTGACGTCTTGAGCGGTAGATAGGGTACAAGAAAGCACCAACCCCGATAGAATCGGGAAAATTAACTTTTTCATCTTGCTATTTTGATTTGTGGTTTAAGAAAGGGCTTTAATTGTCTTCTCGATTTTGGTTTTCACCACCTGATGGAGATTATCTTTACGGAGTAATTGTTTGAAGGGTTTTACAGCGCTTTTTTCTTGTAGTTTCACCATTGCATCGGCCAAAGCCACTTGTACCAAGGGCGATTCTTGTTTTAGCAATGATTGTACCAAACCCTTGCGTACTTTAGGATTATCGCCCAAAGCAACCAGTGCTTCGAGTGTTACGAGTCGAACGTTTTCATTGGAGTCAAAATTCAAGGTCGTTAGCAATGCCTCTATCATTTGATTATCCACAGTGTTGAGTTCTTGGGTATAACTTACTGCTTTAAGACGTTCGGTAGCAGTAGGGTTTTCTAACATCGAAAGGACCATCATTCGTTTTATCTCTTGTACTTCCGAAGCGAGCGTTTCTACTTTTTGGTGGCTGCTCATCATCTGACTATCGGGTCTTCCAATAAGATAGCCGATACTTGCCCCCAACATCAAAATTACGATGGCAAATGTCCAGTTGTAAGCGGGTTTATAAGAAAATAAACCCACCAAGACATTCGTCCAACTACGTGTTTCTTTTGTGTCGATTTCCTTATGAAAAGTATCGAGCATGGCATAAAAACGAGGCTTCATTTTGGCACTGGGTTCGGGGGTTTTTAACTTACCCAACTGTTCCCAAATCTCATTTTCTTCTTTATCAAACATGATCTGATTGATTCAAATAAATTTGCTTTAATTCTTTCATAGCCCGGTGTACTCTCACCTTGATATTGCCTTCGGATGTCCCCAAAATCTGGGCAATTTCTTGGTATGGCAGCTCTTGAAAACGACTCAAAATCAATACTTCACGGTATTCGGGGTTGAGTCGGGCCAATGCTTGGTACAGGGCTTCATTTTCTTGTTTTTTTCAAGTAAAATATCTGCAGGACTCTCTGCAAGTATTTTTTCACTTGCCGCTGTTACATCTGCTTGATATACCATTCGATGATTTTTTTAAAGTAATCGTTCAGGGCATTACGGGCTAAATGATACATCCAAGTTCTAAACTCACCTATTTCTGTAAAAGTATGTCGGTATTTCAACATCCTATAAAAAACCGTCTGTACTAAATCTTCACTGGTAGCCCGCTGACCTGTGGAGTGGTATAAGAATGTAAACAAGGGTCGATGATACCGTTCAAACAACAATCCCATCTTGTCTAAATCATCGGCCTTTACCCGAAGCATGAGTGCGTTGTCTGATAGTATATTCAATTTTTAAATAGGCTGTTGGGTGATTTGTAAGTGGAAACTGTCGAAGTCAAAGAAGGTTACAGTTAAGTCGATTTATTTTTCATCCACCATCAGGCTTATGTTAATTTTATCGCTTCTCCAGCTTCTTTAACTCTTTTTCGATATAGCTTTTTGAGAGCCAGTTTGTCCCTATCATTACTCCCTCAATATGGCGGGTTTGGTTGATGTCTTTGAGTGGATTACCGCTTAATAAGACCAAATCCGAGACATTTCCCAATTTTATAGTCCCTGAATCGGCTTTCTTTAAATAGGAAGCTACATTCACTGTACCAGTACGGAGGGTTTCGTAAGGGGTCAATCCTGCCTCTACCAAATACTTCATTTCGTGATGAATGGCAAAGCCAGGTACGTTAAAAATTTGTGGGGCATCTGAGCCAAGCAGCAACTCTACGCCATTTTGCTGACATGCCTTGATAAGCTCTCTCCGAACCTGTATTAGTTTTTTGGCGCGTTCTTTCGAGAAGTTAGGATTGTTGTTGTAGTTATTCTTGGCATTTTCCCAGCTCTTTAGCTGCTCTGCTTGCATGTATTTCATTTCTGGCGCGTTCAAAAAAGCACTTGCAGGCAGAGGCGAAAGATAACGCTCGGCCAGTGCTTGGGTTGGTACGACACGGACATTGTTTTGGCGCAAGCCCTCCATCAGTTTGGGAATCATGGTGGGTTCAGCACGGTCGGCAACCCACGATCCAAACAGACCTGTTTCTTGGTCCACCAGCGTATCTATGCCTGGTGTAAGGGCTTCAATAAACCCATCCAGATGATCAATGGTTGAGTAGTGGGCATCAATGGCTCGCCAAACTCCTACATTGAAAGATACATGGCCTACAAACGGAATACCCACTTCCTGGGCAGTTTTAGCGATGGCAGGGAAAGTTTCTTTGGTCAAGCCAGGGTGTAGTTTTAAGAAATCGTATCCTGCGGCCTTTTGCTCGCGTACCATCTCTGCCCCTCGTTGGGCAGTTTTTACAGTTTGTCCATTGAACGATGGCCCCGTGGTATAAAAATGAGGCCCAAGGATTTCGCCACTGTTGATTTTGGTACGTAATTCTAAATGTTTTTGATGCCCCAACATACCTCGAATCGTGGTGATTCCATTCGCAAGATAAAGCACCAGTACCTCTTTCATAGGTTCGATATCATCTATGGGAGGAACATGGGCATGAATTTCAGCCCACCCTGGGGTTAAATATTTCCCTTTGGCTTCAATGACCAAGGCACCTTTGCTGATTTTTATTTTTGCTGCATCGCCCAGGGCAGTTATTCTGCCGTTTTTAACAACGACTGTCTGATTTTCAATAATCTGCTCTTTGTCCATCGGAATCACATTGACCGATTTAAAAACGATTTCACGTTGGCGATTATCTATCAACTCTTGCCCAACAAGGAGGAAACAGGGGGCTAAAAATAGTATGACACAAAAAAAGAAGTAGCGCATGAGAAGATATAGGGTTAGCTTAAATGAATAAATAGCGGATTTTATCGTTTTTAAAAGACTTTAATCGCCTTAATTATAAGTAAATATCCGTTTATTTTTTTGTTTGAGCAACCCTTTGCAGCGTTCAAGCATTTGAATAGGTAACAAACACAGCCATTTTGAAAAACAAACTACTTCTTATCAGCTTCTTTTTGCCTTTTTTGTCGTTTTCCCAAACCTATTACAAGATTAGGGGCTATGTATATTCAGAAAACAACGAGTCTTTGGTGGGGGCTACTATTCGGGTGGTAAATAGCAATACAGGCACTATTACGGATGCCGAAGGGAAATACGAAATACAACTATTGGAAGGCTTAAACCGTTTGTCGGTGTCTTCGATGGCGTATCAAACAGAGGTATTTGAGGTGGTAGTCGACAAGGATTTAGTGAAAAACATCTTTTTAAAAATAGACCAAAAGCAGTTGGATGAAGTGGTAGTGAAAATCAAAAAGAAAGATTATTCGTATGAGGTTATCAAAAAAGTCATTGAAAACAAAGCTGCTATCTTGAGCCAATACCAAAATTATAAGGCCAAGCTGTATATCAAAGGAGTGGAAGAAATAGAAAAGAAAATCACCAAGAAGAAAGATGAAGAGACACCGCCTAACCCCGAAGAAGCCCTCACAATAGCAGAGAGACCAACCGCAAAAAAAGACACCTTGCCCCAATTAAATATTTTTGAATGTCAGCTCATCAGGTATCAAAGCAATACAGGCCAACAAAAAGAGGAAAGAGAGGCCGTCAAGAAAATAGGCGACCAAAGCACACTATTCTTTAAGTCGGTAACAGACGGCGAGTTTGATTTATACAAAAACCACCAAAAAATAGCCAAAATTGGTGACAATGAAATCATTTCTCCCTTGAGCGACTTAGCTTTTTGGCGTTATAAATTTCAACTTTTAAAGTATTATTTTGAAGGAAAAGAGAAGATTTATCGCATCAAGGTTATTCCGAGAGATTTAGGCAATGCGCTGTACGAAGGGACGATAGAAGTACTGGAAGACAGTTGGGTGTTGAAGAGTGTGGATTTGAAACTCACCAAAAGAGGATTGCTCCGCTACGACGAATTTGGTTTCCAGCAGGTATTTGAACAGGTGCAAAATCGCTGGATGCCCTCCAAAACCACTTATACCTGGAAAGTAAAAGAAGGAGGAGTAAAAAAGTAGGAAAAACTGAGGTGATACAAACCAGCTATGTGTTTGATATCAACTTACCCAAACGGTTTTTGGCGACGAAGTGGGAGTTACTACCCAACAAGCTTACAAACGGGATTCTACTTTCTGGGAAAAAATACGACCACATCCGCTCACCAAAGACGAGCAGGCGGTAATGAAAGAAAAAGAACGATTGGAGATTTTGATGAACTCAAAAACCTATTTGGATTCTATTGACAAGGTTTATAATCGCTTAACACTTCCAAAAGTATTGTATTTGGGCATGGGGCATATCAACCGAACCCAGAAAACCACTTGGTATTTCGATCCACTTTTAGGATTGATAGACCCCATCGCCATCGGAGGCTGGCGCATACGCTACGGGTTGGGCTATTACAAAAGGTTTGAAAACAGGAAGCAAATCAATTTGAATACCAGTTTTACATATGGTTTAAAAACCAAGACCTAAGAGGCGGCATCAACCTCAATTACTTCTATAATCCGTTGCGAGTGTCGAGCATTAATTTTGCCGTAGGGTCAGGATTTAGTATCATCAATGGAGCAGCTACTTTGAGCGATATCGCCGGAGAAGTAATTTTTACCAAAACAAGTCTGTGGATATTCGGCATCGTACTGAGCTATTTAATGGCTTTTACCTTAGTACACAGTTGTATTATGAAAATAGAAGCGACTTGTCTAATTTCAAATTTGGTGCGTTGGGCGATCAAATTTTTGCCAATAATACAACGCAAGTGTTTCCTACAAGCCATGTTTTTAAAACCAGTGTAGGCATAGAATATACGCCTCGACAACTTTATTTGAGAGAACCCAACGAGAAAGTTATTTTGGGTTCGCGATACCCCACTTTTGGCCTAAATTTTGACAGAGCATGGCCTGTTTCTAACAACAACACCAACGTTTTTACGCGCCTTTCTGCTTCTGTGCGACAAACTTTCAACGTGGGTGTCCTTGGCACTTCTGAATATCGTATCAATGCAGGCAAATATTTGGACACCACCAGTTTGGCAGTGATGGACTACACCTATATGCGGGGAGGAGATAATTACTTTTTCTCACCCTCTATGTACACCTATCAGTTGATTCCCCAGACTTTTCCTGTCTTTAATTGGTACTTTGAGTCGCATTACACACACCAATTCAACGGTTTTTTTACGAGCAAAGTGCCACTACTCAACAAAACCAAAATTAGGGAAGTAGCAGGCGGCGGCTTTTTGTATGTGCCTGAGCGCAACTACCAATACTCAGAAGTGTTTGTAGGCTTAAACCGTGTTTTTAAGATAGGACGCGAAAGAATACGGCTCGGGGCGTATTATGTAGTAGGGCAATCCAATGATTTTGGTTTGAGGAATGGCTTTAAGTTTTCCTTTGAACCATACAATCAAAATAAAAATACGTGGAGTTTTTGAGTAGAGCCGCAAAGTTTTGCAGCTCTACTACAGGCATTAGAATTTATGGATTGATTTGGTAAATATTTTGCTGCTATTTTTCTTTTAGTGGCAAACAGCATGTTATGATGAAAAATGAGCGCAGGGTTTTTCTAAAACAATCGGCGGCTTTGGCTACAGCGGGTTTAGTATCTCCAGAACACCCATTTTATCGCAGGCCCTATCAGATTCAGCACTTAGCTAAAGATGCGGGTATTCAGTTGTGCTTGGCCTATTTTTGGGGTATCGAACCGCAAAAAGTAGCATTGGCTAAGCAAATGCAGGTGTTGGGCGCAGTGGGTGGGATTAGTCCTGCCATGGTAAAAATGAATCATGATAAAAGTCATGATTTGAAGTTGATTCGAGCAGTAAAAGAGGCTTGGGAAAAAGAAGGACTACAACTAAAAGTTATAGAAGGGCCTCCGTCTTTGAACACAAAAACAAAACTAGGATTAGAGGGAAGAGATGAAGAAATTGAAAACTTTATTACTTTTTTGCGAAATATAGCTACCGTAGGCATTGATACGGTTTGTTACAATTGGATGCCTGTTATCAGTTGGGCGCGTACCAAATTGGATAAGCCCAGCCGAGGAGGGGCCTTGGTAAGTAGTTTTGATATTGACGACATCAAAAACGAACCCTCGATTACTGAATATGGCGATTTGACCCACGCCCGTATGTGGGACAATCTGACGTATTTCCTCAAGGCAGTTGTACCAGAAGCCGAAAAAATAGCGGGTAAAATTAGCCTTACATCCCGACGACCCACCGTCGACATATCCGAGGTATTCCCCGCATCATGACATCGGTAGCGGCTTTCAAGAGGCTATTAGACATCTACCCGAGTCCTTCCAATGGCATCACTTTTTGTCAAGGAAGTTTTGCTTCAATGGGAGAGGAGGGTAAAGGTGAAAATATTCCAGAAGCTATCCGTTATTTTGGCCAGCGTAAAGCCATTCATTTTGTCCATTTTAGGGATGTCAGGGGTTATAAAAATCGCTTTGAGGAAACGTTTCATGACGACGGTAAAACCGATATGTATGCGGCCATGAAAGCCTACTTAGAGATTGGCTTTCATGGCCCTATGCGCCCCGACCACGTGCCAACGATGTATGGTGATAGCAACCAACACCCCGGATATAGCACTATTGGCACATTGTACGCTTTGGGCTATATCCGAGGACTGATAGAAGGTGTCAGTAAGGCATAGTACGATTATTCTATCTTCAAACTCTCCACAGGATTCATCAAGGCAGCTTTGATAAGCTTGATAGCTGACAGTTAGGAGGGCAATAACCATTGCCATAATACCAGCCACTACAAAAACCCACCATTCGATACTAATTCGGTAGGCGAAATCTTGCAGCCAAGTGTCCATAAAATAATAGGCAATAGGGCTGGAAATGACGATCGCTACAAGGATTAGTTTTAGAAAAATCGCCTGATAATAAAGTAATGCTCACAAAAGATGCCCCCATTACCTTACGGATGCCTATTTCTTTGGTACGTTGCTCTGCCGTGAAAGCGGCCAAACCAAATAACCCCAAACAAGCAATCAAGATGGCCAAACACGAAAACAACAGTACAACTTTAGCTGTGCGGCTTTCATTTTTATATAAAGTATTAAGAAACTGGTCTATAAATAAATACTCGAAGGCTGAATTAGGAAGACTTTTTTGGAAAGTAGCTTCCAATTGCTGCATAGTTTTTCCTAAATCTGTTGTATTGACTTTGACAAGCAAATAAGGTCGCCATTCGCTATCGTTGTTATGAAATCCATATGCACCAATAGGCTGATGAAGCGACTCATAGTGAAAGTCGGCGACAACGCCCACAATTTCTGTTCTACGCCCCCAAAATAGATTGTTGTCGTATTTGCCGATAGCTTCTTGGGGCGTTTTATAACCGAGGAGTTTCACCGTAGTTTCATTGACCACTATCTGAACAGAAGTGTCTTTTTCGGCTTTGATGAGAGGCAATGATTTTCCTGCTATCAGTTTCAAATCAAATACTTTAGCAAAATCTCCCGTCATTCGATTGGTACGAATAAAGAAACTCTCTTTGGGATGATTGGGTTTTGTCATGGTACGGCCACTTCCTCCAAATCCCAAATAGGTTTGGGCACGGCATGTTTCTACAACATGGGTTAGGCTTTTATAATTATCTATGAGGCCATTGATTTGGTCTTTGTTTTCCGCTCCTGCAGTCATAATGGCAATTACTTGCTGTGGATTATAACCCAGTTTTTAGCTTGGATAAAGCCTAACTGTTGAAAAAAGATAAAGGTACAAACAATCAAAATGACCGAAGCTGAAAACTGTACCACGACCAATGACTGGCGGAATAGGCCTGCCGTAGTATTTTTATTAATTCGGGTTTGCAAGAGATTTTTGGGGGCAAAAGAAGTAAGATAAAAAGCTGGATAGGATCCAGAAACGATGATAATTACACCAAAAATGGCCAATAAACTTAAACTAATTTCAGGAGAGAAAATCGTAAAAAATGAGAGAATTTTTATCGGCCAATTGATTGAAAAAAGGTAAGGCTATTGCCAAAAAAATCAACCCCAAAAATAACCCAAAAGAAACAGTAAGTACTGTTTCGGCATAAAAACGCCCGATTAACTGCTGACTGGTAGCCCCTATGGTTTTGTTGATCCCTACTTCTTTGAATCGCTTTTGGGAGCGTGCTGTCGCCAAATTCATATAGTTGATACAGGCAATAACCAACACCACCAAGGCCAAAATCAAGAGGATTTTCACTTGTTGGGCATCACCTGTGCGAGTGGTGTTGGCATTTGAAATCTCTGCCGAGCCTAAATGAATGTCGGTAAGGGGTTGGAGCCAAAGGGTAAACCAGCGATTTTCTTTGATGGGAATATTCTTTTCCAAGATGGCCATCATTTGCTTCTCCACTTTTTGCGGGTTAGCATTGGGCGAAAGGAGCAAGTAAGTTTCAAAGCTAATATTGCTCCAAACAAGATTTTTTGAAGCCCATTCGACGCTGTTGAACGAGGCCATCAAATCAGCATCTAAAGTGAAATTGTGCGGCAAATCTTCATATACTCCCGACACCTCCAATGGGGTCTTGTTCCCCACTTTTATTAGTTTTCCTAAGGGGTTTTCATCACCAAAATATCGCTGTGCCGTAGATTGACTCAATACCACCTTGTTGGGTTCTTGCAATGCTTTTTGAGGATTGCTTGTACGAATTTGATATCAAAAATATTGAAGAGGCTGCCGTCCACCCAAAAAGTTTCTTCTCTGCAAATTTTTTCTCTCCAGCGTTGATAAGGCCGTTTGACCGTAATCATTCAATAAAATGCGGGCTTGCTGCTCTACATCGGCTACTTCATTTTTCATGGTAGGCCCAACCACGTTGGGAGCATTGCCCACTTTTTGACTTTTTCCGTCGAAGGTAGCCGTAGAGCCCACGCGATAAATCCGATTGGCTTTTGAGTGGTATTTGTCAAAAGACCACTCATCTTTGACAAACAATATCAACAAAAGAGAAACAGCCAAGCCAAGTTCTAAACCGAGCAGATTGAGAGCTGTAAAAAGTTTGCTTTTGATCAAACTACGCCAAGCGATTTTGAGATAATTACTGAACATGGCTTTCAAGTTTTAGAAGATAAAAAGAGGCAAGAAGGTAGAAAACGGTATTTTATTCCGATTTCAGAGATTTCACAGGGTTCATCAGGGCTGCTTTGATAGATTGGAAGCTGACCGTCAGGAAGGCGATTCCTATGGCAATCAACGCTGTTATGACAAATACCCACCACGGAATATCAATGCGATAGGCGAAGTCATTGAGCCATAAACTCATGGCATACCATGCTACAGGTGAGGCAATAACCAAGGCAACGAGAACAAGTTTGATAAAGTCTTTAGATAAAAGCGCTACCACACTACTTACGCTTGCTCCCATCACTTTTCGAATACCGATTTCTTTGGCGCGTTGTTCGGCGGTATAAGTTGCCAAGGCAAATAAGCCCAAGCAAGAAATAAAAATCGAAATAGCTGCAAAAATCAAAAACAGCGTGCGTTGCTTTTGCTCGGCTTGGTATAAATCATTGAAACGCTCATCTAAAAAGGTATATTCAAAGGGATTATTTGGAAAAAACTGCTTCCAAACCTTCTCGACATGGGCAACAACCGAGGGCATGTCAGCTGTTTTAACACTTACCGATAGCCGACCACTCCATGCGGGTCGCATAAACATAACCATTGGCGCAATCTTTTGGTGAAGCGACTCAAAATGAAAATCTTTCACTACTCCCACTATATATCCATCTATCATTCCATATCTGAAGCGTTGCCCAATAGCTGCCTCATTATTTTTCCATCCAATGGCTTTTACAGCAGTTTCGTTCAAGATAAAATTGGTTGTATCGGCGCCAAAGGAGCGAGAGAAGTCGCGTCCTGCGGCTAATTTAATTTCATAAGTAGCATTAAAATCATAGTCGGTAGCGAGTGCTTTGATTTCTGTTTTGACGGGTGCAGTAGTATCTCCCTTAGCTACTGATGCTCCCATAGAATCTAAAAGCCGAATAGTGGGTACACGCGAAGAACTTGCCACATTGTTGATTCCTGCATGTTGTTTGAGCTGGCTGTTTTAAGGTTTCTAAATCTACTGTACTATTTCTTACCAAGGACATCACCAAAACTTGATCTTTTTTATAGCCCATTTTTTGGTTCATCATAAAATCCAATTGACTATAAACGATACTGGTACAAATAATTAAAGTACAAGCAATGGCAAATTGAGTAATGACCAACACTTGGCGCAATCTCCCATTTTTAATGGCATTTACTATGCTTCCTTTCAAGACCTGAATAGGTTGATAGGCCGTTAGAAAAAAAGCAGGATAACTGCCTGCTGACAAGCCCGTTAGGAGTACAGCGCAAGTAGCTATAGCCAAAAATTGACCACTGAACAATTGACTAATAGAAAGCGCCTTATTGGTAAATTGATTGAGTACAGGAATCAATAACATAGTAGCCAGCAAGGCCAATACCAATGATAAAAGCGTAACTAAAATAGATTCACTCAAAAACTGTCCAATCAACTGTTGACGCAAAGCTCCCACCACCTTGCGCATTCCCACTTCTTTGGCGCGGTTGGCCGACCGTGCTGTGGCCAGGTTCATGTAGTTGATACAGGCAATGAGCAAAATAAACAAGGCAATGGCCGAAAATATATAAACGTACTTGATGTCGCCTCCGGGCTCTACTTCATAATCTAAATGTGAACGGAGGTGAATATCTGTTATTTTGGTTAAATGTAATTCAGAATAGGTAGAGCCTTTCATGCCACTATGCTCAGGCAAATATTTATCTTGGAAAGCTGGGAATGCTTTTTCAAGTTTAGCAGGATCGTAGTTGGGGGCTAATAAGAAATAGGTGATAAAATTGTTTCCCCCCCAATCTATCCGCATCCTTTCTATACCGTAAATGCGTTCATCGTTGAGCGAAACACCTGATAATAAAACATTGGGATGAAAGTGCGATTGTGCAGGCAATGGCTCATATACCCCCGTGACTCGAAAGTCGTATTGGTTATTGAATTTGACGAGTTTTCCGATGGGACTGCTATTGCCAAAATACTTTTCAGCAATGGGCTTAGATAAAACAACAGTGAAAGGCTCTTTAAGGGCTTTATCAGCATTTCCTTCCAACAACTTAAAATCGAAGACTTTGAATACATTGTCTTCGGCAAAAAACAAACGTTCTTCTGTATAAACCTTCTCTGGATTCTCAGGCAAGCGCATGGTGCCTTCGTTTTCCAGCAGACGCGTTATTTGTTCTACTTCAGGAAAATCGTTTTTGAAATAAGGAAAAAATGCAGGGGCTATTGCACCCAAGCGCAAACTTATTTGACCATCGTTAGATTTGAAATAACGCGAAACACGATAAATACGATTGGCTTTTTGGTGAAATCGGTCGTAGCCAAGTTCATCTTGAACATAGAGAGCAATCACCAAAAAACTGGTGAGGCCAAGGCCAAGTCCCGCTATATTAATAAAAGTGAATCCTTTATGTTTTAAAAGATTACGAAGTGCGATTTTGAGGTAATTTTTAATCATGACATTTGAGTTTTACTCCGATTTTAATGATTTCACAGGATTCATTAAGGCGGCTTTGATAGACTGAAAAGACACAGTTAATAATGCAATAAGTACTGCCAAAAGGGCAGCCACCACAAAAACCCACCATTCTACTTCAATACGATATACGAAGTTGTTGAGCCACTTATCCATGCCATACCAAGCCACAGGAATAGCCAGTAGGATAGCAAACATCACCAACTTGATAAAATCTTTTGATAGCAAAGCAGTGATTCCAAATACAGAAGCTCCTAATACCTTACGGATGCCGATTTCCTTAGTACGCTGCTGAATAATATAAACAGCCAAACCCAGCAAGCCCATGCAAGCAATAAAAATGGCAAGAAGAGAAAATACTCCGAATATTTTTTGTGATACTTGCTCCGACTGATACAACGCATTCCAGTCAGCGTCCAAAAATGAATAATGGAAAGGCTGATTGGGTAAATAACGTTTCCATTTTTCTTCAATTTGCCCAATAACTGATTTAGGATTTTGGGAAGCTATTTTAAGCACCAATTGATTGTTGGCTTGGCCAAACAACCGGTCGTTCAAAAGAAATAAAGTAGAAATTCGATCGCGGAGCGAACTGAAATGAAAGTTTTTGACAACCCCAACAATTGTAAAATACACAGGATGTCTATCGCCTTGAGCAAAATTATCTTTGCTAATAATGGTTTTGCCTATGGGATTTTCCAATCCTAATTCACGGACAGCCTCTTCGTTTAAGATGACGGATAGCGAATCGTTGAATTTGGCATCAAAAGATCGACCTGCTAATAATGATAGCTGCATGGTTTGAACATACTGATCATCTACTATGGCTGCCTTACCTGTAACGGTTTCATTATCGCCATCTTTTCGGAAAGTAATACCAAAAAAGCCCCCCTGTTTGTTGGCAGGAGAGGAACTGGCTCCAGCTACACTCACCATACCCGAAATACGTCTAAGCTCATCTTTGAAAGTTCGGGTTTTATCGCCCAGAAAACCAGCACCTTGAATATTAATGACGGCTTCTTTGGTAAATCCAAGGTCTTTGGTTTGGATATATTCCAATTGGCGATATACAACAATAGTGCTGGTAATCAGAATAATAGAGATAGCAAATTGAAATATCACCAGCCCATCGCGTAAGAAATGACCTTGGCGCGTTGTCGAAAATTTACCTTTCAGCACTTTGATAGGGTCAAAAGAAGCCAATACACCCGCAGGATAAAAACCTGCTATTATGCCAATAAGTAAGGATAAGAGTATTAAAAGGGGGGCAGTGTACCAATCAATAAAAGGGACGATAGAGAGTGATTTATTAGATAATCTATTGAAAGAAGGTAGAAAAAGCGACACCAATCCCACAGCCACAAAAAAACTAAAAAGACTTAATAAAATAGACTCGATTAAAAATTGGATAGCCAGTTGAGATTGCGTAGAACCCAACGATTTACGAATACCTACCTCGCGAGCACGCTCTGACGAGCGGGCTGTGGCAAGATTGACAAAATTAATACACGCAATGACCAAGATAAATAACGCAATCAAAGCGAAAATATAGACTATCGTTCTGTTGCCGTTGGGTTGGAATTCCGCTTCAAGTTGTGAATCAAGATGAATGGAATCAAGAGGTTGTAAAAAATAGAAATACCCATTACCAGCCTTTAAATACTCTTTGAAAGAAACCCCAAAATTGCGCTCGACTTCTCCTGCTGCATATTTTTCTACAACGGCAGGTAGTTTTCTCTCTACGTCCGAGGCGTTGGTCCGAGGCTTTAACAACAAGTAGGTATGTGCCGAAAAACTAATGTGGTTGGGATCGTTGATACCTGGAACACCCGCTGTTGACGACAAAAAATCAAAAGTAAAATGGGTATTCTTAGGTAAATCAGTACATACGCCCGAAATCTCTAAGGTTGGCCCTTCTACTACCTCAATAACTTTGCCCAATGGGTTGATATCGCCGAACAACCGTTTGGCAGTTCGTTGCGTGATTACAACCGTATTGGGCCGATTCAATGCCTTTTGGGCTTGCCCCAATAGCATTGGAATTTTGAAGACATCAAAGAAGGTGGAGTCTGCAAATAAGAAATGTTTTTCTTCCACTATCTCATTGTTGATACGAAGCAGTGTTGCATTGTCCCCGTTGAAATTGAAGATACGTGTACTTTGTTCAATTTCAGGAATTTCCTTTTTTACCGACTGAGCGTAAGATGCTGGTATAATAGCATATTTAGTGCTTCTGTTAGGATATTTTCGTTCTAATGCCATACGATACACTTGCTCCCCTTGTGGCCAAAAACGATCATAACTCATTTCATCAGTTACATACAGAACAATCAATAGACAACAGGCCATACCAATCGACAATCCTATCACATTAATGAATGTATTCATTTTGTGTTTGGAAAGATTACGAAATGCGATTTTGAGATAATTTTGGAGCATGAGTTTCAAGTGTTGCAACACAGAAAAAAGAAACTATCAAGCGGTATTCCGTTGTCCCTCATTCTGGTTTGGGTACTTTATTCCGATTTCAGAGATTTCACAGGATTCATCAGGGCTGCTTTGATAGACTGATACCCAATGGTCAGGAAAGCAATCATTAATGCTAATATGCCCGAGGCTACAAATATCCACCATTCGATAGCAATGCGGAAAGCAAAATCTTGTAGCCATTGGCTCATGCCATAATAAGCCAGCGGCGAAGCAATGCAAATACTTATCAAAACGAGCTGTAAGAAATCTTTGGAGAGTAGGCCGACAATCGTTGGAACACTGGCACCTAATACTTTTCGGATGCCAATCTCTTTGATGCGCTGCTCTGTCATGTAGGTAACTAACCCAAACAAGCCCAGGCAGGCTATCAGAATGGTGAGGAAAGCAAAAATGAGGGCTACCTTTACCTACACGCCGTTCGGTACGGTACATGTCATCAAACGACTCATCTAAGAAATGGTACTAAAGGGCATTTCGGGTGCTATTTTTTTCCATTGAGCTTCTATTTGACCGATTAATGCAGGCGTATTGGCCGTATTGATTTTAAAAGCCATTTCCCAACGATTATAGCCGAGACGAAAGCACAAAGGCCCGACATTTTGGCGGAGCGATTCATAATTGAAGTTTTTTACTACACCAATGATGGTTAAAGCGGTGTTCATTTCGCTGGTGTTGCCGTCGGAGGTATAAATTTTCTTCCCAATGGGGTCGTCGTAGCCCAGCATTTTTGCAGCGGTTTCATTGATGATTGTCGCTGTCGAGTCAGAACCAAAAGATTTTTGGAAGTTACGCCCTTTTATCATTTCCATGCTTAAAGTCGGGATATAGTCGTAGTCTATATTCCATACTTGCATATTCAGCCCGTTTTTTTGGGTCATTACAGCCTCTGTTGAAAAAGTGTTGTCACTTCTGGACGAGCTAGCAACTGGCAAATAACCTGCATATGAAGCACTTTTAACACCAGCCATCTGAGCTACTTCATTTTTGAAGGCTTCTTTGTTGTTTTGTAGGGCCGTGGTGCCACTGAGTATCAGCACTTGGTCTTTATTAAACCCGAGGTTACGGGTTTGGATATAGTTGAGTTGCTGGTAAACGATAATCGTAGCAATAATGAGCGTGAGCGATACCACAAACTGAAATGTTACCAATAAATTCCGAAGATTGCTTTTGGCAAAACCTGCATTGAGTTTGGTTTTTAATACCTCAATAGGCTTGTAGGAAGACAAGAAAAACGCAGGGTAATAGCCCGCCAAAATCCCCACAATCAAAGGTAGTAAGAGCAAAAAAGGCAAGTACTGGGGGTTGAAGAAGGTAAAAAAGGTAAATGATTTTGACGTGATGTCGTTAAAATAGGGTATCAATAAACCAATGAATAACAAAGCTAAACCAAGAGCAATGTAACTGGTTAGGGCTGATTCGGCCATGAACTGCCCCATCAAGGTTTGTCGCTCCGTACCCAATACTTTTCGAATACCCACTTCTTTGGCGCGGTTGGCCGAACGAGCCGTACTTAAATTCATAAAGTTGATACAGGCAATCAGCAATAAAAACAACGCCACTGCACCAAAAATATACACATATTGTAGGTTACCATTGGTTCTAAGTTCAGGAAATCTATCTGATTTGAGGTGAATGTCTGTCAAGGGTATGAGGCTGTATTCGAGTCGGTTGCCCGCTTTTTTAAACTCATCCATATCCTTGATTTCCATCAATTGTTTGGCTTGAGGCAAAATGTATTTTGTGATGACAGCCTCAAAATTTTTCTCGAACACCTTGTAGTCTGTCCCTTCTTTGAGTCGAATATAGGTATGAAAATTATTACTCAGGTAGTTACCAAATCCATATTCTACATTGTCCATTGAAAATATAAAATCAAAGTGGAAGTGCGAGTTGGTGGGCATATCTTCATAAACCGCCATGACTTTGTAAACACCTTCATGATTTACGCCTACTTCAAGTGTCTTTCCTACCGCTTGGATTGTCCCAAAATACTTCATAGCTGCCGAACGGCTAACAACCACTGTATTGGGGGCATTGAGGGCTGTTTTGGGATTACCTTCTAAAATGGGTATCGAAAACACATCGAAAAGTGTAGAATCAGCATTGGCCACTTGGTTTTCGATGATAAATTCATCTCCCTTTTTGATAAATTTTCTGCCATCACTGTTATAAATCCTTACAAATTGTTCTACCTGTGGATAATCTTTCTTGAGCGTTGCGCCCATGGGGTCAGAACTAACTGCCAGTTTTAAATCTGTTCCGCCAAAACGAATATCAGTATTAATCCGATAGATGCGATCAGCGTTTTGATAGAAACGATCATAGCTCAGTTCATCTACCACGTAGAGAGTAATCAGTAAAAAACAAGCAAGGCCAATAGATAGACCTGCGATGTTAATAAGGGAAAAGACTTTGTTTTTAAGCAGGTTTCGCCAAGCGATTTTTAGGTAGTTGCGTAACATAATTTTGAGGGTTAAAAATCAAATGCGAGTGCCATTACGATGAGGGGATTGGTCTTGACTGGTTCACCATAAATTTATTCAGATTTCAACGAATTCACTGGATTCATCAAAGCGGCCTTAATAGACTGAAAACTAATGGTCAATAAAGCAACTGCTATTGCCAAAATGCCTGCGAAAACAAAAACCCACCACCGCATCTGGATATGGTACTCAAAGCCAGCCAGCCATTGTTGCATGGCCCACCAAGCAATCGGAAAGGCAATGACATTGGAAATTAAAATCAACTTCAGAAAATCTTTGGATAACAAAGTAGTGATACTCGTCACCGAAGCCCCCAGTACTTTCCGAATACCGATTTCTTTGGTGCGCCGTTCGGCAGAAAAGGTAGCCAATCCAAATAAGCCCAAACAGGCAATGAGCACAGCGATCATGGTAAAATATAAAACAATCTGGGATGTACGCTGTTCCTTTTCGTAATTCCGTTGAAAATCTTGATCAAGAAAAGAATAGGCAAAAGGTGTATCGGGATTGATCTTTCTCCATATTTGTTCAAAATTATCCAAGAGTTTAGCATAGTCTTTCGTCTTAACATTGGCAATAAAGTAGCGGTTTTTCTCACCTCCTGTTGTTGTAAATCCAAAAGGTTTTATTTTTTGATGCAGGCTCTGAAAATTAAAATCTTTCACTACGCCCACAATCTGCCTTGTATGACGTACATTCTGCCATTCATAATATACATTTTTTCCCACAGCCGTCTTTGCATCATAACCCAATTGTTTAAGCGCTTCTTCATTGAGAACGATGCTATTGGAATCGGCAGTAAAGTTTTTAGAGAAAGCTCTACCGTGCAATAGCTCAAAGCCTAATGTCTCGATGTATTCATTTTCGACTTTAGCTAAGTGTATGTCAACCACTTCTTTTACAGATTTTCCTTCTGCATAAAAAGTAAATCTTCGACCAATTCAATGCCAGGATAAGTAGAACCACTTGCGGCCGAGGTTACGTTTGGATTCTTAATTATTTCACTCTTTAAAACGGTATAATTGTTGGCAGCTTGTGTGCTTTGAAGCGGCAGAACTATTTGTTGGTTTTTATTGAATCCTAAATGCTGATTTTGAATAAAAGATAACTGCTGCCCAATAACCATTGCTCCGAGAATCAATACAATTGAAATTGAAAATTGAAAAACAACCAAACTTTTGCGGAAGATAGTTGCTGAAAACGTATTAATGAGCCTTCCTTTAAGTACGGTAATAGGTTTAAAAGCAGACAAATAAAAAGCAGGATAAAGGCCAGACAATAAGCCCGTCAAGAGCGTTATGCCAACAATCCATCCTACAAACTGAGGATCTTGAAAAAGATCTAAGTTTTTTTGTGTCAGGTTGTTGAAAACAGGCAACAATAATTTGACAAAAAGTAAGGACAAACAAAGTGCCAACAATGACATGAGCAACGACTCGCCTAAAAACTGACGAATTAAGGACGCTTTTAATGCCCCCATCACTTTACGAACACCCACTTCTTTGGCCCTTTTTTCGGAACGAGCCGTAGAAAGGTTCATAAAATTGATACAAGCAATCAGTAATAGAAATACAGCTATGGAACCAAAAATATACAGATAGGTCATGCTTCCGTTGGGAGAAATCTCATTGTCCAACTCAGAAGTAAGATAAATATCAGAAATAGGTTGGAGAAAAAGAGACTTAGAAACGCCCAACGCCTTTAAGTCGGCCTCTGCGTGGCGTTTCATAAAAGCAGGAAGTTTTTGTATAAACGATTGCACATTGACTTCTTTCTGTAACCTGACATAGGTATGAAAGATATTATTGGTTGCCCAATTTCTTTGTTGGTCCACCCAATTTCCTACATCACTATTACGCATTGAAAGGAAAAAATGTGCGTTCAGATGAGATTTGCGGTTATTTTTAAATACCCCCTTGACTGTGTAATTGAACTCCCCAAAAGGAAGCCCAATTTTTACTACTTTACCAATTGGATTTTGGGTATTAAACAGTTTACTGGATAGGATTTCAGAAATTACCAGTGTATTGGGCTGATTGAGCGCTGATTGTACGTTCCCAAATTTAAAATCATAAGTAAAAATTTGAAAGAACGTGGAATCCACATAATAACCATTGGTTTCAAAAAACTGCTTTTGCTCTTGATTTTGCTCAATTTTCAAAAGCATTTTTTCGAGGTTAGGAAACTTAAGGATTCTCGTTGCTTGCTCTACTTCAGGAAAATCATTTTTTACCCCCCAAGCAATAGGGGCTGAGGTGGCAGCCCAACTACCTAATGGGGTCTTAGTAGCAATTCGATAAATACGGTCTGCGTCTTGGTGATGTTTATCATAACTAAGTTCATCAAAGACGTAGAGCATAATCAATAAACAAGTAGCCAAGCCTATGGCAAGCCCAAAGATATTGATTGAAGTAAAAATCTTATTTTTAATCAAATTCCTTAAAGTAATCTTGAAATAGTTTTCCAACATGGCTTCTGTTACTTGGTTTGACAAAAAATAGCTGTATAGACTTCCTATCAGTTCTAAAGCCGTGCCAAATATGTAACCATTTGATATACAAATTATTGACGTTATTATAAAACAAAAAAAGTGTCCGATTGTGGACACTTTTCGTACGGAGGTGGACAGGTGGGGCCGCAAAACTTTGCGACTCTTTGTATCAGGAACGCAATATTTTGCTTTCCTACTTTTTACATTCACCCTTAGTAAAATTGACAATCCCTACGCGGCCAGCTTCGCAGGCGTTGCCGTAAGTTTTTCCATTGCACCCACACACTGGATCATACAAAGTATAACACGCAGCACCATTGTCTGGTTTTTCTACACATTCGGCCTCCACATCTTTTTGGCAACCAGTAAAGCTTACTATTAGAAGGGCTACAAATACTACTTTCATGGCTTTTATTAAAGTTGGTTTGAAAGTAAGACGCAAAGTATCCTATGTAGGTTGGAAAGGTAAAACAACTATTCTGAACGCAATGATTTTGTGGGATTGGCGAGTGCTGCTCGAATGGCTTGAAAACTGACTGTCAGGAAGGCAATGGCAATAGCTACTAACGCGGTGATTACAAAAATCCACCATTGGATATGGGTTCGGTAGGCAAAATCTGACAGCCACTGATCCATGATCCACCAAGCGGCTGGTGAGGCAATGACGATAGCTACACCTACCATTTTGAGAAAATCAACCGATAGCAAAGTAGTGATACTTACCACGCTTGCCCCTAACACTTTACGAATACCAACTTCTTTGGTACGCTGAGATATAACCATGATAGCAATGGCAAAGAGTCCTAAACAAGATAAAATAATGGCTAATGCAGCCGCGCTAAAAAACATTTGCGACAATCGCTCCTCGCTTTTGTACTGATTGTTGGTGTTTTCGTCTAAAAAAGAACCTTGAAATTCTGATTTTGGGGCGAGTTCGTGGTAGGTTTTTTTTAGCAAAGCAATGGTTTCATCAGCATGGTCTGGTGCGATTTTTATGAACAAATAATTGATAGAAAAGCCATTCATAAAAAAAGAAACGGCCTCAATTTGGCGATGCAACGACTCAAAATGGAAGTCTTTGACTACGCCAATGACCGTGTGTTTGTCATCAGTATTCAAAATGGTGCCAATCGGATTTTGCACATTCAACTGTTTGGCCATGGTTTCATTAATAACCACTGCACTGCTGGTATCGGTGGCATAGTTTTCCGAAAAATCGCGCCCTTCTATCAATTTTAAGTCTAAGGTTTTGACGTATTCGTAGTCAGCGGTGCGCATATTGGTCTGAATACTGCGGCCATTTTGTTCAAATCCCAATACAGATTTAGAAAACGACCCATCTTGCCCACGGCCCAAATTGACATCTGAACCCGTCATGCTCAGGATGCGTGGCTGCCCCGCCAAGCGATTACGAAAATGCTTGAGCAGCCGCTTGCCGCTCACTTCGTTGCCAATCGGAATACTATATACTTGTGTAGTATTGAAGCCCAGCGGTTTGGCGCGAAGGTATTTCATCTGTGTCCAGACAATGAGGGTACAAGCTATCAATAATACCGACATTGTAAACTGGAAGATAATGAGGGTATTACGAATCCCTCCTGAGCTGCCACTTACTCGGACTTTCCCTTTCAACACCTCGACAGTATTGAAACGTGTGACCGACCAAGCAGGATAACCTCCAGCAATCAGCGTAATGAAGGCAAAGCAGATTAACACCGCCACAAACAAAGCGGGTTTTGTAAGCATTTGTAATGACAAACTGGTGCGAAATAGAGCGTTGTATTGGGGGGCCAAGAAGTAGGAGAGAAGCAAGCCTGCAACAAAGGCTATCGTACAGATGAGGAAGGCTTCACTCCAAAATTGTCCGATAATTTGGGACTTAAAAGCACCTAAGGCTTTGCGCATTCCGACTTCTTTGGCACGACCGAACGATTTGGCGATAGACAAGTTGATGAAATTAATAGCTGCAATTAGCAAAATGATCATCCCAACGATCAGTAAGGTAATCGGATAAAACTTATTGATAGCGCGCCCGCGCCCACCTACTTTGGTATCGAAATGACTCTCCGACAGCCCCATGATACGTGTACTGAGTACTTCTCCTCGTTCATCAGGTTTAGCCCTTCTTTTTTTAGTTGCTCAATATTGCCTTTGTAATACTTAGCCGTAAAAGCCTTGAGTTTTTTCTCAAAAGTAGAAAGGGTGGTTTTATCATTCAACTGAAGATAGAGTGCATGTTGATCGGCATCCCATCGGTCTTTATTCTCATTATATTCTCCTATATTTTCGATACGTACCAGCATTTCATTGCCAATACTCGTGTTGGTAGGGCCTTTTTCTAAAATGCCACTTACCAAAAATGATTGCTCCTTTCCACCAAAACTAATGGTCAGCGACTTACCCATCGGGTCTTCGTTGCCAAAGATATTTTTAGCTATATCTTCCCGAAGTACCACGTTACTTAGTTCTTTTAATGCCGTTGTTTTATCGCCTTTTAGTAATTGATAACCAAATAACTGCAAGTATTCTGGATCTGTAAAAATGATACTTTCGGTCATTAATTTATTGCCTTTCAAAATCTGACTTTGATTGCCCATCACTCTGACTGCCAGCTTTACTTCGGTGTAATCGGCTCTCAAGGCGTTTCGCATCGGAAGCGGCATGGTGTTTCCGTATTCTACCCCATTGGGTGCATTTACCTTACTATAAACCCGATAAATGGGCGCATTTTGTTCGTGAAATGTATCATAAGTGAGTAAGTCGTAGGCTGTCAAAAACAACAAGGTGCTGATACCAAACGCCACCGAAAGACCCATTAAATTGATAAATAAATACGTCTTGTTTTTCCACAAATTACGTAAGGTGATTTTGAGATAGTTTTGTAACATGGCTTAGACTTTTCCTAATAAAATTTGACGTTGCTTGATGAGGTCTTCTCTTTTTACAAAGGTAATCGGCACAAACTCATCGGTAGGAGAGCCAATGTAGTAGAGTGTCCAATCGTGGTCGTAGCGAGAAAGAATATGCCGAAGACATTCGGCTCGATCAATGGTCGGGATGCCACAATCTTCCCAATAAAACAATTCCACGCGGTAGTGGAGTGCTTGTTTTTGACCGTTGATAGTGACATCTATTTCGATGTCTTGCTTGCCCAATTGGGTCGGAATCGGAATTGCGATGTGTGCCATGGTTTTGGGAGGGGGCTTAGAACTGTGTATAATAAATAATAATGGACAATACTTGTGCCACGAATACATACTTCTGATAGTCAAAAAGTTAATATATTTTCAAAGTAAGAAAATGTCCGTAAATGGACGATTATATCTTCACTTACGGACATTGAAAATGGGTAATTTATCTTTTTTACACTGGTTGTTGAATCATAATTTTGGGTAAGATGGGAACATTTACCAAACAGCAATGCAGATTGAATTTCAAGAGACAATCTGAGGTTTTTAAAACCATGTGTCTATTAATTTCGTACTTTCAAATAAAAAGGGTTATGAAAACGCTACACTTCATCTTTTTCTTGCTTGCATCAACCGTGTTTGGGCAGCTAACACCCCCTTCTGTGCTGCCTACAAGTGCTTTTATGAATTATGGTAGTAGTGTATTTTTAAGCGCTTCTGGATGTGGTGGTACTATTAACTGGTCAGATGGGCAAACAGGCAATGCCATAACTATTGCACCTAAACAAAGTACCCGTATTTGGGCTACTTGTACCATAAGTGGCCAAACCAGTAATCCCTCCAATAGTGTATTAATACAAGTAGGACTTGTCTCTTCTCCTTGTAATACGAATGTAAGCGTAACTATGCCCCTGTCGAATGTGGGTTACAAGTATGAGTCAAGCAACATTATAATAGGTTCTTCAGCTATTGAAGCCAATGCAAGTGTACAATTCAAGGCACAAAATTATATTCAACTAAACCCGGGTTTGAAGTAAAAACAGGGAGTGTTTTCAAGACTTTAATGGGTAAATGTGGAGAGTTACAATCGAGAGAAGTAACAGGTGGCTTGTCATTTCCTTGGGAAATTCTTTGGGGGCCTGATAATTTTATTTGGATGACTGAAAGAACAGGAAAAATCAGTCGTGTAAACCCACAAACAGGCTCGATTCAAACATTGATTACTATTCCAGACGTATTTGCTAATGGAGAAGGAGGGCTTTTGGGAATGGTACTACACCCCAATTTTACGATAACCCCTTATTTGTATATTACTTATAATTATAATACTGCCCAAGGGATGAAAGAAAAGATTGTCCGCTTTACTTACGACATTTCTACCAATACTGTGGGTAATGCATTGATACTTTTAGAGGATATTGAGGCCAATGTTTATCATAATGGGAGTAGATTAGTGATTACGCCAGATTTAAAATTGTTTGTAACGACTGGTGATGCTGGAATGGCAGAGGCAGCCCAAAACGATACTCATCTCTCAGGTAAAATTCTAAGAATCAATTTAGATGGTTCAATTCCAGCAGATAACCCCATAATGGGAAGCCCAGTTTGGAGCAAGGGGCATCGCAATCCTCAGGGAATGGTGTATGCTAATGGAAAATTATATTGTTCGTCGCATGGTGGAAACATTGAAGATGAAATAAATCTGATTCAAAAATCAGGAAATTATGGTTGGCCAAATATAGAAGGCCCATGCGATATTCCCTCCGAAATAAATTTTTGTAATACTAATATAGTTGTAGCACCTATTTTTTCTTCTGGAAACGTTACATGGGCTTTTTGTGGCTTAGATTATTACGATAATGATGCCTATCCACGTTGGAAAAACAACTTGCTGATGGTATCGCTTAAAAATCAAACTCTTTATAGTTTTCAATTAAGTTCAGACGGAAATTCTATTACAGATACACCTAATGTCTATTTTACCAATCAATTTGGAAGATTACGCGATGTTGCTATTTCACCAGAAGGAAAGATATATCTCTGTACAAGCAATGGTGAAAGTATAGATAAAATTATTGAGATTACACCTATTGTAGAATAAATGAACTTCCTTTTTTGGCTAAATGAAATGGACTTTACATCTAAAAATAAATCGCCCTTCTAAAGAGATTGTTGAAACACCCGATATTTTCGACGAAGGCATCAAAAAGCTTGTTGTCGATTAGTTAAAAAACTACATCTGGACTCAGAGAGTATTAATAAAGGTCTTTGTCGACTCTTTCGTTATGAATAATTTTGAAACCTATTTTAACTGCCTGAAAAACTGTATTTTAAGTGTAGGTAAATATGCTTTGAAGCGTACTTTATTAGTATATAGAATCAAACCATAAATTCCGAAACGCGCATGAAAAAGTTACTGCTACTTTTGGTGATGCTATGCACACTACTAAGTACTTCTTCTATAGACCCCAAGACCCTCGAAATCGGTGCAAAAGCCCCAGATTTTAAGCTAACAGGAACAGATGGTAAAACGTACAGCTTGGCCAGTTTTAGTAAGGCAAAAATCTTGATGATAGTTTTTACCTGCAATCACTGCCCTACCGCACAGGCGTATGAAGACCGCCTCATCAAATTTTCTAAAGATTATAAAGGCAAGGGGGTGCAAGTAGTGGCGATATCGCCTAACGACCCCACCGCAGTTCGCTTAGACGAGCTCGGCTATACCGACTTGAGCGATAGTTTTGCAGAAATGAAGCTGCGTTATAAGGATAAAAATTTCAATTTCCCGTATCTATACGATGGCGATACCCAAAAACATCGCTCGCATATGGAGCAGTGGCTACACCTCATATTTTTATTTTTGATCAAGCACGCAATTTGCAATATGCAGGACGTTTTGATGATGTCGAAAAACCTACCAGTACGCCCAAAAACAACAATGCCATAGAGGCTGTGGAGGCACTTTTGGCAGGAAAACCCGTAGCCGTTGCCAAAACAAAGACTTTTGGCTGCTCGGTAAAATGGAAAGAAAAATCGGATTGGCTCGAAAAAGGGAAAGCCGAATGGGCAAAAGAAGAAGTAAAACTCGAAGCGATTGAGGCTGAAGGTCTCCGTAAATTATTGAAAAATGACACCGAAAAACTACGTGTAATCAATGTATGGGCTACTTGGTGCGGGCCTTGTGTGGTAGAATTTCCCGAGTTTATTACCATGAACCGCATGTATCGCGGGCGAGATTTTGAGTTTGTGAGCATCACGACTGACAAGTCTGCCCAACGCGACAAGGCCCTCAAATTTCTGAAAGCCAAGCAAGCCTCTAATACCAACTATATTTTGGAGGGTATGGACATCTATCAATTTATAGAAATCGTTGATCCCAACTGGCAAGGCGCATTGCCTTATACACTTATCATTGAGCCAGGTGGAAAGAAAATCTATACCAAACAAGGGGCTATTAATCCCCTTGAAATTCGTAAAAAGATTGTAGAGAGCCCAACGGTGGGGCGGTATTATTGAGTTGTAACCTCGACGGGAATCGAAGTCGACGCGACCCCGGCCTTATCAAGGGTTTCGCAAACACATTGAGTTGTAACCTCGACGGGAATCGAAGTCGAACGCGACCCCGGCCTTATCAAGAGTTTCGCAAACACATTGAGTGGTAACCTCGACGGGAATCGAAGTCGAACGCGACCCCGGCCTTATCAAGGGTTTCGCAAACACATTGAGTTGTAACCTCGACGGGAATCGAACCCATATCAAGCGTTTAGGAAACGCTTATTCTATCCGTTGAACTACGAGGTCGGAATGAGGGGCAAATTTCTGAAAACTATTCGTCAAAATCAAAATTGACGTTCATTCCATTGGAAAAATCTATAGTAAGCCAGTTGGGGTAAATCATAAAATGTTTGTCTTTGATGAGTCCAGAGAGTGTTTGGCGTAATTCCTCTAAGTTTTCTTTATTTTCGGCAGAAATAAATACTACGTGGTCGGCTTTGCCCGTGAGATAGCTTTTTTTGAGTTTTTCAAGCACTCTTTCTTTGGTTTGCTCTATTATTACTTCTCCTTCTTCGGTTTCTATGACCTCATCAAAATCTTCCAATTTGGGTTTGAAAGCATCTATTTTGTTGAATACCAAGATAGTAGGCTTATCTATGGCTTTGATTTCGGTCAAAGTCTGATTGACGATTTCGATTTGTTCTTCAAAAGACCCATGCGAAACATCCACTACATGCAGCAAAATATCGGCCTCACGCACTTCATCGAGCGTGGACTTAAACGACTCAATAAGTGTGGTAGGCAGTTTTCTGATAAATCCAACCGTATCGGTTAGCAAGAAAGGTATGTTTTCCAAGACTACTTTTCTTACTGTTGAGTCCACGGTAGCAAAAAGTTTATTTTCTGCAAAAACTTCCGCTTTTGCCAGCCGTCTCATCAGGGTAGATTTGCCCACATTGGTATAACCCACCAAAGCTACACGCACCAATCTATTCCGTTCTTTGCGCCGTGTGATGCTTTGTTTGTCAATTTTCTCGAGTTTTTCTTTCAAAAAAGCAATACGATCTTGCACAATCCGACGGTCGGTTTCGAGTTCTTTTTCTCCAGGTCCGCGCATACCCACACCACCCTTTTGGCGGCTCAAGTGTGTCCACATACGCGTAAGGCGTGGATAAACATATTGATATTGCGCCAATTCTACTTGTGTTTTGGCTTGGGCCGTCTGTGCACGCATCGCAAAAATATCCAAAATCAATAGGCTACGATCAATCACTTTGATGTCTTTAAACTCAGCTTCCAAGTTTCTTACTTGAGAGGGAATAAGCTCATCATCAAAAATGACCATGTCCACAGGATTGTCGGCTACAAAGGTCTTGATGTCTTCTAAGCGGCCTTTACCTACGAAAGTCCGGTTATCGGGATATTCCAATTTCTGGGTGAAAGTTTTAATGGTTTTTACCCCCAGGGTAGTTGCCAAAAAGGCCAATTCTTCTAAGTACTCTTGAGTTTGCTCAGCAGTTTGACGCTGAGTCGTTACAGCTACTAAAATAGCGGTTTCTTGTTTCTTTGCGTTTGAAATCATTGATACTTTTATTCCCAATATAGCTGGGCTTCTTTTACTATTTGTGTATTTATATAGTGGGGAATAATTAACGACGTTGATTATCAGAAAGTTTCTTGTCGTAATGCGAAGTTACAACAATTTCTCTATTGTAGCTCTACTAACTGGCTTTGTAGCCGTTGAATGAGCATATTGATAGTTCGGCGGTTAAGTTCTTCTTCATCAATACTGTAAGCAACGTATTGTTCCGAAGTTAGTTTTCCAATGATTGTACCCAACAGCAAACTCCTAAACTTTAGGTCTTTCCGAATGCTGTGTTCAATATACTTGGCTTGATCTTCGGGCGAAAACCGTTCAAAATTGGATTTATATCGGTTTAAATAATGCCGAAAAATAACAATGAGTAGTTCATTTTGAGATTTTAGAATAGGGCGAAGTAGGTCGTTTTGGAATGCTTCGGAAGGTGAAATGATAGTGTCCATAGGTCAATGATTGTTAGATTTTATAGCTAATAAAGGGCTAACTGCCAACTGCTTTTTGTACTTTTGCAACGGTAAAACCCATTTGTATGTTTGAAATCAATGCTATTTCTACCTCAAGTACATTGGCACAGGAGGCCATTGCTTTATTAAAACAACTGATTGCTACGCAGTCGTTCAGCAGAGAAGAAGACGAAACAGCCACTCTGATTGAGGGTTTTTTACGGACGAAACATATTTCTTTTCACCGTAAAAAAAACAATATTTGGGCTTACAACAAGCACTTTGATGCTACCAAACCCACTATTTTACTCAATTCTCACCACGATACCGTCAAGCCCAATCCCTCATGGACACTCAACCCCTTTGAACCCTTAGAAAAAGAGGGGAAACTCTATGGCCTTGGTAGCAATGACGCGGGCGGTTCGCTTTGCTCCCTTATCGTTACTTTTTGTTACTTTTATGATAATCCCGATATGGCCTACAACATGGTGTTGGCGGCTACTGCTGAAGAGGAGATTTCGGGGCGCGAAGGCTTGGAAATGATTGTCGGAGATTTACCACCTATCGATTTTGCGATAGTGGGCGAACCTACCGAAATGCACCTGGCCGTAGCTGAAAAAGGGCTGTTGGTACTGGATTGTGTGGCGCATGGTAAATCGGGACACGCAGCTCGCGAAGAAGGCGAAAACGCCATTTATAAAGCTATTCAAGATATTCAGTGGATTACCAACTATCAGTTTCCAAAAGTATCGCCTACATTGGGGCCTATCAAAATGTCGGTAACAATCATCAACGCAGGTACACAGCACAATGTCGTGCCAGATAGCTGTAAGTTTACCATTGATGTGCGGGTAACCGACCAATATACTCTTGAAGAAGTAATCGAAGTTATTCAACAAAATATTCAATCTGAAATTGCCGCACGGTCGGTAAGGCTGCGCCCATCGAGTATTCCCATCACACACCCAATCGTGCAGGCAGGTGTAAAACTGGGCCGTGATACTTACGGCTCGCCTACTACTTCCGATCAGGCCTTGATTGACTGTCCCTCGCTCAAAATGGGGCCAGGCCATTCGGGCCGCTCGCATACAGCCGATGAGTTTATTTATCTTCATGAAATCGAGGCCGGTATTATCCAATATATTACGATGCTGGAAGCTGTAGTGTCGAAATAAAAGGTGAACGACCACTTAATGGTAAAAAATGACGACCCAATGACCATAGAATCAATCTCCGAACCCCGCCTTCAACAACTCCTCGCTTTTGATCGGCTGCTGACTGTCATGGACGATTTGAGAGCCAAATGCCCTTGGGATAAAAAACAGACCATCCAAAGCCTGCGACACCTGACCATTGAGGAAACGTATGAACTATCGGATGCGATTATGGAGAATGATTTGCCCGAAATAAAAAAAGAACTGGGCGATTTGATGCTTCATTTGGTATTTTATGCCAAAATCGCTTCCGAAACCAATGACTTCGACATCGAGGATGTATTAAACGGCATTTGCGACAAGCTCATCGTGCGCCACCCGCACATCTATGGCAATGTCCAAGCCGATACTGAAGAACAAGTAAAGCAAAATTGGGAGCAAATTAAACTCAAAGAAGGTGGCGGCAATAAAAGTGTATTGGGCGGTGTACCTACCTCCCTACCAGCCCTCGTCAAAGCCATGCGTATTCAAGAAAAAGCGCGTGGTGCAGGTTTTGACTGGGAGGAAAAGCAACAGGTATGGGAAAAAGTAGAGGAAGAAATGCAAGAATTTAAGGCACATTTCAATGTTGAGGGTGATTCGCTCATAGACAAGGACCAAGCCGAAGGCGAATTTGGGGATTTACTGTTTTCGTTGGTCAATTATGCTCGCTTTATCAATATCAACCCCGAAACAGCCTTAGAACAGACCAATAAAAAGTTTATCAAGCGTTTCAACTACCTCGAAAGCCAATCGCGAGCCGACGGCAAGCAATTGCACGAAATGACCCTCGCCGAAATGGATGAATACTGGAACCGTGCAAAAACTCTTTAATCTATTTGTTTAATTGGGTTTTGTTTTATAGTTTCGTTTTTATTATCAAAAATGTAGCTATATGCGCCAAGGATTATACATCTGTTTGGTTGTCAGCTTAGTAGCTTTAAATGTTGCAGCCCAAACCTCTTTTACGGCTTCGTGGAATTTTGAGGGAAACACAAATGGTTGTGTTGATAATCCTAATGTAAGCATTTCTTCGGCTGCGCTTATCAATGTCAATGAAGCAGGTTATCCAGCAGGAGTAACAGGCGATGCCATTAGTGTTCGTTTATGGCCTACGACAGGACTAGATGGTAATAAGTACATAGAGGTTTCCCTAACACCCCAAAATTATCGTATGTCTATTACCTCTATTTCGTTTGACTGTAATCATTCAACGCAAGGGCCTACACAATTGTCGGTTCGTTCCAATCAAGATAATTTTGTCAGTGATATAGGAGTGTCGGCAGTTGGAGATAATTTTAGCAATCAAAGCTATTCTCTTGGGTTCAATAATTTAGAAAACACGATTAGTTTTCGGATATATGCCTATTCAGCTGTAGATAATCTCGGAACGCTTCGATTAGATAACCTTCGTATCGGTGGTACAGTAATGGTAGTGCCGCTACCCGTCGAACTGAGCTATTTCAAAGGACAAATATTTGATAATCAGGTAAATTTGACTTGGAGTACGATTTGGGAGCGCGATGCGCTTCATTTTGATGTGCAACGCAGTAGCGACTTGAAAGAGTTTGCGACTCTCCAGACCTTTGCTGCCACTGGCAATACCCGTGAAAAGTCATATTATCTATTTGTCGATGAAGCCCCTTTGCCAGGGGTTAATTATTATCGCCTTCGCCAAGTGGATACGGATGGGAAATTTGAATACTCAAAAATAATTTCGGTCAATTTCAACCCTAATGCACCAAGAATTTGGGTGTTTGGCAATCCCACTTCCCCAAAACAGCTTTATATTCGGTTGCAACAAATAACACCATCAGATTTACGGCTATTGGCGGTCAATGGTCAATTACTACCAATGACTTTCCAAAAAATAGGATTAAACGACTATCTTTTTCAAACAAATGCTCCCGCTGGTTGGTATTGGATAGTAGGGCAATACCAAAATCAACGCCTATCGCAAAAAGTGTTGCTCATCGAACCTTAAAGATGCACTAGATGAAACCTACTCTGATTACGCTTTTGTTATTCTTAGGATTTAGCAGCGTTACCAAAGCCCAAACGCCCTCTTCTCTTCAGGAAATTGTGACCCGCCAAGCGCGCCTACAAAAGACGGGTACTTGGACTTTGGCGGGGTGGTCGGTGGCCAACTTGGCTGTGAGCGGATTAGCTATTGGTCGGGCAAAGGGAAGCGCACGTTATTTTCACGAAATGAATCTTTACTGGAATGTGGTCAATGTAGGCATTGCAAGCATGGGACTTTTGGCCTTGCGCAAAAAAATGATTCTCCTACGATTTCCTCTGTTACCAAAGAACACTATACACTCCAAAAAAGCCTGTTGTTGAATACAGGGCTGGACATAGCTTATGTAACCAGTGGTTTGTGGCTGTTGGATAAATCCACAACTGAAATAGGGGTACGCCAAGACCGATTTCGGGGTTTTGGACAAGCGGTAGTAGCACAAGGGAGCTTTTTGCTTATCTTTGATTTGACTAATTATTTTATTCATCAATCTGATAATCCAAACCTCCATCGTGTATTGGATAATGTCCAACTTTCGGGGAATGGGTTAATTTTGAAGTTTTAAGTCAGAATGAATGATCTCTCAAACACCCTTGTTTTTCTGTTTGTGTATGGTACACTGATGCGTGGTTTCTCTAATCGTTTTGCCCAAAAAATAGCAAAAAATGCTATTTGGATAGGAAAAGGAACTTTCACTGGTCATCTTTTTGATTTAGGGTTTTATCCTGGGGCGGTTTATGACCCCAATACAACCTCGCAGGTACATGGCGAAGTGTGGCAGCTTGCCGATTTTGAGAGAATCATCAAAGCTTTGGATACCTATGAAGGTGTAGATGACAAAACACCTGAGTATGTGCGCCGAGAAGTACCTGTATTACTCGAAAATGGCTGCGAAATGAGGTGCTGGGCTTATATTTTTTGTCAACCTACCGAAAACTATGAGGTGATTATGGAGGGAGACTATCGAAAAAGGAAGTATGTGCTAAAACAACAATTATAAACATCAATCGTTAGAAAAGCTATCATCGCCCTTTTTAATTTGTGAGAGCTATTTATATCTTTTTATTCTTGTTTTTTTTTATTTACCAATTGCAAGCCCAAAAAGGGTACGTCATTGGTAAAGTGAGGGATAGCACTAATAAACAAGGGGTCAACTTGGCGACCATTACCAACCTCAAAACCAAAGACATGACCCGCACCAACAAGGAGGGCATTTTCTTTTTGGATGTATCGGTGGGTGACTCTGTAGAAATTTTCAGTCTAACTCATACAAAAACGGGATTTCGGTGGCATGGCGAAACAGAGGAAATGATTTTTGACGTAAAAAAATTGGAAAAGGCTATTGAACTCCCTGAAGTAAAAATAAAAACTAAGCGTGAGCAAGAACTTCAAAAAGAAATAGCAAAGATTATAGCCGAACCTGAAGCCACCAAAAACTTGTCTTTGGGAGAAGCAATTTCAATGGCGCAATCGCCTATTACTTTACTTTATGAATTGTTTAGTAAGTCGGCCAAAGAAGATCGAAAAGTAGCGATGCTGATGCAAGAAAAGCGTCGGCGAGATTTGGCCAATTATCGCTTTGGCATGATTGCAGGGCAAGCCACCGAACTAAGTGGCGAGAGTTTAGAACGTTTTCGCTATTTCTGTGATTTTTCAGAAGAATTTTTGTTACTTTCAACTGATTATGAACTTACCTACGAGGTTCTTCAATGTTGGAAAACATATAAACGAATGAGAAGAAAAACTTAAAGATTTTATATTCATCCTTTCAATAATTTTTTAAACCTAAAAATCCAAAAACATGAGTGCATTTACAGATGTAGTCGAAAAAGCGATTGAACAATTAAGTGGTATAGGCGTAGGTGCCGATGAAGCCCTTGTCACGGCTGTAGCTAAGGGTTTGGGGCCTTCTATTTATAATACCGACTCGTCATTGGTTGCAGCCACTGATGCTGAAGAACTGGCTCGCGTAAAAACCAACTTTTTAATGGGGAAATTAGGTCTGCCTGATGGCCCAGAGTTGGATGCTGCCATTGCCGAAACAATGGCAGCCCTAAAAGGAATTAATCGCAAAATGCGTGTGGTAGTTTACTACTTGCTCGTTAAGAAATTTGGTAAAGAAGCAATGTATGCTTGATCTTTTTAGATGCCAGACATTCCAAATCTTTAAGATTTGGAATGTCTATTCTTCTGTAAGTACATTAAATTGAAAATCAAGAGCTTCGAAGTGGTTCATTAGTTTTTGAATAAACAAGCTATCGTTTAAATAAAAATTAAGGAAGTTCTCGCTTCGTTCTTGCAGCCCTCCATTAGGAAATAACTTTGCTTTTAATCCCAACAATTGATTGAGTTCTGTCTCATAATGGCGCTCTTCTGCTTTTTGGAGACGTTTTTCTACTTTTTCCAACGTATTCAAAACCCTGGTTTTTTCTGCATTTACTGCTCCTTCTAAGGTTCTATCTATCACGAGGGCTTTTTGGAGAATACCCTCGAAAATAGCTGCGATGGCTCTTCTTTCTTCTGTAAGTTCGAGCGAAACAGTTGTATTCTTTTCGACAAAGGATTTTCGTAGCCGTACGTCGTCCCAAAATAGTTGCTCTATTGTTATACCCAATTTGTCGGCACGATTTCGATTGGCTGCATTGATATACAGCGCAAAGTTGCGCGGCAGTAGTATTGGAAATGGTACTTTTTGTTTGTCAAAAATACCCTTCAACTGCATCCAATAGGGCACTTCAGAAGGCCCACCAATGTAAGCAAGGTTGGGTAAAATCATTTCTTGGTAGAGCGGCCTTAGCACTACATTCGGACTAAAACGTTCGGGATGTTGCTGGGCTATTGCCAAAATTTCGTTTTCAGAAAATACCAAGTCAGTATTCAGCACTTTATACGTGTCTTCTTCCTTCACAATTCGCTCTCTTAGCCCTTCTTCCAGATAAAACAGGTTGATTTCGCGAGGAGAAATTTGAGTATGATACCCCAAGGCTTCTATTTGCTCGGTGGTGTTTGATACCAATCCAAAAGCTGCTGATTGGGTCAATTCTTCTGTGATAACGGGCAAAAAAAGGCATTTTAAATCAGCGTTATCACCATCAATACACACCAATCCCTCGCTACCAAACAGGTCGTGCATATAACATCGAACGGCATCTGCCAGATTATCATGGTTCAAGTAGGCTTTTTCAAAAACAGGCAGGCGTTCAGGCAAAATCTTGAGTGCCTCGCCCAATTCTCGTGGATTCATGCGCCCTACTGCTCCTGTTTGCTTAGTCTGCCAAGTATATTTTTTCCCAAACAGATTAAAATAACTAATTTCTTCAAAATCATGGTCTTCGGTAGCCATCCAATACACTGGTACAAAGTTATAATCTGGATAAGCGGCTTTTAACTGACCCGCCAAATTTATGGTTGTCACAATCTTATAAATGACATATAGCGGCCCCGTAAAAATATTCAACTGATGCCCTGTCGTGACAGTGAAGGTGTTGGCCTCAGCCAAAAGTCTTAAGTTGGGCTTATTCTCTAAGGATTTATACTGCTTTTCAAGCACCTTCACCAATAGGTGTCTATCCAGATGGTTATCAAGACTTTTCTGTTGTAGCTGTTTTTCAAAGTTTTGGAGTATTGGAAAATGCCCATAAAATGGTTGAAGGGCATCTTTTTGAGCAATATAATCTAAAAAAAGCGAAGGAAATGCGCCAGTAGTGGCAAGAGGTAAGGATTGACAGTGCATAGATTAAGAGGGATAAGGTCTGAATTTTTCGCCTTAAAGTCTTAACGAAACCCCTCGTTCTAAAGTTTCCCTATCTTTGCAAACTCTAACTCCAAATTTCAAAATTTTGAACATCATTGTTATTATCCCAGCCTACAATGAAGAAGCGGCTATTGGTCAAGTAATCGCCGAAATTCCAAAAGAGTGGGTCAGAGAAGTAGTCGTGGCCGACAATCGCTCGACCGACCATACGGCACTGCGTGCCAAAGAAGGAGGTGCGACTGTCGTTTATGAACCTCTGCCAGCGTATGGGCGTGCCTGCTTGCGTGGCATGGCATACATCAAAACACTCCCAAATCCACCCGATATTATCGTTTTTTTAGATGGCGATCACTCCGACTATCCCGAGCAGCTACCTGAATTAGTAAAGCCTATTATAGAACAAGATTACGACTTGGTGATTGGGTCGCGGGCGTTGGGCCAGCGCGAAAGGGGCTCTATGACTCCACAGCAAGTATTTGGCAACTGGCTCGCTACTTTTCTGTTGCGTATCTTATACGGTGTTCACTATACCGATTTAGGACCTTTTCGGGCCATTAAATGGGAAAAATTGTTGGCATTAGATATGCAAGACACTACCTACGGCTGGACAGTAGAGATGCAAGCCAAAGCCGCCAAACATGGTATGAAAACAACCGAAGTACCCGTGCGTTATCGCAGGAGGATTGGCTTTTCCAAAATTTCAGGTACGGTCAAAGGCGTGATTTTGGCTGGCTATAAGATTATAACTACTATCTTTAAGTATTCATAAATAGATTTTTAGGTAATTTTGCACTCAAATGGCAAAAGGTAATTAACCATAGATTTGAATACTGAAAATTAAAATTTTTTTATAAAGATGCAAGTTTGGAAATTTGGCGGGACTTCGGTAGGGAAGCCCGAACGTATGCACGCTATCAGAACACTCATTACGGCTGACAAGGGTCGCAAAATAGTTGTATTGTCGGCATTGTCTGGTACTACCAATGCCCTTATTTCGATGGGCGAGTCGGCTAAGGCCAATAATGAGACCGAAGTACAGGAAAAAATAGAAGCCCTCAAGGCTCACTATGAGGCATTTATCAAAGATTTGTATAGTACTGACAAAGGCTTAGAAAAAGGGCGGTCTATCATCAGCAATGAGTTTAACTTCATTGAATCAGTTTTGAAAAGCCGTCCTTTTGGCCTCAAACAAGACAAGAAACTGGTGGCACAGGGTGAAATCATGAGTACGCAATTGTTTCAGGCGTACTTGGAGGAGGTGGGTGAAAATTCGATTTTACTGCCTGCCTTGGATTTTATGCGCATTGATACCGATGGCGAACCCGAGCTCGAAAAAATTGAAGAATTATTGAGTAATATGCTTTCGCAGCAAACCGACAAACAGCTCATCATCACGCAGGGCTTCATTTGTCGTAATCCTCGTGGCGAAGTGGATAATCTCAAACGCGGTGGGTCAGATTATACGGCATCGCTGATTGGTGGGGCGATTCGTGCCGAAGAGATTCAGATTTGGACGGATATAGACGGCATGCACAACAATGACCCTCGTATCGTAAAACGCACCTTTCCGATTAGAGAATTGAGCTTTGAAGAAGCAGCCGAATTGGCCTATTTTGGGGCAAAAATCTTGCACCCCAGCACCATCACGCCTGCCAAACTACGTGGTGTGCCTGTGCGTCTCAAAAATACCATGGAACCACAGGCTTTCGGAACGCTCATAGCTACCACCACTACCGAGCGCGAAATCAAGGCCATTGCTGCCAAAGATGGCCTGACGGCTATTTATATTCATTCTACCCGTATGTTGAATGCTTACGGATTTTTAAGACGTGTATTTGAGATTTTTGAAAAATACAAAACGCCTGTGGATATGATTACCACTTCGGAGGTGTCGGTATCAGTTACCATCGACAACGATACCCACTTAGAGGCCATCACCGCCGAACTCAAAGAAATAGCAGATTTAGAAGAACATGACCGCGATTTGTCTATTATTTGTATCGTAGGCGATTTTAAAGCCGACAAAGAAGGTATTGCCCTAAAAGTATTTGATGCTATGAAAAACATTCCTATCAGAATGATTTCATATGGTGCATCTGAGCACAATTTGTCTATTTTGGTATGGACAAAAGACAAAAACGAAGCCCTCAATGTACTTAACGAACGGCTATTTTATTACGAAGATGCCATGAAAACCATCTTCAATGCACAGTAGAAAATTCAATTATGTTACAAATAAGCCATATACGCGACAACCGCGAACAGACCATTGCAGGATTAGAACGCAAGTACTTCAAAAATGCTCCTGAAATGGTAGATTTGATTTTAGGACTTGATAAGCAACGTCGGGATACACAAAGCGAGCTTGATGCCACTTTGGCCCAATCCAATACGTTGGCCAAGCAAATCGGGCAGTTGATGAAAGAGGGGCAAAAAGAAGCAGCAGAGGCCGCCAAAGCCCAAACTTCAACCCTGAAAGTACGTGCTAAATCATTAGAAGAAAGCCTCAAAGAAGTAGAAGATCAACTCCAATCGACGTTGAGTGTTACTTCCTAATTTGCCACACGAGAGCGTTCCAGAAGGACGTACGCCTGAAGAAAATGTGGAGTTTTATCATTGGGGAGAAAAACCTGTTCTGCATGATACTGCCAAGCCACATTGGGATCTGATAGAACAGTACGACATCATAGACTTCAAATTAGGCACCAAAATCGCAGGGGCGGGCTTTCCCGTTTATAAAGGCAAAGGGGCGCGTTTGCAACGGGCTATGATTCAGTTTTTCTTAGACCAGGCCGTAGAAGCAGGTTATACCGAAATTCAACCACCTATTTTAATCAATGCTGAATCTGGCTTCGTACAACAGGGCAGTTGCCCGATAAAGAAGGTCAAATGTACCATGCCACTGCCGATGATTTGTATCTCATTCCGACAGCCGAAGTACCTATTACGAATATATACCGCGATGTGATTGTGGCCGAAAATGACCTACCTATTATGAACGTGGGCTATACACCTTGTTTTAGACGAGAAGCGGGTAGTTGGGGTGCACACGTACGTGGGCTAAATCGTTTGCACCAATTTGATAAAGTAGAGATTGTACAAATATGCAAACCCGAAATATCTTATCAAATTCTTGATCAAATGGCCGAACACGTCAAAGGATTGCTCCAAAAATTGGAACTGCCTTTTCGTATTATTCGGCTTTGCGGAGGAGATATGGGTTTTACTTCTGCCTTGACGTATGACTTTGAAGTATGGTCGGGAGCGCAAGCGCGTTGGTTGGAGTGTAGTTCTGTTTCCAATTTTGAAACTTACCAGGCCAATCGCCTCAAACTGCGCTACAAAGTAGATGGTAAAACACAACTGTTGCATACCCTGAATGGGTCAGCATTGGCACTTCCACGTATTTTGGCTGCCATGCTCGAAAATAATCAAACCCCGATGGTATTCTTATCCCCAAAGTTCTGGTGCCATATTGCGGTTTTGAGGAAATTGAGTGACCAAATTCAGACTGATTCCAAATTGATTTTCAAAAGAACAATTAAGGTAGCAAACCTGTTTTAATCATACAGTGTATTGCATTTTTGGCCACTTTTTTGGCGACTCTTTTAAAACCTATTTCTACCAAAAACAAAACTTAGTTCACTATATGAAAGATTTAATGCGTTTGAAGACATCCCTGAAAGAAGATTTGGAATTGGCTCTAAATGCCCAAGTGAAAATGGAAGCCGAATCTTCTTCTAAATATTTGGCCATGGCTGCTTGGTGCGACCGCAATGGGTTCTCTAATAGTAGCGACTTTTTCTTCACACAAGCCGAAGAAGAGCGTGCTCATATGCTCAAGATTTTTAAATATATTCATGACATGGGTGGTACGGCCATTACGCCCGAAATCACCAACATTCCACAAGAATATCCCTCGTTTAGGTCGGTTTTTGAAACAGCACTACAACAGGAGATTGCGGTTTCTCAGGCGATAAATCGGTTGGTAGGCATCAGCCGCCGCCACGACGACTATGCCACCGAAAACTTTTTGCAGTGGTTTGTGAAAGAACAAATCGAGGAGGAATACATTGCTCGTAGGCAAGTCGAATTATTTGATGTCATTGGTGAAGAAGGCATTGGCCGTTTTACGATTGATACGGAAGTGACCAAAGTAGTTTATCCAGGTGTTGCACCCGACGCAGCAGCTTAGAAAACCTTCTTTCAAGAAAACCATAAAAGCGATATGTGCTTACATATCGCTTTTATTTTTGACTAATTGTAAAATATATTTGTTTTTATGTAAAGTTTATTTTACATTTGAGGTAAGTTTTACATTTTAACAAAACCTATTAATAGCTATGGAAACTAATTGCTTTTACCCAATCGCTACAAACGCATCGGTTGGGTCATTTTTGTACCTTGCTTGGTACTGACTATTCTGAGTATTCTTCAAGTAGCCCCTGGTATTAGTTTTTTTGATAGCGATCATATTTTCGCCGAATGGACAAATATGAATGTTGCAAAAGACAGTGCATTAGGCATCTTATTTGATGATTCTTCCAATGACCTTGCAGGCGAGATTTTAATGACGCTAACAGCCATTGGCTTCTTTTTTGTCGCTTTTTCGCGTGAGCGCACCGATGACGAATGGATTATGAAAGTACGGCTTGAGTCTTTATTATGGGCATTTTATGTGCATCTTGTTGCATTTTTACTGGCCGTTTGGCTTTCGTATAGTTTAGCATTTTATGCAGTTTTATCTTGGAATATGCTCACGGCGCCCTTGGTATTTTTGGCTCGCTTTCATTGGATTGTCTACATTAAACCTTATTTAGAAGAAAGGAGGGCAACAGTATGAAAAATACCATTCATGTAGAGCGTGCCATTCGGCGCATCACGCAAGCCGACCTTGGCTCAGGCGGTGGGTGTTTCTCGCCAAACCATCAATGCACTGGAGGCAACCAAATACGTCCCTTCTGTGGTATTGGCCATGAAGATTGCCGCCTATTTTGGAAAGCCCGTAGAAGCTATTTTTGAATTGGGAGAAGAAGATTAGGCCATGACAAAAGCCAATAGACCATTATGAAAAGCAAAAAGCCCCGCGTTGGTGCGGGGCTTTTTGTTGTGCAAAAGAGGGTGATTCTTACAATGCCCCTACTTCTTTCAAAACGGCTTCGATACCTTTTTTATTGATAGTACGCAAAGCGGAAGTAGCTAATTTAATTTCTACCTCACTCATTCAAAGAAGGTACAAAGAACTTTTGTTTGTAAGTTGGGATAAAACTTACGCTTGGTTTTATTGTTAGCGTGCGATACGTTATTTCCTACCTGCGTTCTTTTGCCCGTAATTTCACAAACTCTGGCCATGACGATAGTTGTTTTTTCAGAATGAGGGGGCAAAGGTCGCTATTTTTCAAAAAAATACCAAATGATTTTTCAAAAAATGCTACTCAAATAATTGGCCTGCCCTAAATTTTGGTACGATACCCAAGTGGCGGTAGGCTTTTTCTGTTGCTTCGCGACCTCTTGATGTACGTTTGATAAAACCCTCTTGGATCAAAAATGGCTCATACACTTCTTCAATGGTTTCGGCTTCGTCGCCGCAAGCAGTCGCAATGGTGGAAAGACCCACGGGGCCACCCTTAAATTTTTCAATGATGGTGGTCAGGATACGAATGTCCATATCATCCAGGCCATGCTGATCTACATCTAAGGCTTTGAGGGCGATTTCAGCAATTTCAACAGTGATTCGACCACTGCCTTTTACTTGGGCAAAATCGCGGGTACGACGCAGAAGGTTGTTGGCAATGCGTGGCGTACCACGACTACGACGAGCAATCTCAAAAGCACCATCTTCATCAATAGGCGCACCTAATATTTGGGCAGAACGTTTGACAATCGAGGCAAGCAGTTGGGCATCATAGTATTCTAACCGGCAATTGATACCAAAACGAGCCCTCAATGGCGAGGTGAGCAATCCCGCGCGTGTGGTAGCGCCAATGAGTGTAAAAGGATTCAAACTAATCTGAATACTGCGGGCATTGGGGCCCGAGTCGAGCATGATGTCTATTTTATAATCTTCCATGGCTGAGTATAAATACTCTTCTACAACAGGATTGAGCCGATGGATTTCGTCAATAAAAAGCACATCATTGGGTTGAAGATTGGTAAGCAGCCCTGCCAAATCGCTGGGTTTATCTAAAATAGGCCCTGAAGACGTTTTCAAACCTGCCCCCAATTCATTGGCTACGATATTGGACAGGGTAGTTTTGCCCAACCCTGGGGGGCCATGAAGCAGCACGTGATCAAGGGCTTCGCCACGCTGCTTGGCAGCCATCACAAAAACTCGGATGTTTTCGAGTATTTTATCTTGCCCTGCAAAATCGCTGAAAGAAAGTGGGCGTAAAGCCCGGTCTATTTCCTTTTCTATCGGTGATAGCGGTTCTTTGGAGCCTGTTAAGTAGTCTTGACGCATATTTTATGTCAATTTCCACCAAAGGTACGCTAAAACAATAAAGTTTAAAAACTGAAATTGACACTAATACTTATCTGGCTTAGTCAATGAAAGTTGGTAATGGCCCTCTCCTATTTTTTGGGTAGAACTGATGCTTTTAGCTCGCACATCACCGTTTTGAGTACCCCTCAAATGCGTAGCACTATTGGGTTTAATGTAGCTTTTAAGCCCTACTGCATTGCCATTGGGCAAAAAGGTCTTTTCTTGGTGCTTTGCCCCTGCCATGTCGTAAATGATTTCCTATTTGCTATTATCATCTTTAGTGAACTTAGAAGGTAGATTGAGGCAACTATAAATCTTTTGGTTTGGGAGAAGATATGGCGGCTTTTGGAGTACTTACCGTGTTACAAACACCCTGTCTATTTTTAGTCGTAGTTGCAAACTACGACTAACGGTTTTTTGAGCAGTTGGAAGATTAGACTCACCTTATCAGCAGTATCGCCCCTCGCTGCGAAGCTTTTGGGCGGTCAGGAAAAAACTTGGATTTGAAGGAAACCACGTATGGATACGACATGGGGGGGTATTTAGCCCCTCGGTAGGTACCGTCCCAGCGTTGGTTAATATCGGTGGTGTAAAAAATAACCTCTCCCCAACGATTGAATATCTTGAGTTCAAAATCAGTGAGATGCTCTGCTTCTATTTTCAGATCGTCATTGTTGCCGTCGCCATTGGGTGTAAAGGCATCGGGAATGTAAAGGCGTGGTTCGCAGCGCACTACCACTCTGGCTGTATCAATAACGACACAACTCGATGGGTTGGAGATACGAACAGGATATACGCCTACCTGACTGACTACCACCCGTGGCGTACTTACTTCGAGTGGTGAAAGCCAAAAATAAGTAAGATTGGGCGAAGATGGCCGAATGATAAGCGTCGCACTGGTGCCGTCAATGTCGCAAAGAGGAACTTCGCGGGTTAAATCATACACTGGGCGTGGTGCTAATGAATAGAGTAGGTCATCAGTATCTGTGCAGCCCGTGACCGAATTAGTAACAGTCAGGCTGTAAGTTCCGGCTCTGCTAACAGTGATGCGATTGGTGGTGTCGCCTGTACTCCATTTATATTGATTTCCAGCCAAAGCAGGTAGGTTTGGGATAAGTAGGGCAGTGTCGCCGATGCACTTATTTCTGTCAGGACCCAAGCTTAGGAATTTTTCAGGTGTAATACCAACCGTAATGTCACGCAAAGTGGTATCACACCCCCCTGTATCTGTCACTTTTACGTTATATTTGCCAGGAAACAAATTGCTTAATAAAGGGGCATTTGTACCCGTTGCCATGCCCATGGCATTGGTCCATTCATAACGATTGGGCGTTCCTGCTAAGGTATTGAGATTAATAGCCCCAGCATTGGGCAGCGTACACCTTGCGTTAACAATAGTGGGCTGCAAACGGAGCGTTCGGATGGCTTTTAAGCTAAAAGAAGAATCGGTAGCACAAACTGCCGCATTACCCGTCAGGCGTACTTTGTACGTTCCTTCAGCTAAATTGGGCAACGTATTTCCATTGCCTGTCAAGGGGGTATCGGTAGCACTAAACCAGCTGAAAGTATAGTTCCCATTAGGCGTAATGCTTCCTATCACAATGCGCCCGTCGCGGGTGGTGCAGCCTGTAGGTGGTGTGAGTGTTGCTTGTAATTGTGCTTTAGGCAAAGCCCTAACAATGACTGTGTCTTCATTGACACAGGCTTGTGGCGAGCCTGCATTGAGGGTTACTTGTACAGAATAAATCCCAGGCTGTTTGACGGTAATTAATTGCGAAGTTTCACCAGTATTCCATTGGAATTTGTTCCAGTTGGTAGGAGTTGGTTTGGCATTAAGCACTACGCTTCCCCCTCCAACACATAGACTTGTGTCAGGTCCGAGAGAATAAGCAGGTGGCTGCCGTAGCGTTATTTGCGTGGTAGCTCTCACAAAGCATTGACCCTCAATTCCATTAGCGGCAAAGACATCATAGCGGCCTGAACCGCCATTGGGCTGGCGTGTAATGGTTTTTGTGCGGGCAATCGGAACACCGTTTCGTAACCACAGGTATTGCTCTGCTTGCACTCCCGCATCCAGTACCAACCTATTAACACAAGTATCAATAGGGGATTTAAGACTAATTGGGTCAGGGGTAGCAATGATGGTGATACGCTGCGTGATGGTAGTGTCTTTACAACGGTTGGTCAGTCGTAAGCTGACAGTGTAAGTGCCAGGCATTCGGTAGGTATGCTGCACCTGTTGTTGTTGCCCTGTCATAGGAGCAGATCCATCTCCGAAGTTCCATGTATAGGTATCTTTGATGGGGTCACAGAGAGGTGAGCCTTGAAAATTAGTGGGCTGATTGGAACAGGTGTCGGCGTATGTAAATCCTGGGCCAGAGGAGGGTTCGGTGAAGTTTTGCACAAAACTCGGTAAACCTAATTGGCTGATTTTTCCCCCCAAAAAAATACCATTGGCTACAAAACGTACCTCATTTTGCGAATCTTCATCGGGTACATTGATAACCCCCAAATACTGACTGTCTTTGATGGCCAAATAAATGCGTCCATCTGACCCAATTTGCAGTGCACCATATACTTGTGTGGCCGAGCTGTCAATCAAAATCTTGGAGTCCGCAATGCGCGCGGAATCGCCTGTTATGTCAAACTGCCAGAGCCTTGAGAGGGTAGTATCTGCTCCTTTTTGCAGAGAAACATACATTTTTGTTCCATCAGGCGAAAACTCTACCCCATATGCTTTGGGGGGGGCAGGGCCTAAATCTATTTTTGTAGGCCCAGATAAACGACCTGTGGAGTCATTAAATTCATATATTTCTACCAAATTGCGGGGTGGACCAGGAACTACTACCGCTAAACGCCTTATTCCTGTGCTGTCAGGTGTTGAGAATTTCATGTAGCCTTCTCCTTTGGTCGTGGTGTCTTGCACGGCCCCCAACGGATATACGCCCGACTCTTGCAGGCCTGTTTTGGTGGCATGGTATATCCTGAAGAAGTTGCTGTTGAAATCGTGAGTAACAATCCAGTAGGTGGAATCGCGGTCGTTGCGTACTGAGGCAATTCGCTCGGTGGTATTGTTATTTAGTACCACATTTTTTTCGACTATCGCTCCTTTTCCACCGTTTTGGCGCATATCCACCAAACTGTAACTAAACTGTTTTTTACCATTAATTTCGGAAGTAGTAAACACATAATAGAGGTATTCGCAGCCGCGACAAGTAGGCTGCGGCACAATCAAGGCCGATTGGGTGGAGTTGGGGCTTCCTGCGAGAGCGGTGGTATCGCCTCCTTTGGAGGGCATCACATTTCCATCTTTGTCATACACTTTCCGCCCGTCGGTATAGAACAATAGCTGTCCTTTAGAATTTGAAATGGAAGAACTACCCTCTATGGTATTGAGTTTGCCATCGGTAATAGGCCGTGGGCTTCCTCCTGCAAAATCGAGCCCTGCGTTGTTTCCAAAAAACCACTTCGCACCTTCTTGTGATACGGGTTCCAAACACACTTTTACATTGATACGGTCTTCGTAGGTGCAACCTTGGGCATTGGTTACTTCGACCGAATAGCAGCCCGAGCTATCTACGCGCAGTGTTTGGGTGGTATCTCCTTTGGGAAACCACATATATTTGGCTCCATTGGGGGCATTGATAGGATAGGGGTTTAGCACTAATTTTCCCAAGTCTTCTTTACAAATCATGGTGTCGCGCCGCCAATTTTGGAATTGAGGCGGTGGCACCCCAATGGTTATCATTCTGATGACCGTTTCGGACAGGCCATTGACGGTTCGTGTGAGGGTCACGGTATAATTGCCCGGTGTTTGGTAAACGTGCTTGGCACTCGCTTTTGTAGAAGTATTAGCTGCGCCAGTACCAGGGTCGCCAAAATCCCACTGCCAAGCGGTAGCAGTTTTGAGAGTATCCACAAAATGAGTGGAGTCAGCACCACATTCAATGTCTGGAATACATAATTTGCCCTTCACATCGAAAGGCACTTGTGCTTGTACCTTTGTTGAAGGCAGCCACGACAAGAGTCCCCATCCAATTATTAAAAGAAATATATGAAGTTTGTTGCTCATTGGTTTGTTCTCTTTCTCCTCATCCTCAAAAGCCGTGCCTTAATTTTAACATGCTTTCTGTCTAAGTTGTTTACGCAAGTTTTTGGTGAAACGCTGCGTAAATATAAAAAATGGACAAGTACAAGGAGACGCTTGCATGTACTCGCTCTTTTGCCCGCCTAACCAAAACGAAAAAACCTTACCGAAAATTTTATATGATTTTGCGGTAAGGTAATAAAATTGGGAGAAATATAGTACTATGAACTAAAGCCCTTTTAAATAGACCATGCTTTGGGGGACTTGCTGCATGGCTTGGAGGTTTTCGTCTTCGATATAAAAGTACTTAACAGCACTTTTGCGAGCGGCTTTCAAAATTTCGGGATAATTGATTTGACCAGTGCCTAACACTACACAGTTTTCATTGGGTGTACTGCCTGCAGGTACTACTTGGCACCCCTATTTTGAGGTCTTTGAGGTGCATTAGCTTAAAACGTTTAGGATACTTTTTCAGCATTGTAGCTGGGTTTTGACCAGGTAGGTGCATCCATACTACATCCATTTCAAAAAATACGGCATCTGCATCTGTATGCTGAACGATGTAATCAAAATACGTTCCATTTTCGTAGGCTGTGAACTCAAAACCGTGGTTATGGTAACAAAAAGTGAGCCCATTTTCTTTGAGTTTTTTGCCAAAATTGTTGAAGTCGCTTATCGTTTTCTTAGCCAAGTCCAAGTCCATCGGACCTTTATGGGGTACAGACCCTATTCTTACAAACTCCGCACCTAACGTTTTAGCATCTTGAACCACTACGTCAAACTTATTGGTGAGGTTGTCATAACTCACTCCAATGCTGCTACAACGCATTCCTCGTTCGTCGAGCATCTTACGAATTTCTATAGGGTTTTTCCGAAGAAGTTAGAAAACTCTACATTGGTAATGCCCATCGCTTTGGTCTTGTCAAGTGTACCTGCCATATCTTTGGCAAATTCATTGCGAAAAGTATAAGAAACGACGCCTGGCGTATCTTTTAACAATTTGCCAAATCTTTGTGCTTGAGTAGTAGAGTACATGCCTACCAAGGCTGAGAAAAATAGAAAGAAGTATTTTTTCATGATTCAATAAAAAAATGGATAGTTAGCGTTTTAATTACTCTTCATAATTCATTTCTTTGGTAAAGGTTTCATCCAAGAAATTGAGCGAAATCAAGGCTATCGCTACCACCACCGCCCCAATGACAAGTGCCCCATTTGTTACTCCTAAAGAAGGCTTGAACATAACGAATACAGCCGCTAAGGGAATGGTAGCTCCGCGCACAAAGTTAGGGATGGAAGTAGCAACTGTCGCACGAAGGTTTGTCCCAAAAAGCTCAGCGGCAAGTACGATAAATAGTGTCCAATAACCGTTGCAGAAGCCCAGACAAGCGCATAGTACATAAAATTGTGTGGTGTTTTGAACAGGAAATAGGAGATAGAAGACCATCATCGCAAACGATAACAAAATGAAAATTTGAATCGCTTTTTTTCGACTTTGAAGGCGTTGACTCAACATCCCGCTAAAAATATCGCCAAAGGCTTGACCGGTAAAAGACAACATAACGGCTTTGCCCGCCACGATAGGATCTACTAAACCTTTACTTTGTCCGAATTCGGGAGAGAAAGTGATTAGAATACCTACTACAAACCATAAAGGGACACCTACCAAGATAGCCAGTAAATATTTAACTAAACGCTTGCCTTGAAACAACATGCTTAGATTGCCACGACGAACATTTTTATGTTTAAGTTGTACAAAAAGCCCTGATTCAAACACATTGAATCGTAAAACCAGCAATAGAAGCCCTAAGCCACCGCCTACAAAATAAGAAATACGCCACTCGAATAAATCTGCGACAAAAAAAGCCAAGATAGCACCCAAAACACCCATCGTAGCTACTAACATTGCCCCATAGCTGCGTAATTGCTTGGGTAAAATTTCGGCAACCAAAGTAATTCCCGCCCCCAACTCACCTGCCAAGCCAATGCCTGCAATAAAACGCAAGGCTGCATATTGGGGCAAGGTTTGAACGAATCCGTTGGCAATATTGGCTGTTGAATACAACAAGATTGAACCAAATAGTACCGATAAACGCCCACGCTTATCACCCATTACGCCCCACAAAACTCCTCCGATGAGTAGCCCCGCCAATTGCATATCAAGCAAGAAAACACCCTCGGGCAATAATTGGTCGCCTGTTACACCTAAGGCTTTAAGGCTTGGAACACGTACTACACTGAATAAAAACAAATCATACATATCCACAAGATAGCCTAAAGCAGCTACCAAAACAGGAATTTGAAGAAGATGTTGGAGGGTTGTCTTTTTATTTTCCATACAAATAAGCCCTCCCTTTCGGGGAGGGTTGGGTGGGACTTTTTGACTTTATACATTTTGGGGAACAACAAACGGAGCACGGTATTTGCGGGTGAGCATGGCGTTGGCTTCTTTGTCACCCACAAACTTTTCGGTGGTGGGGTCGAATTTTAACTTTCTATCTAAACGATAAGCAATATTACCCAGATGCGCCAGTGATGCCGCCAAGTGTGCTGTTTCTACGGGGCCATTTAGCAATGACTTATCTTTGGCACGTACTGCCTCAACAAAGTTTTTGTAATGGTCGCCGCCTGCATTGCGTGCTGGGCCAGGGGTGCGCTCCCGCCCTAGAAACGTTTTATAATCATTGTAGCCATTAATGACCATGTAACCCTTGTCGCCATAGAAGAGATTGCCCACTTGTACGCCGTCTTCGGTGTTGGTCATCCAAGGGCGTACTTCTACCTCGATTACCTTTTTTTGTTTGGGATAAATATAAGTAGAGGTAAGCGTTTCGGGGGTTTCTTTACAATCATTCCACAGAAACTTTCCACCTGAAGAAGTAATATCTTCGGGTAATCCTACATCAAGCCCCCACAACGCCAAATCGGTTTCATGGATACCTTGGTTGCCAATGTCTCCATTGCCATAGTCCCAAAACCAGTGCCAGTTGTAATGCACATAGTTTTTGCTAAAAGCCCTCGCTTGGGCTGGTCCTTGCCACAAATCCCAATCGAGACCCGTTGGTACTGCTGATGGGCCTTGGTTGCCAATATCAGGCCGCCATTTATAAATCAATGCCCGCGCCATATAGACATTGCCAATAAGCCCCTCGCGTAGGTGTTTGATGGCTTCTTGAATGGCTACCGAACTACGCAGCTGCACGCCATGCTGCACAATGCGATTGTATTTTGTAGCAGCTTCTACGAGTTTGCGACCTTCAAAAACATTATGACAAGCGGGTTTCTCAACATACACATCTTTTCCTGCTTGACACGCCCAAATCGCTGCTAAAGCGTGCCAATGGTTGGGGGTAGCAATACTGACAGCATCTATTGTTTTGTCTTCATATACTTTCCGTAAGTCTTGCTCTATCTGTACTTTTTTTCCATATTTTTTTTCAAACTCTGAGGCTCTTTCACGTCCTACAACCATATCTACATCGCAGAGGGTAGCTACCTCTACATTGTCTTGCTTCATAAAACCTGAAATATGGTCTTTGCCACGGCCATTTACACCAATTACAGCCACTCGCAGGCGGTCATTGGCACCAAAGGCCGAGGCAGGAATGATGGTAGGCATGGTCAGCAGTGCTGCACCAGTGGCGGTATTTTTAAGGAATTTTCGACGTGAGAGTGAGATGTTTATCATTGGTTAATAGGGGGTTTAGTCGTAACTGCATGGTAATTTCTGATGACTTAAAAGCATCTAAAAATCATTATGTTTTTATAAAAGATTGGTAACAACTAAAAATACCTATTTGAGAATAATAAAACCAGAATAAGTATAAATACTTAACGGTCAGATAGTCAATGATTTAGTTAAAATGAGTAAAAGTAACTAATTGTATGTAAAGGTAAATATTAACGACACATAGGTATTTTTTAGCGATAAAATAAAACATTTTGTAGATAAATTATAAATAAAAAAAAACAAATACGAATATTAAAATAATAAGTTTTAATATTTTAATAAAAATAAAATATTATTTGGTATTTAATTGTTTGGGCAATATGTTGTACTGAAAAAAAGCTTAATCAACAAACTAAATGCCAATTATGAAGCAACTATTACTTATTTTATTTGTGGGATGGTTGAGTGCTATTACTCATGCCCAAACGCGAAAGATTGTTGGTAAAATCATTGATGCAGAAAACGGCACAGCATTACCGGGGGTTAATGTCCTGTTGAAGGGAACAAACACAGGGGCAAACACAGATCTTGATGGCAATTTTTCACTCAGCGTACCTTCAGCAGAAGGCGTGTTGGTAGTCTCTTTTATAGGAATGACAACACAAGAAATACCTATTGGTAACCAAACCATTTTTGATATCAAACTCAAAAGTGATACCAAGCAACTGATGGAAGTGACGGTAACAGCCCTTGGTTTTGAACAAAACAAAGATGTGCAGGGAGCTACTTCGGCTAAGGTTACGGGTGTAGCCATTGCGCGTACAGGTGAAACGGGCGTTATCAATGGTTTGGCTGGAAGGGCGGCGGGCGTGCAGATTTCGCGTTCTTCAGGCGACCCAGGTGCTGGGTCTTACATACAAATACGCGGCCAAAGCACTATCACAGGCGACAATCAGCCGTTGGTCATCATTGATGGTGTTCCGATGAGCAATAGCAGCATTGGCGAAACTTCTGGCGGTGTGCGGCAGCAGTCGCGTCTCAATGACCTCAATCCCAACGACATTGCCGATGTTCAGATTTTGAAAGGGGCGGCAGCGGCCTCTCTTTGGGGGTCAAGGGCTGCCAATGGGGTGATGGTCATTACCACCAAAAAGGGGCGTAATAGCAACAAGGTGGATATATCGTACAGTTCTTCCCTCTCCGTGGACAAAGTAAATGTATTACATCCGTTACAAGATAAGTTTGGACAAGGAATCAATGGGGCGTTTAGCCCCACTTCTTCTACTTCTTGGGGCGATAAAATCGCCGACCGTGCGGGAGGGGCAGATGTGCTTAACACCACAGGGCAGTATTTTGAGGCGATTGATGGCACAAAGTACTATCCTATTACTAAAAAGAACTCTCAAGAAATTTTCAATGATCAGCGGCTCAATCAAGTATTTCGTACAGGTTATTTTCTGGACAACAATATTAGTTTTAGCGGAGGAAATGGGCAAAGCACTTATTACCTGAGTGTAGGTGATTTGAACCAAAAGGGTATCATTCGTGGCCAAAGTGACTATCGTCGTACTACCTTCAGACTCAATGCAGATAGAAAGTTTGGTGATATGCTCTCGCTCTCTACCAAAACCTCCTATATTAAATCAAAGTCAAATCGTATTCAAACAGGCTCCAATGTCAATGGACTGTATTTGGGTATGGTGCGGACACCGCCCGATTTTGACGATAGCGACTATAAAGGCTATTATTATGCTTCTCCTTCGGCTGCCCCTGTGTTTCGGCAGCGGTCGTATCGTCGCTATTTAGGCAACGACAACCCCATTTATGATTCTCCTTTGTGGGTGGTTAATGAACTTCAAAACCCCACAGAGGTCAATCGTTTCATTACAGCGACCGAAATCAACTTAAAGCCTAAAAAATGGTTTGAACTAAAAGCCCGTGGAGGAGTAGATTCTTATACAGACGAGCGTCAGAGTTATTTCCCTGTAGGGTCGGCGGGTAGTGCTTACACAGGTAGCTATAACCAAGAAATCATCAAAGAAACAGAACTTAACTTTGACCTCATCGCAAGGGTGGTGAAAGACATTTCCCCCAATATTTCGGGGACTTACATTGCAGGGTGGAATATCAATAATCGTGATTACCTCAATTTGGGCTATTCGATGATCAACTTTTTGATTCCGAATGGCCCCAAAGATGCCAGCAACGCCACGGCATCCAATCGCACGCCCTTTGATACCGATCAGCGTATTCGTACTACGCGCTTCTATGCCACAACCAATTTTGGATTTTATGACCAAGTATATCTCAATTTAGGGGCAGCTGCCGAATCAGGCTCGCCTTTCGGTGAAAAAACAGACCGTACTTTTTTCTATCCTTCGGCTGATGTGGCTTGGCAGTTTACAAAGCTGAATGCCTTGAAAAGTGTTTCATGGTTGAGTTTTGGGAAACTACGCGGCTCATATGGCGTGGTAGGTGTGCAGCCTCAGCCTTATCGTACTTCTACTGATTTTGTAACCGCCGAGTTTTCAGGTGGCTGGGGCGGTACAGCCAGCGGGGTGGCATACGGCAATGGGGCTTTTGTGCAGTCATCACAGCAAGGCGATGCTTTTAAGACCAGAACGTAAAACAGAATGGGAAATAGGGACAGACTTGCGCTTTTTGCAAGATCGCTTGTCTGTTGGCTTTACTTATTATAAAAACACCATCAAAGACCTCTTGCTCGAAGTAGCCGTTGCGCCAAGTACAGGTTTTACAAGCCGCTATACAAACGCGGGTACGATGTCAAACAAAGGTTGGGAAGGTGAACTTACGGCAGAGATTTTTCGTAGAGGAGCATTTAATATTGACTTGGTGGGAAATATCAGTAGAAATATCAACCGTGTGGAAGATTTGGCTGGTACCGACCAAATTGTATTGGGTGGATTCAGTACCCTCACCAGTTCGGTAGCTAAAGTGGGCTACTCATTGTCGGCTCTGTATGGTGGCACTTACCTCCGCAAAGCCGATGGAACGTTGGATTTGAATGCAAATGGATTTCCACAATTATCCCCTACATATGGCGTTATTGGCGACCCCAACCCAAAGTACAGAGCAGGCTTCGGTACCAATATCAACTACAAGAGTTTCTCGCTCAATGTACTTTTTGAGACCTTTCAAGGGTCAAGTTTTGCGCCCAATACACAGTCTGTTCTCTATAACTTTGGAACTCATGCCGACGTAGGCAATGAAGTAACAATTCCATCGGGAGGGCTCAAAAATTATTCGGGTACAGTCATTGAGGCAGGCAAAACAGTGCGAGGAAATATCCGTGATTTTGGCGCAGGACCTGTATTGTTAGATCAGGCTTGGTACACTACCCTCGGCCAAGGATTTAGTGCCTTGCAAGAGCAGTTTATTGTGGACGGAAGCTGGACACGCCTGCGCGAAGCCACCCTTAGCTACAAATGGAATAGTGCTTGGTTGAAAGAAAAACTCCGACTAAGCAATGTAACCCTATCTGCTACAGGTCGTAACTTATTTCTTTGGACAGGTGTAGTGGGCATTGACCCCGAAACTTCGCTCAATGGTACTGGCAATGGTCGAGGCCAAGATTATTTCAATAACCCAGGGTCAAAGTCGGTTGTATTTACCTTGAGGGTAAATTATTAGAATCACTACGTCAAATAATCAAAAATCAACATAAAAATAGGCTACCAATGAAAAGACATATTTCAATTTTCACCATTACGCTGACGCTCACACTATCGGCGTGTGAGTCGTTGGTGGGAGGAATCAATGATGACCTCAACAATCCCACCGACGCGCCAGCCGAGCTGATGTTTACCGGCATAGAACTGGCTGCCGCTTCCGTGCATGAAGGCTACAATTCGCTACTCTCAAGTATATGGAATGGCTACTATTTTGGCTATGACCGCCAATGGGCCGATTTCCATGTTTACAATGTAGCAGGCTCCTATTTTGATGGCATGTGGAGCAGTAGTTATTATGGTATTCATCGCAATGCCCGCTTGATATTGGCCAGGATAGAACCTCAAGGTGTGAAAGTTTTGGCGGGCATGACAAAAGTAATCATGGCTCATAATATGGGTACAATGACGGCACTCTATGGGGATATCCCCTTTTCGCAAGCAGCGCAGTTGGAGGAGTTTCCGACAGCTAAGTACGACACACAAGCAGAGGTATATGCAGCGGTACAGAAACTACTTGACGAAGCCATTGCTGACCTCGAAACGGGTGTGGGTATTCCAGTGGCGGGTACAGATATTTTTTTGGGTGGCGATCCAAAAAAATGGATTGAGGTGGCTTATACACTCAAAGCACGCTTTTATACAGACACCAAAGCCTACGCTTTGGCTGCCACGGCAGCAGCCAAAGGAATAAGCCGCGCTGCCAACTCCATGAATATGCCTCATGGCACGATTCAAGGGCAAAATCAAAACTTTATCTTTGGCTTTTTGGCGGTCAGCCGCATCGGTGATGCAGCGGCTGTAACCAAGGCAAATACGCCCTGTCATCTACTCAAACTGATTGACCCTACGCTTACCGCCAGCTATCGAGGCAATGTCAAGACCGACGAAACCGCCCGGTTCAATTTTTATTATTTACGCCAAGGGGTAAATGTGCCTAATCGTGTAGAACCTAATACCCAAAAACGCGCTACACAGGTTGGATTTATGAGCGTAGATGCTCCCTTCCCATTGGTTACTTTCCAAGAGAATAAATTGACCCAAGCCGAAACTTCCATGCGGGCTGGAAATTTTACAGATGCCCTAAAGTATCTCAACGAGTACCGTGCTTTTATGAATACGGGAGGAGGTTATATCAATAGCGTTACAGCAGCTAATTTCTCCTTTAAATACTTACCATATGAAGAAAAGGATTTTGACAAGGGAGGAATGGAAAATACAGACGGTATTACCAAAAACGACGCCCTCCTACGTGAAATTCTGGAAGAGCGTTATGTAACCTTTTATTGTCAAACCATCGGATGGAACGATGAAAGGCGTAATCGGACCAGCCCCGTAGGTATTAAACTGACTCCTAATTCGGGCGATAAACTCCCTTGGCGGTTTATCTACTCACAAAACGAAATCAATGGCAACCCACTTGCCCCCAAGCCTGTGCCAGGGCCTTTTGAAATCATGTCAATTTATAAATAATACCCTGCTGTACACTATCCAAATATGAAACGTTACTTTGCTCTCTTGTTGTCTTTGTCTGCCCAATGTTTTGCTCAAAAATTGGATTCAAAGCAAATTACTGTAAAAGAAGGTACAAATATGGCTGTGGCGCTGTCGCCCGACGAGCAATCCATCGCCATGGATGTACAGGGTACTATTTATCTGATGTCTGCTAAGGGTGGGGTAGCCAAAGCCCTCACCGATGGTATGGGAGACGACCGCCAGCCTTGCTGAGCCCCGATGGCAATCGTATCACTTTTCAGTCGTACAGGGGGGAACGTTTCATATTTGGAGTGTGGACAAAACTGGGAAAGACCTCCAACAACATACCTTTCAGGCCGTTTGACCACCGTGAGCCGCATTGGTCGCCCGATGGGAAAAGTATCGTTTGCAGTGCCGACCGCAATGGCAACTACGATATTTGGCAAATAGACTTGGCCAGTAAGAAAACAACACCGCTCACGTCCAATACGGACCACGAATACATGCCCGCCTACTCGCCCAGTGGAAAACTGATTGCCTTTGCTTCTAACCGAACCGAGGGGGCAGGTATTTATTTAATCTTGGAAGATAATACGGAAAAATTGATAGCCCCCACAGGCAAAGGTACACCCAGCGCACCCGCCTGGAGTAAAGACAGTAAATGGGTGAGTTATCAGGTAATATTGGGCAATAAAACTATGCTCATGGCGGTAGAAATAGCCACAGGGCGCATAGTAAAATGGAGCAAAGAAGGGGAAGATGTGTTTCCCTTTCGGGCTTCGTGGGCTTCTAATGGACGCATGTATTATACTGCCGATGGGAAAATCAAGCAGCAGGGTGTAGAAGATGGTAGCACAACTAATGTGGATTTTGAAGTGAACATGACGGTAAGCAGGCCTATTTTTCAACGAAAAACATACAATTTCGACGGAAACTCCCTCCAAACTGTAAAGGGAATTCGCTGCCCAGTGGTATCGCCCGATGGTAAGCAAGTCGCCTTTATTGCTTTGGGCGATTTATGGCTGCTCACCATTGGTATTCCTAAACCCATTAAATTAACAGATGACATTTACTACGAAACAGACCCCGCGTGGTCGCCTGATGGTACAAAGATTCTTTTTTCTGCCGACCGCTCAGGCAATATGGACTTGTTTGTCTTAGAACTCTCCAGCCGAAAAGTAACGCAACTTACCCAAACTGACGACGACGAGTACCAAGGCTCGTGGCTGGCCAACGGAAAGAAGATTGCTTACCTAAAGCAGGGGTTGCGCAATACCTTGGCCACTGGTACTGTGCTGCAAATCAGAGATTTGGCTACGGGCGAGACCAAAGCCGTGCATAAACCAATGTTTCAGCCAGGGCAGCCGTCGTGGTCGCCCAACGGCAAGTATGTACTTTTGGCTGCCTTAGATGCTTATTCTTCTAAATACCGTGAGGGAGTGAGTAAGTTTTTATTGGTCAATGCCGACAATGGGCAAGCGGCCAGCCTCACCACCCCTTTTCCAAGCCAAACCATGGCCATGCGCTACCGCAACGGCCCAATATGGTCGCCTGATGGTACTAAATTGGCTTACATCAAAGATGCGCTATTGTGGGTGATTGAAGTAACGGAAGAAGGCACTTTTGTAGGACAACCCCGTGCGCTTACTTCTGAACTTGCCGAAACGCCCTCGTGGACAGGCGATTCCAAAGCCATTGTGTATTTGGCTACCGACCACCTGCGCAAGGTCATGCTTTCTGATACCTCCAAACAAGATATTCCACTTGCCTTGACTTGGACTAATGATGTTCCCAAAGCCTTTTCAGTGATTCATGCTGGGCGTTTGTTTGATGGTAAAAGTGAAAGATTGATGACCAATGTGGACATTGTTATCGAAAATAATCGGATTAAGGCCATTCAGCCACATCGTGCCAATTATCCTGCCGCCTACCAAAAAATTGATGCCTCCAAGCTGACGGTCATGCCAGGGCTATTTGAAACGCACTCGCATTTAGATGCGCAATATGGCGAAAAAACAGGGCGGATATGGCTGGCGTATGGCATCACTACCGTGCGTGAACCTGGCTCCGATCCTTATGATGCCGTAGAACAACGCGAAGCATGGCACAGCGGTAAACGCCCTGGACCATTTCATTTCCTGACGGGGGCACTCACCGATGGAGGTCGTATCTATTACAACATGGCTACAGCCATAGGTTCTGAAGAACAGCTTCAACTTGAATTGGGCCGCGCCAAAACGTTGGGGTATGACCTCATCAAAACGTATGTAAGAATGCCCGATGAATGGCAAAAGAAGATTACTGAATATGCCCACCAACATGGCATGACGGTATCATCGCATGAAATATTTCCTGCGGCTCGTTATGGGGTAGATGCCGTCGAGCATATCGCGGCCACCAGTCGCCGGGGCTATTCGCCCAAAATCACTTCCACAGGCCGTGGCTATGATGACGTAATCCAAATCATTAGCCAATCAAAGATGGTTATAACACCCACTTTGGCCCTTTCGGGTGGTTTTTGGAATTTGATTACACGGGATACCAGCCTGTTTAACACCCCCCAATTTCGACAAATTTATCCTACTTACTATCGAACGGCCATGCTCGAAACTGCTCAACAAATGAAAAACCAACCGCTACCTATGATGGCTAATTACGCCAATACAGGAAAAACCCTCAAAAAACTTTGGGACAATGGCGCACATATTACCAGTGGGACAGATTCGCCCATCATGCCATATGGAGCAAGCTTGCATGTCGAAATTTGGAATTATGTAGAAAGTGGTCTTACACCTTTTCAAGCCCTCCAAACCGCTACCATCAATGCCGCCAAAGCCCTGCACGTGGACAAAGACCTGGGGACATTGGAAGTAGGTAAGATTGCCAATATAAGTATCGTAGAAGGCAATCCCTTGGAAAATATCCAAGATACGCAGCGGGTACGCTATGTGGTTGTGAATGGCAAGACTTATCCGCTTGAAAAGCTACTTAAACCTTAAATTCAAAATACAGCGGTTTTGTTATCTAAAAATAGTTGTTCAGAAACAACCAAAAAGAATCAATCACAACCGCGCTAATGTCAGCCCACCATCAATCATAAAAACTTGGCCAGTAGAATAAGGAAACGCGCCTTCGGCAATAGCGGCCACGGCGCGTCCAATGTCGTCGGGGAAACCCCAGCGCGGCTGTACAGCCAGCCCTTCGGCAAAAAGTTTGTCGTATTTTTCAGCTACTGCGGCAGTCATATCGGTTTTTATCACGCCTGGGCGTACTTCATAGACGGGTATGCCCACTGCGCCCAGCCGCGCGGCAAAAAGCTGGGTCATCATGGCCAAACCTGCTTTGGCCACACAATATTCACCCCGATTGACAGAAGCCACTGTAGCCGAAACCGATGAAATGGTGATGATACTTGCCTCAAAGTCAGGCGTATTTTCTTTTTGATTGACCATCCAATTGGCTACCGCTTGGGTGAGGAAATAGGTGCCTTTCAAGTTGGTGTTGAGTACCTCATCGAAACATTCTTCGGTGGCTTCCAAAATATCTTTGCGCTCTTTGGGGGCGATGCCCGCATTGTTTATCAGGATATTTAAACCGCCAAAATGAGATTTGATTTTTGCCAACATCGCTGTACGCGCCTCTTTAGAAGCAATATCACCTTGGCAATAGATGACATTGGCCCCAAGATTTTGTAACCCTTCCAATACTTCAGATACAGCACTTTCTTCACGTAGGCCATTGATAGCCAAATCAAAGCCTTTTTTGGCTAAATGCTCGGCTATGCTCAAGCCAATGCCACGGCTACCACCCGTAATAAACGCTACTTTTTTCAAAACCTTCATTTGACTTTTAATAGGCTAATAAAATGTGGGCAGGAATACCTAACTCATTGTGTAAGAACTTAATGACGTTTAGACTCATTTGCTTTTTTCCATTCAAAATCTCAGAAATAGTGCTTTTGCTCATTCCTAAGTTTTGAGCTAATCTTGTCTGGGTCATACCACGTTCTTCCATTTCAAACTTTAGTGCTTCCAAAGGGCTTAATGGCTCGATGGAATAATGTTTTTGTTCGTATTCGTGTACCAACAAAGAGATTACCTCCAACTTATCTCCTTCGGGAGTGTTGGGTTGGGCATGAAATATACTTTCTATCTTTTTCAATGCCTGCTCGTAATCCTCTTCTGTTTTTATAGGTTTTATGATTTCCATGATTCAAAATCTATCGTTTTAGCATCTATTTTGTCGTAGGCTGAATGTGTTCCTATGAATTTCACAAAACGCAATTGAAAGTCATAGTTGAAAGCGGCTATCAATCTATACTTGTTTCGCGCAATGTTAAAAACAATTCTTTCATTGCCTATATAATCAGCATTTTTGAAATGGGCAATTACTTCTTGGGGTGTTTTGTAAAAAGTACCCTCTATTTTACTATACCAATGACGCAAATTAGGTTCAGCATCAGGATATTCTATCCAAAAATGTTTCAGTGTTTTTAGAGCGTGTACCCTCATAAAGGACAAATTTACCATAAAAGTTCGCTTTTGGCGAACTTTTGCATTTATAAACTTTCTTTCAAAACCTTCAACTCATCAGCTTCGGGGCGTTTTTTGTAGAAAGGGTCTAAGGGATAGCAGCCCGAAATGAGGCCATTTCTCGGGGCTGTGGTGCAATCAGAGAAGGTTCGACAGATAAGGTTTCGGGTCAGTGAGTTTCCATTGAGCATATCGGCAGGCATGGTGGGATATGACAGCACCATGCGGCCAAAGCCTACGCTATCGGCCATATCGTTTCTCAATACATTTTGTGCGATATAGGGTAGCCATTCTTGTAGGTAGGAGTAGCCCGACCCAATGATAACCATTTCTGGAAAGGCTTTTTGAGCTCGTGCGTTACTTCAATTTGCCGTTTTACGCCCGCGAGTGGCTCTTCAGGTGGCTGATAGCCGTCAGAAGGTGGGAAAAGGGCTGGCCGCATCAAATGCGGATTGTAGTAGGGGCTGCCACCTGTGATGCAAATCATCTGAATACCCAAGTCTTGTGCCAACTGCAAAAACGCTTTGGTTTCGGTTAAATCAACACCCAATCCATTTTTTTGCCCACCAAAAGTGTAAGGATACACTTCTGCTTTTTCAGGTTCTCCGATGTCATTCTCTCCTTTTTTGAAAGGCAAAAAATCAAAGGCACTGACCCTGATGGCCATTTCTAAACCTGGCGCGGCGGCCTTGATGCCCGCGACTATATTTCGTAAATAGCGTGTGCGGTTTTCGAAACTTCCACCATATTTACCTGCTCTGTCCACGGCACTCAAAAACTCCTGCCCCAAATAGCCGTGGCAGTGTTTGATGTCCACAAAATCGTAGCCTGCTTTTTGTGCCAACACTGCCGCCTGAATGTATTTTTCGACAATGTCATCGATTTCGTCGTCGGTTAGTAGGGGATAATCAGTAGCCATACCAAACTTTTGATTCAGAAAAGGATGGGTGTAGAGTATTTTTGATTCAAATTTTTTATGGCTATTGGGCTTACAAAATCGCCCCGAATGGGTAAGCTGTAAACCAATGATAAGGTCGTCGGTAGAGTTAAATTTTTCTTGGTGATGTGCTAAAATCAACTTCCGCAGTGCGACAAAATCTTCATAATTAGCTTCATTCATCACCAACTGATTAGGATTGGCCTTGCCCTCGTGACAGACCGCCACGGCCTCACAACCAAACAGCAATTTAGCACCACTTACTGCAAACTTTATCCACCGATTCTTGGTAAATTCAGTGGGCTTGCCGTCAAGTGTTCCATCCCAACCTTCCATAGGTAAGATACACAACCGATTGCCTATGGTCTTGCCCGATTTTAAATGGATTTTTTGACCAAATGGACTGTCACTGGGCGGCAGCAATGTTTCATCGAACGCCAACTCTACATTGCTATCTTCTAAGTATTTTTTGAGGTCTTTCGCTGTTTTTAGCTGCGCCACGCGGCTATATTTTGGTTTAAATTTGGTGCTCATGTAGTTTTTAGTTCCGAGTTTTTAGTTCCGAGTTCCGACGGGTCGTGCCGTGCGGTTTTTAGTTTCGAGTAATAGACTTATTTGGCGGTAGCCTACGAAAAAAAAGTATAATAAGGCTCGTTATTGATAATACGCTGCACATACAGAGCTACCTCGCGGAGGTGATAATCGCCCCACATACTCGATTCGCCAGATGGTATTTTACTCCCTTCGGGTACATAATCCCAGCCATTGGGACGATGATAAATCGAATGTAACAAAAGTCCTTGATGATGTGGGTTTGTGCTTAGGTAAGGCTCATCGAGCAATGTATTCAGCACTGTTAGACCCGCTTGCCAATATTGGTGTCCGTATCGGTTTCTCCTTTGGCTTTGAGATAATGCCCAAGCCGCAACAACCCCTGTGCGCCAATAGCAGCAGCAGAACTATCCACAGGCTCAAAGTCATTGAAAGGCTCAGCAGGGCGATCAAGATAAGCACCCAAAAAGTGAAGATTAGGGGCGCCCGTGTCCCAATACGGAACGCCGTCGGTAGGCGTATGTTGAATATAAAAATCGCAAGTAGCGCGGGCAGCTTTGAGCATCATGGCCTCGATAGAAGCACGCCCTCCAAGCGGCTCTAATTCCTTATCCAACAGTGTTTCTAAAAATTCCAACTGCTCAGGAAAACCGCACATAGCCCAGGCCAAGCCGCGTGTCCAGGTGCTAAAGCCCGTATAGCCTTGCTGTGAATTGGGGCAGCGGAAGTTCCCGTCTTTGATGTTGAAGATACTTTCGTGAGCGGTGCGCCCCCAAATATCATAGCTATCGCGGCCTTCGCCATAATAGACCGAAAACTCGGCAGTGGCTTTGATATGCTGCAAGGCACGTTCCAATAGATTGATTTTTACATCACCTTCGGCCTGAAAAACATGGCCCAATTGATGGCTCATCACTAACGCCCGGCACGAACGAATGGTGTCCACAAACAACGAATGTGCCCCATTGAAAGAATGAATAAAACCACCTCCGTTTTTGATGCTTGTCCAGCGGCTTGCCTGCACTGCTCCCGAGATTTTGAGGGCCAGTTCGTAGAAATGATTTTCCCACTCATTCAAGGGTATTTTTCCTTCACGTATCAGGCGGCGTAAATTTCCATATGTGCTGACATTGTTGAAGCCATGATCATGCACGCCAATATGACTCACGTGCGGTGCCATCATAGCAAGTGTACTTTTGCGACCGATTTCCAAAAAATTAGTTTCGCCCGTAGCATCGAATTGCAAAATAGCCGAGCCAAATTGAAAGCCTTGTGTCCATTCTGTCCAGCCGCGGGTGGTATATTGGCCTGCGGCCGTGAATACGGGAGAGCCTTTGGATACGTCATAATGTTGTTCAATGGATTGAATCTTCTGGGCAGAAACGCTCCAGAATCGCTGAAGTTTGGAAGCTAAATCTGTGGGTGTAAGGGTCGGATTGATTTGAAGCATCAGGTATTAAAAACAAAGTGATAAAATCGAAACAATGGGTTTTAATTTTTTGCTAACAAAACTACCTGTTTTCTAAAATCTACTTTCAATAAATGCCAAATTACAGCCTGTCCACAAAAAATCACAAAGCAAACACGATTAGGTACCAAAATAAACAAGGTTTCAGTATCTTGCGCCTCGCTTTTGTTTATATCAAAACTAACCTACTACCTACATGCAAAAACTTCAGACCCTTGATTATCTTGTTTTCTTTGTCTATTTCGTCATTGTGGCGGGCTATGGCTATTGGATTTATCAACGCAAAAAATCTAAAGAAGCCAGCACCACCGATTTCTTTTTGGCCGAAGGGTCGCTTACTTGGTGGGCCATTGGGGCCTCATTGATTGCCTCTAATATCTCGGCAGAGCAGTTTATTGGGATGTCGGGCAATGGCTTTTTGATGGGCTTGGCCATAGCCACTTACGAATGGATGGCAGCAGCTACGCTATTGGTAGTGGGTATATTTTTTATGCCCATTTATCTCAAGAACCGCATTTTTACGATGCCACAATTTCTGAATCAACGTTACAACACCACCGTTAGCTTAATCATGGCTATTTTTTGGTTGTTTTTGTATGTATTGGTTAATCTTACCTCTATTTTGTTTTTAGGGGCGTTGGCTGTTTCAACCATCTCAGGTATTGATTTTCAAGTATGTATGTGGTGCTTGGCTATTTTTGCTATTTTTATCACGATTGGGGGGATGAAGGTAATCGGCTACACCGATGTTATTCAAGTGTTTTTCTTGATTTTAGGAGGACTGGCTACGACCTACTTGGCGATGGATCTGGTATCACAAGAGTTTGGAACACCAGGCTTATCAGGCGCTTTTGGTACCATGCTCAAAGAATCAGAAGATCATTTCCATATGATTTTTAAAGAAGGGCAGCCGCACTACATGGCACTTCCAGGCCTCACGGTGTTGATTGGTGGTATGTGGATTGTCAATCTTAACTATTGGGGTTGCAATCAATACATTACTCAACGCGCTTTGGGAGCTGACCTCAAAACTGCCCGCGAAGGGATTTTATTTGCAGCTTTCTTAAAGCTATTGATGCCTATTATTGTGGTACTGCCTGGCATTGCGGCCTATACGCTCTATCAAAAAGGGTTGTTTCAAGTAGAAATGCTTACCAATGGCGAACTCAACCAAGACCGTGCTTACCCAGTATTGTTGAATCTTTTGCCAGTGGGGCTCAAAGGTCTCTCTTTCGCGGCCCTTACGGCGGCTATTGTGGCTTCTTTGGCGGGTAAAGCCAACAGTATTTCAACGATTTTTACTCTTGATATTTTCAAAAAATACATTGATGCCAATGCTGATGAAAAACGATTGGTTTGGATAGGACGTGTTACCATCGTGGTAGCTATGGTGTTAGCCATTATTATTGCGCCTTTCATGGGTATTGATAAAAAAGGAGGTTTTCAATTTATTCAGGAAATGACAGGACTGGTTTCGCCAGGTGTGTTTGCGGCTTTTTTATTGGGTTTCTTTTGGAAAAAAACCAACTCAGCAGGAGCTATGTTTGCCATCGTAGGTGGGTTTTTGATTGCTTTTTCGATGCACAACAACTGGCTACCGGGGGCCGATTGGAGTACAGTCCCTTTCTTAGATCGCATGGGCATAGTGTTTTTGATTTGTGTAGCCTTTATGATTCTTTTGGGGCTTTGGCAGCCCAGCACCAAAGGACTTGAAATTGATGCTTCGATGTTTCGTACCAAGGGGACATTTGCCATCGGTGCTACCGTGATTGTAGCGATTTTGGTTGTGCTTTATACTGTTTTTTGGTAAGAATAGTCCCTGAAAGCTATCTGCACAACGACCCCGCTACTGTGTTAGTGGGGGTCGTTTTTTTGTGCTTTGTTAAACCTTTTGGGGGTTCTTTTTACTCTAACCCTCACAATCAACAGCACAAAATACAAATGAAAGCTACACCTCATTCACAGATGATCCAGCATTTATTTTGGCGAGCAGGTTTTGGTGCCTCTCCTACCGAGCTGCAAGCCGCTCTCTCAAAAAGCTGTGCTCAGGTGGTGAAAGATTTACTACGCGACAGCAAATAGGTTGAAGCATTGGACATCGTAAAAAACGAAGCATTGGCCCTCAAAAGTGTCAGAAAAGAATTAAAATCTAATACCAATAGTAGAGAAGAAGTTCGCGATCGGCTCAAAGAAATGGCCGAAGAGGGGAGGCAGACTATCGGTAGCCTCAACGATGCTTGGGTAGCACGTATGGGGCAAGGTAAAGGGGCATTACGCGAAAAAATGACCCTTTTTTGGCACAATCACTTCGCTTGCCGAAGCAGGTTAGCCAATTTCGTAGAACAACAAAACAATACGCTCCGTACGCATGCTTTGGGAAATTTTAAAGATTTACTCATGGCGATTTCTAAAGATGCGGCCATGCTTCAGTTCTTGAACAACCAACAAAACCGTAAAAAAAGCCCCAACGAAAATTTTGCCCGCGAAGTAATGGAACTTTTCACGTTGGGAAGAGGCCATTATACCGAAAATGACATCAAAGAAGCCGCCCGCGCCTTCACGGGTTGGGGATTTAATTTGCAAGGAGAGTTTGTATTTAGAGAAATATTTCATGACGACGGTATAAAGACGATTTTTGGTAAAACAGGTAATTTTCAAGGCGAAGATGTTCTACAAATGCTGCTCGATAATCCCCAAACCTCACAGCATATTTCGACAAAAATCTATCGCTTTTTTGTCAATGAGCGCGTCAATACCAACCATACAGCACAAATGGCCAAACGCTTTTACCGATCCAATTATGATATTGCCGATTTGATGCAATTTGTTTTCACTGCCGACTGGTTTTACGACTCAGCCAACATGGGTGCTCAAATCAAATCGCCTGTGGAGTTGTTGGCTGGATTACAAAAGGCCTTACAGATGGATTTTGTGGATAAAACACCTGTACTCTATCTCCAAAAAGCACTGGGACAGGTGTTGTTTAATCCCCCCAATGTGGCAGGTTGGCCTGGGGGTAAAACATGGATAGATAGTTCGAGCTTATTGACAAGAATGCAGATACCGAAGCTATTGTTTCGCAACGAAACCTTGCACGTGGACGTAAAGGACAGTGGCGATGCCAATGAAGAGGTAATCAAACGAAAAAAGATGTTTGAGGTAATCATGAATTGGGAAACATTTGCCAAATCATTTGAAAAAGTCCCTGAAAAAGACTTAGCCAAAACCTTGGCATCTTATTTGATACAAGTGCCTATTAACGATACGATTATTGCTAAAATAGAACGTCAAGTAGCTGATAAAGAGCGTATTGAAAAAATAAAGCAATACACAGTTATCCTGTTGAGTTTGCCCGAATACCAAGTTTGTTAACCCGTAAAAAAATAGTAAAATCATGAAACGTAGAGAATTTTTAAAAAACTCAGCTTTTACGACTGCGGGTTCGATGCTGATTCCGCAATTTCTGAAAGCATTTGAACGCCAGCATTTGGGGCAACAAACACTCAATGAAAAAATCGTGGTTGTGATTCAGCTCTCGGGCGGCAATGATGGGTTGAATACAGTCGTGCCTTTTCGTAATGACATCTATTACCGTGAACGACCTTCTATCGCCATAAAACGTGAAAATGTATTGAGGCTCAATGACGACATTGGCCTTAACCCAGCTTTAGAAAAAATCAAGGCATTGTATGACAATGGGCTGGTATCGGTCATCAACAATGTGGGTTACCCCAATCCCGACCGTTCGCATTTTCGCTCGATGGATATATGGCACACTGGCAGCGGTTCAGACCAATACCTATCGAGTGGTTGGGTTGGTCGTTATTTAGATGCCCAGTGCAAAGGAAGTGGCTGCCTGCCACACCAAGCACTTGAGATAGACGACACCCTCAGTTTGGCACTGAAAGGCGAGCGCGTTAATGGGCTTTCGCTTCAAAATCCAGAAACTCTATGGCCAAACCCAAACTGCCTTGGTCAAAAAATCTACAATACACTTCGCCGACGACCACGACAGCGTGGCCTATTTGTGCCAAAAACACTGGCCGAAACATTATCGTCTGCCGAATACGTGCATAGCAAAGCAAAAGTGAACAAATCAAGGATGATGTACCCTACCACAGAGTTGGCAAGCGTTTGAAACCATCGCAGAACTCATCACATCGGGGTACGAGTGCTTATTATGTCTCTCTTCGGGCTTTGATACGCATTCGTCAAAACGACCAGCAAGACCGCCTCTGCGCCAATATGCCGAAGCAGTAGCTACCTTTACTGAGGATTTAAAGGCCAATAACAGTCTTGATGATGTGATGATAATGACTTTCAGTGAGTTTGGGCGGCGTAGTCAAACAAAACGCCTCCAATGGTACCGACCATGGGCACGGCCAACAACGTGTTTTTGATTGCGGCCCTAAACGTACACGCCCAGTGTTGAACGAAGCCCCTAATCTTTCAGACTTGGATAATGGCGATCTGAAATACCAACTTGATTTTAGGCAGATATACGCTACCCTCTTGGATGATTGGCTTAAGTCAGATTCAAAGTCAATCCTTGATAAAAAGTTCGAACCGTTGGAGGTTGTTTTAAAAAAATATAAAACGTAGAATAACGACAAAAGGGGATAAATTTATCCCCTTTTGTCGTTATAAAAAGCCGATTTTTGCTTTAAAGAAAGGAACTCATTTTAACCCCTTTATAAGAATAGATCCATGCAAAATAATATGGCAAAGATTACTGTGGCCTTTGTGCTTACGCTGCTGCTTATTTTTGAGCGTTTCAACCTCAAAAATCAATACTTTAAAAATTAAAAAAAGGGGCGCATATCTCGCTCATAGGCGGCAATTTAGGGCTCTCGCATGATGAACTACGGGCATTTTGAAACAGAAATGAACGCGTTATCCTGACGAGCAGTTGTATATTCGTAATATGTGTGATGGCGGCGATACACCAGGCTTTCGCCCTCATGCCAGCTGAAACAATCCTTGGGCATTTCCAGGGGCTGAAAAATTTCAGACCGAATATGCTAATAAATCGGCCAGCGAAGTTTTTGATACCCTGATCAATGGCTGACAAGACCAAAACAGATATTATCATTGGTTTTTTTGGATATAGTGAGTCATTTCAGGGAAAAAAAGTAGGATTGGCCACCTACAAAGCTGGAATTGGATGCTTTTGTTAAACATACCCTCAGCCAGCAATACAATGGCGATGCCGCACCGCAGTTGCCATGGTTTCTCCCAATAGCCTTTGAAGATTTGACGAGTGTGTATGATTTGCCCAATGGCAAAAAGAAAAACGAAAACTTGCTGCTTTATACCAAAGCCATGCAAGAGGTATGTTTGAAAAACAACGTTCTCTTCGTAGATGCTTTTACACCCTCGCAGCAGTGGTTGGCTGCTTCCGAAGCACCACTGACCATAGATGGTTTTCAGCTCAATGACGAGGGTTATAAGAAATTAAGTCTTTTACTGACAGATCAACTATTCGGCAAAACTCAAGCTAAAGCCGAAAACAACAGGCAATTAATACATGAGGCTGTTTTAGAAAAAACTGGATGTGGCACAACGACTACAAAATCCCGAATGGTGTACACGTTTATGGTCGTCGTTATAATCCTTTTGGTCCCGATAACTATCCTGCCGAAATAGAAAAAATTCGGCAAATGACGGACATTCGTGACCAAGCGATTTGGTTGGCTGCGGCTAAAGGCCAAAAAATGGACATCGCTGCTGCCGACAAAAACACACGCCAGCTTCCGCCCGTTACGACCAACTTCAACCCCGACAAAAACGGTAGCCTCAAATACCTCTATGGGCAAGAGGCACTCAGTAAGCTAAAAGTACCCGCAGGGTATAAAATCGAACTTTTTGCTTCCGAACAAGAATTTCCTGATTTGGCCAAACCCATGCAAATGTCGTTTGATGGTAAAGGAAGGCTTTGGGTAGCTGTGATGCCAAGCTATCCTCATTACAAACCAGGCGACCCCAAACCCAACGATAAAATTCTAATTTTAGAAGATACCAACAATGATGGCAAAGCCGATAAACAAATTGTTTTTGCCGACAAATTGCATCTTCCTTTGGGTTTTGAAATAGCTAAAGAAGGGGTTTACATTTCGCAAGGTACCAACCTGAAACTCTACACTGACACCGATGGCGACGACAAGGCCGACAAGGTTGAAATCCTCCTAAGTGGTTTTGACGACCACGATACCCACCACAATAGCAGTGCTTTTACCGTAGATGCTTCGGGGGCTATTTATTCTGGTGAAGGCGTGTTCTTGCACACCAACGTAGAAACACCATATGGCACTATACGCGCCACCAATGGTGGCTTTTATAGATACAGCCCCCAATTACACAAATTGGAACGAACTGCCCAGCTCGCTATTCCCAACCCTTGGGGCATTGTATTTGACGAATGGGGGCAGCCATTTTTTGCCGAAACCTCCAGTCCTGATTTTCGTTGGATGCTGCCAGGCACGGTGCTGCCACGCTATGGCGAGTCCACGCATAAATCTTTTCAACTCATTGAGAAAGACCATATGGTGCGCCCTACATCGGGCTTAGAGTTTGTATCGAGCCGTCATTTCCCAGATGAAGTTCAAGGAGATTTTTTGATCAACAATACCATCGGTTTTTTGGGAACAAAACAACATACTTTGGAAGATGACGGCACGGGTTATAAAAGTAGACACCGTCAGGATTTAATCGTGAGTGAAGATAGAAACTTTCGTCCAGTAGATATGGAGTTTGGCCCTGATGGCTCGCTGTACGTCATTGACTGGCACAATATCCTGATTGGGCATATGCAACACAACGCTCGCGACCCCCTGCGCGATCACTCGCTCGGCAGGGTCTATCGCGTAACTTATCCTTCAAGGCCCTTAGTAACGCCAGCCAAAATTGACGGTGCAAGCGTGGAGCAACTGTTGGACAACCTCAAGTTACACGAATATCGCTCGCGCTATCGCACACAGCGCGAATTAAGAGGCAGAAAAGCCAGCGAAGTATTGCCTAAACTGACAAACTGGATAGCTCAGTTAGACAAAAATGACCCACGCTATGAGCATCATTTGTTGGAGGGATTATGGGTAAGCTGGGGTTTGAATAAAGTAAATCAACCCTTGTTGCGCCAATTGCTGAAAGCTAAAGATTACCGTGTGCGGGCAGCAGCGGTAGAGGTGGTTCGTTATACAGGTCATCAAGTAGCCGATCAAGCCAATTTGCTCATGCAGGCAGTGCGCGATGAGAATAGCCGTGTACGATTGGTGGCCATTGTGGCCGCTTCTTGGATAGGTAAAGAAAAAGGACTGCCTATTTTGTTAGAAGCCCAAAAGAAACCTCTTGATGAGTGGATGATCCACGCTCATGAAACAGCAGTGGCGCATCTTAGCGGCGAAAATGTAAGAAAGAAAAAAGAAGAAGCCGTTAAGTCCACCTTGAAAGGAGAAGAATTGGCACTGTACAACATAGGTAAACAAATCTATGGCAAAGAAGGCTATTGTATCACCTGCCACCAAGCCGATGGTGGGGGCTTTCAGCTTCGGGCTTCCCACCGCTCTCGGGAGGTACAAAATGGGTGCTTGGCAGCGAAGAACGGATGATAAAAATTGTACTGAAAGGACTCATGGGCCCTATTGAGGTCAATGGCAGGGCGTATGCTGGCCAAGTACCCATGACTCCCTATGGTGGGCTACTCAACGATAAGGAAATAGCGGGTGTTTTGACTTATGTGCGCAACTCATTCGGCAATCAAGCGCCCGCCATACGACCCGAAAAAGTGAAACAAGTGCGGGCTTCAGTAGCCGCTAAGAAGGATTTATATAACTCGGAGCAGTTACTTAACGAACACCCACTCGAAAAATAAATACTCATAGGGGATAGCTATTCTGCTATCCCCTTTTTACCATTTTTTGAAGACAAAAAATACTGCTAAAACCATCAGTACAAAGCCGACAATGTAATTCCAACGAATGTCTTCTTTGAGATAGAAAACGGCAAATCCTACAAAAACAGTAAGGCTAACCACCTCTTGAATGGTTTTAAGCTCAAAAGCACTAAATTCATAAGACCCGATTCGATTAGCTGGCACGGCGATACAATATTCCAAAAAAGCAATGAGCCAACTGACAAGAATAACCTTCCAAAGCGCGGTTTCTTTGAATTTCAAATGCCAATACCAAGCGGTGGTCATAAATAAATTTGACAGAAAAAGAAGTAAGATAGTGCGCATCTGTTGGTTTTTGAGATATTGACACTGGTGGGGGAATAAGACACCGTAAAAAAGAGCCAAGCAGTTGTACAACTGCTTGGCTCTTTTTTTTATTGTTTTAGTTTCTATCTTCTTAAAAATGCCAACGTACAAAGGCTTCCATGGCTTCGTATTCGGCCAAGCCGAGCTGGTCGTAGAGGTGAGCTGTAGCACTGTTGCGTTCTTCGGCGCGTTGCCAAAACTCACGTGAATCATCTCCTTGGAAAACCACCCCATCTTTTTGGGATTGGTGCTTGAAAATTCCCATGCGTTTTTTCATCACCTGATCTGGGCTCATAGGTACAGCCATTTCGATTTCATGAATATCCCATTCAGCCCAAGCACCTCGGTAGAGCCATACCCAACAATCCTTCATAAAGTTTTTGTGCTTTAGCTGATTTAATGCTGCCTCAATAGCATCCCAGCATACTTTATGCGTGCCATGCGGATCGGCAAAATCTCCTGCAGCATAAATCTGGTGAGGTTTTACTTTTTCAATTAGATCTGCAATGATTTTAACATCTTCTGGACCAATATCTTTTTTCTGCACCGTTCCTGTTTCATAAAAAGGCATATCCAGAAAATGGAAGTGCGGCGTACCTACAAAACGGCAGGTAGCTTTGGCTTCTCCACGGCGGATAAGCCCTTTTACCTGACGAACCTCAGGTGTATCTATTTCACTGTCTTTTTTCTGCTTCAAAAATGCCTTGGCATCTTCAAAAATTTTCATAGAGGCGGGGCTATCAATGGCAAACTTGTTGTTATAATCTACCACAAAATCAATAAAGCGAAAGGCTTCATCATCGGCCACGGCAATATTACCCGAGGTTTGGTAAGCTACATGTACTTCATGACCTTGATCGACTAACCGTTGGAAAGTGCCACCCATAGAGATAATATCGTCGTCGGGGTGAGGGCTAAATATAATGACCCGCTTTTTATCAGGATAAGCACGTTCGGGGCGATAGGTATCGTCTGCACCTGCTTTCCCGCCTGGCCAACCTGTGATGGTATGCTGCAACTGATTGAAAACGTTGATATTGATATCATACGCTGATCCATGTGCCGCCAGCATATCGCTCATACCATTGTCATTATAATCTTTGGTTGTAAGCTTTAAGATAGGTTTATTGAGCGTTAATGACAAGTGAGTAACGGCTTTTTTAATCATCGAATTATCCCATTCGACAGTATCTACCAGCCAAGGTGTTTTGACACGGGTTGTTCAGAAGCAGCACGAACATCCACAAAAAATGCTACATTAGGATGTGCTTGCAAATAAGAGGCTGGCACTAATTCCGTTACGGGACCTTCTACAGAAGCCCTAATCATAGGGGCTTTCCGCTCACCCCAAGCCAGTAACACTACCCTTTTGGCGTTTATAATGCTCATTACCCCCATGGTTATGGCTTTTTTTGGTACGTTGTGTAATCCACCGAATTCCATGGCTGTGGCAGCGCGGGTAGAGTGGTCGAGGGTCATGAGGCGTGTTTTGGAGTTAATCAACGACCCAGGCTCATTAAAGCCTATATGACCGTTTCCGCCTATTCCCAATAGCTGAAAGTCGATCCCCCCCATGGCACTGATTTTTTGATCGTAGCGTTGCGCAAAATCATTGACCATGGCTGTTGGTACTGTTCCATCTGGAATAAAATAATTTTCCTGTGGAATGTCCACATGATCAAAAAGCTGCTCGCGCATGAAGCGCACATAGCTATGAATAGAATCAGGCTGCATAGGGTAGTATTCGTCCAAATTGAAGGATACCACATTTTGAAAACTTAACCCTTCTTCACGGTGCATTTTGATGAGTTGGGCATAAACTGTCTTAGGCGAAGACCCTGTTGCTAATCCCAAAATACATTTTTTGCCTTCCTTTTGCTTACTGCGAATCAAGTTTGCAATTTCCTGTGCCACAGCAAATGAAGCATCTTTAGAGTCCGCATAAATCTGCGTAGGAATTTTTTCGTAAGTGATAGCTTGCCCTACCATGCCATTGGATGGTACATTGTCAGCAGCTTGCGTTTGAATCATTAAAGGCTCGGTAATCATAATTTTGAAGCGAGAAGTAGTTAGTAAGGCAAAGGTATTTAATTATGAAATAAGTAACAGATTAAATTAATAAAAAAATTTAATAATTAATTTTATCTTAATTTAAAACACCCATTACGGCAAGAATTTTAGAAGTTTCACTGTAAATAATTTCATATTCATTGGCTGGGAGTACAGAAGCCATATTGATTCCTAATTGTTGGTATTCCATCCGCCCTTTTCTGATAGTCTTCCCTGTGAGATGAAGTGCATCGGCACCCGTTTGGGCAAGGAGCAATGCATTGTTTGCATCTACGCCACTTCCTGCCATAATATCTACTCTTCCTGCGGCTTTTTGGACTAATTTTTTGATTAGCTCATAACCTTCAATGGCCCTATTTTTTTGCCCAGAAGTCAAGATACGTATTGCACCTGTTCGGATAATCGCTTCTAAAGCTTCAAAAGGGTTTTCTGTCATATCAAAAGCACGATGGAAGGTCACCTCCATAGGTTTTGCCAAAGAAACCAATTCTCTGGTACGTTTTTCATCTACTTTTCCATTGGGAAGTAGCACCCCAAACACTACCCCATTTGCACCTGCTTTTTTAGCAGCTTCAATATCGGCTTTCATCACTTCATACTCCTCTTCATCATAGCAAAAATCACCTCCACGAGGGCGAATCATCACATAGAGTTCAATGGAAAGCATGGCTCGCGCACGTTCAATTAATCCAATGCTGGGGGTAGTTCCGCCTTCGTATAAGCCTCCACAAAGTTCTACACGATGCACACCTGCCTGTTGGGCATTAAGACATGATTCAATCGAAAAAACACAAATTTCTACTTGCATGAGGATAATAACAATTGGTAATCTTGAAAAATTAGTAAGGATATTTGATCATTAAAAATGCGATAGGAACAATCTGGGAAAGTAATTCTCAAATTGATTTAGTCGCGTATATGAATAGGCTCTTTTCTTTGACGTAGTTGGCTACCATCACGTCCTGAGAAAATGGCTCTGATTTCTGAAACAATAGAAAGAGCGATTTCTTCAGGCGATATAGCCCCTAAATCTAACCCTACTGGTGCATAGATACGCTTCATATCCTCTGTTTCGATACCTCGGTTTTCTTGCGCTAACTCAGTAAAAATCTTTTCTGAACGAACTCTCGGCCCTAAAATACCGATATACCGTGTCACTGTTTTTAGGGCTTTGGGTAGGTTATACTTGTCGGTTTTAAAATCGTGCGACATTAGAATAATTGCTGTATGCTCGTCAATCAGTAATTGATCAAAGTCCTCTGGAGAAACGACTGCATTGGCTATAGTAAAAAGTTTTTGCATCACTTTTTGTGGATTAGCAATGACGGTGCTACGCCAACCAATTTCTTTCACCAAGCGTACTAATGGCAACACGTCGTATTGGTGGCCCATCAATATCAAGTGAATCTCTGGGGGCAAAATTTCGATAAATATTTCGATTTTTTTTCCATGGGCCATTTCAAAAACTTTAGGTCTTGAACGTCCTTGCTGCTGGTATATTTCAATGGTGTGAGCGAGTTCTTTTTCTAATTTTTTGTCCTGAAAAACAGCGAGGTCTTCCATGGCGTTGTACCGAATCATTGTTCCAAGTTGCAGCCCATTGTATTCTTCCTCTAAATCAGTAATAGTCAATAAAATATTTGTTTGACGACGGGTGGCCATACAGCTTTTCAAAATTTCAACAGGATTTTGAGTATTGCCTATTGCCAACGGCACAAATAATACATCAATGACCCCATTGCAGCCCAAGCCTACCCCAATTTGATATTGGTCATCTTCAGTAGTGTCGTAGGTAATCAGACTGGGTTCGGATTTGGCAATGGCCAAACGAGCCCGTTTGAGGGCATCGCCTTCTAAGCATCCTCCACTGATACCCCCTACCCAAGTGCCATCATCCATGACTAACATCCGTGCGCCAGTTCTGCGGTAAGAAGAACCTTCTACACGAACAACTGTAGCTAAGGCGGCCTTTGTTTTTGTAAGGGTTATTTGTTGATAAGCCTCAATAACGGCTTTGATTTCTTTCATTTATGTTATTAATAATCTACTGACAATGAGTTTTTTGTAGTAAAATTCGTTTGAATTTAGTTTCCCAAAATTAAAACGAATTTTTGCATTAGTATATTAAACCTTTTTTGCTGAATTTTGTCTATGCAAAATCAAAAGAGAAATTATATCTAAAAATCTATCCATATGCCAGTCTGGGATACTTCTAATGCCAAACACTTGCTTTCACGCTGCTTGTTTGGTTACTCTCGCAAAGATTTGGACAAGGCAATGTCTTACTCAAGCTTAGATGCTTTTGTTGAAAAAGAATTACTGGCTGACCGCACACTTCCTACACCTCCAGGCGTATGGGTGAGCGAAACGCCCATTGCAAACAACAATACCGTTGACAATGACCGCTATCGTGCCATGACTTACTGGTGGTACGACCTATGTTGGGTGAAGGCGTGAGCATGCGTGAAAAAATGACGCTTTTTTGGCATAATCATTTTGTGTCTGCACGCGATAAAGTCAATTACCCCAACATATGTACATTCAAAACGACCTTTTTCGCCGCTCGGCTTGGGGTAATTTCAAACAACTGACCAAAGATGTAACCATTGACCCTGCCATGCTAATCTACTTGGACGGGCGACTAAGCAATGGCACAACACCTAATGAAAACTACTCACGTGAAATAATGGAGTTGTTTACCCTCGGCGTGGGCAATTATACAGAAAACGACATCAAACAAGCAGCATTGGCTTTTACGGGCTGGCAAGTAAGTGGTTTGAATGCAACCTTCAATCAAAATCGCTTTGCTAATGTCAATAAAACGATTTTTGGCAAAACAGGAAACTACAAGTATGGCGATGTTGTAGATATTATTCTTGAAAAGCCAGAAGCCGCCGAGTTTGTATGCCGAAAGTTATATAAAGAGTTTGTTTTTTACAAGGCCAACGAAACATTTGTCAAACAAATGGCTGATGTTTTCCGAAAAAATAATTATGAAATCCGCCCTGTATTAAAATTCATGCTGACATCAGATGAATTTTTTAACTCGCAATACAAAGCGGCAAAAATCAAAAATCCGATGGAAACAACCATCGGTATTTTGAAGGCGTTTGATTTAACAACAGCGGATGTGAATACCACCAGCGATTGGCCTTATATTTATACCCAAACACAAGCCTTACAACAATTGCTTTTTTATCCGCCCGATGTGCAAGGTTGGGTGGGGCAGCGCGATTGGATTAGCTCTACTACATTCGTTTTGAGAGGAAGCGTATCTGATTATGTAGTCAATGCGATGGGAAATACCAGGGCCACTCAATTTAAACTCATCAGCAATCCAGTCAATTATGCACGTACTTATAAGACATCAGAAGATGCCATAAAGCTTGTGGATGATATGGTCAATGTATTTTTACAGTTTCCATTAAGTCAGACCAAAAAACAAACCTTGGTGAATACCTTGTTGGGTAGTACCATCTTAGCCAACTGGTCAACCAGTACGCCTGGGGCCGAAAATCAAGTCAAAGCCCTATTGAAAGCCATCATGCGCTTACCTGAATTCCAATTTGCTTAACCCTTCATCCTAAAAAATAATCAACATGAATCGTAAAGAGTTTTTACATCAATTGAGCCTTCTTTCGGGTGGAGTGGCTTTTGGAATGGGTGGTATGCCTGTCAAAGCGTTTGCTCACAATCCTTTTTCAGTGAGTTTGGAAGGTACCAATGGCAAAATTTTGGTTTTGGTGCAGCTAAGTGGTGGTAACGATGGACTCAATACAGTCGTTCCGTATGAAAATAGCTTGTATTATAATAAACGTGCGACCATTGCCATCAAAAAAGAAAATGTTTTGACATTGAATAGCCAAATGGGTCTCAATCCTGGTATGACGGCTATGAAAGAACTTTATGATAATGGTAAAATGACCATTGTTCAGAACGTAGGCTATCCAAGCCCTAACCGCTCTCATTTTCGTTCAACAGACATTTGGCTTACAGGGTCTGATGCCAACGTACTTTGGGATGAAGGTTGGGCTGGGCGTTATCTTACGAAGTTATATCCAGGCTTTCCTGTTCAAATCCCTGAACAACCTATGGCGATTCAGTTGGGTTCTGTAGAGTCGTTACTAATACAAACCGATGTAGGCTCTACAGGTGTTGTTTTCAATAATCCTACCAGTTTTTACAACCTTGTAACAGGTACAACGGTTGATAACGAACCTGTGCCAGATACTTTGGCAGGTGAAGAACTCAAATTTATGCGGCAAATAGCTACACAATCAGTAGCTTATTCTGACATCATTAAAAAGAAATGGGATGGTGCTACTAAAAATGTGTCGCCTTATCCTACTACCAATTTAGGGAATCAACTCAAGATCGTAGGCGAGCTAATAGGAGGTGGATTACAAACACCCGTTTATTTGACCAATATCGGTGGTTTTGATACGCACGCCAATCAAGTAGTAGCTGGTGCCACAGGAACAGGAACTCACGCCAATCTACTCAAAACCGTGGCTGATGCCGTAGCTGCTTTCCAAAAAGATTTAGAAAAAAGGGGCTTGGCAGATAAGGTAGTTTTAATGACTTTTTCGGAGTTTGGGCGACGAGTAACCCAAAACGGTACCACGGGTACAGACCATGGCTCGGCAGCACCTCTGTTTGTTGTAGGAAGTGGTGTAAGAGGTGGAATTTTGGGTAAAAATCCTGTATTGAGCGATTTGGATAGCAATGGTGACATTAAGTTTGAATTTGATTTTCGTCAAATATATTCGACCATACTCCAAGACCACCTCGGCGTTGAAACATCAGTAACAAAGAATATAATGGGCGACAAGGATTTTACAACCCTGCCTATTTTCAAATATGCCGCCAGTACTATCGTAGCGAGCAATCAGGAGTTTTCATTTGAGTTGAACGCTGCAAATCCATTTACTACATACACAAGTGTAGTGTATTCACTCAAAAAGTCAATGGGGGTAAAAATAGCCATGTACGATATGACGGGACGAGAATTATCCGTATTACGTCAAGGCACAATTGCAGCAGGTACTTACAGTGAAATCATTGAAGGCGAACGTTTTGTGCCAGGCTATTATCTTTGCGCGATGCAATGTGATGCTGGGCAGAAAGTAATTAGATTGATAAAAATGTAGGCCGAAATTTACCTATATGAGATGAGTTTCGTTGTAAAGCCGCAAAATTTTGCGGCTTTACGTCTTTTGATTATCACAACAATATCAAATTAGGAACGTTTTAAAATTTGGTATAATTTTGGCAAGCAATGTTTTATTTAGCGACAAGTCAGTAAAAAGTCCATGCTTTTACACAAACAAAAAAATATAATAAGACTTTTCTTTTTTGGAGCAATTGGAATTTTGACAGTTTCAATGGTAAAAGGGCAAGATACACCCGAAACAAAGCAAACCCGATCCCAGAAAATTAAAGAGAGAAAAGCACAAGCCGATAGTATGTTGCAAAAGGCAGGAATAACAACACCAAGTTTAGGTGTTGGAGCCAAAGTAGCAGGAAAATCTCTATCGCCTGAAGATGCAAAGGGCTTATTTACAGAGAAACTGCCCGACTTAGGTTTGAAAATTAAGGAAATCCGTAAGCAAGAAAAAGCGCGTCGCCTCAAGAAGAAAAAATACCATACAAATTATGAAGGACTGGCCATCGTGAAAATGACTGCCAGCAGAGGAAGCGGTGATAGGATTACTCAAGAAGAGTTTCATGTTTTAAAAGAAACTAAACAACCCCGTAATTATGATGGATTAGAAGTATATTGGTACGATAGTCGCAATCGTATTGTGAGCAAATCGGCCATTAAAGATAAAGAATCAGCATTGATTCTACACGGCCCTTACAAACGTTATTCCGCTGGTAATTTGATTGAAGAAGGCAATTATTATGTTGGTACAAAAGATGGGCGTTGGGAAACTTACGATGCGGATTATCATCTGTTAGACAAATCAAAATGGACACGTGGCTTTCCTGAAGAATCTATCATTACCTATTATGACTCTGCACATACCAAAGTACGAGAAGTGATTCCTATTCAATTTGGCAAACGAAAAGGGGATTATCTAATGTATTATGACGGCGGACAGATGATGGTCAAAGGCCAATATGATAATGACTTGCCGATAGGTACTTGGCAAGAGTACTACCAATATCGCCGCCAACGTAAAAAAACGACACGCTATCCGCGCTATTGGTATGAAGATGGCGAAGGAGTGCTACTGAGCGAATGGGACGAAAAAGGGAAATTAATTTATGAACGTCCCAAAAACGCAGATACTGAGGCTGAAGATACAGAAAAATAAAAAAGCCTGTCGGGTTTACCTGACAGGCTTTTTATTTTGACTCATTTATTTGCAACAAAGTTGCATCTGATGTAACTTTGTCAAAAAAACGTAAAAATTGAATCGCTGGATTTGTATAAAAGGGCTACTCCTTACCTTACTTTTAGGACAATTTTCTTTTGGTCAAACGGAGAAGGATTGTCGGGTGCTTGATACAAGGAGTTGTCAAAGAACAGGGAACATTTCAGCCAATTATAGGGGCTGTTTTGGTAATTATAGAGACTGGGCAAGTAGCTGTTACTGATAGTGCAGGCCGATACAAGATTCAAAAACTGTGTCAAGGAAAATACAAATTAGAATGTCGGATTGTAGGTTATAAAACTACGCAAACTACGGTTTTTCTTCAGCATACTACAGAGGAAAATATCCACCTTAACGAAGAAGAAGTACATCTTCAGGATGTTGAAATCATTGCTCGACGTGCCCCTCGCTCACTTCCCAAAAGCATACGATATTAGAAGGCCAAGCCCTTACTCACAGCCAAGGGCAGACACTTGGCGATGTGTTGAAAAATATGTCAGGCATAACTATGCTTCAGACGGGAGCTACCATCACTAAGCCTGTCATTCATGGTTTGCATAGCAATCGGGTGCTAATCATGAACAATGGGGTCAGGCAAGAGGGACAACAATGGGGCAATGAACATTCCCTGAAATAGACCCCTTTATAGCCAAGCGAATAACCGTGGTGAAAGGAGCTGCTGGGGTGCGTTATAGCGCAGATGCCATTGGAGGGGTAGTTCTTATTTAGCCAAACGAGCTGCCTAAGCAGGGGCCCATCCAACAGAAATCAATACTACCCTTTTTTCCAACGGGCGTATGGGAGTAGTTTCTGGAATGGTAGAAGGCAGTATAAAAAAGTGGCAAGGTCTTGGGTGGCGTGCAAGGAACACTAAAAAATGGAGGCAATATACAAACACCCCATTATTTTTTGGCTAATACTGGTGTGCGAGAACAAAATTTCTCAACAGCCATTGGCTACCGAAAAACTGACATAGGTGTAGAAGTATTTTACAGCCAATTTCATACTAATTTAGGTATATTTTCAGGGGCACATATTGGAAGCACCACCGATTTACTGGAAGTAATTCAAAAAGGAGAACCCTTTATAAGGTCTGATTTTTATCGGAATATTGAGAAACCTAACCAGCAGATTAATCATCATTTGTTAAAAATCAAAGCTTTTTATCTACTCAAAGGTAATCGTATTAATTTGACAATAGGGCGGCAGTTCAACAGAAGGGCTGAGTATGACCTACATCGAACGACAAACGCTAACCAACCCGCTCTCCTATTTCGTCTTACCACCCACACCGCCGATTTGATTTTTGAACATAAGCCTGTGGCAAAAAAAATAAGCGGGCAGATAGGTTTGAGTAGCTTGTATCAATACAATTTTAATGATGGCCGACCGCTTATTCCTGATTTTGAACAAACTAATATGGGTCTATTTGCCATTGAAAGATGGCTACACCAACGATGGGAAATAGAAGCGGGCCTAAGGTATGACTGGCGAAAGATGGATATTTTTAGGTTTGTAGGCAATGTACTTAATCCTACTGAAAAGCGATTTAGAAATGCTTCAGGTACTTTAGGGGCAGTTTATCACGCGCATGAAATGCTCACTTTTCGACTTAATATTGGCTCCGCTTGGAGACCTCCCAATATGAGTGAATTGTATAGTAAAGGTGTGCATCACGGTGCTGCGGCTTATGAGGAAGGTAGCGATGCCTTGCAGCCAGAGGTTGCTTTGAACACAATAAGTAGTATAGAATATGCCCATCCACGTTTCCGTGCCGAACTGGGGTTCTACTACAACGCTATTCAGAATTTTATCTATCTCAAACCCCAAAATGAACCCATCTTGACGATTCGTGGAGCATTCCCTTATTTTAAATATGTACAAACCCAAGCTACTTTCACAGGATTAGATTTGGACACCGAATGGGAGATGATTCCACAAAAATTGATACATACCCAAAAATTGTCTTACCTGCGTGGATATGACATCGGCACAGACAACTTTTTAGTGTTGATTCCAGCTAATCGCATTGACAATGGCTTGAGTTGGCAATTTGGAAAAGTGTTTCTATGGGATGATGTACGTTTATCTATTCATCATTTATGGGTGGACAAACAACGCCGTACCCCACCCAACAGCGATTTTATGCCCTCGCCTTCGGCGTATCATTTGTGGTCAATAAAAATAGCGGGGCAGCTTAAAACCCTACATCTGCAATGGTCAATTGAAGGGCAAAATTTATTGAATACGGCTTATCGCGACTATCTTAATCGGTTTCGATATTATGCCTTGGAACAGGGGAGAAACTTGTCATTGAGAATCAGATATCAGTTGTAGAATTACTGAAAACGACATATTTTGTTATGGGTAAACCCATAATAGGGACAACATTCATAAGTTTCATTACTCTATAAGAATGGCTTCTTCCAAAATGTAATTTAACTCATATACATTAGCTGCGTTGAGTCGTAAACGTCCACAAAAAGTACGCTTTTCGTCTGTTTTAAAGCGTGGATATTTTCTCTTGAGATTAAGCATAAGTATGGTTTCTGGACCCGCCAATCCACAAAAAAAACACTGAGACATGGGAAACTTTGAAAGTACATAATACTGCTTCTCCATATCTATAGGAATCATATATCCCTTGATTTTTATCAAGTTACCATTCAATTTTTTCACGCTTTTACCAAAAGTAGGATACAAAAAATCCACACCAACCTCGGTATTGAATTTTTTTTGATAACTAATATCCCTGAAAGTGTCCCAGGTGATGAGAGAAGTAGGGCCACTCGTTTGCCCAATTAATAAATTACTAAAGCTACACCAAATCCCTATGAGTAATACCCAACTTTTCATCCGAAAATAATCTTAAATGCAACATAGTTGCAAATTAATAAATAAAGTGAAATATTTGCAATGTTGTTGCATTTCTACAGTGAGTCTATTTGAGCGACTACTAGTTAAGAATCAAAAAAAAAGGCACTAATTTTTTGGTTATTGTAAAAAATAAAAGTTCAAAAACGTAATATGATTAACGAAACGAACAAACTCCCAGTAACTGTTTTGAGTGGTTTTTTGGGTGCTGGTAAAACCACACTTCTCAACCATGTTTTACATAATAAAGAAGGCCTAAAAGTGGCGGTGATTGTCAATGACATGAGCGAAGTAAACGTAGATGCACGGCTTGTCAAAGATCAAAATACGTTGAGTCGAACGGAGGAAAAACTGGTCGAAATGTCGAATGGTTGTATCTGCTGCACTTTGCGCGAAGACTTAATGATTGAAGTAGAGAAGTTGGCAAAAGAAAATAAGTTTGACTACCTGCTCATTGAAAGTACAGGAATCTCTGAGCCAATACCCGTAGCACAGACCTTTACTTTTGAGGATGAAGCCAACGGAATCAATCTATCTAAATTTGCCCAGTTGGATTGTATGGTTACGGTGGTAGATGCTCTCAATTTTGTCCATGATTTTGGTTCTGTGGACAATATCCAGAGCCGTCAGCTTAATGACGACCCTTCCGACTATCGCACTATTGTCAATCTATTGACCGATCAGGTGGAGTTTGCAGACGTTATCATTATCAACAAAGCCGACTTAGTAACGTCCAATCAGTTGGGTGAGTTGAAAGCCGTTTTGAGTGGACTTAACCCTGTGGCTAAATTTATCACTTCGACATTTGGAAATGTACTCCCCTCGCAAATACTCAATACAGGGCTGTTTGACTACGACAAGGCCGAGCAGTCGGCAGGGTGGATACAAGAACTCCAAAATACAGCCAATGGTAAAATTCATACACCAGAAACCGAAGAGTATGGTATTAGCTCATTTGTATTTAGGGATATTCGCCCCTTTCATCCAACTCGCTTTTGGGAGTATATTAGTAACAACTGGCACGCGGGTATCATCCGAAGTAAAGGGTTATTTTGGCTGGCTTCGCGGCCTGAGTCGGCCCTCAACTGGAGCCAGGCGGGCGGCTCACTCCGTGCTGAAGCAGCAGGGGTGTGGTGGGCAAGTATGCCCTTCAAAGAACGACTCCGCTATGCTGCTTTTGTAGAAAACCAAAAAGCATTGAAGCCAAATGGAACAAACGCTTTGGCGACCGCCAGAATGAGTTAGTCATCATCGGGCAAGACCTCAATAAAGCGGTAATCACTGCTGAGTTGGAAATGTGCCTCTGCACCGAAGAAGAGATTAAAGCCATGGAGTTGGGCAAACGCTTCAAAGACCCCTTTCCTGTTCTTTAAATAGCCTATTGAGGTACGTACCGAAAAAATCGCGAAATCAATTCTAATTATTTTAAATCATATTTTAATCAATGAAACACCAACACACCCCCTCGGATTAGTACTTCTACTGACGCTTGTAGCCATTTTAGGCGGTTGTAAAAAGAAGACCCTGCTCCCGAAGATGAAAATGAGCTCATCACTACCATACAGCTAAAATTTACTGAAAGTGGCGCGACCACGTCGCAGACTTTCCAGTGGAAAGATTTAGATGGTGATGGTGGCAATGCCCCCACCGTGCAGGCTATTTCGCTCAAGGCTAATAAAACCTACCAATTAGAGGTGTCTTTTTTAGATGAAAGTAAATCACCAGCAGAAAATATTACTCAAGAGGTCAAAGAAGAAGCTGATGAACATTTGGTGGTTATTACGTCTATGCCTGCCGCACTTTTTATCTATACTGCTACTGATAAAGATAGTCGCAATCTCCCTATCGGCTTGGTAGGCTCGCTCAAAACCAATGCAGCCAACACAGGTACGCTACGCCTTCAGCTACGCCACCAGCCGCCTGTAGGTGGTGTAGCCATGAAAGATGGAACCGCCAACCTGGGTAGCGATGATGTAAATGTGGCGTTCAACCTTACCGTAACACCCTAATAGAAAAGACTCTTATCTAAAAAAAAGTGATAAAGTCGTTAATAATAACGACTTTATCACTACTTTTGCGGTCTTAATTTTTTTGGTTCTGCATTTTAGATAAGAAATACATATATGAAACTGTCCGAGTTTAAGTTTGACCTTCCACAAAGCCTTATTGCTCTTTATCCTGCCGAACGTGGCGAATCTCGCCTCATGGTTGTTGATCGTCAGACCAAAAAGATTGAACACAAGAAATTTTCTGATATTATAAATTATTTTAGTGAAGGCGATGTAATGGTCGTCAATGATACCAAAGTTTTTCCGGCTCGTTTGTATGGGCAAAAAGAAAAAACAGGGGCTAAAATAGAAGTGTTTCTCCTACGCGAACTGAACAGAGAAATGCGATTGTGGGATGTATTGGTTGATCCCGCGCGTAAAATTCGGGTAGGTAACAAACTGTATTTTGGAGATAGTGATTTGGTAGCAGAAGTAATTGACAATACTACCTCGCGCGGGCGTACGATTCGATTTTTGTATGATGGTAATCATGATGAATTGATGCAGGCTATTGATGGATTAGGTGAAACACCTCTTCCGCGTGATATAAACCGTAAGGTAGAAGATGCAGATCGGGAACGCTATCAAACTATTTTTGCCCAACATGTGGGGGCAGTAGCAGCTCCTACGGCTGGTATGCACTTTACCAAAGTGATTCAACGACGTTTGGAGATCAAGGGAGTTAATTTTACGCCTATTACATTGCACGTAGGCGTAGGTACATTTCGCCAAGTAGATGTAGAAGACTTGACAAAGCATAAAACAGACTCTGAAAACTTTGCTATCACTGAAGCGTCTTCTGAAATCATCAACCAAGCCTTGGATAATAATAAAAAGGTGTGTGCTATCGGTACTACTTCACTCAAGGCACTTGAATCGTCAGTATCGGCAAGCAATCATGTGAAGCCCTTTGAAGGTTGGACTGATAAGTTTATTTTTCCTCCTTACGACTTTAAAATTTCTACTTGTTTACTGACCAACTTTCATTTGCCAGAGTCTATTTTATTAATGATGACTTCTGCCTTCGCAGGACATGAACTCATCAAAGAGGCCTATCAAGTAGCTATCAAAGAAAAATACAAGTTTTTCAGCTACGGAGATGCCATGTTGATTCTCTAATCTAATGACAAAGTTTGCTATCATAGTAGCAGGAGGAAGTGGACAAAGAATGGGTAAAAAGACCCCTAAACAGTTTATGCTGATAGGGGGTAAGCCTATTTTAATACATACGCTCGAAAAATTTTTGGCATATGATGAGGCCCTACAAATTATTTTGGTGCTTCCCCCCAATGAAATGAAAGCTTGGTACGCGCTTTGTGATAAACACGAGTTCTATCCTGCCCTCGTAACAGTATCTGGGGGAAACTCACGCTTTCAGTCTGTCAAAAATGGCCTAAAAAGGATTACTGCCAAAGAAGGTTTAGTGGCTGTTCATGATGGTGTCCGCCCTTTCGTTACGGCTGATATTATTGATAAAAGTTTTGAAATCGCAGCCCAAAAAGGAGGAGCAGTAACAAGTATTGACCTAAAAGATTCGATACGTAAATTTACTTCTGAAGAAAATAATGAGGCTGTTGATCGTTCCTCTTTTAGATTGATTCAAACACCCCAAACCTTTCGACTCGATTGGATGCGAGAAGCCTTCGATGTCTCTGAAAAAGATTCTTTCACAGATTGTGCCAGTGTAATGAATGCTGTAGGTCATCCTGTTACACTCATGGAAGGCTCTTACCAAAATATAAAAATTACAACCCCTGAAGATTTATTGTGGGCAGAAGCATTCATAAAGCTGCCCTAAGTAGCACGAGTTTCTCATAATATAAAGCACTCATAAACAGATTTTTATCTATATGATTTCTTATCAATTAAGATAATCATGGTGTAAAATGTGTATGTTTAATGAGAAATCTTGAATGAAAAATGCGAAATCGTCATTCTGTCGACTACTATATTGAGGGTATATTATCGGGCAATAGAATCGTATTAAGCCAGGCTATTACGATTATCGAAAGTCAGTTGCCGTCAGATCAAGACTTAGCCCAACAAGTTTTAGTCAAAATTCTCCCCTATACTGGCAATGCTATCCGTATTGGGATTACAGGAGTGCCAGGAGTGGGTAAAAGCACATTTATTGAAGCCTTTGGTATTCAACTTACTACATCTGGAAAAAAGCTGGCCGTTTTGGCCATTGACCCCAGCAGTCAGTGGTCAAAAGGGAGTATTATGGGAGATAAGACTCGTATGGAAGAATTGTCTCATCACCCTTTGGCCTATATACGCCCTTCTCCTACAAGTGGCTCTTTGGGTGGAGTAGCCAATAAAACCCGCGAAACGATGCTGTTGTGTGAAGCGGCAGGGTTTGAAGTGATTTTGATAGAAACAGTAGGCGTAGGCCAGTCAGAAACATTGGTAAAAGGGATGGTGGACTTCTTCTTATTACTGATGCTTGCTGGTGCGGGAGATGAACTCCAAGGAATAAAGAAAGGAATCATGGAAATGGCCGATGCTATTGTTATCACGAAAGCCGATGGTGAGAATCTATTGGCTACCCAACGGGCAGTGATAGAATATCAAAATGCGTTTCATTTATTTTCTCCTAACGAAAATGGTTGGTTGCCAGTGATAAAAACATGCTCTGCGTTGGAAAGACGCGGTTTAGATGAAGTTTGGGAAATCATAGTAGATTATACTCAGCGAATGAAAGCCAATGGTTTTTATGCCCACAATCGCCAACGTCAAAACTTAGAATGGATGCATAGCATTATCAGAGATGAACTCAAAAATCTATTTTACCAACATCCAAACATAAAGGAAAAGCTTTCTGAGATTGAAGAATATGTTCAAAATGAAAAATGGCTACCTATTCAAGCAGCCACTTATTTGTTAGCTATTTTTAAAAAATAATATCACTTTAATATTCTAAGTGTCAAGGGAATACACTTTGAAGGGGGACAGTTTGGGTCGGGAGGAGTATCATTAACAATGATGTTAGCACTTCCTGTCCCTGTGCCTGCTCCACATTCTCCTGTGACACTTTGAATAGTATAATTAGTAGTTTGAGGGGGAGAAACAGTCAGTGTTTTGCTTGGTTCCATAGCAGTGAGTGTTGCAGTACCGCCATTTGAACTTAAAACCACCGTAGCTGGAAAGACGTTATTTTGAGAAGTCATGACTAAATTAGCATTGCCACCCGAATTGATTGTGCCCCCACCTGATAGTACAACACTGGGGTTTACAGGACATTGATTGCTGAGAGATGTTAATGCCCCCTGAGATACCTCTTTTGTAAGTGATAATTCATTTTGGGGATCATTGGGATTCGGATAGGCCATGGTAACGACTGTGGTAGGATTGGTGGCACTAATAGTAAGACCATAACATTTGCTTGTATTGCCCGTGGTACTGAACGCCAAACATGCCACGGTTCGCCAGTTAACATCTACCATCTGACCTGCACCGTTTACGCCGTTATTTACCACGTTGATACTCAAAGCACTGGTAGTAGTTCCTTGGGTTTTGGTTAAGCCCATCAGAGAATAATCTCCTCCACTATAAATGCCTCTGCTTCTAAATACAGGTGAGCTAAGTTGATTGCTTGGATAGGTAAGTTGAAAATTGGCGTTACCCATTACGAAAGCACTATCAGCAGAAGTAGCTCTTATTTCCACACATACAACGACCGAATCTTTAGCACAGTTGTAAGCCCCTGGTACTAAACGTACTTCATAGCGACCAGTAGGTGTTTGAGCCTGGGCAGATATTGAAAATACCAAGCTTACAAAAACAAAAAATGATTGGATTAGGAACTTGTTCATATATATTTAAAAAAGTGGTTCAATTTTTGAAAGAGACGACTTTAGACATCTAACCTCTTTTAGAGCAATAAATATGCCAGTTTTAAAATATTACTCCCGAATATTTGCCGTTATTTCGTCGCCATATTGTATCATCATTGGCATTTACTTCGCCATCTAAGTTATAATCTGTCAATAGATAACGAGCAAATTTTCCATTGTCTAAGCGCCATGTACTTGCATCGTTGGCATTAATTTCTGAAAAAGAAGCTTTGTTACAGTCTCCCGAAAAGAGACAATATACAGAACCTACCTTTTGTTGCCCAGATGCGGGAGCACTGAGAGGAATAAAAGATTCCTGTTGCGTAAAGTCATAAGTAATCTTATTATTTTGAATGGGTATTGGTACATGCGAGGCCGCCCCTATGTGAGTTCTATGTTCAACAATCACATAGTAGGATTGAGAGGAATTTAATACTGGACAAGTTGTTAGAATTGACACGGTTCCAGTATTTCTGAGAAGAGCCGCTGTCTTATAAACCGTTGTATTGGCATCTGTAATATTCGTTCTTAGTGAAATTAGTACCCAATCTACAACGTCGTTGTCGTAATTACTCACAGTTTCATTTCCAGTATAACTCCAAGGAACTGATTGATAAGGTTGCCCCGAAGGAGTTGGTATTCCAAACGGACTAATAGGGGTTTGACCAGGCAATAAACCTTGTTGATTGAGATATGTAGTCATTGCTGTTCCAGTCCAACTACCTTCTAAATAGACTTTGATTGTAGGACATGCCACTACAGACGACACGGTATTAACATTTACTTGAATTAGTGTACGATTACTTTCACAATTGTTGACAGATTGAGAAACATAGTAATTAGTGGTTCCTATCGTACTTGTTGAGGGCGTAGGAGCAGTAGCTGAGCCTACTCCGCCAGTAGAAATTGTGTACCATTTGAGGTTTGAGCCGCTGGCCGTTAATGGAGTAGCTATATCTCCTTGTGTATAGTTGATGGGTGAAGTGGCAGATGGAGGGTTGGGGGTTGCCGTCACGACGACGTTTATTTGAGAGCGATTACTTTCGCAATTGTTGGCAGATTGTGACACCCAATAGCTGGTTGTACTTGGGGTGTTAGTATTTGGAGTTGGGGCAGTATTGCTGCCTGTTCCCCCGCTTGCTGCTGTGTACCATTTGAGGTTTGAGCCGCTGGCAGTGAGAGGGGTAGGGGTTTGATTTTGGCAATAGTTGATTGGTGAAGTGGCAGATGGAGGGTTGGGGGTTGCCGTCACGACGACGTCTATTTGAGTACGACTGCTTTCTTGGTTGTTGACAGATTGCGACACCAATAGCTGGTTGTACTTGGGGTGTTAGTATTTGGAGTTGGGGCAGTGTTGCTGCCTGTTCCCCGCTTGCTGTTGTGTACCATTTGAGGTTTGAGCCGCTGGCAGTGAGAGGGGTAGGGGTTTGATTTTGGCAATAGTTGATTGGTGAAGTGGCGGATGGAGGGTTGGGGGTTGCCGTCACGACGACGTTTATTTGGAGCGGTTACTTTCGCAATTGTTGACAGATTGAGAAACATAATTAGTGGTCCTACAATACTTGTAGAGGGGGTTGGGGCAGTATTGCTACCAGTCCCCCCGCTGGCTGTTGAGTACCATTTGAGGTTTGAACCGCTTGAGTGGCCGTTACTGCAATTGGCAGCACTAGCTACGGAGTAGCATATTCCTTGTGTACAGGTATAGTTGATGGGTGAAGTGGCAGATGGAGGGTTGGGGTTGCCGTCACGACGACGTTTATTTGAGCGATTACTTTCGCAATTGTTGGCAGATTGTGACACCCAATAGCTGGTTGTACTTGGGGTGTTAGTATTTGGAGTTGGGGCAGTATTGCTGCCTGTTCCCCCGCTTGCTGTTGTGTACCATTTGAGGTTTGAACCGCTGGCAGTGAGAGGGGTAGGGGTTTGATTTTGGCAATAGTTGATGGGTGAAGTGGCGGATGGAGGGTTGGGGGTTGCCGTCACGACGACGTTTATTTGAGTACGATTACTTTCGCAATTGTTGGCAGATTGAGAAACATAATAATTAGTGGTCCCTCATCTTGTAGGGGTAGGGGCAGTATTGCTGCCTGTTCCCCCGCTTGCTATGTACCATTTGAGGTTTGAACCGCTGGCAGTGAGAGGGGTAGGGGTTTGATTTTGGCAATAGTTGATGGGTGAAGTGGCGGATGGAGGGTTGGGGGTTGCCGTCACGACGACGTTTATTTGGGAGCGGTTACTTTCGCAATTGTTGGCAGATTGTGACACCCAATAGCTGGTTGTACTTGGGGTGTTAGTATTTGGAGTTGGGGCAGTATTGCTGCCTGTTCCCGCTTGCTGTTGTGTACCATTTGAGGTTTGAGCCGCTGGCAGTGAGAGGGGTAGGGGTTTGATTTTGGCAATAGTTGATTGGTGAAGTGGCGGATGGAGGGTTGGGGATGGCATTGATAGTAAAAGCAGTACTTGGAGAGCCGACTACATTGGGAGATAGTGAATTGACACGAACTTGATAACCGCTTCCCGTAATACTACCAAAGGGTATGGTTGCTATTAGTGGGCTACTTGTACCTGTCGTGGTAATGTTTGCAAAATTGGTTCCATTAGCATCAGAAAGTTGGACAACAAAAGAACTGGAAGATAGATTACTTGTGGTAAATGGTACGCTGATATTCTGTCCTGCACATACAGGGTTGGGGGAAACAACCCCCGTTGTAATAGTAGAAGGTAGTACAGAAGATACATTTAATTGATAGTCTTCTGTTTCTCCGTAGATTAAGTTGCCACAAGGGTCTGTTACTGCACTACCAGAACCCGAATTGAAACTTGATCTAACACGCATACGGATAATTCCACTGGCATTGTTAGGAATCGTAAAAGAACCAGTAGCTGTAGGGTTCATACGAGGCATAGATAAACTGTCACTACGATATACCCTTTCATTTAGTTCAAAAAGGCCATCTTGGTCAAAATCAAGCCATATAGAAACATGTTGGTCAAAATAGGTCCCAGAACCTCCTGATACTGCCCGAGCAGTAAAAGTATATGTGTTGCCTGCTGTTAGGTTATAAGTAGTATTTGTAAAATCCCCGTAATTGTTGGATGAACAATTTGAATTGATATTACTAATCAGGGTGGTACTACCTTCTTTTAAAATAAAATCATCAATAACTACGGCGATGCTATTGCACGAATTACTATAAGTAGGAATACAATAATTTAGTGCAGTAGTAATGGTGAACACGGTACTGTACTGATTAGAAGAGTTTGATGCCTTAACACGGTAATAATAAGTAGTGAAAGCTGTTGTAGTAGGGTCGAGATAGGTAGTGATATTGGGCGCAACTCCCCCAACAGGAACAAAACCTTCGGTTGTTGAAGTGGTTGAGCGTTCTATGATGAACCCAGTTTCATTAGAAGAGTTATCTGTAAAAGTTAAACTTAATCCAGAGGGACCCAGACCTCCAGTTAAATTACTCGGCACATTGATGCCAGTTACTGTGGGACCACAATTGAGTGTGTATTGATTGCTAACCATCTGTACGTAGCAATAAACCATCATTCATTCTATTGTACTGGCCTGATGTAAATGTATTGCCGCAAGCAATAGGATAATAAGACATAATATTGGACAAAGATGGACTATAAAGTTGCCCTTTGGGATCGCGGGCTGTACCTGTATAGTTACAACCAAGCAAACTCACAGAATCTCGACCATAAGGATCTGCTGGGGTATCGCATAGTAAGTCTCCTTTAGTAGTACAGTTAGCTCCCTGCATTGCATCGCGGGTTACATATTCCCGATTAGTTTGAGTAGCATCACTGCTATTTTGAAAAGTATGTAATAAATTAAAATAATGACCTAACTCATGAGTAAGTGTTCGAGCATCATTAGTATAACTTGCTTGTACAAACAATCGATTGGTACTACTTAATGTACTGGGAAAGTAAGCATAACCAGAAACAGCCAAGTTGCCAAATTGTATCGTATTGGGAAAATAGATGTTAATGGCATTATTAACATCATTAGCATTACAAAGGGTCGATTCTTCTGTATTGTCATAGTCAAATAAGATAGTGTTATTGATGTAATTAGGAGAGCCGCAAAATAGAACTGAAGCCCACTTCCTACATTGATATAATAACGATTAATCTGAGCAAGTGCGGTGTTTAAATCTGCTAAGGTAAGCCCTCCAGTACCATCATTTCTTCGTAAAATGTGGGCTTTAATTGGGATGTATTGAACTGTATGATTGGCTGTTTGAAAAATTTCAGCAAGCTGTTGCTTTAGCTTTAATATACGATTCTCCCTTTCTTGAATAGTTTGTAATGTTTCATGAGGCGTAGCACAAGGCAAATTTTGAGCACCTACTTCATGGTGAAGTACAATCGCTATTAATCCTATTGCTAGCCAAAGAAGATATAAACCTTTCAAATTCATGCCCTACGTTAATACATTTCTAAATTTATATTAATGAACAAAACAAAGCCACATCAAGAATTTTTGACTTGAGAAGCAATTAGTTTTGGCAATACGTAGGGTACCTCTATTTATAGTCAATTATTATGCCAAAAAGTTAAGCTATTAGTCCGATGGTGAGAAGGTAAAATCAATATACCTCATGGGGTAGGTCATGGATATAAAATCGTATAAAAAAGCATGAAAATTACAACCGAGAAGTATAATCTCGGCCCAGCATACGCATTTGGCGAGCTATTTGCTGTGTGCGTCTTTGCACATAATTAGAAGGGTTTTGTGCAGAAAACCTTAATGGACTTGGTAGCACGGCCGCAATACGTGCCGCCTCTGTTCGGGTGAGTGAAGCAGATGATTTGTTAAAAAAACGTTGAGCCGCAGCCTCATAACCAAAGGTCATATTACCAGTTTCGGCTACATTTAGATAAACTTCTAAAATACGTTCTTTGCCCCATATCAACTCAATAAGTAGGGTAAAATAAACTTCTAAGCCTTTTCGTATATAACTCCGTCCTTGCCATAAAAATACATTTTTGGCTACTTGCTGCGAAATCGTACTTGCACCTCTAATTTTTTTTCCTCTAAGATTAGACTTGAAGGCATTATTCATAGATTTAAAGTCAAAACCCCAATGTTCTGGAAAAAGTTGATCTTCAGAAGCGACCACTGATAGCGCGGCTTCCTTCGACATCTCGTCTATAGGAGTCCAATCGGAATATAACTTACTCTTACGTCCCTCATCAATAGCTTCTATTTTTCTGACAATCATAAAAGGCGTAAACCATACAGGTACAAATTTGAGGACTGTTACCCAAATCAATGACCCAACAATAAAATAAAACACCGATTTCCAAAACCACCGAAACACTACCGATTGCCAAGTGGTAGTAGCTTTAGTTTTGGCAGTAGCAGGCGGAGCAGTGGGTCTAATACGATTGATAGCCATTGGAAACAGCAGGAAAGGTGGAACGATTTTCTGTTTTTGTGAGCAAAAATAGGTTATATCATCAAACCAAAAATAAATCAGAGGCAATTCTGTCAGCAAAAAATCTGCCTTTGGTTGTGAGATACATTTTATTCTCAACGATATACAACCATCCGTTATTGACAAAAGTGGCAAGATAGTTTTTATGTTTTTCTTCAAAATCTATACTTGAAATACTTTGAATAACTCCTAAATCACAGCCCCATATCGTGCGTAGGCTGGTCAGGAGATAGTCATTTACTTGATCAAAAACACTTAATATCTCTATTTCAAAGTTTAATTTTCTTTCACTTAATGACTTGATATACAATGAATTATTTGCAATGTTGTACTGCCTCGAAAGCCCATTGAACGAATGAGCACTGGGCCCCACACCCAAGTAGGGGTGGCGTTTCCAGTAGCTGCTGTTATGTTGGGCATATTGGCCGTTTTGGGCAAAGTTGGAGATTTCGTATTGCTCAAATCCGTTGGCCGACAGATAGACTATCATCTGCTCCAACTGCCGTGCCGAAAGTTCTTCATCGACGGCCTGTATTTTGCCTTTTTTGAGCCAATTCCCCAGTGCGGTTTGTGGCTCTATGGTCAAGTTATAAGCTGAAATGTGAGGAATTTTCAAGGCTACTGCTTTCTCTAAATCTTGCTGCCAAAGGTCTTCATCATTTTGGTGGGTTGTGGGTGTAATCCCCAAGAGTTTCTCACTCATGCCATACATCAGGTCAATCGTCAGATTTTCAAAACCCATATCTTGTGCCTGATACACGCAAACTGATGACTCGGTAGCCGTATGAGCGCGGTTCATAAGCGCCAAAAAGGGTCATAAAAAGACTGCAAGCCGATGCTCAAACGATTGACAAAAGGTTTTAATGCTTGTAGTTTTGCCCCACTCAAGTCATCAGGATTGGCCTCAAGCGTGATTTCTGCATTAGGAGCTACTTTGAAAAACCGATGAATAGTTTCAAAAATTTGACCTAATTCCGCATCTGTAAGCAAGGAGGGTGTTCCCCCACCAAAATAAATGGTTTCGAGTTTTGTTGGGTAAATAGTCTTTTTGTAGTTCAATTTCTTGGCATATCGCGGCCACCAATGCTGCTTTGGAAGCCAGATTAGTGCTAAAGTGAAAGTCGCAATAATGGCAAGCTTGCTTACAAAAAGGAACATGAATATACAGGTGCATAACACAAAGTTAGACAAAAGCCTGTCTCAAAGTACGACAAATTCTACGCGACGATTCTTTTTTTTGTTTTCTTCAGTGGTATTGGGCGCAATGGGATCTAAACTGCCCCGCCCTACATTTTGTAAACGACCTCGGTCAATCCTTTTTAATCAAATATGCTTCTACCGACAAACAACGATCTTTAGAGAGTTTTACGTTGAGGTCAAAATCACCTACATTATCGGTATGTCCTCTAATTTCTATTCTGATGGTTGGGTTTTGGCTAAGTACCTCGGTCAAGGCATCCAATTCTGGGTAGGAGTCGGGGCGCAATACAGGACTACTTTGGTCAAAATAAATGTTTTTGAGAATGATAGATTTGCCTTTTTCTATTTTACCAAACGTCTTGGTTTCAATGATAATAGGGGCAGTTTGGGAGGGTCGGCAGCGGGTTTGTTGGCCACCACAGGTGTAGAAGTTAGAGTGAGTAGAAACATTTTTTTCAAAATCACCATCAGCAATCCATTTGAGGGTTTCAATACGAGTATTGAACTCTTCGTAACCTTCAGCCCTAATTTGGAGTGAGTACTGTTTGTGGGATTGAAGACCAGTACTTATTTTACTCCCTACTATTTTAAGAGGTATTTCATTTTTCGATTCTAAGTCTATGACCTTGAGTTGTGCTTTAGCAATAGGGTTTCGATCTTTTCGAGAAGAAACACTAAACTCAAAATCATAGAAAGGCCGAGTGAGTTTGAGTACCAAGCTGGAACGATTGATGAGCGAATCATTGAAGCTAAAAGCGACGGATTGCTCCTCAAAACCATCGCCCGATAGTTTTAGGTCAAAACGTTGGCCTTCTATCCCTTTCACAAAAAAGGCGTAGGTCGGCTGGTTGGTTGGCCGTTGAGGGTAGCCTTGAGGTTGAGTTCTTCACCTGTAAGGGCATCCATGACTGTCAGTTTAAGTTCATGTTCTTTTTTCTTGATGGGCGCAACTTAAATTGTACAATGGTTTGATGCAGCACATCCCTAATTTGTTGGGTGGCCGATTGAAACCCCTCCGCCACACATTCTACGGTGTAGTTGGCTTTTTGAGGCAATTTTGAAGTAGCTTTTCCCTCGGCATTGGCGTTGAGTTCCAGCACACGCTTTCCATTTTCGTCCATTACAAAAAATCGCGCATGGGAAATAGGTTTTGCTGTTTCGATGTTATAGACTTCGGTAGTGATAAAATAGGCATCGGAAACCATTTTGAGTTCTAAATCATAAATTTTGTTTCCTTCGACTGGCAGTTCTACCCTGAGTAATTTTGAAAGGGGCAGATAGCCCGCCACTTCTCCAATGGCTTCTAAATCTTCACTTTTTGTTAAAATGATTTCTGCTTTTCCATTGGCGATAGGCAATGTTATTTCATTGCCGAGAGAAGATTTAAGCCGACAAATACCCGTTAGCGGCTGGTTGGTTTGGGCATCTATCATTACGATATTGAGTCTGCTGGGTAAGTTTTTAGCCAACTTCACCGTTACACGCTTGTCTTGGGTCATAGCCGGTATATCTGCCGAGAATGGCAGAAAACCATCAGCCTTGATAGTAATGCCAAAGGCATCGCCCTGCTTGACCTTCATGTAGTATTCGCTGTTGAGTTGTTCTATTTTTAAGTCAATAGGTTTTTGATTTTTATCGCTTAAACTAAGTTGTGGGTTCTCTACTAAAGCGTTGGTTTCTTTGTCCACTATCTTCAAAATGAGTGCATACTCCACAATGAGTTTGCTATCATCGGGCTTTTGTCCTTCTGCCAACACCTTTACTGATTCGGTGGTGGGCGAGGTCGCTACCAGTTCCATTTCTTCAATAGCACGTGGTAGGGTGGCAGTAGCGGGTTTCATTTCGGTATTTTGGGCAGTGGGCTGGGCGGTAGTTACTGGTTGTGTGGTGGGTGTGGGAGATGCGGCAAGAGTGGGCGAGGCAGGGTTGACTGCGGTGTTGGCATCAGGGAGTTTATGGAGTGCAAAATCACGGGATATTACTTCACAGTTTTTGTATAAGTCTTTGGTAATCATTATACCTTTGGTGAAATATTCTGCCAAATTGACGGTTAGTTCGTATTCGCCCGTAACAGGAATAAGTGCGGTAAAACGGCCATCGGAGGGGTTATTGTCTAATACGGCCACGGTTTGGCCTGTGTTTATTTCTTTCACTATGATTTTAGCCTCGATAGGCATTTTTGAGGCCGAATCCAAGACATATCCCTGAACAGTAGCGATTTTGAAGGGGCGTAATTCTTCGGGAACGGGCGTAGTGTAAATATCCCCATTACTTACAAAGTACATCAAATCGCCGCAAGGACTAATGGCCACAAATTGGTCTGATTTTTTGGTATTAATAAACTCTAAGGGCGTAGGTTCAGACCACGAACCGTCGTCTTGGAGTACAGATTTATAGAGGTCAAAATCGCCCTTTCCGCCTTTTTTGATGGAAGAAAAAACCAACGTGCGACTGTCGGCCATGATGCGCGGAGCTTTTTCACAGCTAAAATTGATCGGGGGAGAAAGCTCAAAAGGTTGTTTCCATTTGCCATTTCTGGCTTTTTCTGATACCATAATACGGTAGCATTGTTTTCCTTCAACGGTTTTGCCTATGTCTTCGCGTGTAAAGTAGAGCCGTTTGCCATCGGGCGATACACTCGGAAAGCCCTCGTAGCCGTCGGTATTGATAGTAGGTCCAATATTGACGGGCTTGCTCCCAACCATTTTTTGGCGTGTGGAGTAATAAATATCCTCACGCCCATAGCCACTTTTGCCGAAATTGGCGAAGAAAAATAGCGTATTCCCGTCATAACTGATACTTGGACCACCCATTACAGAGTCATCATTTCGTTGGCATATTCATTGATAGGTGCTATATGATTAGGTTGCATCCACTCGCCAGAAGGGTGTAGTTTGACTTCATAAATACCAAAAAAATTAGTTTCATACTCATCAAGCACTTTGTCAGACTTACCTTCTGAATTAATTTGTGGCACTTTTTTACCAGCATTGACAAAAAGCCCGTATTTATCAGATTGGTAAATCAACGTGCGACCGTCGGCACTGATGGAAGGAGCATACTCTATGTGTGCTGTTTCATTGATGGGAGGAGGCAATCGCTTGCGGCTTTGTGCCAAGGCTATCATAGGCAGCAGAAACAATAAAAGTAAACGTATCATTAGGGCGTTTTTTAGTGATTCTAACCAACAAACCAGTAGCAGAAGGGCTATTTTGGGGTTCGAGGGTCATTTTATAGATAATTCCTACCATGGTCTTTTCAACAAAATTAGCCATTTCATTTTTTAATTTTTCTGCTTTTTTTCCTACAAATACTACCTCTATTTGGGTATCTGGATGCTCATTCAGCCAAGTTTTGATGGTTTCGAGCGATGTAGCTACCGAGGCCGACTGCATAAGTAGAGATGCTGGCATTGCCTTAATTAGTGTGTTCAGTTCTACAGTTAGGGAGGTATCCGATTGAAAAAATGCTTTGGGCAGACAACCATCCAGTGTTTTCCAACCCACCTCACCAGGACATTCATCGGTTTTGTCTATGACACCATCTCCATCAGTATCAGGGCAGCCGTTGTTTTCGGGGCTCTTTTTGGTCGGGGCATTGGTCGTTTTTGTCTATAATACCGTCGCCGTCGGTATCAGGGCAGCCGCGTAATAGTTTTGATCCCTTCACATCGGGGCAGTCGTCCTCATTGTCCATCAGGCCGTCGCCATCGGTATCGGGGCAGCCTCCAAATTCTGGTAACCCTGCTTTTTGTGGGCAAGCATCTTCGCTGTCAGGGATTCCGTCATTGTCGCTATCGGGGCAGCCGTTAAATTTCTGTGGGCCAGGGGCATTGGGGCAAGCATCGTTTTTATCGAAGATGCCATCACCATCGGAGTCGGGGCAGCCGTTGGTTTCTTTGGGCCCTGCATGGTCGGGGCATTGATCGTCGGCATCTTTGATACCGTCGCCATCGCGGTCGGGGCAACCTTTAAACGTCCATAAACCCGCCAAATCAGGACACTGGTCGCGGCGATTTGACACAGCATCTTTGTCTTGGTCTTTTATCTTCTTGGCACGCCCTTGTATCGAAAATCCTGCATAGACGGTAGGAGCGGGGGCATTGCTCCCAAAAAAAGCATTAAGACTTTCAGTACCCAAAAATAAGCCCCCTAATTTGATATGTAGGCCCACTGCATACTGTTTGGTTTGGCGTAGATAAGACATTGGAATCGAGAACTCTGCCCCATCTTTCTCAAATCGTGGGGTGATGGCTGCTACCATTTGGGGATTGTATGCCATCGTAATGTCATTTTTTAGACTGTTGAGCAATACATTCACATACCAGCCTTTTTTACCGAGACGTACATCGGCGTTTAGGACAAAACTGCTTGGTAGCTTACGCAAACGGCTACCTTGTGTTTGGGAGGGTTCTCCAATGAGTAGGTTGCGTAAATCTTGTGTTTGATTTTCTTTCAAAAAATTATTGGGGACAGTTCTACTGGCAAAAGTACTCCTTCTTTCTTGCAGGTTGTTGTAGGTCATACTGCCATTGTCAAGCAGCGAAACCCCCAGCCGAACTAAGTACTTGTTTTGGGTCACATCGTAGCGTTCCTTGCCATCCATCGGATAAGCAAATTTTTCGATATCTGGAATAAAATCATAGATAAGCCCTATATCAAAAGCTCCTCCATTACTTTGGTTTGGGAGGGTTTGAGAGAAAGAAAAAGGTTGATTGAAGGTAGAAGAAAGACTACTGATATTTCCCGAAAAACGATTGCTACTACTCGAATATCCACCCAAAGCCTGTAATTCATCATACTGCACTGCCCCCAGTGTTTTGTAGGTAGCTCCTACTCTAAGGTGATGATTTTTGAAGGCCAACACGGGTGCAGCATAGGCAATAGCGATTTCATTGAACGCCTCTGAAACCCAAACACCATTGACATTATTGAACGTGATATCGCTTGGCAAACTTCCCACTCTATAGCTCGCCGCGCGATAGCGTGTCGAAACGGCAAAAGCATGACGATTGGGCAACTGAAGCATAAATCCTGGCCCACGCGCATCGGTAAAAACAGGCGACCAAGTTTGCTTGTTGATTTTGAGCGATGTACTCGAAAAAGGCACATAATCGCTGGGCGACTCAACCTCTTTCAGACCTGCTCGAGTATAAATAGAGGCAAACTGCACTTGCCAACCAATGCGCGAATCGCTCAGAATGGCCGGATTTAGGTAACTGCCTTGGATTCCCGAAAAATTGTTGAACTGCCACACGCCCACTTGCGAATAACAAAGCGTTGTAACAGCATGAATGAACAAAATACAGAAGAAAACAGCGTGGATTTTCATACTCGAAAATTTTTCTTCTAAAATAGCACAAAGAAATGTTTTCAAGTAAAAAAGTTATCTAACGGTCGAAGCAATTATCGTTGCTAAAAGCCTGTGGATACAACCGTTTGGCTTCTTGTAGCATTTTTTGATAAACTTCAATTGTTGCCCAAGTGGTTGTGAAGCTCAAAACAATCAAAACACTTGCCCAAACAGGAAAACCTTTGACCATGATTCTTTCGGCAAAAGAGCCAAGTAGAAAATTGAGCCATGTTGGAATTTGTGCTAAACCTCCAAATCAAAAGGGTGTTTTGGCAATGGTAGGTAGATTTTTGTAACGATAACCACGATAAAAAAAAATAGAGGACATACACCATTAAAATAGAGGCAATACTTAGTATCCAAGCACTATGGTGGCTCTCAACACACCATTTTTATAGCCGTACCAAATCAGAAATGTTAATAGGGCCGTAAACAATGCCTTGGACCAGCAAAAAAAATCAGAAAAATACCACCAAAATAATTCTTCTTGCCGCTTTTGAGTGCTTCTCTCTGTTTTTTGTAGAAGATAATCAAATCCCCAACGCCCAAATGGAGCAGACGCTTGTTGCAAGGCTTCCTCAAAAGATAATGCAGGCGTATGAAATTGAAGTTGCTCTATATCTGTAGCCAAATAATCAACCAACTCCATTTGTAAATCAAACGGCTTGATACCTTTGCGATTCTCAAAAACAAAAAGATTATCTATCTGTTTTTGAGTGAGTTGCATAAAATGATGTATTTCCTCTATTGAGCTAAAGATACCAAGCAGATTTTTGTAGAAATCTAAGTCGCTTTAAGGCCAAAAGCTTGTGGATAAAGTTTTCGGCCATGAGCGATTAGCTTCTCAGAGGAGTCAATCTGCACCCAAATAGCCACCAACCATAATACCGATAAAATAGCGGCAACAAGCGGATAAGTAGATGTTCCAAACATGGTATATTCTATGATTAATTTTAGTACATTTCCAGCATTTGAAAGTGTAAATGCACCAACCATAAGATATACTGAGTGAGACAGTTTTTTTGCATCATTGCTTTTCGATAAATCACCAAGCCGATATAGAGAAAGCCCGTCACGACAGTGAATCCCAAGGCATACTTCTGGATATATTGGGGAAAATTGCCTGTTCGAAATAATTCAAACATTATCCATGTAGTCCCAACCATAAAAACTACTTTGGGTAAAGTAAAAAAGAGGTAAAACTTCTCCAAAAGAAGCGACGATATTGCCGTTGAACTTGCTTTTTTCTGTTTTCCAATCCTTCAAAATCGTAGTAACGGAATTTCGTCAGTATTTTATCGAAAATGTGTTCGGTAAGCTCTTCAGGATTTTGCTCTATTTGCCTTTCTATTTCAGTTGCTATATGGTCTACAAGTTCTACTTGTACATCATAATAGCTTACTCCTTGATTAGCTACGTAGCGATAAAGTTGACTGATTTGGTCGTCTGTTAATGTAGGAGTCATTAGCCAAGCGAAAGTTTAGGATTTAACAACAGTTGCATATGTTCCACAAAATGGGTGAGTTCTTTCAACTTCATTGCTGTTTCTTTTTCTCCTTTCTCAGTGAGGGCGTAGTATTTACGAGGGCGATTGCCGATGTGTTCAACAGTTGCGGTCAGCAAACCTTCGGCTTCGAGCTTGTGTAGGGCTGGGTAAAGTGCCCCTTCGTTGATGACCACCTGGTCATTGGTTTGTGCCTTCACTTTCTGTGTAATTTCATAGCCATACATGCGCTTGTTTTCTTCCAATAATTTCAGAATAATAAGCGAAAGACTGCCCTTGTAGAGTTGTGAATTGTTCATGGCACAAATATATACATCAAAAAGTGATGTATCAATATTTGATGTATTATTTTTTTCAAGTATTTCCTCCAATAATCCCCACACTATATCACTCTCAAACCCCTACTTAGGGCAAAACGAAGTAATTTTTGTTTCATTATTAAGGGATTGCCCTGTGAACTTCGTGCTTTTTTTCTAATAAATCGCGCAAGGTGGCTTCGTAATCATCTCCATCTATCTCGGAAAGTCCTCTCATAATCAGGTCATTAGTAAGGCCGCGTAGCTTCATCTCCTGTTTTATTTTAAGTCGGCCCCATTTTTTGACTCGAAACTTCCCCCGCAAACGCCCGTGCAAAGCGTTCTTCATTGAGGTAGTTTTGGGTGAGCAGTGCTTGAATGATTTCTTCCATTTCTTCTTCAGCTATTCCCCAATCATGTAGTCTTTGTCTCACCTCTTTGGCTGTTCTTTCTTGATAAGCGCAAAAAGAAGCAGCCTTCACAAGGATTTGTTTTTGGTGTTCAGTCATTTACATTTTTGATTTTAGCAAAAATAACAATAGAACTTATAGCACATAGCCCGTATATTGCAGAAGTTTTTGACCAATCCCTTCAAACCTTTGAGAATAAATGCCTCCTCATAACTTCCGTTGGCGGATAGTGCTGCTGCTTTTTTTGGTGACTACCATCAACTATATCGATCGAAATGTACTTTCGTTTACAATGTTGGACGATGCTTTTCGGAAAGAAATGCTTGGATTGCCGCTTGATTATACACTAACCCAAGCCGACCTTAATGATTTCAGGATACAGTATGGTTGGGTGGACACCGCTTTCAAAGTAGCGTATGCTTTAGGGTTTATCATTATTGGATGGCTGATAGACCGCTTGGGCACAAAGCGTGGATTTGCTATTTCTATTGGATTGTGGAGTATAATGGGCGTGGCAAGTGCCTTTGCGAGTTCTTTTAGGGCACTGTCTGTGGCCAGGTTTGGCTTGGGGGTGGGTGAGGCAGGTAATTTCCCATCAGGAATAAAGTCAATCGCTGAATGGTTTCCTAAAAAAGAACGCGCTTTTGCCACAGGGCTTTTTAATGCGGGCACCAATGTAGGTATTATTTTTACAGCGGCACTTGTTCCTTGGATGACATTGCAGTATGGTTGGCGAATGGCTTTTATGACAACGGGGTTTTTAGGTTTTGTGATATTAGTACTTTGGTGGATTAGCTATCAACGGCCCGAAAATCATCCCAAGGTTTCAAAAAGAGAACTAAGATATATTCAACAAGACAACCAACCTGATCAGACAACAGCGCAACTGTCGTGGTGGCGCTTACTTCACTTTCGGCAAACTTGGGCGTTGATTGTAGGTAAGTTTATGTCAGACCCTATTTGGTGGTTTTATCTAACGTGGTTGCCCGATTTTTTTAACTCCAGTGAATCGCTTGATAAAACCCTCGATTTGCAGAGTATTGGATTGCCATTTATGATTATTTATATTATTTCTGATGGTGGAAGTATATTTTTTGGATGGCTTTCTTCTCGATTGATGAAAATAGGGTGGGATTTGAATCGCGCTCGCAAAACAACCCTACTCTTGTGTGCTATTTGTGTCATTCCCATATTTTTTGCAGCCCAAACTCACAATGTTTATGTAGCCACGGCACTTATTGCGGTTGCTACAGCAGCTCATTTAGGGTGGTCAGCCAATGTTTATACATTTGCCTCCGATCTTTTTCCTAAAAATGCAGTAGCAATGGTAACAGTTATTGGAGGATTTGCGGGGGCAGTAGTAGGGGCATTATTGGCGGCTTTAATTGGCCCCATCCGCGTTCAATTTGGCTATTTCCCTCTTTTTTTAGTGGCAAGTTCTGCTTATTTAGTGGCTTTGTTAATAATACATTTGCTTACTCCGAAAATGAAACCAGTAGCAATGTAAAAAATAAAAAAAATCACTTTGAACATAATTAGTTCTTAAAAACGTTATATGTTTGTAATCAATTATTTATTTTTCAATTAATCAATGTCCTACCTGAACATGAAACGAGTAACTAAAATGTTTTTTGCAGTGGGTGTTTTTGTAACGGCTTCTTTTGCAGCCAATGCCCAAGTAAAGATCCCTGCTGATGTTGAAGCTTTATTACAAAAAAATACTTGTCTTGCCTGCCATAAACCCGATGCCAGATTAGTCGGCCCTGGTTACAAAGAAGTAATGGCAAAGAAAAAATATAAACCTGAGCAAATTGTTGAGTTGATTTATACGCCAAAACCAGCCAATTGGCCAGGCTACCCTCCAATGGCTGCCTTGCCCAATGTGCCCAAAGATGAAGCATTGAAAATAGCACAATGGATTGTTTCTTTGGCCCCAGCTAAGAAAGGGAAAAAATAAGTATGATAAAATATTGAATTTTGAAGATAGCCAACGTATTTTACGTTGGCTATTTTTGTGAAATTCCTGTTTTTTATCATACTTTAAACACAGAACATATTATACTAGGGTGTTGAAACAATTTGTTTTTTTTCTGTTTTTTATCTTGTTAGGTTCGGCACTTTATGCGCAAGGTGATGAACCTAAAAAAGATAGTGTAGATGTTGCAACTGCCGCAGAAGATAATGCTTCAGTGAAATTGCGTACGCCTTCTACAAAGCAGCTCGAAGAGTTTCGTAATAACCGTGATTACAACTATAAACGTGCCTCAGCACCCCAAAATCCCCTTGCAAAGTTTTGGTATTGGTTGATGGATAAACTAAACGCTTTCTTTCAAAGTGGCTCCTATCAGCATTTTTGGCAATATGTTATACTAGCCCTGCTTGGTGGGTTAGCTATCTGGCTGCTTTACAAAGCTAATTTTTCAGGAGGGCTTTTTGGAAGGCAGGCAACCGAGGATGCCCTCACTTACCACCGTGTTACAGAAAATATCCACGAACTGGATTTTAATACTTCCATAGAAGACGCGCTGCAGCAGCGCAATTATCGATTGGCAGTACGCCTATACTACCTAAAATCACTCAAGCAACTCACCGACAGGCAGTTGATATATTGGCAGCCTACCAAAACCAATCGCGTTTATGTACATGAACTTGAACATACACCTTTTAAAATGGATTTTGAACAACTTACCTCTCAATTTGAATATATTTGGTATGGTGAGTTTGCCATAACAGAAGAGTATTTTGGGTTAGTAAAAGAACAGTTTCAAGCCTTTTCAACCGCAATTAATAAAATCACAACTTGATTAATATCATAATACACGAATGACTGCTTCTGTATAAAATATCTTTTACCTGAAAAGGCTGTTGTTTTAAATTCTCTGACTTGCAAATTTCTAAATCGACTTGAACTGGCGTAGCAAATATTTTTGGTTTTTGGTGAGCATGGTTCTTGCTTATGGGCTATTTGAATACTATCGCCCTAAACCGATTGATTGGAATCCGACCTATTCCAACAAAGACAAAATTCCTTTTGGAGCAAAAGCTACTTATGAACTCCTACCCACCATTTTTGAAAATCAAAAAGTGGAGTCGCTGCGCTTGCCGATTTATAATTTTATCACAGAGAATAGGTCGTTGCCTCGAAGTAATTATGTTTTTATATGCCGAAACTTCGACATAGATAAAAATGACCGAATCCAACTCTTAGAATATGTCGAAAATGGTAATAATGCGTTCATTTCAGCCTATGATTTTCCTGACACACTCCTTGGCGTTTTGGGTGTAAAAGCCACCCTCAAAGCCCCCAGTCTTCGCGATACTGCCTTGGTAATGAATTTTGTCAATGAATCCTTTAAAAAAACAGGGGGGTACATTTTTTCGCAAGATGATGGGCGTAATTATTTCTTGGTAAAAAAAGCTGAAAACGTAACTATATTGGCAAAAAATGCAAGGAAAGAACCCATTTTCTTGAAAGTAAAATATGGAAAGGGAGCTTTTTTCTTACATAACCTACCACTTGCCTTGACCAACTACCACGTTTTAGATACTCAAAATAGCAGCTTTGCGTTCAAATGTTTTTCATATCTGCCTGTTTTACCCATTTATTGGGACGAATACCTCAAGCAAGGGCGTTTTGGGGAAAATGAACAATCTATTTTTAGATACATCATGACACAGCCAGCCCTCCAATGGGCTTATTATTTAATCTTATTTGGGTTGCTGTTATTTGCTATTTTTGCGGGGAAGCGCACCCAACGCATCATTCCCATCGTAAAAGCACCACAAAATACATCGCTTGAATTTGTGAAAACAATTGGTAAAGTGTATTTCCAACAAGGAAACCATGCCAATATCGCGCATCAGAAAATCCAGCATTTTTATCTTTACATCAGAGAAAAATTCGGCCTGCGTACCAACGAGATCAACGAAGACTTTAAAGAATCGCTTTTTCAAAAAACGGGCGTTCCACGCATGGATATTGACTTGATTTTTAGCGAAATTGCCCATGCTGAGCGAAGTGGGCATCTTGACCAATATGAGTTATTGAGCTTAAATAAAAGAATTGAACATTTTTATGAATTAGTGAAGTAAACCCACATTTATACCATGGATTTTGAATCACGCATTGATTTGCAAGACCTTAGCCAAGCGATTGAAGCCATCAAATCTGAAATAGGAAAGATTATTGTAGGACAATCGCAAACCATTGAGTTGCTTTTAGTAGCGATATTGGCCGATGGCCATGTGCTTATTGAAGGAGTGCCTGGTGTAGCCAAAACGCTTACCGCCAAATTATTAGCCAAAACAATCAATACCGAATTTAGTCGCATCCAATTCACACCCGATTTGATGCCTTCTGATGTGCTGGGAACTGCTATTTTTAATCCTAAAAAAGCAGATTTTGAGTTCAGAAAAGGGCCTATCTTTTCAAATATTACCTTAGTGGATGAAATAAACCGTGCCCCTGCCAAAACTCAATCGGCGTTATTTGAAGTCATGGAAGAGCGGCAAGCTACTATTGACGGCACTACTTACACAATGAGTACGCCATTTATTGTACTGGCTACCCAAAACCCTGTAGAACACGAAGGTACTTATCGCTTGCCAGAAGCGCAATTAGACCGATTTTTGTTCGAAATAGTAGTCAATTACCCTACCGCAGAACAAGAAGTAGAGGTATTACGAGGCCACCATCAACGACGTAATATGACCGAGGCTATCGGAAATATTCAGCCTATCTTAGCACAAGATCAACTGGCTATTTTACGAGATAAGACACGGGAAATACATGTTGAAGACAAATTGTTGGAATACATGGCTCAGATTATCCTGCAAACACGCACCAACAAATCACTGTTTTTGGGGGCCTCCCCACGTGCTTCGGTGGCATTGCTCAATAGTTCTAAAGCCCTTGCAGCCATTCGTGGACGCGACTTTGTTACGCCCGAAGATGTACAAGAACTGGCTGCTGCCGTACTTAGGCATCGTATTATCTTAACACCCGAACGAGAAATGGAAGGTACAACACCCGACGATGTAGTAGCACAACTATTACAGAAAATAGAAATACCAAGGTAAACTATAAGACACGCTTTAGCATTTCTTCTGCCTTGGCCATCTCTGACTTTATCTTTTCAATATTGGCCTTTATTTCTTTTTGAATTTCTACCATCTGCTCTGATGATACATTGGGCGCAGGTTTGTGGTCGTGATGGTGTTCTTCTCCTTCATGGTGGTGGTGTTCGTGAGCAAGCCCAGGTACTTCAACAAGGTTTTCTTCCCAAGTTTCAAACGAATTAGCCACAGCATCAAGCATGGCTACTGTAGAGTCTAAGCTGGCAGTAGCGGCAGCATCGGTAATGGTCTTTCTTTTCTCATCTAATGCTACTTTCAAGGAATCAATACCTTCTATTTGTTCATGAAGCCCTTCTTCAATGGCCATAGCCTCCAAATGAATTTTGCCCGCCTCTTCCATTAGAGGGTCTTTCTTGTCGCCGCAGGCAACTAAAAATAAACAAAATGTGGCTAACAGAAAATAATGGATATTGTTTTTCATTATGGTTAAAATTTGTTTATCAGTTAATTAAGCATCGAAACCTGAAAACCTTCTTTACGCAGAGTCGTCAAAATGGCTTTTTCAGAGGTTTTCCAGCATAATAACGTACAGAAACTAATTTATCATCTAGTTTTATCTGGGAAGGGACTACACCCTCTACTGACTGAAGTGTCGAATTCAATTTTTCTACTGATGCTAAAGAGGCACGGAGTTCAAATTGTGCTACGCGTGTACTGCGGATGCGTTCAAATTGTGCTTGCGCCAACCGACTGTCTTCGGCTTGAAAGTAACGATGTGGAATTAGATTTAATACCAAAGTAAGAAGTATTGCTACCCATAAGATTTTTTTTTCGAAAAGAGTAGCTTTGTGTGAGGGTCGTAAGTATAAATCGTAAAATGACCAAACTAATGTACCTAACTGTAATACTATGAGGGGCGTGCGGTATTCCGCCAGCCACGCGATCGAAGCACCATTAAAAAGAACAACAACCAACGGTAGCCAGCAGCATAGTAAGTGCACCAAACCTGTCAAACCTACATTTAAAGTAACTGAAATAATTCTTGCCATATCTATTTGCAACTTCATTGCAAAAGTACTAACAAAAATTCATCATTAAAAAGTTTAGTTCGACTGCTTTTATATTTTAAAATAGATTTTAGATAGATTTTTAGGGAGCTTTAGCTTGTATTTCATGTTGATTGCCAGTCTATTAGGTACAACTAATCAAACATTGTAAATTATTGTGAACTCTATCTAAACTCCTATAAATAGTTAAATTTTACTGTTAAATAAATTAGTGAAAGATGCAGAAAATTGCAATGTTAGGTTCTGGCTTTATAGGACGTTTTTATGCCGAATCTATTCATGGTCAGCGTAGCCGTGACCGTGTAATAGCCATCTATGCTCGAAGTGAGACTAATGCTCAAAAATTTGCAGATGATTACGGCTGTTCATTTTGGTCCACGAATATGGAAGAAGTCATCGCTCATTCAGAGGTAACGATGGTCTGTGTAGCTTTGCCAAATAATCTCCATGAGGAGGCTGTTATGCTTTGTGTAAAGCATAAAAAGGCGGTCATTAGTACTAAGCCTCTGGGACGTAATGCTTCCGAAGCACTCAGAATGTTGCAAGCCGTAGAAGAAGCAGACATATTTGCGGGCTATTTAGAAGACCTTTGCTATACACCCAAATTTTTGAAATCGCTTGCCAGTGTGAAAGAAGGTGCGTTGGGCAGGATTCTTTGGGCGAAATCGCGCGAAACACACCCCGGACCGCACAGTAATTGGTTTTGGGACAAAGAACAAGCCGGTGGTGGGTGTATCTTAGATTTGGGATGTCATTGTATAGAAATCTCACGCAATTTCATTGGCAAAGACATTAGGCCAGTAGAGGTGATGTGCTGGGCAGCTACCCAAGTAAAACCCATCGATGCCGAGGACCATGCCATAGCACTTGTTAAATATGAAAATGGTGCGATTGGGCAATTTGAAGTAAGCTGGACATTCCGTGGTGGCATGGACTTGCGCGATGAAGTAATGGGTACAGAAGGCACTATTTGGCTCAATAATTTCCTAAGGACAGGTTTTGAAATGTACACAAGCGGTTCGGGAGGAGACTATGTAGCTGAAAAGGCTGAAAGTAAATCGGGCTGGCTGTTTCCTGTTGGCGATGAGGTAAACGAACTGGGCTATAACCATATGTTTACAGATATGTTTTTTGCGGCAGAAGAAGGTCGTGAAACCCGCCGAAACATTTTATGATGGCTATGTGGTAAATGCTGTTATTGATGCTGCCTATAAATCTGTGGTTCAAACCAAACAAATGGGAGCCAGTCGAGTTGCCTGTTTGGAGAGGCCAAGAAGGTGTCGTTGTAGCTTCAACTTTGGTAGAATATGACGCCAATTATTATCTAATAAAAGAAGAGGTAACCCATGATGGCCGCCACAAAATCATCTTAAAAGATAAAAAAACGAACTCTATCGTTGAGCGTGATTTATAGAATAGTTTTTTGTTTCAACAATAAAAAAGTAAAGCATTTTTAAAAATGCCCCTTTTTATTGTTGAGGTAGAGTAAATTATATTTTCTTTACTTTTGTGGCATTTAAGCCTTTCTTTCCCTCCACGGCTTCGTATTCTACACCTATCTTTTTCGCGAATGACTACACCGCCTAAGCCTGTTACGTGTACAAAAATTTCTTTTTGAGATTCATCGTCCACAATGAAGCCGTAGCCTTTTGCTTCATTAAAAAACTTTACTGTTCCTGTTTGCATTATACTGTAAAAATTAAAAAATGAGAAAAAAATAAGGGGTTTGTTGCTACAAATATGGAGTTTTGAACAACGTTGAAACAAAATTTATAAAATTATTATTAGATGTCAAGTCGTCTTTAGAGGTGCTTGACATTGAAATTTGAATTTGTTACTCGTAGTATATTTTCTAAAAACGCAATGAATCGTTTCCGATATTTTGTTGAAAACCAAATTTTTGGCGTTTGTGCACGCTTGGGAGAGGTTCTCAATTTCTCGGCAAGTAGTATTCGACTCTATTTTATCTACGCCACATTTCTCACCTTTGGCTCTCCTATTATCATTTATCTTGTTATGGCTTTTTGATGGAAATCGGTAAACACCTCCGCCGTTCACAAAAACCCTACTATTTGGGAGGTAACTTTTACTCTAACTTAGTCTTTAAAAATGCCTTAACTACTCTAAACCACGATGAAAATGACGATTGTTGGGGTGATAATAAGATCTGCATCTGCTTTTGAGGCTAGTTTTTTAATTAAATCAAGCCATAGTGTAGGGAATACATGGTTTTCCCAGCGGTACAAAACATCTGTCAAATCCATAGCCTCGTTCTACTTTGATCGCGTATGATACGCCGTTTGAGTTTAATGTGTTCTTTTGGCATCAATAAAAACTTTCAAATCCAATAATTTATGATTTCTTTGAAGTAAAAAACAAAATCCTACTACAATGATAGGAGTAGGCTTAAATGTAAGTATTTGAGGAATAATTTTAGGATTATTGAAGGTATATTCCATTTGCTGTACTTGCTTTCCTTCACGAAGCTCGGTGATGTGTTCGGCGTAATTCCGGTGATTGATAGCGCTGGGCAAATCAAAATTATGAATGCCATTTTCGTCCACTGGCACTTCGTGGCGTGGGCGATAGTAATGATCTTGAGAGATAAGGCAAATCTCATCTTCGGTAAAAGCCCCCATTAAGCTATTCAAAAAATACGTCTTTCCCGACGCACTTCCCCCGGTGATACCAACAATAAAAGGTTTTTTCATGCGGTAAAGTTAAGTGACCCATAGCAAATACTGAACTTCTGGTACTGAAATTGTGTAGGAAGCTGTAACAAATTGTTAGTTTTGCAATTATTTTTTATTCAATTTTCAACCATGCAATCAATTGTATTAGGTATTTTCTTCTGTCGATGTTGCTAAAACAAAGCCCTGAAAATTAATTTCTAACTTTTATTTAGCACTCATAATCCCATGGATCAACCACTCAAAATATACAATTCCCTCACTCGTCAGAAAGAACTATTTGAACCTATTAAGCCCCCATATGTGGGCTTATTGTGTGGACCAACCGTCTATAACTATGTTCATCTTGGAAATCTCCCGCACCTTTTTGACTTTCGATACCTTATTTCGCTACTTAATTCATATTGGTTACAGAGTACGATATGTCCGTAATACCGCCAGACGTAGGCCATCTCGTAGGCGATGGCGACGAAGGTGAAGATAAAATCGGAAAGATGGCAAAGTTGAGCAATTAGAACCTATGGAAATGTGCAGCGCTATACCAATGATTTTCATCAGGTATTGGATCAGCTCAATTTTCGTGCGCCAAGTATTGAACCCACCGCTACGGGGCATTTGATAGAACAAAATAGAAGCAGTCAAAGATCTGATAGACAAAAAATTTGGCTTATGAATCTAATGGATCTCGTCTATTTTGATATCAATAAATACAACCAAAACGGGCATAATTACGGTAAATTGCTGGGGCGTGTTTTAGAAGATTTACTCACCGAAACACGCACCTTGGAAGGAACCAGTGAAAAAACACAACCCCTTGATTTTGCCATTTTGAAAAAAGCGTTCCCGAGCATATCATGCAATGGGAGTCGCCTTGGGGCAAGGGCTTTCCAGGCTGGCACTTGGAATGTACTTGCATGAGTACCAAATACCTCGGTAAGCAGTTTGATATACACGGTGGTGGTATGGATTTGAAATTCCCTCACCACGAGTGTGAAATAGCCCAAGGTACCGGTATCAATGGTACTGACCCAGTAAAGTATTGGATGCACTCCAATATGCTGACCGTGAATGGGCAAAAATGTCTAAATCGTTGGGTAATTCCTTCTTACCTCGGGAGTTATTTGCGGGCGACCATCCGCTCGACCAGCCTTACAGCCCCATGACGGCGGTTTTTCATGCTCCAATCTCAATATAGAAGCACCTTAGATTTTTCTAATGATGCCCTCAAGAGCACATAAGGCATACAAAAGGCTGATGAATGGACTTAGGGCTATTAAAGCGATGGCTTACATTCCTACTGATGTTACTTATTCTCCTAATGAAGGGGGATTGGTCGTATCCACGCCTTGTGTGCAAATTGACGAGAAAAAGGTGGCTGACATCAAGAGGTCAGTACAGGCTTTTTATGAAGCCATGAATGACGATCTCAATACAGCTGTGGCAGTAGCTCAATTGTTTAATCTATTGAAATACATCAATATGCTTTACCTCAACCAACTTGTACCGGCAGAGTTGGGAGAAGAAGGTTTCGGACTATTAAAAGAAAAGTTCATCATTTTTATAGAAGAAATTCTTGGACTAAAAGAAGAACGAAGCGAAAGTGATGCTGTATTGACTGGAATGTTGGATCTTTATCGTGAATACAAAGCTGCTCAACAATACGACAAAGTAGATCAAATCCGTTCTTATTTTAAAGCGCAAAATCTGACTATTCGCGATATGAAACATCGGATTGATTGGGCTTATGAAGAGTAAAGTTGAAATAATTGTGGAAGTGGTTGTAAGCAACCATTTCTATATTTGAACTACATATATCATTTTTCAATGCAAAAGCGTAGAGCATTTATTAGTTATATTTTATTAGGTGTTTTCGTTATTGCGGGGGCTTTGTATATAGCAAAGCCCCTGTTAGTGAGCGAGCGAAATGAATCTATTACGACTACCAGCGATTCAGAAATAGCCGAAACAATTCCCAGTGCGAGCAGTGGGATTGTCAAAGAAGGCGAAGTTGTTTTTTTACGAGGAGAAAACCGTATCCGTAAAATTGATGTTGAAATTGCAGAAAATGATGCTGAACGTCAGAAAGGATTGATGTTTCGTTCTTATTTATCTGATTCTGTGGGCATGCTTTTCATATTCAATGAAGCAGTTCCGCAGTCGTTTTGGATGAAAAATACCCAAATCTCATTGGACATTATTTATATAGATGCCAACAAAAAAATAGTATCTATCCAAAAAAATGCTAAACCATACTCAGAAGAGGGGCTACCTTCTTTTGCTAACGCCCAATATGTGGTGGAGGTAAATGGAGGCTATTGCGATAAGTATGACATTCAGGTGGGGGATTCTATTCGATTTTGAGGCTTAAATTATCCAAATAAAATTTGGCGCAGATTTTGCGTAGAATACTTTAATAATCGCAAAATTACATGAAGCCTTGGTTTATCTGTGTGGTGTTGGTGTTTTGTAGTGTGGCAGCCTGGGCAAGACACATCATAGGGGGAGATATATCTCTTATTAAGCGAGGTACAACTAATAACGACTTCACCATCCTACTTAACCTTATTTATGATGATGCCATTGGTGTAACTGATGACAAAGCCTTTGTGTCTATTTTTCGCAAAAGTAACAATATACGTTTACAAGATTTTACACTCAATCGTAAGTTGAAACAGGAGTTGCCATACACTAATGCGCGGTGTATTGGCCATGCGGAAGTTTCTCGTATTACGTCGGTGCAATATGTGGCAGAAATTTCACTTACGGGTAGTACCTACAACGATACAGAAGGTTATTATCTGGCTTGGGAGGAGTGTTGTAGGAGCGGAAATATCATCAATATTCAAAACCCGAGTAGAGTAGGTTTGACTTTCTATGCACAAGTCCCTCCCCTTACTATTCAAAATAGCACTCCTATTTTTACTACACCCGAAGTCCAATATGTGTGTATAGGGAAGAATTTTGAGGCAGATTTTGGGGCTACCGACACGGATAAAGACGATTTGAAATACGCACTTGTTACACCTCTGATTGGTTCTACGGATGGGAGTGGTACCTTTCCTGCCAAGGCCAAACAGGGGCCTTATAATCGTGCACAGTGGATTAGTGGTTTTGATAGCACCCAAGCCATTCCAGGGAAAAATCCCTTGTATATTGATTCAAAAACTGGAAAAATAGTACTCAACGCTTCTCAATTGGGGATGTTTGCTTTTGCTGTACGTTGTGAAGAATGGCGTAACGGGGTAAAAATAGGTGAAATAAGACGGGAGTTTGTATTTAATGTAGTGGATTGTATTTCAACGCCTCCCCCGCCCGCAAACATTACCATCAAACAAGCAAGTCCAAACGTGTCTTTTGAAACAAAACCCAATGGCCATGTTATTTCTCTTGAGCTATGCCAAGGCGATTCTGCTCTATTGAAGGTCGACGACGAAGACCCACTTTGGGCTTATCAGTGGCAAAAAAACGGACAATACATAAAGGAAGCGAATACAACCACGCTATTGGTCAATCAATGGGGTAGTTATACAGTTGTAAAGCGGTTTGTGCAAGGTTGCAGTATAGAAGATTCTACCATAAATACGACAACTGTTGGCCTCAAAAGTACGCCCAAGGTAGTGATTACCTCAAGTCGCCCACTTCCGCTTTGTCAGGGGGATAGCACTAACTTGCATGTAGAAATCAATAGCGGCTCTGCTATCAGTTGGCAAAAAAACAAAGTAAATTTAGACAATATAACCAATCAATTGAATAATGTCAAAGAGGCAGCCAACTACCAAGTCATCGTTACAGACCTTAGTTCTAAATGTACTGCCAAAGATAGTATCACTGTTCGACAAGTGGCCTCGCCACCAGCACCACTTACACTTTCAGGTACTCCTATTTTTTGTTCAAATGATTCAGTTAGACTCATAACTCCTAAAAACAATAACTATGAATATGTTTGGTTTTTGGGAGATTTCCCTTTAGTCCAAGCTATTGATAATGTTTTTTACCCAATTAAATCGGGACGCTATTCGGTCGAAGTGATTGATGCTAAAACCAAATGTGCTACTCGTTCAGATAGCTACGACCTTATTGTAAAGCTTGCACCTACTATTTTTTTTGATAGCATTCCTCCTCTGTGTACTTCGGGCTTACAAGCGGTTAGCTTATCAGCCACACCAGCAGGAGGGAGTTTTAGTGGGCTAGGTGTGGTGGGAAATAGATTCATTACTCAAAATTTGACCGCTGGAAGTTATCCCATTACTTATACCTATACAAATACAGAAGGGTGTTCAGCTAAGGTAACTCAACTGGCAAGGCTTTCACCTCCGCCACGTTTAGAAGTTCCCAAAAATGTGGTGATACTTCGTGGAGATAGTATAGAAATAAAGACTTCATTCTTTGCCGATGCCACCATCCTCTGGTTTCCAAGTATTGGCCTCAATAACTCACAAGTATCTCGTCCTATGGCAAGCCCTGACCGAACCACTGTCTATAAAGCTACTATTACAACCAAAGAAGGTTGTACAGCAGAAGCCGAAACCAAAATTACGGTCATAGACCTTGATATACCCAACGGCTTTACCCCAAACAGTGATGGCGTAAATGATACTTGGGCGATTGCAGGTATTCAAGATTATCCCAATTGTACGGTTGAAATTTTTAATCGTTGGGGAAATACAATTTTTAGCAGTAAAGGTTACCAAACGCCTTGGGATGGCCTCTGGAATGGTCAGCAGGTGCCTGTTGGTACTTACTATTATCAAATCTATTTACGCGAATTAGAATATAAATTAGCAGGAGTCTGCAAGTGATACGTTAATTTTCAACTTAACCGATCTTTAAAACTTTCGTAACCAAACTCTCTTACAAGTTTGAAAGTATCATCGGCTTGCCAAATACCAATGGAAGGTAGATTGACTCCATTGAAAGTAGTCGTTTTGACCATGGTGTAATGAATCATATCCTCAAAAACCAACCGACTGCCCACTTCCAAGGGCGAATCAAAGGAATAATCACCCATAAAATCGCCAGCCAAGCAAGTCATTCCACCCAATCTGTAAGTTGGCTTTCCTATGACAGGCTCTTGATAGGCACCTAAAATACGTGGCTTGTAGGGCATTTCGAGGGTATCGGGCATATGGGCGGCAAATGATGTGTCCAAGATAGCGACTTGTACGCCCTGACTATTCATTATATCTAAGACAGTAGAAGTTAAATAGCCAGTGCGCCATGCAATGGCCGAGCCAGGTTCTAAGATTACCTCTATATTGTAAGTCTCTTTTATGCGTATGATAAGTGCAATCAATTGCTCAATGTCATAGCCTTCACGGGTCATCAGGTGGCCTCCTCCCATATTGAGCCATTTGGCTTGGTGCAGCAAGTCGCCGAAACGGCTTTCGAGTGCTTCCAAAGTTCGTTCCAATACATCGGCTCCATTTTCGCACAAGGTATGAAAATGTATCCCCTCGATACCTTCGGGGAGGCTGCTGCCCAAATGTTCGCGCGTTATACCCAAACGAGAGCCAGGTACGCAAGGATTATACATATCTGTTTCAACTTCGGAGTATTGTGGATTTACGCGTATCCCACAAGAAACAGGTCGTTCAGGGTGCGCCTTATTAAATATTTTTACTCGAGGAGAAAATCGCTCCCACTGAGACATGGAGTTAAAAGTAAGATGATTACTTCGTTGCAGTACTTCTTCAAAGTCTTTTTCCTGATAGGCTGGAATATAGGTGTGTGCCTGATAGCCGAGATACTCATTGATGAGTTTTATTTCATGCAGTGAACTGGCCGTTGCGCCTGGCAGATATTCTTTGACAATCGGGAAAGCACTGTACATCGAAAAACCTTTCAGTGCTAAAATGATTTGGCACCCAGCCCTGTCCATTACCGACCGAATGAGGTGTAAATTCTGCCGCAAAAGTCGTTCTTCTAATACAAAACAGGGAGAAGGAATAAGAGAAAAATCAATGGACATGTAAATAGTTATTATATGAATTAATGCGACAAATATAACTACTTGAGGTGAAATCTTAATCTATCTAAGAACAGTCAATGCTTGATTTAATAGTACCGTTTAGTACCATAATAATTGATTAATGTGATGAATTTTTAGCTTTCTTAGCTGAGTAGAAAAATAGACAAACCCCCATTTTTTTTAGACGAAATAATTATTTATTTAAAATAAAAATTAAATTTTTCCCCTATTTTTATTGTACTTTTTCAAGAATTTTAATACTTGCAAATGGCCATATTCTATGGAATTAAGCACATAATATTGATTGGGTATTTGATAGAAAATCCTTAAAATATTCGCTCAAAAACGCATTTTTCGACATAATATTCTTTTAAAAGTCCATATTTTTCTTTCTGTATTTTTTATAAAAAGCACATCAAAGATCATACTGTTAAATATTTTGATTTGTTATATTATTTCATTTATTTTACGAGCATAATTCTTTCTTAACCTAACTAACTTAAACTATGCTAAAAATTCTCCTTCCCTCTCTATTCTATCAAACGTCGAAACCCTCTAAATTAAGAAAGTAACCCAAAAAATTGAATTTTTGGTTTCATTGACGTAATTCCCATCTTGACTGGCTTACTTCAAACGAGTTTTTCGGTTTGTCTATATCCTGCATTTTATCGTTTTTTATACATGTTTCACTTATCTAACTTAAACTAAATCAAATTAATTAATTTTTATGAGGAAAATTCTATTTCTGAACTTCCTGCTGGTTTGCGCAATTGGTGTCACTTCGGTGATAGCTCAAGATCGTAAAATCACAGGGAAAGTGACAGCGGCAGAGGACGGGAGTGCCTTGCCAGGCGTGTCGGTCGTAGTAAAAGGTACATCCAAAGGTGTCAATACCGACGGAAACGGTAGTTACTCTATTGATGCTCCGTCGAGTGCTACTTTAGTTTTTTCATTTGTAGGTACGCTTACACAAGAGGTACCCGTGGGCAATCGTACCACTATTAATATTGCTCTTGGTGCTGATACAAAGCAGCTTTCAGAAGTCGTAGTAACGGCGCAAGGTATTGCCCGTGATAAAAAAGCGCTGGCCTTTGCTGTTTCAAGTGTAAAAGGTGCTGATTTACAGCAGCGCTCTGAGCCTGATCCACTTCGTGCTTTGACAGGAAAAGTGCCAGGAGTAAACATTACGGCTGGAAATGGTGCCCCAGGTGCGGGAACTCGTATCACCATTCGTGGAAACAACTCTTTTACAGGTAATAACCAGCCTCTCTTTGTTGTGGATGGTATCCCTTTTGATAACTCTGTAAATCAAACACAGGGCTATAATCAAAACACCGTAACCTCCAACCGTGCTTATGACATTGACCCTAACAACATTGAGTCAATGACGGTTCTGAAAGGTGCAGCAGCATCGGCGTTGTATGGTTCACGTGCTGCCAATGGGGTTATTGTGATCACGACTAAAGCGGGTAGTAAATCAGCACGTAAAGGTTTAGAAATTACTTATAACTCTTCTTATTCTGCTGAAAAAGTTTCATCTATTCCAGATTATCAGGATAGTTACTCACAAGGCTCTAACCAAACTTATAATGGCGGATTTATTGGAAACTGGGGCACGGCTATGCCAAGTGCCGTAGATCGCATCAATGCAGCTCTTGGATTTCCACGTTATTCAAAAATTATAGATCCTGACTTCCCCGAAGGTACAGTGCCTCATCCATTGGTGGATCAGACGGTTTCTTATGGGGCGGCTCGTTTCCAAACTGCCTTTCCCGAATTATTGCAATCCAATGGCCGTGGTATTCCTGTCCCTTTGCAAGCGTATGATATTATAGGAGGATTCTTCCGTACAGGTAAAGTGATAGAAAATGGTGTCCAAATTAACTCTACTGGTGATAAAACTTCCTTGAATGCTTCAGTATCACGTACCAAAAATGAAGGGATTATTCCTAATTCATCCACCGAGCGTACTACATTAAGTTTTGGAGGTAATGCTACCTTAGCCAACAATATAAGTGTGAGTGGTAGTGTGGCTTATACCCGTACCAATCAGCAAAGTCCACAGTCGGGTGCTGGTTACTATGCAGACTACGGTGGTTTGGCCTCAGCAGGATCTATCTATGGTCGTTTGTTTTACTTACCGCGTAACTACAACTTGAATGGTTATCCGTTTGAAAATCCAGTAGATGGCTCGAATGTATTCTATCGTGCCTTAGACAATCCGCTTTGGACAGCTAAATATAACCTGTACAATTCAAGTGTGAACCGTGTATATGGTAACATGGCCTTGACTTATGACGTAACGCCTTGGTTGAACCTAACAGCCCGTGGGGTTGAATACTTATACCGAAAATCGTAAAAACGTGCTACGCCCAGGTGGTACATTTCAACCTTTAGGTTCGGTTTCAACACAATCTTTGACAAATACGGAGGTGGACTTTACTTTCTTGGCTACTGCTCAACATGATTTTACGGAGAAATTCAATGCCAAATTATTGGTAGGTTTCAATCCCAATGAGCGTACTTATAGCGAAACAGGAATAGGCGGATCACCTGTTATTGATGCCAACGTTCTGAATATAACAGGAACGTTGACTCAATCAGCCTATGAATATCAGCGGAAACGTCGTTTATATGGTATATTTAGTGAATTAACATTAGGCTACAATAATTATGCTTTCTTAACGGCATCTGTTCGTAATGACCATTCATCGACACTTCCTAAAGCTAACAATAGCTATTTATATCCAGCAATTTCAGGCTCGTTTATTTTTACGGATGCTTTCAGTATCCCTAAAAATATCTTAAACTTCGGTAAAATCAGAGCTAACTATGCTACTGTAGGTAAAGATCGGATCCTTATCAAGTAAATACAGCCTATAATTTAGGCCGTACCTTCTATAATGCAACAGCTATTTCGGTAGCAAGTTTGCCAAGCCAGTTAAACAATGCTGCCCTTAAACCAGAGTTTACAACAGAAACAGAGTTAGGTACGGAGTTACAATTCTTAAATAATCGTATCGGTGTGGATTTGGCTTACTTCAACCGTGTCTCTACCGATTTGATTGTAACACGTCAGTTACCGAATACAACTGGTTTCAATACAGAAATCACCAATGCAGGTAAAATTTCTAATAAAGGTTGGGAATTGGGCTTGACTCTTGTGCCTTTGAAATTCAACAACGGTTTTTCTTGGACTTCTTTTGTAGCTTATACCCGTATTCGTTCTAAAGTAGAGGATGCTGGCCCAGGCGGTGAAATCTTCATCGGTGGTACAGGTCTTTCTTCTCTTGGAACAATCTTCCGTAATGGCCTACCATATGGCCAAATTTATGGCTCGGTCAATGCCCGTGATGACAACGGCAACTTGCTCATTAACCCAACTACTGGATTGCCCATTCGTGCTGCGCAAGCCACTATTATTGGCGACCCCAACACCAAATATACCTTGGGTTGGACCAATACTTTCTCGTTCAAAGGCTTCAATTTGAGTGTACTTTTAGACTACAAAGCAGGAGGTAGCTTGTTCTCTTCTACAGCGGCTTCGTTGTTGTTGCGTGGTCAATTGAAAGGATCAGAAGATCGTGAAGGTATGCGCGTTATCCCAGGTGTATTGGGTGATCCAGCTACTTATAAGCCACTATTAGGTGATGACGGCAAGCCGATCAAAAACACTATTGCGATGTCGGCCTTCCAGTATCATTTCTCTGATGGCTATGGTGCTTACGGAGCTGATGAGGTAAATATTTATGATGCTTCTGTAGTTCGTTTGAGAGAGGTTTCATTGGGTTATGAAGTGCCTAAGGCTTTCTTGAAAAAATACACAAAAGTATTTGGCTCACTTCGTATTTCAGGTTCAGGTCGTAACTTGTGGTTCTATGCGCCTAATATGTTGCCAGGCTTGAATTTTGACCCAGAAGTATTGTCGAACTTTGCAGATTCAAATATTCAAGGATTTGACCTCGGTGCATCGCCATCTACCCGTCGTTTTGGTGTTAACTTAACGGCTACGTTTTAATTAGTCTTGAGTACTTAGTCATTAGTCTTGAGTGCTTAGTATTAGTTTTGAGTAATGAATCGAATCTAAAACCAACGACTCACTCACGGCGAAAGACTGAAAGACTCAGAACTCGTAATCATTCACTCAAAAAGAAACAAACAAATGAAGTATAAAAATATAATCAAAACGCTGTCACTTACAGGATTGATTGCCGTGGCAAGTTCTTGTAGTTTGACAGAATTGGACATCAACGTTGACCCCAATCGCCCCGCTGCGGGTTCATTAGCATTACTATTGCCAGTAGCCGAAAATGCAGCACTTAGCTCTTTTACAGCAGTAAATAATAATGCCATGGGCTTTGCAGGACTTTGGACGGTTAGCGATGCATATGATTTGAGTAACACCAGTTTTCAAGGTACTTGGAATGGAGGATTTCAAAATCTTCAAATTATTGAAGAGATGTTGAAAGCAAGTGCTGATGGAAAAAATCCACGTTATCGGGGTATTGCTTGACCTTAAAAGCATATTCTGTAGGAAATTATGTGGATATGTTTGGTGATATGCCTTATACGGAAGCATGGAAAGGTAATGCTACAGAACCTAATAAAACACCTAAATTTGACAAAGATTCGGATATTTATGAGGCATTGCTCAAGCTGTGTGATGAGGCCGTAGTGGAATTAGCCAAAGCTCAGCCTGTAGCTGTGCAAAACGACTATATGGGGGCAGGAAATGCGACTACTTGGACACGTATCGCCAAAACTGTAAAATTACGTTTGTTGTTGAACTCTCGTAAAGGTCGTACCAATGGCAATGCTGAACTAAAGGCCGCTTTTGATGCGGGGGGATACATTACTACGGCAGCTCAAAACTGGACTTATTTGTACTCTACTCAAGTAGCACCTTCGCGTAATACACACCCTTGGTATGGTACTTATGCAGGTTTGGGTGATCCAAGCTATATCAACCACCAGTTGATGGGTGAAATGATTCTCAACAAAGACCCTCGTTTACCATTCTATTTTTATCGCCAAACAACCCGGTTTTGGATCCTAACAACTCTACTGACCGTGGTACGATTCCTTTTGGGGGCTCTTATTTACCTTTGAAAGCTACGTTTTTGGAAGACTATAAAACAGCTTATGGCATCACGGGTAATGTTCCTGCTGCTGATTTGGCTTTCATTGCAGGCTATTTTGGGCGTGATCGCGCCGATGTGTCGGGGGCTCCTGCTGATGGTGCTTTGCGTGCCACACCAGGCTGCTATCCTGCAGGTGGGGTTTACTCAGATAAAAGTACAGCTGCAGTGGCTTTAACAGGACAAGCAGCGCTCAATTATGGTGGGAATGGTCAGTGGCCTCTTATTCATAGCTGGAATACCAAATATTGGCAAGTAGAAGCTATTTTGGATGGAACAGGTGTAACTGGTGATGCTAAAGCGTTGTTTGAGGCAGCCATGCGTGAGCAAATTGCAGTGGTAGTAGCCCAAGGGTTAAAATCTGACCCAAGCAAGGCTAAAGCTCCTGCTACGGCAGATATAGATGCCTATGTGAAGGAATGGATAAAACTTTATGACGCGGCCACTTCTAACCAAGCGAAGCTCAATATTGTAGCTAAACAAATATGGTTCTGTTCTTGGGGACAAGGAATGGAAATCTGGAACTTACAGCGTCGGACAGGTTATCCTATCCAAGGACAATTCCGTCCGTTCTCAGTAGGTATCCAAGCACCTATTTCAAAACCTCCTCGTCAGTATGCACTGCGTTTACCTTATCCACAATCTGAAGGGGCTTTGAATCCTAATGCTACCAAATACATTACGGATGTGATTTTTGATCGTGACGCGCTGTTTTGGGATAAGACAAAATATAAATGGGAGTTTTAATTTTAACGATGAATTATTAGTGAAGAGTAATGAATAGCCGCTATTTATTACTCTTACACTCACTAAACTTAAATAAAAAATGAAAAAAACACTTATATATTCATTATCACTGGCCGTATTCCTTTTGGTAGGATGCCGCGATGAATCGTTGAACCCCAATAAACCTTGGGAACCTGGGGTGCATGGATGGGGAGTTTTTGCAAATATTGCTGAGGGAACAACTGGTGGAACAGCAAAACCAAATATAGCAGCCAATGCTATAAATTTTCCTCTAACTAACCAAGATGCCGCTAAGATTGATTTTAAAATTCGTTGGGTATCTTTGGACAATAAACTTACTGTCAATAAAATTGATATTAAGGTGGATATGATTGAATCATATACTGATGCTGATGGCAATCCAAAAACGGCTTCATTGGGAAGCGGGGGTAAAATAGTAAAGAGCATTTCTCCTGCTGCTGGCAATCGTGAATGGAGTACATTTAGCATTACACCTGCTGAGATTTATAATCTTTATAAAGACGCTACTGTGAAGTATGACAAAGTAAAAGATGTTAAGGTATTTGAAAACCCGGCACGTCCTCGTCCTGCGGGAGCGCGTTTAGCTGGAGCTATTAAAGGAGCTAACGCTGATGCCTTTGTAGTAACTTGGCAATTAACCACGACCGATGGTCTTGTATTCAAGACTTGGAATGAAGATAGTATTTGTCTCGACCCTACTCCTGTATCACAAGCTAATGCTAACTGCCGTTTGAACTTTACTGTAAAGTGATGAATTAGAAATATAGATTTTTATGACAAACAACAGCAGCTTCCGAGGAGGCTGCTGTTGTTGTTTTTTGGGGAGTTTTGTTTTATTTTTGAGAAGTAAAGACAAAATAGGGGTAGGTTTTGTTTTTCGGAAAACACTTAGATTGACTAAAAATGGAAGTACAAGAAGAAGTGTCAAGGCTTATTCGAAAGGTAACTTCACCGGAAGATATCTTATCAGATTTTATTTATCACACTAAACGTGACTCTCGCTTGCTTAAAGATGAAATGAGAATGTTCAAGGACGAGATGTCGGAGCTTAAAGAGGAGATGCACAAAGACCGCCAAGAACAAAACAAGAAATGGGGGAAGTTGAACAATCGGTTGGGTACATTTGCTGAAGAAGTAGCCGCACCCAATATGCTTCGTGTCTCCTTGGAGCAGTTTGGCTCAAGTTATATCATTGATTACGGAGTAGTTCGTCGTAGAGTAAACCCCAATGATTCTGTTCAATATTTTGAGTTTGATGCCATTACCCTGACCTACAAGTACATTTTTTTATTGGAGAGCAAGTTTACCCCTCGTGATGAGTATATCAAGATTAGTGAGAACCATGTCCATGTACGAGTGCTGACCCAACTGGGGGTATATGTCATGGCGATGGGTGAATCAACTATGGAGTTATTGGATTTTGAGACTTTGCAAAATGTCAAGAAATAAGAAAATACCTATTTTTTTGAAAATGACGGGGCTATGGCTCACGTCATTTTTGGCTTTGGGGCAAGAACCAGTTACTTATGCTACTCATATTCAACCCATCATTGCCAAAAATTGCGTGGTTTGCCACCGACCTGGGGGTATTGGCCCTTTTAGTTTGATAACCTATCAAGATGTGGCCAAACGGTCAAAGTTTATTGCCAAAGTAACTCAGATTAGGTTTATGCCCCCTTTTCCCGCTAATCGTAATTTTCAACATTATGCCAATGAACGGGGACTTACCGAAGTAGAAATAGCACTGATACAACAATGGAACAAAGAGGGGGCTTTGGAAGGGAAGTCGAAAGTCAAAAATCGAAAGGAGGTAGATGCTTCGTCTGTCAGCATGACAAAGGAGAGTATGGCGGCGAGAAAACCCGATTTGGTACTTAAAATGCCGAATGCTTTTACTGTACCCAATACAGGCGAGGAAGAATTTCGGTACTTTCATGTACCTACTGGGCTGAAAAAAGACGTGATGGTAGAAGCCATTGAGTTTTTGCCAGGCAACCGCAAGGTGCTTCATCATAGCCGTGTCATGGTGGATACCAGTGGTAAAATGGCTACTATAGAAGGCATGAGAGCCGACGACCCCCAAATTGCTACTTTTCAGCAGATTCCGATGGCCGACGAGTTTTTGTATGGATGGGTGCCTGGCAACGACCGAATTCAGTTCCCTGCAGGTGTAGCAAAAAAAATAAAAGCCAATTCCAATCTGATTTTGAATGTACACTATTCACCTTCTGCTACGATTGAAACCGACCAGTCGGTCGTGAATCTTTATTTTGCCAAAAAGCCAGTTAAAAGAGAGGTAAAATCATTGGCCTTGTTTGAGCCACACATCACCAACCCGCCTTTTTTCATAAAAGCCAATACGAAGCCTACTTTTTACATCAGTTATGGCCCTACCAAAGAGGCTATGTCGGCTATTTCTATTTTACCACATATGCACTGGCTGGGGCAGTCTTTCAAAGCCTTTGCCATTACCCCCGAAGGCGATTTGGTACCTCTCGTAAAAATAGATGCTTGGGACTTTAATTGGCAAATGACTTACCAGTTTGAAAAACTACTACACATTCCCATAGGATCGGTGATTTTGGCAGAGGCCAGTTATGACAATACTCCCTCCAATCCACTCAATCCTTTCAATCCTCCTAAAGACACGACCTTTGGCTGGAACACCACCGCCGAAATGATGCAATTGGTGATTTATTATGTGGACTATCAAAAAGGGGACGAAGACATAAAACAATAAAACTTATTCTAATGGTATAAAATGGTTTTATCCACTTGGGCAGGAAGAGGGCCAATAGTACTAATTTTGAGCGCTGCAATATTTGCACCCGCTTTTGCACATTCAGCAGGTGTTTTGCCATCTAACCAAGCTGTTAAAAAACCCGCCCAATAGGAGTCGCCTGCACCCGTAGCATCCTTAACTTCAATGGGTTTGCCTTCAGTCTTAACTTGATTTTTCCCAAAGTCAGAAGACAAAATGCTGCCTTTTGCACCCAAAGTAAGGCATACCAAAGTAGCTCCCATTTGATGAAAGTTTTGAATGATATGTTGGTGAGGTAATATTTCACCGAAAATACGCTCGGCATCATCTTCGCTTAGTTTTATAAATGCCCCATTTTGACAATAATTGTGAATAACCTGGATTGCGTGTGATCTATCAGGCCAAATAGATGGGGCATAATTGGCATCTAAGCTCACTATACAACCCATTTCGGCTGCCCGTGAGGCAGCCTCTACAATTGTACTTTGAGCGGGTTCCTGGCTAAGGGCAAAACAAGTAGTATGAAAAAAAGAGGTATTTTGTAGTAATTCGTCAGGAATATGGTTTGGATGAAGCATTCGGTCGGCAGTACGATAAGCAATAAAATCGGGCGTGCCTTTGGTACGCGAAACCAGTACAATACTGGTAGGGGAAACAGTATCTTGTTGGATATATTGAATGTCCACACCCGTTTCTGCTACCTTTTCTGTCAAATAAGTACCTACATTGTCATTTCCTACGCAGGCTACTAAGGCCGTTGTATTGCCCAAACGGGCCATGTTGGCTGCCAAATTTGCAGGACTTCCTCCTTGAAAACGCTGGAAAGTGTCGGTATCTGCAAGGTTTTGTGTAAAGGTTGTTCCAATTAGGTCGGCGAGCAACTCACCCACCGAAACCAAGGCGTATTTCTTGTTCATATTGTTCTTAAATTATGTCCGATTCTTTTAGATAGACTTCCATCTCTTGTTGCATCCGTTGGGCTTCCTTGCCCGCTTCTTCGGCAAAATCCATACCCGATGATGCATACATGATGCTACGACCCGCATTGACCAACAGGCCACAATCCTTGTTCATGCCATATTTAGACACATCTTTGAGGCTTCCCCCCTGTGCACCTACGCCTGGAACCAATAAAAAATGATCGGGTACAATTTTACGTATCTGCTTCAGCAGATGCGCTTTGGTGGCCCCTACTACATACATCAAGCGGCTGTTATCCCCCCAAGTTTGAGATACTTTCAGTACCCGCTCAAATAAATACTCATTGTCTTTGTCTATGACCACTTGGCTACTGGCCAATCCAAAATAGTCGTCATCATTGCGTGAGAGCTTGGGGTTCATCATGATATTTTGAAAATCGTGGCTTCCTTCATTGGAAGTTAAAGCTAAGAGAATGACCCATTTATTTTTGAACTCCAAAAAAGGCATAACAGAATCGCGGCCCATGTAAGGAGCTACTGTGATGCTATCAAAAGACATTCCTGAGGAACTTTTATCAAAAAAAGCTTGCGCATAAAGCGAAGACGTATTGCCAATATCACCACGTTTTGCATCGGCTATGGTAAAACATTCTTTGGGAATGTAGCCTAAAGTACGCTGTAAGCTATTCCAACCTCGTGGCCCAAGGGCTTCATAAAAAGCAATATTGGGTTTATAGGCTACGGCAAAGGGGGCAGTAGTGTCAATGATTCTTTTATTAAATTCAAAAATTGCGTCAGGTTCACGAAGAATATGCGTCGGGATTTTCCTCAAATCTGGGTCAAGCCCCACACATAAGAACGATTTTTTACGCTTTATCTGTTCGATGAGTTGTTGGCGGGTCATGCAAATAATAGATTATCCTTCGTTAAGGTGCTTTAAATGGTTGGTATCATTTTCTTTTTGGAGTGAAAACCGTTTTTCAACGTAGTCATATTGTAAAATATACAAGCCTAAGTTGGTGTGTTGGTAATTGTCCATTTCATGGAGAGGGCGGTTGAAAATAGTGGCCAAAAGCACCCGCATGGCTCGTCCATGCATGGCTATAAGGACTGTTTTTTCTTCAGGCCGAGAAAGTATTAAGTCAACGACAGGAATTTGACGGGCTTGTACATCTAAAGGGCTTTCCCCTCCTTCTGCTTGTAGGTCTATTTGCCCATTTTGCCAACTTTCCACCAACCAACGATAATAATCGTTGTCCATGCTATTGGGTGTTTTGCCTTCTCTAATACCCCAACTTATTTCATTTAACCCTTCATAGGATTCATGCGGCAAACCTTTCTCCAAAAAACCACGAACACTCTGGACAGTTCTTATAAGTTTTGAAGTATATATTTTGTCAAAGAATAAGTGTTGATGCGCTTCAAAAAAAGCGCGGGCTTGGGCATGTCCTAAAGCGTTAAGTTCGGCATCAATGCCGCTTCCTTGCACTACACCGCGGCGGTTATAGTCAGTTTCGCCATGTCGAATGAGATAAACAGTTTTTGTGGCCAATTTTGCGGGATTTTGTAGGTGTGTGAAATTTTATAGGGTTTCTTTGATAGTTAAAAATACATTTTATAACCCAAATCTATAAAATCTACTTAAAACCAATAAAAAAACAATAGCTTTAACACTAATTTACAAAAATACCTTTTTATTGATGTTCAACAAAGCCATTGCCCTTCAACAAATTGCAGCGTTAGATAAAAATACCATCGCCAATCATCTTGGTATAGAATACCTTGAAGTTAGCGACGACTACATTGCTGCTCGTATGCCTGTAGATGAGCGAACCCGCCAACCTTTTGGGTTGCTGCATGGTGGCGCGTCGGTTGTACTGGCCGAGACCCTCGGAAGTGTTGCTTCTTTTTTGGTTTTAGAAGACCCGATCCGTCAACAAGCAGTAGGCTTAGATATTAATGCTAATCATATCAGGGGTGTAAAGAGCGGCTGGGTATATGGAAAGGTCAGGGCTTTGCACATAGGCCGTACTACTCATGTTTGGGAAATTAAGATTACAAATGAAGAAGATAAGCTGGTGTGTATTAGTAGATTAACGGTTGCAATAATTGCAGCGAAATAATTAAGTGTAAAGCATTGTTATAACCACCATCTAAGTCCATTAATAATAGCGAGGCGTACCCAATGGGATAGCACTAATGATGGTAATAGATGTGAAGTCAGGGTTAAAGGGCGTAGTAACAATATGCTCGATTTCAAGTTTTACTTTTCTAAAAGATACGCCAATTTTAGGAGCTACACTCAAAAATGCGTCTTGATTCCTGCGCTGAAAAGTATAATACTTTTCTGTAGTTAGGTCTTTGGCTTCCAACTTTCCGATGTAAGATACCCCAGCACTCAACCCAAGATAAAAACGAGGCTTCCAAGGTTTTTCTAAAATACGATAAGGAGAAGAAAGATAGTAATCGGCATATAACAGGCCATAAGAGGTGAATTTTTGCTGGATAATGCTGTTAGATTCAACATCTTCAAATGTTGGACGAAAAATTCCGCCCAATTTTAGTCCTATATTGAGATGATTGGAGGCCATATAATAGGGCGATGCAAAAACTTGCCAACCCAGTCCTGCTTTAGTCAGAAACAAAGGCTTGAGATCATATGCTTGGCCTGCTTTTAAGAATCCTGGTCCTGCCCCTACATTGATCCACCAACGTCGGTCATCTTCATTGATCTTTACGAAACGCTGGGCAAATGACTTCCCTAAAAAGAGAAAAGTCAAAAAAATAATTGTAAATAATTTTTTCATGAGTTTAGTGTTTAGTTTGTCTTGATAATGAGAGCAATAAACGTACCAAAGTGGGGATAATAAATGCAAGGCAGGCAAACGATTTGGGCGAAATCACCGTATATTTGTCTATAAAATAAAAAACAAACGCATGAGAAATTGGCTAAGGATAAGCATATTGCTTGGGATAGTGGGTATAACAAGTTGTGATGGTAATTTGCTTTCACCTTTCAAAACAAAAGGAACAGAAGCCACCTTGGGCAAATGTGAGCCAGATCGCCCCATTAGCCTCACTGAAGATACCAATCTTGAGAGGGGCTTTTTCAATCCTAAAGACAGCCTTTATTATTCGACAGTAATATATGGAATCTTCTACCGCGGGGGGGAGACTAACCCTTGCGAATTGATTCGCCGTCCTTATGAATATAAAAATGTAATTTCTCGTAAATTTAAGATTATTTGGGAGGGACCCAAAGGAGAAACAGATCGCCAAATACCCCGTGCATCGATTCGATTTACAGACAAAAACTACCAAGATGATGTGGATAGGAACCTCCCTTTGGCCGATACGCTACAGCCCTTTCCGTATGAGATTCAAGTAAAAGAAGACTCAAGCTATGTGAATATTATCACAAACCGCGACTACAAAGTAGCCTTACGCAAAGGGTATTCAGGGGAGTTGAATCAAGTAAAATGTGCTGAAGTAAGTTTATCGGCAACCAAATCGTTCGACACAAAACGAATTGTTTTAGAAAATGCCAATGCTACAAGCTGGTCGTCGCGTTATTTTTTCAAAGCTACCGATTTTACACCCGATGTGCAATACATTGTGGTTCGTGAAAAAGAATGTGCTGTTTGCGATATGCCTATCCCCACCCTTACAGCTGCACAAACCACTGTTTCAAAAGGGCAAAATGTAGTTCTTTCTTTCAGTGGGTGTCCTGTAGTAAATGGAGTACAAGGGCCGTTAGAGTGGTTTGCCCAACCCTCAGGTGGGCAAAAATATGTGGCACAACGCTTTAGTTACTCCGCTCGAAATGAACGCATTTTTCAACCGGAAGTTACTACCACTTATTTTTTACGTTGTCAGGGCGATTGGTACTGTAAGCCGCAAAAAGAAGTAAGTGTGACCATTGAGGTCAGATAATTGTACGTTTCAGTATTAAATTTTTCCTAAAACCTATTCTCTTTATGGCCATTTTTAGGAATTTATTCCTTGTTTGTGTTCTTCTCTCTTCTTTTTATCCCTCAATGGCCCAAAAAATCTTACGAGGTCCTTATCTGCATTCAGGTACAGCTACAAGTATCATTGTACGTTGGCGAACTGAGGTAGCCACCAGTAGCAAAGTACTATTTGGTACGACTTCCACTCAAAAAGATAAAGAGGCTGTTGATGCTACCGTTACGACAGAACATCAGGTAAAGATTGCGGGGTTAATTCCTAATACTGTTTATTTTTATGGAATTAATGCTGGCATAAACGGGGAAATAATTACTGGAAACGACTACTATTTTAAAACTGCGCCACCGAAAGAAAGTACCCAAAAAGTACGGATATGGGCGATGGGCGACATGGGGGATGGTTCGCCCAACCAAAAATCTGTACGTGATGCCTATCTTCAAAGCATCAAAAACGACAATCGTCAAACGGATGTACTATTACTTCTTGGCGATAATGCTTATGCCATAGGTACTGACGAAGAATATCAGAACAATTTTTTTAATATTTACCAAGACCATTTCCTCAAGAACAACGTGCTGTGGTCGGTACCCGGCAACCACGAGTATTATTCAGGGGCACAAAATAAAAGAGAGGTTGCTTATTTTCAGCTTTTTTCTTTTCCCCAAAACGGAGAGGGAGGTGGTGTACCTTCTGGTACTGAAATGTACTATTCTTTCGATTATGCCAATGTACACTTTGTAGCTTTAGATTCTTACGGTATTGAGCAAGACCGCTATCGACTTTCAGATACGCTTGGTCCACAAGTAGAGTGGCTGAAAAAAGATTTGGCAGCCAATCGCTTGCCATGGACCATTGTGATGTTCCATCATCCGCCATACACAAAAAATTCGCACGATTCGGATGCAGAACAGGAGCTATCTTTGATTCGCGAAAACCTAACACCTATTTTGGAGCGATACAAAGTTGATTTGGTATTAAGTGGGCATAGCCATTTGTACGAACGGTCGCGCCCTATGCGTGGCCATACTGGAAAATCGGATAGCTTTCGTGATAATGTTCATCTAAGTAGTTTGTCTTCTGGTAGGTATGATGGGTTTTCGAATTCATGTGCTTATATAAAAAATGGACAAAACGAAGGAGTTATTTATGTTGTAGCGGGCTCTTCTGGCCAAAATAATGGGTATAACGGTGTAGCACACCCTGCTATGCCCTATAAAAATGCAACCAATGGGGGTTCTGTGGTCATAGAGGTAGAAGACAATCGTCTCGATTTTGAATGGCTCTGCAATGATCGCATTGTTAGAGACCAATTTACTATTTTTAAGAATGTCAATAAGTCCACAAACCTAAAAGCTAAACACGGTGATTTGGTTCGATTGAATCCTTCTTGGAAAGGATCGTACCTTTGGTCAAATGGTAGTAGGCAAGCATCATTGTCTTTTACCCTTACCAATGATACTACCTTTATCGTGCGCGATAGCTTGGGATGCCTACAAGATGTTTTCAAGGTTCAACTCACCGAGAAACCAGTCATTAAAACAGGCAAAACTACTGAAATGGTTTGTGCTGGAGATAAACTGACGATTCCTTTTACAGTGACTAATACAGAGGCTTCTAAATGGCGATATAGCCTTCAATTGTCTGATAAACAGGGGGATTTTACTGATGCTATTGTGTTGGCTAATGCCACTAATAGCCCTTTTAATCTGACTATTGCCAATAATATTCTAACAGGAAATGCTTACCGTTTTCGGGTTGTAGCCGATGTCCAAGGCATTGAGTTTGTAGCTTCTGAGCCATTTGTAATTCACGAAAAACCCAAGGCTATACTAAGTGGTGGAAATCCCATTGAAGCAGGTAAAACAACACAACTGACTTTAACTTTCTCAGGATCACCTCCGTGGACATATCGCCTTTCTGACAATAGCATTGCTACAACGTTCCTCAATCCTCTGATGGTGCCAGTATCGCCGTTAAAAAATACAACCTATGAACTTACTTCTATTCGTAATAGTTGTGGCGAGGGTATTATTAGTGGAAGCGCACAGGTAATAGTCATCCCCAAAATAGTAACAAATTTGTCTGTTTCGCAGGTACTTTGTAACGAAACGACTTTTGATTTACCTTTTAGCATGATAGGAGAATTTGATACCAAAGTTAATTTTGAGGCCCAACTTTCAGATAATCAAGGAAGTTTCGGGAATCCCAAAACTATTGGTTCGGCGGTCCAAAGTCCTATCAAAGCGATGATACCCAATGATATTGTTTTTGGGGGTAATTATCAAATAAGGGTTTTACCTACCCAAAATGTCTCAGCAGTTGCTACACCAAGCATGGGCTTTAATATTAAGCAACGTGCCAGGGCAATGATTAGTGGCGACACTATCATTCAGTTTGGAGAACAAGCATCATTAAAATTAAAATTTGAAGGTCAGTCACCTTATACCTACACGCTTTCTGACAACTCAACCCAGACAGTTGCTACTGCGTCTTATCAAATTTTGGTTAAACCGGAACTATTGACAACTTATAGCCTATTATCAGTATCGAATGTCTGCGGGAATGGTACAATTAGTGGCAGCGCTCGGGTAAATGTCATCATTACAGGTATTGAAGAAGAAAAAGCAATCAATGTATTTCCTAACCCTACACACGACAAACTTAATATCGAGATAAAGGGTACACGTACTCAAACTTTAGAATGGGATATGATTGATGCGACTGGGAGGAAAGTAAAGAAAGGAGTTCTGAGAAAAAATCAGCCTAATTACTTTGAAGTAGAACTTGCCGATTTACCTGCAGGCGTTTATGTACTAAGAATGGGGTTGGTTGACAAAACTATTACTCGAAAAATCGTTAAGCACTAACTCGTGGTTTTCTTCGACGGAGTTTTTTTGAAGCAGAATAGTGCAAGTAAGTTTCAATGACTCCCAAATCGGCTTCTGCCCAGTCCAGTGTAAAAATATCTTCCAAACGAATCCATTTGTATTGAAGATGTTCGGTCAAAACAATAGGCGAACTCACAAGGTGACAAATGTATGGAACGAGGCAAATGACGCGGTCGCGATGCGGATCTTCTTTAAATGTAGGAGTAAGACGAGCACCTACTTCAATTTCTACACTAAGTTCCTCCATGATTTCGCGACGGAGTGCTTCTACCTCATTTTCGCCTTCATCTACTTTACCGCCAGGAAACTCCCATTTGAGCGGCAAGGACATATCCACATTGCGTTGTGCCGTGAAAATCTGCCCCTCATTTTCCAAAATGGCACAAGGAACTACTACAATTTTTTCGATATTTCAGGTGTGTTTGGCATCATAAGCCGATTTTTGCACAAAGGTACATGGAAATTTGTTTTCAGCCATTTTTTTTAACAAATGGTAAAAGAAACCACAGATATTTTATAGTTTGCACGCAGATTCCGCATTGAAAAATCAGAAACCCAACCAAAATAAACTGCTATCTATGTTTACTGAAAAAGATCTCCTCCAAATCGAAAACCAAGGCATCTCTTTGGCCACTATTCAAACACAAATAGAGCATTTTGTTCAGGGCTTTCCATATCTCAAAGTGTTGAAAGCGGCTACAATAGGCGATGGTATTGTGCGTGTAACTGACACCGAGCGTGATGCTTTGGTGACAGATTTTGATGCCCAAGCCAATGGTATTTCATTGCTTAAATTTGTGCCTGCCTCGGGGCGGCTACACGGATGTTCAAGGCGTTGTTTGCTTTTAAAGATGAAGGGAAAAGAGATAAGTCTATTGCCGAATTTAGTGAAGGTATACGCGATTTTGCGTTTTTTGAAGACTTAAAAGCAGCTTTAGCCAAAGAAAATTTAAGCATAGAAACATTCATTGCTAATGCTGATTTCCGAATTTTAGCAGACTATATTTTGAGCGAAAAAGGACTGGATTACGGTAGCTTGCCCAAAGGTTTGCTCAAATTTCACAAGTACGACGACGCAGCCAGAACGCCCGTAGAAGAACATTTAGTAGAGGGAGCCAATTATGCTAATGCAGCTGGGGAGGTTTCATTACATTTTACGGTTTCACCAGAGCATCGTAGCCGTTTTGAAACCCTAATAGCTATTGTAAAACCACATTTCGAGGCGCAGTTCGGTGTAAAATACCAAGTGAGTTTTTCTGAACAAAAACCCTCGACTGATACCATTTCGGTCAATATGGACAATACGCCATTCCGCAATGCAGATGGGAGTTTGTTATTCCGCCCTGCAGGCCATGGGGCTTTATTAGCCAATCTCGATGATCAAGATGGCGATGTAGTCTTTATCAAAAACATAGACAATGTCGTACCCGATAGCTTGAAAGAAACCACCATTGTTTACAAAAAAGTATTGGGGGCTTTATTGCTCAAATACCGCCAACAAATCTTCGATTTTCAGGCACGTTTGGCGGCAGGCGAAGCCAGCGAAGCATTGGTGGAAGAATTGACAACATTCTACGAAAAAACATTGTTTACGCTTCCTGCTTTAGGTTTTGAGCAACTTTCTATTGCCGAAAAACTTCTCTACTTTAGCCGTAAACTCGACCGCCCGATTCGGCTTTGTGGCATGGTACAAAACGTAGGAGAGCCAGGAGGGGGGCCGTTTTGGGCAGCTAATGCTGATGGCACCACTTCGCTACAAGTGGTTGAGTCAGCTCAAATTGATATGAATGATGCGGACCAAAAAGCCTTGTTTGATACAGCTACCCACTTCAACCCAGTAGATTTGGTATGTTCGTTGCGAGGTTATCAAGGCAAAAAATTTGATTTGATGAATTACCGCGATATTAATACGGGATTTATTACCCAAAAATCAAAAGATGGTAAAGACCTTAAAGCACAAGAATTACCTGGCCTTTGGAATGGCTCAATGTCTGATTGGAACACCGTATTCGTAGAAGTGCCTTTGATTACTTTCAATCCTGTCAAAACGGTCAATGATTTGCTCCGTAAAGAGCATCAGGCGTAAATATGCGCAGTTATTGATAGGTCTTCATCATCATTTATTGTCAATGATGCCTGCTCTAAACCTAAGAGCTTTACAGTTAATCAAAAAATAGTCAAGGATGATTTATTCCTTGACTATTTTTTGGGTAAGCCATTGCTCTCCTACTTTCAAACGAAAAATATAAGCACCACTTGGAAGTAAAGAAGTGTCTATTATTTCTGATTGCCTGTGATTTAATCCAAGTTTTTGAAGCCAAATATGGCTTTGCATATCAATAATCTGCCACTCCGAGGTTGTTGAAATATTGATTTTAAGGTTAATTCGGTCGGCAATGGGGTTAGGAAAAATCAAAACATCTTCTTCCAATAAATCTTCAACCCCTGTAATAATAACATTGACAGTAGCAGTGCCTGATACAGTTCCTTCCCCACATATATTGCCAACCGATTTGAGGGTGTAAGTAGTTGGCAACAAGGGTGAAACAGGCAGTATGGTTGGTGTTGAAGTTGCAGTGCCAATAGTATTGTCTGATAATAGGTAACTCCAAGGAGCATCTCCTGTAAATTGAATCACAAGAAAAACCTCCTCACCTGGCTTAACAAGAAAAGAACCTCCTCCACTTAAAGTAGCAGTAGGTTTACGGCCCAAAAAGAAAGATGAACTGGGATAGGTAGTAATGGAAGGATTTCCAACAACAACAACACGCAAACGATAGCTACTCCCTGGCGGCACATTGTTAGGAATAATGGATAAAATAGGGCTACTGTCGCCTCCACCAATGATAAAGGGATTATTGAAATTACCCAAACTATCTGATAATTGGGCTTGAAAAGTAGTGTTGGCAGCTATATTGCCACCAATTGTGAATTTTACTTCTATGTCTTTTCCTGCACAAATACCTGTTGTAGGGTTTTCTGTAATCAAACGTGGAATCACTATTACTGAAGCACTCCCTGAAGTGCTGCCTTCACCACAAGGATTTCGTACGGAGTTCAATGAGTAGCTGAAACTCTGGCTTGGTTTTACATTGATGATAAAAGGGGTGCGATCGGCAGTGGTAGTAGTGCCATCAGAGAGCGTGAAAGTCCAAGGAGCTTCTCCCGTAAAAGAAAGAGTTAAGGAAGCATTTTCTCCAAAATTAATGGTGCTATTGCCCGAGATAGTAGCCGTTGGACGTATTTTTACAGCAAATAAAGGACTAACGACGGAGGTTGCATTAGTATTGGCTACTACACGTAAGCGGTAATCACTTCCAGCAGGTAGGTTAGTAGGGAGCGTGATAGCCAGTGGGCTATTACTACCAATAGCAAGATTAAGGGGCGAAGAAAAACTTCCAGAAGCATCAGAAAGTTGGGCAGTGTAGAAAACGGGCGTATCAAAACTACCTGTAACAATAAAAGGTAAACTTATGCTTGTGCCTACACACACGCTCCCCAAAGTTACATTGGCGACACTTATTTTTGGAAGAACGCTAACCATTGCATTTCCAGCAATAGTACCATTTCCGCAGGCATTACTCACAGATTGTAGTGTGTAAGTAGTTGTAATTGTGGGTGTTACATTAGCTACAGCAGGTGAAGAATTAGCCGTTACTGTCTGATTGTTTGATAACCTGATTGTCCAAGGTGCATCGCCTGTTAAAGAAATATTCAAGTTAGCACTTTCGCCAATGGTAATGGTACTGCTCCCGCTCAAAATAGCTGTCGGCAATGGTTTTACAGTAATTGTACTACTGGTTGTTGAGGTGGCATTGGCATTGGCAATGACTCGGATCCGATAGGTGTTGCTTGGGGGTAAATTACTTGGCAAAGAGATATTGATAGGGCTACTCGTACCTGTTCCAATAGCAATGGGATTGCTAAAATCGCCTATAATATTGGATAATTGGGCTGTATAATTAATTGTCGCTGTTTCAAAAGTACCTGTTAGGCTAAATGGCACAGAAGTAGATGCGCCCGCACAAATAGTTGTTGTAGTGAAATCAGTATTGATACGTGGAATGACCGTTACCTTTGCACTTCCAGCTACCGTTCCTGTACCGCAAATATTACTGACTGACTGCAAAGCATAAATAGTAGAAGTGGTTGGTTGTACAATTCCTTTGAAGGGATTTGTAGGAGTAGTTCCTGAGGTAGTGTTTGTAAAAGTGTAAGTCCAAGGGCCATTTCCACTAAAAAAAAGCGAGAGAGTAGCCGAACCACCCACATTGATAGTAGTGTCGCCCGCTAATGTAGCTGTGGGGCGTTTGAGTATCATAAAAACAGCTGAGGGTGTATAATTAACTCCCGTAGTATCTGATACGACCCGCAGACGGTAATCACCTCCTAAGATATTAGCGGGTAGTATTACAGAAATTGGACTTGATTTTCCCGTAACAAGAGCAGTAGGGTTAGTGAAAAGCCCCCCATTATTAGATAGCTGCACGACAAACAGTCGATTAGTAGGATTGGGGAGATTAGAAGCTACAAAGGAGACCGAAATAGTGACTCCAGCGCAAGCTGTTCCTCCACTTATATCATTAGTAACAATAGACTGCGCAAAAAGCCCCAGATCTCCAACCAAAAAAATGATAATCAAAAAAAAACGAGGGTACTTATTCATTGAATGAAGTTTTTACTCATACTCAAATGACAAATATACAATGCCCTAAGTAAGAAATTTGTATTTTCGCCCCAATTCTCATAAAGGCATGTCGATTCGGATTCAACAACTCACCAAACTTTATAGTAGCCAAAAGGCCGTCAATGATGTAAGTTTTGATGTACATCGGGGCGAAATTGTAGGTTTTTTAGGCCCAAATGGAGCGGGCAAATCTACAACGATGAAAATTACCACAGGTTATTTGGCAGCTACCAGTGGGCGGGTAGAAGTCTGTGGTTTTGATGTGGCAACTCAATCGATGGAAGTACGCCGCCATATTGGTTATTTGCCCGAACATAACCCACTTTACACAGAAATGTATATCAAAGAATTTCTACAATTTGTAGGTGGGTTGTATGGCTTAAAAGGTGAAAGTCTACGGTTGAGGGTATCCGAAATGATTGAAATGTGTGGCTTAGGAGTAGAACAACACAAGAAAATCGGACAACTTTCTAAAGGGTATCGCCAGCGCGTTGGGTTGGCGCAAGCCTTGATTCACAATCCACCTGTATTGATTTTGGATGAAGCAACAACAGGCTTAGACCCTAATCAAATTGTAGAAATTCGGCAACTTATCAAAACCGTAGGTCGTGAAAAAACAGTACTTTTCTCCTCACATATCATGCAAGAGGTCGAGGCTATTTGCGATCGGGTGGTGATTATTCATCGTGGCCAAGTGGTAGCTGATCGTATCTTAACTGATTTACAAAGCGAAGGGAAGTCCTTAGAGGAGGTATTCCGAACACTGACTACGCAATAGCTATCCTTTTTTTTCGTTTTTTGAAACAAAAACCCTATATGACACGTATTTATTCATATATACAATAAGACCATGAGAAAAATACTTTTGATAACACTATTGAATGTGCTCGGTGTTTTTTATACAACAGCCCAAACGCCTAACCCAGACGCACCCCCACCTGTTCGTAAAGAAGAAGGCCCCATGCGGGTATTAGATGCACCGCCGCGCAAGCAAGAGCCCCAACGTCCACCTTCTGCCATAGATAAAATTCGTTTAGGGGGCAGTATCGGCCCGCTTTCGTTTGGGACAGTGACGAGCATTGGTATATCGCCAGTCATAGGTTTTCAGGCTACTAATAGGCTCGCATTGGGTGGAGGGCTTACCTACCAATATACTCAAATTCGGTATTCGCCCACAGTAAAAGCAAAATATGACAATTATGGAGGACGCTTTTTTGGTATGTTCAATGTATTTGAGAGTATCAATCTAAATGCTGAATACGAATCATTGAATGTGCAATACAATGACTACTCAGCCAGTGGCATTACGCGCCGTACATGGATTAACTCTGCCATGGTAGGGGCTTCTTACTCTACACCAATTGGAGGACGGTTTGTTCGTGCCTTCAACCTGATCGTACTCTATAATTTGAGCTATAATAATTTGGTAAATCCCTCTTTCCCTGCCGAAAATATTTACCCAACTTCCAGTCCTTTGGTGGTTCGAGCAGTATTGTTTTAGATTTGAGTGTCTTCAAGACATTCCAAATCGTGCAGACTACTCTTCTTTTACACTTACAAATTGCGTTAGGCGGTGCCCCATTTTGTCGCGTTTGGTGCGTAAGTAATCTTCATTGTAGGGGTTGGCTGTCATTTCTATGGGTACAGAGTCCACAATCTCGAGGCCGTAGCCCATGAGCCCAACCCGTTTTTTGGGGTTATTAGTAATCAACTTAATTTTACTTACCTCTAAATCCCGTAAAATCTGTGCACCCACCCCATAATCTCGCTCGTCCATTTTGAAGCCCAAAGCCAAGTTGGCCTCCACAGTATCTAAGCCATTTTCTTGGAGTTTATAGGCTTTGAGTTTGTTGATTAACCCAATACCTCTACCTTCTTGGTTCATGTAAACTACTACGCCTTTTCCCTCCCGTTCTACCATTTCCATAGAAGCATGGAGTTGCAGACCACAGTCGCAGCGACAAGAGCCAAAAATATCGCCTGTCACGCAAGAAGAGTGTACGCGCACCAGTACAGGCTCATCTTTCTCCCAACTACCCTTTACTAAGGCAATGTGTAGATCGCCTGTGGCTAGCTGTCGAAAAGCGATCATGTCAAAATGACCCCATTCAGTAGGCATATCTACGGCTATTTCGCGTTTGATAAGCGATTCAGTACGAAGGCGATATTCGATTAAATCCTTAATAGATACTAATTTCATATTGAACTTATCTGCCAAAGCCCTTAGCTGGGGTAAACGTGCCATTGTACCATCTTCATTGAGGATTTCAATGAGAACACCTGCTGGTTGTAAACCTGCCAACCTTGCGAAATCAATAGCAGCTTCCGTGTGTCCTGTTCGGCGAAGCACTCCGCCCGACATCGCTCGAAGAGGGAAAATATGCCCTGGCCGACCTAGTTCATCTGGTTTGGTATCAGGATTGACTAATGCCTGAATGGTTTTAGCTCGATCAGAGGCTGAAATACCTGTCGTACAACCGTGTCCGAGCAAATCTACAGAGACTGTAAAAGGGGTTTCATGTGAAGAAGTATTATCGCCCACCATCATTGTTAAGCCCAATTCTTGACATCTTTCGATGGTCAAAGGTGCACACATCAACCCACGCCCCTCTTTAACCATAAAATTGACCATTTCTGGTGTAGTTTTTTCGGCGGCACATATAAAATCCCCTTCATTTTCCCTATCCTCATCATCCACTACGATGATAATTTTCCCGTCGCGAATATCCGCAATAGCGTCTTCGATTGTATCAAGCGGAATAAAATTGGTACTATTATTGCTATCCATACATTAAATAAAAAAATAGTTTATTGAAAACAACGTTTAGTATAATGTGATTGGCAAAATCTAAACGCAATCGTTATGAGAATGAAACAACCTGCGGCAAAGATACGTTCTTTGATGGGAAGGCCATCGGAAATTGAAAATATAGGATACATGAAATTTTTTCTTTTACTTCTCTGCTTTTTGGGCGTTTTTGCTGGGTATGGTCAAGATTATTGTGATCCATCTAAGCGTCCTGCTGGAGTCGGAGAGGGTGGTTTTAAGATAGTTGGAACTTCTATCGGCTGTGCCCCTTTTGATGTTTCTGTAGAAAAAACAGTAGGAGAGAGTGCACTTTATATTTATGATTATAAAGGGGGGATCCTACCAAAACCCCTTATAGCCCTACTGGAGCTACTACATTTCGATATACTAAAGCGGGTGTTTATAGAATTTTACAACTTATTAGTAATGGTTCAGGCGCAGTCGCCTGCCAAGAAATACGGGTTTTCAACCCACCTAATTTTACAGCTAAAACATGCAGTGGTCGAAAAGTGCAAGTAACAATTCCAGACGATTCTACCACAAAAGATTATGATGAGTTTACCATCAACTGGGGGAGTGGAGTTACGTCTAAAATTGCTAAGAGTACCAATATGGTGGCTTCTTATACCTATCCCGCTACTGCCAATACCGCTAGTATTACCGTAACTGGTTCTGTGTCAGGACAATCTTTAAATTGTTCTAAGCCTGCCGCTGCATTGGTATTGAGTGCTACCAATCTCTCGGCTGTTTCGATTCGAAAAGTAACGGTTCGCAACGATGGTTTTGTAGATGTTTTGGTGAAAGGTTCACAAGGAGCAACTGCCGAAATACAGGTAAAAGATACAGGAGGTTCATTTCGTAACACAGGCCAATTGATGACTTCAAACGATACCAACACGATTACGGTCAGAAATATTGATGCCCTCAAAAATAGCTATTGCTTTCGGCTAAGTGCCAACGATGGCTGCGACAATGCCGCTACCACCTCCGACGAGGTTTGCTCTGTCAATTTGGAGGTGGTAGCCAAAAATGGCCAGAATGATCTGACATGGCAAGAATACCCAACAACATCGGGTAATGCTACTTTTCAAAGTTATCGTTTTACACGAAATGGAGCTAGTTTGGGTACTTCGATTACCAATCGTACTACTACCTCCCAATCGGATCGAAATATCATCTGTAATGAGCAGTTTTGTTATCAAATGACGGTGGCATTGGCTGGGGGCATAGAATCAATTTCATCATTACGCTGTGTAAAGGCTATTTCTGACGAGACACCTTCATTGGTTCGCAACGCCTTTGTAAATGTATTAGATGAACAAAAAATAGAGATTCGCTCAGACCCCCCCTCATCAGGTACAACCCCTGCTAAGTTTAAAACGATATTTTTACGTGCTGAAGAAGGAAGTAACGATTTTAAAGAAATAGCAGTAAAAGATAATAGTCTTACTTTTCAGGACGAAACAGCCAATGTTGCGACAAAATCGTATTGTTATAAAATTCAGTATGAAAACTCCTGTGGAAATCGCTCACAACCCACCGCAGCTATTTGTTCCATTCAGTTGTACTCCAAAACCAACTCATCCGTAGATTGGACTCCCGAAACGCCTTTTTTAGCCCCAGTAAATCGCTATGAATTGGAGATTTTGGACGAGCAAGGTAATTTGGTACAACAAATTCCCGTAGGAGGCAATACTACTTTTGACCCCTCTGCTTACAATCCCGACCAGCAATTATTTCGTTATCGAATTTTGGCTTATGCCCAAGGAACGCCACGAATCAGCTACTCTAATTTCTTTGTATTTACTCGAGATCCTGTCATTTTTATCCCAGATGCTTTTTCTCCCAATGGCGATATGGTCAATGATAGTTTTGGACCAAAGGGGCAGTTTGTGGATAAGTCGCGACTTATTGTATATAACCGTTGGGGGCAAGTATTGTATGAAACCAATAATGCTACCCAAGGCTGGGATGGTACTCTTAACGGCCAACCAGCTGTAGAAGGTACTTATGTTTATCGTATAGAAATCACCGATTCTTTGGGGCAAAATTTCATCAAAACAGGCACTGTACTACTGGTTCGGTAAAAGGCAGCTTATATAGCTACATGCTCTCCGATGATTCGTAACCCATCGAGGGTAAGATTACGATTTACCTCTACAAATTCACCATGTAGGGTATCAATAATAGACGATAACCCGCCCGTAGCAAGGGCGATGCAATCCCCATCGAGTTCGCGCCTAATACGGGTAATCATTCCACGAATTAGGCTTTCATAACCTAATAAAATACCTGCCTGAATAGCATGAGTAGTGTTTTTGCCAATGGCTGATTCGGGTAATTTGAGAGGTACTTCTGGGAGTTGAGCTGTGTTTGAAAACAGAGCCTTGACGGCAGTTTTTAGCCCAGGAGCAATGGCCACACCTAAAATTTTACCCTCACCCGATACTGTTGTAAAGGTAAGTGCTGTGCCAAAGTCACAATAACGGCATTGCGTTGATATTTGGTAAATGCAGCCACAGCATTGGCTACCAAATCACTGCCTATCTCGTGTGGGTGGTCTATTTCTATTTTTAACTCAGGATAAACATCGGGACCAACTACAATGATGTTTAAGCCGAAAAGTTGAGTGAGCATGCTCCCAATAACAGGTGTAAGAGGTGGAACAACGCTACTTAATACCACTGTTTTGACATCGGAAATAGCCAAATTAGCTTCTAAAAAATGAAGGCGAAGTTTTGCTTCGAAGTATTGAGACGGTTCATCGGAGAGTGATCGTACACGAAAAAGGTGTGTCCATTCTTTATTTTTCCAAATCCCAAAAACGGTATCAGTGTTACCGATATCAACAGCGAGGAGCATATTCTTACTGGTTTATGAATCTATGAGAACAACAGCCATTTATCCAATATAAAAACCCAATTTTTCGTTGTTTTACTTTTGGTTCTGTCAAAAGAACTGTTATTTTGTAATTTATAGTAGCCATTATTGGCTTTCAAATTGGATTGATTTTATGCGCAAGTTATCTATTTTTTTGTCCCTCTTTGTTCCTTACGTTGTATTTGCTCAAGATTTACCAGATTGGGAAACTCCCTCCATAATAAGCCGAAACACAGAGCGTCCTCACACAACCATCGTTCCCTATAGTGACGAAGCATCTGCCATAAAATTTCAACCAGAGGCTTCTCCTATCTTCCAATCACTCAATGGCACTTGGAAATTTAAGTGGGTGTCACATCCATCTAAGGTGCCAGGAGACTTTTTTCAGGTAAATACAAGTACGGCCAATTGGGACGATTTGCCTGTGCCTTCCAACTGGCAAGTTGTAGGTGCGCGAGAAGGGCGTTCATATGACCGTCCTATTTTTACAAATATCAAACATCCTTTCCCTACTACACCGCCACGAATTACAAGCGATACGAATGCTGTAGGATTATATCGTACTCGTTTTAATATACCAGCCAACTGGCAGGGGCGTGACGTATTTTTGCACTTTGGAGGTGTGCAGTCGGCTTGTTATGTGTGGGTAAACGGTTTGCAAGTAGGTTATCACGAAGACGGTATGACACCCTCCGAATTTAATGTAAAAAAATACATGCGGCCTGGCGAGAATCAGTTGGCGGTGGAAGTGATTAATTGGTCGGATGGTAGCTATCTCGAAGACCAAGACTTCTGGCGAATTTCAGGGATTTTTAGGGAGGTGAGCTTATATGCCGTCCCCACGATTCATATCAGAGATTACTCCGTCGTTACTGATTTGGACGACAATTTTCAAAATGCTACATTGAAAGTAGCTGTATTTATTAAAAATTTTTCAGCTCAGGTACAAGATAAATATAAAGTAAAATTTAAACTTTACGACCCAGATGGGCGGTTGGTGCAAGAAGAAATTGTTAGAAATATTCCGATGATGGACCCCAAAGATGAATCCTATCTAAACCTAAATTTACCCATACTTACTCCTGCCCGATGGACTGCCGAAACCCCCAATTTATACAAGTTGTCATTACAATTGCTCAATGAAAGCGATGTCATTACCGAAGTAATGAGCACTCGCATAGGATTTAGAGAAGTAACATTGCGAGACGGTCAGCTGCTTATCAATGGTAAAGCAGTAAAATTCAAAGGAGTAAATCGGCATGAATTTGATCCGAACACAGGGCGAGTGATTAGCCGAGCATCGATGATTAAAGATATTGTGTTGATGAAACAACATAATATCAATGCAGTGAGAGCCTCTCATTATCCCAACGATCCACTTTGGTATGACCTCTGCGATGAATATGGATTGTATGTGATTGATGAGGCTAATATAGAAAGCCATGAATTATGGCAGCAAAAAGGCATTTCATTGGCTGCCGATCCAGATTGGAAAGAAGCCTTTATTAGCCGTGGTAAAGCGATGGTTGAAAGAGATAAAAATCACCCTTCCATCATCATCTGGTCATTGGGTAATGAATCAGGCATGGGGCAGAATTTCCGAGACATGGCCCAAATTATCCGACTCATAGACCCTACACGCCCTATTCATTACGAAGGGCGGTTGAAGTACCCCAATGGTTTTCGGGATGTAGAACAAACAGTGACAAGTTTTGATATCAATAGCACAATGTATCCATCAGTAGAAGTGATGAAAGCATTGGCCGAAAAAGATCCAAGCCGACCGTTGATTATTTGTGAATATGCCCACTCCATGGGAAATAGTGTAGGGAATTTGCGTGATTATTGGGACTTGATTGATAAAAATCCACGAATGCAAGGAGGTTTTATTTGGGACTGGGTAGATCAAGGATTGTTTCTAAAAGACAAGAATGGACGTGTTTATATTGACCATATCAACTACATTGATGGAGCCAATGCTGGCGATGGTCTTGTCAATCCAGATCGCCTACCACAGCCCGAAATCAACGAGGTCAAACATGTGTATCAGTATGTGAAATTTACGCCTAAAGATACGATTTTGCCTACAACACGGACAATTACGCTCCACAATTTCTACGATTTTTTGAGTCTTCGGGCTTTCAAACTACAATGGCAATTGTTGGAGAATGGAAAACCAATTCAGCAAGGAGATGTCAATGATCTTGCTGCGGCTGCTGGCACAAAACAAGAGGTAACAATCCCATTTAATATTACTAGTAATGGGGAATACTTCTTAAACCTGAGCCTAAAACTCAAAGAAAATACCCCTTGGGCAGCGGCAGGGCATGAGGTAGCCTATCAGCAAATATTCATTAAAACTCCACTTTCTACTAAAACATTTGTCAATTGGCCATCTACTTCTACAGTAAAAGTAGGATTGGTTCGTGGTGGGGGTATTCAGTTGAGCAATCCATCCTTTAAACTTATTTTTGATCGTAAAAATGCTAGCCTGAGTTCATTTTTATATAAAAACCAAGAGCTAATAGTACAACCTCTCCAGCCTAATTTTTGGAGAGTCCCTACAGATAATGACGAAGGTGGCGGGACTGAAAGTTTTGCGGCGCGTTGGAGGGCTGCTGGACTCGATAGTTTACAAATGTTGAGTGGTGATAGCCGCGTAGAGCAGGTAAGCCCTTCTGTAGCTCGGGTATATACTCAAAGTGCTTGGGGCGGAAAAGGAGGTATTGGATTTTTGGTCAAAACTACTTATACTGTTTTTGGCTCTGGAGATGTGAACATAGATAATATAATAACTATTAGCGGGAATAACATTCCACCCTTGCCCAAAGTAGGAATGCAAATGCAACTCCCCTCTGCCTTTAATCAATTAAGTTGGTATGGGCGAGGTCCATTTGAAAGTTATTGGGATAGAAAATCTTCGGCACGTATAGGGACATATCGGAGTAGTGTGGCTGATCAGCATTTCCCATACATTATGGCCCAAGAAAATGGCAATAAAACAGATGTGCGTTGGGCTTCTATTACCGATTCAACGGGTGTAGGATTATTGATAATGGCCAGTCCTATGTTTAATTTTAGTGCTTCTGATTATACGGATGCGCAATTGCTGGCAGCCAAAAAGACACAAAACTTGACAAGAGGTACGGGGACGATTGTTAATCTTGATTACCTAATGATGGGGCTTGAGGGGATGATAGTTGGACTCCTCGTACGCACCCCACCTATTTAATAACGGGTCAAAGTTATAATTTTTCATTTCGAATAAAACCTATTGATGCTAATTCATTAGTTGAAGAAATTACCAATACGACACTTCCAGAAGTAACCACTCAATCGCAAGCTGCAACAGAGTTGGGTGCACCTGCATCAATCATTAAAGAAGCCCCTACGGGCGATTTGGAAGCACAAGAGGCTGCTATTCAGAAAGCAGAAGCAAGAAAGTATATCAAGAAAAAACCAGTGTATAAGAAAAAAGCACCTGTGAAGAAAAAGAAGAAAAAGTAAGTCGGTTTTGGGCCAATAAAAAGTCGGGTCTTTACCCGACTTTTTATATATATGGCTATCGAAATTACTTTTTCTCTGGCAACAATACTACTTTGATAAAGTTGGCATCGTTGAGGTATTTGTTGGCCGTTGCTTTAGTGCTGGCTACGGTTACTTTATCAAGCTGTTTTTCCCAATTCAATATGTCTTTGGGGTTCTCGCCAGTAGTATAAGCACTGATGAGTTGACTTTGCCAGAAACCATTTTCTTTCATTTGCACTTCGGTAGCACGACGGGTTTCGGCTTTAAACTTGTCAATGTCCACCTGTGTTGCCCCATTCTTTTTGATTTCATCGAGTACAGCCAAGGTCTTAATAGCCAACTCTTCTACGCGCTCTGGCCCAGTTCCATAGCCTATACGGATGGTATAGCGAGGTACAGGTACTTTGCTGTAATTGGCCCGTGCGCCAATGCCATATACACCACTTTCTTTTTCACGAATTACTTCTATCAGCTTAATATTTAGAATCTCTTCCAAAGCATCAAGCTGCCAGTTGTTATCGTCGTTGTAGTCATAATCACCGCTAAATACGAGAGCGGCCTGACTTTTTTGCTCAATACCCTTATATACTTTCTTATCAACTTTACCTTTAGGGGTACGGATTCCTAAATCACGGAAAGTTTCTTTTTTACCTTGCGCAGGCAAGGCCCCCAAGTATTTTTCGAGCATAGGCTTGATTGCATCTACTTTGAAAGTGCCTGTAAAGAAGAAGGTAAAATCAGAAGCATCTGCAAAACGCTCTTTGTAGATTTGATAAGCACGGTCGGTATTGGCCATGTCCCAACGTTCTACCGAAATCGGTTGGCGACGGAAGTTATTATTGCTCAAAATGATATTCAGACTATCTTGAAACACTTTTTCTGGTGATGGTGATGCGGTCATGTTTTGAATAGCTGAACGTTGGGTAGTCATAAAACCTTTGATGACATCGTCGTCTTTGCGCGGTATTGTAAAATAGCCATAAATCAACTGCAAGGCTGTTTCTAAATCTTTGGGGCTACAACTTCCCGAAAAGCCTTCTTCATATTCGCCTACAAATGGGCTGACATTTACTACTTTGCCTGTGAGGTATTTTTTCAAAGCGTTCTGACTAAACTCCCCCAAACCACTTTCTTCCACCACAGCGTCAGAGAGCCCTGCACTCATATAGTCTTTGTCAGGATAAAGCGAAGTACCCCCTTGACTGCGAGCACCGAGGAGAATTTCATCATTTTTAAAATCCGTAGGTTTTAATACTACTTTCACCCCATTGCTCAATGTAAGCTCTGTAACACCGATTTCAGCTACTTGCTGGGTTGAAACCGTCCGGCCTGCTGCGGGTAGTTTTTCTATCAGGGGCTTGTTTACAACTTTATCTTCATACGCTTTTACATCCTTCCCTGCGCTGTTTATCCATTCCAAAATAGTGGCTTCGTTGGGAAGTTTGTCTTTATCTTTTTCGGAAGCAAGCACCAACACTGTACGGTTGTCAGTAGTAAGGTATTTGGGGGCAAGTGCGTTTATTTCTTCTACCTTGATGCCGTCCATTTGCTCGTTTACAAAGGCATAGTACCCTTCAATACCCATTGTAGCCGATTCTTCCAAGAAATGACTCATGTACTCTCTGACATAATTAGCTGATTTGGTTTTGTCTTTTTCTTTGAAGGCTTTTTCTACTCCTGCCATGAGTTGTTTTTTAGTACGTTCCAATTCAGTAGCTGTAAACCCAAAGTTTTTAACCCTAATGGCCTCACTTACCACCGCTTTGAGAGCCATTTCTAAATTCCCATCTTTGGCTACAGCAATGTTGGTGAAAGAGTCATAATCTCCTAAAAAGCCCCCATAGTTGGCGCCACCAAACAAAAATGGTGGACTTGCTTGTTGAGTTAATTCTTGCAAACGAGCTTGTAACATTTGATTGAATAAACTGCGCTTGAGTGATTCTCGTACATCGCCCATTGTTTTTTCTTCGGCTTTGGGCAGTTTGGTAATCATCTGCGCAATCATATATGGTTGCTCAGGATCAGTCTCGATAGCTACGCGCGTACCTTTGAAATCTGCAATGTCATATTTACCGAAAGGTTTAGAGCTGGCTGCTTTTGGAATTGCTCCAAAGCGCTGCTTGATGGTTTTCTCTACTTCATCAATATCAAAGTCTCCTACGGCTGCAATGGCTTGTAAATCGGGGCGATACCAAGTTTTATAAAAGTTACGGATGGTCTCGTGAGAGAATGTTTTTAAGATTTCTTCTGTCCCAATCACGGTACGCTTACCATATTTAGAATCGCCTACCAAAATGGGTAGCCATTTGTCGCGCATACGTTGCTGCGCACCTTTTCCTCCCCTTAGTTCTTCCAAAATCACGCCACGCTCTTTGTCTATTTCGCTACCTTCCATCGTAATATTATGCGCCCAATCTTCCAATACAACAAAGGCTTTATTGAAAATTTCGGCAGAATCTGTTGGGACGGGAAGCTGATATACTGTTTGGTCTTGGCCTGTAAAGGCGTTGAGGTCGTCGCCAAACTTAATACCTGCTCGTTGTAGATAACTTACTAATTCATTTTTAGGGAAATTTTTGGTGCCATTGAAAGCCATATGCTCCGTAAAGTGAGCCAAACCATTTTCTTTGTCTTCTTCTTGAATGGCTCCTACTTTGTTGATAAGATACAATTCAGCACGTTTTTTAGGCTCTTCGTTTTTACGAATGTAGTAGGTCATGCCATTAGGCAGTTTGCCATAGCGAATTTTAGGATCCAAGGGAATGGGTTTTTTCAGGTCGGTTTGAGCAAAAGCTGCACTTGCCCAAACGAACACTACCATAAAAAATAGTAGTTTTGCTTGTTTCATGGATTTGAATAATTGAGTTAGAAGATTAATTTCATAGTAAAACAAGTTGTTTACGAAGATGTTTGCAAATTATTGCGGATAAATGGTCAAAATACATGATTTAGTTGCTATCACTTACTTACCTGTTTATTTATACACGTGTAAATTTTCAATGCTTTTCGAGGATTCATACAAAACAATCAATATACCCACTGAAGGTTTCTTTAGAGACCGTGGGAGCAAATTTTTAGCCTTTGCCTATCCGATTGAAAAAGAAGAAGATATAAAACCTATTTTAGCTTCTTTGCGCGAACTTCATCCCAAAGCTGTTCACCATTGTTATGCCTATCGTTTGGGGTTAGATCGAACTAACTTTCGAGCCAACGATGACGGTGAACCTTCTGGCTCGGCAGGAAAACCGATTTTAAATACGTTGTATGCACACGACCTCACCAATGCACTGGTCGTGGTGGTTCGTTATTTTGGAGGTACTTTGTTGGGTGTACCAGGGCTTATCAGTGCCTACAAAACAGCAGCTGATGAGGCTATAAAAGCTGCTAAGATTATTACCAAGCATGTCTGTGATATATATAAACTTACTTATCCTTACGAACAAATGAACGAAGTAATGAAAGTAATCAAGACCTTCGACCTTACACTCAGTTATCAACAGTTTGACAATGAATGTAGTCTTCAAATTGAAATCCGAAAGACATGGCTCAATCAAGTGTTGGGTAAATTAGAGAAGATAGAGAATTTGCAAATGGTCTATACAGGAACAATATAGATGTTTAGTAAAAACGACTTCTTTCTTGCTTTTATAATGTGGAAATTCTCAAATTCATGAAAAAAACTATTTTATCCGCTTTTTTAATAACTATTATCTTCTCTTCTATTGGACAAGCGCAAAACCGCCCCATGACCGAGGAAGACTATTATCGTATTGTCACTTTACCTATTCCCGAAAATATTCCTTTAGAAGTGGGCGGCTTGTCGGCACTGCCCGATGGGCGTTTGGCGGCTTCTACACGTCGTGGAGAAGTATGGATGATTAACAACCCCTAGCTTAAAAGGCAGTGGGCAGCCTACATTCAAACGTTTCGCACATGGCTTGCACGAGCCATTGGGCTTGTTGCATCGTCCCGATGGTTCATTTTTACTTTCTCAGCGTGGGGAGATTACCCACTTGATAGATGCCGATGGCGATGGAGAAGCGGATGTTTATGACTCGTTTTATAAGTGGCCATTGTCGGGCAATTACCATGAGTATTCATACGGCCCAGTGCTTGCGCCCAATGGCGATTTGCTCGTTACGCTCAATTTGGACTGGATAGGATTTGGGGCCAGTTTGGCCAAGTGGCGGGGTTGGCTCTTAAAATTTGACGACAAAGGCAACATGACCCCCATTGCCACAGGCTTACGGTCGCCAGCGGGCTATATCGCTCTCCAAAATGGAGATATGTTTTATACTGAAAATCAAGGCGATTGGGTAGGTTCGGGGCGTATGACACACTTAGAACCAGGTGATTTTGCGGGGAATCCCGCAGGTTTACGTTGGAGCGAAGACGCACAGTCACCAGTAAAACTCAAAAAAGAAGATATTCCTGACACAGGCGAACCGCTCTATGAAGTGGCCAAGCGCGTGCCAGGCTTGAAAGCCCCTGCTGTTTGGTTTCCACATACATTGATGGGAATCTCTACCTCCGACATCAAAGAAGACTTGACAAAAGGAGCATTTGGCCCTTTTGAAGGCCAGCTTTTTGTGGGAGACCAAGGCCATAGCAAAATCATGCGTGTCATGATGGAAAAAGTGAAAGGCCGCTGGCAAGGAGTTTGCTTTCCCTTTCGAGAAGGATTTCAATCGGGTATTTTACGCATGGTGTGGGGGTTAGATGGATCTATGTTTGTGGGACAAACCAGCCGTGGGTGGTCGGCTACGGGCAAAGACCCTTTTGGTATTCAACGGTTGGTATGGACAGGGAAAACACCTTTTGAAATGAAAACAGTCAAATCTATGCCTGATGGATTTGAAGTGGAATTTACCATGCCCGTGGATAAGAAAACGGTGCAAGATGCCGCCTCCTACCAATTTAACACTTTTACCTATAAATACCACCACATATACGGCAGTCCTATTATCAATGCTTCTGAGCGAGTAGTGCGGCATATCGTTGTTTCAGACAATGGCCTAAAAGCACGAATTGTATTGGATAGCTTGAAGTTGGGCTATATCCATGAAATCAAAGCAGAAGGTGTTCGCTCGGCATCGGGTTTACCATTGTTGCATAATACAGGCTATTATACCTTGAATGAGATTGCCGATGGAGAAAAAATACCCCCTTCGCAATGGACAGCCTCGGTAGCCCAACCCACGCCCGCCACTGACCATACTGCACACACAATGCCGACTACTTCGGTAGGTGGGAGCAAGTCAAATAGCGCGAAAAGAACTATTGACCAGCCCACCGACTGGACAAATGGCCCAGATCAAGTGGTGGTATTGGGCACAAAACCAGGGCTCAAATTTGATGTAAGTGAGGTACAAGTAAAAGCAGGGAGTAAAATCAAGTGGGTGTTTAATAACAACGACGACATGCTACACAACTGCGTTATTGTAAAACCTAATACGGCTAATCCAATAGGCGATGCTGCCATTAAGTTAGGGCTAAAAGGTGCTGATATGCAGTACGTCCCCAAATCATCGAATGTGCTGTTTCATACCAATATTTTACAGCCAGAAACCAGTGAAGCTATTTATTTTACTGCTCCTAATGAAGCAGGAGAGTATGTTTTCCTTTGTACTTTTCCTGGTCACCATACCCTGATGCAGGGTAAAATGAAAGTAGTAAAATAGGTGTACTATTGGGGCTTTTGACGACCATTGTCTTCCAAAGGTGTATAATCTTTAAAAGCGCGACTGATGGCTTTGTCAGTCGCTTCTTTTTTATTTTCCCAACCCGCATCTAAGTCCAATGTTACAAGCCCCTTAATGGCTAAAGCAGCTTTGAATTCGTCTCGTTTTTTGGCAAAGTCATTGCCTCGCCGTGATGCTTTTAGGGCAAACTCACGGGCAAAGACATCGCCTTTGTTTTGGATTTCTATTTTCTTTTCCAATACATAATTGTAGCGGTCCAGCAAATCGCGTAGGGGCTTGCCAATGACCTCGGCAGCTTCCAACGAGCTGATGGTGACGATTGTAGTACCGCCAACGGCTGTTACAACAGATTTAGTTTGAGGTACTTTAAAGATAGCAGGAGACAGTCCCGTGGTGGCACCTAAACTTGCCGTTACCATCGACCGGTTTTTTTTGCCTTTTTTTGCCCTTAAATACGCTTTTTTCAAATCTTGCTCTTTTTCACTAAGCTGGGTTACCAAATTCCATGCTTCTACCAAGGCAGCACGGTACATTCCATATAGCTGACGATCTTTCTCAATCTCATTGATGGCATTTTTTACAGTAAATTGTATCTTTTTTTCTTCTCTATTTTGCTCTTTATCGATTACAAAAAAATTGATAAAAAAGGAAAGTGAATCGTGGGGATCTTTCACAAAATCGTAAGTCGGAGTCCAAATAAATTCATATTGATTGGGCGTATTCTGAACCAATGTGGTGGAAGGTACGTCGGGATTATTGGTCACAAAGTCAAATGCTGCGATATCGTCATCTCCGTTAGGATCTGATAAGAAAAATTTAAGATTGATGGTTGTATTTTCTTTGGCCTTAAAATAATCTCCTTTGGGTATTTGAATGATACTTGGCGGTAAGTCCATTTGAGTAGCTTCGAGTTTGAGCTGGCCTTTGGTGCGGTTTTTCCAAGGTTGGTCTTCGACAAAAAAATCAATGTATATCGGATTGTTTTTCAGATTGTTAAACTGCGTAAGTGATGGCTGCCAAGTAAGCTCCCCTGCCGATGAAAGTTTGGCTCCCTCGGGTAGTGATTCTATCACGGGTATAATCACCAAGGGGTCATTGTCGTCGTCTCGTAGAGAATTTTGGTCTATTTTATATACATTTTGGGTACGATTTTGAATATAGGCTACCTTCAAAAATTCGACCCTTGGTGGGCGATTCACATGATATACCTTCAGTTCTATGGAGCGACTTGCTGTTTCATTTTGACTGTTACGAGCTTCTACAATCAGTTGAATTATCTTTTGTGTGTTCGTTCGATCGGCCAAATCATAGGAGGGAGTCCATGAAAAATAGCCTGTGGAATCAAAGGTCATTCCTTCGATTAAACCTTGTGTGAGTACAAAATTGATGGTATCACTCTTTCCACCAGAAGCCGTTAGACGGAACGTTACAGGGGTTCCTTCTTTGATTAAATTCCAATTGGGTTCGGTTGGGAGTTCTATCTGAAAACTGTTACGATTGTCTTGCGCCTTGAGTAACGAAGTAGTGAAAAATAAAAAAGGGCACAAAAACGAACGACATTTCTCATATCTATAGCTGGATTTTTAGTTTCGGCAGTTGGCTATCGGCTTTGGGCTGCCGACTGCCACAATAAAACGTAAAATTATGGCTTTGATTTTACACATCCCCAAAAAATAGCTTTATTTCTGTATCAAATAGTTTATTTTTGAAAAAACAAAGCTTTTAATTGTATAATTTCAAGAATTGTAAAAATACAGATGTACTCAATAATTTACATTGATTAAATTACTGATTATTTGATCAAAAAGACCTTTTATTCATTTAAAAACATGACCCGAACCCACCTACTCATTGGAATGATGATGACAAACATTGCTTTTGCCCAACAAACCCAAAAAATCAGAGATTTTGGTATTAAAATAGGGGTATTACCCACTGGCCAACTCAATGCCATTACCGATGTAAAAGGGGTAAAAGTAGGTCAAACGACTTTGGTAGAAGGCAACCATATTCGTACGGGCGTAACAGCGATTTTACCTCACGAGGGCAATCTATTTCAGCAAAAAGCCCCTGCCGCCATTGAGTTGGGCAATGGCTTTGGAAAACTCGTAGGCTACAGCCAAGTGACCGAATTGGGCAATATGGAAACGCCTATTGTACTCACCAATACGCTCAATGTTTCGACCGCTGCCGCTGCTTTGGTAGAATGGACTTTGACCCAAAAAGGAAATGAACAGGTGCGGTCGGTCAATCCCGTGGTGGGAGAAACCAACGACAGCTACCTCAACGACATCAGAGGGCGACATGTAAAACAAAGCGATGTCATCGCTGCCTTAACCAACGCCACTACGGGCAAGGTAGCAGAAGGAAATGTAGGTGCAGGTACAGGTACGGTCTGCTTTGGGTGGAAAGGTGGTATAGGTACATCGTCGCGCAAGCTGCCCCAAGCGTTGGGAGGCTATACCGTTGGGGTATTGGTACAGACCAACTTTGGAGGGGTATTAGAAGTAGCGGGTGTACCTGTGGGGGTGGAATTGGGCAAATACTCGTTCAAAGAAACCCTCGACAAGTCGGGTGATGGCTCTTGCATGATGGTAGTGGCTACCGACGCACCCTTGGATGCCCGCAATTTGCAACGCTTGGCCAAGCGGGCTTTGATTGGCCTCGGCAAAACAGGCGGTATTATGGCCAATGGCAGCGGCGACTATGTCATTGCTTTTTCTACGGCCTACACCATTCCGCACGAATCGGTATCGAAATTTGAGGAACAAAAACTATTGCGCAACGACGATACTTCGCCGCTGTTTTTGGCTGCCATCGAAGCCACCGAAGAAGCCATTCTTAATTCGCTCTTTGCGGCCAAAACCACCAAGGGATTTCAAGGACATACCATAGAGCAACTCCCTGTAGAAAAAGTGCTGGAAATATTAAAGAAATACGGAAAAGTAAAATAACTTACTTGCGTTCGGACTGTTGTTCGAGGTTAAATAAATCGTTCAAGACATCAATGAGGGTTTCGGCTTCGCCACGCTTGCAGGCGGCCTTGAGCTGAAGCACAGGTAGCTTGATGATTTTTTGCATCATGCTGGCTGTAATCTTGTCAATTTTGGCGGCTTCTCCTTCGTTAAGATGTTTCATGTATCGCCCCAGCTCTTCTTGGCGAATTTGCTCTAAGGCATTTTTAAGTTTTTGGATGGTAGGTGATACAATCATCTCTTTCGACCAGTCGCCAAACTCCTCCAAGGCCTGGTCAATAATGGCCTCTACCTGCGGGATAGCCGCCAAACGCCGTTCCAAGGCTTCATTGGCACGGGCCTGAATATTATCTATGTTATAAACAATCACCCCTGCGGTATGCTCTACATCGGTGGCTACGCTGCGTGGCACTGATAAATCAATGAGGTATTTGAAGGAGTTTAAAGGTTGTTGGCCAAGCAGGGCTTTGTCAATAAAAGGCTCATCAAGTACAATAGAGGAAATGACCACATCTGCTTTGTGGATTTCTTGCTCAACAGCTTCAAAATCAGCTACATGAAAGCCTAAGTCGGTGGCTAATGCCTCGGCTTTTGAGCGGGTGCGATTGACGACCGTGATGTTGCTGTAGGCTTTTTCTTTCAGGTTGCGGCATACGTCTGTGCCGATTTCACCTACGCCCAGCACCAAAATAGAAGGATTAGCTTTGAGTACTGTTACTTGCTCGATCAATTCCACAGCTATATATGAGGTAGAGGCCGCACCGTCGCGGAAAGAGGTTTCTTGAGCTACGCGCTTATTGGCAAAAAAGATAGTATGCAAAAGACGGTGCAAAAAAGGCCCCGCCATGCCCAAATCTACCGACCATTGGTAGGCGTGTTTTACTTGATTCGGAATTTGCATATCGCCCACTACCTGTGAGTGAAGCCCAGTGGCTACTTCAAAAGATGACGGGCGGCGGCTGTTTGATTTGTATAACTTACAAAATAAGGAAGATAAGCCTCAGTATGGGTGAGTCCCTTTGAATCAGTAGCAATTTGGCAATATCGGTATTATGGTTTTCGACCGCATTGTAGTATATCTCGGTACGGTTGCAAGTCGAAACAACCAATATATCTGTTCCTCCAAAAAATCTTGCACTTTTAGCATCAATGCCTTGGCTTCCTCTTCATTGAGTGCAATTTGTTCACGTATTTCTAAGGGAGCTGTTTTATAAGAAATACCAATACCTCTAAATTGTAAATTTTCCATGCTACTTGCTAACGAGATTACAGTTATTTCAAAAACCTATTCCAAAGAATTAAATTACCGATAGGTTCTAATTTAGAATAAGTATAAATTGCTGGGTTGCCATTCATTGCAATATGAAGTAGTTGTACTTTTCAAAACATGACTTCTGATTGTTTTTAAAACTGACTTTCATCATATTTTTGGCTGTGGCTTCAAAATCCCCGTGATAGTTTCATTCAAAGTAAAACTGTACGATTTCATTTTGCTTTTCGTTTGGATAGACGTACGTTTGGATAACAAATTTTAGATGTTGTATTCTCCTTTTTTGATTTAATTTATAAATAGTCTAAACAATGCAATGGAGTTAGACTTTATCCTTTTTATTCCATGAAAATTCCAGCGATAGATATTTACAGTAAAAAACCTTTACCAAATATTCATTGGTATCAATTTGGCTTTGATTGGCATTGCTTCAGTATTTTATACCTACAATATCGTAGAAAACTTAGATGTACGCGAACAACGGCAGCTTACGGTTTTTGCTCAATTGATAGAGTATCAGGCCAATCACCCCGATTTGAATGAAGATTATACGGCTTTGTTTGAGATTGTCCGCGAAAATATCCGGCAGAGCCGTATTCCTACCATCTTGGTGAGTGAAGACAAACAACCCACAGGGGCGATGAATTTGGAATTGGATAATGCAATGCCAGAACTGGACCAGAAAAACTATTACAAGAGGCGTTTGATGAGATGAAAGAAGATCACCCGCCCATCGTGGTAGATTTGTTGGGGACAAAGCAGTACATCTATTTCAGCGATTCGCCGTTGTTGGTACAGATGCGCTACTATCCATATGTTCAGCTTGTTAGCTTATTGGTGTTGGCTTTTTTGGCCTATTTAGTCTTCAGTGCGTCGCGTACGGCTGAGCAAAATCGTGTTTGGGTAGGGCTGGCCAAAGAGACTGCACACCAGTTGGGTACGCCCATTGCCTCGCTCATGGGTTGGGTGTCTTTTTTCCGTACCGACCCCGACCGCTATCCTGAAGAATACATCGGTGAAATGGAAAAAGACATTACCCGCTTGGAAATGATTACTTCGCGGTTTTCGAATATAGGATCTGCCCCTACCATGAAATACGAGAATATCAATGAAGTAGTAGGGCCTTTTTTGGACTATCTAAAACGTCGCATTTCGACCAAAGTAAAATTGGAGTTTGTGAATGAGTTGGATATAGAACGCACCATGTATCTCAATCGTAATTTGTTTGAATGGGTGATCGAAAATATCTGCAAAAACGCCGTAGATGCTATGACGGGCGAGGGAGAAATAAATGTGAGGATGTTTTCGCTCAACAAACAGGAAATAGCGATTGATATTCGAGATACTGGAAAAGGCATACCAAGAGGTAGTTGGCAAAAGGTATTTAAGCCAGGAGTAAGTACCAAAAAGCGTGGTTGGGGCTTGGGTTTGACATTGGCCAAGCGTATCATAGAAGAATACCACGAAGGAAAATTGTTCGTCAAATCGTCAGAGGTAGGCAAAGGCACTACTTTTCGGATTATACTGAAGCGTTAAAATGACTAAAACTCGTTTTCGCACAATTTTTTTCCAAGAAAAATGACTTTTCTATAAAAATTATCCAAAATAGAAAACTTGGTACTTTGTATTACAAAAACAAACGACTAATTTTGCGGCTCAAATAACCAAGTTGATGGCTGTCGGTGAAAAGTTGATAAAAAACACATTGACTCACAACGGTATTAATCAATAAAATCAACGATTAACAGATAACTTTTTTCCCAAAAATATGGCAAACACGACAAGCATAGGCAAAGTAACGCAGGTGATTGGCCCCGTTGTGGACGTGAGTTTTGAAGGTGAGAATAACCGCCTACCCGCTATCCTTGATGCTTTGGAAATCACAAAGCCCAACGGACAAGTTGTAGTATTAGAGTGTCAGCAGCACCTTGGCGAAGACCGTGTGCGTACCATTGCGATGGATAGTACAGAGGGTATCCAACGTGGTATGACTGTAAACGCAAAAGGAGGACCAATGACTATGCCAACTGGCGAGGCGTTGAAAGGCCGTCTTTTCAATGTGGTAGGTGAGGCTATTGATGGTATGAAGCCCGTTAGCAAAGACAACGGCATGTCTATCCACCGCCTTGCCCCCAAATTTGAAGATTTAGCTACTGCTACTGAAGTACTTTTTACAGGTATCAAAGTGATTGACCTCTTAGCTCCATATGTAAAAGGCGGTAAAATTGGTCTCTTTGGTGGTGCGGGTGTAGGTAAGACCGTATTGATCATGGAGCTTATCAACAACATTGCCAAAGCGTATGCAGGTTTATCAGTGTTTGCAGGTGTAGGTGAACGTACCCGCGAGGGCAATGACTTGCTCCGTGAGATGATTGAGTCAGGGGTAATTAAATATGGCGATGCGTTCAAACACAGTATGGAAGAAGGCGGCTGGGATTTGAGCAAAGTTGATTATGATGAATTGGCAAAATCGCAAGCAACCTTGGTGTTTGGTCAGATGAACGAGCCACCAGGAGCACGTGCACGTGTGGCATTGTCGGGTTTGACAGTAGCCGAACACTTCCGCGATGGTGATGGTACAGGCCAAGGTCGTGACATTCTTTTCTTTATTGACAACATTTTCCGTTTTACGCAAGCAGGTTCGGAAGTATCAGCCTTGTTGGGACGTATGCCGTCGGCGGTAGGTTATCAGCCTACACTCGCTACCGAAATGGGTGCCATGCAAGAGCGTATTACTTCTACAAAACGTGGTTCTATCACCTCTGTACAGGCCGTATATGTACCTGCCGATGACTTGACAGACCCTGCACCAGCTACTACCTTTGCGCACTTAGATGCTACCACGGTATTGAGTCGTAAGATTGCTGAGTTGGGTATTTATCCTGCTGTAGATCCATTGGATTCAAGTAGCCGTATTTTGAGTGCCGAAACGTTAGGCGCAGCTCACTACGATACTGCACAGCGTGTGAAGTTAATTTTACAACGCTATAAAGAATTACAGGACATCATCGCTATCTTAGGGATGGAAGAACTGTCGGAAGAAGATAAGCTAACTGTAAACCGCGCTCGTCGTGTGCAACGTTTCTTGTCGCAGCCGTTCTTTGTGGCAGAACAGTTCACAGGTTTGAAAGGTGTATTGGTGGACATTAATGATACCATCAAAGGCTTTAATCAAATCATGGATGGCGACTATGATCACCTACCCGAAGCAGCCTTCAACCTCGTAGGAACTATTGAAGATGCCATCGAAAAAGGCGAGCGTTTGTTGAAAGAAGCGGCTGGAAAATAATCTAAAATTTGAGCTTATGCAATTAGAAATCATCACTCCCGATAAAAAAGTCTTTGCTGGCGAAGCCACGGCAGTTACTTTCCCTGGTACCGAAGGACAATTCCAAATTTTGGACAATCACGCTGCCTTGGTGAGTACAATCGGGCAAGGTATTATTACTGTAGAAAGCAATGGAAAAGAAACTTTTACGATTGACGGTGGTGTGGTAGAAGTGCTAAATAACAAAGTGTTGGTATTAGCTGAAGCTATTTTATAAAGTACAAAGACTTTTGGCAATCCTATTGGAGCGCGAGGCAAAATGTGTCTCGCGCTTTTTTGTATCTTTTTACCAATAATACCTGTATATTAGCAATATACAAAATGCTATTCTTTATGAAAATCATTGCTCGCTTGGGGTTTGGGTTGTTTCTAATAGGTTTTGGCCTGTGGGTTTATACCCTGAGCATGAACCACTTTATGCTCACGACAGCCATTGTAGCAAAAAACCTAAAACCCGAACACCAAAATACATTGGGGATAAGATTGCAACCCATGCTCAACAAAACATACAGTAATGGCTGGGCTTTTGTGTATGATTTTGACCGAACGCTTAATGGACTGAATACTGAATACAAAGCTGCTCAACAATGGGATAAAGTAATTTATGACGAATATAGTTTCTCCGTTGCTAAAGCTGCTGCTTCAGGCCCTCTCAAAACGCAACCTTTACTTTGGTTTTTCTTGACGTTTGGATTGGCGACTTTGGGTGCGTTGCTTTATTTTTTGCCTGATCTGCAAAAATTAGCAGGTATCAAAAATGATGGAATTTTCCACCATAAAGCTACAGGACGCGGTTGGTTGGGCTGGGCAATGGGTACATTTTTGATAATATTTTATGTCTTCCTGTATTATTTCCCACAATACTTGGTCAATTGGACGATGTTGGTAGATCCTATCAGCAAAGTGTTGAATGGCGGAGAAGCGAGTCGCTGGTTTTTATATGGAACACTCTATACGGTCTGTGTGGTGGTAATGGGCATCCGAATGTTAATCAAGTACCGTCATAGTCGGTATCAGCAAGTTCGAACAGTGTCGGTGATGTTTTTCCAAATAGCAGTGGCTTTTATCATTCCAGAAGTATTAGTGAGTTTGAATAAACCCTATTATGATTTCAAAAATATTTGGCCGTTAGATTACGACTTTTTCTTTGATTACAACCTCAATAGCCTCATTCAAAGCGGCGGACTTGGGGTTTTTATGTTGGTCTGGGGTATTATACTGTTTTTGGTGGGTGTGCCTGTGATGACTTATTTTTTTGGAAAACGCTGGTATTGCTCCTGGGTATGTGGGTGTGGTGGTTTGGCCGAGACCCTCGGTGACCCTTTCCGCCAGCTTTCTGATAAATCGTTGACGGCTTGGAAAATAGAGCGTTATCTCATTCATGGTGTATTGGCCTTTGCCGTTGTAATGACGGGGATGGTACTTTATAGCTATTTTACAGGGGCTTCCAGTATCTTTTTTATAGATAGTTACAGTGTTCGGTCGGTCTATGGGTTTTGGATTGGAGGGATTTTTGCGGGCGTAGTAGGTACGGGCTTTTACCCGCTGATGGGCAACCGTGTTTGGTGTCGTTTTGGATGTCCATTGGCCGCGTATTTAGGTATGTGGCAACGAGCCAAATCGCGGTTTAGAATCACCACCAATGGCGGGCAATGTATTTCGTGTGGCAACTGTTCTACTTATTGCGAAATGGGCATTGACGTACGGGCGTATGCACAGCGGGGCCAAGACATCGTACGGTCGTCGTGTGTAGGATGTGGTATTTGCTCGGCCGTTTGCCCGCGGGGCGTACTGAATTTAGAAAATGCTTCTGAAGGGTCTCGGGTAATGATTGCTCCAGACATTATGCTGGGAAACGACATGAAGAAATAAGGACTAAAAATCAAAACCCGTATCTCAATCCAGCACCTAAACCCAACAAATGAGGTCGTGCTTCAAATACAGCGGCTTGTTTTGTAGAAGTTCCCAGGGCAAGTTGATAGTTGCCCGTTAGTTGGGAAGACCAACGTTTATTTATTTTGTATTGGAGGCGCATTCCTGTACTGGCAGTGAAAGAAAATCTTTTATAGGGGCTGTCGGGGCCATTCACAATGACAGTACGTTCTTGTCCACTTTTGAAACTATTTTTCAAAAAAACATTATTAATTACCCCCCCCAATAACCACAAAGAGAATTTCTTCTTAGGCTTCATCAAGGCATATCCAGCCTGTAAGGGTACTTGTACAAACTGGTACGAATTGTTGATGTTTTGTGTGGTAGCAAGCGGTTGTATCAGTGCTTTATCAGCAGAAATAGAAGATAAAGAATAAGTCGGTTTATTGTTATCGCTGGCTATGACTGCCGCTTCTAAGTTGTTGATATAGCTATTGGTAAATACATTGAAGCCATTGGTAGCTTCAAAAATAGAATTTCCTTGCAAATAGTTAACTCCCGTTTCTAACGACCACCGCTGAGCCAACTGTACCCCACCATGCCACTGTAAAGCATACGAAACGGCTGCTCGATTAGCGCTGGCATCTGTAGGAACGGTATTATAAAGTGCTGCTTGCTTGGCGATTCCAAAAGTACCACCACTTCTTGAAACTTCGCCAATGGCTACCCCTGCATTATAGCTGGCGGGCATAATGCCCATAGAGAGCCAATATTGTTTTGAAGCGATAGAAGGCACTTTTTGCTCATCTGAAGCCGCCTGATAAACTACCCAAGGCTGACGTTTAGATGGCCCAAGCAATTCGTTCATCTTTCTGATTTCAAGTGAGCTAAGTGTTATAAATGGTGTAGATAAAGAAATTATAGCTTGACTACTTGGTGCTGTAGCTTGATTTGTTGTTGAAACAATCTTTTCATAAGATTGAGACGGTAGCGTTGCAATTTGGTCGATTATAGGTTCAGTTATAACCTCCTTTTTTTCATAGGCTGTGGCACTACTGGTTTCTTTGGCTATTTCCGCTAAAACACTTTTTTTCTTTCGTAATTGATTGCCTGAAAGAGAAGAAGGATTTTTGGGCAGCGAACTTATTATTGCTTCTTCTTCTTTCTCTTGGGCAGACGAAGCCAAAGATGCCTCTTGCTGAACCTCGGGCTTGTTTGGTGCTACATGTTGAGAAGAAGGCACTTTTACTTTCTCTTGCTTGGTAATTACAGGAGTAGTTTTAGAAAACCAGTCACCGCTCATCAAAACAAATAAAACAAGTACACTGGCAGCGGCAATAGAGGCGAGTGTTTGCCACCGCCGCCACAAGGGTAATACCACCACGCGATCATCATCTTCATCGAGGCGTGCTTCTATTTTATCCCAAACCGATGCGGGTGGTAGCTCTTGCGCTTCTTCAAAGGCTTTACGCCAACTATCTTCAAAATTATTTTCTTCCGAGGAAGCCATCTTCTACTTCGATTAACTTGATTTGTAAATATTTTTTCAATACAGTTTATTGGTTTTTAGGGTTTTATAGCTTGTAAGCCGAATCATTGGTGTTTTATTATGAGTTAAAATTATTGGTTGTTTTACGATTCTCCAATATTTTTATTTGTAACAAATGTTTGTCGTGCATATTGCGATTTGGATGTTCCCTCTGAAATACCCAGTAACTCCGCAATTTCGTTGTGTTGATAGCCTTCAATGGCATATAAATTAAAAACGGATTGACAGCCTAATGGTAATTCGCGCACAGTGTCTAATAGTTGCTGATAGGCCATATCTGAGATAATATTATCGTTGTTTGATATTTCATTACTATAATCTTCCACATTGACTTGATCCAGGTAGGCTTTTTCTTTCTTAGGTAAGAAATCGCTGTATTGATCATAATTCTCTTTATCCAAGCATCCAGTGGGCAATCGTTGCGAAAAGTATGAATTTGAGAAAATACTTACAAAGCCCTTGAACAACATCTTCGGCTTCAAAACTACTACGGGTATAACGGTTGACACACGGCAAACATCCGCCCAGCGAATCGCTCATAGAGCGTTCGTTGCGATACACGGTCATTATTTCGACACCCATCAACTAACGTACGTTCATCTTTCATGCAAGCCAGTCTGCTCTTTAAGACGCAGTAAGGTTTGAAAAAGTTGGAATGGTTTTTAAAAAATGATTTTTAAGATTTAGACAAACCTTAAATAATTCATTATCAGTTATATAAGTTTACTCAATTTCTTATCGTATATTTCTACGAACAATTTAATACCTAAACTTAGTTTTAATCTAAGAAATCACATCCTCTATATGATTATTATCGTTGTTGGTACCAATCGTCGTCACTCTAAATCTAAACAAGTGGCGTTGTTTTATCAAAAAATATTGAACGACCTTCAAGTTGAAAGTCGAATTTTAGACATTGCTGAACTCCCCGATGATTTCATAAGGACAGCCCTATACGAAAATAACGGTAAAAATGTATCTTTAATGCCTATCGACAATTAATGAAAGAAGCTGATAAATATGTATTTATTGTGCCCGAATACAATGGGTCGTTTCCAGGCGCTCTGAAGGTGTTTATTGATGGACTGGGCTATCCCAGCGAATTGTTACACAAAAGCAGCTTTGGTAGGTATTTCAGATGGAGTGCAAGGGGGGCTTTAGCACTAAGTCATTTGATTGACGTATTTAACTACCTTGGTATGAATACTTTAGCACAGCGAGTGAAAATACCTTTATGAAAACTTTGTAAACGGCGAAATACAAGATATACTTATCAATCAACTCATCCATGAGCAGGCGGAATTACTTGTGAAGTTTTAAATCGTTTTTGTGTAATTTAGCGGTGTTTTATCAACTTAAACTTTTACTAAGATGGCAAATAGTTTCGATATTCCCTTCAACGGTGCAGCAGAGCAGGTGCTTGCCAAAGCACGTAAAGCAATTGAAAGCAACAAAGGCAGCATGACAGGTGATAATACCACGGGGTCGTTTTCGTTACCTGCTGGGTTAAGTAAAATAAAAGGTAAATACACTGTGGAAGCCGATAAATTGAGGGTTGAGATTGTCAATAAACCTATTTATGTAAGCAACGGAATGATTGAAGATGCGCTCAAAAAACATATGTCCTAAATCTTTTAGGAACCTACTTATAAGGCTTCGGTCATTTATTGTTTAGGTTTTGGTTTGTTGGGCAACACTCGACCCAAATAGGCGAGTATAATATGGCGATTATATCTCAAAAGTTAAAGGGTTAGTAAAATAGTGTATAATGCCCTCACATAAAGCGAGTAATAAAATAAAGAAAGCGACTTTTCCCCTTTTATTTGGCTTGTATTATTCCCCTGAAAAAGTTACTGTTTAACAGATTACTCTTAACAATTATTGTCATGAAAAAAGCCCTTACCTTCTTTTTGCTCGTTGGTGCGATGACAGCTTGTAGCGATTTGAACAATATCAATGCTCCACAAACAGAAATTGTCCCACAGAATGTTTCGAGTGCTATCAGAAAAGCCTATCCTGAGGCGACGGAATTGACTTACTCGGTACTGGAAACTGATAAAATATGGGTTTCTGCTGTTATGTTGAAGATTCAGCGAATGTCGGTAGTAGTCAATAGTACGGGGCAGATTACAGAAACGTATAATGTGGCCAGAGTAGGAGCAACACTCCCTGAAAGTGCACGAAAGTATATTGCTACCAACTATCCTGGGGCTTCTATTGGAGATATAAATGAGCAAATCAATGATGATAAAAAGGTGATTGGCTATAAAGTCTCAATCAAAACTAAAGAAGGAAAAGAGGTTGTCTTATTGTTTGATACAACGGGGAGTTTGACCCTACTGATTACCAAAGATGATACCTCCAATACCCCTACCAAGCCAGAATCTAAGACTTATACTGTTGAACAAAAAGACCTTCCTGAGGCCATCAAAAAAGTACTGGCAGAAAAACATGGGGAGTACAAATACTTGAAAGGGGCGGTTATTGTAGAAGAAGGTAAAAGAACTTACTTTATAGTGGTCAGTAAAGATATGACCAATTATGAATATGCTTTTGATGTAAATGGGACTATCTTAAAGTCAAGTTCTTCGGGCATGGTTGTGCAAGATAAGACCCAGAAGGAGTTAGCAGCCAATAGTATCCCTAATAGAGCTAAGGAATACTTAGACAAAACATATAAGGGCTGGGAATACATGAAAGGACTGATTTTTTATGAAAAAGATAAGATTACTGGCTACATAGTTGTAGTTAAGCAAGAAGGTAAATTGTATTATGTATATTTTGATGGCAGCGGTGCTTACCAAAAAACCACAGATGGTAACGGTGTAGAAATCTCCCAAGTACAGGAGCGTGTAATTGAAGCCAAAGATATTTTGAGTAATTCCAAAGAATATTTGACCAAAAATTATGTAGGCTGGACTTTTGTAAGAGGAGTAGCCAAACTCAAAGAAAATAAAATTTACCAATACTTGCTCGCCATCAAAATAGGCGATACGCTGTACTATGTAACATTTGATGGCGAGGGTAAATTTTTAGAAGCAAAGCGAGGATAAGTTATTTTTGTAACAAAAAGCCTTATTTGAATCTATTTGCAAAATCTAAGGCTCGCCGTTCGGCCCAAGAAAATTCATCATTTTTAACCAAAAACCCCACATGACCGCCTGTTTTGGGGGTTTCCACGTAAATCAGTGCATGTTTTTCGGCCAATGCTTTGGGCGCGCAATCAGCGTTGAGAATGGGGTCGTTTTGGGCATTGCAAATTAATACAGGAATTTTTACACCTTCCACAAAATGGAGGGCAGAGCCTTGATGATAAAAATCGTCGGCATCGCGGTAGCCATTGACGGGGGCAGAGAAAAAATCGTCAAAATCTTTCCAAACCTTTATTGCTTCGCGCTTGGTTAAGTCTAAACGGCCAGGATAAAGTCTATTTTTCTGTTCTACTTTCTTCCAAAGTTTCTGCATAAACCGTGCCTTATAGAGCCTGTTTTGGGGTAAATCTAATAGGGCTGCACTGGTTTTGAGATTGGTAGGGGCAGAGAAAGCAATGACGCTTTTGAGGGCATCGGGGGCTTCTTTGCCTTGCACCCCTGCATACTTGAGGGAGATGTTTCCGCCCATGCTGTAACCAACCAGAACAAGATTTTCGTAAGATTTGGTACGCAGAGCATGGTTGATCACCTCGCCAATGTCGCCGATTTCACCATGGTTGTAAAGTCTGAATGCACGGTTCATCTCCCCACTGCAAGAGCGGCAGTTCCATGCCAGTGCATCCCAGCCATGTTGGGCAAACAGCTTGGCAGTGCCTTTGATATAATGTCGATGCGAGTCGCCTTCTAAGCCATGGGTCAAAATGACTAAATTTTTACTTCGGCTGTCCAGCCAGTCTAAGTCCACAAAATCGCCATCAGACAAGGTGAGCCGTTCGCGTTCATACTCCACGCCCTCTACTTTACGAAACATAGATGGAATAACCGTCTGCAAATGGCCATTAAACAAATGACGAGGAGCACCTGGATAGGTAGAATGATGAACGAAAGGCATGGTAGTTGGGTGATTTTAAAACGCTAAAATTCGTTGTTTTTTTTGAGTTTCAGAAAGTTCTAATCCCTTTGAACGCTTATATTCTGTAAATTTGCACGATTAAAACTTCATCCTCATGATTCGCTCCGTTGCCGACCGTATTTATTTAGACAATGCCGCCACTACTCGTATAGACCCTGAAGTGGTAGAGGCTATGCTACCGTGGCTTACCGAACAATTTGGAAACCCCTCCTCTATTCATGGGCATGGGCGGGTGGTAAAATCAGCCATTGAGCAGGCACGCAAAACTGTGGCAGGGTTGCTCAATACGTCGCCTTCGCAGATTTTCTTTACTTCGGGAGGTACAGAAGCAGATAATACAGCGCTGGTATGCAGCATCGAGAACCACGGCCTGACACACGCCATCACTTCGCCTATCGAGCATCATGCCGTGTTGCATACGTTGGAACATCTCGCCAAACTCGGCAAAATCAGGCTAAGTATGGTCAATTTGGATGAGAAAGGGCACGTTGATTTAAAGCATTTGGAAGAATTGCTCCAAACAAGTCCTCGGTCGTTGGTATCATTGATGCACGGTAATAACGAAATCGGCAATCTACTGGATTTGAGTATCGTAGGTGATTTGTGCGCTCAATACAACGCTATTTTCCATAGTGATACCGTTCAGACGGTGGGGCATTTGCGCCACGATTTACAGCAGCTCAAAACGCACTTTATTGTAGGGGCTGCCCATAAGTTTAACGGCCCTAAGGGCGTAGGTTTTTTGTATGTCAATGACATCAAAATCAAACCTTATATACATGGCGGGTCGCAAGAGCGCAATATGCGTGGAGGCACCGAAAATGTGTATGGCATCGTGGGTTTGGCCAAAGCTTTGGAAATAGCCTATCGCGATATGGATACCCATCGGGCGCATTTAGAAAACCTCAAAAAACGAATGATAGCAGGTTTCCGCGAAAAAATAGAAGATGTGCGTTTTAATGGAGATTGTGAAAATTTAGAACATAGTAATTATACGGTGCTCAATGTAAGTTTTCCTGCTTCCGATATCAATGATATGCTGCTCTTTAACTTAGACATTGCCAAAATCTCTGCCTCTGGGGGTAGCGCCTGTTCGAGCGGTTCAGAAATTGGCTCACATGTATTGGGTGCTTTGGGCGTTGCACCCGAGCGAGGCAATGTGCGCTTTTCTTTTTGGTAAATACAATACTGAAGCCGAAATAGACTATGCTGTAGCGACCGTAGCAGAAATGTATAAGGGTGTGCTGGCTTAACTTTTACCACCTAATCGTTACATCTGCCGTAGTTGGATGTGCCATACAAGTAAGCACTTGCCCAAGGCTAATCTCCTCATCAGTAAGTACTTCGTTGTATTCCATTTCTACTCGGCCATTTGTGCATAGTGCCACACAGGCACCACACCGTCCTGCACGGCAAGTGTAGGGCAACGCCAACTTTGCCTCCAAACCCGCCTCTAAAATCGTTTGGTTATTTTTGACGGTTATGGTTTGTGTTTTTCCCCGAAAACTGAATTGTGCCGTCTGCATGGGATAGTTTTTGGGCGTGGGGGCTTTAGGTTCGATGGTATAAAATTCGTGATGGATTTGGCTTTTTTCAAACCCCATAGTCAGAAGCGTGATTTGCACCATGAGCATATAATGCTCAGGCCCACAGGTGTAAAACAACGTTTCTTTTCGAACGAAACGTACTTCCGCATTTACTATTTCTTCTAAAAGAAAACTGCTTAATCGAGCATAAAGTAGGTTTTTGGCATTCCCCCATAAAAAAATAACTTTTAAATGGTTTGGGTAGGTATCTTGAAGGAGTTGAAGTTGTTTATAAAAAATCGTGGACTCTTTGGTTTTATTGCTATAAATCAAGACGATTTGTGTCAATGGATCTTCATGGAGCAGTTGTTTTAAGAGAGAAAACAGGGGTGTGATACCACTTCCTGCTCCTATCAAGAAAACTTGCCTTGGCGAGTTGGTTTTTTCTTTTACTACAAATCGCCCCGCAGGCGGCAGAGTCATCAAGGTATCGCCTACTTGGGCATGATCGAGCAGTTGGCGCGAAACAAGCCCGTTGGGTACGCGCTTTACTGTAATGGTAGGCAGCGGGTCTATGGATGGTGTGCTGGAAAACGAGAAAGAGCGACGAATCTCTTGGTCGTGATGATTGAAAAGTAGTGTCAAAAATTGTCCTGATTGATACAAAAAAGGGGAGGGGTCGGTTGGTTCGAGGACAAAAGTTTTCACATCTGGTACCTCGGTAGTGATTTGAGCGATGCGAAGAGGACGAGTGTCAGGAGTCATAGTTCATAAAAAAGGCGAGGGGTTGCCTCGCCTATCTTTATTTGATTTGGTTATTGGGGCATCAATTCTGCCAATTTCTTAGCGAGAGCTTCGCCTCGGAGGTTTTTGCCGATGATTTTTCCATTAGGATCAAGCAGCAAGCTGGCAGGAATGGAATTGATGCCGTACATAACTGCCACTTCGTTTTGCCAATATTTCAAGTCAGATACGTGTGTCCAAGTAAGTTGGTCTTTTTCGATGGCTTTGAGCCAAGGTTCTTTCTTTTGGTCGAGCGATACGCCCAAGATAGTAAAACCCTTGTCTTTATACTGATTATAAGCTTTGACTACATTGGGGTTTTCTTGGCGGCAGGGGCCACACCACGAAGCCCAAAAGTCCACCAAAACGTATTTGCCACGCAAAGATGTCAATGATACTGGTTTGTCGTTTACGTCGTTTTGGGTAAACTCTGGTGCTACCTGTCCCACACCTGTTTTGGCATTAGCCTCGATTTTTTTCTTCAAATCTTTGGCATAATTAGAAGCAAGGGCATGGCCTTTGAGATATTGATACATGGAAGATAATTCCTCATCGTCGCCATAGAAAAATTTACTTCTAACCAACCATGCACTGAATACACTCTCTGTATTGGATTGGATGAAATCTTTGGCTTTGGCTGAGATTTGCTCGTCAATTTTCTCTACTTGGTCGCTGTATTCTTTGTAAGGCTGCTTTTTTTGATAAGCATCCATGAGGGTACTCATGACAGGTCGCCGTTGGTTGTTGAGTTCGGCAATAGAGGCGGTATATTTCGACAAATCATCATTGAGGCGTGTGCCAGTGATCGTTGCATTGTCTAATTCTTCTAAAACAGCGTTGAAGTTAAGTACTGCATTTTTCTCCAAAAAAAACGAAGTTTGCGTTTTTCCTACGCGAAGATAAGCTGTAGTAAGGTCTTCGACTTGCCCTTTAAACGAAAACTCACCAGTAGCTGATTGAAGCGAATCAGTACTTTTACCATACCGTAAATAAATGGTTTGGTTTTTCACCCCTTTGATGTTCCCTGTGATAGAAAAATTGCCTGGTTCGGCCAAAGCAAGCATGGGCAGCGCCAAGAAGAATAGAACAATTAGTTTTTTCATAATCAATGGTTTTTTGTTGATAAAAAATGTAAAGCAATGTATTTGATTTTCAATTCAAAATCAAAGAATTAGCAAGTTTGTCTATGCAACCCAGCCTTCTACTTCTTCTTTTTTTGGCATGGGGGCTTCGATTTTTAGTTTTTTACGCATACCGCCCAAGTCATTAAACACCTTGTTGGGGTTGGCTGCTTTGAGTTGTTCTATGGTCAAAATATTCATTTTCTGTAAGGCAGACACATACACCGCAGGCACTCCCTCGGCTACAAAATCTGTTTCGGTAGCCATTTCTACTTTCTTCTCGGGGCGCATTTGCGGAAAAAACAAGACCTCTTGAATGCTCGTTTGGTCGGTAAGCATCATGGTAAGGCGGTCTATGCCAATACCAATCCCTGAAGTAGTAGGCATTCCATATTCTAAGGCACGAATAAAGTCTTCATCCATGGCCATGGCCTCGTCGTCTCCAGCGGCGGCCAAGCGCAGTTGGTCTTCAAAACGCTCGCGTTGGTCTATGGGGTCGTTGAGTTCTGAATAGGCATTGGCCACCTCTTTGCCATTGATAAACAACTCAAAACGCTCTACCAGCCCAGGCTTACTGCGGTGTTTTTTAGTCAAAGGCGACATTTCGACGGGGTAGTCAATGATAAAGGTGGGCTGAATGAGATTGGCTTCGACCTTGGCACCGAAGATTTCGTCAATCAGCTTGCCTTTGCCCATGGTATCGTCGGTTTCGATGCCCTGTGTTTTGCACCATTCACGCAAAGACCCAACATCGTGCTTCTCTACATCCACGCCTGCATATTTTTCAATGGCCTCTACAATGCTTAGTCGGGTATATGGCCCTGCAAATTCGATTTCGTTGCCCCAGGCCATTACTTTGGTTTTTCCATTATGAACAGCCTTGGCGACGTTCTCTAAGATTTCCTCTGTAATGCCCATCATCCAGTGGTAGTCTTTATAGGCTACATAAAACTCCAAGGATGTAAATTCGGGATTATGGGTACGGTCCATGCCCTCATTGCGAAACATTTTGCCAAACTCATACACCCCATCAAAACCACCTACAATGAGGCGTTTGAGGTATAATTCGTTGGCGATACGCATATAAAGCGGCATATAGAGCGTATTGTGGTGGGTCTTGAAAGGCCGTGCTGCTGCGCCACCGTGAATGGGCTGCAAGATAGGAGTTTCTACTTCCAACCAACCGCGGTCGTCAAACATACGCCGCATGGTACTAATGATACGCGCACGTTTGACAAAAATGTCTTTGACGTGTGGGTTTACAATCAAGTCCACGTAGCGTTGGCGAAAACGCTGCTCGGGGTCAGAAAAACCATCGTAGGTTTTGCCATCGGCTTCTTTGACAACGGGCAAAGGGCGAAGCGATTTATTAAGAATCTTAAATTCTTGTACATGTACAGAGATTTCGCCTGTTTGGGTTGTAAAAACGTATCCTTTTATGCCAATAATATCGCCAATATCAAGTAGTTTCTTAAAAACAGTATTATAGAGCGTTTTGTCCTCATCGGGGCAGAGGTCGTCGCGACGGAAATAAAGCTGAATACGCCCTGTGCTATCTTGCAACTCAGCAAAAGAGGCACTTCCCATGATGCGAAAGCCCATCAAACGACCTGCCAGCGAAATAGATTTATAGTCTAACTTATTGTTTTCATAGTTTTGGTGAATATCGGCTGCGGTGGCGTTTATCTCAAACAGCTCGGCAGGGTAGGGGTCAATCCCCATTTTCATCAGTTCTTCGCGCTTTTGGCGGCGGAGTAGTTCTTGTTCGCTTAACATTTAATTTTGCTTCTACGTTAAAATATCCACAAAATTAACTAAAACCTACCAAAACTTGTTTCTCCCCTACAACTTCTTCTAAATGTTGAAGAAAAATAGCAGAGGCTTGGCTGCACCAATGCTGAAACGAATCTTGAATGAGCTGATGTTGAGGCAAATAATCAAGAAGAATAGACAAATCGAAAGTATCGGCTGCAACGCCTGCCCCTGCTTTTTGGGCATCAAGGGCGTTGCAGGCTTGTTCATAGTGTGCAGGAACCATCATCACAGGTTTGCCTAAGTACATGGCTTCACACACCGATTCAAAACCTGCCGTCGTAACCAACGCCTTACAATCAGCCATCATTTGGAGGTATTTTTGACCATCGACCTGATGAAAAGTGAGTGTTTCATCATATACATATTCTTCGTTATACTGGGCATTGTCCCAAAAACAATGCAATGGAATCGTAGGATTTTGCAAATGCCACTGTACAATGTTGTTACTTAAAGAGGTATATGTAACATAAGCCAATAAATAATTTTGTTGTGTGGGGTATAGCCCATGAACGGCTTGACGGAGCAATGGTGGCGTAACTACTATGCGTGATTGGGGCTGGTCTTGGAAAAACTGGAAGGAAAGCGCCAGTAGCTTTTCAGCTTGTAGTGCAGTGATATAGGTATTGATTTTAAGTAGCCAATGGTCTAAACCTCGTTTTTGAGGAAATATCATTTCAGGATGAAAAAATAGATAATGGTGGCCTACGGCCACGAGAGGGATATTGGACCGATACAAAAAGGCATAAATACCTCCGAGCACATCATAAAAATTGACGATGACATCAGGTGACTGCGCCCTGACAATGGATTTGATTTTTGCCACACTACGCACATAACGCCACAATCGAAAAAGATGATAGCCGATGGTCTTTGCGAAGCTAATCCCTTTTTTGCCCATCATCAGATGTGGACTATGGAAGGTTTGAACAGGTGCCTGGATTTGTTGGGTAAAAAAAGTAGGAAGCTGACGACCCTCTCCCACACCCACAAGAACTTGTACTACTTCATGGCCATTTTGTTGTAGTATTTGGGCCAATGAAATGGCTTGTGTCAGGTGTCCGCGTCCTTCTCCTTGTACGATAAACAGGTATTTGCTCACGAAGCTATGCGTTCTTTGACTCCAAAAAAAGCAGAAACAGTGGGTTCATCGGAAGCCCCCATTTGCGTTTCGTTGTAGTACATTAACATCCAGTTGCCGTCGTGATCTTCTACTAATGCGCTCAATGTCTCCACCCAATCGCCTGAATTCATGTAAACAAGTCCGTTTATTTCGCGGATAGCAGGTTGGTGAATATGCCCGCAAATAATGCCGTCGCAATCGCGTGACTTGGCTAATTCAGTAAGTTTCTCTTCAAAATCAGATACATAATTGACCGCAGCTTTGACTCGCTGCTTGACCACCTGCGAAAGTGAGTAATAAGGAAGTCCTTGCCAATGGCGATAATTGTTGTACAACTTATTGACCCATAATAAAAAAGTATAGCCCGTGTCGCCCAAATAGGCCAGCCATTTCATATTGGTCGTGATGCTATCAAATACATCTCCATGGGTAATATAGAACTTTTTGTTGTTGGATTTAAGAATATAATCTTTCCTAATTTGAAAGTATTTTCCTAAGCGCAAAGGCATGATTTGTTCCAGAAAATCATCGTGATTGCCGCGTATATAAATGACTTTGGTACGATAATCGTCCATCATTTTTAGTACGGTTTTGAAGAAGGCTGTGTGTCGGCGTTTCCAAGTGCCGTACTTTTTTAATTGCCAACCATCTATAATATCACCATTTAAAATAAGCTTATTACATTTGTACTGTTTGAGAAAGTGTGTTACTTCCTTAGTTTTAGAACTGGTTGTACCCAAATGCAAGTCAGAAATGACAATCGTACGAAAATGTGGTTTTTGCTTCATGCTTGCAAATTTGCATCCCAAATATCACCTGAGTATTATCTATTTTTTAAGACATTGATAAATTTTTAACTAATTGGTTTACATTTAGTTAATATAAAATAAATAAACTGTTTTTGAACTTTCGGAAACTTTTAAGCCCTTAGAAAGTAGCAATCTTATTTTGTTGGTAACTTTGCGACTCATTGATGACCACCATGACCTACCAACATCTCTTAGCACTCGCATCTACCTTAGAAGGAGAATTTTATACCGACCATACCCTCCGTACGCTCTATGCTACCGATGCTTCGGCTTATCGCGAAATGCCACTTGCGGTAGCTTTACCCAAGACCGTAGAAGACATCAAAAAGCTGATTGCGTTTGCTAAAAAATACAAAACCGCGCTTATTCCACGCACAGCGGGTACTTCACTGGCAGGCCAAGTGGTGGGCAATGGCATTGTCGTAGATGTATCAAAGCATTTCAATAAAATACTGGAAATCAATGCGGAGGAACGATGGGTGCGGTTGCAGCCAGGGGTAGTCAGAGATGAATTAAACATAGCCCTGAAACCATACAATCTCTATTTTGGCCCCGAAACCTCCACGGCCAATCGAGCCATGATTGGAGGCATGGTGGGTAACAATTCCTGTGGCTCTAATTCGGTAGTCTATGGCTCTACGCGGGAGCATCTGCTGGAAGTAAAAGCCATATTGAGCGATGGAAGTGAAGCCACTTTTAGCAGTTGCATCTCCGTCGGTCGGTTTTGAACCGACCGACGGAGATGCTTGGAACAAGCCATTTACAAAAAACTTTTGCGATTCTTTCAGATACGGCCAATCAAGCCGAAATCCGTAGAAATTTCCCTAAGAAAAGTGTGGAGCGACGCAACACGGGTTATGCTTTAGACATGTTGTTGGATACAGCCCCTTTTGGTGGCACAGCCCCCTTCAATATGTGTCGCCTTATTGCAGGTTCAGAAGGAACGCTTTGTTTTTTGACGGAGATAAAACTCCATCTCATTCCGCCTCCGCCCAAAGCACAGGCATTGGTTTGTGGGCATTTTGACAGCATTGATGAGGCACTGCAAGCCACCCTTATAGCACTCAAATATAAACCGCAAGCCGTAGAGCTAATAGATAATTATGTACTGGAATGTGCTGCGGCCAATCCCGAACAAAAAGCCAATAGCTTTTTTGTCAGAAACAAACCTGATGGGAGCTATCCGACCATTTTAGTCGTGGATTTGTCGCGCGAAGAGCAAGCAGAGAGTATTCAACTGGCTACTGCCATGGAAATAGAAATGCGGGAGGCAGGCTTTGGTTTTCATTTTCCGCTGCTGTTTGATGCCGATACCAAGAAAATATGGACACTCCGTAAAGCAGGCTTGGGGCTATTGGCCAATCTGCCTGGCGATGAGAAAGCCGTGGCTGTGATAGAAGATACGGCTGTAGATGTACACGACCAGCCTGCCTATATTCGAGATTTCAACGAAATCTTACATAAAAACGGCATGTCGGCAGTACATTATGCCCATGCGGGTTCGGGCGAGATTCACTTACGGCCCATCATCAATCTAAAAACCAAAGAAGGGCATCGGCAATTTAGGATGATAGCCGAAGAGATAGCCACGCTGGTCAAAAAATATGATGGCTCGCTCTCGGGCGAGCATGGCGATGGGCGACTACGCGGGGAGTTTATTCCCCAGATGGTTGGAGAAAAAAATTATGCTTTGTTCAAAGAAATTAAAAATACTTGGGATCCCGATCATGTTTTCAACCCAGGCAAAATCGTGGATACGCCCCCAATGGATACTTTTCTGCGCTATGAAGCCGACCAACCTTCTCCCGAACTTAAAACCTATTTTCGCTACCCTAATCAAACACTACTCCAACACGCCGAGCAATGCAATGGCTCGGGCGACTGCCGTAAAACCGAACTTTCGGGCGGAACAATGTGCCCGAGTTTTATGGCCACCCGCAACGAAAAAGATACCACCCGTGCCAGAGCCAATATTTTGAGGGAATTTCTGACAAACCCTCACCTGCCCAATAGAGAAGCCATCAAAGAAGAGGCTGTCAAAGAAGTCTATGATTTGTGTTTGGCTTGCAAAGGCTGCAAAGGCGAGTGCCCCTCTAATGTGGATGTAGCCAAGCTAAAAATGGAGTTTTTGCAACACTACTACGACAAGAATGGCGTGCCACTAAGGTCTTGGCTGATTGGGAATTTCTCCAAAATGACACGCTTGGCCAGTTATATGCCTTGGGCCTACAATTTCATTTTCAAAAACACTCCGCTCCGCCGTATGGCCAATCGAATAGTGGGTTTTCATCCTGATAGAACCATGCCGCTTCTGCAAAACATAACCTTGAAGAAATGGGGGAAAAGTCGGAAAAATTCGGAGAAACAGGCGGAAAACGACTTTATTTATTTTGTGATGAATTTTCTAACTACAATGATGTAGAAATTGGAAAAAAGCCATTTTATTGCTCGAAAAACTGGGGTATGAGGTCGTTATTCCTGAACACATTGAGTCAGGTCGCCCACAGTTGTCGAAGGGGTTGCTGAAAGATGCCAAGAAAATTGCCAATCAAAATGTACAATTGCTCAAAGACTTGATTACGACCGATACGCCACTGGTAGGTATTGAGCCTTCAGCCATTTTGACTTTTAGAGATGAATACCCCGACTTGGTGAGTGAGGAACTTGTGGAGGAAGCCACTAAATTAGGTAAAAACGCCTTGATGCTTGATGAGTTTATAGCCCGTGAGATAGGTGCTGGAAGAGTTCACAGTTCACAGTTCACAGTTCACAGTAAGGTCATTAAGTTGCATGGGCATTGCCAGCAAAAGGCGATTGGGTCTTTGATTCCCACCAAAAAGATGCTTTCGTTGCCCAAAAACTACCAAGTGCAGCTTATCCCGAGTGGTTGCTGTGGTATGGCAGGGAGTTTTGGTTATGAAAAAGAGCATTACGAACTTTCGATGAAAATTGGGGAATTGGTTTTGTTCCCGACCGTTAGAAAGCAGCCCGACGAAGTCATCATTGCTGCGCCTGGCACAAGCTGCCGCCACCAAATACACGATGGCACAGGCCGAAAAGCACTACATCCTATTGAAATTTTGTGGAGGCGTTGGTTTAGAATCCAACCGTTTTGATTAAATTCTTCTCAAGAGAAAAACAAAAAAAGGCAAACCGAGAATCTCACCGCTACGACCACCTACCCTTGCTTCCGTCAAGACCTGGGGGATTCAGCAGGAGCTGGTAGTTCCGATTTGCCGCTGCAATATTAGGAAATTATGAATTTAGATACAAATTTTGATGTTTGATATTTGGGTTATCGGATTTGGGCTTTTGACTATCGGTTAGGAAATCACAACTAAGGATTCGGATTCCTCTCCCGAAAGAGTTCGGGACGGAATGACAAAGACTTATAACTAAAGAATTACAACTAAAAATGAAACCTTGGATTGAAGCGGCTCGCCCGCGCACCTACCTTTAGCACTATCGAGTATTCTGATGGGGTGTTTTTGGCAGCGGCACGCGGTACTTTTAGTTGGACAATTGCTATTTTGGCGATTCTGACAACTACTTTTTTACAAATCCTCTCCAATTTTGCTAACGACTATGGAGATACTGTCAATGGAAAAGATACAGAGGCACGCCAAGGACCTATGCGTACTGTTCAAAAAGGAGAAATTACGGTAGAGGCAATGAGAAAAGCGATTATTATTTTCTCAGTTTTGGCTTTTGTGAGCGGGGTTTGGTTGTTGTATGAAGCCCTCAAAGAGGCTACTTGGCAAGCCTTTATGGTGTTTTTGGGTATTGGGATTTTAGCTATTATTGCAGCTATTACCTATACTGCTGGCAAACGCCCATATGGTTATGAAGGTTTGGGAGATTTATCTGTTTTGATTTTTTTTGGATGGGTGGGCGTGTTGGGTTCTTACTATTTGCACACTCAAGCACTGGATTGGGCTTTGCTTCTGCCAGCCTCAAGCTGTGGTCTTTTTGCTGTAGGCGTACTAAATATCAACAATATTAGGGATATTGTCTCTGATAAACTTACAGGAAAGCGCTCTATTCCTGTGCGTATTGGAAGAAAAAGGCTGTCATTTACCATTGGTTTTGTTAGGTTTAGGAATGTTATGTAGCGTAGTTTTTTTAGTTTTACAGACTAATTCATGGTTTCAGTGGCTGTTTATACTTAGTTTTCCTCTATTCGTTTGGAATGGCTTGGCTGTAAATAAACTTCAGAACCCACAGCAACTTGACCCTTATTTAAAACAGATGGCACTTTCTACCTTACTTTTTGTACTTCTTTTTGGGATAGGCTATTGGATGGGTTAATATGTCTTTTTAAGCAAAATAATTTTGCATCAAAGACGGCAATTGGGTAGTTTTGGCGTTCTAATTCAGTGTTAAACAAAATATTTTTTCTGTTTCGTTATGAAGAAACACCCCTTATTTCTATTTGCCTTTGCTGTATTGATGGCAATTGGTACTACTTCATATAGCCAGCGCACTGCTGCCGAATACTTTGAAGAAGGTGTAAACAAAAGTAAAGCGGGGGATTTTGTCGCCGCGCTTCAAGCGTTCAATGTGGCTATCTCATTGAGTCCCGAAAATGCCCCAAGCTATTATAATCGTGCCATATCTAAAGCCAATCTAAAAGACCACCGAGGTGCTATTTTAGATTTTGATAGGTCTATAGAACTCAATCCCAAATATTCCGATGCCTACTTATACCGTGGTATTAGCAAAGCCAAACAGGATGACTTTCGCGCTTCTATTCAAGATTTTTCGCGAGCTATAGAACTCAACCCCGATGATGCCCAAGGCTATTATCAACGTGGAATCAATCGTGCTCGGGTGGACAATAGCCGTGGTGCATTGCAAGATTTAAACCGTGCCATAGAGTTAGACCCCAATAATGTGGGAGCGTTATTTGCCAGAGGAAGTGTCAAAATTAAATTGGAAGACTATGCAAGTGCTTCTGCTGATTTTTCTCGTGTAGTAGATTTGAATCCTAAAAATTCGGCCACTTATTCGGGACGTGGCTATGCCAAAGTAAATTTGAACGACTTTGCCGGTGCTATTGCCGATTATTCTAAAGCTATTGAATTAAAACCAGAAGATGCCGAGTCTTTTTATTATCGTGGATTTTCACGTAGTAAATTGGACAAATTTGAAGAGGCTATCAATGACTTTGATCAGGCTATTCGTTTAGATCCATCCAATCACCGCGCCTATTATGGACGCGGTTTTTGTAAAAGTAAGCTTGGAAGCCAGCGAGATGCTATCTCAGATTTAAACAAAGCGATTGACCTCAACAATAATACCTCTGCAAAGTCAAAGGTTGTTTATGTGGGTAGTATTAGCCGTTCAATCTTAGATCAATTGAGAGATGCAGTGCAGGAACGTATTAAGATTATTGAACTGTCAGAAGATCGTTCAGAAGCTTATTTTATCAGAGGAGTTGGAAAAAGCAAACAGGGCGATGGAAAAGGAGCTATTTTAGACCTGAACAAAGCCATTGAATTTAACCCAACTTATTCGGAGGCGTACTTTACCAGAGCAATGGTAAGGTCTTCTATGGGTGATCAGCGAGAGGCCATTGCCGATTGTAACAGTGCCATTAAATTAAATCCTAAATATGCCGAAGCATTTTATGTCCGTGGATTAATCAAGCATAGCCTTGGCGACGAAAATGCAGGGTGTTTAGATCTTTCAAAAGCAGGCGAATTGGGCTATACCCAAGCCTACAAAGTGATTAGCGATTATTGTAATTAGTGCACTTCCCGTCAGTCGGTTTTGAACCGACCGACGGACCAATTCAAAATATTTAAACAATTTTAGTTGTTACTCGAAGCGTAAGTGCTTGACCGATTCGCCAGAGTTGGCCAACTCTACCAAAGAATCAATCCCTATTTGAAGGTGGCGAGTTACAAAATCCGCAGTTACTTTTTTATCGCTTTCTTCTGTTTTTACGCCTTCAGGTACAAGTGGATTGTCAGAAACGAGTAGCAAAGCGCCATGTGGAATAGAATTGACAAAGCCTACTGTGAAAATCGTGGCTGTTTCCATATCAATGGCCATGGTTCGGATTTCGCGGAGGTAATCTTTGAATACTTCGTCATGTTCCCAAATACGCCGATTGGTTGTGTAAACCGTACCTGTCCAGTAGTCCATTTCATGCTTTTTTATCATGGATGAAACCGCTCTCTGGAGACGAAAAGAGGGAAGGGCAGGAATCTCGGGCCGCATAAAATCGTTGCTGGTACCTTCGCCTCGGATAGCAGCAATGGGCAATACCAAGTCGCCTATTTGTGTTTTTTTTAGGCCACCGCATTTGCCCAAAAACAAAACGGCTTTTGGATTGACCGCTGAAAGCAAATCCATGACTGTAGCGGCCATCGCACTGCCCATTCCGAAGTTAATGATAGTGATATTGTTGGCAGTGGCAGTTTGCATGGCACGATCGCGGCCTTGAACTTCCACATTGTGCATATCGGCAAATAGCTGTACATAATTGATAAAGTTGGTGAGTAGGATATATTCTCCAAAAGCCTCAAGGGGTGTGCCTGTGTAGCGTGGTAGCCAGTTTTCTACAATTTCTTCTTTAGTTTTCATTGATTTCGTGTTGATTTTTGGGAAATTTAGGTATAAAAAAAGACTTGTCAGAATCCACAATAGGGTGGCTCTTACAAATCCCTTATAAACTATGGTGCAGCTCAACTTACCTGCTTTCGATTACAAAGTTATGAAAATAGACGGGAAGCCGCATATTTTTGATATTACCAGGAAAAAATACCTACTCATTACGCCCGAAGAATGGGTACGGCAGCACGTCTTGCATTGGCTTCTCAATGAGTATCGTTATCCCAAGTCGCTTATCAAGACAGAAAGCGGATTGCGCTATCATCAGCTTACTAAACGCTCCGATATTTTAGTCTTTGACCGTTCTGCAAAGCCTTTTATGTTAGTAGAATGTAAGGCATCACATATTGTATTGACAGACCAAGTGCTGCAACAAGCCATTCGCTATAATGCCGTTCTAAAAGCCCCATACTTGCTTATTAGCAATGGATTGTCTCACTTTTTGTATAAAATAGAAAACGGAGTGGCTTTACCTGTGACTCAAATGCCTGCTTTTGCATAGCAAAGCTGCTACTGCTTCACAATGCGCGTTCTTAGCACTTCGGTAGGGGTATTGACACGCAACAGATAAGTGCCGGAGGGCCATAACAGGTAGCTGAAGTTCTGCTTGACTTTGCTCAAGACGTCCTATTTTGGTGGTAATAAGTTTTCCTGTTACATCAAATATCTCTACAAATACCTCCATATCGCGGGGTACTTTGAAGCGCAAATGGGCTTCTGTTTCAAAAGGATTGGGCACCACTTCCAAAGTAGTTTCCGTAAGGGAATTTTGAGGAGGGTCAATAGATAAAATCGCTCCTGGGATATTCCAGTCCAACCATTGGAGGCGTGCATCCAGCCAGCGTTTGAGTTCATCTACTTCGCCTTGCCAAGTGGTGGGAACAGGCCTTGGATTGGGCCAGACATATTGCCCCAATACAGGCCAACGCTGGAAATTTCGCTGCTGAGCCTCTTGTAGGGTAGCAGCCAACGAATCAATATAAGCATGTAGATTTTCGATTTTCCAAGGCCCTTTTCTCATTCGGCTATACTCATCGTGGAGCTCCGAAACAAACGCTGGATCTTCAAGCATTCTCTTCCAATGAAAGGGTACTTGTAGGCCATCTCCTGGACAAACTTTTCCAAACAAATACGACCAGCCATCATATCGGAAACCGTCGCAGTAGTCGGCATTGGCAAAGGCCAAGTCGTAGTCCCACGCAGGGCCTGCTTTGATTTTTCCTCCCTTGCTATCTCGGTCTTTATGAAAGAAAGTGCTGATACGGTAGCCGTCCACATTGCGGGCAACTTCATTGACTAAAAATAAACGGGCAAATGAGATAGCATCATAGTAACGTCGGTAGCCCTTGATAAAGTCCCTAAAATCAGCTCCATTGAGAGCGGCTTCAGCACTATCTACTTTGGCTTGGAGATAGGATTTTTGTTGAGTAGTAATGTCGTCAAAAGCAGGATAATCGTATAAATACTGAATACGAGAAGTGCCAAAAGGAGCAGGTATTTTTGAAACCCAGCCCTCTCTACCCCCGCTGCCTGTTGATTTATCTATTTTGAAGATATAGCCACCCGTGAGGACATCGCCTGAGTTGTCTTTGTCCGACATCTTGGTTAGATTGACACGCCCCGAAACACGTTTTATTTTTTCCATAAGCATATAAATGCCTTCGTATTTGCCATTGATAACTACCTCCAAGTGTTGTGTGCGACTTGCATACATGCCCAAATCACGGGCCATTTTCATGGCTAAAGCATTATGCAATAGGCTTTTTTCATTGTAAGAAGCAAACAAAATCCAGTCTTCTTCTTTGGGCATTCCAAGTAGAGCTACTTCTCTGCCTTCGCCTTGGGCATCGCGAAGTTCAAATCCGTAGGGTTTTTTGGGGAATAATTGCGAAGAAGACCCACGAAACTCAATGCCTGCCAAACCATCATATACATTGGGAACATCTGTCACTTGATTACGTTTTCCTGCACCATTATAAATGATTTTTAGCTTGACAGTTGTTTTAGGCTCATCTACGATGGTTTGCCCTTGGGTATCAATGATGACGATAGGTAAATTAGAAGAAGTCAGGGTTTGGGCTTCTATGAAACTTATCTTGGTTAAAATCGCCACAATGGTCACTAACTTTTTCATCATTACAATCTTTAGGGATGCGTTTTCGTTTAGCAAAAGGATAAAAAAAACCTTTTTTAAGTACAAACTGTAAAATAATTTTTCAGATGAAGGCACAGGGAGTAACAACGATGGATCGAAATGAGTTTTTTCGATTGGTAGGGGTAAGTGTGGGGGCTATTGTGCTTCAGCAATGCTTGTCAAGTTGTGGTACAGGCAAAGAACCCACACCAGAAGATACACCCAAAAACTTTGCCGTGAATATTAATAATACTACTTATAAAGCCCTTCAAAATCCAGGTGGTTTTGTAAGGATAAATGGGATAATTATTGCACGTACACAGCAGGGTGGGTTCATTGCGGTATCTCAAGCGTGCACTCATGAAGGCACAGCCGTCAATTATGTATTGGCTAATAATACTTTTTTATGTCCTAATCATGGTTCTGTGTTTTCGGATATGGGTGAAGTCAAAACGGGGCCTGCTACCCGACCTTTAACAAGGTATTTTACCAGCTATGACTCTTCTACAGGCGAAATTAACGTATCTGCTATGTAGTTATGTATTTTCAAATCGTTCCTCAATTTGTGTATACAATGCTTGCGCCTGCCGATGCGTATTTTCGGCAAGCGTGGGCGTTTTGTCAATCTTATCTTGGTGGGGAAAAAGAGTTTCTTCTTCAAACGTCAGGTTCTACGGGAGAACCTAAACCTATTATAGTTACTCGCCGACAAATGCAAGCCAGTGCTTATACCACTCAACAAGCACTGAATCTAAAAAAAAACCAAAATGCGCTTGTGTGCCTCAATGTAGGCTATATTGCAGGCATAATGATGCTGGTTAGGGGTTTAGAAATAGACTTGACTATGTATGTTATTCCCCCTTCTTCTGACCCTTTTTTATCGCTTCCTGAAGATATTCAGATTGACTTTGCCGCTTTTGTACCTTTGCAACTACAAACTTTGCTGGAGAAAAACAATCATGGCCGACTGAATCAACTCAAGGTGATTATCGTGGGAGGGGCAGTGGTAAATTCCTCTTTGTTGGCACAGATTCAGACTCTCAAAGTTCCCGTTTTTAGTACCTACGGCATGACCGAAACGGTATCGCACGTGGCATTAAGAAAACTTAATGGTGAGGATGCCTCCGACTATTTTCAATTGTTGGAAGGCATAGAAGCTGCCACAGATGAGCGAGGCTGCCTGCGGCTCAAAGGGGCAGTAACCAATGAAGTGTGGATTCAAACCAACGACGTGGTGGAGTGGATAGACCACCACCATTTTCGTTTGGTAGGTCGTGCTGATAATATCATCAACAGTGGTGGAGTAAAAATTCAATTAGAAAAAATAGAACGCGCTATTGAGAAAATTTGGGACATCTCGGCAAGGTATTTTGTATGGTGGAAACCCGATGAAAGGTTGGGTCAAAAGTTAATATTGGTCGTAGAAAATGACCAAAATCTGGCTTTAATAGCATTAAAAGTAGCTTTAGAAAAGTACCTTACCCCTTATGAAATTCCTAAGGAAATCATTGTTTTTGAAAAATTTGTGGAAACACCCACAGGCAAAGTAGATAAGCAGCGTACCTTTGCGCAAAACACATAGACCATGTCTGCTTTTCAATACCTTACTATTCATTTTGAAACTGCCGCGCAGCTACCACCACCGTATTCCTATCAATATGCGCTTACCCTCACGCCCTCCAGCTCAGGACTTACGGCTGCTTTGAAACTGACCTACACCCATAGAGATGAAATCGATGCCGACGAAATAGCTGCTGAAGGTTTTACTGAGAACGATAATTATGCCTGGGAAGGGTCTTTGGAAAAAGTGTGGAAAGAAGAAGTAGAAAGGCTATTTCTCAAAACTAAATTAGATAAAAAACTAATTCGGAGCAATGATAGCGACTTTTTGACTGTTGAAATTCAAACGGATCAATTAATACAAGGCCAACCAAAGAATAAAGAAGAATGGCAATTCTTGGCCCAAGAATTGGTACAAGCTATCTATGAAACTTCTGAAAAAGAACGACCCTTTGAAATACAAGTGCTTGACGTTACTTCGCAGGGTGTGCGAGAGGCCACTTTGACGGCCTCTTTTAGCAGCCGTAATGCACAGATAAAACGAGTGATTGATGGTAAATCATCCATGCGATTTTTTGCTTGGCAGGATTTGCCCTCTTTGATGGAAGCGTTGTATGGCGTAGATTGGTTTGCCGAAAATGCTATGGCTCAAAAACCAAAAAAAAATGGTCTATACCTCAACCCCGGCGATGGCCTTTGGTATGAGTGGGGAAAGCAAATTTTGGAAGTAGGCAAAGGCAGTAAAGGGCTCAATGCCCTGAAAAGCCAAATAGCGGCTTTGTTGAGTGTATAAAGGGGGCATCCAATAAAATAACTATCGCTATCAAGTAAATTGTTGAGATAATCAAGTCTAACTAAGGTTTAGAATGAAAATAAGGACAAAAATCGCGCTTCAGTTTACGCTCATTATTGCGTTGGTGTTGGCGACGTTCTCCATTTCATTTTACTATTTGGCGCAGCAAAATCGCCGCGACGAGGTCTATAAAAGCCTCCGAGACAGGGCACTCACGCGGGCCGATTTGCTGATTAAAGTAGATGAAATCAACAAAAAACTCCTCAAAATTATTGACAAAGAAACCCTCTCAAGACTCTACGCCGATAAGGTGCTAATGTTTGATGAAAAAGATAAATTGGTTTATGCCAGCTATGAACCCGATAGTGCTGTTTTTTATTATTACAATGCTGATTTGTTAAAATCTGTTCGGCAAACGAAGTATGTTGAAACTACCAACAAAAACCTTTTGGTGGTAGGTATTATGTACACTAACAACGATAAAGGAGAATTAGTATTGATGGCTTCTGCCGAAGATACCCTTGGCAATAGTCAACTCCAAAAACTACGCGAATCGCTCACTTATAGCTTTCTTTTTGGCGTATTGGCTACCATTGTGCTGGGTTTTATTTTTGCGGGGCAGTCGCTCAAGCCAATATCAGCCATGAACAAGGCCATCGGCACCATCACAGCTTATAATCTTAGAAAGCCACTCAACGAAGGCAATGGTCAAGACGAAATAGCTCAGTTGGCCATTAATTTCAACCAAATGCTTCAGCGATTAGAACAATCCTTCGACTTGCAGCGTAGCTTTGTGTCGAACGCCTCGCACGAATTGCGTACCCCTTTGGCAGGGCTAAAATCTGAAATCCAAGTAGCCTTAGAAAAAGAACGAAGCCCCGAAGAATATCAAAAAGTATTGCACTCATTGCTCAATGATACCCAACGCTTGGTTCAACTGACCAACAGTTTGTTGCAGTTGGCTCAGTCTGAGAAAAAAGAAGAACGAACCGTCAGCTTTCATCCTGTACGCTTAGATGAGCTCATATTTCAAACCCAAGAAGAATTGCAAAGCCTAAGAAACGACTATCAAATTTCGATTGACTTTGAAGATATTCCTGAAAATGAACAGGATATTACGGTATCGGGCAATGGCCCATTGCTCAAAACGGTGTTCAGCAACCTGATGGACAATGCTTGTAAATATTCGCCTGATAAGCGGGCCGAAGTACGCATTGGGTTTAATGCCTACAACTGTACCATTCGAGTGACAGACAAAGGCATTGGTATTCCAGAAAATGAAACCCAACGGATTTTTGAGCCGCTCTATCGGGCTAAAAATGCGACCACGTTCCGAGGTTATGGCATCGGACTGTCGGTATGCCGCCGTATCATAGATATTCATCGCGGTACGATTCACGTCAAGAGTGAATTGGGTAAAGGCAGTACTTTTGAGGTAGTATTGCCGCATTTTTAAACTCATTGAACCTAAACACTACTAACTATGGAAAATTTAGAACCAGTCCTTTTCAAAGCAAAATTCAATGAATTGGTAAAGCCTTATATGCTGCTTTATGTCGCTTTTTTAATGCTTCTTACTATCGTAGGCATCGTACTACTTCCATTTTGGCTGCTGGGTATAGGGCAATGGTGGAGTCGGCATTATTACGATAGGCTGGAATGTGAACTTACAGAAAAGGCCATTCGATTTAAAAAAGGAATTCTGGTCCAGATCGAGAAGACCATTCCACTGGAAAATATCCAAGATGTAACTTGTAGAAGGCCCACTTTTGAAATATTTTGATTTGTGTATTCTTAAATTTGAAACTGCGGACAAAGTGCTGGGCAAGCCCATGATATGCAACTGATTGGAATTGTCAATGCACAGATCTGCGCAATCTCATTTTGAGCCAGCGCGAAAAAGAACACTTACAAAAATACTCCAATCGCTTCAAATAACGACAATGCTGCCGTTTTGAACGAAATCAAAGAGTTATTAGTCGATATTAAGGCGGTTTTACAAAGTCAAAAATCCTTATAACAGCCATGGTTTTCTTTTCTAAGATTAGAAACTCCTTCTCTTTCCCTTTTCAGAATATATCTTAAACACTTGACAATTATGCTTCGTAGAAATTTCGTCAAATCGGCACTGGCTGCTGGCGCGGCTCTGACTGCCGATACCAACTGCTTTCCAAAATAAGCCCATAGGCAACAAACATAACTTTAAGCTGGCTTATGCTCCGCATTTTGGGATGTTCCAAAATAGTGCAGGAAAAGATCCTATTGACCAACTAAAATTCATGGCTGATATGGGTTTTACAGCCTTGGAAGACAATGGTATGATGGGAAACCCGTAGAACTCCAAACCAAAATTGGCGAAACCATGGCCAAATTAGGGATGCGTATGGGTGTATTTGTAGTGGACAAAGGCGGTAATGGTCAAAATACACTGGCAGCAGGCAAGCAAGCACACATTGATATTTTCTTGGATGGTTGCCGACGTGCGGTAGAAACCGCCAAACGTTGTAATGCCAAATACATGACGGTCGTTACCGGGTGATTTTGAGCGTGGCTTGCCTATCGGGATTCAAACAGGCCATGTTATTGATGCGCTGCGCCGTGGTGCGGATATTTTGGCTCCGCATGGCTTGACGATGGTACTCGAACCGTTGAGTGATACCCCCAACCTTTTTTTACGTACCTCTGACCAGACCTACGAAATTTGTCGTGCCGTCAATAGTCCTGCTTGCAAAATATTATTTGATATTTACCATATGCAAAAAAATGAAGGCCACATCATTCCACATATAGACTGGTGTTGGAGCGAGATTGGCTATTTTCAGATTGGCGATAACCCAGGCCGTAAAGAGCCTACCACAGGCGAAATCAACTATAAAAATGTGTTCAAACATATCTACACCAAAATGAAGGCCAATAACCAAGACTTTATTTTTGGGATGGAGCATGGCAATTCCATGCCCGGTAAAGAAGGCGAAGAAGCCCTCATCAAAGCATATATCGAGAGTGATAGCTTTACAATATGATTTATTAACTTTGTAGCAAAACTTTTTTCAGACCCTGATGAGTTTAATAGCTCGTCGGGGTTTTTGTTGCTGATGAAATCACTACTCAAAAATGTCATTGGCCTGCAAGGGCGCAAAAAACTACGAGCAGTTCAAGCGTCGGCACGTGCAACGATGTATGGCTTAGGAAATAAAGTAGAATGTCCCATTTGTGGAAGCAGTTATAGTCAGTTTTTGCCCTTCAACCGCCCCAATGCCCTTTGTTATACTTGTAAGTCGCTCGAAAGACATCGGTTGGTGTATTTGTACTTAAAAAATAAAACAGGCTTTTTTGAAGGTAAAAAAAGAATCTTGCATTTTGCGCCCGAAAAATGCTTGCACGATGTCATTCGGCGTTTCCCAAATCTCCAATACGAAACAGCCGACTTGATGACGACTTTCATTGATGCTATCGGTGTAATGCCCGACCATGTCATGTCAGTAACCGATATTCAGTTTGCCGACAATACCTTTGATGTCGTTCTTTGCAATCATGTTTTTGAGCTTGTGCCTGATGATTTACAAGGAATGAAGGAGATTTATCGTGTCTTGAAACCCAACGGCTACGCCATCGTTCAAGCTGCGGTCAATAACTCAATCGCCAATACCATCGAAACCAAAGACTTATCTTTGGAAGAACGTAGGCGAATCGCTGGGGCGCACCAGCACGTTAGACGCTACGGGCTTGATTATAAAGACCGACTTTCTGCGGCTGGCTTTCGGGTAGAGGTAAATGATTATGTGAAAGAATTAGACTGGAAACGCTACGGGCTAATGCCAGATGAACATATTTACATTTGCTGGAAAGAAGCATGAGTTTCAAACATTTCATACGCGATAGCTGGTTGAAAGTGTCGTATTGTACGGGCTTGAGTAAGTTGTACTACGGTTTAAAAAAACAAAAACGCGGTATCATTTCTTATCACAATGTGTTGCCTCAAACGACATTGCCTCCATTCGACACCTACCGTGTGGATGTAACCGCCGATGTATTTGAACAGCAACTTATTTTCCTCAAAAAACATTTTCGGGTTTTACCCATTCACGAACTCCAAAATCCCCAAGCGCAAGGGCTGTTTTGACTGTGGACGACGGGATGCTAAACAATTACGAAATCCTTGCCCCTATTTTAGAAAAACACGGCTTGACGGCTCTCTTTGCCGTTTGCCCTGCCCTGATAGATAGGAAAATACCTTACATTTGGCGCGATTATGTGTTTTTGCTCTCGCAGCAAGGTGTACATCTCCCCAATGGCAAAGGCCCTGCCGATTTCAACCGCCAAACCCGCGATTTTAAAAAATATATTTACGATAACGAAGTGGCTGATATTTACGGTTTTATAGCCACTTTTTGTGTAAAAAACGACATTGAAAATCTTAATAATGACCCGCTCCGTTTTACGTGCATGACTTGGCCACAAATACAAGAACTCTCAAAGCGCGGTCATCAAATAGCCTCACATACCACGACCCACCGCGTGCTTAAATTTTTGTCGGAGGAGGAAAAGAAAGAAGAGTTGCAGCAATCGAAACACAGGCTTGAAGCACAGCTAAAAATACCCATTGACACGTTGGTTTATCCCTACGGCAGTATGGCAGAGATTGACCAGGCTACGGTCAATATGGCCAAGGAAGTAGGTTATAAGAGGGCTCTGATGAACGTTCGAGCGCATCACTTAGAGGAATCGGCGTTTACGCAAACCCGCTTTGCTTTCCCCAACAGCACCGACCACGCTCATGTTTACGCCATCGCTTCGGGCTATAAGTTTTTGTTTCGTTGAAGGTATTTTTTATTACTGACTTTAAGAAATAATGGCTATTTTTGACCATTCCAAACCTCTCTATTCTTGAAAAAGCTCTTTACCAACCTCACCTTTTGGGTCTTAACAGCCATTACATTGGGTGTTTTATTAGGCCATTTTCGCCCTGATTTGGCCTTAATGCAACTGTTGGATGCCCCTATCAAGGGTCGCTTTTTGGGCCAAGAACTCGAAATCGGTGCCACCTTTAGCGAAATGCTCGGCAAGACTTTCATCAGTGTAGTAAAGCTGTTTATCAACCCTATCATCTTTCTGACTATCACGCTGGGCATTATCAGTATGGGCGATGTCAAAAAAGTGGGGAAAGTCGGTGCCAAGGCCATATTGTACTTTGAGGTTATCACGACCATTGCTCTCATCATTGGGGTAGTGGTGGCCAATGTCATTCGTCCTGGCGAAGGCGTAACCACCGACAACCTCCAAGGTGGCGACATCAGTAAATATACCAAAGCTGAGCCATTCAGTTGGTGGCAGTTTTTTATGGACAACTCCACCCTGCAAGTACTGGTTATTGCTATTGTGTTGGGGATATCACTAAGTAATTATTCCAGACGGCAGCGAGTGATTGATTTTCTCAATCCTATCTCAAAAGTTATTTTCAAAGCCTTGCACCGTGTCATGTTGCTTGCACCGATTGGCGCGTTTGGTGGCATGGCTTACACCATTGGCAAATATGGGGTCAAAACATTACTGCCTTTGGCCAAACTCATGGGGACGGTCTATATCACCATGGCTATTTTTATTTGTGTGGTATTGTGGTATGTGCTACGGACAGTCAAGGTGGATTTGTTTAAGTTTTTGCGTTATATCCGCGAAGAATTACTGATTGTGCTTGGCACCTCGTCGTCAGAAGCTGCGTTGCCTTCTTTGATGGAAAAATTGGAAAAAATGGGTTGTAACAAGTCGGTAGTGGGCTTAGTAGTGCCAGCAGGCTACTCTTTCAATTTGGACGGCACGACGATTTATCTCTCCATGGCCGTCATTTTTTTGGCGCAAGTCTTCAATGTGCATTTGAGTGTAGCCCAAATGCTGACCATTATCGGTATTTTGATGATTACGTCCAAGGGTGCGGCGGGTGTTACGGGCAGTGGGTTTATCGTATTGGCCTCCACTCTGACGGCCATTAAAGTGATTCCTGTCGAAGGGTTAGCCTTGTTGTTGGGGGTAGATAGGTTTATGTCGGAGGCACGGGCCATCACCAACTTTATTGGCAATGGGGTAGCGACGGTTTGGTTGGCTAATCACGAAAAAGAATTTGACCGCAAAAGAATGAACTACGCTTTTGGCCATGTAGAGCGTTTTGAAGACATCGACACCGACAACTTAGATTAATTGCGAATCATGATAGCATGTGGAATACCATCTTCCAAGTAATCCTCACCAGTAGAAACGAATCCAAAAGATTCGTAAAATTTCAATAGATATTTTTGGGCACCAATCTTAATCGGCTGTTTACCATAGAGTTGCTCGCATTGTGCAATAGAATACGCCATTAGCTGCTGCCCAATGCCTTGCCCACGCACTTTGGGAGAAGTAGCTACTCGGCCAATCGAAGTGAAGCCTTCAAAGGATAAATTTAGTGCAAAAAGGCGTGTGTAGCCCACTAAATCGCCTTCTTGGTCAAATCCCATACAGTGCATAGCCATAAAATCTTTGCCATCGGCATCGTGAAAAGGGCAGTTTTGTTCTACAATAAAAACATCAATTCTTAGGGCCAAAATAGCGTATAATTGGCGCGTGGTAAGAGCATCAAAAGACAGGCATTGAAAAGTAACAGGAGTCATTGTGGTAGGTTTTCTATAACTTTGGCAAAGTACTAAAAACTTTGTCAAAATTGGAACAATTTCTTAATTTTCGCGCACAATTTACCGATGAATACCGATGAAAAAGGTTACAACATTGGTTCTAGAATGTTGGCCAAGTGGACCTAAGCGAAACACAATGGATTTCGGTGGGTGTTCATCCGTGGTATCTCGATGAAACGAATTGGGAGAAACAACTGCTAAAAGTGCAGAATGGCTATGTCGTCGCAATTGTAGTAGCCATAGAGTGCGGCCTCGATAGATTGATAACATTACCATTGAAAAAGCAATTATTGATTTTGAAGCCCGAAATAATATTGGCAGAGCAACTTCAAAAACCGTGATTATACACTATTGTAAAAGCTTAATGGTGCTATACTGGAAAAAACAACATGCACTCTTATTGTACATGGCTTCAACAACAAGCCCGAAATAGCCCGACAACTACTTGCACACGGCTTTACTTGTCGTTAGGAACGCCTCTTTTGCAATCTAATTCCAATGCGACTAAAGTGCTGGGAAGAAATACCATTGAAAGATTATTTTTGGAAAATGACAACCGCCAGACCCCATTTTTGAATATATCAAATAGCTGCAATGAAGCTTGATACAACGGTTTAGCCATAAAAAACCAGCTTTGGCACAATTTTGAATTAGTTTTGGATCAAATAAAATTTGCTTGAGGCCAAAAGTTCGCTTTATCTGAAACACCCAATATAGAATCTCCGCTTCTTACGTAAACTTTAGGCTTGAAATTTTGTTTTTCCAAGAAAATGCCGCAACAATCAGCCTATTTTTTGCCTATTTTTGCGGCCTAATAAGACACACGCACGCTACTTCTCAATTAGAATGAAAATCAACCTTCATCAACAAGAATCCTTTGAGCGCCGTCATCACGGCCAAACTGCCCAAGATTTACAAGAAATGCTACAAACCGTAGGGGTGGATACACTCGACGAGTTGATAGGGCAAACCGTACCAGCGACCATTCGTTTGTCGAAGCCGTTAGATTTGCCTGCGCCTCAATCGGAGTCTGATTTTTTGAATAATTTCAAAATGATTGCCCGCCAAAATCGCATAGCGCAATCCTATATAGGTATGGGTTATTATGATACCATTGTTCCCAATGTGATTTTGCGTAATATCCTTGAGAATCCCGCTTGGTACACGGCCTATACACCCTATCAAGCCGAAATTGCCCAGGGTCGTTTGGAGATGTTATTAAACTTTCAAACAGCTGTCATTGATTTGACAGGGATGGAAATAGCCAACGCCTCGCTTTTGGATGAGGCCACCGCCGCTGCTGAAGCCATGACCATGCTTCACAGCCAACGTCCCTCTACTAAGAAAAATGCTGAAACTTTTTTTGTATCAGACCGCTGCCATCCACAAACCATTGATTTGATTTATACCCGTGCTACGCCACTCAATATCAATGTAGTAGTAGGCGACCACGCAAAGGTGGATCTGACCGATGGGTCTATTTTTGGCGTGTTGGTACAATATCCTGCCACCGATGGCGAAGTGATAGACTATACCGATTTTATAGCCGCAGCGCATGAGCTCAATATCTTTGTAGCCGTTGCTGCCGATTTACTGAGTCTTACCTTGCTCAAAGCTCCTGGTGAAATGGGGGCAGATGTAGTAGTGGGGTCAGCGCAGCGTTTTGGAGTTCCGATGGGTTACGGTGGCCCTCATGCTGCTTTTTTTGCTACAAAAGATGCTTTCAAGCGCCATATTCCAGGGCGCATTATTGGCGTTTCGATAGATGCTGAAGGAAATCGGGCTTTGCGTATGGCACTGCAAACCCGCGAGCAGCATATTCGCCGCGAAAAAGCTACTTCCAACATTTGTACTGCCCAAGTGCTCCTTTCTGTGATGGCAGCGGCTTATGCCGTATATCATGGGCCTGAAGGATTAAAAAGCATCGCTACTAAAATCCACGGCCTCACCAAAGCCTTTGCGGATGCAGTGGCTGCCATGGGTTTTGAGGTGCTTACTCAAACTTACTTTGATACCATAACCGTACAAATCGGTAATGTAGAAAACCTCCGTGACGAAGCCCAAAAGCGTGGTATTAACCTGCGCTATAACGCCAATGGCACGGTGGGCGTGTCGTTTGATGAAGTAAAATCATTTGGCGACCTCATCGCGCTCTTAGATTTGTTTGCTACTGCCACAGGCGATGGCCTCGAAATGTCGGTGCCGAGCGAAGTGGAGTTTGCCTTCCCGAAAACATCGCTCGCAAGTCGGCTTATTTAACACACCTGGTGTTCAGTAGTTATCATACCGAACACGATATGTTGCGCTATCTAAAATCATTGGAAAGCAAGGATTTGTCGCTGGTACATTCGATGATTTCGTTAGGAAGTTGTACCATGAAGCTCAACGCCACTGCCGAGATGATTCCTGTTACTTGGCCTGAATTTGGTAAAATACATCCTTTTGCACCGCTCAACCAAACAAATGGTTATCAATTGCTATTCAAGCACTTGAATGAATGGCTTTGTGAAATTACAGGTTTTGCGGCCATGTCGTTGCAGCCCAATTCGGGCGCGCAAGGCGAATATGCGGGTTTGATGACTATTCGTGCGTATCATGAGTCGCGGGGCGATACTCACCGTAACGTCGCTTTGATACCTTCGTCAGCACATGGTACTAATCCTGCCTCTGCCGTGATGGCAGGCATGAAGGTGGTCGTAACTAAGTGTGATGAACGCGGCAATATTGATGTAGCAGATTTGAAGGCCAAAGCCGAACAATATAGGGACCAACTTTCCTGTTTGATGGTGACTTACCCTTCTACCCATGGGGTGTTTGAGGAAAGTATTATCGAAATTTGTGCGCTCATCCACAGCCACGGTGGACAAGTATATATGGACGGTGCTAATATGAATGCCCAAGTGGGGCTTACGAGTCCTGCTACTATTGGGGCCGATGTATGCCACCTCAACTTACACAAAACCTTCTGTATTCCGCATGGCGGCGGCGGCCCAGGCATGGGGCCTATTGGCGTAGCAGCGCATTTGGTGCCTTTCTTGCCAGGCCACGTACAGCACCCCCTCAATACTCAAGTAATGGAGAACACTGGGGCAGTTTCTGCTGCGCCATATGGATCGGCCAGTATTCTGACCATTTCTTTTGCCTACATCGCTATGATGGGGGCAGAAGGGCTGACCAATGCCACCAAAATGGCTATCCTCAACGCCAACTACATCAAACAACGGTTGGCAGGCGATGGGCAGTTTGAGATTCTTTATACAGGCACCAATGGCCGCTGTGCGCATGAAATGATTGTGGACTGCCGCCCCTTCAAAGCCGTGGGAATTGAGGCTGAAGACTTGGCCAAACGCCTCATGGACTATGGCTTTCATGCGCCTACGTTGTCATTTCCGGTAGCAGGCACCTTGATGATAGAGCCTACCGAGTCGGAGTCAAAAGCCGAATTAGACCGCTTTTGTGATGCTTCCAAGCATCCGTGCCGAAATTCGAGAAATTGAGCAAGGACTGGCCGAAAAGACCAATAATGTCCTCAAAAACGCGCCACATACGGCACGAGTGGTATTGGCAGGTGGGAAAAATTGGGAACGGCTCCTATACCCGCGAAAAGGCCGCTTTTCCATTGCCCCACTTGCGTTTCAATAAGTTTTGGCCAAGTGTAAGTCGTATTGACTCTGCGTATGGCGACCGCAACCTTATTTGCGCTTGTGTGCCTCTTAGGAAGCATACGCGGAAGCCTATGGTCTTTATAGTAACCTATCATAAAGCCATTTTTACAAACCCCGAATTATTAGATAGTCAGAGGTTCTTGTTTTTAAAGCAGGAATTTCTTTTTTTGTTTAATTTTTTATCAAAAAATTAAACAAAAGAAAATATTTGTTGTATTGGTGTTAAATCAATATTCATACAACAAACAAAAAGTTAAACCATGAAAATTTTAAAGAAAAAATCAATTTTACTGCTTTAGGCGTAGCTTTTCTTTGTTAGAGCTTGCAAAGAAGAAGCCCCTGCGCCCAATTCAATTACGGATATTGTAGTGGCTAACAATGATTTTACTATTTTGAGAGCAGCCGTAACACGCGCTGGATTGGCAGATGCCCTCAAAACAGGTACTCTGACGGCTTGCGCCCAATGATGCCGCCTTTACAGCCTCTGGTTCTAGATTTCAAAAACACTGTGAATACTTTGGGATGTAAATACACTAAAAGCGGTTTTACAGTACCATGTGTTGGGTACTACTAATACTTGGTTGTACATTCCTATGGCAGCCAATACTGAGGTAACTACTTTGGGTGGAGTAAAAGCTTATATCACTAAAAAATAGTGCAGGGGTATCCATCAATGGAGCGCGTGTTACTGCGGCTGACATAGCTGCCGATAATGGTGTGATTCACGTTATAGACCGCGTAATACTCCCCTACAGGTAATCTTTACAAATAGCGTAGGTAATGCTAATTTTTACATTTTTGTGGCAGCCCTTACTAAAGTTATTCAAGCTAATCCAACCGTGGGGAGCAACGATTACATCTTGTATTAACAGGTAATACGCCTTATACTGTATTCGCTCCTACTAATACGGCCTTCAAGCCACACCATTTAATAGTATTGCCACCATCAATGCTGCTACGGAGCACTCCTTTACCACCTTGACCAACGTATTACTTGCTCATGTAGTACCTAATCGTGGAGTATTTACTAATCTAACTTCTGGTAATGTAGTAACTGCAGGCACGGCACCCATCACTGTAACAGTAGGTAAGGGGTTCAGTTACGTGGAGCTGGAAATGGAACAACAATGCCAACGTAACAAGTGCTAATATTTTGGCTACCAATGGGGTAATTCATGTGATTGACCGCGTGTTATTACCTTAAGATCTGGTATGATTAAGATAAGTCGCTTTGAGATGTAGCTCAAAGCGACTTGTTTTTTGTAGCCTTAAACTGCTTATTGTCAGTTTTATCCTTGTGTTTTGTCATATATAGTGCCAAAGATATTGAGACTTTGGGGTATCATTTTAAATCCTAATTCCAATGAAAAAGAGAACCAATTTCGCACATTATGACTAAAAACGCTGACTGTCAAAGTAACAGATGATTTGCATGAAGTAATTGACCTCATAAAGAAAAATCATATCCGTCATTTGCCCGTGTTAGAGGGAAATAATGTAGCTGGTATCATCAGCAGAACAGATATTAATCGTTTGACATTCAGCTCTTTATTTGAAAATCAAGAAGGAGCAGATGAGGCAATTTTAGAAATGTTGACGATTCCTCAAGTAATGACCCAAAACCGCGTACCGTGACAGCAACGATGAGTATTCGTGAAGTGGCTGAGATATTAGCTACCGAAGAGTATCATGCACTTCGTGATTGAAGAGGGAAAGTTGGCGGGGATTGTAACCACCACTGATGTAATTAAATACCTGCTGGAACAATACTAATGGAAACTTTATTCCCAACGGTGTAGTTTATCACAAGATAACCTGCACCGTTTTTTTGTGCTACTTACCTATTCTCCATGAGCAAAGAACCCAGCCAAACACCACCTATCCACGAATTTGACCATTTAGACCAAGCGCTATATCCTTATCAAAGGGGCGCGGGTGAATAACCTCAAAAATATAGACGTTGCTATTCCACGAAACAAATTAGTTGTAGTAACAGGAGTTTCGGGTTCGGGTAAGTCTTCCTTGGCATTTGATACGCTCTTTGCCGAAGGGCAGCGGATGTATGTCGAAAGCCTGAGCAGCTACGCACGGCAGTTTTTGGGACGTATGGAAAAACCCGACGTGGATTATATTAAGGGCATATCGCCTGCCGTGGCTATCGAACAAAAAGTCAATACCCGCAACCCCCGCTCTACCGTTGGTACAACCACAGAGATATACGATTATCTCAAATTACTTTTTGCTCGTATTGGGATTACCTTACTCGCCTATCTCGGGCGAAATCGTGCGCAAAGATACTGTTACAGATGTGGTGGATTTTATCCAACATCATGACGAAAGTACACGAGTGATGATTTTAGCACCACTTATCCAAAAAGAAGAAAGAACTTTGGCACAAGAATTAAATATCTTATTGTCAAAAGGTTATACAAGAGTGGTTGTAAAAGAGGAAACTTTGTTTATTGAAGACCTTATGGAAGGTGAGGTCGCTTCTGTAGAAGATCAAACTCTGTTTGTTTTGATAGATCGCACCGCTGTTAAGCACAATGATGAAGACACGCTGTTTCGATTGTCGGATTCTGTTCAAACTGCTTTTTTTGAGGGGGAAGGAATTTGCGTGGTGCAAATGGTGGGAGGAGAGCAGCGTGAATTTTCAGATAAATTTGAACTTGATAATATAAAATTTGAAGAACCCAGTGTCAATCTTTTTAGCTTCAATAATCCCTACGGTGCATGTAAGCGTTGTGAGGGTTTTGGAAAAGTGCTGGGATTAGACCCTGATTTGATTATCCCGGATAAAAACCTCTCCGTTTTTGAAGGTGCAATTGCGCCTTGGCGCACCGAAAAAATGAGCGATTGGCTTGCGCCTTTATTACGCCACGGTATTCGTTTTGATTTCCCGATTCATCGGCCTTACAAAGACCTGACAGACACACAAAAAGCACTGCTTTGGACAGGAAACAGTTATTTTGAAGGCTTAGATGCATTTTTTAATCACCTCGAATCGCAAACGCACAAAGTGCAATACCGCGTGATGCTCTCGCGCTATCGGGGTCGCACTACTTGCCCCGAGTGTCGCGGTTCTCGTTTGCGGCAAGACGCTGGTTATGTCAAAATCAATGGCATGTCTATCACCGATTTGGTCTTGATGCCGATTTCGGAAGCGTTACTCTTCTTTCAACACTTGATTTTGCCGGATTATCAGTACGGAATTGCTAAACGCATTTTGATAGAAATAGAAAACCGCCTCGAATACATGGAACGGGTAGGTTTGGGGTATCTGACCCTCAATCGGCTCACAAGCACGCTCTCTGGGGGCGAATTTCAACGTATCAAACTGGCTACTTCTTTGGGTAGTGCTTTGGTGGGTTCGATGTATATTTTAGACGAGCCGAGCATTGGCCTACACCCACGCGACACGCGCAAGCTCGTCCACGGTCTTGGAATCGCTGCGCGATATGGGCAATACCGTGGTGGTAGTAGAACATGAAGAAGAAGTAATGCGAGCCGCCGACCAAATCATTGACATTGGCCCTGATGCGGGTAAGCTGGGGGGGAGTTGGTATGGCAAGGAAATTGGGAGGAAATTTTGAATCTTACCTCTTACCCCTCTATAAAATCAGCTAGCAAAAAAACGCCCCTCCCTAACAGGGGAGGGGTTGGGAGGGTATTTCCCATACCATCAATTTTCTGACAGGCAATGAACAAATCCTACGCCTACGTTTCGTCGTAAGGCTACCCATTGGATAGAAGTCATGGGCGCACGCGAAAACAACCTCAAAGACATCAATGTCAGGTTCCCTTTGGGAACATTCACTGTTGTTACTGGTGTGTCTGGTTCGGGCAAATCTACCCTGATTCGCAAAATTTTGTATCCAGCTTTATCTCGACAAAAAGGCGAATACAACGATGAGGCGGGTAAGTTTAATGCTATTTTAGGCAGCCTCGACCGCATTGACAATCTCGAAATGGTAGATCAAAACCCTATTGGTAAATCCTCGCGCTCTAACCCCGTTACCTACATTAAAGCCTACGATTATATCCGGCAAATGATGAGCGAAGTGCCTTTGGCCAAAGCGCGTGGCTATAAGCCATCTCATTTTTCTTTTAATGTGGAAGGAGGTCGCTGTGAAACTTGCCAAGGCGAAGGGCAGGTAAAGATTGAAATGCAATTTATGGCTGATATTTATCTCACTTGCGAGGGCTGTGGGAGCAAACGCTTCAAGCAAGAAGTGTTGGAGGTTCGCTACCAGCACGGCGAAAATCAATCGGCAGATATTTCAGATATATTGGACATGACCATAGATGAAGCCATTGATTTTTTCCAACAGCCAGAACCTAAGTTGGCCGAACGGCTGCGCCCACTGCAAGAAGTAGGTTTGGGTTATATCAAGCTGGGGCAGTCGTCCAATACGCTATCGGGAGGAGAAGCCCAGCGTGTCAAATTAGCGTTTTTCCTAAGCAAATCCAATCCCAATCAAGGACGCTCATTGTTTATATTTGATGAACCTACTACGGGGCTGCATTTCCATGATATTCAAAAACTCCTCAAATCACTCAATGCTTTGGTCAATCAGGGCGACACCGTCATTGTGATAGAACACAACATCGAGGTCATCAAATCGGCTGACTGGATTATTGACCTCGGGCCCGAAGGAGGTGACAAAGGCGGATATATTACCTTTGAAGGCACGCCCGAAGACATGGTTTCTTTAAGAGAAAACTATACCGCCCTGTTTTTGAAAGAAAAAATGAAGGCTACCTACTTAACAAATATGGCCAATGTTGTGCCTTCATAAACCCCCAAATTGGCATCTCTTACTTTTTCCATCACCGGGCGAAGCATACAAGTAGCTTCGTCCACACAGTCGTCGCACTTGACATAAAAATGGAGTGATACACAAGGTGTAGGGGCAATAGGCCCATCAATGACCCGAATCACTTGGGCAAAATTGACTCTTTGTGGCTCTACTCTTAACAAATATCCTCCGCCTTTTCCTTTTTGGCTCGATAAAATACCATGATTCCGTAATTCTAACAGAATAGCCTCTAAAAACTTTTTTGGGATATTTTCTCGTTCGGCAATATGAGAAATGAGAACTGGACCTTTGCCATATTCTTCGGTCAAAACCTTCAAGGCTTTGATGGCGTATTTTGCTTTTTTAGAAATCATGGGTTTTCATTGAGTTTTACTTACGCTGGGATTTTGGTCGTTAAAATGTTGTATTAATCATCAATAGATTGATAAATCATTTGTCTAAAAAGATTGTTGAGGTTATCACCACTACTTTGGGTTTGTTTCATAATCACGCCAATAATTTTTTCTTTGGGGTCGGCAAAATAATTGGTATTGAAATACCCTCCCCATTCAAAAGTTCCTTCGCTTCCTTTGGCTCTTTTTTCTGCTCCAGCTTTGTTCAAAAGCCCAAATGCAAGCCCGTATGAAGAATTTGCTTTCTCACCTCCCAAGGCATCACCTACTTGATTGCTCAAGATGGTTTCGATGGTTTTGCGGCTCAAAAACGTTTGCCATCCAATTCGCCCCCATTGAGATACATCTGCAAAAAAGTAGCATAATCCTTGGCGGTGCTTGATAGTCCTGCGCCTCCCGAATAGAAAGTTGTCGCTCCTTTGATAGGATATTCAGTATCATAAAAAGTGTTAGGATATCGTACCCATTGGCCGTTTTGAGGTTTTTGAATAGCTACCAAACGAGCCGATTTACTATCGGGCAAATAAAAGTAGGTATCATTCATGGCTAAAGGTTCAAAAAGGCGTTTGCGAAGAAATTCATCAAAAGTCATACCTGACATAATTTCGATGAAGTAGCCCAATACATCTAACCCTTCCGAATAGGTATATTTTTCTCCTGGGTGATGATGCAAGGGGAGTTTTGCCAATTTTTTGATGTTATCGCCAATCTTTACGGATTCAGTCGTGAACAAATCTACGATGCCTGCTTTGTGGTAAAGGGCTTTGAATCGCTCATCGCCATCAATGACACCGTAGCCAATTCCCGATGTGTGCGATAGTAAATGCCGAATCGTAATTTCAGATTTTACAGGTTCAGTAGTATAGGTAGAATCTTGAAACTTAAAGTTTTTGAGGACTGTCTGTTGTTTAAATTCAGGAATATATTTAGAAATAGGGTCATCCAACTGAAATTTTCCTTCTTCCCACAGCATCATCACGGCAGTAGAAGTAATAGCCTTTGACATAGAAGCAATCCGAAAAATATCATCGCGTTTGAGAGGGCGACTTGTCGTGTTGTTGGCCATCCCAAAAGCTTTATGATACACTATTTTACCATTTTTGATGATGATAGCTGCTACCCCTGGCACGGCATTTTGTGCGATTGCATTTTGCAAAACACCGTCCAATCGAGCAAGTCGTTCTGAAGAAAGCCCTACTGTTTCGGGGGCAGCTTCGCTCAATGGTGGCGAATTTTTAATAGATTTTGTTTGTGCAGCTGCCTGAAAGGCCGAAAACAATCCCAGAACAAATAAAAACTGCTTCATAGTTAGATTTGGTTTTAATGCTATGAAGCAGTTTTTAGGGATATTTTACTGATTTTTTAAATGAATGAAGATAAATAGTTCTGTTAATATTTGGCAGGCTCGCCAGCTTTGGGCAGTGATTTTTTGATAAACTCCCGAATATCTTCATTAGCAGTTTGGAGATCTTCACGTCGTAGATACATCATATGCCCGCTGCGGTAGCCTTTCCAACTCATGCGGTCTTTGAGTCGCCCGCTGGGGTCCATTTGCCACATATTGTATTGGGCATTGAAATAATCGCAAGCCCCGTCATAGTAGCCCGACTGCACCATCAAGTGCAGGTAGGGGTTGGTGGCCATGGCTTGACGTAGATTTTCACCCGTTTGGTCACCGCTTCGGTCCCACGGGCTCACAGGGCCAAACATATAATATTTTAGGTCGGTTTTGTAGTTAAGTTCATTCCGCATGTAAATATTGATGGCAGGCGTAAATGAATGAAGCCAAGAAGTAAGTTCGGAGTTAAAATCGGGCTTATCGCCAGCATCTTTGCGATCAACGCCCTTGTATCGTGAGTCCAAACGACCTACTGTATAGCCTTTGTCGCGCAGGAGTTCTTTCCAAAAGTATTGAAGCGGCACATCTAAGTTGTTTTGTAGAATTGCCTTCTCCGATAAGCCTGAGTATCTTGCTATTTTAGCAGCGATGGCTTTCTTTTTGGCTTCTTCTAAAATCCACCCATGCTAAGGGCAGGCAATAATTCATTGATGGTAAAATTTTCTACTTCGGGTAACATGGCTGTTAGGTCTTTTTGCTGCAATTCGGGTGGGAGCATCTTATGGTACCAAGCCGTAGCGGCATAATAAGGCAGCTTGAGTGCCGCATCCGAAACCACCCCACGCTCAATGCCCAAGTCGGTAGGCGAAACCAAGATGACTCCATTGAGGTACATCCATTGGGCTGATTGGAGTTGATTGGCCAAACCCGATACACGGGTTGTACCATAGCTTTCTCCAATCAGGTATTTGGGAGATGCCCAGCGATTATTGCGCGTAACAAACGTGCCGATCCACTCGGCCAAGTACTTGATGTCGGCATTGACTCCAAAAAACTTACTACCAGGCACTTCTTTACTGGTAGGGCGTGAGTAACCTGTATTGACGGGGTTTACAAAGACGATATCGGCTACATCAAGAATAGAGTAGGGGTTTTTTTGACACCGTAAGGTTGCACAGGGTTTCCTTCGTCGTCAATATTGATGAGCGTAGGCCCTGTATAAGCAATGTGCATCCAAACCGAAGCAGACCCAGGGCCGCCGTTGAATGAAATAACCAACGGGCGCGTACTGCGGTCTTTGATGTCGGTGCGTTCATAGAAAGTATAAAACAAGCCTGCAATGGCCTTGCCCTCTTCGTCCCAAACAGGCATGGTGCCTGTGGTGGCTTTGTAAGGTATTTTTTGGCCTTTGATGGTGGTTTCATGGTCTGTAACCACAAAAGAATCTGGATTGAAAGTCAGATTGTTGTTCGTTTTCTCTTCTTTCACAACCGTAGGAACAGCAACAGGCGGGGGGGTTGGTTTTTGCTGGGCAAAGGCAGAGATTATACCTCCATGACATAACAAACACAGTAATACTACTTTTTTCATAATTAGGTTTTGGTTTGATGATAAAATGTAAATGTAAAAATCTATCCTGAAAAGGCGTAATTTAGCTCTTCTCGGTCGTCGAAATGGTGTTTTATGCCTTTGATTTCTTGGTAAGTTTCATGGCCTTTCCCTGCCACTAAAATAATGTCGTGTGGTTGTGCCAAAGATACCGCATATCGAATAGCCTCTCGACGTTCTACCATTGTTTTGGTCTTTTTGACATCAGTAGGAGAAACTCCCCCCTGCATTTGCTCCAAAATGGCTAAGGGGTCTTCGTTGCGGGGGTTATCTGAAGTTAAAATAACTTTGTCGCTCAATTCACAGGCAATTCGAGCCATTTCGGGGCGTTTGGTGGCATCGCGATTGCCTCCACAACCCACTACCGTAATCACTTGCTGATTGCCTTCTCGCAATTCATTGATGGTTTCTAAGACGTTTTGAAGTGCGTCGGGCGTATGGGCATAGTCCACAATTCCAACAATTTGATTGGCACTTACTACCTGCTCAAAACGGCCCGGTGGCGGCGTAATGGCCGATAGGGTTGTTAAAATCTCTTCCGCATTTTCGCCCAGCAGCAGGGCTGCACCATAAACTCCCAACAAATTATAAGCATTAAATTTGCCAATCAGTTTAAACCAAACTTCCTGATTATCAATTTCCATTTGAAGGCCAAAGAGACTATCCGACACCAGTTTTCCTTTGAAGCTCGCCATGGTTTGGAGCGAATAGGTTTCTTTATGGGCTACTGTATTTTGCACCATGACACCTCCGCGCCGGTCGTCAATATTGACCAAAGCAAAGGCATGTTTAGGAAGTTGGTCAAAGAAGCCTTTTTTAGCTTTAATATAATTGTCGAAGGTTTTGTGAAAATCAAGATGGTCGTGGGTGATATTCGTAAAAATGCCTCCCGCAAAAGTTAGCCCTGCAATGCGTTGTTGTACCACGGCATGAGAGCTTACTTCCATAAAGCAATGCGTACAGCCACGCTGGCGCATTTCTACCAATATTTTGTTGATAGTAACGACATCGGGCGTGGTATGTGTAGCTGGAATGATGTCATCATCTATTTGATTTTGTACCGTAGAAAGTAGCCCTACATGGTAACCCAACTGCCGAAAGAGTTTGAATAGAAGCGTAGCTACTGAGGTCTTTCCGTTGGTACCTGTTACACCTACAAGTTTAAGTTTGGATGAGGGATTCCCATAAAAGTTGGCGGCTATTAGTCCCATAGCCTGGGCGCTGTCGACTACTTGAATATAGGCAATATCAGCAAGCAACTCATCGGGCAATTCTTCACATATAATGGCTTTTGCCCCCATTTCAATGGCTTTTGGAATAAATTGATGCCCATCTACTTGAGTGCCTTTTTGGGCTACAAACAAGCAGTTGGGCACTATGCTGCGCGAATCAAATACGATGCTTGTGATTTCAATGGCAAGACTGCCATGCGTAGAAATAGTGGCAATCCTTTGCAACAATTGTTGGTCTAAATAGGGCATGATGATAAATATTGGCCTTCAAATCACAAATCAACGGTTAATCTGCCAAAGCCACAAAAATAAGAGAGATATTATTGTTGATTGATGTGTAGAACTTGCTTTGCTAACTTGGAAAAGTGAGCGGTCTTTTAATGGTTAGTTGACAACGAACGGATTGTACAGCCTACTTTTTAGGAAGCGATTTCTTTTTGGGTATTTTAATAAAAACTTTATTTGACGGTAGAAGACCTGCGGCTACGGTAGGTTGATTTTCGCTATTGCCACCACCCCCTCCTGCACAGCCTACGGGTAAGGCCAAGAAGTAATTGCCATTGGCTGGTGCTGCTATAAAAGCGGCACTCCCTGATGAAGTAGGCAACAACTCTATATAGCCCGCACGATATTCTACAGTAGTATTAGGAGCAATAATGTTGGTATTTGTACCTTTGATCCATTGCGAAGCTTGATAGGTCGTATTGGTAGAAATAGTGGAATTAAGTGTAATGGTTGCAGGACAAGCATTGACGATAAAGGTATCAGCCAAAAAACCATTACCACCGTTGTATCCATCATTCACAATATAAGTAGTGTTGGCAGTAGGAGAAACGGTGATACCTTGAGTAGTGTTGGGTAAACTTCCTCCACCAACTATTTTCCAAGAGTAGGTCCCTTCCCAAGAGGCAGTTAAAGCAAGAGGAAAAGTAGGATTATTATAAGTCGTTTTTTTATTGACATCCTTCATTATTGTAAACTCGTCCTTGATATAAGAAGTTGTCGTCATATCATTATTGAGTTTGATGTATTTTACATCCAACCGATTTTTATGAATCAGTAACTCTACGCTTCCACCAGTAGCATTGAGCGCATCAGTGCTATCGCTGTAATACATCACAGGATGAGGAACCCCCGAAGCAGGTACATCAGGTGCTGAAGTGGGCGTGCCACGGCCTGCATTTCCCGTCACTACATGAACTGCGCCATTGTAGGGACTATTTTTGATGTACGGCTTGGCTGTAGGTGTAGGAGTGTATTTTCCGCTTGTAGATTGTAAAAACTGATTAGGATTGGCACGAAAAGCGGCTCTGGTGGGTGTGCCTGTCACGCCTTGCATCAGAAAAGAACGGGCATAAGAATGAGTATGGGAAGTGACGATTAGATCAACCTTGTATTGTTCTAAAATAGGAACTAATAATTCTCGTACAACTTTTAACTCCTCATCTGTTTTAGACCAATCAGAGGGTTGGGGGTCAGAATCATGGCCACCTTTTGTATAGGGAGGGGTATGAAATAGGACTATTTTCCATTTTTTGGTTGTATTGGCTAAGTCTAACTTTAACCATTTTACTTGCTGAAACGCATTGAAGTCGGCTACTTGCGTAATAGGATCGTCAAATTTAAGCATAAACATATTTTTACGCCCCAACGCCATTGAACAGTCCCAAGACAGCCCGCCACAACCTGGAATAGCAACTCCGCGGCTAATGAAAAAATCAGGATGGTAAGGGTTGAGAACAATGAAGTGGGCATCTCCTATATCAAACGAATAGTAGCCTTTACTATTGGAAGCCACCCCACCCGCTTCTCCTTGCGTTGGGTAAGAAAAAGCGTTATAAGCTGCTATGGTGGAGTCGTTATAAGGGCGAGGGCCATAATCATGATTACCCAAAGAAATCCATGAAACAGTATTTCTGAATTGATTCGGGTACACTGGAAAGAGGTTGTAATCGAGTGCTATATCGGTGCCATCAAAGCCTTCTAATTTCGAGTTGTCGCCGCCAAAAATTATCCCATGAAGCCGATTCCCGCCTAAGTAATTCATGTAAGCATCTCGGACGTTGGTTTGACGATAGTCCCCGCTACATACATCTCCTAAAATCCAGAACCGAAGCGGGTCAGTTGTTGTATTAGGCATACTGTAATAATAATATTCGGTGCCGCTTGCGAGTACATAGTCCATCATTCCACAAGTATAACCTACCGAATAGTAATATTTTGTATTGGGTTGTAGTCCAGTTAAATTTGCGATGTGGATAGAATCGCTATTATTAATAAATACTTCTTGGCTAAGATTACCAGGACTGGTGCCATACTTGACTTTGGTATTGGTAGGGAGGTCAGTTTTCCAACGAACAATCACAGAAGTAGAGGTACCCACTTGTAGGTAAGGTTGCCTTTCTAATAGGACTGTAGGGCAGCCCGACAGACCTTCGATAGATAAATCAAAATACGGTCAAGACTTGTGCCAGCTTGGTGTACTTCTACAGCAATTACATTGGTACCTGTCACCAAATTCATGGGGAGATTAATCGTAGTTTCTCCATAAATTGAGTCATTGGGAGGGGCTACTATTGCAGAGGTGAGCGAATCTATGCTACCTGCGGGCATGTTTAGTCGAAAAATTTCTTGCCCATTAAGATAAGCCACCAGTCCATCGTCACACCAAGTTTTAACACGGTAGCTTGTATAAAGCCCCGTATTCGTGACATTAAAACATTTTCTAAAATAATGTGTTTTGGAGGAGTTATTACCCGTTCTTGCCGCGTTATAGGGCCATAACCAAGTATTAATGGTGTGTGTTGGTGCCCCGTCGTCATAACCCATCGTGGTTTGTCCTGTTGCCCATGCGGCATCGTTGTAGGCGACAGTTTTCCATGAGCCATTTCCAATATTGGTTGCATCTTGATACGCTTCACGGTATTTCCAACCCGACGACTTATAAGCAATGGGCCATTCGGGGCAAGAAGCAGGTGTTGTAATCCCCTCTATGGAGAGATCAAAGTAGCGGTCGAGGCTTGAACCCGCCTGATGGACCTCTACGGCGATTACGTTTGCTCCATTGATTAAATCCATGGGAAGATTAATGGTCGTTTCTCCATAAATCGAGTCGTTGGGAGGCGCTAAGGTAGCCGAAGTAAGAGAGTCTATACTGCCTCCAGGCATATTCAATCGAAAAACTTCCTTGTTGTTGAGATAAACCACGAGTCCATCATCACACCAAGTTTTAATGCGATAACCACTGTATTGATTAGGGTTTACGACATTGAAAGACTTCCTAAAATAATGTGACTTGGAAGAGTTATTTCCTGTCCTTGTAGCATTGTAGGGCCATAGCCAAGTGCTAATGGCATGGGTAGGCGAGCCATCGTCATAAGCTAAGGTTGCTTGGCCACTTGCCCAAGCGGCATCATTATAAGCATTGGTTTTCCACGAACCATTGCCAATAGCAGCAGCATCTTGAAAGGCTTCACGGTACTTCCATCCAGAAGATTTGAAACCAACGAAAGTAGTTTGAGCATAAGTGGCGTTGTTGAGCAACACCAAAAGGGAGACAGATAATAGCCTCCAATGCTTTTGTATAAAAGGTTTCATATTGGTGTATATTTATTTTGTAAAAGTATTTTTAACTATTCCTAAAGAATACTACCTTCTTGAAGTAAGCTTATATCACTTTACTAATATAAAGTTTAACCTTTTTTATGAAATATTAAACATAATTACCGATTTTATTTTTGCAAAAGACTGGAGATAAGCAGTATATGGCTTTTGGAGCAAACTGAGCTAATTATTTCTAAAAATAAAGCCCTATCATTTATGTGCGATAAAATATAGCTTTAAAATCGTAACTTTGCCCTTTAAAAAATTATCTTCAAAAAATCAGGATTTTCAAAACGGTAAGACATTCATTTTTGATTCATCTGACCATTATAAAACCAGCAAATGTTAGAACAGTTAGAAGCCATAAAAGAACGTTTCGACGAAGTAGCGCAGCAGATTGTGCAGCCAGAGGCCGTAGCCGACCAAAAACGTTTTTCCAAATTGAGTAAAGAATACAAAGACTTAGACAAAATTGTCCAGAAGTACCAAGCCTACAAAAAAGTATTGAGCGACATTGAAGGTACAAAAGAGCTCATTGCCACCGAGAGCGACGAAGAAATGCGCGATATGGCCAAGGCCGAGCTCATCGAACTCCAGCCCCAAGCCGATACACTCGAAGCTGAGCTGAAAGAAATGCTTATTCCCAAAGACCCCAACGATAGCCACAATGTGATACTCGAAATAAGAGGAGGTACTGGTGGCGACGAGGCCGCAATTTTTGCAGGTGATTTGTTCAGAATGTACCAGCGTTTTTGCGACCGCATGGGTTGGCGCATGGAAATCATGGATTTTACAGAAGGAAGCACGGGAGGCTACAAAGAAATCATTGCGAGCGTTATAGGCGAAGATGTCTATGGCAAACTCAAATTTGAATCGGGAGTGCATCGGGTGCAGCGTGTGCCAGTTACGGAGTCGCAAGGGCGGGTGCATACTTCAGCAGCCACCGTAGCGGTGATGCCCGAGGTAGAAGATGTAGAAGAAGTAGAAATAAACCCTGCTGATATTGAGATTATCACGTCGCGGTCGGGAGGAGCTGGTGGCCAAAACGTAAACAAAGTAGAAACCAAAGTGCAGCTTACCCACAAGCCTACTGGGATTGTGGTAGTGTGCCAAGTAGAACGAAGCCAACATGGTAACCGCGAGCGGGCGATGAATATGCTGCGTTCAAAACTCTACGAAATGGAGTTGAAAAAACAAAACGAGGCGGTATCTTCACAGCGCAAGAGCTTGGTAGGTAGCGGCGACCGCTCTGACAAAATCCGTACTTACAACTACCCCCAAAGCCGCATTACAGACCACCGCATTGGTTATACGGTGTATAATTTGCCCACAGTAATGGAAGGCGAAATAGGTGATTTTATCGAACAACTCCGCATTGCCGAAAATGCCGAGCGCATGAAAGAGGGAATACCCGTTTAATGAAACACAAATGCAAGTATATCATATCGCACAAATCAATATCGCAAAAATGAAGGGAGTTAATATCAATGACCCTATTATGAAGGAGTTTGTTGATAATTTAACAACCATCAACCAATTGGCAGAAAGTAGTGAAGGCTTTGTTTGGCGATTGAAAGACGATAATGACACTGCGACAAACCTTAATCCATTTGACGATGAACAAATCTTAGTCAATGTTTCAGTTTGGCAAAATATAGTGTGTTTAGAGTATTTCGTTTACAAAACATTTCACACAGATTTTTTAAAACGTAGGAAAGAATGGTTTCAAAACTTTGGTAAAGCGCATATGGTTATGTGGAAAATACCCAAAGGGTATATACCTTCCCTTGAGGAAGCACTAGAGAAACTGAATTATTTTCAAAATTATGGTGCATCAACCGACGTTTTCGACTTTAAAAATAAACACTTTGCAAACTGAATATGGAAAAGCAAATTACCAAAAAATACAGTAATGGTGAAGTAACCGTGGTTTGGCAACCTCATTTGTGTAGCCATTCTGCCATTTGTTTCAAGGGCCTTCCTACCGTTTTTGATCCCCGAAAACGCCCCTGGGTTACGCCAGAAGGAGGCACTACGGAGGAGATTGTGGCTCAAGTGAAAAAATGCCCTTCGGGAGCGTTGTCTTGCCAGATGGAAGAGCAAACCGAAGTGGTAGCAACCGTAGAAAACAATACAGTGGTGGAAATGCTGCCCAATGGCCCGTTGCTTGTTTATGGCAATCTGACTATCAAAGATACCCAAGGCAACCAAACCAAAAAGTCGCAAATAACGGCCTTTTGTCGCTGCGGACATTCTGGCAATAAGCCCTACTGTGATGGGTCACATGTAAAAGCAAAATTTGAAGGATAGGCATATAGCCCATTAAGTGGACAAAACCGTATAAATTTGGTATAAACATCTATCTATTACTGTAATGAGTCAATCTTCTACCGATACCCGTCCACATCGGCTATTGTCTTTGGATGCCCTACGCGGGTTCGATATGTTTTGGATTACGGGAGGTGAAGAAATCGTTCATGCCTTGGCAGAAGCCACAGGTTGGGCGGGGGCAATCATGATGGCGCACCAGCTCACCCACCCCGAATGGAATGGATTTCGTGCCTACGACCTTATTTTTCCCTTGTTTTTGTTTTTATCGGGGGTGTCTGCTCCCTTTTCGTTGGGTGTTCGGCTTGAGCGCGGCGACAACCGCACCCAAATGTTACGCAAAGTGATTCGGCGGGGATTGACATTAGTGGTTTTAGGCATTATCTACAACAATGGCCTACAAATCAAGCCCTTGGCCGAAATGCGTTTTCCAAGTGTGCTAGCACGTATTGGTTTGGCAGGGATGTTTGCCCAAATCATTTATTTATACACCACCACCAAAATCCAATACGTATGGTTTGTAAGTTTGCTGCTGGGTTATTGGGCTTTTGTGATGCTGGTGCCTGTGCCGGGCTGTGGTGCAGGACAAATGACGATGGACTGTAACCCCGTGAGTTATATAGACCATTGGCTACTTCCTGGGCGTTTGCACAAAGATATTCATGACCCCGAAGGGCTTATTTCTACGCTGCCTGCCATTGCCACGGGCCTGCTTGGTATTTTTGCAGGAAATCTGCTTCGTACCGACGAACGCCATTTTTCAAGAATGAAAAAAGTGGGGTATTTGGTGGGAATAGGTATTTTGTTTTTAATCGTAGGAAAGCTTTGGGATTTGGTGTTTCCTATCAACAAAAACCTGTGGACAAGCTCTTTTGTGGTGTTTGTAGGTGGATGGAGTTTACTGCTTTTAGCTGTTTTTTATTGGATTATTGACGCTCAACATTGGAATCGTTGGGCATGGATATTGGCTGTTATTGGCATGAATTCTATCCTGATTTACATGGCTTCGCATTTCATAGATTTTGAGTTCACCTCTGTCAGAACTTTCAGAGGCATCGTCAAATATTTCTCTGAACCTTACCAAAAAGTACTCTATGCCGTGGGATATGTCGTCATAGAGTGGCTTATGCTGTACTTTTTATACAAGAAAAAAGTGTTTTTGAAAGTATAAGCAATTCAACCTCAGTTTTAGGCTGTTTTCTCTCGATTGGCCAACTGCCCACAGGCGGCATCAATGTCTTTGCCTCGGCTGCGGCGTATGTTCACAATCACGCCTTTTTCTTCTAAGAATTTAGCAAATTTGGTGAGTTTATCTACGCCTGTATTTTTAAAATCGGCTTCGGCAATGGGGTTGTATTCGATGATATTGACTTTAGAAGGTACTTTCTTGGTAAATTCCCACAACTCTTTGGCATCTTGGAGAGTATCGTTGAAGTTGTTGAAGACGATGTACTCCAACGTAATTCGATTTTGTGTTTTCTGATAAAAATAACGCAGTGCTTCGGCCAAGTTTTCTAAGGAGTTGGACTCATTGATGGGCATGATTTGATTGCGTTTTTGGTCGTTGGCAGCATGGAGCGAAAGAGCCAAGTTGAATTTTACGCCATCATCGCCCAATTTCATAATCATCTTGGCAATGCCCGCCGTGGAAACCGTAATGCGTTTGGGCGACATCCCTAAGCCATCGGGTGAAGTAATTTTTTCTACTGATTCTAATACATTGGCGTAGTTGAGCAAAGGCTCGCCCATGCCCATATACACGATGTTGGTCAGTGGCAAATCGAAGTTTTCTTTGGCTTGGCGGTCTATGGCGACTACTTGGTCATACATTTCGGCTGCGTCTAAGTTGCGTTTTCGGTCCATGTAGCCCGTAGCACAAAACTTGCAAGTAAGCGAGCAGCCTACTTGGCTCGATACGCAGGCCGTCATGCGGTCGTCGGCAGGAATAAGTACACCTTCAATGAGGTGGCTGTCGTGGAGTCGAAAAGCCGACTTCACCGTGCCGTCGCTACTCTTTTGCGACTGGGCAGTGGCAATTGCGCGTATTTCAAAATGTTCTGCTAGCAGTTCGCGTGTTTTGAGTGATAGGTTAGTCATTTCTTCAAAAGAAGTAGCCGACTTCTTCCAAAGCCATTCAGCGATTTGCTTGGCACGGAAGCCCTGTTCGCCCTGCTGCAAAAGCCATGCTTTGAGCTGTGCCGTATTGAGTTTACGAATATCTTGTTTGGGCGTAGTGCTTGTTGCTGTCATTGACGGGTTAATAAATTTTCACAAAGGTACTGATTTCTAAAGGTAAGTGCTTCAATAGTTGGTGGCTGATTGCCGAAAGCCTACTGCTCAGTCAATTTTCAATACAATCTTCCCAAACTGCGCTCCGTTGTCCATGTATCGGAGAGCTTCTTCGGCGGCTTCCAATGGAAACATATCCGATATAATGGGTTGTAGTTGATGCTTTTCCACAAAACGTACCATGTCGTCAAATTCTGCTTCGCTGCCCATGGTTGAGCCCAAAATATTGAGTTGTTTGAAAAAAACTTTACTGGGAATAATGTCGGTGATATTTCCAGTAGTTCCTCCAAAAAAACAAATCCGACCACCGGGGGCAGCTATCTCTATTAGTTTGGAGAAACTGGGGCCTCCAGCACTGTCTATGATGACATCGAAGTAGCCTGTACGGCTGCTGCCAGTAGCCGAGAAGAGGTTTTTTAACCAATTTGAATCTTTATAATTGACTCCGCCTTTTGCGCCCAGTTCAACAGCTTTCTCGATTTTTTCGTCCGAACCTGAGGTTACCCAAACTTCTGCTCCAGCTGCCACGGCAAACTGCAAGACAAACAATGCTACCCCACCTCCAATGCCTGTGATAAGCACGCGCTCGCCAGGCTGCAAACCAGCCCGCGACATGAGTGCACGCCAGCCCGTAAGCCCTGCCAAAGGAATAGCCGCCGCTGCTTCAAAACCGAGGTGCGATGGCTTGGGTATCAGGTATTTGGCTTGTACTTTGATATACTCGGCAAAAGTACCTTTATCGGGCATGCCCAATATTTTGAAGTCTTTACCGTAAAAACGTGGGTTATCGCCCCAGTTGTGGGAGGGATTGATGATGACCTCCCTCCCGAGCCAGTCTTTGCCCACTTGGCTACCTATTTCAGTAACTATGCCTGTCCCGTCAGAACCCAAAATAGTAGGTAATTGAATGCCAGGGTAAAGTCCTTTTTGAATAAAAACATCGCGGTGATTGAGGGCAGCGGCCTTGATTTGAACCACTACTTCGTCAGCGTTAGCCTGTGGGATTTCTACCTCTTGCACCGCTACGGGTCGGTGCGTTTCTTGGAGTACGATTGCTTTCATTTGGTTGCTTAGACTAAGGTGATGACTATTCAACACAAATTACTGGAAGTTGGTTGATAAGCTGTACTTTTTCTTGTATAAACTTCTACCAAAAACTCCTTGGCGACGAATAATGATAGCGATTGCCCAACGATACCCCCAATGAAAGTTCATGCGAGCCGCGTGTAGTAAAATGAAGCGAAGAAAGGGTGGTTTCGTAAGTGTAATTAACCATCATTTTTTGGGCTACTCTCACACCTACCCAACCTATCAGCGCCGATTGTTGCCGATATGACAAACCCAACCAAAAGTCGTTTTGGTAATTAAATTTCAGATTTAAGTCCCAAGAGAGTGGGGAGGCTACTGCTTTTTTGAATAAAATAGAAGGAACAAAGTCCCAGTCGTCGGTTAAAGAGAGCCTATACCCTGCTGTCAGCAAATAATGCGGCACTATTTTTCCTTGCCAGTCATAATCGCTTCGCTTAAATTTGAGTGGGGCTGCCCAAAGCTGCTGTACCGAAAAGCCACCAAAAAAATCGGGAGAATAGAGCCACACACCCACCTGTAAATCAGGCCGAAAGGCACTTACTTTTCCTGTAGATACCACGGGGTCTTGGGCATTGGCAAGGCGAATTTGGTCAAAATCAAGGGTATGCTGCGTTATGCCCGCCGAAAGCCCTGCGCTAAGCTGCCACGCATCGCCCAAAGGGTAATGATACGCTCCCGATGCGCTCAAGGAAAACCGACTCCAAGGCCCTGTTTGGTCACGCAGAATGGTGAAACCCATACCGCCGTGTGCATCGGGCAAGGTGAGATTGTTTGGCGAGCGGCCAAAGCTAAAACGCGGAGAAGCAGGCTCGATGGTAAAATCGGGGTTGGCAATGGGGAGGTGAGCCGTCAAATAAAAAGTACGGGGAGCATCGTCTAAACCCGCCCATTGCTGCCGATACCCCAACCGCGCATCGGCATAGCTTTCGATACCCGCCAAAGCTGGGTTGAGCAAAAAGTGATTTTGAAGATACTGGGCATATTGGGGGAGTTGCTGGGCTACTGCTTTGCCAGAAAAGGCCATAGTAAGGCACAGCCACCCAGTGAGATAGCTGCTAAATACTCTTACGATGACAGACTGGATTTTCAAATAGGTGTCAAGTTTTTTTCTAACATTCCCAATCCCCAAAATTGGGAATATTTTTGCCTTCATATTAACCGCAAAAATCGAGCCTAAATTAGTCAGAAATCAAATCGGTAGCGATTTTTGCGGATAAAATTGCCAAAGGAATTCCTCCTCCTGGGTGGACACTGCCGCCTACGAAATATAAGTTGTCGAACTGCCGAGAAAAGTTGGCGTGGCGTAGAAAAGCTGCAAAACGATTGTTGGAACTATTGCCATACAAAGCCCCCTGCGAGCTGGATGTTTTGGTCTCTATCGAGCGTGGGTCAAGGAGTTCCTCACATTCTATCAATTCAGCTATTTCAACACCCAAATTTTGGGTCAGTTTTTTTAGAATATTTCGGCGTGTGGTGGCTATTAAAACATCCCAGTCTTGGCCGTCGTTGTTGGGAGCATTGACCATCACAAACCAATTTTCCCCTCCTTCGGGTGCATCGTCGGGTTTGTGTTTGGAGGTGATATTGATATAGACCGTCAGGTCGTGGTAGAGTGTTTTGTGATGAAATAAATGCGTAAATTCAGCTTGATAATCGTTGGAAAAGAAGATATTGTGCAAGCCCAAAGCTGAAAATTGTTTTTTGACACCCCAATAAAAAATCAAAGCCGAGCTCGACTTGGGCTGCCGCAAGATACGTTCGGGTTGTTTGGCTGCGGGCAATAGGTTTCGGAAAGTATTAACCACGTCCATATTGGAAACGATGATATCGAAATCTTGGGTCTTACCTGTTTCAAATGATAGGCTTCTTGCGCGTTTTGCTTCTGTGTCAATGCGCGTTACTTTGGTATTAAAATGAAATGTTACACCTATATCTTTGGCCAACTTCACCAAACTATCGGTAATGTCCACCATGCCTTTTTTTGGAAAAAACGCACCCATATTGTATTCTAAATGCGGAATGATATTCATGGTGGCGGGCGTTTGGTAGGGGTCGGAGCCGTTGTAAGTGGCATAGCGGTTAAATAGTTGTATCACTTTTGGAGTTTGAAAGCGCCGCTCATTGGCGCGATTCATGGTCGTAAACGCCTCTAAACGGTGCATATTGGCGTAGCCTTTGAGGGCATCGCGGTTGAAATAGGTGTCTATTTTGTGCAACGAACGGTGGAGAAACAGTTTTTCAGTTACATCGTATTTGACGGCGCTATCGCGCAAGTGCGCCAAAACGTTTTCGGCAGGTTCGCCCAGTTGATGTTGGATTTCTTTGGCAAAATCTTCTTTGTTGGCATGAGCAGTAAGATGAACCCCATCATCCCAAAAATAACGGCAGGTTTCGCTCAATCGGATGTAATCAAAATAATCTTGTGGGTTTTTGTCTGACAAGCGAAAAAGGTCGTCCACCAAATACGGCATGGTAAACAGCGACGGCCCCGCATCAAACCTGTAACCATTTTTTTCGAAGCTCGATAATTTTCCTCCTGGATATGAATTAGCTTCAAAAACATGTACTTCAAAGCCTCTATTTGCCAGTCGAATACTGGCCGCTATGCCTGCTATGCCTGCCCCAATGACCGCTGCTGTTTTCATTCTTGTTCTGACCTTGTAAGCCGTATTTTTCGGCTCAATATACTTATTTCGTCGCCTATTTTGAGGGTTCCTATTTGCTGGGTTAGCAAATTTTGTCCAAAATATATCTTGTTGTTTCTTTTACGGTAGGTCGAAAGTGTTTTTACAGGCTCTTTGCCGTCTATTTCACCTGTTTCAGGATTAACCGTGGTGAGAATACATCGCGCACAAGGTTTTACGCCATAAAAAAGTATATTACCTATGGCAAACTCATACCATTGGTCTTCCTCATATGGCAAGCCCCCTTCAAAAACAAAATTGGGACGAAACCGCATAATAGTAACCGCATCTTGAAGCCGAGTGTTTAAATCATCTAAGGAAGACTGGCCAATGAGTAGAAATGGGTAGCCGTCGGCAAAGCTGACATCAGCCTCGAAAGGGGCATAGTGGCTATCTACGGGGCGTGGAGAGGTATCGGGCAAATACACCAAACGTGCCGGAAAACCCAACACTTGCGTGAGCCAAAGATTGGCCCCATCGTTTACAATGACCGCCTCTACTTGGTCGTCCCAAATCGTAACATTTACTAAGTCGAGTGTTTGGGGCTGAAAAGGAATCATTAGATCTTCAATATCCTTCGTCCGATGGTGTAGTAGCAAGCCATTTTCTACGATAGCCACTTCAATCAATGCCATTTGAGGATGTTTTCGTTGGGTAACAAAAACATGATGGTCATCAATGATGAGCCAACGGCGGTCATAGCGGAGGCCACGCTCTTCTACTTGGGCGTGTGTCAGGGCTATCCCACCCAACGACTTGACGGGATAAATAAAAATTTGGGAGAGAATAAGAGAAGTGTTCATAATGACAAAGTAACGCCGATTTTTGTATTTTTGAACAATATCCTATTAATAACAATCGGAGTTCTATCAATTGACATGAAATACAAACACTTATTTTTTGACCTTGATCATACGCTTTGGGATTTTGAGCGTAATTCGTCCGAATGTTTGACTGAAATCTATCATGGGTTTGAATTAGTCAATCATGGCGTGCTTACCTTAGGTGATTTTGTGCGTACATTTTTGGCCATCAACACCCAACTATGGGCCGACTTCGACAAAGGTCGCTTACCACATGGATTTATTCGAGAACATCGCTTTAGGCTCGTTTTTGAGGCTTTGGGCATACAAAATTTGACTATTGGCCAAGAGATGGGAGAAGAATACCTGCGCTTGCTCCCTCAAAAATCTCACTTGCTCAATGGGGCAATAGACTTGCTGGATTATTGTGTTGCCCAAAACTACCAACTTCATATCGTTACCAATGGTTTTGATTCAATTCAGGCCAGTAAGATGCAAAGTTCGGGGATTCACCACTATTTTGAGAATGTCATTACCAACGAAAAAGCAGGGGCAAAAAAGCCCGAAGCACGTATTTTTGAGTATGCTTTGACTGCTGCGAACGCCCACCCCACCGAAAGCCTGATGATAGGCGATAATTGGGAAGCCGATATCATGGGGGCGTTGCGCTTTGGGATAGATGCTGCCTATTACAACCCACAAAAGTTAGCATTTGAAAAAACGCCCACTTACAATATACAGCATTTGGAAGAGTTAAAATCAATTCTGTGAAATGGTCGCTTCCTTTTCACAAAAAGTAGCAACACACTTTCTACCGCTTTCTACCAAAACATTTTTCTCTGTTTCTGAGAGTTTTCTTACGCGCCCCCCCACTTCCTGGAAGTCAATGGAAATGGTTCGTTGCAAGTCTTCAGGATGAAAATTGTACCGATTGGCAGCCTCAGAGACCAAGGTGTAAAACGCCCCCATATAACTTTTGAAACTTCGGATAGGATAGGGAGCCAAGGCAAAACTTTCAGTATCGGCTTTTATTTGCTCGGCACTTTCGAGGCGGAGGCCGATGGTTTCGGTATTAAACAGCTTTGCATCAGGTGGCAAATCGGCCTTTGGATGGCTCAAATAACGATTTTGATCAAAAAGATGAATCGGATAATTCATCAAGATACCTCCATCTACCAGCACATCTGAAGGAATACTGCGCGGTGGCCGCGAATAAAATCGGCCTGTACTATCCATAAAAACTGCGCAATAGTACAGCGGTATAGACATAGAAGCCCGTACGGCATCGGCAATGGCTAAGTCAGGAAACTGCTCAAAAGAAAAGACCATGGCTCTTTGTTGGGTCAGATTGGTAGCCGTAACATATAAATCCTTGTAGCAACTGTCTTGCTGTGTGAGGGCATGTAGCTGCCCAAAAGTGAGGTTGGCGTTGCCTGTTTTTACTTTTATTTTGTCAGCTATCCATTTTCTGAATACATCGCCACGGTACCAACCAAAACGCTCAACGAGGCGTTGAGTACCCCCTACAAAAATGTACTGACCGTCGTTGAAAGACTGTATTTTCATTTCTGAAACCAACTCGGTGAGTTCGGCAGCCGAATAGCCCACCGATAACAATGATGCCTGAATAGCCCCTGCCGAAGTGCCGCCAACACGCCAAATATCGCGCAAAAGTCCACGTTCTTCCAACCCTTGAATCGCACCGCAATAAGCTACTCCTCTGATACCGCCTCCTTCTAAAACCAGATTTCGGTAGGTTGTTTGCCCCAAAATGACAAAAGATACCAGAAAAACCATAGAAAAAAGCCCTAACTTGACAGAATAGATAAACACTTTTTGAAGCATAAAAACGTTTTTAATTACAACGGACGATTTCTGAAAAAATTGGCATTCATAATGACGCAACTTGTACAAATAGCTATAAATAACAATGCTTTGCAACGCGATTGTCGGCCTAATTTTAGCTTTTACAAATTAATCGGCACCTTACTCTTTTGCCTCTTTGGGTTGTGTAATACCCCTATTTTTGCTCAAAATTTTACTTTTCGTTGGGATAATACCACACCCATCACCATCAATGATGTTGGCCTTCCCAACGCTTGGGCAGGTGGGCAAAACAATGCGCAGTTTTCAAAAATGCACTTAAACGACGATGGTGTGGAAGATTTGGTGGTTTTTGATCGCGCCAGTCATCAAGTGAGTACCTATCTGGCCGTTCAAAACGGAACAAAAATAGCCTGGCAGCATACGCCCAAATACGAAGCCTTGTTTCCTGCCGACTTGCTGCACTGGATGCTACTCGTGGACTACGACCACGATGGGCGCAAAGATTTATTTACCAGCACCACCGCGGGCATAAGGGTGTTTCGTAATGTACCCAGCAGCAATGGTTTTGCCTGGCAATTGATTGCCAACCCACTTCTTACCCAAGGATTTTCGGGCAATTTGAATCTCTACGTGGCCTCTACCGACTTGCCCGCTATTACCGATATTGACGACGATGGTGACATAGATATTTTGACCTTCGATTTTACAGGAAATTCGGTAGAATTGCACCAAAATTTCAGCATCGAACTCAAGAGTGCACAGCCTTTTGTATTTCGTAAAATGACCAACAATTGGGGGCGTTTTGTGAAGGAACATTGCAACGATTTTAAATTTAACCAAGAACCTATTGATGTCCCAGCGTCTATTTCCAATCTTCGATTGGCCCATGCAGGTAATGCCATTTGGGTGGGCGATTTAAACGGCGATGGTAGCAAGGATTTATTGCATGGCCACGTAACTTGCACCAATATTGCCAAACTCAACAATGCGGGCGGCAGTGGAATAAAAGCCTTGTTTGGGAGTTTTGATAAACTATTTCCTGTACAAAAACCCATTGATTTTCAGGTATTTCCGTCACCATATATAGAAGATTTTGATGGCGATGGCCTACGCGACTTGGTGGCTTCGCCGAGTAGCGCCGATGTGGGGAGTAATCCCCTGTTGGATTTACGACAGTCTAATTGGTTTTATAGAAACGAAGGCACCGATACAAATCCCAACTTTGTCTTTCAACAGCCCGATTTTCTACAAAATACCATGCTCGAACTGGGCGAAAACGCTACGCCTGCCCTTGCCGATGCCGACGGCGATGGTGATTTGGATTTGTTTGTAGGCTATGGAGGCCAGCGTACGCAAACGGGCTATCGGGCCAGCATTTGGTTTTTTAAGAACATGGGCAGCCCTACCCAAGCACGCTTTGAACTCGTTACGACCGATTATCTGGCATTATCAGACAAGTTTTTACGCAATGAAAAACTGCTTCTGACCAACACCAAGCCTTTTTTTGCAGATTTAAACGGCGATGGTACAACCGACTTTGGATTTTGGGCAAATACTTTTCGAGGGGTGGATATCCGCTATATTCCCAATATAGCTCCGCGCGGCAAAGCCATGCAGCTCGATACGGCACGTTTGATGACGTTGGAAAAACCCGTCAATCTATCCAATGGCGAAAATATACTCTATTACGACATAGACCAAGACGGGAAACTGGACGTGTTGGTAAGCAAAAACTCAGGCAATGTAGAATTTCACCGCAATATGGGTAGCACAAGTAATCCGAAATATGAACTTCAAACCGAGCAATTTGGGGGCTTAGACGTGGACTTTGACAAACGCTCGCAAGGCATGGCCGTAGCCGATCTTAATGGCGATCGCCAGCCCGAACTGGTGTTGGGCGATTTGTTGGGAAAACTACGTGTCTATCAAAACTTTACTCAACCCAACGCAATGCTTAAAGCCGATACTAATTTGATTTTTAATGAATTTTTAGGAAAAAATATCTTTGCCAAAGTAGGTATGGGGCTTTATCCTACCTTGGGAGATTTGGATGGTGATGGACTGGCTGAACTGCTCATAGGAACAAATACAGGGGGGATTAGATACTTAAAAAACGGCTCTACAAAAGTGAATCCACCCGCTCAATCTTTGGATTTTATCGTTTATCCCAACCCCACAGCTTCGTTTTTGTATGCTCAAGTGCCTGCTGTTGGAAAGTTGCAACTTTTTGCAATGACAGGCCAGTTGATTCAAGAACAAATGGCTACGCAAACCAATCAAGAAATAGTTTTTGATACCCATAGCCTACCTACGGGACTCTACTTCGTTCGTTTTACGACTACCGACTCCCAAACGACGCGCAAGGTAATAGTAGCCCGTTAGCACAAATGTAGCATACGCCCAATAAGGCCAACTCTCCCAAAAATACCAACACTCCACACACCATGCCTGCGTGGCCTGTGGATGAAGTCCCAAATCGGGTTCTAAGCTGAAAAGACGCATGAGGGGCAATGAGGTTGCTAAAACATATACACTTACCCAAACAGGTTTTTGGTTGAGTCTTAGCAATAAAAAAGTAAGCACAAAAGGCATTCCATTGAACAAAATACGGGTAGTGTCTCCTCCACCCACAACACTCAAAAATAGCCAGAGAAAAGTGCCGAGTTGGAAGTGCTGAGTACCGAGTGCCGCGTGTCGAGTGCCAAATTTTCCTTTTTCCTTTTTCTGTTTTCTATTCTTGATTTTCCATTCTTCAATCACTACCAACCAAAACGTTCCGAAGGCTAAGAGCCAGCTTACAGGAAGTCGCAAAAAGAGTTCTGGTTGAGAGAAATAGCGTTTAAGACCACGTAAAACACTAACGAAGGCACTATGTCGCCAGTCGGAGGTAGAAGGGGGGAAATAATGGGTTGCTACTAAGTAAGTGAGTATTGATACCATGAAGATTAAAGTAAACTGGTTGGTAACTTTTTGAAAATTAAATGTAAAAAAATAGGTTATCGTTACGCCCACCACTGCCAAA